>NZ_CP118396.1:470000-2217500 GCF_028872215.1 Caloramator sp. Dgby_cultured_2
CGTGTCCAAGATGTTTAATTATATATCTTAATTTAGGGTAATTTAGAAAAATATGCTCCTATTATGGTAGACAGTTAATACTAGGCTGTCAAACATAATAAGGAGCATATTTTTTATAGCGTATGAATTATGGATTATCTAATTTAGTAAAATCTTACATGAATAATGTTGAAGTTTTAACATAAAATGTTACAATAAAATTAGAAAAATGTAAAAATTAAAAGGAGGGAGGTTATATGCAAAATGAAACCTCACCAATAATAATATGGACCTTTATAAGTGAATGCCCTATTCCTGACGATGTTAAGGATTTACTTGTAGAGGGTGAAGAGGCAATTGCAGCATATAAAACATTGCGAGATAGTGCAATCTTTACAAACAAGAGATTAATAGTAAGAGACGCGCAGGGATTAACTGGAAAGAAAGTAGAGATATATTCTTTACCCTATTCATCAATAAATATGTGGTCAACAGAAAATGCAGGAAGATTTTTGGATTTTAGTGCAGAAGTTGAATTGTGGACAAGAGCTGGACATATAAAAATAAATTTAAACAAAGGTGTTGATATAAGAAAATTTGACAAGTTAATTGCCAATGCAGTGTTGACTAAAAAATAACTTTGGTAAGTTATATTCAAGTAATTTTTATGGTAATTTTACACTCCTTATAAAAGCTGCTTTGAAACGATTCATATAGTATTACTTTTTATTGATATATCATAAAATCAATTTGTTAGATTTAAATGAAAATTTTGTATTTATTAAGAATTACAAAAATATTTATATTAGTAAAAGAAATTAATTGGGGGATAATTTATGCCAGAAAAGCTAAGAGGTTTAACGGAAATAATATTTAATTTAACTTATCTATTTCTTATATGGTTAATGGTTATTAGTATGAAATTAAAAGAAAAGAGTTTACCAAAAGAAAATAAGAAGGTTGGCGAATACTTGCTTTTAGCATTTTTCCTACTTGCATTAGGAGATACAGGACACGTTGGATTTAGAGCTTATGCATACATGCTTGGGGGCTTGAAAAATATCCATCCCTAGTAGGATATGGTGCTTTAGCTACAGCTATTACTGTAACATTGTTTTATATTGCTTTTTTATATATTTGGAAATATAGATTTAAAAGGGAATTTGGAGTATTCCAGTATTTTCTCATAGCAGCAGGCATTCTAAGATTAATTATTTTACTTTTCCCACAAAACAATTGGTCTAGCTTAAATCCGCCGTATACTTGGTCTTTGATTAGAAATGCACCTCTTGTAGTTCAAGGTTTAGGAGTTGCATTTTTAATTTATAACGATGCTAGGAGACTGAAGGACAATACCTTTAAATGGATAAGTATTATGATATTTATATCGTATGCTTGTTATATGCCAGTCATACTTTTCTACAATGTTTATCCTATGATAGGCCTTTTGATGATGCCCAAAACTGTTGCGTATCTAATAGCTGGATATATAGGATATAGAGGGATATACTTCAAAAATATTCTTAAAGCAGTTGATTAATATTATCGAATTAACAATGCATTACAAACAATAATAATAGATGGAACTTTAGAAAAATTTTGAAGCACTTTATTGAATATTTTAATATTCAATAAAGTGCTTTTTAAACTTATTTTAATAATCCAGATAATATTGGACGTCCTGTTCTACCTGTTTGTGAGTTACTTGGAATTACATATACTTGATCTCCAACTGATAATAATGGAAAAAGCGTTATACTTCCTATCCATAAACTAAAAAATTGGCTAGGGCAACGATTTAAAGAAAAACCATATCCTCCAACTCCAGGAATTCCTACAAAGCCATCATATCCATCGAAATTACCGAAGGTTGATGGTGGGGGCAAGTTAATTCCAGCTATTGTAAGTTGATGTTCGCTGGGAGGAATTTTTGAACCATTGCACTTCCAAAAGCAATTGTCATCGCCGGATTTACTGGCCTTAATATTGAACAGCTTGGAAATTTAAGGGGAACAGGAACACAAAGGACGTCACCTGGGAATATAACATTGGGATCCGGTATGTGAAGATTATTTACAACAATTAAATCATTTGGAACCCCAATATTTTGTGCGATTTTGCTTATAGTGTCCCCTGCCTTTACAGTATAGCGATTGAATCCTAATGGGCAACTCTCTGGAACTCTTGGTTCACCAGGTTTAGGCTGAACAGGAACGCATAAAACATCCCCAGGAAAAATCTTATTGGGATCTTGTATATGAGGATTTTCAGTAATTAAAAAGTCTACGGTTACATTAAAACGTTTAGCAATCTTTTCTATTGTATCTCCAGCAACAACAGTATACCTTTGGAAACCTACACGACATCTCTCGGGAATTTGGGCACGCATATTGTCAATATCTTTGTTATTTTGATAAGAGTCGTTCCTTTTCAAAATATCACCATACAAACATATTAGTTCTATTTTATTATATGTAGGGTGAAATTTTATGTTCATGAAAAATGTATTTATCATGATAATAAAACATAGTTGACTTATTATGAATATCTATAGTTAATTTTTACCACCAAATTGAAAAGGGAAATTATTTTGATAAAATTATAGTTATGAAATACGATAGGGGGATTATGGTGGATAAGAGGATATCTAAACTAATATTGTTATTTGCATTAATGCTTATTTTTTACTTTGCATATTCTATAGGATTAATTGATTCTATTAGGGATATAAATAAATTTAAAGAACTGATAAAGGATTCTGGAGGCCTTGGATATTTAATATATATTTTAGTATATATTTTGGCAGCAGTTTTTTCGCTTCCTGCTAGTGTAATAACAATTGGTGGAGGCGTTTTATTTGGACCAATAAAAGGGGCTATATTAGCTCTAATAGGTGCAACACTTGGTGCTTCTGTAGCCTTTTTGATTGCGAGATATTTTGCAAGGGATTTTATAACTAAAAATTCGGCAATAACCCTATATTCAGAAAAATTGAAATAGGGTTTGAGAAAAATGGTAGGGATTTTCTCATTTTAACGAGGCTAGTTCCAGTTTTTCCATATAATTTACAAAACTATGCCTATGGAATAACAAATATAAAGCTTTCAACCTATACTGGGATATCATTTATAACGATGGCACCAGGGGCCTTTATTTATGCATATATGGCTGGAGATATTGCACAAAATGGATTTAATAATACTCTCTTTTTAAAGTTATTAGCTGCGGGAACGATTTTATTTATTATATCCCGAATTCCTAAATTTTTAGCAAGAAAAAAGGATTTGGATTTAGGAGGAGATGATTTTGAAATTTAAACAAACAATAGCAATTTTATGGGTATTCATTATTTTGTTTACAGGATGTGCAACAAAAACATAGAAGAAAACGTTTTAGATAAAAGTTGGGATGATATTTTAAAAATTGCAAAGGGAACTACTGTAACCTTTTACGGATGGGGTGGGGATGAAAATATTAATAGATGGTTTGATGGTGTAGTTGCAAAGGAATTAAAGGAAAAATATGATATTACATTAGAGAGGGTTCCCATGCTTCCTAATGAATATTTACCTAAGCTATTAAATGAAAAACAACTAAATAGTAAAGGAACTATAGATATAGTTTGGATTAACGGAGAGAATTTCTATTCTGCCAAAAAAATGGACTTTTGTTTGGCCCCTTCACTGAAAAATTACCTAATTTTAATGCATATATAGATAAAACTTCAACAGATATTTCATATGATTTTGGATATCCTGTTGAGGGGTATGAGGCACCCTATGGAAGAGCACAAATGGTTTTGATTGCAGACACTAAAAAATAGATTTTTACCTAAAAACCATAAAGAATTTTTGAACTTGCAAAAATATCCAGGTAAAATTACATATCCAGATGTTACTGATTTTACAGGGAGTGCCTTTGTTAGAAATATAATTTGTGATATAGTGGGGGCGATGCTTTGTTAAATGTTGAACCAGAAAAAGAAAAGGTTAAAGAGATAATAAAGCCTGCATTGGAATATCTTAGGGAATTAAAGCCCTACCTTTGGAGACAAGGAAAAACCTATCCAGCTTCTATTGCACAACTTGATAATATGTTTGCCGATGGGGAAGTATATTTAACTATGAATTATGCTCCATTTCATGCGGTAACTAAAATTGAGGAGGGAATTTTCCCAAAGACGACTAGATCCTTTGTTTTTGATAAAGGAATGATTGGTAATACCCATTTTCTTGCAATTCCATTTAATGCTCCCAATAAGGCAGGTGCCTTAGTTGTAATTAACTATCTTTTATCTCCTAAGGCCCAAGCTTCAAAATATGATCCAAAGGTTTGGGGTGATTTACCTGTTGTTGATTATAAATTGATGGATGAAAATGAAAGAAGGCTATTTGATGATATAAATATTAGGGAAGGCGTAATTCATAAGGATATCCTTCTAAAACGTAGAATTCCAGAGATTAGGGCTGAACTTGTTCCAATTATAGAGGAGCTATGGAGGGAAGTTGTATTGAAAAATGAATAATTTATTAAAGAATTTATATCCTTATATTTTGTTATTACCAGTTTTGATATTTATTATTGGTATTTTTATATTTGGAATTTTATCAAGCCTTCTTCAGAGTTTGGGATATTTCCCTGCAATAGGTCTTTACACATTTACTTTAAGATATTTTAAAGATATAATTAAAAATCCAAGCTTTATAAGTTCATTGAAATTTAGTTTATATATATCATTTATTTCTTCTTTTTTGCTGTTGTTTTTGGAGTGTTATTAGCTTATTTGATTTTAAATAATAAAAATAAAATTTATAATATATATAAATTACCTATAATTGTTCCGCATACGGTTGTAGCTCTTTTGATTTTTATTTTATTTACTCAAAGCGGGTGGATTCCAAGGCTTTTTTATAATTTGGGATTTATAAGCAATATTGAGGCTTTTGATAAGGTCTTGTTTGATGCAAAAGGGGTTGGGATAATAATTGCATATACATGGAAGGGGCTCCCTTCATAACTTTGATAACTTACGACACATTGAAAAAGCAGATGTAAAATATTCAAAAATTGCAGCAAATTTAGGGGCATCGCCTTTACAGATATTTTTAAAAATTTTGCTTCCAATAACTTTGCCAACTATCCTTTTGGGATTTTTAATGCTTTTTACATTTTCGCTTGGTGCTTTTGAAATACCTTATCTATTAGGGCCATCTTCACCTAAAGCATTGCCAATAATGGCTTATATCTATTACAAAAGCATTAATTTATATGATAGACCTTATGCTATGGCTATAAACATGTTTATTACTTTTTTATCGTTAATAATTGCAATAATTTATATATTTATGCAAAGACTTGTTAAAAAATATAATAAGCTTTAGAGAGTGGGTTAACATGAAAATTAAAGGATTATTAACAGGTTTAATTATTTCACTTTTATTCTTACCAATTTTAATTATGCTTTTTGGAGTATATCAGCATCTTGGCCTTGGCCGAAGATTTTGCCTCATGATTTTACATTAAGAGCATATTTTTATATTTTTGATTCTTCTAATAAAATATTTAAAATAATGTTAAATAGCATGCTTTTATCATTTATTGTAACTGTCCTAACTCTTTTAATCAGCGTCCCTGCAGCAAGAGCTCTTGCTTTTTACAGCTTTAAGGGTAAAGAATTTATAAAGATATTAATTTTTCTTCCTTTAATCATTCCTATTCTTCCAGCAGCATTAGGTATTCACTTAATCTTTGTCAGCTTAGGATTAGCAAACACATATTTGGGTGTAGTTCTAATACATATTGTTTTAGGAATTCCTTATGGAGTTAAGATATTGACAAATGTATTTGAATTTAATGGAAATAGTTTTGAACTTCAAGCAAGAACTTTAGGAGCATCTTCATTTCAAGTTTTTAGGGATATCACTATTCCTTTAATTAAACCTGGACTTATTGTGGCAGGGAGCATTATTTATATTATATCCTTTACACAATATTTTGTAACATTTCTAATTGGTGGAGGTAGAATACTCACATATTCTATGTTGTTGTTTCCCTTTTAGAATCGGGAGATAGGACCATAGCTTCTGCATTAAGCGTAATATTTGTTTTATCTGTTTTAATTGTTTTGAAAATAACTGATATAATTTTGGGCAAATTATATGAAATAAAAAACGAATACTTAATGTAAAGTGAGGTAATTATGGCAAAAGTTCAGCTTTATAATATTAAAAAATCCTTTGGAGAAAAGAATGTCTTAAATAGTGTAAATTTAACTATCAATGAAGGAGAATTCGTAGCTTTACTTGGTCCAAGCGGATCTGGTAAAACTACACTTTTACACGTATTGCAGGAATTATTTCCTTTGATGAGGGAAGTATTTACTTTGATGGACAACAAGTTGACTTTATTCCTATAGAAAAAGAAATGCAGTTTTAGTTGACCAAAATATATTACTGTTTCCCCACATGACAGTTTATGATAATATAGCATTTGGTTTGAAAATTAGAAAAAGAGCAGAGAAGAAATACAAAATAAAGTTAAAACCTTTGTAGATATGATGGAACTTTGCGGATATGAAAATAAATATCCCCATGAGCTATCTGGAGGTCAAAAACAAAGGGTTGCTTTAGCTAGGGCTTTGGCTGTAGAGCCAAAGGTTCTTTTATTGGATGAACCCTTTTCAAAATTAGATATAGTTCTAAGAAAGAATTTACAAGAATTTGTAAGTGGGATACAAAAAAAGTTGAATATCACAACGATAATGGTTACCCATGATAAAGAAGAGGCACTTTCTTTATCCGACAGAGTAGCAATTTTGATTGAAGGCGAAATAAAGCAATATGGCTCCCCAAAGAATATATATGAGAAACCTTCATCAATGGAGGTCGCAGATTTTTGGAAGGACTAATTATTTTAAAGGCAGTATTGAAAATGGGAAATTTATAACACATTTAGGCACCTTTAACGTTAATTTGCCTGATAAAACTAAGGTGACCTTTATGTTAAGACCTGAACAAATAATTATTAGTCAAAAAGAAAAATCTTGCCTTAAAGGGAAAATAATTAAAAGCACTTATTTGGGTGATAAAGTAAATTATCTTATAGAAATAAATGGACAAATTATTTGTTGTTCAACATTAATGGACAAAAACTTTAATGAAGAAGATTACGTATATATTTCTTTAGATTTCAATAATGCAGTATATTTTAAGGAGGCATAAAATGTTAGACACAAAAGCAAGAAAAGTAGTCCAGCCTTTATTTGAAAAGGGAGCAAATTTTTTTATAAATTCAAATTTTAATGCTAACGGGGTTACTTTATTAGCTTTTGTAGTAGGATTGCTTCCTTCAATTATAATTTATTTTGAATTACCTAAAGTGTTAGCAGTATTATTCTTATGGCTATCTGGATTTTTAGATGCAGTAGATGGCACTTTAGCAAGAAAAACAAAAACCTCATCACCCTTTGGAACTGTAATGGATATAGTGTTTGACCGTTTGGTGGAAATTTCATTGATAATTTCTTTATCGATAAAGTATTCAAAAATCCTAACTTTTTTTGGCTTTAGCCTGCAGTATAATTTTATCTATGACTATATTTTTAACTGTTGGTGCTGTGTCAGAAAAAAAGGGTGAGAAGACTTTTTATTATCAGGCTGGTCTCATGGAAAGAACGGAAGGATTTATTATGTTTACTATAATGATTGTTTTTACAAAATACGTTGATATATTAGCATTGATTTTTGCTCTTTTGATATTTTATACAGCTATTCAAAGATTTAAAGAGGCGTATTGTAACTTAGCTAAATAAGGTAAATAAGGCCCCTTTTGTCGGGGCTTTTTTATTTGAAAATGTTTATTTGACTTATTATAATATTAAATGTTAAATCTATTTAACAAATATAATCACGTAGGAGGTTTATTCATGAAAAAATTTAACGACGTTTTAGTAATTGGACTTGCACTTTTTGCAATGTTTTTGGAGCAGGTAATTTAATTTTTCCGCCATTTATAGGATTGCTTACGGGCAGTAAATGGTATTTAGCACTATTAGGTTTTGCACTTACAGGCATCGGCTTACCACTGATTGGAATCATTGTAATGTCAAAAACGAAGGAAACTTTGAGAAATTTGCTGGGAAAGTAGGAAATTCTTTTAGTAAATGGTTAGGCGTAATAATAATGTTAGCAATTGGTCCATTATTAGCAATACCTAGAACAGGGGCAACTACATATGAGATGGGGATAAAACCTATTTTTCCAAATGTTAATCCATATTTAGCTACCACTATATTTTTGCGATAAATTTATATTTTGCAATAAATCCATCTTCCGTTATTGATAAGATTGGGAAAATATTAACACCTATTTTGTTACTGATGCTATCAATTGTTATAGTAAAAGGAATACTTTCCCCAATAGGAATTCCTATAACTACAGATATATCAAATCCATTTTCAAGGGCTTTTATAGAGGGTTATCAAACTATGGATGCTTTAGCATCAACAGTATTTTCAGGTATCGTTATTGCAAGCGTTGTAAGTAAAGGATATACTAATAAAAAGGAACAAATAAAACTTACGGTTTTATCTGGTGCTATTGCTGCCTTTGGACTTTTAATTGTTTATGGGGGACTTATGTATTTAGGCGCAACGGCATCAGGATTGTTTAATGGTGAAATATCTAAAACAGAATTAACAATCGCAATTACTGAAATAATATTAGGTAACTTTGGGAAGATTGCTCTTGGGCTTGCTGTTGGATTTGCTTGTCTTACTACATCTGTTGGTCTTACAGCAACTGCAGGAGAATTTTTTCAAAGCTAACTAAAAACAGATTAACCTATAAATCTGTTGTAATTGCAGTTACTATTTTTAGTGCTATTATTTCTAATTTTGGAGTGGAAAAAATAGTTAAAATTGCGGTCCCATTGCTTGTTACAGTTTATCCGGTGGTTATAGTTCTTATTATATTAAATATTTTCGATGAGTTTATAAAGAATAAAAATGCTTATGCGGTAGCAGTTTATATTACTTTGATAATAAGCATAATTGATGGGCTTGCAGCTATTGGTTTCAAATTACAAGATGTTCAAAATTTATTATATAAACTACCTTTTGCAATTTCAGGCTTTGGATGGCTAATACCAGCTTTAATTGCTTTTCTAGTAGCCACGTTATTTAGCGGACATAGAATTAGAAAAAACAACATTAATTGGATTAGGAGTTGTTTTGCTTGAATGAGTTTTTCCTAAAATCATTCCTGAATTTACTGTGTTTAAATTTTTGGCAAAAATTGCAATAAAAGCTGTAGGGCTTTTGGGATATTACTTTTTCTTTATAGGATTGACTGTATTTATATGTTTAAAGTATGCATATAAGGCACTACAAGACGACCATATGGAGACATTTGTGTTAATTATTATATTTATGCTAATTTTGATTGGCGGTATAATAGCCTTAGTGAACAGCTAAGGCTATTTTTATAAAAATAACAAAAATTAAATTAAATTTTATGTTGTAAAAAGTCACAAATGTATAATTTAAATAAACAAGAGATTAATTTTATTTAACAAAGGAGTGAATTTTCTAATGAAGATTGCTTTAATTGCACATGATAAGAAAAAGGATGATATGGTAAGCTTTGTAAAGAAATATATTGATATCTTTGACAAACACGAATTATTTGCAACGGGGACGACAGGGATGTTGATTGCTGAGGCTACTGGCCTTAATGTTCACAGGTTTCTATCAGGGCCCTACGGTGGTGACCAACAAATTGGAGCACTAGTTGCTCAAGGGGATATAGATATGGTTATATTCTTAAGGGATCCTTTAACAGCTCAGCCACATGAACCGGATGTTACAGCCCTTCTAAGAATTTGTGATGTTCATGATGTCCCACTTGCTACAAATCTTAAAACAGCGGAATTGTTTTTAAAGTATTTGAAAAGCAATTAAAACAAGTAAGATTTCTAATTTATTGGGAGGGGCATTTGTATGGCCACACTCGAAGATTTTATGAAATTAGATATTAGAGTTGGTGAAATAATAAAAGTTGAATATTTCAAAAAGGCTAAAAAACCTGCCTATAAATTATGGATAGATTTTGGAAAGGAAATTGGTATAAAAAAATCTAGTGCACAAATTACTGAATGCTATAAAGAAGATGAACTTATTGGCAAGCAGGTTTTAGGTGTAGTTAATTTTCCACCAAAGCAAATTGCAGATTTTATATCTGAGGTTTTGGTTTTAGGAGTATATGCAGAGCAAGGGGTTGTATTAATTCAGCCTGAACGTCCGGTTGATAAAGGAGATAAGTTAGGATGAATTTTAAATTTGAATATTCATAAAATTGATATTTTTAAAACTTTATTTACAAACCTTGACAAATTGTCGATTTTATAACAAAATATTTACTATATAACTCAATATGCGTTGGTCATGATAGAGGCGCGGTGCCTAAGAGCATGTATCTGAGGTAAGCACGATGAGGATATAGGAAAGGAGTCACCGCCGAAGCGTAGAGCTGAAGCTTTAAGGCTCTATGGCTGGGGCTACATAGAACATATGTAGCACTGTCACAAACGCATTGTTTGTGGAGAGCTATCATGCAAGGACAGGATGTATATTTTTGGACATCTTATGTCTTGCTGTGATGGACTCTCCTCCTAGAAAAATATTAAAAAAGGAGGAGTTTTTTTATGTTAGGAATTTTTACACTTTTACCACCCCTTGTTGCCATTATCTTGGCATTTAGAACCAAAAATGTAGTATTATCCCTTTTGATTGGTGTTCTTACCGGAACATATCTTTTAAGTTTGCCTTCCCATGGATTTGTTTTAAGCTTTTTCTATGCATTTTTAGGCCTAGTCGATAAGATTTTAAATTCCCTTGCTGATAAATGGAATGCGGGGGTTATCCTGCAATGCCTTACGATTGGAGGTTTAATTGCTGTTGTATCGAGGATGGGCGGAGCAAAGGCAATTGCAGAATCCCTCTCTAAAAGAGCTAAAACAGCTAAGAGTGCACAAATAATAACATGGCTTCTTGGAATATTAGTTTTCTTCGATGACTATGCTAATTCGTTGATTGTAGGACCTATTATGAGGCCAGTAGCAGATAAGATGAAAATATCAAGAGAGAAATTATCATTTATAATAGATGCAACAGCAGCACCTATTGCAGGAATTGCAATAATCTCAACATGGGTTGGTTATGAAATAAGCCTTATTAAAAATGGTTATTCTCAAATTGGACAAGATGTTAATGCCTTTGGGGTTTTTGTTTCAACAATTCCTTATAGATTTTATAATATATTTATATTGCTATTCATTGTTTTGACAGCACTTCTTGCAAGGGAATTTGGCCCCATGCTTGATGCAGAAAGAAGGGCAAGGATATTAGGAAAGGTTCTTGCAGATGATGCAAAGCCGATGGTTTCAAATGAAACATCAAACCTTGAACCTAAGGAAGGGATTAAGTTAAGCATTTGGAATGCAATAATTCCAATAGGTTCATTGATATTATTTGCCTTTTTAGGATTTTATTATAGCGGCTATACAGGGATAATGTCTGGCGACGATAAGGAGCTTATTAAGCTTATAAAAAATACACCATTATCCTTTGATTCAATAAGAGAAATATTCGGAGCTTCCGATGCTAGTGTTGTTCTTTTCCAATCAGCCTTGTTATCCAGTATAATTGCGATTATAATGGCTGTAAGTCAAAGAATTATGACATTAAGTGAAGCAATAGATACTTGGATAGAGGGTGTAAAATCACTTATTATAACTGGAGTTATATTGCTGCTTGCATGGTCCCTTTCAGGAACAATAAAGGAACTTGGAACGGCAAAATACTTAGCAAGTATATTATCTGGAGCTATTCCAAAGTTTTTACTTCCAAGTTTAATTTTTATATTAGGTTCTATAATTTCCTTTGCAACTGGGACATCTTATGGAACGATGGGAATTTTAATGCCCCTTGTTATTCCGTTAGCCAATAGCATTTCGCCTGATGCAACCTATATGACAAGTGAGCATAGGAGCAGTTTTAACAGGGGCTATATTTGGAGATCATTGTTCTCCTATTTCAGATACAACAATACTTTCTTCCATGGGTTCTATGTGTGACCATCTTCACCATGTAAGAACGCAGTTATATTATGCAATTACAATTGCTATCGTTACGGTTCTTTTTGGATATTTACCAGTATCTTTTAATGTTCCTGTAGTTTTAGTATTATTATTGGGCAGCTTTGTATGTTATTTGTTGGTTCGTTTTGTTGGAAGTCCAGTTGAAGAAATCGAAGTAGAGGCTATAAATGAAAGTATTAATTTATAAAAAGGAGCTTTAAATTGGGCTCCTTTTCTTTTTGTGCTATAATTAACTTAAGTATTAAACTAAGGGGAATTTTAGATGAAGGATATGAAAATTTATAATATAATTTTTCCATTGTGGTTTGTTTTGTTTTTGCCACCAATTATACTTTTAACTTTAATTGGAAATTTTATAATCGATAGTTTAGTTGTTATATTTTGTTTTTATATGTATAGGCTAAGCAGGGAAGGATATGAACTTGGGAGTTTTTATAAAAATAACATAGTCAAAGTGTGGCTGTTTGGATTTTTAGGAGATGCTATTGGAGCAGCAGTTTTGTTTTTAATTCAAATGATGACATATATTTTTAACTAAACAGCAACAGAAGTCGTCCACTTCTGTAAGTGGGTGATGAATGTTGCTTGATAATTCCTTACTTGTAGAAACAGAAGTAGAAGAACTTCCTGATACAGAGTTGTCTAAGTTTATAAATGTATATAAAAGTGCTTCATCAAGATTGATAAAGAAAGAGTATCCTAAAATAAAAGAGCAATTATGGAAAAAATATTTTTGGTCAAGAAGCTACTGTTTACTTACAACAGGTGGGGTTTCAATTGAAGTAATTGAAAAATATATAGAAAAGCAAGGGAAGGAGGTGTAACTTTGCTAAAGGCTTATAAATACAGGATATATCCAACAAAAGAACAAGAAGAATATTTTGCTAAAGTATTTGGTTGTGTAAGATTTATATACAACAAAATGCTACATGACAAAATAGAATACTATAAAAAAACAGGAGAAATGCTAAACAATACACCTGCACAATATAAAAAGAATATTCTTTTCTAAAAGAAGTAGATAGTCTTGCACTTTCCAACGCACAACTTAATTTAGAAAAAGCATATAAAAAATTCTTTAGAGATAAAAAAACAGGATTTCCAAAGTTCAAGAAAAAGAAAGGTTACCAGTCTTATACTACAAATAATCAAAATGGAACAGTAACACTTGAAGGTAGTTATCTAAAAGTTCCAAAGTTAAAGACAAAAATAAAAATAAAACAACACAGACAATTTGAAGGAAAAATTAAATTCGTAACTATATCAAAAACGCCAACAGGCAAATATTATGCTTCTATACTTGTAGAAGAAGAAATTAAAGAATTACCTAAAATAGATAAAAAAGTAGGTATAGATTTAGGAATTAAAGAATTTGCTATTTTATCTGATGGAACAAAGGTAGAAAATCCAAAATGGTTAAGAAAAACAGAAAAAAGAATTAAAATTACACAAAAATCATTATCAAGAAAGCAAAAGCAAAGTAAAAACTATGAAAGGACAAGACAAAAACTTGCAAAACTACACGAAAAAATATCAAATCAAAGAAAAGATTTTCTTCACAAATTATCTTCTAAAATTATACACGAAAACCAAGTGATAGTTTTAGAAGATTTACAGGTAAAGAATATGCAACAAAATCATAAATTAGCCAAAGCAATAACAGAAGTATCATGGGCAGAATTTAGAAGGATGTTAGAATATAAAGCAAGATGGTATGGCAGAGAAATAATAATAGCACCACAAAATTATGCATCAAGTCAAACATGTAGTGAATGTGGATATAAAAATCCTGATGTAAAGAATTTAGCATTGAGAGAATGGAAATGTCCAAAATGTGGTGCAGTTCATGATAGAGATATAAATGCAAGCAAGAATTTGCTAAAATTAGCCATGTGATTGGTATATATGGGGAAGGAACAGCCCTTTGAGCGTGGGATAACTTACTCCGCTTTGAGTATTGACCACGAAGCCACCACTTCTATAAGTGGGGGTAGTTCACAAGATAGTCAGGAGAAGGTCAGAGAGTATCTTTTATCAAAAGGTATAAACAAAAAGATATGATTTTTTCTTCTATTGTTACGATGACAAATTACGAGATACTTCCTAACGGAATGCAATCAACAAAAATAGAAAGCTACAGATTATCTCAAACAATAGAGATAACTTCTAATGATGTAGATGAACTTACTAAAATATCTAGGGAGGCTACAGAACTTATAAATTTAGGAGTTCAGTTTGAATCTTATCCTCCACAATATTATTACACAAAAATTGCTGACTTAAAGGTGGATATGTTAGGGCTTGCAACCAAGGATGCAATGCAAAGAGCAGAACAAATTGCCAAAAATACAGGGATTAAAATAGGCAAGTTAAAATCAGCGAAAATGGGTGTTTTTCAAATTACAGCACCTTATTCTACGGAAGTATCCGATTACGGAATATTCGATACTATGTCAATAAATAAAGAGATAACAGCCGTAGTAAATTGTGAGTTTGAAATAAAGGATTAAAAAAAGTAGGCACTTTATTTAAAGTAAAGTGCCTACTTTAATTCGGTTAATGGTTTAAACTCATATCCTAATTCGTGAAGTTTATCTATTATGGTTTCCAAAGCCTCGGTATTGCTTTTAGATACAGCATGAAGGAGCATTATTTCTCCATTGTGATATCTATTCATAACCCTTTCAATTGTTACTTCTACAGGCGGCTGCTCATTAACAAGCCAATCTTTGTGGGCAAAGCTCCAAAATACAGTTTTATATCCTAATTTTTGAGTATAATAGAGGGATCTTTCGCTAAATTTACCCATAGGTGGCCTAAAAAATTTTGGCATTTCCTGCCCAGTAACCTCTTTAAAGGCTAATTCAGTATCTTCAATTTCCTTTTTAAATTTATTAAAATCTGTAGCCTTAGAAGGCATAGATGGATGGGTAGAACTATGGTTACCGACAACGTGCCCTTCTTCAACCATTCTTTTAATAAGTTCTTTGTTTTGGTTAATATACGGTCTTGTTACAAAAATGCAGCCTTTACGTTTTTCTTTTTAAGATATCTAAAATTTGAGAGGTATAGCCATTTTCATAACCTTCATCAAAGGTAAGGTAAATTTCTTTTTGGTTGTATCTCCTAGATAATAGGCATCATATTTTTTAAACATTTCTTGCATTGCCTTTGGTATTTCAGGGGGCATATGGTTTCTGCTGGGTGAAAGTCCAAAATCGTATTCTTTATTGTCGATCATCTCATTATCAGTTTTCTTTACTGTTTCTAAATCTTTTACGTCTTCAGGTGAGGTCTCATTGATAACTTTATTGCTTTCATTTCCTGTTATGCTTTTTGTTTCCTCTTTAATCTCTTTATTTTGCTCATTTAAACTTGGAGGCTTTGGTGAATTTTTTGCTATATCTAAAGGTTTACTTTTACAAGATGTTAACATAAATAATGCAATTATAAGTGAAAGAAATCTTTTCATCGGTCTTCTCCTTTCTTTTGCTTTTAAACTTATTTTGCATCAAAAGGCATATAATTATCAACAGGATAAAAATAGAAATTTTATTGATTTAATAAAAAACTCCACCATTTGCCTGGTGGAGTTTTTTTATTTTGCCCTTGTTCTTTCTCTATTTCCAAATAAAGTTCCAATGTAAATTGTCAAAGGAATAGCAATAACATGGAGTATAATCCAATAAGTCCATCCCATTCTTGGAGTATACATATTTATACCTCCCTATTTCTTTCTCTTCTTATCATTGAACTTCCTATATAAAGAAGTAGAGGAATAGCGATAATATGAAGTAAAAGCCACCAACCCCAACCAATTGTTGGTGTAATGTTTGTCATATTTACACCTCCAAATATTATATTTCTTTTACTTATTTTTAACTAATTTTATAAAAATATTCGTTGTTAAATAAACTTTCTTAAAATTAGCTGCTTTTTAAAATTATTTTTATAAAATAGGGAAAAATATACTTGTAAACTACAAACAAAAGATATATAATATTAATAGAAAATAATTATTAATTAATATAAATTTTAAGGAGGTAACACTATGGAAAGACTAGTAGGTAAAAAAGCACCAAATTTTGAAATGAAGGCGGTTAGTGGCGACGGACAGGAATTTATAAAGGTTAAACTTGATGATTATAAAGGAAAGTGGCTTGTTATGTTCTTCTATCCACTTGATTTTACATTTGTTTGTCCAACAGAAATTACAGGTTACAGCAAGAGGGTAGATGAATTTAAAAATTAAATGCAGAGCTTCTTGCAGTAAGCACTGACAGTGAATATTCACATCAAGCTTGGATTAAGGGTGACCTTGGAAAGATCAATTTTCCACTTGCTTCTGACTTTACAAAGACAGTTTCAAGAGACTTTGGTGTGCTTGTAGAAGAAGATGGGGTTGCTTTAAGAGGATTGTTTATAATAGATCCCGAAGGAAATGTTAGATATTCTGTTATCCATGATTTAAACATTGGTAGAAGCGTTGATGAAACATTGAGAGTTCTTGCTGCACTTCAAACTGGAGGACTTTGTCCAATTGATTGGCATCCAGGTGAAGAAACTCTATAAAAGTATTGACTTTAAGTTTATGGTGTGATAAATTAAATTTAGAAAAGCCCACGAAGGGTTTAACCTTCGTGGGTTTATTGTTTTAAGGAGGGGTTTTTATGCACATGTCAGATGCTTTAATTTCACCATTGGTTGGAGGTAGTATGATAATAGCAACTTCAGCTACTATTGGTTACTCTATTAAAAGAATAAAATACGAATATGATGACAAAAAGATCCCTCTTATGGGAGTTATGGGCGCATTTGTTTTTGCTGCACAGATGATTAATTTTACAATTCCAGGGACAGGCTCCTCTGGACATTTAGGTGGAGGATTGCTATTATCAATATTGTTAGGTCCCTATGCAGGATTTATAACTATGGCAACAATACTTTTAATTCAAGCACTTTTGTTTGCTGATGGGGGCCTTTTAGCATACGGTTGCAATGTATTTAATTTAGGATTTTATTCAGCATTTATAGCTTATCCTTTTATTTATAAAAGATAATTTCAAAGGGATATTCCAAAAAGAACATATTTACAGCATCAATACTATCTGCTATTGTAAGTTTACAGCTTGGAGCCTTTAGTGTAGTTCTTCAAACGGTGTTGTCAGGAAAAACAGAACTTCCATTTACAACTTTCCTCTTGCTTATGCAGCCTATACATCTTGCGATTGGAATAGTAGAAGGAATAATAACAGCCTTTGTTGTAAGCTATGTTTATAAAGTTCAACCTGAAATTCTAGAGGATAAGGAAAAAGAACATAATGAAAAGTTAAATTATAAAAAGATTTTAGTTTCCTTTATTTTAATAACTGCTTTAACAGGTGGAATTTTATCCTGGTATGCATCTAGTTATCCAGATGGTTTAGAATGGTCTATATTAAAAACAACAGGCAGTGAAGAACTAGAAGCAAAAGGGGCTTTTCATCAGTATTTTGGAAAACTTCAAGAAAAAGTTTCAATAATGCCAGATTATAATTTTAAAAATGCTAAAGAAAATTCCGATGGGAAAATTGGAACAAGCACATCGGGAATTTTAGGAAGCTCAGCAACATTAGGAGTAATTTTATTAATAGGTTACGCAATAAAGCGTTTTAAAAAGACTAATAATGTATAATCGGTGATAGTATGTCTAAATTAAATTATTCATTAAGACAAATTAGATTTTTAGATGAATGTTCAGAGGGGAAAAGCTTAATCCACAGGATAAACCCTATAGTAAAGATTTTGGTAACTTTAATATATATAATATGCGTTGTGTCTTTAGAAGGCTATGAAGTTAATAGGCTAATTCCCTTCTTTTTATATCCTGTTATTATTATTTCTCTATCTGACATCCCTATTGCACCTTTATTGAAAAGAACAGTGATATCATTACCTTTTATATTAGGGATAGGCTTTTTAAATCTTTTAATAGAAAGGAATTTACACGGATTATTAATTTTTTTAAGTTTATTGATAAAATCCATTTTAACAGTTTTATCTTCCCTTCTTTTGATTGCAACGACTGGAATGGACAACATAGCAAAGGGGCTTTTAGCTTTAAAAGTTCCTAAAATATTTGTTTTACAGCTTATGATGACATATAAATATATTTTGATTTTTACGGAGGAATTAATTACATCAGTTAATGCCTATGAGCTAAGGTCAAGTGAAGGGGGCATATCTTTAAAGTTTGCAGGAAATATATTAGGAAGATTTTTTCTAAGGGTTTACGATAGAGCAAAGAATATTTATAATGCAATGATCCTAAGGGGATTCAACGGAGAGTTTAATATAGGTAAAAAATAAGCTTTGCTAATAAGGATATTATATTTTTAATACTTTGGATTATTTATTTTGTTCTTATAATGTTTTTGATGTTGTTAAATTCTCTGAGCTAATTTTAGGAGTGGTAACATGAGTCACCATATGATTGAACTTAAAAATGTAAGTTTTAAATATCCTCAAGGAAATGAAGTAATAAAAGATATAAGCTTTAGAATAACCCATGGCGAGTCAGTGGGACTTATAGGAGCCAATGGTGCAGGTAAATCCACCCTTTTAATGCTTTTATCGGGCCTATTAATCCCTACCAATGGCGATATAATAATTGGAGAGACAAAGCTGACTAAAAAGACTTTAAAATATATAAGACAAAGAATAGGATATTGTTTTCAAAATCCAGATGATCAGCTCTTTATGAATACAGTTTACGATGATGTAGCCTTTGGCCCTAGAAATTATGGAATAGATGAAATTGAAATTGAAAAAGAGTAGATAAAGCCTTAGAAAGGGTAGGTGCCCTACATCTTAAGAATAAGTTTAGCTACAAGTTATCCGGAGGAGAAAAAGGATGGTTTCAATAGCAACGGTTCTTTCTATGGAACCGGATATTTTACTTATGGATGAGCCATCATCCTTTTTAGATCCAGGGGCAAGAAGAAGATTAATAAATATTTTAAATTCATTTGAACATACAAAAATAATAGCAACCCATGACTTAGACTTAGTATTAGAAACCTGTAAAAGAACAATACTTTTAAAGAATGGGAAAATAGTTTTTGATGGTAATACAAAGGATATTCTGACAGATAAAAAACTTCTTGAAGAATGCGGTCTTGAACTTCCTTTTTGCCTTCAGACTATTGACAAACCCTCATTGATGTTTAGTCTATGCAAGAGCCCCGTGAATGGATTTCAAAAGGCATCTCTCATAAGCTTTAGCAATTCTTGCTTTTCGACTTTTCAAAAGTCCGTAATTCTGCACACGGACGTGCAGAGCCGAGTGGCCGACACGGATGTCGGCTCACGAGGGTAGGACTTTGAAAACAAAGAAAAGCTTAGAATTGCTTAGCGAAATGAGCGAATGCCAGGGAAATCCTTCACGGGGCTTACAAAAACAACTTTTTCAACAGTCTGAAGGCACTCGATTAGAGTGCCTTAATTATATCTACTGATACATTTTTAAACCCTTCTATAACCATATCAGCATCCTTTAAAATTTCCTTTGAACCTACTCCAACAACCTTCATGTTAGCTCTTCTTGCAGCTTCAATTCCTGCTATTGCATCCTCAAAAACAATACATTCTTCGGGTTTTAAATTGAGCTCTTCTGCTCCCTTTAAAAATACTTCAGGGTCAGGTTTTGCCTTTGTTACTTTATTTCCATCGATTATAGCATCAAAGTATTGTTTTAAATTAGTATTTTCAAGTATTATCATTGCGTTTTTACTTACAGAACCTAATGCAATTTTATATCCATTCTCCTTAAGTTGAGATAAAAACTCCTTAACTCCTGGAAGAATTTCAGATTCATCCATTTTCGATATGTATTCCACATACCAATTATTTTTCTTTTCGGCAAGCTTTAGTTTAGTTTCTTCATCAAAGGATAAATTTCCTATTTCAAGAAGAATCTCAAGGGATTTCATTCTGCTAACTCCCTTAAGCCTTTCATTGTCCTTTTCAGTAAATTCAAAGCCTAATTCATTAGCAAGCCTTTTCCAAGCAAGATAGTGGTATTTAGCAGTATCAACTACAACACCATCCAAATCAAATATGCATCCTTTAATCATTTTTGTCCTCCTTCCTGAAAATCATGTTTAAATTATACCAAAAACGATTTTGGTAATAAATAAAAAAATGAACGAAATAAATAAAAAAATTGTATAAAAATCTAACATTTTATGATATAAAAAAGAAAATTAAGTATTGAATTTAATTTCTGACTATTTTATAATAAAATTAACAAAAACGTTTACGAAAATTTTAGGAGGTAAAGGGATGCAGTCACTTTGGGAGATTAAGTTAGAAAAATACGATAATAGCCAAAACAGAAAATATGAAACAATTTATACTCTGGCAAATGGCTATAGGGGATTTAGAGGAGTTCAGGACTTTTCTAAAAAAGGAGAATGCGGAAACTTTATTGCTGGAGTTTTTGATAAGAACGATGCACAGGTTACTGAGATTGTTAACTGTCAAAACCCATTGGTATTAAATATATACTTTGATAATGAGCAGTTAGATATAGATAACAGCGAGGTTTTAGAGTTTGAAAGAAATCTTAACATGAAGGAAGGAATTTTATATTCTAAATATCTTTTAAAGCTTCAAAGTAGACGAATTGTAAAAGTCGAAGTTGAAAAATTCGTCAGCCGAAACAATGTCCACAGATGGGCAGCAAAGTATAAAATAACGCCTGTTAATTTTTCATCTAAAATGTTTATCGAAAACATAATAGATGGGACAGTTACAAATAGTTCTTTAGATCCTTTTCTAAAGACAAAACATTTTGATGTAGAGGATGTATTAGATTTAAAACCAGGGATAGCATTAAAGAGTATTACAATTGATAAAAAATACGAGTTATAGAAGCAACTACTTTATTTTCAGAAAATCCATCAGGAAATATATTTATAAGAAGAAAGTTTGGAAGATTTGGAGAAGTTGCAAGGGAAGTTTATGAATCCTTTGTAAAGGAAGGAAAAGAATACATAGTAGTTAAATACGGTGTAACTTATACATCAAGGGATACAAAGGAAAGTATAATAAGCAAAGCAAAGGATGAACTTTTAATTTTATAAGGGAAGGCTACGAATCTGAAAAGGACAAGCATATAGAATATTGGAATAACCTTTGGGACAAAATCGATATAGAAATAAAGGGAGATGATGCAGCTCAAAGAGGATTAAGGTTCAATCTTTTCCAATTATCCTCTTCAGCCTACGATGGTGATGATAAAGTTAGCATCGCTGCAAAGGCCCTTCATGGTGAAGGGTATAAAGGACATGTATTTTGGGATACTGAAATATTTATGCTGCCTTTCTTCATATACACTAATCCTAAGGTTGCAAGGGCGCTACTTATGTATAGATATAATACTTTGGATGGTGCAAGAAAAAATGCTGAATTAAATGGTTACAAAGGAGCTCAATTTCCGTGGGAATCTGCCGATGATGGAATTGAGGTTACGCCAAAGTGGGGATTTGACTATGACGGAAATCCTGTAAGAATATGGACAGGAGATGAAGAGTTTCATATAAACGCAGATATTGCATTTGCTATTTGGGAATATTATAGAGCAACAATGGACAAAGATTTTCTTGATAATTATGGTATAGAAATAATTTTAGATACGGCTAAATTTTGGAACAGTAGACTTGAATATAACAAAGAAAAAATAGATATGAAATAAACAAAGTTATAGGACCTGATGAATTCCACGAGCATGTTAATAACAATGTTTATACAAACTATCTTGCAAGATGGAATATGATAAAAGCGCTTCAGCTTGTTGAAATGTTAAAGATAGAAAATCCAGTTTTACTCAACAAACTATGTAATAAATTGGGATTATCAAATGCTGATTTTGAAGAATGGGAAAAGAAGATAGAGCTTATATACATCCCGATGGCGAAGGATGGAAAGCTTATTGAGCAGTTTGAAGGCTATTTTAACCTTTTGGATATTCCAATTACAGAATATGACGAAAATGGAATGCCAAAGTGGCCAGACCTTAAGGGGTATAAACTTCACGATACACAACTTATAAAACAACCCGATGTTGTTATGCTTATGCTTCTTCTTGGTGATGAGTTTGACTTGGAAAGCAAGAAGATAAACTATGAATACTACGAAAAAAGAACAATGCATAAATCCTCATTAAGTCCATCTATGTATTCGATAATGGGGCTTGTTGTTGGTGATACCCACAATTCATATAAATACTTTATGAAAACAATATATACTGACCTTGAAGATAATCAAGGAAATGCAGCATTAGGGCTTCATGCTGCATCAACAGGAGGCTCATGGCAGAGCGCTGTATTTGGGTTTGGTGGATTGAGCATAGACCATGATGAAATACCAAACATCAATCCATGGATACCAGAAAATTGGGAAGAATTATCGTATAAGATAAATTGGAGAGGATCTATTATCAAAGTCACCGTTAAACAAGATAAAGTAGAGATATTCTCAGATATGGATAATGAAGTAAAGGTTTATGGAAATAAGTATAGCATAAAACAAAATCAATTACTTGAAGTTTCAAGAATCTAAACCTAAATGGTGCTTGCAGAAGGGAGGATTCCAATGGAAAAAATTGTTACAATTAAAGATGTTGCTAAAAAAGCTGGTGTTTCTGTAAGCACCGTTTCAAGGGCTTTTAACAATTATAGCGATATTAACCCGGAAACCAGAGAATATATTTTAAAAGTTGCAGAAGAATTAGGGTATAGACCAAATCTTATTGCTAAAAGTTTAAGTTCAAATAAGAACTTTAGAATTGGGATGCTTGTTGAGGATTATGACCAAACTGGTATGCTAAATCCACTTGTATTTCAAATGCTCATGTCCTTTAAAAATGCTGCAGACAGACAGGGCTTTGAAACTGTTCTTTTATCAACAAGTAGTGATATGCAAAAATCTCAAACTTTATCTAAATTATATCAAGAGAAACAAATAGATGGTGCATTTATTATGGGGCTAAAGCTTACCGATGAGTATTATAAGGAATTAAATGAATTTCAGTATCCTTGCGTCCTCTATGATATATATATAAATAATCCAAATGTTGGATGTATAGGAGTAGACAACGTAAAAGGTGCCTTTATGGCAGTTGAGCATCTAATTAAATTAGGTCATAAAAGGATTGCGATGATAAATGGGCACAAGGATGCCTTTGTAAGTTTTGAAAGACTTGATGGTTACTTTTTAGCATTGAATAGATATAATATTCCAATTGATAAAGAGCTTATAGTCTACGCAGACTTCTCAGATAGAGGAGGAGAAAAGGCGGCTGAGGAGCTAATTAAAAATCATAAGGACATAACAGCAATTTTTGCGCAAGTGACCTTATGGCAATAGGGGTAATGAACGCACTTAACAATTTAGGATATTCTGTTCCGGATGATATTTCTATTGTTGGATTTGATGATTTATATCTTGCACAGCTTACCAATCCAAAGCTAACAACAATTAGACAAGACACAGCTATAATAGGAGAATCGGCAGCAAATGTCCTAATTAATATGATATCAGGTCAAAGGATTGGAAGAGTAATAATTCAACCAGAATTAATAATTAGGGAGTCTACAAAGAATATTTAAGTTTATTACCCTTAATGGGTAAAAATAAATAAAAATGTAAAGGGGGATCCACATGAAAAAGTTAATCGCTCTTTTTACAGCTGCTGTAATGGCGGTTGGACTTTTTGCAGGAAGCACATTTAAACCTGCAAAGGTTAATGCTGCAACAAAAAGGTTATCAGGTTAGGAGTATGGGCCTCATCTCCTGCAGAATCTGAGCTTCTCGACAACCAAATAAAAGAATTTGAAAGACTTTATCCAAACATTAAAATTCAAAAATTAGTTATAACAGGGGATTATAACCAAGTGATGCAAGTAAAAATTGCATCAAGAACAGAACCAGATGTATTCTATCTTGATGTTTATCAAGCACCTGCATACATAGCAAAGAAGGTAATAGCCCCACTTGATAGTTATCTTGACAAGAACGACGTAAAGGATTTTGAACCGCCGCTATTAAAGGGTTTTACAAGTGGTGGAAAGATTTATGGTCTACCAAAGGATTACAATACATTAGTATTGTTCTACAATAAGGATATGTTTAAAGAAGCAGGGATTACAAAGGCTCCAACAACTTGGAAGGAACTTGAAGAAGCTGCAAAGAAGCTTACAAAGAATGGTGTAAAGGGGTTATCATTATCAATAGATGCTGCAAGATTTATTCCATTTATGTTCCAATCAGGTGCTAAGATAAATGATGGAGACAAGCCAGTATTTAATACACCACAAGCTGCCAAGGGATTAGATTTCTATGTTTCATTGTTAAAGAAGGGCTATGCAGCAACTCCAAAGGAACTTGGTGTTAGCTGGAATGGAGATGCCCTTGCACAAAAGAAGGTAGCAATGGTTATAGAAGGTGGATGGATGATTCCATTCATGAAGGATGCAGCACCAAATGTTAACTATGGAATTGCAAGATTACCAAAGGGAGATAAGGAAGGAGATTTGGTATTTACAGTTGCTTATGCGATGAGCGCAAGAACAAAGAATAAGGTAGAAGCTGCTGAAGTTATTAAGTTCTTAACAGGAAGACAGGCACTCTCAATGACTGCTGAAAGCGGTCTTGCTATTCCGTCAAGAATTTCAATGGGTGGTGTTTATACTGCTAAATACCCAGAAAGAAAGCCACTTGTTGACATGGTAAAATACTCACAAGTATATCAATTTGGTATAAAGAGCTCAAAGATTCTTGATGCTCTAAATAAGGCTTGTGAAAAGTTATACTATAAGAAGGTTAAGGATGCAAAGACTGCATTAGATCAGGCTATTAAGGAAGTAAAATAATACAGGGAAGCGGTTTTCCGCTTCCCATTTTTAAAGGAGGTCTTTAAATGAGCCTAGAGGTTAAAACAAATGTAGCACCTTCTAAAACAAAAGTTATGACAATGAAAAGATTAAAAAGAAGGGAAAAAATAGAAGGATGGCTGTTTGTATTGACATTCGTCATATCGGCGGCTGTGTTTTTTATTGGACCGCTTTTAGTTGCTTTTATGCTCAGCTTTAAAGAGTATTCTTATCTTGATATGGTCAGCATGTTTGAGGCGCCATGGGTGGGTTTATCGAATTATATAAATGCATTTCAAGATTCAACCTTTCTAAGGGCCCTTTTAAACACTAGTTTGTATTCGTTAGGTGTTGTTCCAATACAGCTTTTTATTGCCCTTGTTTTAGCACTCATAGTGGATTCAAACATAAAGGGTAAAACTTTTTTAGAGTAGCCTATTATATTCCAACTGTTACCTCTACCGTTGCGGTTTCGGTTATGTTCTTATTCATATTTAAAACAGACGGAATATTGAATAAAATTTTGGGTTTTTTCAATTTGCCACCATATAATTGGTTTGGTGACACAAGGCTTGCACTTCCAACTATTATGATGATGGCAATTTGGTCTTCAGTTGGTCTTTATATGGTTATCTTCCTTGCAGGCCTTCAGGATATTCCTATGTCTTTATATGAAGCGGCAAGGATAGATGGTGCAAGTAAAATACAAGAAGTTTTATATATTACAGTTCCTCTTTTAAAGCCTACTATATTTTTTAATTTAGTCGTATCCCTTATAGGAACGTTCCAGGTATTTGATCAAGCTTTTGTTGTATCCAATGGAACAGGAGGACCTCTTGATTCAACTATGACGGTAGTGCTTTATTTATACAAAACGGGTTTTAGAGATTTTCAGATGGGATATGCAAGTGCAATAGCATTTATATTATTTGCAATAATTTTTATTTTAACTCTTATACAAAGAAAGTTCTTCGGCGAGGAAACTGAGTTTTAGGGGTGATTTGATGCAAAAGGGTTTTAAATTGTCCAAGGTATTGTTCTACTTAATTCTTGTAGGGTATGCAGTGATCTGTCTTGGCCCATTTTTATGGAGTTTTATAACCTCCTTTAAACCTACCAGCGAAATCAATAATTTTAACATAGATTTCAAAACGCTTTCAGCGAAAAATTATATTTTTTATGGAAGGAATTTCCCTTTGCAAGATGGGTATTTAATAGTATATACGTTGCTCTTTTAGTTACTCTTGGGAATATACTATTTAACTCAATGGCGGGTTATGCCCTTGCAAGAATCAATTTCCGGGAAAGAAGGCTTTGTTTTTAGCAATCCTTGGTATGATGATGGTTCCAGGGCAGGTTGTTATGGTTCCAACATTTATCCTTTTATCCAAACTTGGGTGGGTTAATACTTATAAAGGGCTTACAATACCCTTTTTAACAAGCTTATTTGGAATATTTTTAATGAGGCAGTTTTTTACAACAATACCTAAAGCCATCGAGGAATCTGCTATGATAGATGGACTTAGTCGATTTGGAATATTCTTTAGAATAGTTTTACCTCTTGCAAGACCAGCACTTTCTACACAATTTATTTTAATGTTTACAGGGAATTGGAATAGCTTTCTTTGGCCAAGCCTTTTGGCTCAATCTGAAGAAATGTATACACTCCCAGTTGGGCTTAACTCCTTCTATGGACAATATTATCAATTCTGGGATCAGGTATTAGCAGGTGTTATGATTTTATCAATTCCATCGATATTGATATTCTTAATTTTCCAAAAGAATTTTATAAAGGGTATTGCAACTACAGGATTAAAGGAATGAGGCTGATCGATCAGCCTTTCAGACTGTTGAAAAAGTTGTTTTTGATAAGCCCCGTGAAGGATTTCCCGGCATTCGCTCATTTCGCTAAGCAATTCTAAGCTTTTCTTTGTTTTCAAAGTCCTACCCTCGTGAGTCGACATCCGTGTCGGCCACTCGGCTCTGCACGTCCGTGTGCAGAATTACGGACTTTTGAAAAGTCGAAAAGCAAGAATTGCTAGAGCTCATGAGAGATGCCTTTTGAAATCCATTCACGGGGCTCTTGCAAAGTCCAAACACCGATGAGAGTTTGTCTACAGTCTGTGAGGCTGATCCATAGTGTAAAATTATTGTAGGACGAAAAAGACAAAAATTTAAAAGAGACAACCCCTGTGATAAAATAAAAGTGAAAAAACACACAAACCAATAAGGGGTGTCTCTTTTGAATAATATTATACAACAACATTTAATAAATTTCACTACTAAATTAATAAAAAATGTTGAAGAAACTATATCAAAAGAATGGGATCTAACAAAACTTGTTGATGTAGTTAAAAAAATGACTGATGAATTAGGAGCAAACATAATAAAGGACTTTTTAGAAGAATTAGATAAAACGATTAAAGAAGATGAAAAAAGGAAAAAGGGATGGGTAGTAGAAAGGAAAGACAAGAAAAAGATTGTAACAATGCTAGGCGAAATAGAATATGCAAGAACGTATTACAAATCTAAGAAGAATGGGGAATATAGATATTTACTTGATGAAATTATAGGGATAAGCAAACATGAGAAGGTAGATAAAGAAGTAAAGATAAAGCTGGTGGAGAACGCAATTAATATGTCCTATGAGGAGAGTAGTAAAATAACATGTCCGGAGAAACTAAGTAGACAGACAGTATTTAATGCAATAAGACAGGTAGGAGAAGTAGAAGTAAAAGGGAAGTAAAAGAAAAGAGGAAAGTAAGGGTGCTATACATAGAAGCAGATGAGGATCATGTGGCATTGCAGGATGGGAAGAAGGAGATGCCAAGGCTTGTATATATACATGAAGGAAGGCAAAGCAAAAATGGGAGAAACGAATTAAAGAATGTATATTACAAAGCATACGTTGGTGTAGAAGCTGAAGAAATATGGATAGATGTAGCGAATTATGTGTATGACAATTATGAAATAGAGAGCATAGAAAAGATATACATAGCAGGAGATGGAGCAAGATGGATAAAGGAAGGAATGGAATGGATTCCGAAAGCGAAATTTGTATTAGATAGATATCATTTGAACAAATACATAATAAGAGGGACAGCAAAGCGAGAAGAATATAGGCAAAAGATATGGGGAGCGATAAATGAAGGGGATAAGAAGGTTTTAAGGGAGATATTTAAGGAGTTAATAAATATAGCAGAAACTAAGACAGAAAAGGAGAGAGCAAAAGAAGCAAGGAGATATATATTAAATAACTGGGAAGGGATAGTAATATATAAAGAGGACGAGGATGTAATAGGATGCAGTGCAGAAGGGCATATAAGCCATGTATTATCAGCGAGATTAAGCAGTAGGCCATTAGGATGGAGTAAAGAGGGATTAAAGATAATGGCAAAGCTAAGGGTATTTAGCAGGAATGGAGGTAATTTAAGGGAAATAAGTATATACAAGGAAGATGTTGAAACATTTAGATTAAATAAAAAGAAGATAAAAGAAACAATTAAAAGAATAAATAATTCTTCACGAGAAGGAATAAATAATATAACAATATTAAACATTGGAAAAGTAACACCGATGTATAAGATATTAAAATCAATTAAATATGAAAATATAATTTAAAGTTTAAAAGTTTACGAAAGTCTTGATTTTAAACATTTTAGGGGGTTGTCTATAAAAAATTAACCTACAATATCTTGACACTATCGGCTGATCAATCAGCCTTTTTATTTTATTTTAATTTAGTATAATATATTGACTTGTGGAATATAATATACTAAAATAAATTTTGAAAATAAAAATATTTGATTATCAAAATAAAGGAGGAAGATAATTTGCCAATTAAAAAATTACAAAGATTGCTCTGTTTGCAGCAATTTTGAGTGTTTTATCCTTTATCTCAATTCCAATAGGAACTGTTCCTATAACCTTACAAACCTTTGGAGTATTTTTAGCAGGTTTATTATTAGGAGCAAAGGAAGGGGCTGTAGCTTGCTTAGTTTACATATTACTTGGTGCTGTAGGACTTCCTGTTTTCGCAGGCGGAAGGGGAGGATTAGAAGTATTAATTGGGCCTACTGGGGGATATTTAATCTCTTTTCCAATAGCGGCCTTTATTTTAGGAAAAGGGGTAAATTTTAAAAACAGGATTTTAGATCTATTAATTGTGATACTTTGCGTATTTTTTATATATGCCATCGGAGTTCCCTATTTAAAGTATGTGACAGGGATGGACTTTGATAAGGCGCTAAAGATAGGGATGATTCCATTTATAATTCCTGATATAATAAAGACAGTAGCAGCATATTTTATATCCGTTGAAGTAAACAAAAGAATAAATATTAGACTTTGAGGTGATTTGATGGATAAGTCCTACAGTGTATTAAATCAACTTCTTGTGGATATTTTTAATGATATCTTGCTGATTGAACAAAACGCCTTAAAAAGCGGTGAGCTTTCAGACCTTTCAATAACTGAAGTTCATGCCATTGAGGCAATAGGGAAAGCTACTGAAAGGACGATGGGGGAGGTTGCACAGGATTTAAAGGTTACAATGGGGACCCTTACAATAATGGTTGATAAATTAGTAAGAAAAGGATACGCAGAAAGGTTTAGATCAGAAGAGGATAGAAGGGTTGTTTTTGTAAGATTAACAAAAAAGGCGAGCTTGTTTACAAGCTTCATGAAAGGTTCCATCATGAGATGATAAGAAGTATTATCGATGGACTATCGGAAGAGGAAGAAAAGATTCTCATTAGTTCTCTTGAGAAACTCAAGGAGTTTTTAGAAAAAATATGACCTAATTTTAAGAAAAGAGTGATGAGATGTGAGAAATGTAAAATTATTATCAACCGGAAGTTATGTTCCTGAAAGCATCTTTGATAATTCATTTTTAAGCTCAATAGTTGAAACTGATGACGAATGGATTACAACAAGAACTGGAATTAAAACAAGGCATATATCAAAGGGTGAGGATACATCGGATTTAGCATATAAAGCAGCAATAGAGGCGATAAAAGGTGCAAAGATAAATCCTGAGGAGATAGAGCTTATAATCGCAGCGACGGTAACGCCAGATAATTTTACGCCTTCGGTATCTTGCATGCTACAGGAAAAGCTAAAAGCCTTACGGGCTGCCTGCTTTGATATAAACGCAGCCTGCAGTGGGTTTTTGTATGCCTTGTCGATTGCAACATCCATAATAAAGGGTGGCAGCGTTAAAAATGCCCTTATAGTTGGGGCAGAGGTTTTATCAAAGGTTGTGGATTGGAAGGATAGAAATACCTGCGTTTTGTTTGGCGATGGTGCAGGAGCAGCATTTTTAGGGCTAAGCCAAGAAAAAGGAATAATCAATCACTTTATTGCCTCTGATGGTTCAAAGGGAAAACTTTTAAAAATACCTGCAATTTCAGTAAATAATCCAATAGTTTCTAAGGAACAACCAAAATCACATATATTTATGGATGGAAGGGAAGTTTTTAAGTTTGCAACTGAGGTTATAGTCGACAGCATAGAAAGGGTGTTAAAGGACAGCAATTTAAGTTTAGATGACATAAAATTAATTATCCCACATCAAGCTAATATAAGGATAATAGAATTTGCAGCAAAGAAATTTAAAGTAAGCTTTGAAAAATTTTATATAAACATACAGCATTATGGCAACACTTCTGCAGCCAGCATTCCAATAGCCCTAGATGAAGTATATAAAAAGGTCTAGTTCAAAAGGGTGATAAAATAATCCTTGTAGGCTTTGGCGGAGGATTAACTTGGGGTGCGGCCCTTTTAGAAGTTTAATTTAATACCATATATTTTGAAAATAAAAATATTTGAAAATCAAATGAAAGGAGAAGTAATTATGGTATTTGAAAGATTAAGGGAAATAATTTCAGAAAACATGGGAATGGAAAAGGAAGAAATCAGTTTAGAAACAAGCTTTGAGGACTTAGGACTTGATTCATTGGACCTTGTTGAACTTGTTATGAATGTTGAAGATGCATTTGGAATTGAAATTGAAGAAGGACAAAACTTTAATACTGTTAAGGATGTTGTTGACTACATACAAGAAAGAATTTAATTGGGGGAATTGAAATGTTTGAAACAAGAATAACAAAGATGATAGGGACAAAATACCCTATTTTTCAGGGTGGAATGGCTTGGATTGCTGATGCTACCTTAGCATCAGCAGTTTCCAATGCAGGAGGCCTTGGAATAATTGCTGCAGGGAATGCCCCAGCAGAATGGGTTAGGGAGGAAATAAGAAGGGCAAAGGAACTTACAGATAAGCCCTTTGGAGTAAATATAATGCTTTTAAGTCCATATGCTGATGAGGTTGCCAAGATTGTTGCGGAAGAAAAGGTTAAGGTGGTAACAACAGGGGCAGGAAATCCGTCAAAATACATAGAGCTTTGGAAAAAGAATGGGACTATTGTCATTCCCGTTGTTCCTTCAGTTGCCCTTGCAAGAAGGGTTGAAAAATATGGTGCTGATGCTATTATCGCAGAAGGAGGAGAATCTGGAGGACATGTTGGCGAGCTTACAACGATGGCCTTAGTTCCTCAAGTGGTTGATGCAGTCAATATTCCAGTTATAGCAGCAGGAGGAATTGGAGATGGAAGAGGTTTTGCAGCAGCCCTAATGCTTGGTGCTGAAGGTGTTCAGCTAGGAACAAGGTTTTTAGTGGCAAAGGAATGCACTTGTCCATGAAAACTATAAAAAGATGGTTTTAAAGGCAAAGGATATCGATACTGTTGTAACCGGAAGATTTACAGGGCATCCTGTAAGGATACTTTTTAATAAACTTGCGAGGGTTATGCTTCAGATGGAAAAGGAAGGCGTTGATATTGAAAAATTTGAGGAAATAGGAAAAGGAAGTCTAAAGCGAGCGGTTAAGGAAGGAGATATTGAAAATGGCTCAGTGATGGCAGGACAGATTGCAGGACTTGTCAAGAAGGAAGAAACATGTAGTGAAATAATAGAGGATTTGGTAAAGGGTGCAGAGGATACTATAAAAAATATGGTTAAAAATTATATCAAGGAGGATTAGTGTGGGTAAGATCGCGTTTGTATTTTCAGGACAGGGTTCCCAATGCGTAGGCATGGGAAGGGAGCTTCATGAAAAGTTCGACGATGTTAAGGAAATTTTTAATTCAGCTAATCTTCATTCAAAAAAGACATAATAAATCTTTGTTTTAATGGACCTTCTGAGGAGCTTGATAAAACTGAAAATGCTCAGGTATGTATTTTAACAGTAAGCATAGCTTCCCTATTAGCATTAAAAAGTATGGCATAAAAGCTGATTATGTTGCAGGTTTTAGCCTTGGAGAATATTCAGCCCTTGTTGCTGCAGATGTTTTAAGCTTTGAGGATGCTGTAAAAATAGTTGCGTTAAGAGGTAGCCTCATGCAAAATTCCTTTAAAGAAGGAAATCATGGAATGGCTGCAGTTATAGGACTTGATTTAGATGAAGTAAAGGAAATAGTAGAAAGAGCACAACAGGAAGAATTTTTAAGCATAGCAAATCTAAATTGTCCAAAGCAGACGGTAATTGCAGGGCACATAAGGACACTGGAAGTTGCAAAGGAGCTTGTAGAAAACAAAAAGGAAAATTTGTAAGGCTTTCGGTAAGTGGAGCTTTTCATACAAAACTTTTGACGGAAGCGTCAAACATTTTTATGAGAATATTAAAGGGTTTGAGTTTAAAAATCCTTCAATTCCTATAATTGCTAATGAAACTGCAAAGCCCCTCGATGGAAATATAAGAGAATCCTTGAAACTTCAGATGATAAGTCCTGTCCTTTGGGAGGATAGCATAAGATATTTAATAGACGCTTGGTGTCGATACATTTATAGAGTTAGGACCTGGAAAGGTTTTAACAGGATTCATCAAAAAGATTGATAGAAAGGTAAAAACTTTAAACGTTAAGGATATAGAATCCCTTGAAAAAACTTTAAAGGAATTGGGAGTGGTTGAATGTTAAAGGGAAAGGTTGCATTAATTACAGGAGCTGCAAAGGGGATAGGAAGGGCAATTGCAGAAAAGTTTGCAAAAGAAGGTGCAAATTTGGTTATAAATTATAGGACTTCTCAAGATAATTTAAAGGAACTTGAGGAAAAGCTAATGGGCTATGGTTCAGAGGTTTTATTAGTCCAAGGCGATGTTAAAAACTATGGTGATGCAGAAAATATAGTAAAGGCTGCTATTGAAAAATTCGGAAAGATAGACATTTTAGTTAACAATGCAGGAATTACAAGGGATAACCTTCTAATGCGCATGAGCCTTGAGGATTTTGATGAGGTTTTAGATGTTAATCTTAAGGGTGCCTTTAATGTTATAAAGGCAGGATTGCCTTTTTAATAAAGCAAAAAGCGGAAGAATAATAAACATATCATCGGTAATAGGCATTATAGGGAATGCAGGACAGGCAAACTATGCTGCATCAAAGGCAGGCCTTATAGGTCTTACAAAGTCTGTTGCAAAGGAAATAGCATCAAGGAATATAACTGTTAATGCAATTGCACCTGGGTATATAGTTACCGATATGACTGGAAAGCTTCCAGAAAAGATAAAGGAAAAGATGATGGAATTAATTCCTTTAAAAAGACTTGGAAATCCTGAGGATGTTGCGAATCTTGCAGCATTCTTAGCCTCAGATATGGCTTCATATATAACAGGTCAGGTCATAAACGTTGATGGTGGCATGGTAATGTAAGGAGTGAGTAAGATGAAAAGAAGAGTTGTTGTTACAGGACTTGGAGCGATAACGCCTATAGGGAAGGATGCTAAGTCCTTCTTTAAAGGAGTTAGGGAAGGAAGGCTTGGAATTGACTATATAAGAAGCTTTGATACAGAGAATTTTAAAGTGAAGGTTGCAGCAGAGGTTAAGGATTTTGATCCTAACAATTATATGGATAAAAAGAAGCAAAGAGGATGGATAGATTCTGTCAATTTGCAGTAGCATCATCCATCGAAGCTGTTAAGGACTCAGGACTTGATGTAGAAGAAATAGATAAAAATAAATTTGGAGTTGTGATAGGATCTGGAATTGGTGGACTTTTAACCATCGAAAAGGAGCATAGGAATCTTTTGGAGAAGGGACCTAACAAGGTAGGACCGCTATTTATTCCTATGGCAATAGTAAATCTTGCAGCGGGAAACGTTGCTATTAAATTTGGTGCAAAGGGAATTTGTTCATCGGTTGTTACTGCCTGTGCCTCTGGAACTAATGCAATAGGTGAAGCCTTTAGATATATTCAGATGGGCTATCTAGATGTTGCAATAGCAGGAGGTGCTGAGGCACCTATAACTCCCCTTGCCCTTGCGGGATTTACAAACCTTACAGCCCTTACTAATTCAAACGACCCTAAAAGGGCAAGTATCCCCTTTGACCTTGAAAGAAGTGGATTTGTTATGGGGGAAGGGGCAGGGATTTTAATTTTAGAAGAATATGGGCATGCTATAAAAAGAGGAGCAAAGATATACGCCGAAGTTGTAGGATATGGATTTACCTGCGATGCATATCACATGACGGCACCGGATGAGGAAGCAGAAGGAGCCTCAAGGGCGATGGAGATGGCCCTTTTAGATGCCAATATAGAAAAAGAAAAAATATCATATATAAATGCCCATGGAACAAGCACACCTTTAAATGACAAACTTGAAACCCTTGCTATAAAGAAGGTCTTTGGTGATTATGCAAAGAATATCCCAATAAGCTCAACAAAATCCATGACGGGACATCTTTTAGGTGCTGCAGGGTCTATCGAGGCAATCGTTTGTGTTAAGGCTATAGAGGAGGGCTTTATTCCTCCAACTATTGGATATGAAAAGAGGGATCCAGAGTGCGACCTTGATTATGTTCCAAATGAAGGAAGAAGGGGAGAGGTAAACTATGCCCTTTCAAATAGCTTTGGGTTTGGAGGTCACAATGCCTGCCTTATATTCAAAAAGATATAGTTTGGGGTGATTTAATTGGACATTAAGGCTATTCAGGAAATAATAAAGGCAATGGATAATTCAAGTCTTACTTTTATTGAGATAATAAGCAATGATATTACTATCAGAATGAAAAAGGAAGGCTATGAAGTCAAAGAGGTTGTAAAGGAAGTTAAAAAGAAATGACACCTCAAGAGGAAAAACTTGAGGATAAAGAAGTGAAAGTAAAGGAAGAAAACCTACATGTCATAAAAGCCCCATTAGTAGGAACCTTCTACAGATCCCCAGGTCCTAATTTAAAGCCCTTTGTTGAAGTGGGAACAAAGGTAAAAAGGGAGATACCTTATGCATAATTGAGGCTATGAAGATAATGAATGAAATCCAAAGCGATGTGGATGGCGAAATCGTAGAGATACTAATAGAGAATGAAACGATAGTGGAATACGGACAAGAACTATTTAAAATCAGGGTGTAGGTGATGATTATGCATATAGAAGATATTATGAATATTATCCCCCATAGATATCCTTTTTGCTTATAGATAGGATAGAGGAAGTTACTCCTGGTGAAAGGGCTGTGGGGACAAAATGTGTTAGCATTAATGAGCCATTTTTTCAAGGTCATTTCCCAGGAAAACCGGTTATGCCTGGAGTTTTAATAATTGAAGCTCTGGCACAGGTTGGTGCAGTTGCAATCCTTTCTTTAGATGAATTTAAAGGTAAGGTTGCCTACTTTGCCGGTATAGATAAAGCAAAATTTAGAAGAAAGGTTATTCCCGGCGATGTATTAAGGCTTGAGGTTGAGATAATAAAAAGAAGGGGACCTATGGGAATTGGAAAGGCGATAGCTTATGTTGGCGATAAAAAGGCCTGTGAAGCGGAGCTTTCCTTTGTAATTGGGCTTGAGGAGTGATGCTATGTTTAAAAAGATTTTAATAGCAAACAGAGGAGAAATAGCTGTTCGAATAATAAGAGCCTGCAGGGAAATGGGAATTAAGACTGTTGCTGTTTATTCAGAGATAGATAAGGATGCTCTGCATGTTCAAATGGCGGATGAGGCTGTTTGTATAGGACCTGCAAGGGCAAAGGATAGTTATTTAAACATGGAAAATATAATAAGTGCAACAGCCCTTACAAAGGCTGAAGCCATCCATCCTGGATTTGGCTTTTTATCTGAAAATAGCAAGTTTGCAAAGCTTTGTGAGGACTGCAATATAACCTTTATAGGTCCTTCCCCTGAATCAATTGACATGATGGGGGATAAGGCAAAGGCAAGGGAGATAATGATAAAGGCTAATGTTCCTGTAGTCCCCGGTTCTGAAGGTAAAATTAAAAATTTAGAAGAGGCAATTGAAATTGCAAGGAAAATTGGCTTTCCTGTTATGGTTAAAGCTGCTGCAGGCGGCGGTGGAAGAGGCATTAGAATTGTAAGGGATGAAGAAGAGCTTAAAAAGGCATTTGATATGGCAAAGAATGAGGCAAAAATGCCTTTGGTGATGATTCTATGTATATTGAAAAATTCATCGAAAATCCTAAACACATAGAATTTCAAATACTTGCCGACTCTTATGGGAATATAGTTCATCTCGGTGAAAGGGACTGTTCAATGCAAAGAAGAAACCAAAAGATTATAGAAGAAGCTCCATCGGTTGTGTTAGATGAAAAATTAAGAAGAAGGATGGGGGAGGTTGCAGTAAAGGCTGCAAAGGCGGTTAACTACAAAAACGCAGGAACGATTGAGTTTTTATTAGATAGACATGGTAATTTTTATTTTATAGAAATGAATGCAAGAATTCAGGTAGAACATCCAATAACCGAGATGATAACCGGAATAGACCTTATAAAGGAACAGATTAAAATTGCAGCTGGAGAAAAGTTAAATATAAAACAGGATGATGTTATGCTAAAGGGACATGCAATTGAATGCAGAATAAATGCTGAGGACGTTCAAAATGGCTTTAGACCTTCCCCAGGAAGGATAGACTTTTGCATTTCCCGGGAGGACTTGGAATAAGGATAGATAGCGCAATTTATCAAGGCTATAGCATTCCACCAACCTATGATTCCATGATTGCTAAACTAATAGCCCATGGAAGGGATAGAAACGAGGCTATAGAGAGGATGAAAAGGGCCCTTGAGGAATTTGTTATAGAAGGGATTAAAACTAATATTGACCTTCATTATGAACTTCTAAATCAAAGGGAATTCATAGAAGGAATTTATGATACAGGATATTTAGCAAGATTTTTACACCTAAAATAGGGTGGTGATTAGATGATAAATCTTTTTAAAAAAGACAATATGTAACGGTTCCTCAAAAAGTGGATAAAAAAGAGGAAAGGGAAGAAAAAGAGGTTAAGGTAAATATTCCCGACGGCCTTTTTACAAAATGCGATGACTGTGGAAAGATAGTTTTAAAGGAAGATATAGAAAAAATCTTATGAAATGCCCCAACTGCAATAAATATTTTAGAATGACGGCATGGCAGAGGATAAAGTTGATTATAGATGAAGGAACATTTTTGGAATATGATAAGGATCTTTCAACTCTAAATCCCCTTTCTTATCCGGATTACGAAGGAAAAATAAAAAAATTAATAGATGAAACAGGACTTAAAGAAGCAGTTGTAACAGGAGAAGGAAAAATTAAAGGAACTGATTGTGTAATTGCAGTAATGGACAGCCGTTTTTTAATGGGCAGTATGGGCTCGGTTGTAGGTGAAAAAATAACAAGGGCAGTTGAAAGGGCAACGGAAAAAAGGCTGCCTGTTATAATATTTACAGCATCAGGAGGAGCCAGGATGCAGGAGGGTATATTTTCCCTTATGCAAATGGCAAAGACAAGTGCAGCATTAAAAAGGCATTCTGATTTAGGCTTTTTATATGTTTCCGTTTTAACTGACCCAACTACAGGAGGAGTTACCGCAAGCTTTGCAATGCTTGGGGATATCATAATATCTGAACCAAATGCATTAATCGGCTTTGCAGGACCAAGGGTTATAGAGCAGACAATAAAACAAAAGCTTCCGGAAGGCTTTCAAAGGGCAGAGTTCTTGTTAGAGCACGGATTTGTAGATCTAATAGTTGAAAGGGAAAATCTTAAAGAAACCCTCTACCAAATCCTTTTAATCCATAGGGGTGATAGTTTGAATATTTTTGAAATCGAAAAGGCTTCTGAGGAGCTGCAGAAAAAGATAAAGGAATTAAAGGAGTTTTCTAAACTTCAAAATATAGATTTAAGCAGCGAAATTGAAATTTTAGAGAACAAATTAAAGGAACTTCAAAGGGATTCTTTTAAGAATATAACCCCTTGGGATAAGGTTTTACTTGCAAGGAAGATAGAAAGGCCAACTTCATTAGACCTTATCAAAAGGATATTTGATAATTTTATAGAGCTTCATGGTGATAGGTTATATAAAGACGATGCTGCAATCTTAGGAGGTATTGCCCTTTTAGAAGGAAAACCTGTTACGGTAATTGGACAGCAGAAGGGCAAAAATACTGAGGAAAATATAAAAAGGAATTTTGGTATGCCCCATCCTGAAGGTTATAGAAAGGCTCTAAGGCTTATGAAGCAGGCGGAAAAGTTTAAAAGACCAGTTATTTGTTTTATTGATACACCTGGTGCCTTTTGTGGAATCGGATCAGAGGAGCGCGGTCAAGGAGAGGCAATAGCAAGGAATTTATTTGAAATGTCTAATTTGAAAACACCGATAATTTCTATTGTAATAGGTGAAGGAGGGAGTGGTGGCGCCCTTGCCCTTGCAGTAGGAGATAGGGTTTGGATGTTGGAGCATGCTATTTATTCCATTTTATCTCCCGAGGGTTTTGCAAGTATTCTATGGAAGGACGCTTCAAAGGCCAAAGAGGCAGCTTCTTTGATGAAATTGACGGCACAGGACCTTTTAGATTTTGGAATAATAGATAGGATAATTAAAGAGCCTATAGGTGGTGCCCATAGGGATGTTGATGAAACTGCAAAATCAATAAAACAAAGCCTTGTAGATGAATTAGAATTATTAAGGAATCTAGATATAGAAACTTTGCTCAATAGTAGATACGAAAAATTTAGAAGAATGGGCAAATTTCTAGAGTGATGGTGAAGTTCTGATGATTAAAAATGAGTATAAAGTCTTTGGAAGGGTTGATTTTGACTTTGAAAAGTTTTTTCGAATTTAAACACAGATGTTTTAGGAAGAAAAATACTTTTTTTGAATCTGTTACCTCAACAAATGATATTGCAAGGGAATATGCCGAAAATGGAGAATGGGGACTTTGTATATTAGCTGAGGAACAAACAAAGGGCAGAGGAACTCATGGAAGAAGCTGGTCTACCTATAAGGGGAAATCTATAGCCCTATCGATAGTTCTCCATCCTGATTGGATAAAGGATACGTCTTTATTAAGCATTGCTGCAGCAAAGGCTGTGATTAGAACATTAGAAAAATATAACCTTAATGCCACTTTAAAATTCCCAAATGATGTTTACTTAAATGAGAAAAAGGTATGCGGAATATTAACGGAAATATTTTATTCCTCAGAAAAAGTTAAATATGCCATATTAGGCATAGGAATAAACATAAATCAAGAGGAATTTGAAGATGAACTAAAAGATATTGCAATATCCATAAAACAGGTCTTAGGATATGAAATATCCAGAGAGGAATTTCTAGCGATATTATTAGAGTGCCTGCCACTTGACATTTTGACTTTTTGACATTTCTAAAATATGGATTTATTTATATAGGCTTAAGTTTAGTAAGGGGTGGTGTTAATATTAGATGCCATCCCTTACTAATTCTTATGATATTTTAATAAATGATAAAAGATAAATTAGCTGTTTTATATCCATTATGTTTTACACCTAGAAAATATGTTAATATATTAATAGGAAAAATTTACAAAGGATAGGGGGAAAGGTATGGGGAAAACTTTGTATATCAATGGGGTTATAAGGACGATGGATGATAAAAACAGTGTGTATGATTCGATGTTTGTAAGGGATGGCAGGATTGAGGATTTGGGGGATTATGATAGTTTAAAAGAAAAATATTATGACGCTGAAATTGTCGATCTTCAGGGAAGGCTTGTTTTACCTGGATTTACAGAAAGCCATATTCATGTGATAGAAGCTGCAAGGAGTATAGTTGACTTAAATTTAAAGGGAATAGAAACCTTTGAAGAGTTTAAAAATGTATTAATAAGCTTTAGCAAATCAAAGGACACTGAATGGGTAATAGGTTCTGGATGGGATGAGGGAATATTTGGAGGTAGAATGCCTAACAGATACGATATAGATAGAGTTATAAATGATAAGCCTGTTTGCCTTGTAAGGCAGGACGGACATTCTATGGTTTTAAACTCTAAAGCTTTAAAATTATTAGGATTAAATGAGGACGAAAATATTAGAATTTCTAAAAATGCTATAAAGGATGATGAGGGATTAACGGGGCTTTTTATGAAGAATGGGTTTTTGAAATATTAGGGCTTGTTATGGAAAGGATAGATGAGAGCTACTTTGAAAATGCACTAATGGTGCTTCAAAGGGAGCTTTTAAAAAGTGGAATTACAATGGTTAACGATATTATGACGCAATATCCAAGGATTTTTAAAATTTACAAAAGGCTTCAAGAGGAAGGAAAATTAAAAATTAGGATGGCCTGTGGAGGCTTAGGCAAAAGCAAAGAACTTGAAAAGTTTTTAGAACTTGAAGATGGGATGAAAATAAAAAAGGCCCCTGTAAATATTTTTTAGATGGAAGTTTTGGCTCTAAAACAGCTTTACTAATAGAAGGCTATGAAGATGAACCAGATAATAAAGGAGTTCAGACGCTAAGGGATGATGAGCTTGAAGATATTATTGAATTCTCATTAAAAAACACTTTTCCTATAGCTCTTCATGCAATCGGAGATCTTGCAATTAAAAAGTTTTTGGATATATATGAAAGGCTTTATAAGATATATCCAAATAAAAATGTAAGAAATAGGGTTGAACATATTCAAATAATAAGGGATGAAGATATTGAAAGATTTAAAAATTTAAACCTCATAGCTTCATTCCAGCCTATTTTTACTTTAGAAAAGGAATTAACTTTAAAGAGGGTAGGAGAGAGAAGAATAAAGGATACATATAGGTTTAGAACATTTTTGGAAAAGGGAATCAAGGTAATATTCAATAGCGATACGCCCTTTGGAGCAGCAACATTGAAAAATAAAGAAGGGAAAGATTTTAATGGATTCGAACCGCTTCTTGGAATACATTGTGCTGTAAATGATATTAACTTAAACAAAGGGGAAAATGTAACAGTAAAACAAGCTGTAGAATGTTACACTAAAAATGCAGCATATGCAAATTATATGGAAAATATTTATGGAACCTTGGAAAGGGGCAAATATGCGGATTTTGTTGTTCTAGAGGAGGACATTTTCAATATAAATACTGAACAAATTAAGGATGTGGAAATATTTATGACGGTTATCGACGGTGAAGTGGGTTATATAAAGTAATAGGGGGATTACATGATAGATTCTTTTTATTTTTTATGGACATATCTTAAAAGGATTAAAATTTATGCATTTACATATTTTTTCCTCTCGGTATTACATAAAATTACTATAATTTTTATTCCTATGATTACAAAAACTTAATAGATGAAGCTGTAAAAGGGAATAATTTAGAACAACTTATGAATAACGCTCTTTATTTTTGGTAGCTACACTTTTATTTATTTTATTTTTAAGTTTAAAATACTATTTTCAAAATTTTATTGAAATTAATGTTATTAACAGTTTAAAACAGGATATGATAAAGAAGATTAATAACATAGAATATGGAGAATTATTAAAAAAGGACTTAGGTTATTTTACACAAAGAATCAATAAAGATATTGATAAAATAAAAAATTTAATTATTTCAGATTACTCAACTTTTATTATTAACTTATTCTATGTTTCAACAGTTATATTAATCATGATTAAGTTGAATATATTTCTTACATTGGTTTTACTTTTATTAATACCTATTTTTATATTATTTACAAAGATTTTTATTCCAAAATTAAATGAGCTTAATAGCGAAATTATGAAAAAGAATGAAGAGATAGATAGTATAGTAGAAGAAGCTTATAATGGAATTTTAACATTAAGAGCACATAATTCAATATTTTATATTGAAAAAAGATAAAAAAGTAATAGAGAATATTTTTGGATTATATAATAAAGAGATTAAGCTTAATATTATTTATGAATTTGTGATAGTAACAGGAACCATGAATTTAGCTTCACTTTTAATTTACTGCATTGGAGGTTATTTGGTTTATAGAAGGGTAATAACAGCAGGAACTTTAGTGGCATTTTCCTTATATTTTTCACGTTTATGGGACCCCATTGAATTTTTATGGAATTTCCTAAAAATTAAGATTATCATTACTTTCATTAGAAAGAATTAAGAGTTTATTTGATATTGATGAAGAAAATAAGGGATCAATTTTTAAACTTGATGACTTTAAATCTCTAAAATTAAAAGATGTAGATTTTTATTATGATGATAAACAAATAATCAAAGGCTTAAACTTTATTATAAATAAGGGAGATAAAATTGGTATAAAGGGAAGAAATGGAATAGGAAAATCGACTTTGAGTTATTTGATTATTAAATTAATTAATCCTATATCTGGCACTATTTATTATAATGATATAAACTATCAGTTAATTGATCCATCTGGCTTAAGAGAAAAAATTATTCTAATTCCTTCTGAAGCCTACATCTTTAATACAACAATAATTGAAAATATTAATTTGAACTCAGAATCAGATATTAAAAAAGAGATTAAAGAAGATTTGTTGGCATTAATCAATAACAATAATGTTATTTTAGAAGAAGGGGTTAGTAATAAAGGACAAAGTTTATCTGGTGGCGAGAAGAAAATAGTTCAGCTTGCAAGGGGATTATCTAAAAATGCTGATATTTACATTTTAGATGAACCTTTAAATTTTATTGATATAAAGTATAAGAAAAAGGTTATAAACTTTTTAGACTCATATCTTAAGGACAAGACCTTTATAATTATATCTCATGATGAAGATATTTTTGAAATTTGTGATAAGGTTTATAGACTAGAAGACGGGGTTTTACTATTAGAGAATATGTAAAAAGAAAAGTAATAATTACCTTCCTTTAGGGAAAATTAAATATAGAAAAATTATGAAGGAAGGTGTTTGGATGAAAAGAATTATTGCAATTTTTTAATCGCAATAAACGTAATGTTTTTTAATGCAGCAAATGTTTTTGCAGAACCTAATCAATCTAAAGCAACCCAAGAGTGCAATGTTAACGTTAGAACCTTCCATTATGAAAAAATTACGGATCTTATTAAGTCTAACTTGGATGTTCCAAATTTAACGGGGCTAAAGAATTTGCACATTCAGTCGAGAATAAACAAAATGTTTGTTAAAGACATATTTGCCTTTAGCAGGAGAATAGAAAAGCTTGCAATGCAAGCTAAAAAGGACGGAGTTTTAAGAAATCCTTATGAAGCATATACAAGGTTTAAGGTCGCTTATAACTGCAACTGCATATTAAGCATTCCTGTTACATTCTACGAATATACAGGTGGAGCCCATGGAAATACTACATTAAAACCATATAACATAAACCTAAAAACAGGGAAAATCATTGGATACAAAGATATATTTAAAAAGGCTTTGATTATAAGACTATTATAATAAATGAAATCCAAAGGCAGATAAAGGAGAACAAAAACGATATTCCTTACTTTGATGATGCCCTTGAAACTGTTTCACAGTTTACTGATAAACAGCCCTTTTATATCACAAAGGATGGAATAGTAGTAATTTATGGCCTCTATGAGCTTGCACCATATGTTTCTGGAATACAAGAGTTTAAGATTCCTTTTACCTTGTTTGGTGATGGAATAAATACTGAGATAATTAAAGAATGTAAATAAAAATAAGACGGCTTTTCAAGACTTATGTTGGGCTATGTAGCCCAACATTCAGATTAAAAACAAACCTTCTTTGATGTTTATACATTGCAAGAGTCCCGTGATAGGATTTCAAAAAGGCATCTCTCATAAGCTTTAGCAATTCTTGCTTTTGACTTTTAAAAAGTCCGTAATTCTGCACACGGACGTGCAGAGCCGAGTGGCCGACACGGATATCGTCTCACGAGGGTAGGACTTTTGAAAACAAAGAAAAGCTTAGAATTGCTTAGCGAAATGAGCGAATGCCAGGGAAATCCTTCACGGGGCTTATAAAAAAATAACCATTTCAACAGTCTGTGTTGGGCTATATAGCCCAACATTTTTTATATTCTAAATAAATTTTTTTATAACTCCACAGGCGATTCTTTTACCTGAATTTCCAGCAGGCTGACTTCTATAATCATCAGGATTTTCGTGTATTATTACTGATTTTCCAATTATGTCTCTTACTTTAAACTTATTTGTGTAGAAAACCATAAAGGCTTTACCATCGTTGGAAAAAGAACTGGAAAGTCTCCGGCATGATTTCCATGGGGCTGATTAGTAGGATTATAATGCCCACCGGCTGTCATAAAGGAGTCTGCATCTTCAGAACAATTCCCAAATTCGTGGATATGAAAACCATGGGGCCCTATAGGACTTACATTGTTTGGGTCACTTTTATAATTTGGTAGCCCTTCTACATTAACATATACTAAAACTCCATCGTCTGTTTGATAGAAAATCACTAAGCCTTTTATACTTGGATAAATCCGGCTTCCTTTTATTTTTGCATAGGCAACATCATAAATCATTGAAGAGAAAAAGTTTAAATAGTTCATCATATCTTTCACCATTAAAAATTCATCAATTTTAATATATGCAATTAAGACTAAAGCGTGAGTGTAAATTTTAAAGAATTCTTTACAAATTTTTCCTTGGTGTTATAATTTAACTTAGATATTGCAAAAGGTGGGGTGAGGGCGTGATAAAAACATCGTTTTTGATCTTGGAAATGTCTTGATTAGATTTGAACCAAAAAGTATTTATTAAACTTTTGCGAAGGGGATGTTTTAGAAAGGGTTTACAAAGTTATTTTTGAAAGTCAAGAATGGAAGATGCTAGATAGAGGCACAATTACAGAGGAAGAAGCCATTGAAAGGTTTTGTAGGGTTTCAGATGAGGATTCACATATAATAAAAAAGGCAATGGCAAATTGGCATGATATTTTAGTCCCAATCGATGAGACGGTTAAAATACTAAAAAAATTAAAGGAAAAAGGATTCAAACTTTTCGTCCTCTCTAACTATCACAAAAAGGCCTTTGAATGGACAATAAAGAAAAATGATTTTTTAGGTTATTTGATGGGATGGTTATATCCTGTGATATTAACTTTGTAAAACCCGAAAGGCAGATTTACGAACATCTATTAAATAAGTTTAATCTAAATCCAAGGGAAACCTTATTTATAGATGATCTTGATGAGAATTTAGAAGGGGCTAAAATACTTGGAATTAACACAATAAAATTTAAGGATGCCAATCGGCTTCTTGAGGAGCTTAATAATTTCAATATAAATTTAGATTAAAGTAAAGGATTTAGGAGGATTATATGCTCAAAAGGTTTGCAAAATATTATAAGCCTCATTTGGCCTTGTTTATTTTTGATATTTCCTGCGCGTTATTTGTTACTATAACAGATTTAATATATCCTCTTTTGACGAGAAGGCTTATTAACATAATTATTCCAACTAAAAACATGATTATGATTTTAAAATTTAGCCTACTGCTTTTCTTAATTTACTCCTTTAAAATGCTAATGGAATACTTCGTAGGATATTACGGCCATGTTCTTGGGGTTAGAATAGAATACGACATGAGAAAGGAAATATTTTCGCATATTCAGAAATTATCCTTTAGCTACTTTGATAACACAAAAACAGGGCAAATAATGTCAAGGATTGTTAACGATTTAAGGGAGATTTCAGAGCTTGCACATCATGGCCCGGAGGATATTTTCCTCTCTGTCATTCTATTAATTGGAACGTTTTTGTCCTTCTAAATATCAATGTTAAGTTAACATTGGTATCCTTCACGATTATTCCATTTATGATCTACTTTATGATAAAGTTTAATAACAAATTCGAGAGCGTTTTTATGGAACAAAGAAGAATTATTGCGGATATAAACAGCAGAATAGAGGACAGCATCTCTGGAATTAGGGTGGTTAAATCCTTCACAAACGAGGAATATGAAATTAAAAAGTTTGATGAGGGTAATTTAAGGTTTAAAAATCAGAGGACTAAAGCAGTAAGATATATAGGCATATTTGATTCAGTTAACAACTATTTTGCAAATATTGCCGTCCTAATAACTTTGACCTTTGGAGGGCTTATGGTTTCTAAAGGTGAAATAAACGTAGGTGATTTAGTGGCGTTTATGCTCTATATTGGCCAGTTTTTAAGACCTCTTACAATAATACTAAGATTTACTGAAGATTTTCAAAATGGGATGTCAGGCTTTAAAAGGTTTATTGAAATAATAGATATGAAACCTTATATTGAGGACAAAGAGGGTGCAATTGAATTAGAAAAGGTAAAAGGGGATATTGAATTTATAGATGTTAAGTTTAGCTACGATGATAAAAGGACAGTTTTATCAAATATAAATTTTAAAATCAAAAGCGGTGAAACCGTTGCAATCGTAGGACCTTCAGGTTCAGGTAAAACTACTCTTTGTAATTTAATTCCAAGATTTTATGAAATCGATGAAGGAAGGATAACTATAGATGGAATAGATATAAAGTATATAGCATTAAAATCTTTAAGGAGAAATATTGGAATTGTTCAGCAGGATGTTTTCTTATTTGCAGGAACTATAAGGGAAAATATAGCCTATGGAAAACTCGATGCAACCTTTGAGGAAATTGTTGAAGCTGCAAAGGCTGCCAATGCCCACGATTTTATAATGCAGCTTCCAAATGGTTATGATACATATATTGGAGAAAGGGGAGTTAAACTTTCTGGTGGGCAAAAACAGAGAATTTCAATAGCAAGGATGTTCCTTAAAAATCCACCAATTCTAATCTTAGATGAGGCAACTTCTTCCCTTGATAATGAAAGCGAGGCTATCATTCAAAAGTCCATAGAGGATCTTGCTAAAAATAGGACAACATTAATTATAGCCCATAGATTAGCTACAGTTAAAAATGCAGATAGAATAATAGTCCTAACCGAGAATGGTATAGAAGAGGAAGGAAGCCATCATGAACTTTTAAGAAAAAAAGGAAAATATTATAGTCTTTATGTAAATCAGTTTGATATTGCATAAAATTTTTAAAATCCCCTGTTTTTATAGGGGATTTTGTTGTATAATAATTATGTGTTCAAACGATTGCATAAAGCTATTTATTAATTATTAAGTAATTTTTAAGGAGGCAATTTATGGGGTTAGATAGTGCTTTAATAAAAGTTTTACATGAGCTGAAACTTAAAATAAAACATGGGGAAGGGATGGATTATAGAATACCAGCCCTTTGGGATACATTTTCATATTCCGGAGAAGAAAAAAGCAAAATGAAGACGGAACAATAACAGTAAACCCATATAGATTCTTTGCAGAATGTATTGAAAAGAATTTTCTGCCTTTAATGAAGGATAACAATAATTACAGTTTGCCTTTGTCAAAAATAAAAAAGGAAGGACATGAAAAGGGATACATAGGAGGAGATTGGATTAAAAAAGCAATGTATATGGCATGCAGATAAGAACGTCTTCGGCTTGGGACCATGATGGTGATAGAAGTCTTGAGGTTAAAAACAAATTTGGGCTTAACGATACAGGAACATTTATAAAAACATTAGCTTTATTACCCCTAATAAAGAGAATGGGATTTAAGGCAATATATATGCTTCCTATTACAAAAACAGCACAAAATATGCTAAGGGTGAAATGGGGTCCCCCTATGCTATAAAAAACTTTTTGAAATAGATCCTGTTCTTAAGGATAATATGTTAAACACAACAACTGTTGATGATGAATTTAAGGCCTTTGTTGAAGCATGCCATATATTTGGAATTAGAACTATGATAGATATTATTCCAAGAACTTCGGCGAGGGATTCAGATCTTATATTAGAACATCCAGATTGGTTTTATTGGATAAGAAAAAAGATTTAGATAAGTATCATCCACCTAAAATAGAAGGCTTTGAACCTTTTACAAAGGCTGAAAAGGATAATATTGAAAAAATTTATGCTGCCAAGGAGGTTAAGGAGCACCTTAAATTATTTGTTCCGTCGCCAGATAAATTAGATCCTGCAAAATGGGAAAGCATAAAGGAAAGATGTAAAGAAAATAAAAATATCGACTTTTTCCAATTAATTGAAGAGGAATTTGGAATAACGACAGCACCTGCCTTTTCAGATTGTATTAATGACCCGCAGCCTCCCTGGAGCGATGTTACTTACTTAAGGCTTTATCTTGATAACCCAATAAAATCGGCAAAATTTGTTGGAAAAGATCAGCCGCCATATATTTTGTTTGATATCATAAGGGGAAATGTGTTTAAGGGAAAAATTAAGAATATTGAGCTTTGGGAAAAAATTTCTGACATTATTCCCCACTACCAAAGAAATTTTGGCATCGATGGTGCAAGAATAGATATGGGTCATGCCCTTCCATCGGAACTTGAGAAGATGATCATAGAAAAACCAAGGCAATTTGATAAGGATTTTTGCTTTATTGCTGAAGAATTAAATAATAAAGCTGACAAAAAGGCTAAAAAAGCCGGATATAATATGGTTATAGGAGAATACTGGTGGACTGAACCTAGAATAGAGGAAGGCCATTTTAAGAGGATGATTTATGATGTTGCAAAGCTTAAAGTTCCTGTTTTTGCTGCATCAGAAATGCCAGACACTCCAAGGGCAGCATCGAGAAAAGGCGGAAGGGATTTTTCAAAGCTATCAGTTGTTTTAAATAACTTCTTACCAAATGCTGTTCCTTTTGTTACATCAGGTATGGAAATATTTGAAGTTCAGCCAATGAACTTAGGATTAGATCCTCAGCCTGATGGGAGATATGTGCTGCCTAAGGAGGATCCTTTCTATGGCAAGCTAGCCTTTTTCGATAAATATGCCCTTCACTGGACAAACGAAGGTAAGGAAGAAATGATAGATTTAATTGAAGGGGTAAATAAAATAAGGGAAAAATATTTAAAATATTTAAAGGTAGAAAACTTTATAAAGATAAATTCTGGAGATGATTCTACAATAGTTTTAGCATATAAATTAGATGGTAAAAATGAAAAACTCTTATTAATAGCTGCAAATGGGGATTTTGATAGGGATGTTAATCTAAAGGTAAGGTTGTCCAATATTGAGAAAAAATTGGAGAAAAATTTAAAGATGCAAAATTGATATTATCGATAAAAGATGATGATAATGCCTATATTAAAAATAACAATTTAGAAATTTCCCTTCCAAAGGGTGATGTAAAGGTAATAATTATAAGATAGACTATAAAATATGCTCCCCTAATGGGGAGCATACAGACTGTTGAAAAAGTTATATTTTGATAAGCCCCGTGAAAGATTTCCCTGGCATTCGCTCATTTCGCTAAGCAATTCTAAGCTTTTCTTTGTTTTCAAAGTCCTACCCTCGTGAGCCGACATCCGTGTCGGCCACTCGGCTCTGCACGTCCGTGTGCAGAATTACGGACTTTTGAAAAGTCGAAAAGCAAGAATTGCTAGAGCTCATGAGAGATGCCTTTTTGAAATCCATTCACGGGGCTCTTGCAAAGTCTAAACACAAATGAGAGTTTGTCTACAATCTGTATGCTCCCCTAATGGGGAGCATAAAATTTTGAGGAAAACACAATTTCACATTATAATTTCAACATAATGTTCAATTCCGTCATCTACAAGAGGGACTTCTTTATTATCAAGGGCATTTCCATCTAATGTAACTGTAGTAATCCCCTTGCTTTTCCCATCGGGATTCTTAACTGTGATATTGTAGATGGTATTGATAAATTTATATCTTATTTTGTATTCCTTCCATGATTTTGGGATGCATGGATCGATTATAAGCTTATTCCCTATCTTTTTAAAACCTAAAATTTCCTCAAGGCCTACTTTATACATCCAGCTGGAGGATCCGGTATACCACGTCCAGCCGCCACGACCAACATGGGGCTCGACAGCATATACATCTGCAGCCATTACGTATGGTTCAACCTTATACTTCGACACTTCATACATAGTTCTTGTATGATTTATTGGGTTTATCATGTTGAAAAGCTCAACTGCCTTATCGCCTTCACCAAGCAGGGCATAGGCATATATTACCCAGGTAGCTGCATGGGTGTATTGTCCTCCATTTTCTCTAACACCAGGAACATATCCCTTTATATATCCTGGGTTCAATTCGCTCTTATCAAAGGGTGGAGTAAAGAGCATTATTATCCCCGCTTCTCTGTTAATCAAATAGTTTTCCACGGATTTCATGGCAATCAAAGCTCTATTAAAATCTGCACCTTTGCTTATTAAGCCCCAGGTTTGTGCAAGGGAGTCTATCTTACATTCTGAATTTTGGGAAGAGCCAAGGGGTGTTCCGTCGTCGAAGTAGGCCCTTCTATACCATTCTCCATCCCATGCATTTTCTTCTATAGATTTTACAATTTCTTCTGCAACTTTTTGATACCTTGCAGCTCTATGGTAGTCATATTTAGTTTTGCAAATGGGGATGAATTTTTGCAGGATGCTATATAAAAACCAACCAAGCCAAACGCTCTCGCCTTTACCTTTATTTCCGACTGTATTCATTCCATCGTTCCAGTCGCCGGAGCCCATGAGGGGGATACCGTGTTCTCCAAATTTTAACGAGCGTTCTATAGCTCTTATGCAATGTTCATAAATCGATGCTTTTTCTTCAGACTTTGAAGGAAGGAAATACTTTTCATCCTCATGTTCTGCCAAAGTTTCGCCTTCAACAAAGCGGGCCTTAATGTCAAGGATTGAATAATCTCCTGTCTTTGTGATATATTCTGCAACTACAAAGGGAAGCCATAAAAGGTCGTCGGAGAATTTTGTTCTTATTCCTTTTATATCTTTACACATATGCCACCAGTGCAAAACATCTCCTTCAACAAACTGATGCTTTGCATGGAGGATTATTTGTTCCTTTGTAATTTCTGGAGCTATGTTTAACAAGGATAATACATCCTGTAATTGATCTCTAAATCCAAAGGCTCCACCACTTTGATAAAAGGCGCTCCTTGCATATATTCTGCAGCAAAGTGTTTGATAAATTAGCCAGCTATTTAGCATTATATTCATAGACTTTTCGGGTGTATCAACCTGGACTATTTCAAGCAAAGATGACCAGGACTGTTTTACATTTTCAAATTCAGTTTTACAAGTATTAATTTCTTTATATTTTTTTATTAGTTTTTCAATTTCATCCTTACTATTGGCAGCTCCTAATAAAAGGGCTATTTCTTTTTCTTCCTTTGGATTTAGTGTTATTGAAATTTTAATTGCTACACATGGATCAAGACCCGCTCCAAATGTATTTGAAAGTTCATCTTTAAAAAGGCCATAGGGAGTTTTTAAATTCTTATAGGGTCCTATAAATTCCATCCTGTCACAAGTAAAGGAATCCTTTATCTCTGAACAATCAACAAAGCCAATAGAGTCTGGGAAATCGGAGTTATAGTTATTTTTGAATATTATAGTTCCTGTATTCGACAGAATATCTGTTACTATAAACTGTTGAGTGCTATGTTCACTGACTCCAAGCATTGGCCTTATATAGTAGAATAGGGCTATTTTTCTTTCGATATTGGAATTATTGCAGAGTTTAATAAGATTTATCTTGACGCTATCGTCTTTTGGAACAAAACACAATAATTCTTGATATATATTGTGGCTAAACTGTTTGAAAATTGTATAACCAATTCCATGATGAATGAAGTAATTGATGTTTTGTCTTATAGGATTTGGAGTGAGGCTCCAAAATTCCCTTGTATGTTCATCTCTTAAATATATTATTTCGGAAGGCGGGTCTGAAACGGGGTCGTTACTCCACGGAGTTATTTTGTTTTCACGGCTGTTTTCAAACCAGGTATATCCTCCGCCACCTTCTGTAATTAAAAATCCGAATTTTTGTTTGCGATAACGTTAGACCATGGCAGAGGAGTGTAATTGTTTTCTTTTAGCTTTATGATATATTCTTTATTCTTTAGATCGAAGCCACCATATTCATTGAAGAATTCTAATTGCGGCTTTTCTATTTCACTGGACACTTCATTTCCGTTAGAATTTCAATTTCTAATTTTTGACTTTCTAAGGATGTAGGTAATAATTTTATTTGTTTTGAAATAGAACCCTTCTGAGCATGGATTATCAGTTTTGCCACAGTAAATAGTAAAGTTACGTCTTTCATTTCAATTTCATTAGCATTTAGAACGTATATTCCACCGGACCTGTTTAATAGGTCTCTTGTTACACTTCGCATAACGGTATCTTGAATTAAATCCCTCAAAGGTTGCAGATATGAACTTTCATCCTGATTAAGGATTACAAGATCTAATTTTAAACCTTTGTTTCTCCAATATTCATGGGCCTTTAACATTGTCTTTACTATATCTATGTCTTCAATCTTATCTATAGTTACTAAAACGATTGGAATATCACCGGATATACCGAATTTCCAAAGTGCCTTTTGACCATTAGTATTTTCTTTAATTATATCGTTATATTTTTTCTTTAATGGACTTAGGTATAAAATATGCGACAGCATGTTATCAAAGTCTATTACCTCTTCATATTTTAAATTTAGGTATCTTAATTCCATCTTGCTTCTTATATTTGCAAGTTCAAAGGCTCTTTGAATATTAGTAAAATCGTTATATTTTTGCTAAGCTCTAAAACTTCATCTTTACTTTTACCATATCCTAAACAGTATATTATTGTTGCTGATTCTCCTGATTTTATTCTAATTCTACCTCTTAGGCTGAATATAGGGTCCAAAACTGCTCCTGTAGATTTTGAAAGTGGTTGGAAGAGGGCTTGAGGTTCTGAAATAGTTTTGCCTCTTCCTAAAAATTTTAGTCTATCGGTTTCATATTCTATCGAACCTATCAGATTGCCAAGTATTAAGATTGAATGGAATGCAAAGTGAGGTTCACGACCTTCTTCCCTTGGCCTCCTGGAGGCAAAGATTGTGCTATATTTTTCTTCAAACTCAGTTCTGACGAATAAATTACTAAATGTAGTATGGGCAATGTCGGCGTTTAAATTATTCAATACTATTTCGGAATAGCTTGTTGCTTCTAATACAATATCGTCTGAGTTAAAGTTTGTTATAGTAATTTTTCTTATTTCACAATTATCCTCAGGTGAAACACAAATTTCTGTATGAACTTCTAAGTTGTCCTCCTTAAGCAAATATTCTGCTTTATCAGGTGAAAACTTGGATTTATAGAATTTTGCCTTTTTACATATAGGTTCAAATGTTGTTGATAAAATTTTATTGGTATTTAAACTTCTAATAAATATAAAGGTTCCGTATCTTCTTATTGTAGTATCATCTCTCCATCTGTTTATATAAATATCATTATATTTGCTAAAATTAGAGCCTCCGTTGGTTAACATAAGTGAATAGTTTCCATTCGATAATATATGGCAAACAGGCAAATCGGATTCGAAGGCACCAACCTCCCTAGTAATAACTTGCTCTTTATATTCTTCACGTTTAAATGGTTTTACAATTTCTTTATGTTCTTTAGTTATTATAACTCTTAATGGAACCTTTTCTTGAAGCAAAAATTCACCACATTTAATAACGGGATCGCTATGGAAATATTTAACTAGTATGTTTTTGTTGATAAAATTGTTGATTGAAGCTAATATCATTCCCTGATGATGGGCCATAAAGCTCTCGACTATTGCAGCATTTTTATTCCTGGGAAGCCTTTCAGGAGTATAGTCAATTGCTTCATAAAGCCCATAAATTCCTTCACCTATATCGTTAATAATCTTTTTTAAATTTTCAATTGCATCATAGGGGCTGAAGGGAAGAGCTAAAACGGTTGAATAGGGTGAAATAACCATGTCGTTTATTAAACCCCTCTTTAAACCTAAGTCAGGAACACCAAAGGCTTTATATTGGTAATTTAAAAGTAAGTCAAAGGTATAAAATCCGGACTCCGATGTTCCCCATGGAACTTTTCTACTAACACCATATTTTATTTGAGCTTTTATGGCCGTATAATATGTTTCACTCAATAAAGTATTGTCAAAGGTTTTCATTATAATAGGTGGCATGAAATACTCAAACATTGTTCCTGTCCATGAAACTAAACTTCTGTAGCCATTTATTTTTACAAGGTTTCTTCCTAGTCTAAACCAGTGGGTGACAGGAACTTCACGCTTTGCTACTGCTATATAGCTTGCAAGTCTGCTTTCAGATGCTAAAAGATCATAGTATGAATTAGTAAGTTTGTTTTCTTCCACATTAAATCCTATAGAGAAAAGATCCCTTTTTTCATCGTATAACAGTGAAAAATTGGTATTTTCAATAATAGTTTCGATTCTTGATATAATATTTTTTGCAAAATTTATCAATTCATTAATATTATAGAGACATTTTTCCACTTCAAATTTATATGATGCTTCTATTTCATTTTGCAATAATTCTTCATACAATTGTTTTAATCGGTTAATCGAAGGAGATTTTAAAACTTCATTTTTTATATTCTGCAATAAATTGCCGTCGTTTAAAATAAAGGATGGGATATATTTCTCTACCTCCTCTTTAAAATCCTTTGCAGTTTCTATAACCTTTGAAGTCCAAATTGAATTTGGAGAAGGAATTCTAGAAAGTTCAATAAAAATATTTAATAATTCTTTGTAATCCATTTTATCAGCATATAACATATCTTGTAGTCTTAGAATATATTCATTTTGTGAAGGAATTTCTGATGATAGTTCTAAAGTATCAATTAAACCTTGAATTTCAGCTTTTGAAATTATGGATTCATCCAGCAAAGATTTTATAGCTTCTTTTAAAGTAATTAAATATCCTATAAAGTTTCCGTTATCAACAGTTGAAATATAATAAGGATGCAGAACCTCTAATGTCTTTGTATCATACCAGTTAAAAAGGTGCCCATTCCACTTTTTTAATTTTTCTACTGTTGTTAGGGTAAGATTGATTTTTTCTAACATTTTACTAAAGCTTAAATAGCCTAAATTTCTTGCTGATAAGCAGCTAAGCAAATAAAATCCTATGTTTGTTGGAGAAGTCCTGTGGGCTAATTTTTTTACAGGACTTTGCTGATAGTTATCGATAGGAAGATAGTTGTTATCTTTATCGGTAAACTCCTCATAAAATAACCATGTTTTTCTTGCAATGCGTCTTATCATTTCTAAATCTTCAATGCTAAATTTATCTTCAGCTATATTTTGCTGGCTTATATAATAAGCAATATATGGAGATATTAGCCAAAGTAGTGTAAATAATGAAGATAAATATGCATTACCGGTTAAAAAGGATAAAGCAAGATAACCTAATGAAATTAAAAGGCCTGGATACATCCTGATAAAAAAGCTCTTTAGGTCATTGCTTAATGAACTTTCAACATCGGCAGCTGTTACCCATTCTAAAGTATTTTTTCTTGAAATCCATATTCTGTATAGGGTCTTTAAAATAGCATGCCCCATCATATAAACGTGATAAGGTAAAAATATAAAATTTAATATTGTTTGATAAAATGTCGCCTTAAGTCCATATATTAAATTACCATTTAATTTTTCGCGCGGTGCAATAAACCACTTTATGTTTATATAATCAAATAGGCTTAGTATAATTGGAAAGAATATAATAATTAAAGATGAAATAATAAAGTATATGTCTTTGAAATAAAGGGTTGAAAGAGAAAGCAGGACAAAATATGCTATAGGAACTAAACTGCGCCTTAAATTATCTATTATCTTCCACTTAGATACAAAATTTAATGGATTTTTTATTTTTCTACCATCAGAAGTTTTAATTTGAGATTTAAGCCAAGGAATTGTTTGCCAATCTCCTCTAGTCCATCTATGCTGTCGTATTATATATGAGCTATACTTTTCTGGGTAATTGTCTATAAGCTCAATATCAGTAGCAAGCCCTACCCTTAAATAGCTGCCTTCGATTAAATCATGGCTTAAAAGGGTATTTTCAGGAATATTTTTTAGACTTTCTTTAAATATGTCAATATCAAAAATCCCTTTGCCGGTAAAGATGGCTTCTTTAAATATATCTTGATAGATATCTGATATTGCCTTTGAATATGGATCTATTCCTCCATTTCCAGCAAAGATCCTTGAAAACATGGTTTTGTTTGTGCTTTCGATGTTTATACCAATCCTCGGCTGAATAAGACCGTATCCTTTAGTTACAACTCCTTTTTGAGGATTATATTCAGCCTTATTTAAAGGATGAGCTATAGTTCCTATCAATTTTTCTGCAGTTCCTATTGGCATTATTGTATCTGCATCTATAGTTATGATATATTTTGCATCTTTGATTGGATTTATATCGGAGGATATTGTTATAAAAGTTGAATCGGTTTTACCTCTTAAAACTTCAACAAATTCAAAAATTGCGCCTCTTTTTCTTTCCCAGCCCATCCATTTACCTTGGGTAGGGTTAAATATTCTCCTTCTATGTAGGTAATAAAATATATCTTCGCCCTTTGAATATTTTTTATTTAAATTCCTAACAAGCTCCAGACCGGTTTCTAAAATTTTTTCTTCATTACCTAAAAATTCCTCTTTAGAATCTACAAAATCTCCAATAACTGCAAAATATATATTTTGGTTTTTATTTGCATTATAATTTACTTCAAGTTGATTGAATATTGATTTTACCCTATTTATATTTGGCAATACAGTTGGAATGATTACTATTGTTTTAAATTCCTCAGGGATACCATTTTTAAACTCAAGCTTTGGCAGAAAAGTTGCATCTAAAAAATGAGTAAACAGCCAGTTAACAAGGTTTATTACTATTTCACTTAATGGGATCAAAAATATTATAAAGGCTAATATAGTTCTTGCTAAATTTAAAGTATTTAAGTAGTAATAATATGAAAGTGCGAAATCAAGTAAAATTATTGGGATAAAAATACTCATAAAATAAAACCAAGGAAGCAATTTTTTGTTCTTATTACGAGCTTTCCCTGTAAGTTTTTCGATTAAAAGACTTATACCATTATCAAGCAAGTAATATCCTACATGCTTGGTTTTATCATCTTTATCAGAGGAGCTTGAAAGGAGAATTAAATGTTTTGCAACTTTGCTTTCAGATACTCCATATTTAGAAGCTAATTTTTTAATCTTATGCCTATAGTAATCTCTTGTTTCTTTATCTTGAAGTTTAAAAAATTTATCTTTTTCCAATATTTTGTCAACAATACAAATTTCTTCAAATATCTCGTTCCAATCAAGAGCGTTAATTAATCTTAAGCTGTTAATGCTATTGCCAAAGGAAACTGCAAGCTGGGCTTGTTCTTGATGTTCAATATTGATTAAATTATCGATGCTTATATTTTCATCTGATAATTTAGATTTAACGAAATCTAAAATAGGATCATAATACATGTCCTTATTTTTTAATACTTCCAAAAGATGTTCAATAAAGCTTGAAGTAAATTTTTTATCTTCAAGTTCTTTTGATAGGAATTCAATTATTTTTTCATAGTCATCCAATTCAATTTTTTTTCAGATTTTTCCCATTCAGAATGAACGCTATTAAGCTTTTCGCAAAGATTTCTTATTTTCTCCAAAAGAGCAACAGAAAGGGCTAATGGTAAAGACCAAACTTCGCTCATGGAAAGATGATGGACTTTTTGGTATGAGTTTAAAAAATCTATCAATATATCTTTGTCAACTCTTCCGTCAGTGTGAGATATAAGTTCAACTGCTAATATAAAAATTCTAGGAAAATCCTTAAAATAGCCCTTATCGATTATTTCGAGCTCTTTATATGTTTTACTTTTTATATTGCGAATGATGTTTTTATAGCTATCTTCTATTATATAAAAATTATCTAAGAGCCAATCACTACCTGAAGGAAGACTTTTTCTTACTTTAGCTGCTTCGTTGATTTTTAAGTAGATATTTGTTATATATTTATAATTATCAATTAAACGGGGTGATAAAATATCAAGCCCCGCTTAGTTTTAGATATTATATGATTTCTTGCTATATCCTTTGCATGTTGAATCAATTCATCATAATTTAAAATAGCATCTTTAGTTTCTATATATTTATTTAACTTAATGTTAGGCCTATTTATTATGATTAAAGATATAAAAAGGGATGAGAAAAATATAGCAACGTAAATCATCGGCTACAACCCCTTTCATTACGAGTTATTTAAAAGTTTCACTACTTTATCGAAAACGTCAGCGCTTATTTCATCGGCAAATTCTTCTGAATATCCTTCGCTATATATGCTGAATATTGGTTTTTCATTGTCAGGAACTATAATTGCCCATCCCTTTTCTGTATTTATTTTTAATCCCTCAAACAGCTCAATATCCTTATCTTTATTTTCCTCTATAAGCTGTCTTATAATTCTTCCTCTTTCAGAAATATCACAGAGTATTTCTCTATATTTTGTATAGAATTTTGGTATTTCGTTTACAATCTCATGTGGAGCAACGTCAGAACCTACGATAAAGTCTATAAAAAGTGCTGATGCTGCTATTGCATCGAAGTTTAAGAAATATTGATAGAAGGAGTTTTCGTCCTTTAAAATTTCATTTAATAGGCTAGATACGCTGGATTTTGTCCTTATTACATCTATTGAATAGTTCTTTGCTATTTCTTCTACTTGTTTGGTTATGGTATGAGGAACAATAAATTTATTGGATCTTCCTGATTTTGCTATTATAAGCTCTGTAAGAAGTAAATATTTTTCTCTGTCGACTACGCTCCCTTGATCATCGATTATTTTTAAGCTTTCTCCGTTGCCACTTATTATAAAACCCAAGAAATATCCTTCATTGACAACCTTTTTACATAAATTTTCTATTGCCTTATTATCCCAATCCTTATCCTTTAAACTATAATCGATGTTTATTCGGCAACCTATTTCTGATAAAAGCTTTGATGCAATTGTAATTGTAAGGTCACTCTCAGAGGATATTAGTATCTTTGGATTTTTACTTTTAATCTTTTGAGTATGCTTTAGCATGGAGGAAATTGTATTTATATAAAAGGAGGAATAATTGTAAACCTTAATCACATCTTTAATTGAATCTGGGTTACATCTTTCAAAGTCTTGACGATGATAAAGATGCTCTAATTTTTTTCTGTTGCCCTATCGATGTTTCCACCCTTTTCGTTGATAAACTCTATGTGGGCTTTACTGCTTAAACTGCTATCCATGTAAACATGGATTCCTCCGGATGCTGAATAGAATTTAACTGCATTTCTTGCTATTGGAAGGGTAATATCTTCAATATCAATTATTCTAACCCCTGAGGATAAAAGGCCAGATAAAATGGAATTTTTATGGCCTTTGCAGAATTAGTGTTATCACATGACACTATAACGGGTTTATCCTTTTTTACTATGCTTGCATAAGCTGAACCTAGAAGGCTTGAAAATTCAGGAGTTATATCTATATTTATGTCACCTGAAATATCTCTGTTACCAAAGAGGGTTTTACTAACCTTTGTCCCCCAAACGAGATTATTGTTAACGATGGAGGATTCTTTTATTTTCTTAAAGGGCCAAATTTTTACACCTGGTTTTATTGTTGAAAAGGCTTCAACTATGGATTCTGAACCAACAACAGAATCTTCAAATAGATTTACGTTGCTTTTTATTATTACTTTGTTACAGATTATTGAAGACCTAATTTGTGTAGATGTCCCGATGGTTGAGTTATCCCAAATGATTGATTTTTTGATATTTACATTTTCTGAAATATCGCAATTATTTCCGATTATTGTAAAGGGTTCTAAAACAACCTTAGAATCGATAAAGCAATTTTTGCCTATGTATACAGGAGGTTTAATAATGACATCTTCTTTAATTACGCTTCCTTCTCCTACAAATATACCTTCTTTTAGCATAGGATTTTCTAAATCTATATTAACTTTACCGCTTAGAATATCAAAGTGAGTCTGTTTATATGAGTTTATATCTCCTATGTCATTCCAATATTCCTCTGTTATGTAACCAAACATTGGAACATTATCTCTCAAAAGTTTTGGAAAAAGATCTTTGCTGAAGTCAAAAACATCTCCTTTTTTATAATACTTAAAAACATCCCTTTCAAGTATGTATATTCCTGTATTGATAGTATCGCTAAAAACTTCACCCCAACTTGGTTTTTCTAGAAATCTTTGTATTCTGCCATCATTAGAGGTGATAACTATTCCATATTCGAGTGGATTGCTTTCCCGCTTTAATATAAGGGTTGCCATAGAATTTTTACTTTTGTGAAATTCTATTGCCTTTGAAAGGTCTATATCCGTTAATACATCACCGCTAATAATTAATATGGAATCATCTAAAAAGTCTCCTGTGTTAAGAACGCTTCCTCCTGTTCCTAATGGAGTTTCTTCAATAAAATACTCTATTGATACTCCAAACCTACTGCCATCACCTAAATAATCTATTATATGGTTTGATAGATAAAAGGTGGTTATAGCTATTTTATTAAAATTATGTTTTTTAATAATTTGATTGTATATTCTATAACAGGTTTGTTAAGGACAGGAACCATGGGTTTAGGTATTCCACAGGTTAAAGGTCTTAGTCTGGTTCCTTCGCCACCTGCCATGATAACAGCCTTCATGATAAGCACTCCCTTTTTAAAATTATGCCTATATAATATTTTTTAATAAAAATAGCATGTTTATACTTTATATGAGTTAAAAATTATGCTTTAATTTATTCAAAATTGTGATAACATTAAATTAAAATAAAAGTAGGGGATGAAGTAATGGAAAATCTTTATAAATCAATCTATCATATTTTCGGTGCGATATATGTTCCAAAGGACCTAAGACATAGTAATGCCCTTGTTCACATAAGCGATACGCCTTCTTTTATATATAAAGCCATAATAAAAATGATAAAAAAATAAAACCAAGAGTGATAATTCATACTGGTGATATCGTTGATGATATAAAATTGGAAATTAGACCACAATTAATCGAAGTCTATAAAAAGGAGGCAAATAAATTTATTAATGAAATCTCAAAATATGCCGAATTAATTATTTTAGTTCCTGGTAATCACGATGATTTTACTAAACTAAGATTAAAGGACAACGTTAAGATATTAAACGAGGGAGATGTATTTATATTCGATGGAATAAAGCTTGGGCTCTCTCATAAATATGAAAATCTACCTTTAAATTGTGATTTTTATTTATATGGACATGATAAAAATTGTTTAAAGGATTATTATCTAAACGGTATTAAATATATTAATGTTATAAAGGATAAAAAAATATTTAAGTTATGTTATCCAATAGGAACTGATAATTATAGATTAAAAATAAGTAGAATGGGTAAATAGGAGGGGATAAATTTGTTATCGATTATAAGAAGTGGACCTAAAATGATAGTTTTTGGCAGCAAGGATTATAAAGGGCTTGAAAGTTTTCTTATTACTAATTTGCAAGGGGAAAAGTTAGAATTAGATTCTGCTCTTGAACTTTCTGATGAAAATAGCACAATAGTTTTAATAACGCAACCTTATAAAAATATTGCCCATTACAATGATATTCTTTCAATAGTTTTGTTTGAGATGTCCTTTGATGAGTTTTTTACAAGGATGTTTAACCTTAAGGGATATAAATTTATAGAAGATTGCCACATAGCGCCAGGGATAGTTTTAATGAGAACTATGGGGGATGAGAAAAAAATTATCGAGTCTGTTAAGGATGAATATGGCGGTAAATTACTTCCACTTCATAAAAGCTTAGACGAAGGAACCTATAACGATTCCATAATTTGTTTTACATCTTTGCCACTTGATAAAAAGATTCATCTTTCGGATATAAATGAACAAACATTGCTTGTTAATGTTGATTTTCCAAGGTTAACAAGAAAACTTAGAATTCAGGCCCTTAGATTTTTAAATGAAGGATTAGTAGGGGTGGATTGGAAGGAAATTTATATAAGAATATATGATAGATATAGTGAATACAAATTACATTATGAAAGGTTATCAATAATTTTGGATAACATGGATTTAGGCATTATTTTAGGAGAAACTTGGGCTAAGGATTATCCAAGGTTTATGATGTCCGTTTTAGTTTATCAAATTAGGCTTTTTACTTTAAAAGATCCTAAGGAAATTAAAAAAGTGCTATTAGGTTTAGAATACCTTGAAAATGGAGAAAGAATCGTAGATTTTGATTTAATATATAAAAACAAAAAATTGATTGGCCGGAGGTTTTAGATAAAGAAAATAGAGGACTAGATAGATGGCAATTAGGGTTAAAATTTAGAGATATGATATTTAAAGATCTGGATGAAGAAATGAAGAGTAGAATATTGAATTGTGAAAAAGAGATTATAAAAAGCAGGACATAAATAATAAAGGAGAGCTAAGCTCTCCTTATTTTCTTATCTTCTGAAGTTGTCTTGTCTTCTTTGTTGCTTCTTTACTTTTCTGCATTCTGGGCATCTTTTTGGTTCGTTTTCAAAGCCTTTTTCTCTGTAGAATGCTTGTTCCCCTTCAGTGAAGATAAATTCCTTTCCACAGTCTTTGCAAACTAGAGTTTTGTCTGACATTTTAACATACCTCCTAAAATTTAAGGGTTTTAGATTTAACATCTAAAGTAACATATCCTCTAAAACCCTAGGGGGTATGTTAACTTTATATGTTAAATCCTTCTTTACTTTAATCATTATAACACTCATTTAATTGCTAATCAATACTAATCTTGTAAAAAGTAAAAAAATAATTGTATAATATTAGATGAAGAAAATAATCATAGTGAGGGATAAGATGGAATTAGAAAAACTTAAAACAAGATTAAATAATATTGGAATCGTAGGGGAGGGCTTAGACCTTAAATCCTTTGCTGTTACTATTCCTTTAGTTGAAGAAAAGGTCAATGGAAGATTCTTTTTCAAGTAAGGGGTAAAAATTTAAGCCAAGCTGGAGAGGTGTCCCTGCCGGGCGGAAGGATAGAAAAGGGAGAAAAAGAAAAGATGCTGCTATAAGAGAAACCTGTGAGGAACTCTTAATAGACCCATCAAATATCGAATTGATAGGCCAAAGCGATATATTGGTAACTCAATACGGTAAAATAATATATCCTTTTGTAATAAAAATTCTAGACAAGAATAAGATAGGTTTTTCTAAAGATGAAGTGGAGGAGATATTTTACGTTCCTATTAAATTTTTTATAGAAAACGAACCTAAGGTTATGACTGTTAGAGTCAAGACTGAACCTTTAGAGGATTTCCCTTATAAATTAAATGTTCCTGCAAGTGAATATAATTGGCAGGAGGGAAGATTAAATGTTTATTTTTATAAATATCAAAACTATATTATTTGGGGCCTTACTGCTAAAATAATATATAATTTTATCCAAAAATAAAAAACTTAGGGAGTGAATTTTAATGCTACTAATTAAAGAATTCGAATTTGATGCTGCCCATAATCTTATTCATTATCATGGCAAATGTGAAAGATTGCATGGCCATACCTATAAGCTTGTCATAAAGCTTGAAGGTGAACCAGATCACGAGGGAATGATATTTGATTTTGTGGAGCTTAAAAGGATTGTTAAGGAAAGAATAATAGATAAGTTTGATCATGCATATTTAAATGATATAATCAGTCAGCCGACAGCTGAAAATATTGCAATTTTTGTATATAAAGAATTAAAGGATGTTTTGAAAAGAGATAATTGTAGATTGTATGAAGTTGAAGTTTGGGAGACAAAAACTAGCGGAGTTGCGTATAGGGGGTAAAGTATGAAGGACGTTCAAAGCGAAAAGGATTTTAGAAATGTTCCATTGAAGAAAGTAGGAATAAATAGCTTAAAATGGCCAATAGTAGTTAAAGAAAAGCATGGTGGGGTTCAACATACCATAGCTGATATGTCACTTTCAGTAGATTTGCCTTCTGATGTTCGAGGAACTCACATGAGTAGATTTGTGGAACTTGTCCATGAGCTTCAGGAGATAACACCAAAGGAAATAGAGAGGGCCCTTGACAGACTAAAAGAGAAATTACATGCAAAAACTGCTCATATTAAAATAGACTTTGATTATTTTATTAAAAAATCATCGCCGGTATCGGGCATTATTTCTCCCAATGATATAAAATGCTCCTTTGATGCAGAAAAAGGAGAGGATTTTAAATTTATTATGGAGGTTTCGGTGCCGGTTGTTACGTTATGCCCTTGCTCGAAGGAGATAAGCGAATTTGGAGCACATAACCAAAGGGCTACAGTTAATATTAAGATTTATACTAAAAAGCTTATCTGGATTGAAGATTTAGTTGCAATAGCCGAAGAGAGTGCAAGCTGTCCTGTTTTTCACTTTTAAAGCGTAAAGATGAAAAATACGTAACTGAAAGGGCATATCTAAACCCAAGGTTTGTCGAAGATGTGGTTAGAGAAGTTGCCCTGAGACTTGATGAAAACAAAGATATTCTTTGGTATAGGGTATATGTTGAAAGCATGGAAAGTATACACAATCACAATGCCTTTGCATGCACAGAGAAAGGGGAAATATTATGAATTATATTATCTTAAGGGATGGAAGGAAATTTTTGTTTGATACAACAAAAATAATGGGTATAATTAATGCAACTCCGGATTCCTTTTATTCAGGTTCTAGGGTTAATGATGTTGAGATAGCATTAGAAAAGGCTAAGAGGATGATTGATGAAGGTGCTGATATATTAGATATTGGAGGAGAGTCAACACGACCAGGGTCTGATCCTGTAACGGAAGAGGAAGAAATAAGCAGAGTAGTTCCAGTTATAGAAGCCATAAGAAAGTATAATAAAGAGATATTGATTTCTGTTGATACATATAGGGCAAGGACAGCAGAATACGCTATAAAAGCTGGTGCTGATATCATAAATGACATAAGTGCAATGACATTTGATAATGACATGGTTAATGTAGTTAAAAAATATAGTGTTCCTGTAATTCTTATGCACATAAAGGGAACTCCTAAAAATATGCAGAATAATCCACATTATGATGATGTTGTAAAGGAAGTTTATGATTTCCTCAAGGAAAGAATTGAGTTTTCCATAGAAAATGGGATTTCAAAGGATAAAATAATCGTTGATCCTGGCATTGGGTTTGGAAAACTTTATGAACATAATATTGAACTTATAAAAAACATCGAAGTTTTTAAGCAATTAGGCTGTCCAGTTTTACTTGCCCATTCGAGAAAATCCTCAATTGGGATAGCCTTAGGTAATCTTCCACCTGAAGAAAGGCTTGAAGGAACTATTGCAATATCATGCTATGCTGCAATTAAGGGTGTTGATTTAGTTAGGGTTCACGATGTAAAAGAAAACAAAAGGGCAATTAAGATGATTGAGGTGTTAAAATGAATTTAGCATATATAGCCTTTGGGACGAATGTTGGGGATAGAGAAGAAAATATAAACGTAGCTCTTAAAATGATGGAGGATAGAGGAATTAAAATAATAAAAACTTCTAAAATTTATGTTACTGAGCCCTATGGATATAAGGATCAACCTGAATTTCTAAATGGAGCAGTAGAGGTGGAAACTAATTTAAGTTGTAGAGAGCTTTTAAATGTGCTATTAAATATAGAAAAGGATATGGGGAGAGTTAGACACTTTAAGTGGGGGCCAAGGAATATAGACCTTGATATAATTTTTTATAACGATGAAGTCATTGACGAACCAGATCTTAAGGTCCCTCATCCAGATATGCACAATAGGGATTTTGTGTTAAAACCGCTTTGTGATTTAAACCCTAATTTTGTTCATCCTATTTTAAAAAAACCGTCAAGACTCTTTTAGATGAACTCAAGGGGTGATAATATGAAAAGTTATAGAAAAGAGCTTTGGTTTGAGTTAAAAACAAGAAGGGGATTTGTAAATATAACACATGAATTAGAAAGGTGCGTAAAAGAAAGTGGGATAAAGGAAGGACTTTTATTGTGCAATGCGATCCACATAACAGCTAGCGTATTTATTAATGACGATGAAGCAGGACTGCACCAAGATTTTGAAAACTGGCTTGAAAAATTAGCCCCAGAAAAGCCCTATAGTCAATACCATCATAATGGTTTTGAGGATAATGCAGATGCCCATCTAAAAAGAACGATTATGGGAAGGGAAGTTGTAGTTGCAATAACAGATGGAAAACTTGACTTAGGCCCATGGGAACAGATATTCTATGGTGAATTTGATGGAAAGAGGAAGAAAAGGGTATTGGTTAAAATTATAGGAGAGTAGAGAAATCCCTATTGATTTTTAAATCAATAGGGGTATTTTTCTTTTTAGAATTTCAAAAATATTTTTAAAATGGTATAATGTTTTTGGGGGGTGGTATTTTGGAAAATATTAAATTTGAAAAGGATGGTAATATTGGAATAATTACAATATCAAGGCCTAAGGCATTGAATGCATTGAATTTTAAAACGCTGGTAGAATTAAATGAAGTTTTAGACCAAGTTGAAAAAGATGAGGAAATTTATGTCCTTTTGATAAGAGGGGATGGAGAAAAGGCCTTTGTGGCAGGTGCGGATATTGCTGAAATGAAGGACATGAATCCAAAAGAGGCTAGAGAATTTAGTATAATAGGCAATAAAGTATTTAGAAGGATTGAAAATTTAAGAATTCCAACTATAGCAGTAATAAATGGTTATGCTTTAGGAGGAGGATGTGAACTTGCTTTATCTTGCGATATTAGAATAGCCTCCGAAAATGCAAAACTAGGTCAACCTGAAGTAGGACTTGGAATAACTCCAGGATTTGGAGGAACACAAAGACTATCGAGGGTTGTAGGATTAGCAAAGGCAAAGGAACTGATTTTTACTGGAGATATGATCGATGCTAATGAGGCATTTAAAATTGGCCTTGTAAACAGAGTAGTAAAAAAGAAGAACTTATGGATGAGGCATTAAATATGGCTAAAAAATAGCCAGCAATGCTCCTTTTGCAATTAGTGTTGCAAAGGCTTCAATTAATAGGGGGTATCAGGCGGATATAGATACAGCTCTTATGTATGAAGTTGAAGTTTTTGCCCAGTGTTTTGCCACAGAAGATCAAAAGGATGCAATGACAGCTTTTTTAGAAAAAGAAAAATTGAAAAATTTAAAAATAGATAGGGGGATAATTATGAAGGTTTTTGTTGTTGGTGCAGGAACTATGGGTTCTGGTATAGTTCAAGCTTTTGCACAAAATGGAGTTGAAGTTTATTTAAACGATATAAAGGAAGAGTTTATTGAAAGAGGGTATAACAATATAGTTAAAAACATAACAAAATTAGTAGAAAAGGGAAAGATATCTGAAGAGGATAAAAACAATATATTAAATAGCATACATAAATCTATAAACATAGAAGATGCAAAGGATTGTGATCTTGTAATTGAAGCGATAATCGAAGATATGAAGGCAAAAAGGAATTGTTTAAAAGGCTTGATGAAATTTGCAGCGAAAAAACTGTCCTTGCTTCAAACACTTCTTCACTATCAATAACTGAGATTGCAGCTGCAACAAATAGACCCGATAGAGTTATAGGAATGCATTTTTCAACCCAGCACCTGTAATGAAGCTTATTGAAATTATAAGAGGTATTGCAACATCGGATGAAACCTTTGAAAAGATAAAAGAAATTTCATTAAAGATAGGAAAGGACCCTGTAGAAGTTAAAGAGGCACCAGGATTTGTAGTTAATAGAATATTAATACCGATGATAAATGAAGCAATAGGAATACTGGCAGAGGGAGTTGCAAGCAAAGAAGATATAGATAAAGCGATGAAATTAGGTGCAAACCATCCTATGGGACCACTTGAATTATCAGATTTTATCGGAAACGATATAGTTCTTGCAATTATGGAATATCTTTATGAAGAAACAAAGGATGCTAAGTATAGACCACATATCATGCTAAAGAAGATGGTTAGGGCAGGATATCTTGGAAGAAAAACTGGAAAAGGATTTTATGATTATAAATAGGAGGAGGAATACCCTCCTATTTTTTATGCAAACGGCATTTGCGACAGCTTAGCGGTGAAACCTTTGTGGGCCTAGTAGTGGGGATCACTAGCAAATAGCAAGGGTGCCATACTCGAACCGGATGTATTAAAAGTGGCAAGTAATGAGAGAAATATGGCCATTCATACATTGGAAGGTATATATTACATATTGCTAATAAAAAACTTTTTAATTGTAACCTATAATTATGATAATTTAGTAAGACTAAACAACAATATTATTTCAACAGGTTCAGCATCCTTTACAACAAACTACAGCTATGAAGTAGGTGCATACCTAAACTCAATAACAGATATGATTTAAGATTAAAATAATGAAGTATTCATAAATTTAGAATAAGGAAGCATATTAGATGATAATAAAATAATAGATATTTTTATAGTAACAAATAAACGAGTGCCATCAGAATTGAATTATCAAGATAACATTTTAACTCTTGAACTAGACAAAGAAATTATTAAATTCCATATAGAACGACTTAACAGATGTATATTAGAAGAATTTTTACATCAGAAATTTGTGATGTATACTACAATAATATTGAATTGACTATATGGGGTATACTATGTGTCTGAGTTTTAAATTAAACACACTAAAATTTAAAAGATAAAAGTAGGCTTTGAAAAAATATTTTTGGTTGGCCCCGTGAAGGATTTCCCTGGCATTCGCTCATTCGCTAAGCATTCTAAGCTTTTCTTTGTTTTCAAAAGTCTTACCATCGTGAGCCTATCTCCATGTCGACCACTCGGCTCTGCACGTCCGTGTGCAGAATTACGGACTTTTGAAAAGTCGAAAAACAAGAATTGCTAGAGCTCATGAGAGATACCTTATTGAAATCCATTCACGGGGCCATTGCAAAGTCTTCAACAAATAAGGGGTTTGTCTACAATCTGAAAAAATAGTGAAAATTTAACTTTAAGTTAAATTTTCACTATTTTTTCAAAGCATGTTCAAAGTTAAAGATTTAAAAAGAAAAAATTAAATAAATACAATTTTTACAAAAATTCTATTAACAATTAAATTATATAAAATTTGATAATTATTGTAAATATTGGTTCAATAATATTAAGGGGTAGGGAATATGCAAAGGATCAAGAGATATATTCTTTTATTGTTAATCATTATTTCCATCGCAGCCAATATTTCAATGATTGCTAATATCAACACCAATAAAAATTATATAATAAGTGAAGAAGAACCTAAATTCCTATCAATTGACGAAATAAACCTTGTAAATTTAAACTTCTATGAAAAATTTGATAAGGGAGGCGATACTGTATAAAAATAGATGATTTTCTAAATAAGACTCATGATTATAAAGTTATAAGATCTTTAAAAGGGGGTAAAAAACTATGAAAAAAATAATATCATTTTTGTTGTCTTTGACATTACTCCTATCGACAACAATTGCATTTGCAGCAACAGGTGCAAATAAGGTATCAGATCAAGGAGTAAATAAAAGTAAGTTAAAAATAAAGGACATTTATGTAACGGTTCCATATGATATTTCTGAAGTAAAAATAGAAAGAATGCAAAAGGATGGTTATGAAAGAGTTGAAATAAGAGACAAGAAGACGGGAGAATTAATAGAAGCATTTGGAGAAAAGGTTGTTCCTCTCATTAATAGCAGTAATAGTAAAGATAGTAAAAGCCAATTTTTAAGCCAATATACAGTAAACTTAATTCAATCTACAAGTGGTGATTATTCAATACATTATGTATACAAAGAAAGAAAAGATGGACCAGCAGTTACAAGATTGTATACAATTTTAACAGTATATAGTTATGGCTCATTTAGGCAAATTGAATCAGTAAATGATACGTATTGGACTGCAGAAAGTGGCGGAACTTGGGAATTAGTGAATCCACATGCTACCACTATTTCTACATCAGGAAGTTTCCCAACAATTGAGATTGAAACATTCGGAACGGCTACTATTGAAGTAAGAACGACTTTAAGTGCAGGGGAGAATACTCAATAAGTTATCTACAATCAATTGGATTTAGTATAAGTTATCAAATAGGAAGTACTTATTATTTAAGAAAAAGTATTTCAATAGGGTATACTTATAGTGTATATTAAAACTATCTAGGAAAAGTGAGAAACAACAATTCTATCCTTATTAAATAAAATATAAAAGAAAGGAGGATTAAATAATGACGGATTATTTAAGTGCATTACGGGGATTGGTAATGGGATTAGTAATGGATTAGATAATATTGGAAGAACGTTATTTCATTTGCAAGGGCACTTTACTTACTTAGGTAATTTAATAAAAATAACAAACATTTTACTCCTATTTATAGTTGTCATTTTAGGTATAAATGCATACATTAACTGGAAGAGATATAAAAACGATATTCACAAATAAAGATCTCAACATTATACAGCGGTTTCAAGCAGTCAAAAGTCCCACTTTACAAGAATCAAATGTGGGACTTTTGACTTTGGCTTTATGTAAATAGTTTGGGATTGGCAAATTATCTAGATGTCCATCTTTGCTAATTTTTAAGAAGTTTTTATGTAATTAAGATTAAGTAAAGCAAAATTAATAAAAATGGACATGTCAAAAATGCCAATGAAAGGTTGGCTTTTGTAAAAACTCAGCGTATTGTTTGGTTTTGCGTGAGGCTATTAAAAATTAAAGAGGAAAGGCAGTTTGTAGGGATACAAGGAAATGGATTTAACATTTTAGTAATTACTTGAAAGATTAGCTTCAATCTTTTCATATTTTAAAAAAGAAACTTTTGCAGTGAATCTCTTTTAGAGATTATATTTTGTCAAGATTCTGTGTTGAATAAAAAATTATTCAGTTTATACTGGATTGCTAAAAAATAACTATTATTGAAGATTTTATAAAAAGAATATATCATAAAATTGTGTAACATTTTAAATATTTTGAATAAAATTAATATAGCAAATAATTTAAAAAGAGGGGGATAAAATGAGAAAGGTAGCGATAGCAAGTGCAAAAAGAACTCCAATAGGATCCTTTATGGGTTCGTTATCAAGCTTTAGTGCTGTAGAACTTGGAACTAAAGTTATTGAGGCGATTTTAAAGGAAAATCCTCAGGTGAAAGAAAAAATAGATATGGTTTATATGGGTAATGTTCTACAGGCAGGTAATGGTCAAAATCCTGCAAGGCAAGCAGCTCTAAAGGCAGGCATTCCAATCGAAGTTCCAGCAACAACAGTAAATACGGTTTGCGGTTCAGGACTTCATTCGGTAATAATGGCATATACATCTATTATTGCAGGACAGGAAGATATCAGTATTGCAGGCGGTATGGAGAGCATGTCAAATGCCCCCTTTCTAGTTAAGGGAATTAGAAATGGTATTAAGATGGGCAACACTGAACTTATCGATGTTATGATTCATGATGGATTAACATGTCCTTTTAATTTATATCACATGGGAATAACAGCAGAAAATCTTGCTGAGAAATACAATATTTCAAGGGAAGAACAAGATAGTTTTGCTTATAATAGCCAAATGAAGGCATCAAAGGCAAGAAAAGAAGGTAAATTCCAAGATGAAATAATTCCGGTAACTATTAAAACTAAAAAGGAAGAAATAATTTTTAAAGATGACGAATATATTAGAGAAGATACAAGTTTAGAAAAGCTTGCTAAATTAAAGCCAGCATTTAAGGCTAATGGAACAGTAACTGCTGGAAACGCATCAGGTATCAATGATGGTGCAGCTGCAGTATTAGTGGCATCAGAGGAAATGTGTAATGAATTAGGTTTAAGGCCACTAGTATACATAAAAGGTTTTGGCCTTGTTGGAGTTGAGCCAAGTATAATGGGGATTGGTCCGGTTTTTGCTATCAAAAAATGCTTGCAAAGCTGAATATGTCGATTGATGAAATTGATTTATTTGAACTTAACGAAGCCTTTGCTTCACAATCTTTAGCAGTTTTAAAGGAATTGGGAGTTAATCCAGATAAGGTTAATGTAAATGGCGGTGCAATTGCCTTAGGTCATCCTATTGGAGCAAGTGGAACCAGAGTATTAGTAACATTGATTCATGAGCTATTAAGACAAAACAAGCGTTATGGTATTGCATCCCTTTGTATAGGTTCAGGCATGGGTGTTGCAATTTTAGTAGAAAATGCAAATCTTTAAAAAATTCAAAAAATATATTAACAAAAATTTTAACTGATGTTATAATAAGATTAGAATTAAATATGCATATTTTGGCATAAATAGAGGTGCGGGTAAAAGGGTAGCTTAAGGGTGTTAAGGGAAGGAACTCCCAATATCTTAAGCGAAGGGTTTACTCGCCGAAAGGTTATGTTGGTTCCTCAGCATATCCTTGGGGATAGGGTGTAAGCTCTATCACTGTCATGGCTGTGCCATGAAGCGCTATTTATGCAGTGGGCTAGTCTCATTGCATGAATAGCGCTTTTATTTTTAAGTAGATATGTCGAAAAATTTAAAATTAATCGAAAACAGGGGGATGGTTTTGAAGGCGTTAATTAGAGTAAGAATGAGTCTTCATGATGCACATTATGGAGGAAATTTAGTGGATGGAGCAAGGATACTAAACTTATTTGGTGATGTGGCAACAGAGCTTTTAATCAGGCATGATGGTGATGAAGGATTATTTAGAGCTTATGATTCAGTAGAGTTTTTAGCACCGGTATATGCAGGAGATTACATAGAAGCAGAGGGTGAAATAGTTGAAGTTGGTAATACTTCAAGAAAGATGAATTTTGTAGCAAGAAAGGTAATTCAGTCAAGACCGGATATAAACGATTCAGCAGCAGAAGTTTTAGAAGAACCTATTATAGTATGTAGAGCAAGTGGAACTTGTGTGGTTCCAAAGGACAAGCAAAGATTTAAATAGGGGGAGCTTATGGAAAAACTTATTATTACTGCTGCAATATGCGGTGCAGAGGTTACTAAAAAGCACAATCCCAATGTTCCATATACTGTAGAGGAAATTGCAAGGGAAGCTGAGGCAGCATATAAAGCAGGGGCAAGCATTATACATCTTCATGTAAGAAATAATGATGGAACACCAACTCAGGATAAGGAAAGGTTTAGAGTTTGCATGGAGGCAATAAGGGAGCGCTGCAAAGATGTCATAATTCAACCTTCAACAGGTGGAGCTGTTGGAATGACAAATGAAGAAAGACTTCAGCCGATTTATTTAAAACCAGAAATGGCGACTTTAGATTGTGGAACGCTGAATTTTGGTGGAGATGATATTTTTGTAAACACCGAAAACACGATTATATATTTTGCTAAAAGGATGAAGGAGCTAGGAATAAAGCCAGAGCTTGAGGTATTCGACAAGGGTATGATAGATATGGCGTTAAGATTACATAAGAAAGGTTTCATAGAAGGCCCCTTCATTTTAATTTTGTTATGGGCGTTAATGGTGGAATATCAGGGGAGCCAAGGGATCTTTTGTTTATGGCTGAAAGCATTCCCAAGGATGCTACTTGGACAGATTACTGGAATAGGAAGGTATGAAATGCCGCTTGCTACTATGGCTATTATTATGGGTGGACATGTAAGAGTCGGTTTTGAAGATAATGTTTATATTTCAAAAGGAGTTCTTGCAAAATCAAATGGAGAACTTGTTGAAAAGGTTGTTAGGATTGCAAAGGAATTAGGAAGGGAAATAGCAACGCCTGATGAGGCAAGAAAGATTTTGGGTATAAAGGGGTGATGATATGAATAAGGTTGTGGATATTGAAAAAGTAAAACCTTTTTTTAAAGATGGAATGACGCTTATGATAGGCGGATTCTTAGCGTGCGGAACACCTGAGAAACTAATCGATATGTTGTTGGAATTAAATGTTAAGGATTTAACAATTATTGCAAATGATACCTCCTTTCCAGACAGGGGACTAGGAAGGTTAGTTGTAAACGGACAAGTTAAAAGGTCATTGTTTCTCACATCGGAACTAATCCAGAAACAGGTAGACTCATGAACGAAGGAAAATTAGAGGTTGAGCTTTGTCCTCAGGGAACTTTAATCGAAAGAATAAGAGCAGGCGGAAGCGGACTTGGGGAGTTCTAACTCCAACAGGCGTTGGAACTATAGTTGAAGAGGGTAAGCAGAAATTAACTATAAATGGAAAGGAATATCTTCTTGAACTTCCTTTGAGAGCTGACGTTGCCCTTATAAAGGGTAGCATAGTTGATGAGTTTGGAAATACATTCTACAAGGGAACAACAAGGAATTTTAATCCAATAATTGCTTTTGCAGCTGATACTGTTATAGTTGAGGCAGAGGAGATTGTAAAGGTTGGTGAATTAAGACCTGAGGATGCTATGACGCCTGGTGTTTTAGTTGATTACATTATAAAGGGGGCGAAGGATTTGATTCCTAATCAAGAATTAGCAAAGGAAATAATTGCAAAGAGAATTGCGAAGGAATTAAAGGATGGTCAGCTTGTAAATTTAGGGATTGGACTTCCAACCTTAGTGACAAATTATGTTCCTGAAGGAGTTCATATAATCTTCCAATCAGAAAATGGTATGGTAGGAATGGGACCAGCACCAGAGAAGGGAAAAGAGGATAAAAATATAACAAATGCAGGCGGAATGCCAGTTACTATAATGCCCTTTGGTGCCTTTTTCGATAGTGCAACATCCTTTGCTCTGATTAGAGGGGGACATGTCGATATTACTGTTCTTGGTGCACTTGAGGTTGATCAGGAAGGAAACTTAGCAAACTGGATAATTCCAGGAAAGATGGTTCCTGGAATGGGTGGTGCAATGGACCTTGTTGTTGGAGCAAGAAAGGTAATTGTTGCTATGCAGCATACAAGCAAAGGACAGCCAAAGATTTTGAAAAAATGTAGACTTCCATTAACTGCAAAGGCAGAAGTTAATATGATCGTTACAGAACTTTGCGTTTTAGAAGTTACCGACAAAGGTTTAGTATTAAGGGAAATTTATAAGGATACAACCATAGATGAAGTAAAATCATTAACTGAAGCTGATCTTATTATCCCAGAAGATATAAAAATAATGGACATTTAGGAGGTTTTGTTATGAAAAGGGGATGCAAATACGGAACACATAGAGTTTTAGAGCCACAGGGGTTTTACCACAACCTGCAGTTAAAATTTCAAATGACATGGAAATATACGACAATGAAATTTTGATTGATGTTATTGCTTTAAATATAGACTCAGCAAGCTTTACCCAGATTGAAGAAGAACAGGGCAAAGATGTAGAAAAGATTAAAAGAGAATTTTAGAAATAGTTAACGAAAGAGGAAAAATGCAGAACCCAGTAACAGGATCAGGTGGGATGTTAATAGGGATAGTTGAGAAAATAGGAAGTGCCTTAATCGGCAAAACAGATCTAAAGATAGGAGATAAGATTGCAACATTAGTTTCACTTGTCTCTAACACCCCTTAGAATTGATGAAATAATCGATGTTAAGCCAGAAATAGATAGAGTTGAAATTAAAGGAAAGGCAATTTTATTTGAAAGTGGAATATATGCAAAGCTTCCTGAGGATATGGACGAAACTTTAGCATTAGCTGCCCTCGATGTTGCTGGTGCACCTGCTCAAACTGCAAAGCTTGTAAAACCAGGGCAAAGCGTCCTTATTTTAGGTGCAGCAGGAAAGTCAGGGATGCTCTGCTGCTATGAAGCTATGAAGAGGGTAGGACCAACAGGGAGAGTTATAGGGCTTGTTAGAAGTGAAAAGGATAAAGAAAGATTAGAAAGCTTAGGATTATGCCATAGAATAATTGTTGCAGATGCGCAAAAGCCTGTTGAAGTTCTTAATAAAACCTTAGAAGCAAATGACGGTAAGGAAGTGGATATATCAATAAATTGTGTTAACGTGTCAAATACAGAAATGTCTTCAATTCTTCCTGTAAAGGACGAAGGAATTGTTTACTTCTTCTCAATGGCAACAAGCTTTACAAAGGCTGCATTAGGAGCAGAGGGTGTAGGAAAGGATGTAACCATGATTATTGGAAATGGATACACTAAGGGTCATGCTGAAATCACTTTACAAGAGCTAAGAGAAAATGAAAAGTTAAGAAGGGTTTTTGAAGAAATGTATGCAAAATAATTTGGGGGATTTTAATGAAGGTTAATAGAAGATGGGAGCTTTTTAAGGATATTCCAGATGAGCTTTGGAATGACTGGAAATGGCAGCTAAGAAACAGAATCGAAACATTAGAGGATCTAAAAAATATATTCCGCTTACAGAAGAAGAGGAAAAGGGAGTTGCTACCTGCCTTGGGACGCTTAGGATGGCAATTACACCATATTATCTTTCCTTAATCGATCCTAATGACCCACATGATCCTATAAGAAAACAAGCTATTCCAACAGAAAATGAGCTTCATAAGGCAAGTGAGGATTTACTTGATCCTTTGCATGAAGATACGGACTCACCTGTTCCAGGTCTTACCCACAGATATCCTGATAGAGTGTTGCTTTTAGTTACAGACCAATGTTCTATGTATTGTAGACACTGCACCAGAAGAAGGTTTGCAGGACAACAGGATATGCCTATGCCTATGGATAGAATAGAAAAAGCTATCGAATATATTAAAAATACACCAGTTATAAGAGACGTTTTAATATCAGGTGGGGATCCTTTAACTTTATCCGACGATAGGCTTGAATATATAATTAAAAAATTAAGAGAAATACCACATGTTGAAATTATTAGAATTGGTTCAAGAACCCCAGTTGTTATGCCACAGAGAATAACTAAGGAATTAGTTGATATGCTTAAAAATATCACCCAATTTGGTTAAATACCCATTTTAATCATCCAAATGAAGTTACTGAAGAATCAAAAAGAGCAATTGCAATGCTTGCTGATGCAGGAATACCTCTTGGAAATCAATCAGTGCTTTTAAGGGGAATCAATGACTGCGTTCATGTTATGAAAAAGCTTGTTCATGAACTTGTTAAGATGAGGGTAAGACCATACTATATTTACCAATGTGACCTTTCAATGGGATTACAGCACTTTAGAACCCCTGTTGCTAAGGGAATTGAGATTATAGAAGGATTAAGAGGTCATACATCGGGTTATGCAGTTCCAACATTTGTTGTTGATGCACCTGGTGGTGGAGGTAAGATCCCTGTAATGCCAAATTATATAGTTTCAATGAATCATAACAAGGTAATTTTAAGAAATTTTGAGGGAGTTATAACAACTTATACAGAACCTGATGAATATACACCAAGTTGCAACTGTGAAGTTTGTAGTGGTGAAAGGGAAGCAAAATTAATAGGGGTTGCAGGATTATTACAAGGAAATCAATTGTCATTAGAGCCTGAAGGACTTGAAAGAAAACAAAGAGGTCATAAGCATGAGTAATGTTTTGAAGCTTATAAAACCCTATAGAACAATATCCATAATTGGGATGGAAAAGAATGTTGGAAAAACAACGGTTCTAAATCATATTTTAAACAAGACCAGGGGAGTTATCCCCTTGGTCTTACATCAATAGGAAGAGACGGAGAGGATATAGACAGAGTTACAAATACAGAAAAGCCAAGAATTTATATCGAAAAGGGGACAATTTTTGCAACATGTAAGGAATTTTTCTTAAAATCAGATGTTACTAAAGAAGTCTTAGAAACCACAGGAATTAATACTCCCCTTGGAGAAATTATAATTGGAAGGGCATTGAGCGATGGATATATTGAAATTGCAGGTCCTTCTGTAAATTCAGCAATAAAATGGATAAGCGAAAGGATGCTATACTATGGTGCAGAAAAGGTCTTAATAGATGGCTCTTTAAGTAGAAAAACGATGGCATCGCCAAGCATAACACAGGCCACAATTTTATCAACTGGAGCAGCACTATCAAGGGATATTAACAAGGTTATAGACAAAACTGAGCTTACCTTAAAGCTTTTATCGATTAAAAAGAGGATGATGATAAAGTCATAAATAATGCTCTAAAAATTATAGAAAATTTTAAGATAGGTGTTATCTATAAAGATTATTCCTATAAGGCCATAAATGCCTTAACGTCTTTAGAGTCTTCAAAGGATATAGTTGAAAATTTAATGGATGATGTAACCCATGTAGTTATAAAAGGAGTAGTAACAGATAAAATTTTAGAGGACATAATAAAATCAACTGATAAATATAAGGGAAAAATTTTTTGGTAAAAGATGGGACTAAGTTGTTTTTAAATAGGGAAATATTAGATGTGTTTATTAAAAGTGGGGGAGAAATAAGGGCCTTAATACCTATAAATGTTATATGTATAACAATTAATCCTAAATCGCCCTATGGCTATGAATTTGATGCTAAAAAGTTTCAAGAAAAAATGAAGGAGAAAATAAATATCCCTGTCTTTAACGTATTAGGAGATGAATAGGATGAATTTTTTGATATAGACCTTAAAGAAATAGGATTTGACTATGTATATGAGCAGCTTCAGCCTAAAACTGTTTTTGGAATGGAACTTAAAAAAATATAAAGTTTTACAAAAAAAGAATAAAAAAATCTTTTGCAGGAATTTGAAGAGCTTGAGGATATAACATGTTCAATCAAAGAAAATAGAAAAGCTTTTGATGAAATTGAACATATTCTTTATAAATTCAAAGATATAAGAAAAAGTATAGAAAGATGTAAGAATGGTTCAGTTTTAGATGAAGTGGAATTGTTTGAAATCAAAAATTTTTGCTTAAATTTAAGAGCTTTAAAAAGTTTAATATCAGAAGCAAAAATAAGCAATATTATTTTACATTCTTTAGATGATGTTTACACAATTTTAGATCCAGAAGGAAAGAACATCCCTACTTTCTATATATATAACGTTTATTCTGAAAAATTAAATGAGATAAGAAATAAAAAGCTTGAAATAGAAAAAAGATTTTTCTTGAAGTTGATGAAAAAACATAAATCGTTTAAAGGAACAAAGATTAAATCTGGTGATAGCTGAAGAAGAGGAAGAATTAAAAATTAAGAAGGAATTGTCTAAAAAGATAAGTAAATATGTTAATGCTTTTGAAGAAAACTTTAGAGGCATTGGAAAATTAGACTTTTTAATAGAAAAGGCAAAACTTGCGATAAAATATAATGCTACAAAGCCAATTATTATTGATGATTTAAAAGTTAATTTAATAAATCAAATTAATCCTTATGTCCTTGATATATTAAAGGAAAAAGGCAAAAGCTTTACTCCAATAACTATTGAAATGTTTAAAGGCACAACGGTTATAACCGGTGCTAACATGGGTGGGAAAAGCATATCTTTGAAGACTACTACACTGAACTTACTTTTAGGACATCTGGGATTTTTGTGTTTGCGGAATATGCAGCTTTCCCAATATTAGATTTTATTTATTTTATCTCAGATGATCTTCAATCGGTATCAAGGGGACTTAGCACCTTTGGTGCAGAAATAATAAAGCTTAATGAGGTTATAAGCAGAATAAAAAGGAATTCGGATTTGCTGCCCTTGATGAGGTGGCAAGAGGAACAAATCCTAAAGAGGGACATGCAATAGTAAGGGCAGTCTGCCAATATCTTAATAGTTTTAGCAGTTTTGTTTTAGTGTCCACCCATTATGATGGAGTAGTTGACAAAAATATGAATCACTATCAAGTAGTGGGGCTAAAAAATGTTGATCTTGATAATCTTAAAAAGATCTGACAATTAAAAATTCAATTGAAGTTATCCAGGAATACATGGATTATAGGTTAGAAAGGATAGAAGGCATAAGAGAAGTCCCAAAGGATGCACTAAATATTTCAAAACTATTGAATTTTGATGAAGAAGTAATAAAAATAGCTGAAAATATATTAAAAGAGGGGGATAGGAATGAAAAGTAAACTTAATTTAAATTGGGAGATAGTTGAAAAGGCAAGGGAATGTGCAAGGAATATTGCCAATGATACTCAAAAATTCATTGACAAACATACTACAGTAGCTGTTGAAAGAACAGTATGTAGATTGCTCGGAATTGATGGTGTGGATGAATTTGGTGTTCCTTTGCCAAACGTAGTAGTTGATAATATTAAAAAGGAAATGGACTTTCTGTTGGTGCAGTAATTTATATTGGAAATGCAATGCTTCATACAAAGTTAACTCCTCAGGAAATTGCAGAAAGGGTAGCAAAGGGAGAAATAGAACTTACAAAGCTTCCAATGCATGACTTGTTTGATATTAAATTAGAAGTTCTTAAGGTTGCAAAACAAACTGTAGAAGGAATAAAGAAAAATAGGCAAACCAGAGAAGAACTATTAAGAAAATACGGAGATAAGCAAGGTCCACTTTTATATGTTATAGTAGCAACAGGTAATATATATGAAGATATTGTTCAGGCAAAGGCAGCTGCAAGGCAGGGGGCAGACGTTATTGCGGTTATTAGAACAACTGGTCAAAGCCTTTTAGACTATGTTCCTTATGGCGCTACAACAGAAGGCTTTGGAGGAACCTATGCGACTCAGGAAAACTTTAGACTAATGAGAAAAGCCCTTGATGAAGTAAGCGAAGAGCTTGGAAGATATATAAGATTAACCAATTACTGTTCTGGACTTTGCATGCCTGAAATTGCAGCGATGGGCGCTTTAGAAAGATTAGATGTCATGTTAAATGATGCCCTTTATGGAATACTTTTTAGAGATATAAACATGAAAAGAACATTAGTTGACCAGTTTTTCTCAAGGGTTATTAATGGATTTGCAGGTGTTATCATAAACACAGGAGAAGATAATTATCTTACAACAGCGGATGCCGTTGAGGAAGCCCACACAGTTTTAGCATCACAATTTATAAATGAGCAGTTTGCTCTTCTTGCTGGAATTCCAGAGGAGCAAATGGGACTTGGACATGCTTTTGAAATGAATCCAGATCTTAAAAATGGATTCTTATTAGAACTTGCTCAAGCCCAAATGGCAAGGGAAATATTCCCTAAGGCACCTTTAAAATACATGCCCCCAACAAAGTTTATGACAGGAAATATATTCAAAGGGCATATTCAAGACGCACTATTTAACATGGTAACTATAATGACAGGTCAAAGAATACATCTTTTAGGAATGCTTACTGAGGCTATCCATACTCCGTTTATGCAGGATAGAGCCCTTTCAATTGAAAATGCAAGATATATCTTTAATAATATGGAATCATTTGGAGATGAAATTGAGTTTAAGAAGGACGGAATAATTCAAAGAAGGGCTAATGAGGTATTAAATAAGGCTTATGAGTTGTTGAAGGAGATAGAAAGGGAAGGATTATTCAGAACATTAGAGCAGGGTAAATTTGCAAATATCAAAAGACCAATAAACGGTGGAAAGGGACTTGAAGGCGTAGTTGAAAAGGATGAAAAATATTACAATCCATTTATTGAGCTTATGTTGGGAGGTAGAATCTAATGAGCGGAGGACTTTATTCAACCGAAAGAAAGGATTACGACAAGACGTTAGATCTTACTAAGGTAAAACCCTATGGAGACACAATGAATGATGGAAAGGTTCAACTTAGCTTTACTTTACCAGTTCCAAATGGTGAAAGGGCAGTTGAAGCTGCAAAGCAGCTTGTAAAAAAGATGGGTATTATAGATCCTCAGGTAGTATATAATGCTGCATTAGATAAGGAATTTACCTTCTTTGTAGTGTATGGCAGTGTAGTTCATACCGTAGATTATACAGCTATCCATGTTGAAACGGTAGACGTTCAGACGATGTCTATGGAGGAGACAAATCAATTTATCAAGGAACATATAGGAAGAAAGCTTGTTGTTGTAGGAGCAAGTACGGGAACAGATGCTCATACTGTAGGAATCGACGCAATAATGAATATGAAAGGATACGCAGGGCATTATGGTTTAGAAAGATATGAGATGTTTGAGGCATATAATCTTGGAAGCCAAGTTCCAAATGAAGAATTTGTTAAAAAGGCAATTGAACTTAAAGCGGATGTGTTATTGGTATCACAGACAGTAACTCAAAAGGATATCCACATACAAAACTTAACCCATCTTGTTGAACTTCTTGAAGCGGAAGGAATTAGAGATAAAATTTTATTGATATGCGGAGGTCCAAGAATAACCCATGAACTTGCAAAGGAACTTGGATACGATGCAGGATTCGGACCTGGAAAATTTGCCGATGATGTTGCAACTTTTATAGCAACCGAATTTGCACAAAGGAAATTACCTGGAATAAAATAAGGACAGCGACTGCTGTCCTTATTTGTTAACATTTTATTAATTAAACTCCATCTCCTTTGACTTCAAATTTTTATAATATTATACTAAATGATGTCGAAAAATAATAGGGGAAGTGAAAAGGGATGGAGAAGTTAAAGTTAAGTTTGAAATTATTACCTGATGTATATTTATTTGTCTTAATAATCTTTATTAAAACATTATCTGCCAATATTGCAATGAAATTGGTTCATCAATCAACCTTTTATACTTTATTTGGTATTTTAGGTTCTTCACTCATTTTTGCATCTATTTTAAGCTTATTTAAGTTTAAAACACGATATATCGCTTTTTATATATTTGACTTTTTAATAAGTTTGATACTTCTAACTGATATAGTTTATAACAGATATTTTTTAGATGTAACCTCTGCTGCTTTAATTAAACAAGCAGGGCTTGTTGGGGAAGTTAAAGATAGCGTATTTGCCCTTTTAAAACCGTGGGATCTATTTTACTTTGTGGATTTTATATTTATTTCTTTATTTTATAAGTATTTTAAGAGAAATCTAGTTGAAAACGAAACAAAATTAACTAAAAGATTAACATCCTTTGCTATGCTTGTTATTTTAGGATTGACCTTTAGTTATCAAAGTGTAAAGGCATTGGATAAAAGACAGCCGGGAATTTTAAAGACTATGTATGATAAAAAGTATATCGTTTCCAACATTGGAAATATCAATTTCCATGCCTTTGACCTTTATAATTTTATAAAAAGGAATGTATTAAATATAAAAAGATAGATGAAAATGAGATTAAAGAAACTTTAAAATGGTTTGAAGACAAAAATATAAATAAAAATAAAAATTATTTTGGAGAATATAGGGGCAAAAATCTTATAGTAGTTCAGCTTGAGGCCTTTCAAGGATTTGTTTTAGAAAGAAAAATCAATGGTCAGGAGCTAACGCCAAACTTAAATAAACTTGCAAAGGATAGCCTCGTGTTTGAAAATTATTACTATCAAACTGCCTGGGGTGGAACCTCAGATGCAGAGTTTTTAAGCAATGTATCTTTGCTTCCTGCAAGGGACGGGTCTGTTTATTATCAATATGCAGGGAATAAATACGATGCACTGCCAAAAGAATTAAAGGGAATAGGATATTTCACAGCAGTAATGCATGCAAACAGGCCTGGTTTTTGGAATAGGACTAATATGTATAGGGCTTTAGGCTTTGACAAATATGAAAGTGAAAAGGACTTTAATATAGATGAGATTCAAGGTATGGGACTTTCTGATAAATCCTTTTTAAACAGGCAGTTGAAAAAATGAAAAGCTATGATAAGCCCTTTTATTCCTTTTTAATTACTTTATCCAGTCATTTCCCATATAAAGATTATCAAAATAAGATAGCCAAAATAATTAATGTCGGAGAGTTTGAAGGGGATGTTGTGGGTGACTATCTAAAGGCTGTGAAATATACTGATGAAGCTGTTGGGCTTTTTATTGATGAGCTAAAAAGATCAGGGCTTTGGGATAATTCGATTGTTGTATTTTATGGTGACCATGCAGCCATCCCTTATGAAAAAAGAGTAGCCTTGCAAAGATAATTTATGGCAAAGATGATCTTACGACCCTTGAGTGGGTAACCAATCAAAAAGTTGTAATGATGATACATTTTCCAGATGAAAGGATAAAAGGCATAGATAAAACTACAGCCGGACAGATGGATTTATATCCTACCCTTGCTAATTTGTATGGGATAGAGCCAAAGTATGTTTTGGGAAGAGACCTTTTAAATCAAAAAGATGGATTTATATTAACAAGGGAAGGGAATTTTGTTACAAATGAATATGCTTATTTAAAATCTACCGATAAACTTGTTGAGCTAAAGAATGGAAAAGAAGCTGATAAGGAAAAGTTTAAGTATCTGTTTGATAAGTATAAAACTTATTTTGATATGTCAAATAAAATGATAGAATATGATTTGCTAAGGTATTTAGAAAGATAGATTCTATGTCAATTATGGGGTGGGCAAATTATTTAGATGCCCGCCCCTTGCTAATTTTCAGGATATTTTTGAGAGATTAAGATTATGTTAAGAATAATATTTAAAATTGGGCATGATAAAAAGACGAAGCTAAGGCTGGCTTTTTGAGTCAGTATAACGAATTGTGCATGCTTAAGCTTTTAAACGATTTGGATAGGTGAAAATGAAAACTCAAGATTCTGGCTAGGAGTATTAAATGAACTAAAAAATCGAGGAGTAGAAGACGTATTGATATTCTCAGTTGATGGATTAAGTGGCTTAAAGGAAGCAATTGAAGCAACATTCCCAAAGGCTGAAATTCAAAGATGCATAATCCACCAGCTAAGAAATTGCTTTAAGTATGTATCATATAAACATCTTAAGGAGTTTAGTAAAGATTTTAAAGCAGTATATCAGGCAGCAAGTGAAGAAATTGCAAGAGATAAATTTGAAGAAGTAAAGAAAAATGGCAAAGCTCTTATCCGTTTGCGATAAAAAGTTGGGAAAACAACTGGGAAGTATTAATTCCATTTTACAAATTTCCGGAAGAAATAAGGAAGATAATGTATACAACGAACATAATAGAAGGATTTCATAGACAATTAAGAAAGGTAACAAAATCAAAGGTTATATTTCCAAATGATGAATCGCTAGAAAAGATGTTGTTTTTAGTAGCAAAGAATGTAATGAAAAAATGGACACAAAGATATAAAAACTGGGACATGGTATTAAACCAATTAATGATAATGTATCCAGAAAGAGTGGAGAAATTTATAAGATAAAACTCTCGCCGCGGGCAAATTCTTACCAAGAAAGAGTGCAAATTAATTTAAATACACAAATTTACTTACACTACCTTTAATAATGTTATAGACAGTTTTGAGTGACTTATTGTTTTTAATATATGTAGAATTATGTAGTAATTAGTTGGGTATTTTTTATTGACATAAATGGTAGTTGAGGTATAAAATGGTAATAGAAGGTAACAACTTGAGTTTTACTTAAATTTATAATATTTAATAAAACATACGGTGTAATGTCTAGTAGTGAAATTGTAGAAGTTTTAATGGAAGAAGCATCTATTTTAAGATCATAGACAATAATATCAGAGATTAATTTGTAAGCATCTTTAAGGTTATTAGGAATAGAAAAAGATTTGGAAGGTCGAATGGCTATTGGGGCATAAAACTAACAACAAGCGATTGTCTACTACAAAAGTATTGGGCGCGCAAAAACTCCTTTTATGTAATATTTAGCCCAATGCAACGGTATATCCCTGACAGGCTGCTGCATTAAGAGCTTCGTCTATCAGAACAATCCTACCTACCTAACGGAAGCACCTTACTTTGCTAAAGGTAAGGAAAAGATAAGAGAATGGACAGCATACGAGTAAGAAGATAACAAAAAGTCCTAGGAGGGTTAGGTTACTTAGAAGTAACCAGCAAAGATTTTGTAATAGGAAGCAAGGGCTACTGCGCCATTGTTGAGGCTATATAACACTGATACTAATACGCCTAAATTTAATAAGGGTCTAAATAAACATGAAAAAGTTGGTTGGTATAGCACATCTTGTTGAACTAAAACTATTATTAAATTATCAAAGGACAACAAAACTAACGATTAAAATATTTCCCATTTAAGCCCTTAAACTTGAACTGGAAATTCTCTATAAGGTATATTATACATTATACAAGGAGGTTTACATGAATAAGAAAAAATTTTGCTTATAGGAGTGTTGATTACACTTATTGTAGTAATATTAATATACAATTATATTTCTGATTCTTCAAAGACTATGATGAAATTAGGTGAATCTGATAATTGGAGAATTGAAGCTTTTATAGAAAACAATAAGGATATATATATATTTAGACCTACTTTATACCCTAAATTTTATCCAAATAATAGTTTGGAAATAAAAGTTATGTGGAATCTAAATGAAAAATTATTAATATCTGATGTTAATTCCCTAAATTAACTGGTAGCTACTCATTTAGTGAGTTCCAAGCAAAAATCTTCCAGATATACCATTGCAACATTTTAATTTTTTAAATGGAAATAGGAAAGAAATTTACAGATTGTTATCTCAAAGCTCAATCGACATATTATGGAAACAAGGTAATGGTGAGTTAAAAAAAGATACAATATTTTTAAAATGCAAATAATAAATAAAATCTTATGGTAATAAGTTAAGATAAAAAACACTTTATACAATGTATGAAATACTGCCTTAATTTATAAAATTTAATATATAAAAGATAAATTAGAAACAATATGGAAGTATTATGCATAGAGCATTATTTGATAATATATACTCATTTTCAGTGAAAAAAGTTTGTAATTACGTAGTAGCACATTTGACGTATTGAAACAAATAATGATAAATATAATGATTTATTTGTTTAATAATAGCTTTTCTTATCAAAGATATCAGATTTTTTCGTTTCAAGTTAAATTGGTAAACTTGTCAATTTTATTTATACTCATAGAGGTAAACTTAATTTAGTATTTTATAAACACTGAAATTAAAATTTACTATAAGAGGAGTGAAAATAATGAAAAGAATATTGTCATTAGTTGTTATTTTCTTTTTATTATCGAATACGTTAGTTTTTGCTGCAACTGTAAAAAATACGGTTTTTCGGGGAAAAACAAGGTTACTTTGATTTAGATATTGAAATGTATCAAAATGAATATGGTCTAATTAATCCACAAGTTATCTATATTCAAAGACCTGATGGTAAAAAATATGAAAGTAGAGATTTAGAAGAATTATTTTTACAAAAAATATTCTATCTAATTGTAATAGTAATCAAGAACTCATAATATTACAGATACCAATAGAACCTGGAACTATTAGAATTGTTACAGGAAATGCTAGTGTTAGTCCTTGGGTAATTAAAGATTCTATATCTAAGCGAGCTTGGAATCTATTAAAAGGTTTAACATTGGCAGGAATTGGTTTTTTATTAAACCTATTGGTGGATTTATATTAGGTGCTGGAGATGCAGTAATAAGTAATGCTGTAACAAATGCATATCAAGTAAGTAGTGTTTCCCAATTTAATAATAGAATAATAAGAAAAATTGGAGAAGTTTATGATGGAAGTTCATGGGTTCCATTAGCTGAGTTCCAAAGATGGGAAGAATATTGGCAAAAATATACATATACATACGATAATCAAGGGGTAGAAACAAATTCATTTAGGTATGTATCTTTTCCAGGGGCTTCTGGAAGCATTTTGTTGCCTAATGTTCCAACTAAAATACAAAAATATGTTGATTATGATGATAATTCAAAACTTTCTTCCATAACATATGAACGTTGGCTAATGAATCGTGGATATTATGTATATAAATATAATGAGTGGGGCGATAATATATTAATTGATAATTCAAATTGGTGGCAAAATTACGTAAATAGTAAAACAATACAACCATAAGTAGCGTTTATAAAATGATATTTGTTTTAGATAAAATATATATTATGGTAAATATGGGTATAATATCATATTTGGACGTCAATTTGCAGTATTTGAAATAAATTGTTCTAATGAGATTAATTGGCATAATAATTCTAACTATGTCGATAACTTAAAAATAAAACTACAAAATATAACAATGAGAAAATAAATAAAAGCCTTGAGAAATCAGGGCTTTTTTATTTGGCTCTATGTCAATAGTTGGGGTTGGAATTTGATTAGTGTGATTGTCCCTTCTAATTTTTGATAGTAACTATATGACATGTATTCGTGATAATGGAACTAAAGCACAAGACTAAGAAAAATATGTGGAAAAAGATATAATGATTTAATTGAAAGGTATGAAGGGATTAGAAAGTCAATTGAAGATGTTGAAAATCAGAGGTTTAAAGGGCTTATAAAGAAGGATAGGATAGAGGAATTTATGAAAGTTTTAAGAGATAGGAATGGGTTAATAGATGAGTTTTGTGGGAATATTTGGAATATGGTAATTAAGACGGTTAAGGCTTATGAAGATGGAAAGATGGTGTTTGTATTCAAGGATGTGATGCGGACTGACCCCTAATTTTGGACAATATCTTAAGTTTTCATGGTTAATCTTAGAGATTCGAAATTTTACTTCTACTTATTCGGTCCGCCCTTGACATTGAGCCTCTACATGCATGATTCCTAGCACTAGCATCAGCACCAACAATAGTGCAGCTTTTTTAGGCTATCATGCATGTCCTCAATGTCAAGGGGGCGCAAGATGGACCTTACTTTACTACAAATATATGTTTATACTCTCCCCAGTAATTTTAAGATATTCAAAATACTCGGCTGGCGGCATGTATTTCGTTGATGAATAGATTCGTTTTGTGTTGTATCTCCTTATAAATTCATTGGCAGTTTTATAGGCCTCAGCAAAGGTTGAAAATTCGTTTATGCTTAAGCATTCTTCCTCTAAAATTCTATGGTAGGATTCAATATCAGCATTCATGTTAGGGGTTTTGTAAGGTATTCTCTCATGTTCTATATTTAACTGTTTACAAGAATTTTCAAAAGTTTCACTTATAAATTGTAGCCCATTGTCTGAGCGTATAGCTGGTTTATTTTCAACTTCGTATAATTGTCGTTTCAATAACGCAATTTTTAAAGTCCTTGCTGCGTCTTCGCCTGTACAGCTTAGCCCTATGTGATGTGAAATGATATTACTATCAGCAACATCAATAATGCTAATTATATAGAAAAATCTGTCTTCTCCATTTATATACCCATATTTTATATCAGTTTGCCATTTCTGTTTGAAGCTGTAACAGTTCTATTTCTTGCAATTTTTCTTGGATGTCTAGATTTGATTTCTCTTTGAGGTTTTAATATATTTAATTCCTTACAAAGTCTGTAGACTTTCTTCTTATTAATATTAATTTTAAAGTTTCTACTAAGAGCATGTGTTATTTTTAGATATCCATAATAAATACTTTCTTCTTCAATTATCTGGATAATATATTCCTTTATTTGTTCATCTGATATTTTTCTCCGCTTAGAGTAAAATAATAACATGTTTTTGGTCTTCCAGTTGATTTATTCTTAATAATTTTTAATCCTGACAAATGATAATAATATGTCGAACGATTAAGCCCAATTATCCTCAATACTTTTGTTTTTGGATAACCAGCCTCAATCCATTTATTTAAAATTTCAACTTTATCTGCTATAGTTGGTTTGTTTTTTTAGTAAGTCTTTAAGTATAGCTATTTCAAGGTCTTTCTCGCCAAGAAGTTTTTTAAAGTTTTGTCCTATGCTTCAAGGTTCTTAACATTAGAATTATCAAGTGACTTTTTAATATTAGCTTTAGGCTCTCTATTTGATTCCCTATTTTGTCTAACCCACTTGTAAACTAACTCTTTAGATAGCCCATTTTGTCTTGCTACTAAAGCAATATTTCCTGTTTCAATTGCTGCTTTGATTATTGAATCTTTAAATTCTTGAGTATACTTTTTTGTGTCATTATTATTCCCCCTCGACAATTATATCTTATCATATTAAGATACATTGTCTAAATACTTTAGGGGGCTAAATAGGAGACAAAGCTGTATTATTTGCAGAGTAGATATTACAACCTTGAGTGGTGTAGATTTGTTAGTGCGGATGCGATTGTTGGTAGGATTGGAGAACTTTTAACGCATAATATGTTTTCGTATTGTTTCAACAGGCCAATAATGTTTGAAGATTCTTCAGGATTTGATGCAGAAGATATAGGAAGAACGTATAAGCAAATTCCTGTTCCAAATGTGATTCTTGAAATAATGGATTATTTTTCACCAATTCCTATTTCATTGTTTATTGGTGTTTTACAAAAAACGAGTGTAACTATAAATAAAAACAAGCCTATTGAAGTAGTTATAAATGGTAAGAAAGAGTCACTTAGAGTGGATGTCGAACCTGATTTAAATAAAATTCAAATTCAGTCAGGGCATGGCAAAAAATCAAGTATTGACATTAGAATAAATCCTAAAAAGCCTTTAGACGATCAAATACCAAAAACATCCGAAGGAGTTTAAGCAAAGGGCAATATAATGATTTAATGAAATACTTGAAAAGGGCAGTTGATATTTTAAAAAGCTTAAAATAGGAGGTCTAAAGTGGAAACAATAATTTATATTAAAGAAACAATAAATTTACCAAAATTTGATGATTTAGTTTCTTATATGTGGGAAAAGGGTATTAGTTTATCTTACGTTCGAACAGGTGATGATTTTTACGATAGTAATATTGTAGAGTTGGCATGGAATAAATGGATCGATAATCCTGAATGGGATGATTTTACAAATGAATATATAGATTTTGAAATTAAACAAATAAAAAAATAATCTTTCAAAGCAGAAAATAAGTTTGTTTTCAAAGTTTTACAATCCAAAATACATTGTAAAAGTTGAATTATCAGATAGTGCACTCTTAATAGATAAAAGGGCATATTTGCGCGCAATTTATTTAATAGCTAAAAGTTGCAATGGATATATTTTAGAAAAAAATAGCAAAAGTTTATTAACATCAGATGAATTTTATGAAAAATATTAAGATATTATTGAAATGCCTTTTACTATAATTAAATTTTAGCAAAGCGGGCATCTGAATAAAGTATTTTTTGTATGCAAAAAATGTTGAGGTTTATTTAGCACCCCAACATTTATTATAGAACCTTTTTAGTTAAGCTCAATTTTGTTGTAGTTCTTTTTACCTCTTCTTACAAGCATGAAACCTTCTTTAAACATGTCTTTTTTAATATCTCATCAAAATTAGTTATCTTTTCATTGTTTACATATAAACCACCCTGCTGAATGAGGCGTTTTCCTTCGCTCTTTGAAGGAATAACCTTAGCTTCAACAAGAGCATCAAGAAGCTTTGAACCAAGTAGATCCTTTGAAATTACAGATGTTGGAACATTGCTTAAATCACCGCCAGCACCGAAAAGTGCTTCTGCAGCCTCTTGGGCTTTTTTAGCTTCTTCCTCTCCATGGATAAGTTTTGTAATTTCAAATGCAAGAACCTTTTTGCTTCATTTATCTCTTTATCCTTTAAGGAAGATAGTCTATTAACTTCATCCATTGGAAGGAATGTTAAAAGTTTTAGGCATTTTTCAACATCTGCATCGTTAATGTTTCTCCAGTATTGATAAAATTCGTATGGTGATGTTTTATTAGCATCAAGCCAAAGGGCGCCCTTTTCAGTTTTACCCATTTTTTGCCCTCTGAATTTGTAAGTAGGGCTATAGTCATACCATAAGCTTCCTTGCCTTCTTTTCTTCTAATAAGGTCAACTCCAGCAAGAATGTTTGACCACTGATCGTTTCCGCCGACCTCTAATTTGCATCCAAAGCGCCTATTTAATTCAAGAAAATCATAGGCCTGCATTAACATATAGTTGAATTCAAGAAAGGATAGTCCCTTTTCAAGTCTTAACTTAAAGCATTCAGCTGTAAGCATTCTGTTTACAGAGAAATGAACTCCAATGTCCCTTAAAAATTCAATATAGTTTAGATTCCATAGCCAGTCTGCATTATTTACTAAAATAGCCTTTCCATCAGAAAAATCTATAAACTTTTCCATTTGCTTTTTTATATTTTCTACATTGTGCATTATTTCTTCCTTTGTTAGCATTTTTCTCATATCCGTTTTTCCTGATGGGTCACCGACCATAGCGGTTCCACCACCGATAAGGACAATTGGTCTATGTCCAGCCTTTTGAAGATGGGACATAACCATAAGCTGTATAAAATGGCCAACGTGAAGACTATCTGCTGTTGGGTCAAAACCGATATAAAATGTAACTTTTTCTTCCTCAAGCAATTTCTCTATTTCCTCTTCATGGCTTAGCTGTTCTATGTAACCTCTTTCTCTTAAAACATTTAAAATTGACAAATCTTGTCCCTCCTTAGTTTAAGCTTTGAAGTATATTTTAACAAAGTAAAAACAAAATTTCAATGCAGTTGGATATAATCATAGTGTAAAATTATTGTAGGACGAAAAAAGACAAAAATTTAAAAGAGACAACCCCTGTGATAAAATAAAAGTGAAAAAACACACAAACCAATAAGGGGGTGTCTCTTTTGAATAATATTATACAACAACATTTAATAAATTTCACTACTAAATTAATAAAAAATGTTGAAGAAACTATATCAAAAGAATGGGATCTAACAAAACTTGTTGATGTAGTTAAAAAAATGACTGATGAATTAGGAGCAAACATAATAAAGGACTTTTTAGAAGAATTAGATAAAACGATTAAAGAAGATGAAAAAAGGAAAAAGGGATGGGTAGTAGAAAGGAAAGACAAGAAAAAGATTGTAACAATGCTAGGCGAAATAGAATATGCAAGAACGTATTACAAATCTAAGAAGAATGGGGAATATAGATATTTACTTGATGAAATTATAGGGATAAGCAAACATGAGAAGGTAGATAAAGAAGTAAAGATAAAGCTGGTGGAGAACGCAATTAATATGTCCTATGAGGAGAGTAGTAAAATAACATGTCCGGAGAAACTAAGTAGACAGACAGTATTTAATGCAATAAGACAGGTAGGAGAAGTAGAAGTAAAAGGGAAGTAAAAGAAAAGAGGAAAGTAAGGGTGCTATACATAGAAGCAGATGAGGATCATGTGGCATTGCAGGATGGGAAGAAGGAGATGCCAAGGCTTGTATATATACATGAAGGAAGGCAAAGCAAAAATGGGAGAAACGAATTAAAGAATGTATATTACAAAGCATACGTTGGTGTAGAAGCTGAAGAAATATGGATAGATGTAGCGAATTATGTGTATGACAATTATGAAATAGAGAGCATAGAAAAGATATACATAGCAGGAGATGGAGCAAGATGGATAAAGGAAGGAATGGAATGGATTCCGAAAGCGAAATTTGTATTAGATAGATATCATTTGAACAAATACATAATAAGAGGGACAGCAAAGCGAGAAGAATATAGGCAAAAGATATGGGGAGCGATAAATGAAGGGGATAAGAAGGTTTTAAGGGAGATATTTAAGGAGTTAATAAATATAGCAGAAACTAAGACAGAAAAGGAGAGAGCAAAAGAAGCAAGGAGATATATATTAAATAACTGGGAAGGGATAGTAATATATAAAGAGGACGAGGATGTAATAGGATGCAGTGCAGAAGGGCATATAAGCCATGTATTATCAGCGAGATTAAGCAGTAGGCCATTAGGATGGAGTAAAGAGGGATTAAAGATAATGGCAAAGCTAAGGGTATTTAGCAGGAATGGAGGTAATTTAAGGGAAATAAGTATATACAAGGAAGATGTTGAAACATTTAGATTAAATAAAAAGAAGATAAAAGAAACAATTAAAAGAATAAATAATTCTTCACGAGAAGGAATAAATAATATAACAATATTAAACATTGGAAAAGTAACACCGATGTATAAGATATTAAAATCAATTAAATATGAAAATATAATTTAAAGTTTAAAAGTTTACGAAAGTCTTGATTTTAAACATTTTAGGGGTTGTCTATAAAAAATTAACCTACAATATCTTGACACTATCGGATATAATCTCTGTCAATATGGATAATGACTTTATAGTTTGGATGGATGATATTAATTTTGTTTATTATATCTTTAATTAAAGTGGGCTCATCCTTTTTAAGAACGTCATGGGATACTACTAAATCAAATATAATGCTTTTTTATCGTTATGTCCAATTATTCTAAAATCATGAAAGGATAAAACTTCTGGATAATCCTTTAGTATTTTTATAACCTCCTTCTTAGTTTCTAAAACTTCATTATCATCCATATTTACTGGATCCATATGGATTATTAATGTTATATTTAATTTTTTGAAATTTCATTTTCTGCTTTATCTATAATCTCGTGAAGTTCCATGATATCGATATTGGAGGGAACTTCAGCATGAACGGATACAAGATGGGTCTTATGTCCGTAGCTGTGGATTATAATGTCGTGGACACCGAGTATGTGTTCATAGGAGAAGAGTTCTGTTATTATTTCATCCACAAGCTTAGGGTCAGGCGCTTCACCAAGTAGGGGGCTTATGGTTTCCTTTATCAATTTATATCCTGCAAAAATTATAAATAGTGCTACTATAAGGCCTATATATCCATCTAAGGGGAAATTAATATATTTTGAAAGTAAAAAACCCAATGCAACAGTAGAAGTAATTAATACATCAGAAAAACTGTCAAGGGAAGTCGCATCTAATATATTGGAATTTGTGATTTTTGCGAGTCTAGAGTTAAATTTTCCAAGCCAAAGCTTAAAGGATATAGAAATTATAAGAATAAAAAAGGATAAAAGGCTAAATTTAAGTTTTTCTGGATGCAATATTTTAGAAAATGAACTTTTAAAAATTCAAATCCCACTAAAATTACCATTATCGATACTATAAGTCCTGCGATGTATTCTCCTCTTCCGTGACCAAAGGGGTGTTCCTTATCGGCAGGCTTATCTGATAATTTAAAACCAATTATTGTTATTACTGAGGATCCCATATCAGAAAAATTATTGAAGGCATCAGCCAATATTGAAATACTATTGGATAAAAAACCGATGCTTAGCTTTATTATAAATAGAATTAAATTGATAAATATTCCAACATAACCGCTTAATAGTCCTAAACTTTTTCTTTCATCCTCAGTATTTTTGATAAATTTTTTAATTAAAATGTCTGTAAGCATATAATCCCCTCGCAATTTTAAATATTAATTTAACAAAAAATATTATATTGCATTATAAAAAGGTTTTAAACATGGATAATACAAAAATTTTGTGTTATAATCTTCATGTCTTATTTTTACACCAAGGGGATGATTTTATGAGGATTTTTTATCTGCTTTAATTGGAGCTATCATAGGGTATATTACCAATTTCATTGCTATAAAGATGCTTTTTAGACCCCATGAAGAAAAAAATTGTTTGGAATTAAAATTCCATTTACTCCAGGACTTATTCCAAAGGAAAGGGAAAGGATAGCAAATAGCATAGGAAATACAATAGGAGATCACCTTCTAACACCAGAAGTTATAACTGAAGCATTATCTAGTCAAGGCTTTAAGATTAAAATTCGAAAATGGATAGAAGACAAATTAAAGGATTTTATTAAAGGCGATAAGTCATTATTGGATTACTTTAAAAGCTTATTTGGGGAAAGATATATTACAATAAAGGAAAAGCTCAATGGCATTATTGCCAATGCATTGATTGAACAACTAAAAAATGAAGAAAGTAAACGATTAATTATAAATTATATCGTCCATGAAATTAAGAAAATGGATATAAAAGAAATCCTTGAGTCTGTAATTGTTAATAATAAAGAAAATATTAAAATATTAATAAATGAAATGATTTTCAAAGAAGATTTAAAAAACATTACATTAAAGAATTTAATATCAGAAGATTTTGCGGATAAAATTAAGGATTTTATAATAACAAACAGAGATAATATTGTAAGCTTTATCAAAACAAAACTAAAAACCCAAAAGGTAAGGGCAAAGATATCTGAACTATTATATGATATTTTACAACAGAATATTGGAAAATTTGTAGCTATGCTTATAAGCCCTGAATTTATTACACAAAAAGCATTAACTTCTATTGATGAATATTTAAGTAAGTCAGAAAATAAAACGGCCATTGCCCTAATGATAAATAATATTATTGATAATCTTCTTGACTTAAAAGTAAACGATATTATTAAATTAAATGCAAATGAAGAAGAGCTTAAGGACAAAATATGTGAAAAAATATTAGAACTTTTAAGTAAAACTGGAAACCTAGAAAAGGTATCATTGACTTTAAATGATATGATTAAAAATAATCCTAATTTGACTGATAATCTTTTAAGCTGGGTAAATAAATTTTTTGAGGATCCTAAATATGCTAATGGTCTTCAACTATTTATAGCTTCAGTTATAGACAAAATATTAAACACTAAATTAAATTCTATATCTCATTTTATTGATGAAGAAACTATAAATGAATTGATAGATTTATTAACTGAGTCAACTTACTATGTTTTAAAGGAAAATGCCCATTATTTTATAGAAAGCATAGATATCCCAAGAATTGTAGAAAACAGGATCAACCAATTAGATGTTGAATATGCCGAAAAAATTATATTAGATGTAGCCAATAGGGAACTTTCTGCTATAACTTGGCTTGGTGCTCTATTAGGGGCATCTTAGGCCTTATGAATCCACTAATACAAATTTTGTTAAAATAAGAGCCCTAATTTTTGGGGCTCTTTTGACTGGGCTTGAGGCTTTTTGGTTCTTTAAGCACTTCCTTTATAGGTGCTCTTATAAAGGCATCCAAAAGATCTTTAAACCTGCTTGGCACAATAGGTGAAAAATAAGCTATTCCAAAGGATTCGAGCTTTGTAAGGTGAATTAGTAAAAAATAAAACCCTATTAATAAGCCGAAGAAGCCAAACATTTGACCTAATATAATCATTGGGAATCTAATAAACCTAATAGTTAGGGCCATTTGATAGTTTGGAATTATAAACGTAGAAATAACTGTTATAGCAACTATAAATAAAGTTGCAGGGCTTACTAGGTTAGCCTTTGTTGCAGCATCCCCAATTACTATTCCACCTACTATGGCAAGGGTTGTTCCTATTGGATTTGGAAGCCTAAGGCCACCTTCTCGTAGAATTTCAACAGCCACATCCATTGCTAAAATTTCAAGCAAAGGAGGCAGGGGAATATTCTGTCTTGATGATATTATAACCGACATAAGCTTATAAGGAAAAAGCTCTGGGTTATAAATTAACAAAACAAGGTAAATAGGTTCTAAAACCATAACAGTAATTATAGCTATAAATCTCATAAGCCTTGAAAAGTTTGCAGTAATCGTTCTTTCTGAGTAGTCTTCAAATCCTTGAAAAAACTCAAAAAAAGTTGCTGGAAGAATAAGGGCACTTGGAGTTTCAGAAAGAAAAATTGCAGCTTTCCCTTCTAAAGGTCAAATATAACTTTATCGGGCCTTTCTGTGCTCTTAGATAAAGGAAATATATTATAGGTTCTCATATCTAAAAACTGTTCTAATACTCCTGAAGATATTGCAGCAGGAATTTTTAAATTAGAAATTCTTGCTTTAATATTTGTTAAAACTTGCGGATCGATTACACCATCGATATAGGCCAAGACTAATTCGCTTTTGAATTTTTCGCCTATGATATATTTTTCAAGCTTAAGATTTGGATTTTTAATTTTTCTTTGAAGAATAGTCAAATTGAGCTCTAAATTTTCAGTAAAACTTTCTCTAATACCATAAACAGATTTTTCACTTGTGGATTCTTCAATTGGCCTATAATTGTTATTTGTTGTATTGCAAATAATAGCAGCGTCGCAATTATCTAAAAGGATTATAGATTTACCACTTATTAATTGAAAGGCTATGTCAGGGATGGAATTTGTTACTGAAACATCCGAAGAATAAAGATGCTTTTTTAATATCTCATCTATAATATCTTGATTTTTGCCTTTATATTAGAATTAAGAAGGGGTTTTAATATATATTCCTCAACTAGATTCTTATCAGCGATACCTGATATAAATAAAACAAAGCAGGTTTTATTATTCAAATCTATTTCCCTTTTTATAAAATTAAAATTGCTTGGAATTGTGGAAATTATAAATTCTAAGTTAGAAAAAATATCTTTAGTTAATTTTTCCATAATATTATCACCTACCTTATAAGCCTTCCTGAGGATAATATTTTTATTTTTGCACTAATTTTTATATTTGAATTTATAAAATTTTCCTCAATAAAATCTATCTTATCCCTTCCAAGCTTAGCTACGGCATATTTTTGAACGTCAAAGATATCAGTCCCATATTTGTTTTGATACTTATCAGCAATTTCTTGAAGTTGTTTCGTTAATTCGTCAGAGTATTTTTCTTCGAGTTCTATTAATTTATCCTTAGTAAGTTCTTGTGCATCATCTATGTTAGCTTCTTTAACAGAAGAATATATTAAAAGATATATATTATAAGCGATTTTATTATCATTTATCTCCACTTTAACGTTTCTTCTGCTGCTACAAAATAAATCAAGGGATTTTAAATTTCCATCGAAAAATGTTAAATAGCCTTGGGCTTTTTCATTTCTTAATAGATTAATATATTTTGTATCTTCTTCTGTAATTGTAAAAATGAGTTTATCCTTTTTAAAAACAGCAATACCACTTACTTTTACAGTATCTTTATATTTTTCTATATAAGGAAGCATAATGTGTCTTCCTTCTTGATAATACATATTAAAAAATCCTTAATGTTAGTATCCCTTTGGGTGAAGTTTGCTTCATAGGAAGATTTAATTAAATCTTCGATTTCTTCAGCCATAGTATTGCTATCCTTGGCATTTAGTTTTAAAATTTCTTCTGTTCTTTGTTTTGATACTGCAACTGTTGTGTTAAGATTCCTTTCCTGATCCCTTAAAAAGGCATCTATTATATCGGAAATACCAAATTTGCCTCTTTCTTCGCTTATTAAAAGTGTTCTTACAGTTCCAGGTAGATGTCTACGTTTAGTTATTAGTAATCTTTTATTAAACATCTCAAATATACTTTTTCCTTTTGTCGTTACAACACTTTTATCAAAAACGTTTTGGGATTTAAAAACAATAAATTCAAAGCTGGAGGATAATGTTTTATCCTTATCAATATCGTGGCCTATTCCAGCTATTACTGATGTGCGTTCGATGGATGGTTTGCCATAACAGGAGGTAAAAATAAGCATAAATAAGAGAACTAAACTAATTTTTTTCAAAGGTCTTACCCCTTTGAAGTAGCTTAATATTAGGGTTAGCGTTGAGTAAACCAAGATAAATCCTACTAAGTATGGTTCTACCTTAACTATAACCATTGTTCGCGTATGTTCCGGAACTAACATTGAGGATACGAACATAATAATAAGGCAACTATATAAACAACAGCGGTTATAGGACTTTTTATTATTTTTGATAGGGTATAGGATAACCCATATCCCCCAACGGCTAATGTTTGGAATATCTTATTACCCCATAGAAATATAAACAAGGGTTCAAAATTTGAAAGAACAGGCAAATCAGCTCCAGCAACAAGATATAAGAGGGGATATTGAAGCTTTGAAGTTAATATGTGTCCACAATAGTTAATAGTCAATAGAACGGTTAATGTATATATAAATATAGTTATTAAACTTCCTATCACTCCAGAGGGTAAAACCTTTTTAAAATCAGTTACATAGGGAATAATTAAAAGGCTAATTTCAACTCCAGAATAGGCAAAAAATGTTTCAGGAACAGCTTTAAATATTGAACTAACATCGTCAACCAAAGGAAGCAGATTGGTAATGTGACCTTTGTTGATGAAATAGGAGGGGATAATTAGTATTAGAATGGTTAGATAAAACAATAGTTCAGATAATCTACCTATATTTGTTAATCCGTTATTAATTGTAAAATAGGTTAAAATAACTGTTATTACAATTATGGTATGGGGTGATAAAAATTTAGTTGTTGAAAAAACTAAAACGTTAGCAAATCCTGAAAGGACAAATGAAGAAAAGAAAATAAAATTGATAAAGAAAAATATTGTAAATATGTAGGCTAAAAATTTCCCCAAATTCTTTTGTTGGTTTCCAAAAACTCATTATAATTAGTATTTCTGTATATAAGGGCTGCAACTATACAAATATAAATAGGATATATTCCTGCCACCAAAACGGAGATCCATCCTGACTGCTTGGCTACTTTACATACCCCAGATGCTAAAGATAAGATTCCAACGCCTATTATCGAATTTTGGATGATAAACATATATTGATTTTTGTAATTTGATTGTTTATTTTAAACATAAGTATCACCTTTAAATATTTTTGCATAAAATAAAAAATTATGTTTAGTGGGAATAATAAAAATAAACCGTGTAAGAATAATAAAAGAAAGATTAATTTATGGAGGTATTACTATGGCAAGTAAAGAGCAACTTATGGCTGTTGCAAGAAGTTGTAGTTATTATAGGGTAGAAGGTATGCATAATCTCTTAACATATCCTGAAAGAAGCTGTGAAAATTGCTTGAACTGGGATGGAGAAAGGTGTAAAATAAACGTTTTTGATAATGTATTAACTGGACTTGATCAAACATAAATTCCCCTAAAGACTCTCCTTTAGGGGAATTTTTTATTACAATTATTAGTCAAATATAGTATAATAATAAAAAAGGGTTTGTGGGGTGTTTATATGAAAAGTTATTTATGGGGACTTGTCTTTATTCTTGTTGGAATATTTTTAATAATTCAACGAACATTTTTGTTTGATGTTAATTTGTGGAATTTTGTGTGGCCCATCTTTTTAATAATCCCAGGGATTGCAATTCATTATAATTATTTTTCAAAAACAAAGGAACAAAAATTTAATATTAGGTGGAACCTTAATTGTTTATGGATTTTACTTTTTATTTTCTATTTTTACTAGTTGGAAGTATGTAGAATATACAAACTTTATTTATCCTTTGGGTGTTGGAATAGGCTTTTTAGAGGATTATGCCTTTGAAAAGCATAAAAATAGTTTTGTTATATCAGTTATTTTAATTGCAGTATCTATATTTATGTTTTTAAAATCTTTAAATCTATATTATGGCATCGAACAATATGTTTTACCAGTTGCTTTTATTTTACTTGGTATCTATATTTTAATAAAAGGAAGAAGATGAGGTGGGTTATGGTTCTTATAATAGATAATTTCGATTCCTTTACTTATAACTTGTATCATTATTTTTTAATATTAGGTCAAGATGTTTTGGTAAAGGGTAGACATGAAATTGATATTAGAGATGTTAAAAATATAAATCCAGATTATATAGTTTTATCCCCTGGACCAGGAAGCCCAGAAGAGGCCATTTTGCCCCTTGAGGTTATAGATAAATTTAAGGGGAGATTCCAATCCTTGGTGTCTGCCTCGGACATCAATGTATTGGCCATTATTTTGGTGGTAAGGTTGTTAAGGGGCTAAGACCTGTTCATGGGAAGGTTAATGAAATCAACCATTTTAATAAAGGGGTATTTAAAAATTTAAAAAATCCTTTAAAGGTTACAAGATACCATTCTTTAGTAGTTTCTAAAGAAGATTTGCCGGATGAACTTGAAATTACTGCTCTAACTTTAGAGGGAGAAATTATGGGTATAAGGCACAAAGAATATAACATTGAAGGGGTTCAGTTTCATCCTGAAGCAATTTTAACTGAAAATGGACTAGATATGCTAAATAACTTTTTAAGGAGTGGCAAAAATGCATAGGGCAGAATTGAATTTTTAATAGATCCATTTTTAACTTTTAAAAGGGTTAAAAAGGGATATTCTATGCTTTTAGATAGCAGATACCAGCTTAAAGATTATGGTGACTACTCAATAATTGGTTTTAATCCCAAAATTATTTTAAAACAAGTTAATGGAGAAATTTACATTACTGAGGATAATAAAGATTTTAAAAGGGAAGGAACTTTTCTTGATGTTTTAGACTACTATTTAGATCTTTACAAAAACCTAAATCTGATTTGATTTTTGATGGAGGATTTATTGGTTATTTGTCCTATGATTTTGGAATGGATCTTTGTAAGATAAAAAGGAAAAATAAAGCTTTAACAAATATTCCAGAGGCTTTTTTGCTTATTATGATGAATTTATTATAATTGATCATAAAAATAATACAACAATAATCAATACGAAGGATTTTGATGTAGTAAATTTACTAAAAAATATTGAAGAGGAATACAAAATTGATAATAATATTGGGGATTTAGAATTAACTTCAAATTTTACGAAGGAAGAATATAAAAAGGGAGTAGAAAGGGTTAGAGAATATATTAGGCAAGGCGAGGTCTATCAAGTTAATATATCACAACAATTTTATGCCAAAGGCTTTATTAATCCTTATGATGCTTATGCTATATTAAGAAGGGCTAATTACGGCCCTTATAATGCCTTTTAGAGGTTGATGGCGGGTTTATTTTATCTACATCTCCAGAGCAGTTTATAAGAAAAAGGGGAGAATATATAACAACGAGGCCGATAAAGGGAACAACAAAACGAAGTTATGATAAAGAGGAAAATGAAAAATTGAAGAAAATGCTTTTAGAAAGCGAAAAGATAAAGTCTGAGCTTTTAATGATAATAGACCTTGAAAGGAATGACCTTTCAAAGATTTGTTATCCAGGGACCGTAGAGGTTAAGAATTTATTTGAAGTAGAAGAATATGCTACAGTTAACCATCTTGTTTCAACAATCCAGGGTAAGCTTTTAGATGACATAAAATTTAGTGATATAATAAAGGCTATGTTCCCAGGAGGATCTATAACAGGTGCACCAAAGCTTCGTTCAATGGAGGTTATTGAGGAAATAGAAAATATGTCAAGAGGAATATACACGGGTTCCATAGGATATATTTCAAATAATGGCAATTTTGACTTTAACATAGCAATAAGAACAGTTGTCATCGATGAAAATGGTCTTTATTATAATGTTGGTGGAGGAATAGTTTGGGATTCTGATCCTGAAGATGAATACGAAGAAACTCTCCACAAGGGAAGGGCAATATATAGCACCTTTTCGACTAAGTAAGTTGATCATCATGAAACAATTCTTCTAAATTAAATTTTATATTTTTAAATATTTTCGATGTAATGACTTCATTTGATTTGTATATATCAGGTGACAAATAACAGTTATCACTATAATAATATTGAATGATTGTTTTATTCAAGGGGTTAACGATCCAGTATTCTGTAACTTTAAATTTTTCATACAGATTAAGTTTTTTAACATAGTCTGTAGATTGACTTGAATTTGATACTATTTCTATAATAAATTCTGGTGAACCTAAAATGAATTTTTCCTTTATTTTGCTTTTATCACATATAATAAAAATATCCGGTTGAATTACGTTTGTTGCAGATTCTATATTGCTAGCGTTTAAAGTTAATATTACATCTAATGGAGCACTAAAAACTTCACAATTTAAATTTTTTAGACTGTCGTTTATCGCAATAAACATTTTCCTTAATATTCTTTGATGCTGAACTGAAGGAGAGGGACTCATTAAATATGGTGTCCCTTCTATTATTTCATATTTAAAATCATCAGGAAAGCTTAAATAATCCTTATAGGTGTAGATTTTATTTTGCTGAATTGCTAAAGACATAAGATTCACCTCACTTTATATATTATTTTATTATTTAATAAAGAAAAATACAACGTTTATAGGAGATGAATATATGGACATAGATATTTTTGAAAAGAATATTTCATTTGGGCTAATGCCATTTGAAACTTTGTATTTTAATAATAACGAAATAGAGGATGTAGATAAACATTTTAAAAGGTTGAAAAGGGCCCATAATATCTTAAAAATTGATTTTGACGTTAATTTAAGTGAGTTTAGCAAAGCCTTATATGATTATGTAGCTAAGTTAGCCTGTAGCGAAGGAGTTTTAAAGGTTGTATATTATAATAAACAAATTAATATTTCATACAGATTACCAAATTATACAAATAATATGTTTAAACAGGGATTAAAATTGAGAACCTCTAATATAATAAAGGGTAAAAATAATATATTTAATTATATAAAAACCTTTAATTATGGAGTTAATTACATAGAGGATGTTAGGGCAAAAAAGAAGGGTATGATACTGCACTTTTTTAAATGAAAAGGGTTATATATGTGAGACCTCTTATGCTAACATTTTTTTGTAAAGGATAATGAAATTTATACTCCTCATTTAAGAAGCGGAATTCTCAAGGGGATTATGAGGGATAATATTATACGCTTTTTAAGCTCAAAGGGATATAGAATAAATAAAACATTTATTGGTTATAATAATATTAATAATTTTGATGAATGTTTTTTAACCAATTCAGTTATAGGAATCATGCCTGTAAAGCAGATTGATGATGTTTTTTATAACGGTAGGTCTATCATTGAATTAATTATAAAATTCAAAAATTCTGGAGAAGTTGGATGTTTTGACTTGCAAATTATAAAATTTGTGATAAAATATATTTAAAGAAAATAATTTTCCAAAGGGGCTATATTATGGCCAATTTAAAGGAAGTTTACAAATGTGAAATTTGTGGAAACATAGTTGAGGTTTTACATGCTGGAGCTGGGCAGCTTGTTTGCTGCGGAAAGCCGATGAAACTTTTAAATGAAAACACAGTAGAAGCTTCAACAGAAAAGCATATTCCGGTTATTGAAAAGGTTGAAGGTGGAGTTTTAGTTAAGGTCGGAAGCATAGAACATCCTATGGAGGAAAAACACTATATAGAATGGATAGAACTTCATGTTGATGATAAAGTTTTCAGAAGATATCTAAAACCAGGGGATAAACCCGAAGCCTTCTTCCCTATTGAGGGAGAGAATATGTTTGCAAGGGAATATTGTAATCTTCACGGTTTATGGAAGAGCATAATGGGATAAATAAATTAGGCGGGAATGATTCCCGCCATTTATATTTTTGTTATGTTAAAAAATAAACTTTTGATTTTTATTGAAATTATTAGCATTATATTGTAATATTATAATATAAAAATACATAAAGGGGGTATAGGTATAATACACGATAAGAATATTACAAAAGTTTCAGAATTGTTTAAAATATTAGGGAACCCGATTCGGGTATCTATATTGATTTGCCTTTTGAAGGGTAATTCAAATGTAACCAAAATTCAAAAGTGCCTTGATCTTCCGCAATCAACCGTTTCCCAACAGCTTGGTATTTTGAAAGGTGCAGGAATAATAGAGGGCAACAGAAATGGACTTGAAATAATCTATTCTATCGTTGATCAAAAAGTAGTTGAAATTTTAAAAAGCATGTTTGACATTAAAAATTTTGATTCCTATTTTGTTGGAGGTGCTGATCTTTGATAAATTTTATTTTAACTTTTCTTAGTATGTTCTTAATATGGACAGCCCTAAGTTATCCGTTAAGTAACCAAGAAGTCGTATTTGGGACTATTTTATCTTTCTGCATTTCTTTGCTTACTATATTTTACAATAAAGATGCAAAAAATTTAAGTTAAAAACTTTGTTTTATCTTTTTAAATATTTTTTGGTGTTCTTGGTTGAATTAGTAAAGGCAAATCTTAATATGGCCAAAATTGTATTGACTCCTTCATTACCTATATCTCCAAAAGTTTTAAAGTTAAAAACTGAGTTAAAGTCACCTATTGCAAAGGCCATTTTGGCTAATTCTATAACCCTAACCCCTGGAACAATTTCCGTAGAGCTTGTGGATGATTCTTTGTTTATTCATGTGGTTGAGGGGGACAAGGTAGCAAATATTGAAGATCTTAAAGGGCCCTTTGAAAGGTTGTTAAAGGAGGCTTTTGAAGAATGATTACATTTATATTAGTTTTATCTTTACTTGGGATGGTCCTTGGAATTTTTAGGTTGATTAAGGGAAAGTCAATAGAAAGTAGAGTAGTTGCAATCGATGTTTTAACAACTATAACCTCTGCTATAATTGTTATTTTTTCCTTTACCAATGATAATAGTTTGTTATTGGATGTAGCGCTAGTTTATGGACTTCTATCCTTTGTTGGAGTTGTTGCAATTGCTCGATACCTTGAGGGAGGAATTTGATTATGGAGATTTTAGGATGGATATTTTGTTTAATTGGAGCGGTGTTCTTGTTCTTGGCAGGTCTTGGAATTTATAGAATGCCAGATGCATTAAATCAATCTCAAGCTGGAACCAAAGCATCAACTTTAGGTATTGTTTCATTATTTGTAGGATTTTCTATTTTAAAACCTGAATGGGCTCCAAAGCTTATAATAATGGCACTGTTTTTCTTGTTTTCTTCACCAATAGCATCCCATGCTATTTGTAAAGCAGCACTTAGACACAATAAGGGAAATTTCTATTTGAAGGAAAATGCCTTTTTAAAGGATGGTGAATAGAGTGTATTACTTAGGTTTAATAATTGCTTTTATTATGGCTTTTGGCTCTTTATGGGCGCTTTTAACGGATGATTTATTTAAAGCAATAGTTGTTTTTGGTATAGTTTCATTGTCTTCCTCAGTAATGTTCCTATTGATGCAGGCACCTGATGTGGCTATAACAGAAGCTGCTATAGGCTCAGGAATTACAACTGCACTTTTTATATTCACTTATAAGAAATTGGAGGATAGGAAAGATGAGAGATGAAAGGTCATTATTTATAAATATAGTTGCTCTACTTATCCTTTCAGTAATTGGATTTTATATTTATAAAGTTTCAATGGATACAGGAAAAGGAATAAAAATAACCGATAATATTACTCCTCAGATGAGGGTTGCCGACAGGTTTATGAACAAAAACGTTATTAAAGAAGAGAGTAAATATGTTTGGGGAGGGACTGCTGAAAATACTTCTGCTAATATAGTAACTTCGGTTGTTGTTGATTATAGATTGTTTGATACGACCCTTGAAGTTATAGTTTTATTTGTAACGATATTAGGTTTTGGTTTTGTGATTCCAAAGGATAAAAGAAAGATCATAAAACCTACAACTATTTTAAACAGATGGGCACCTATTCTTATGATTTTAATGCTAATGATTGGAGGATATATGTTTGTAAATGGGCATCTTTCACCAGGTGGTGGATTCCCAGCGGGGGCTATAATATCTACTGCAGTATTAATTGGAGTTTTAGCAGGCAGAAAAACACTAAGTCAAAAGACATTAAAAATAATTGAAGCAGTAGCTGGAATCTCGATATTTAGTTTAGGAATTGCAAGCTTTGTAATAACCGGTAATTTCTTTCAGAATTTTATATTGAATGATAGAATAGGTGATTTATTTTCTGCAGGATTGATTCCAATATTTTATGGTCTTATAGCTTTTAAAGTTGCAGCTGAACTTTCAAATATTTATTTTGAATTTTATGAGGAGTGTTGATTATGGCACAACTATTTATTTTATCTTCTATTTCATTGTTGTTTATAGGATTATTTGGAGTTTTAACGAGAAAAAATATAGTAAAAATATTGATAGCATTAAACATAATGGAGACTGGAATCAACCTTCTTTTGGTTGCCTTTGGTTATGTTGAAAATGGGATTGTCCCAATTTTAACTTCAAATGAAAGCATAATGAATCTTACAAAGATGGTTGACCCTGTTCCGCAGGCTTTAGTTCTAACTTCAATTGTAATTGGCCTTGGAACAACAGCCTTTTCTTTAGCTCTTGCAATAAGATATAGATATAATCACAACTCATTATCAATTAGAGCATCAGAGGAAGAAGAGGGGGTTAATATATGAATAGTATAGTTTTTTAATAGTAATCCCTCTTATTGCAGCATTTTTATCTTTGTTTTTGGGAAAGAACGATAAGATATTAGCATATATAGTGACATTATTTAATATTATCTTTTCAATATTGATTCTATTTAGCGGGAAAATTCCTTTTAATGTTGCAATTGGAGGATGGAGAGCACCTTATGGCATAAATTTTGCTGTAACTGATTTGACTATATTCTTTTTAGTATTGGTAAATGTTGCAGCTTTATTAGCGTTAACGTCAGTAAGAGAAATAATGGAATATCAATTTTATTCATTTTATTTTGTTCTTTTATCTTCAACAAATGGAATTGTTTTAACTGGAGATCTATTTAATTTTTTCTTATTTATAGAGCTTTCAACCTTTGCAGTGGCAGGCCTTATATCATATAAAAGAGACAGGCTATCGACGGGTGCAGCATTAAAATATTTAATCTTATCGTCTACTGCATCAATATTTAGCTTAGCAGCCATTGGGCTTATATATAAAACACTTGGGACTTTGAATTTTGCCGATATAGCCAATAAGGTAAATAATCTAAATGAAGCATCTTTAAGTTTAATTTTAATCCTATATATATCGAGCCTATTAGTTGAACTAAAAATATTCCCATTTAATATGTGGGTTGTAAAGGCCTATGAAGCTTCTAAGACTTCTGTAAATCTTTTTATTCATGGAATGCTTGGAACAGCTGGAATATATGGAGTTTTAAGAATACTTTTAATGGTTTTTTCTAAAGAAACAGGGAAGTTAACTTTAAGTGGGAATTTATCATCTATTTTAATGTTATTTGCTTTTGTTACGGTTATTATCGGAGAAATTGGTGCTTTAACGGAAAAAAATATGAAAAAGATTTTAGCTTTTTCATCAATGGCTCAACTTGGAATAGTTTTGTTTGGAATTAGTTTAGGAAGCTTTGATGCCTTGAAAGGGGTTCTCTATATCGTTATATCAAATTATCTTGCTAAATTTGTAATGTTTTTAACAGTAAATGAATTTTCGAAAGTTTCAGGAAGTACAAACTACCTAGATATGAAGGGACTAGGAAGAAGATATCCTGTTTTAGCAATTTCCTTTACTATTTCAGCTTTAAGCCTTATGGGTATTCCATTTTTCGCAGGATTTTGGGGTAAAATTTCTATCATAGGAAATGCGATTTTTTCTGGTAAACTTGAATTGATCGGAGCTGTATTAATTTTAATAGCGTCGGTCATAGAAGGAGTATATTATCTTAGGATTTCCCACACATTTTTTAGCCAAGGACATGAAAGGGAAGGAAGGATATCAAGAGTTTATTGTTTATTGCCTATGATCTTAGCGTTAGTAATTTTATTTATTGGAATTAACCCAGATTCATTTGAAAATATTATTTCGTTTTTGATGGATGAAATAAAGTCCCCTGAAAAATATATTAAATTAATTTTATCATTGAAGTGAGGTAGGGAATATGGTGGAAATCTTTATCATTCCTCTTGTGACAGCATTTTTATTAGCTATATTCATTAGAAATAAGAAGGTTGTTTGGCCTCTATTTTTAATTTCAAATTTATATATTTTATTAAAACTTTGGACTTTGTTTGGGAAGTGGGAAATAGAAAAAACAATATATACAAACTATGAATTGTTTGGAGCAAAGTTAAGTTTTACACTTTCCAATAATCCACTTGGATGGTATTTTGCCTTTTTTCAGCTGTCATAACTCTTGTAATTTCTGTTTTTTCACTTGGATTTAATCAAAAACAAAGGAAAACGTAGCACCGATTTGGATGCTTATAATATTTTCTAATCTTGGAATTTTCTTTGCTGCAGATTGGATTACGTTTTTTATGATGTGGGAACTTATGGGATGGACATCCTTCTTTGCCATAACTAATGGTAGAGATAAAGCTTTAAATGAGGCTAAGTATTACCTTGTTTTATCTTTACTTGGTGCTTCTTCAATGTTGATCGGAATAATATTGTTAGGTGCTCTTACAGGTTCCTTTGAAATATTTGCTTCGGCTTATGGATTAGTTCAAGTTTTCTATTCTGAAAAAGCTTTATCAATAGCAGCTATTATGTTACTATTGTTTGCCTTTTTTATTAAATCGGCTATTTTCCCATTTTACATGTGGCCATCTAAAGTTTATGCTGTTGGACCAGAAGATTATATAACTTTCATGTCTTCAGTTATGATTAAATACGGAATTTACCCAATAGCAATGTTTATTGTTCCTGTTGTTGGAAGTTTAGACTTATCAAAGATTTTAAATACTGCAAACTGGATTCAATATTTCGTTGGATATTTAGGTGCCATTAGTGCTGTATTAGGAACTATCTTAGCTATATTCCAAACTGATATGAAAAAGCTATTTGCTTACTCATCTGTAGCTAATATGGGATATATATTATTAGGATTTGCATCAATGAATATTGTTGGATTTGAAGGAGCTCTTTTTCATGCAGTAAATCATATGGTTTTAAAGGCAGCTATATTTTTAACTCTTGCGGCGGTAATTTTTAGAACTGGCGAAAGCGAAATGCATAAACTTGGTGGGCTTGTATATAGAATGCCTATAACTTTCTTAACATTCTTATTAGGAATTATTGCAGCAGCTGGAATTCCTCCTCTAAATGGATTTGGATCAAAATGGATGATAATACAGGCTCTCATGTCACAAAAATGATTATTTTTGCTATTGCAATGATATTTGCATCAACTGGTGCATTTATGTATCTATTTAGAGCATTAGCTTCAATATTTCTAGGGCAACTTCCAGATAGATTTAAGGATATTAAGGAAGTTCCACTAACAATGCTAATTCCTATGATAATAATGATGATTGGGATGCTTTTAATTGGAGTAGTTCCAGGAGTTGTTATGAAACCATTAACAACAGCTTTAAGAGCGGTTGGATATAATGTTAATATTGCCTCATGGACAAGTCTTGAGGGAGCACTTAAAAATTCGACGATAGACTTAACCTTGGTATTCTTAATCTTCCTTGGAGGTTTTGTAATTTCAGCAATAATGTATATTCTTGGAAATAAATCAGAAACAGTCCCACAGGAGGACAATTATACTGGTGGCGAATATCCAGAGGAATGGGGAGTAAATGCTGATAGATTCAATTATTCATATTCATTTTACCAACCATTTAAGGAAATGTTTGAACCATTGCTTGAAAAAATATCCATCGATGAATTTTTCGCAAGCATAGGAAGAAATTTTGAGTATATGAGCGCTACAGTTCAAGGATTATTTAGAAGAGGAGAAGGAGCAGTATTGCTCTTTAGTATAGGTGTTCTCCTACTAATACTAGGAGGTTGGATTATATGATAGAAATTTTAAGAGTATTTTTGTTTGGTTTCTTTGCAATATTTATAGGACTTCTCTTTATGGGTATCGGTAGAAAGATTATTGCAAGAATTCAATTAAGACTTGGACCACCATTTTATCAAGCATTTTTAGACGTAGGTAAATTATTTTCAAGAAAATCAATTACACATAATTTTGTTATGGACCTTGGAATGGTAATGTCCCTTGCTGGACTTGTTGCAACAATGCTTTTTGTTCCAATTGCTGGGCATACAGCTATAAAAACAAGTTCTAACCTTATAGTTATTATGTATCTTATGGCAATAGGTTATCTTGGTATGGCGATGGCTGTAGCAGCAAGCGGAAATCCTAATGCTACAATTGGAGTATCCCGTGCTCTTACCATGATGTTAGGCTATGAGGTTCCATTTTTACAGTTATGCTAGGGCTGATAATAATTAATGGGACATCGTCTTTAGAACTTATTGCAAACAGCCAAGCAGGCTCAATTTTAAATTGGAATATGATTAAATTCCCGTTGGGATTTATAGCTGCAGAAATTGCACTTCAAGCTATGATGGGAGAAAAGCCCTTTGATGCTATGATAGCACCTGCAGAAATTGCATCAGGGCCTATGGTTGAACTTAGCGGTAAATATTTAGGTTTGGCCTTTTTAACCCATGCGGTTTCAATATTCGTAGAAACTGCAATAATTGTAAATCTATTTATGGGAGGAGCTTCAAATATATTTACATTTGTTTTAAAACAATTTGAAATATATCTTATTACTGTTATAATAGAGGCGGTTTTCCCAAGATTTAAGATTGAACAAGCTGTAAAGTTCCTTTGGACAGTTCCTATGAGCATAGCATTACTTCAGCTTGTTTTGATAGTATTCTAGGAGGCGATACCATGGAAGAATTAAAGGTTGAAAAGAAAAGAAGTTGTATTGAAAATGTAATAGATTTCTTTAGGCAAAGGTCTATATGGATGCTTCACTACTGAACGGGCTGTGGTGCGGTGGAGTTACCACCAACTATGACATCCAGGTGGGATGTTGAAAGATTTGGTATAGGACCTATGGCAACGCCAAGACAAGCAGATGTTCTTCTTGTTACAGGGTATGTTTCTGTTAAAACATTAAAAAGAATTATAAGAACCTATGAACAAATGCCAGAACCTAAATGGGTTTTAGCATTTGGATCATGCACAGTTAATGGTGGAATTTATTGGGATTCATATAATACAATTACGAATTTAGCAGAGTATATTCCAGTGGATATAACAGTATCAGGATGCATGCCAAGACCAGAAGCTGTTATGGATGCTCTACAAACGCTTATGAAGATGATTCAATCGGGAGAAGCTGGGGCATACAAAAAGTATAAGGAAAATTATGAGTATTACAAGGCAAATCAGGATAGGGTATTAAGAAAAACTTATCCTATATTGGGTGAAAAATTAATTCAAAATGAAGAAGCAGCAACAAGCATTGAATAATTACCCAATAATGAAATTGGAGGGAAATTATGAAGCTTAGCAAAGAACAAATAATAGATTTATTAAAACAAAGAGGTCTCGAGGTTAATAACCTTTATCCTACACAAATAAGTGTGATTGTAAATAAGGAAAACTTAATAAATCATCTTGTATACTTAAAATCAATAGGATTTGACCATCTTTCCTTCATAAATGCAGTTGATTTTATAGATGAAGGCGAATTTGAACTTGTTTATCATGTTTGGTCATATACAAATAAAGTTCATGTATTAAATAAGGTTAGAATAGATAGAAATGATCCTAAAATACCAACGATAGTTGATCTATGGGAACAGGCTCAATTTTATGAACAAGAGGTCCATGAATTCTTTGGCATAGTATTTGAAGGAAATAAGGATTTGTCACCTCTTTTCCTTGAAAATTGGCTGGATATTCCACCGCTAAGGAAGGATTTTGACACAAGGGAATTTTCAATTAGGCTTTTTGATGCTAAGCCAAATGGAGGTGACAAGTAATGGATGCGCCATCTTATATGCTAACTAAAATAGCTGAAAAGGATGATTTAGCTGTTTATGAGCTTTTCTTTGGTCCAAATCATCCTGGAATGCATGGTAATTTTGGATATGTTCTTGAAATGATTGGAACAGAAATAGTAAAGGTAAGACCTAATGCAGGACAGCTCCATAGAGGATTTGAAAAGTTGATGGAACAAAAACTTTGGGTTCAAAACATTGCACTTGTTCCAAGAATATGCGTAGTTGATCCTGATCCTAATGAAGTTGCTTACTGCACAGCAATAGAAAAAATTATGGGAATTGAGATCCCTGATAGAGCAAAATTCATAAGAACAATTACCCTTGAGATGAGCAGATTAACTTCTTTCCTTATGGGAATGGGGGCTTTAGGCGCAGCACTTGGTCTTTATACTCCGATGTATATTATGACTGCTGATAGAGATTTAATTCTTGATCTTTTTGAATGGCTTACAGGAGCAAGAATTTATCATATATTCAATATTCCTGGAGGAGTAAGAAATGATTTGCCTGCAGGATGGGTGGATAGATTAAATAAAGTTCTTGATCATCTTGAAAAAGATTAATAGAATACGATAAGATTTTATTTGAGAACCCAATTGTCCATAAAAGATTGAAGGGACTTGGCTATGTATCAAAGGAAGATGCCGTAAGATTTGGCCTTACAGGTCCCAATTTAAGAGCTTCGGGTAATCCGTATGATGTAAGGGTTGATGACCCTTATGCAGCTTATTCGTATCTTGATGTAAAATTAATAACACAAGAGGGCGGAGATGCATTAACTAGAGCGGTTCAAGTTAGAATTGAATTCGAGGAAACAATAAAGTTAATTAGACAAGCATTAAAGCTTATGCCTGAAGGCGAAGTAAGGCTGAACCTTGGAAATTTAGCTATGTTAAAGGTTCCAAAAGGAGAAGCCTATGCTAAAGTTGAATCATCAAAGGGAGAATTTGGATATTATGTGGTTTCTGATGGGGGAATGAAGCCCTATAGAGTTGCAGTAAGAGGTCCATCACTTCCAGCAGGACTTTTACTTGCACAAAAACATCTTCCAAAGATGAAGATCGATGATGTTGCAGCATGGATGGGTTCGTTAGCGATTTGTCCACCTGATATAGATAAGTAGGAGGGAAAACTATGGCATTAGGAGATAAGAGCGTGTATTCTCCTTTGACAACCCTTAAAAATCTCTTTAAAAGACCTATGACAATAAAATATCCAAAGGAAATTTTAAGGGTTTTCCCAAAGGAAGGAGTTTCACCGAATTATAGGGGACTTCATACAAATGATTTAGAAAAATGCGTTGGATGTGCAGCCTGTCAAAGAATATGTCCCTTTGATGCAATAGAAATGAAGATAATTGGACAAAACGAACAAGGCAGAGCAATAAAAAAGCCTGTAGTTGATTATGGCAGATGCAGCTTCTGTGCCTTTTGTGTGGATGTTTGTCCAACAAATTCACTTAAAATGTCAAGACATTATATTTATAAAATCAAGACAGTAAAATCATTATCAGCTAAAGATGAGGTTGAATTTGTAAAAGATAAATTCAGAATAATGCCGGATGAAAAACTAGGAGATGACATTGGATATAATACTGGAAAAGCTAAAAGGTGTTAGGTTAGGGTTTAAAAAGGGCTGTTTATTAAAGACAGCCCTTTATCTCTCCTTTAGCTTGTTTTACCAAGGTATGCAGTTTTAACTTCTTCATTTTGAAGCAATTCATTTCCAGAACCTTGCATTGTTATTTTACCTGTTTCAAGAACATATCCATAGTCGGCAATTTTTAAGGCAGCATTGGCATTCTGCTCAATTAAAAGTATCGTTACCCCTTGCTTTCTTATTTCTTTGATTATTTCGAATATTTCCTTAACGATTATAGGGGCAAGACCTAAGGACGGTTCGTCCATCATTAATAGTTTAGGCCTTGACATAAGGGCTCTACCGACAGCAAGCATTTGTTGTTCACCACCTGAAAGCGTTCCAGCAAGCTGCCATGTTCTTTCTTTAAGCCTTGGAAAAAGCTCAAAGACCCATTTAATATCATTATCTATTTCTTTATCATTCCTTATAAAGGCTCCAATTTTTAAATTTTCTAATACCGTTAAGTTAGGGAATATTCTTCTTCCTTCCGGAACTAACGTTATACCCCTTCTTACTATCTCTTGGGTATTCAGTTTTAAGAGGTTAATATCATTAAAGTAGATGTTACCTGATCTTGATTTGACCAATCCTACTATTGCTCGAAGAGTAGTGCTTTTGCCTGCACCATTAGCACCAATAAGGGTAACTATTTGACCTTCCTTAACCTCAAAATTAATTCCCTTTAAAGCTTCAATTCCACCATAGTTTACACAAAGATTTTCTATTTTAAGCACCTTCACTCACCCCCAAATAAGCCTCAATAACTTTAGGGTTATTCTGAATTTCATTTGGAGTTCCTTCTGCTATGGTTGTCCCATAATCTAAAACATATATTTTTTCTGATATACCCATAACTACCTGCATGTGATGCTCTATTAAAAGGACAGTTAAAGAGAATTTCTCTTTAATATTTAATATAAATTCATTCAATTCTTCTGTTTCTTTAGGATTCATTCCAGCTGCAGGCTCATCAAGGAGAAGAAGTTTAGGATTTGTGGCAAGTGCTCTTGCTATTTCCAATCTTCTTTGTAACCCATATGGGAGTGAGCTTGCCTTTTCATTTTTATATTTCTCTAGTCCTAGCATTTTTAATAATTCCAATGAATTATCTATCATATTCCTTTCTTCTTTTATGTATTTACTTAAGTTTAAAACAGCTTCAAAAATATTAGATTTTATATGAAGGTGATTAGCTATTAAAACATTATCAAGAACACTTAAGTTTTTAAAAAGCCTTATGTTTTGAAAGGTTCTAGCGATACCTAATTTAGTTATTTGATCCGGCCTTAGACCAGTTATATCTTTTTCGTCAAAATATACCTTGCCTTCAGTAGGGCTATACACACCTGTAATTATATTAAAACAAGTTGTTTTTCCGGCACCATTTGGTCCAATAAGAGCAACAATTTGACCTTTATTTACTGTTATGTTAAAGTCTTTTACAGCAGTAAGCCCTCCGAATTTCATTGTAACCTTATCAGTTTTTAACAGAGCCATGGAGGTTACCTCCTTTGTTAAAAGGCTTTTTTATGTTTTTGAAAAAAGTTTTTATCTTATCCCAAGATAATTCTTCATTACCCAATAATCCATTTCTATAGAATAAAACTACAATCATCAATAAAGCTGAAAAAACAACCATCCTAAGACCAGGAATACCTGGTATTCTAACGAATATTAAATTTATTTCTTTATCCAAGAAACGCAAGGCTTCACCTGCTATTGTTATTACAAAGGCAGCTATTATAGTTCCTGAAATACTTCCCATACCTCCAAGCACTATAATTAAAAGTATGTTGAAAGTTAAAAAGAACCTAAACATAAGTGGATCAATCGTTCCTAATAAATTTCCTAATAATCCTCCACCAATTCCTGCTAAGAAGGAACCTATCGTGAAGGCCATTATTTTATGTTTAAATAGATTAATTCCCATATTTTCAGCTGCTATTTCATCTTCTCTAATTGCTTTAAAGGCTCTACCGTAGCTACAATTTATAAGCTTAAACATAAATATTACTGTTATAAGCCCTAAGCCATAACTCCAATATAGATTTGTATATGAAGGTATTCCTTTAATTCCTAATGCACCATTAGTTATGCTTTGGGCGTTTGTAATTAATACCCTTATTATTTCAGAAAAGCCCAAAGTTGCTATTGCAAGGTAGTCACCTTTTAATTTTAATGCAGGTGCTCCAATTAGATATCCTACAACTGCAGCCAACACTCCACCTATTAAAAGAGCTGGTAAAAATGGCATTGAGATAGAATTAAGTGGGTATATCAATGGTTTCATATAAAATATTTGTTCTTTTACTTCTGGTTTCATAGTAAGAAGAGCAGTTGTATAGGCACCTATTGCCATAAAACCTGCATGTCCAAGTGAAAATTGCCCAGTAAAACCGTTTATTAAATTCATGCTCAGTCCCAAAATCGTATATATAGCACATAAATTTAATATTCTTAATTTAAATGCATCAAGGGTATTCTGAGCAATTGCGATAACAAGAAAATATAAAATCAAGAATATTAGAATTTTAAATATATTCTTTTTCATATTTCACACCTTCTCTGAAATTTTTTCTCCCATGATTCCAGTAGGTTTGAACAGCAAAATTAATATAAGCAATACAAAAGCTATTGCATCCCTATAACCAGTTAGACTTGGCAGAAAAGCGACTAAAAGTATTTCAATAATACCTAAAATAAAACCCCCAATAACTGCACCTGTAATATTACCAATTCCTCCTATAACAGCAGCAATGAAGCATTTAAGACCTGGCATAACTCCCATAAGCGGTTGTATTTGAGGGAATTTTAAAGCCCACATAATACCGCCGACGGCAGCTAAAGCTGACCCAAGACCAAAGGTAAAGGAAATTGTTTTGTTTACATCTATACCCATTAGTTTTGATGTTTCTATATCCTTTGAAAGGGCCCTCATAGCCATACCACTCTTTGTTTTATTTATCAAATAAGCCAGGATTATAAGTAATACAATTGTTATTATTGGAATATAGAAGGTTAATTTTTGAATCATGACTCCCTTAATATTTACCATATCAGTCAATATATTTGGGGTTGGGAAGGGTTTTGGAACTCCTCCAAAAAGGACTATTGCCAAATTTTCAAGTAAAAATGAAGCACCGATAGCAGATATTAAAACAGATATTTTGGGAGCATCCCTCAAAGGTTTATACGCAGCAGCTTCAATACTTATACCTAATAATGATGTAAATACTATTGCAATGATGAATGAAAAATACCATGGGACGTGGAATATTAAGATAGTATAAAAGGCAAAATAAGTTGCCATCATGAATATATCACCATGGGCAAAATTTATTAGCCTTAATATTCCATAAACCATTGTATATCCAATTGCAATTAGAGCGTAAAGACTACCAAGAGAAATACCGTTAGCAAGATGTTGGAAAAAAGTATCTAAACCCATATACACACCACCTTCTAAAAATCCCCCAATAATGGGGGATTTTTTATTTTTCTGGTTCAATTGTATCTAGATAAGTGAATTTGCCGTCCTTAACAACCTTAATAACAGCATTTTTAACAGCATCTCCATTTTCATCGAGAGTTATTATTCCAGCAGCACCTTCGAATCCTTTTGTTTGTGCTATAGCATCTCTTATTTTTTCTGGTTCTGTTGAGTTAGCTCTTTTTATTGCATCGAGTATCAAAATATAAGCATCATATCCTAATGCTGTTACGGCTGCAGGTTCTTTATTGTATTCTTTCCTGTATTCTGTTAAGAACTTTTCAGACTCTTTCGTAATTGGCTTTTCTGAAGTAAAGAATGTTGAAAATACAGCACCTTCAACTGCACTTCCACCTATTGTTATAAACTCAGGTGTCTCCCAAGTATCCCCGCCGATGAAAGGTGTCTTAATTCCTAGTTGGCGTGCTTGTTTGATTATTAATGCAGACTCAGTAAAATTACCTGGTGCAAAAATTACATCAGGATTTTTTCTTTTATTGTTGTTAGCTGAGCACTGAAGTCCTGGTCACCTGTATTATAATTTGCTATTGCAACTATGCAGTTTTCGTCGCCTGTTAATTTTTTAAAGGCATCTTGGAAGAATTTAGCAAGACCTACTGCATAATCGTTTGAAACTTCTTGAATTATAGCAGCCTTTCTAGCATTAAGTTTTTGAAAGCATAATTAGCCATAACAGTTCCTTGGAATGGATCTATAAAACAAACTCTAAAATAAAAATCATTTCCTTTAGTAACTAAAGGATTTGTGCAGGATGCACCTACAGCTGGTATCTTTGCATTGCGGACAATATCGCCAGCTGCCATTGAAAGGGAGCTGCCCCAACTACCAATGATTGCAGTAACCTTTTCTTGTTCAACTAATCTTGCTGCTGCATTTGCTGCTTCAACTTTATCAGATTTATTGTCGGCTATAACGAGTTCAACCTTTTTACCAAGAACTTCTGGATATAGCTTGTTAGCAAGTTTTACACCTTCAACCTCAAGTTGTCCACCTGCAGCATTTGCCCCTGTTATAGGTTCAAATACTCCAATCTTTATTACGTCGTTGTTGGAGCTGGATTGTTTGGAACATCCAGATAAAAGAGAAATAAGTAAAAATAGACATAGAGCGGCTGAAAGAAGTTTTTTCATAAACATCCCCCTTTTTAATTTTTCTAAAGATGTTTGAATATTCGATTCAAACATCTAAAAAACATGTCGAAAAATTTATAATTTTAGAAATATTATAAAAAATGAATTTTATTAACACTTATATTTAAATTTTAATATAAAATTAAGTAAAAATGCAATCAAAGTTTATAGAAAATTAAAATTCAGAATATAAATTATTTCAATAGTATATTATAAACAATAAATGATGTATTACAAATATTTAACTTTAATTTTTGTGATGCCTTATATTCAATTATTATTTGAAATAGAGCTTTTTATTACTTTTATTAAAGTTATAAATGTTAAAATAATTTTAATTTTGTTATAATATGAATATAATGTTTGTGGGATTGGGGGATGATAGATATGAAAAAAATTAAAGATTATTTTAAATATAAAATTCTTGGTAATTTAGAAGGCAATGCCTATGCTTGTATTATTTTTGAACCAATGTGGGCTATATTTGGTGGAATGATATTTTTTATCAGCCATTATATATGAAAAGCTTAGGTGTAAATGAACTTCAGATGGGTTTAATAAATTCAATAGGAGCTGCTTTAATGATTTTAACATCTTTTGTTGCTGGTCCAATAACTGATAAATATGGCAGAAGAAAAACTACGCTTATTTTTGATTTAATCTCTTGGAGTTTGGTAATGTTTATATGGGCAATTTCACAAAATTTTTGGTTCTTTTTAGTGGCAGCTTTATTAAATTCATTACATAAAATATCATATACTTCATGGACATGCCTTGCAATTGAGGATACTATTGAAGATAAGAGGGTTTACTTTTTAGCCTAATTATGATAATAAATTTAGCTTCCGGTATTTTTGCACCTTTAGCAGGGATTTTGGTGAATAGATTTGGAATAACATTAGCAATGAGGTTGATATATTTTTTAGGATTTATTAGCATGACTTTGATGTTTGTTGGAAGAAATAAAATGACAACTGAAACTAGAATTGGCATGGAATTAATTAAAAAGCATAATAATCTTTCTTTAAGTGAAAAGATTACGGATTATAAAGAAGCTATGGTTTACTTTTTTACAAATAAATTAACTTTTCTAGTATTTTTAATTATGCTATTTACATATTTGCAGAATTCATTTTTATTTTATCAATCGATATATCTAAAGGATATCATAGGCATAAAAGAGTCATTAACATCATTAGTTCCAGGACTTTCGGCTATCATTTATTTAATTACATATTTTATATTTATGAAGTGTCTGACCCAAAAAGGCGAGGCAAGTAGTTTATCTTTAGGTTTGCTATTAAATGGACTAGGAATTTTGCTATTTTTGTTAGTAAAACCCAAGAATTATCTATTACTTGCTTTTAGCACTATTCTAACAGCTTCAGGTAATATTATAACAATAACATTTAGGGAAACCTTATGGAGCAATGTAATTGGAGAAGAGGAAAGGGCTAAAATTTTCGCAGCTGGTCAAGGCCTTATTTCATTGTTTTCTGCCCCGGCAGGATACTTTGCGGGATGGCTGTATAAAATTAATCCTGCTTTACCATTTTTGATGAGTCTAATTTTTTATTTAGCTTCATATGGAATATCGTTTGTTGTGAAAAATATAAAAGAATACATGCCTAGCAAACCAAGCTAGGCTTAAGTTTTACGTAAAGTATTCTATTGTTGAATTAGGGAAATATTGTTTTATCTTATCATAAAAATACTGCTTTATTTCTGATGATATTTCTTTAGGATATACATATTTATAATATCCATAGGGCCCCCATTTTTTAATCTAGTTTCCTCGTTTAAATCAAGTTTAGTTTTAGGAAAACGCTTAAGTATTATATCTTTTGATTTTAGTGTAAACCTATATTGGATTAGTTCAAATGTTAAATTGCTATTTGAAAAACCATCTAATTTGTTGTATAAATTAATTAGCATATCTTCATAATCCTTTTTCCATCCATCATATATGAAAATCGGGGCAATTATAAACCCTGTATCATAATCTGCTTTAAAAATTTTTGCTGCGGCATCCAACCTTTCTTGCAGATTATCTGTATTATGTTCATAGGTTTTAATAATATAATCAGTATTTATGCTAAACCTTATTTTAGTTTTTTGTTATGATTTACGTTTAATAATGAGTCGATGTTTGAAAATTTAGTAACTAATCTTAGCTTTCCGAATTCTTGTTTTGAAAAAATTCAACGGTTCTTGCAACAGAACCAGTTAGATGTTCTACTGATATAGGGTCGCTGGTGCTGGCAAGTTCAAAGGTGGTAATATTGGGCTTGCTTTCATCTATATACCCTTGAATGTTATCAAGGATCTCATTTATGTTTACAAATATTTTAATATGTGGTGAAGCAGCATGTTTTGTCTGAAGATAACAGTATTCACAAGTGCCGGGGCAGCCTGAAACTAATGAAAATTGGAAGTCTGCCGATGGCTTACAGGAGTCTAGCTTTTTATTTTTGCTTATACCAAGGATTATTGTTCTTTTGGAATATGCAAAAATTCTTGCTCGGATAGATTTTTTGTCTTTTTATTAAAGCTATCTTCAATTATTGGAATATTTAAGTTTTCTGCTTTTTTAGGATTTCGTATGTTAAACTATAATTTAAAGCTTCTTTTTCAACAAATATTTGAGAAGGAATAAACTTTTTCATGTATATCACCTATTATTATTTTTGTAAAAAATAATAAAATAATGTAAGTTATGATAAAAAATTATATAAAATTGGAAAGGAATTTAAGAGAAATTGTAGAATTAAATAAATAAGGAGAATTTTTATTTGGAGGCTGCTGGGTATGGGGAAAAGAGTAGTTGACATTTTTAGTTGCAGAGAAGGAGATAAATTAGCTCTTAATGTTGTTACTGACTCTGGAACTACTGTTGTAACTGAAGGGACGATTCTAAATAAATACCTAATAGATAAGATAATTAAAATGGGTATACGAAAAATATACATATATGAAGATAATGAAAACAGTAATATGGATTATATAGCCTTTAAAAAGGAATACTCTAAAAATGTTGATGCGGTAAAAAATATTCTAACCGAACTTGCTGCAGGTAAGAAATTGGATCTTAGCTTAGTAGCAGAAATTTCTAATGAAATAAAAAACATATAGATCAAAAGGATAATATTATTAAGTTTTTATCAACCCTTAAAGCCTTTGATCAATATACATTTAACCATAGCTTAAATGTTGCTTTCTATAGCATGCTTCTTGGTAAATGGTTGGGATTAAAAAGCACACAAATTGATGATTTAATTAAAGCTGCAGTGCTTCATGACATTGGAAAAGTAAAAATACCTGAGGAGATTTTAAATAAAAAAGGTAAATTAAGCGATGAAGAATTTGAGGTTATGAAAAAGCATCCTGTTCATGGTTATGAAATTGCTCTTGAAAGTCAAAAACTTTCTTTTGATATTTTAAAGGCTATACTTTTGCATCATGAAAAGGAAAATGGTTCAGGATATCCTCTGATGGTTAGAGGTGACAAAATTCCTTTATATGCAAAGATTATAGCTATCTGTGATGTTTATGATGCCATTACTTCAGAAAGGGTTTACAAGGGACGTATGTCTCCCTTTGATGCATTTAAAATCATAGAAATGGATGGCTATGAATTGTTTGATGTAAAAATAATGTTAACCTTTCTACAAAATATTTCTAATTATTATATCGGAACAGATGTGGTTTTAAACAATGGCGACATTGGCCAAGTTGTATATATTAATCCAAGAAATATTTCTTATCCTATTGTTAAAATAGGATCGGACTATGTTGATCTTTTAAGCAATAAGGAACTTAAGATTGTTTCATTATTAAATTAAAAAATATAATTGACTTAAATTGCAGTAATTCTTATAATCGAAATTGTGAAATTATAGGTGATGGGGTTCACCTTAATTGCCTTGTGCTGATAACTCCTACTTTTGTAGGAGATTTTTTATCTTTTTGGAGGTGGTCATGATGCTTAAGGTAATTTATGTAGGTTTAGGAGGATTTATAGGTGCATCACTGAGATATTTAATTTCGATGGGGGCATCAAAAACTTTCAATTTGGATATTCCAATGGGAACATTGATAGTGAATATTTTAGGTGGATTATTAATAGGATTTATAATGGAATTGAGTTTGTCGACAGATATAATATCGCCAGACCTTAGACTTTTTTAACAACAGGTATCTTGGGTGGGCTTACAACATTTTCAACCTTTAGTTACGAAACGATAAACCTTTTAAACTCTGGAGCATATATTTGGGGTATAATAAATATTGTTTTAAATGTTTTATTAAGCTTAATAGGGGTTGTAGTTGGGAAAATTTTATGTAATGCTATTATTTAGGAGGGAGTATATGAAGTTAGAAGGTAAGGGAAAACTTTTAAAAATATTTATAGGGGAATCAGATAGATGGCATGGTGAGGCTTTATATCATATTATTCTCAAAAAGGCAAAGGAGTTTGGTCTTGCAGGCGCTACAATAGTAAGGGGAATAGAAGGTTTTGGTGCAAATAGCAGGGTTCATTCGGCTTTAACAGAAGTATTATCCCACGATTTGCCTATTGTTATTGAAATCATAGATAAAGAAGAAAAGATAAATGAATTTATAAAGGTTATCGATCCTATGATAACTGAAGGATTGGTAGTTATTATGCATGATGTAGAAATTATTAAGTATGTAAAATCACAAAATTAATAAGAAAGTTGGAGGGACAAAATTGCAGGCAGCAATAATTTATTTTTCAGGAACAGGAAATACTGAATATGTATCAAAACTTTTTAAAAAGCATTTTGAAAATGGAGGAGTTGGTTGTGTTTTAATTGACGTATCAAAGAAAAGAACACTAAATGAGGAGTATGACTTTTATGTATTTGGAGCACCAATACATGCTGAAGTTTTCCCCAAAATTTATATAGACTGGGTTGCTAAAAACTTAAAAGAAGACAATAAAAAGTGTCTTATATTTTCAACTCAAGCTGCCAATAAAGGATCTGGACCTGATCAGTTATCAGAAATTCTTATTAAAAAGGGTTATAGGATTACAGTTCAGGATTTTATTACTATGCCTAATAATTATTATGTTGTAGCCTTTGAAAAACCAACTAAGGAGGAAATAAAAAAGCAAAAGAAAGAGCGGAGGAAAAAGTTAAAAGTTTAGTTCAGAAATTTTTAATGGATGAAATATACATAAATAAAGTAAGCAAAATAAGATTAAACCTTGCCAAAATAGAGTATAAGTTTTTTTATAGATTTTCTAAGGGGTGGGCAAGAAGAAATCTTACAGTTGATATGAAGCTTTGTGTGAAATGTTTAAAATGTGTAAAGAATTGTCCGACTAAAAATATTAAGTTCAAAGATAACAGTTTTTATTTTGAAGATAGCTGCATATCATGTCAAAAATGCCTACATACTTGTCCAACGAATGCATACCTTTATAAAGGTAAAAAATTTGAGCAATATAAAATTTAAAATGGACTGTCTCTTTATTTTGAGGCAGTCCATAATTTATTTATCCTCTATTCCGTCACTCCCAGGAGTCATAAGATATGCATAAAATACCCATAGAGATGATAATCCGACAATTCCATAAAACATTCTTGCAAAGGGCGATGTATAGCCGCCTAAGATTGGGAGCAAAGGGTCAAACCCAGATAGAGCAATTAATCCCCAATTAATTCCGCCTAATATAACAATAGCAAGGGCAACAAGATTAAAAATTCTCATAGTAATCATCCTTTCTATTTTTATTTTTTATAATTAGGATAAATTATTCAAATATATTATCTTGTTATTAAATTTAAAAATATTCCAAAATTACTTATTTAGCTTAACTTGTAATTTTAAATATATTAAAATTGTAGTATAATGTAGTATGAATTAAGTAAGCATAAAGAGGTGGACTTATGTTTATAAAAATAGACAATTTAGATATTTATTATAAAAAAGCTGGTAGTGGTAAAAAGTAGTTCTTCTTCACGGCTGGGGAGGAAGAGCAGATAGCTTTTGCCAGTTTTTAATTATCTTGCAAGTAAATTTGAAGTATATGCGATAGATTTTCCAGGCTTTGGTCAATCCTCTTTGCCGTCCAAAGCTTGGGGAGTTGGTGACTATACCGATATGTTAAATAAATTATTTGATAAGCTTAATATAGAAAAGGCTTCATTAATTGGGCATTCCTTTGGTGGTAGGGTTTCAATTATGTTCTCAGCTCTTTATCCTGAAAAAGTAGAAAAGGTAGTTCTTGTAGACAGCGCTGGGATAATTCCAAAAAGAACCTTGAAATATTATTTTAAAGTTTATAAATTTAAGCTATTTAAAAAATTATATTTATTATTAAATGGTGGCAAAAAGAAGCTATTGAAAAGTTTTATAAAAAATACGGTTCAAAGGATTATAAAAATTCTGGTCCATTAAGGGAAACTTTTGTAAAAGTTGTCAATGAGGATTTAAGAGGATTTTTACCTAAGATTAAAGCCCCAACCCTTCTTATTTGGGGCGAAAAGGATCAGGACACTCCTCTTTACATGGCAAAAATCATGGAAAAAGAAATACCAGATGCAGGTCTAATTGTTTTTGAGGGTGCAGGACATTTCGCATATCTTGATAAGTTGAATGATTTTAATATAATAGTTTCAAAATTTTTGGAAGGAAGTGAGTGATTTGAGCATGTTAGTTTATGTTTTAGCTATAATCTTTTTTGCCTTTGTTTCGGTTTACTATAATAGGTTTTACCTTCATATGGCTCAGCTTGTAGGATACAAACCAAATGAATTTTTAAATTGGCTTAATAAGTATGATAGGGATAATTTTAAAAGAAACTTTATATTTTTATTTTTACTTTTCATTTCAAATCTTTTTCCAAAAGATTATACTTCTTATGCATTATTAATTCTTTGGATTGCTTTGGCTTCAATAAATATTTACACCCATTATAATAGAAGAAAAAAGGCAAAAAACCTCTTAATTTTACATATAGAGCTAAAAGATTATTTGGTTGTGCATTATTTCTAAATTTATTGCTTGTTATAATATCTTATGCTTTATTTAAGTCACCATTGGCCTTTATAAATGGATTGATTTTAATACAGGTTTTTATTTCTTATTTGATGCTGATTTCCTTAAAAATAATGCTGCCTATTGAAAAGAAAATCCAGCAGGGCTTTATAAACGAGGCAAGGGAAATAATTAAAAGGAGAAAGGACCTTTAGTTATCGGCATCACAGGAAGCTACGGAAAAACAAGCACTAAATATTTTATAAAAACAATTCTTTCGGAAAAATATAATACCCTAATGACGCCTGAAAGTTATAATACTCCAATGGGAATTACAAAGGTAGTTAGGGAACAATTAAGGGATGAACATGAAATTTTTGTATGTGAAATGGGAGCAAGATATGTTGGAGATATAAAGGAGCTTTGCGATATAGTTTATCCTAAAATGGGAGTATTAACTGCCGTTGGCCTTCAGCATCTTGAAACAATGGGATCACAGGAAAACATTAAAAAGACAAAATATGCACTAATAGAATCCTTGCCAGATGATGGTGTCGCCTTCTTTAATGGAGATAACGATATTTGTTTTGAACTTTCCAAAAGGAGAAATATAGAAACCTATGTATATGGAACAAATAAAAAGAAGGCATAAATGTATATGCAACAGACATAAAAAATACTAGGGAAGGTTTAAAGTTTACTGTTCATGGAGATGTTGATGGTAAAATAGTGCAATTTGAATGTAGAACAAAACTCTTAGGAAAACATAATGTTAATAATATTTTAGCAGGAGTCGCAATCGCCCTAAAGCTTGGTCTTTCTGAGGAAGAAATAAAGAGGGGGATTGAAAAAATAGAGCCGGTTCCACATAGGCTTCAAATCCTCGATACTAACAATGGAGTTACAGTAATAGATGATGCCTTTAATTCAAATCCTGAAGGTTCAGCCTTAGCCATTGAAGCACTTTCTGAAATGGATGGAGGCAAAAAATTATTGTAACTCCTGGAATGATTGAACTTGGAGAAGTTGAGTATGAAGAAAACAAAAAATTTGGCCAAAGAATTGCAAAAACCTGTGACTATGCTATATTAGTTGGAAGAAAAGAAGTATTCCTATAGTTGATGGCTTAAAGGAGGAAAACTTCCCAGAGGATAGGATTATCATTGTAAATAGTCTTGATGAAGCAACAAAAGAATTAAGTAAAATAGTAGTTGTTGGAGATATCGTATTATTTGAGAACGATCTGCCTGATAATTATAATGAAAATTAAGGAGGATAGAGATGATTAAGAAAAATGTTTTAATAATGTTTGGAGGAAGAAGCGTTGAACATGAAGTTTCTGTTATAACAGGCCTTCAGGTGGCTGAAAATATCGACAAGGAAAAATATAATGTTGTTCCGCTTTTTATTACAAAACAAGGCGAATGGTATACTGGGGATGAGTTATTAGATATAAAAAATTATAAGAATTTAGATGTTCTTCTTAGCAAGGCCAAAAAGTTTATCTTGAGCCTATTCCTTATAATCCTTATTTAAAGTTTTATCCTGAAAAGGGTTTGTTTAAAAAACACCCAAACCAATAAAAATAGATGTTGTTTTTCCAGCATTACATGGATCACATGGTGAAGATGGAACAATGCAAGGCCTTTTAGAGCTTTGTAATATTCCTTATGTTGGAAGCGGAGTTTTAGGTTCTGCGGTTGGAATGGATAAAATCATAATGAAGGATATTTTCAAAGCCAACGATATTCCAATAGTTAATTATACATGGTTTTTAAGAAGGGATTATGTAAATGACAGCGAAAGGGTTTTAAATTATCTTGAAGATAAACTAAAATATCCTATGTTTGTAAAACCAGCAAATTTAGGTTCAAGTATAGGTATTTCAAAGGCGAAAAATAGAGATGAGCTAATAAATGCAATAGAAATTGCAATAAACTATGATAGAAAGATTATAATTGAAGAGGCTGTTGAAAATCCAATGGAGATAAATTGCTCTGTAATTGGCTTTGATAATGAATATAATGCATCAGTTTTAGAGGAGCCTGTATCTTGGCAGGAATTCTTGAGTTTTGAGGATAAATATTTAAGGGGAAATAAAAACTCAGGTATGAAAAGTGCAGCAAGGAGAATTCCTGCACCAATTCCAGAAGATAAAACTAAAGAAATTCAAGACCTTGCTATAAAGGTATTTAAAATTTTAGACTGCTCAGGAATTTCAAGAATTGATTTTCTTGTTGAAAAGGACACTATGAAGGTTTATGTAAACGAAATAAATACTATGCCAGGGTCTATATCCTTCTATCTTTGGGAACCAACAGGGCTAAAGTTTAAAGATTTAATTAATAAACTCATAGAATATGCAATTTTGAGAAATCAAGAGTATAATAAAAATATATACGTATTTGATACTCCATTGCTTAAAAAGGCTAGTTTAGGAGTTAAAGGAGGAAAAATATAAGAGGGAACTAATTTGTTCCCTCTAATTTTTGATATTTGGAATCCATTTTTACTGCTTTATCTACAAGGTCGCTTAAGTGTCCCATTGGACAAATCTGGCACCAGCTTCTTGGTTTAAATATTGTTCCAAGAGTTATACCTACTAAAAGGGAAAGAGTCATAAATCTATAAATTGAAAAGGAAATTTTGAGGATGTTTCCCTTTGAATGGAACAAAGATAGGCTTAAGAGTGAAAGCATAAGGAGTAACAATATATTTTTTACACCTTTTGTTCGCATAACATTAGGAAGTGGATTATTTAACGATACATATTTTAAAAATTTACCTAATAAAGAACCCCGAGGACAATAATGGGAACAATGAATTTTACCTCTACCTAAAAAGCATGAAATGGAGGCATTATCATACATATTATTCCTGAAAGCCCTATTACAGGATAAAAATAACCAAGTATCACGAAGGATGCTAATATTATCCATGACCAGTGCTGATGACTTTTCTTTTTCATATACTTCCCTCCCTTTAGCAACTATTTTTGTTAAAACTTCGTAACATAAGCTATTACTTATTATACTTATACGGGGTATAAGTGTCAAATGAAAAATATTTTAGAGATAGTGTCAAGATATTGTAGGTTAATTTTTTATAGACAACCCCTAAAATGTTTAAAATCAAGACTTTCGTAAACTTTTAAACTTTAAATTATATTTTCATATTTAATTGATTTTAATATCTTATACATCGGTGTTACTTTTCCAATGTTTAATATTGTTATATTATTTATTCCTTCTCGTGAAGAATTATTTATTCTTTTAATTGTTTCTTTTATCTTCTTTTTATTTAATCTAAATGTTTCAACATCTTCCTTGTATATACTTATTTCCCTTAAATTACCTCCATTCCTGCTAAATACCCTTAGCTTTGCCATTATCTTTAATCCCTCTTTACTCCATCCTAATGGCCTACTGCTTAATCTCGCTGATAATACATGGCTTATATGCCCTTCTGCACTGCATCCTATTACATCCTCGTCCTCTTTATATATTACTATCCCTTCCCAGTTATTTAATATATATCTCCTTGCTTCTTTTGCTCTCTCCTTTTCTGTCTTAGTTTCTGCTATATTTATTAACTCCTTAAATATCTCCCTTAAAACCTTCTTATCCCCTTCATTTATCGCTCCCCATATCTTTTGCCTATATTCTTCTCGCTTTGCTGTCCCTCTTATTATGTATTTGTTCAAATGATATCTATCTAATACAAATTTCGCTTTCGGAATCCATTCCATTCCTTCCTTTATCCATCTTGCTCCATCTCCTGCTATGTATATCTTTTCTATGCTCTCTATTTCATAATTGTCATACACATAATTCGCTACATCTATCCATATTTCTTCAGCTTCTACACCAACGTATGCTTTGTAATATACATTCTTTAATTCGTTTCTCCCATTTTTGCTTTGCCTTCCTTCATGTATATATACAAGCCTTGGCATCTCCTTCTTCCCATCCTGCAATGCCACATGATCCTCATCTGCTTCTATGTATAGCACCCTTACTTTCCTCTTTTCTTTTACTTCCCTTTTACTTCTACTTCTCCTACCTGTCTTATTGCATTAAATACTGCCTGTCTACTTAGTTTCTCCGGACATGTTATTTTACTACTCTCCTCATAGGACATATTAATTGCGTTCTCCACCAGCTTTATCTTTACTTCTTTATCTACCTTCTCATGTTTGCTTATCCCTATAATTTCATCAAGTAAATATCTATATTCCCCATTCTTCTTAGATTTGTAATACGTTCTTGCATATTCTATTTCGCCTAGCATTGTTACAATCTTTTTCTTGTCTTTCCTTTCTACTACCCATCCCTTTTTCCTTTTTTCATCTTCTTTAATCGTTTTATCTAATTCTTCTAAAAAGTCCTTTATTATGTTTGCTCCTAATTCATCAGTCATTTTTTTAACTACATCAACAAGTTTTGTTAGATCCCATTCTTTTGATATAGTTTCTTCAACATTTTTTATTAATTTAGTAGTGAAATTTATTAAATGTTGTTGTATAATATTATTCAAAAGAGACACCCCTTATTGGTTTGTGTGTTTTTTCACTTTTATTTTATCACAGGGGTTGTCTCTTTTAAATTTTTGTCTTTTTTCGTCCTACAATAATTTTACACTATGATATTTTAGAAAATTCTTTAACTTTCTACTAAAATAGTTTAAAATTAGTAATGTGAATGAAAAGGAGGGATAAGATGGAAGGAAAGGAGATATTAAAGAAATTAAGTGATCTAAATGCGGTTTCAGGTAGTGAATATTTATTGCAGGATGATTTGGAATGTATATTTAAACCCTATGTAAATGAAATTAAAAAGGGGAAAATGGGAGACTTTATAGCTATTAAAAGGGGAGAAGGGGAGGATAGATTAAAAATATTAATAACTGCCCATGTAGATGAAATAGGCCTTATGGTTACAGATATCGATGAACGTGGATTTGTTTCTTTTACAAATGTTGGTGGAGTAGATTCAAAGACTTTACCTGCCCAAGAGGTTATAATTCATGGCTTAAGGGATGTATATGGAGTAATTGGAGCAAAACCACCACATGTTTTAACTGAAAAGGATAGAAAAAAGGCAATCAAAATGGATGAGATGGTTATAGATTGTGGGATGACAAAGGATGAATTAAAAGAATTAGTAAAAATTGGAGATTACATTACAATAAAGAAAGAGTCGTTGGAGCTTTTAGGCGATTTCATTACAGGAAAAGCCCTTGATAATCGTGTTGGTATAATGGCACTTTATGAATGTGCCAAAGAATTGAATAAAATAAAACATACTGCTGATGTTTATTTTGCAGCTACAACTCAAGAGGAAAGGGGTCTTTTAGGGATTAAAACAACTACCTATGAAGTAAATCCTGATATTGGAATAGTTGTTGATGTAACCTTTGGAGATAAATATGCAAATCCTGATATTCAGCTTGAATGTGGGAAGGGAGTTGAAATTACTATAGGACCCAATATTCACCCAGAGCTCTCTGAAAAACTTATTAAACTTGCTGATGAATATGGTATACCATATACCATTGATGTTGCACCAGGAGGAACAGGGACAGAAACTTGGAATCTTCAGGTGACAAGAGAAGGTGTTCCAACTCTTTTAGTTTCTGTTCCTATAAAGTATATGCACACATCTACGGAAATTGTAAATTATAAAGATATCGTTAGAGCTGGAAGACTATTAGCTTTGTTTATTTCTTCTTTGAAGAATTGGGGTGATATTTATGCTTAAAAAATTAACAGATGCCTTTGGTGTTTCAGGTTATGAAAAGGAAGTAAGGGAAGTTATTAAGGAAGAAGTTAAGGATCTTGGAGAAGTATTTATAGATAAGCTTGGTAATTTAATAGTTCATAAGAGGGGTAACGGTAAAAGGGTTATGCTTGCTGCCCATATGGATGAAGTAGGATTTATTGTAACAGGAATTAAGGATGATGGTAGAATTAAGTTTTCACCCGTTGGTGGAATAGACCCTAGAATTTTAATATCAAAAAGGGTTGTATTTGGAAGAAGCAAAATAAAGGGTATCATAGGATATAAACCGATTCACCTTCAAAACGAAGGGGAAAGGTCAAATCCAGTAAATATAAAGGATTTGTTTATCGATATTGGTGCAACAAGCAAGGAAGAGGTTTTAAAGCATGTTAAGCTTGGTGATTATACTACCTTTGAAAGTGAATATGTAGATATGGGAAGATACATAAAGGCAAAGGCTTTAGATGATAGAGTAGGATGTGCTGTTTTAATTGATGTATTAAAGGAGAATTATAACTTAGATTTATATTGTGTATTTACTGTTCAGGAGGAAGTAGGGCTCAGAGGGGCCACGGTTGCAGCATACAGCATAGAACCAGAGATTGCTCTTGCTATTGAAGGAACGACCTGTGCTGATTTTGTAAAGGATGAAAAGGATTTTGTAACAGAAACAGGAAAGGGACCGGCATTATCGGTTATGGATTCCTCATCCATTGCTAATGAAAAACTTCTTAAGTTGATTATTAAAGTAGCAGAAGAAAATAAAATACCCTATCAACTGAGAAGAGGAACGGTGGGCGGAAATGATGCAGGCGCTATTCATAAAGCAAAAACTGGCTGTAAAACTGCAAGCATCTCTGTTCCTACAAGATATATACACTCACCCATAAGCATGATTCATAAGGAAGACTATGAAAATACTTTAAAATTAACTAAAAAAGTTTTAGAAAGTCTAGAAGAGGAGGAGTTATGATGGAATTATTAAGGGATTTAGTTTCAATATATGGCCCATCGGGAAGAGAAGATTTGGTTGCTGATTTTATAATAGAGCAAATAAAGGATTATGTTGATGAGGTTCAAAAGGATGCTTTAGGCAATGTCATTGCTATGAAAAAGGGTAAGGGAAGTAAGAAGGTTATGCTTGCTGCCCATATGGACCAAATCGGAATTATGGTAACCTTTATTGATGAAAATGGATTTTTGAGATTTTCTAACATAGGAGGATTAAATCCATATTCCCTTTTATATAAGAGGGTTATATTTAAAAATGGAGTTGAAGGAATTATATCAAAGGAACAAAAGGCAGATATTAAGGAACTTACACTTAAGGAACTTTACATAGATATTGGAGCATCTACAAGAGATGAGGCAAGCCAAAAGGTTCAAATAGGGGACTTTGGAGTATTTAAGTCGGATTTTCAAGATTTTGGCGACAGAGTAGTTGGTGCTGCCTTTGACGACAGATTAGGGTGCTATGTTTTATTAGAAGTAGCAAAACAGATTAAGGATAGTGAAAATGATATTTATTTTGTATTTACAACTCAAGAGGAGGTTGGGTTAAGGGGAGCTAAGGTTTCTGCCTTTAGAATTGAGCCTGATCTTGCTATAGCTGTTGATGTTACTGCAACTGGAGACACACCGAATTGTAATAAAATGGCTGTTAAATTAGGAGAAGGTGCAGCAATAAAAATAATGGATAGGGCATTTATAGTTCATCCTAAGGTAAAAGATCTTCTTGTTAGGGTTGCAGAGGAAAATAATGTTAAATATCAATTTGAAATATTAGAGATGGGAACAACAGATGCTGCAGAAATTTATACTACTAAAACGGGAGTTCCAACAGGAGTAATATCAATTCCTACAAGATATGTTCATTCCCATAGTGAAATGGCTGATAAAAGGGATATAAAGGCCGCAATTGATATACTTAAATATTTAGTGCCAAATAATTTAGAATAAAATTTTTGTAGCAAATTTCTTTTGGTTTCATATTATATAATTGTAATACTCTTTTTAGAGGATAATATGCCGGGGGATATAAAAAGGCAGCAAAATTTTCTGTTAATATCAATTATCCAGAACCTAAGGTTGAAAAGAAAAGTATTAATTATGCAAATTTACTGCTGCTTGACTATTCAGGCCTTGTTAGCGAACTTTCTGCAACATTACTTTATGTTTATCAACATTTAATATCTGATGGAAAATATGAGGATTATGCTGAAGCGGTGGCAGGGATAGCGGTTATTGAAATGAAACACTTAGAACTTCTTGGAGAAACAATTAAATTATTAGGCTTAAAACCGATGTATGCTATCCCGCATATGGGGCTTTATTATCCTTGGAATTCAAAACTTATTGACTACTCAACAAATATTAATAAGATGATAGATATAGATATACAGCCTGAGCTTGATGCCATTAAACAATACGAGAATCATAAGATATTAATAAAGGATAAATACATTGTGGAGTTATTGAACAGAATTATAGAAGATGAAAAATTGCACCTTAAATTTTTTAGAGAGCTTAAAGGAAAATATGAAAGGAGCTAATAGACTTTACTATTAGCTCTAATTTTATTAAGTATAAAACTAGATAAGTAGAGTTCATACTAAAGGTAATATATCGATTTATTGTATATCAACAAAGAATATTGGACAATTTGTCGTTGAATTATTGAAGGTAATGTTATAAAATTTAATATAAATTTTGCTAATGGAGGTAATAATTATGGCAAACATAACTCTAGACTATTCGAAAGTTTTAGGTTTTGTTAACATGGAAGAGATTAAAGGTTTAGAGGGGCAAATAAGGGATGCACATGAGAAGTTACATAATAAAACTGGTTCTGGAAGCGACTTTTTAGGTTGGGTTACGTTACCTAAAGATTATGATAAAGAAGAATTTGATAGGATTATTAATGCTGCAGAAAGGATAAAGACAAATTCTGATGCCCTTGTTGTTATAGGAATAGGTGGTTCATACTTAGGAGCTAGGGCAGCTATTGAGATGTTAAATCATACCTTCTATAATGTCCTTCCTAAAAATAAAAGAAAAACTCCTGAAATATATTTTGTTGGAAACAACATAAGCCCTGTGTATATGCGTGATTTACTTGATGTATTAGAAGGTAAGGAAATATCTGTTAATGTAATATCAAAATCAGGAACAACTACAGAGCCTGCAATTGCTTTTAGAATATTTAAAGAATATATGGAAAATAAATATGGCAAAGAAGGTGCAAAGGAAAGAATATACGCAACAACCGATAAAGCAAAGGGTGCCCTTAGAAAACTTGCCGAAGAGGAAGGCTATGAAACCTTTATAATTCCAGATGATGTAGGAGGAAGATATTCTGTTTTAACAGCGGTTGGATTACTTCCAATTGCGGTAAGCGGAGTTGATATAAGGGAAATGATGCAGGGTGCCTTGGACGGAATGAAGGAATATTCAAACTTAGATGTCATTAATAACCCAGCCTATCTTTATGCTGCAATAAGAAATGCTCTATATAGAAAGGGAAAGACAGTTGAAATAATGGCCAACTATGAACCAGGATTACATTATTTTGCAGAATGGTGGAAACAGCTCTTTGGAGAAAGTGAAGGTAAGGACGGAAAGGGAATTTATCCTGCTTCAGTTGATTTTACAACAGATCTTCATTCTATGGGACAGTATATTCAAGATGGTTTAAGACATATATTTGAAACAGTTTTAAATGTTGAAAAACCAAGATACGATGTTGAGATTAAGGAAGATAAGGATAATATAGACGGTCTTAATTTCTTAGCTGGCAAAACAATGGATTTTGTTAATAAAAAGGCCTTTGAAGGAACTGTTCTTGCCCATACAGATGGAAATGTTCCGAATATAATAATAAATATTCCAGAGTTAACTCCCTATTATTTTGGAAAGCTTGTTTATATGTTTGAAAAGGCATGTGGAATTAGCGGCTATATGTTAGGAGTAAATCCTTTCGATCAACCTGGAGTTGAGGCTTATAAAAAGAACATGTTTGCTCTTTTAGGAAAACCAGGATATGAGGAGGAAAGAAAAAGACTTGAAGAAAGATTAGGAAGATAATAGCCCCAAGGGATACCTTGGGGTTATTCCTCTAATACGATTATTTCGAACTTGTCAAAATCGATTTCTTCTATAAAGTTATCCTGTGTGAAAATTGTTTTTTAAGTTTATTAAATTCTTCAAGATTATGTGGAAGCCAATATGGTTTTTGAATATCAAGTTTTTGAGCTATTTCTGTTATACATTTTTTAAGCTGCTCTTGATAACTTATATTTTCATTATTTATAGCTTCTTCATGCATTATAATCTTATTATTTTTTATAACTTTCCCCCAAATTCTTAGCAAAATATCACCTTCCTATAAATATTTATTTGAATTATAACATCCTTTAGGTATAAAATAAAGATATAAACTATGGAAGGTGATAGAAGTGTTAATAAAAATTACGGATATAGCGATGAAAAAAATAATAGAAAATGCAAAAAATAATAATAAAGACACTTGTGATAAATATTTATATTGATAGATTTATGTGTAATTCTATAAAATATGGTTTGGCTTTTGGGGATAATAATGAAAAAATCCATAAAATCGTTGGACCAATTAAGTTAGTTATAGATGAAGAACTGAATAAATATCATAATGAACTAGAAATAGATTATATTTTTAAACCAAAGGAAGGATTTGTAATTAAAGGATATCCAAAGTTTAGTAAAGGATGTTCCAGCTGTAATGGATGCGATAGAAAACCTTGACAAATTTTTATAATTTGTTATCATAACAATTAAAAGTAAATATTTATACAATGAAGGGGAGGAGTAGTTGATAGCCTCAATCATAGCGAGCCGGTGGGGGTGGAAGACTGGCATTGAGTTTCAACGAAGGGCGCCCTGGAGTATGTAAAACGAGGTGGGTCATACGACCAATTAGGGTGGAACCGCGGAAGCTAAGCCTTTCGTCCCTTACGGGATGAAGGGCTTTTTATATTGCGAATTTATTAAAAGGAGGTCATAATATGGCAGTAGAGAAAACTATGGATAAAATAGTTGCACTATGTAAGAGCAGAGGATTTATATTTCCTGGTTCAGAGATCTATGGCGGTCTTGCGAATACTTGGGATTATGGTCCTTTAGGAGTTGAGCTTAAAAATAATATTAAAAAGCATGGTGGAAAAAGTTTATTCAAGAATCCCCATATAATGTTGGTGTTGACTGTGCTATTTTAATGAATCCACAGGTTTGGGTAGCATCAGGACATGTTGGAGGATTTAGCGATCCTTTAATGGATTGTAAAAGCTGTAAATCAAGATTTAGGGCAGATAAACTTATAGAGGATTATATGACAAATAACGGCTTAGAACCCCATGTTAGCGGATGGAGTAATGAAAAGATGATGGATTACATAAGGGAACATGAGATAAAGTGTCCAGATTGCGGGGCTTTCAATTGGACAGATATAAGGCAGTTTAATTTAATGTTTAAAACATATCAAGGAGTAACTGAAGACTCAAAGGCTTTAGTTTATTTAAGACCTGAAACTGCACAGGGAATATTTGTTAATTTTAAAAACGTATTAAGAACTACAAGAAAAAAGCTTCCGTTTGGTATAGGCCAAATCGGTAAATCCTTTAGAAATGAAATAACACCGGGTAATTTTATATTTAGAACAAGGGAATTTGAACAAATGGAGCTTGAATTTTTCTGCAAGCCCGGTGAGGATTTAGAATGGTTTAATTACTGGAAAAACTTCTGTAAAAATTGGCTTTTAAGCCTTGGAATTAAGGAAGAAAATATAAGATTAAGAGATCATGAGAAGGAAGAGCTTTCCCATTACAGCAATGCTACTACTGATATAGAATACAAATTCCCATTCGGCTGGGGAGAACTTTGGGGCATTGCAGACAGAACTGATTTTGACTTAAAGCAGCACATAGAACATTCAGGTGAAGATTTGGTTTACTTTGATCCTGAAACTAATGAGAAAATTGTTCCATATTGTATTGAACCATCAGTTGGAGCTGATAGGGTTCTGCTTGCCTTCTTAATTGATGCTTATGATGAAGAAACATTGGAAGATGGCGATGTAAGAGCAGTTTTAAGATTCCATCCAGCTCTTGCGCCATTTAAAGCTGCTGTTCTTCCACTTTCTAAAAAATTAGCTGATGGTGCAAGAAAGGTTTATGAAGATTTGTCAAAGGAATTTATGGTTGATTATGATGAAACAGGTAGCATAGGCAAGCGTTACAGAAGACAAGATGAGATAGGAACACCCTTCTGTATAACATACGACTTTGATTCAGTTAGTGATAATATGGTTACAATAAGAGATAGAGATACAATGCAGCAGGTTAGAATTCCAATAAATGAAGTTAAGAACTACATTCTAGAAAGATTAAAATTTTAAGGAGTGATCCTATGGAAGGAAGGGCACTAGTCCTTTATAAAAGGGAAAATAATATTTTGGCTGAAGAACTTGGAAGTTATGAAGTTGAGACGGGATTACAATTCATTACTAAGGCTTATGTAGAAAATGATATTTGTTATATCTACTTATCAACTGATAGGGATGTAACAGATGAACAATATAACGAAATATTTGATTTATACGATATGGAATTATTTGAAAATTTTGGATTTGAGATTGAAGAGGTTGAAGAGTATAATCCAACTTGGCTTATAAAATTTGAATTTAAAGATGATTATGATTACATGGAGGATAAATTAAATTTAATAGCCTCCCATCATGAGATGCAAATAAATGAGATTTACAAAAATTAGGCATTGAATAATTTTAAAGTAAGTTAAAAGCCATATTTTAGACTTGCTAAAGGTCTAAAATTATGGCTTTTTGTTTTGTTTAATTGTTTTTAATTAATATACAATTTAAAACTATTTTAAATTTAGAACTATTTTCATTTATATTGCATTGTTTGACATTTTGTATTAAATTTAATTTTGTTGCAATAATAAGAAATGAAAGGAGATTATTATGGAGAAACTGATTAGCTTATTGGGAATAGCAGTTATTCTAGGAATCGCATTTTTATTATCTGAGAACAAGAAAAAGTCAATTGGGTTTTAGTTGCAAAGGGAATAACTATCCAGTTTATTTTTGCTCTTATAGTTCTTAAGTGGTCTGTTGGACAAAGAATTTTTAATATAATAAGTAGGGGAGTTACAAAACTTTTGGATTTTACAAAGTTTGGAACTACATTTTTGTTTGGGGATTTAATCGATTCAAATAAGTTTGGAGTTATATTTGCACTTCAAATATTGCCTACTATTATATTTTTCTCCGCACTTATGAGTATTTTATATTATTTAGGAATTATGCAGGCTGTAGTATCTTTTCTAGCTAAAATTATGTTAAAAATTCTTGGAACTTCAGGGGCTGAATCTCTGTCAAATACAGCTAATATATTTTTAGGTCAAACAGAAGCTCCACTTTTGATAAAACCTTATGTAAATGATATGACAAGATCAGAATTATTAACTATTATGGTTGGCGGTATGGCAACTGTTGCTGGAAGTGTTATGGCTGGATATATAGCAATGGGGATTGATGCTGGCCATTTGATAGCTGCAAGTTTAATGGCAGCACCAGCAAGTTTAATGATATCAAAAATAATGCTTCCTGAAACTGAAGAACCTAAAACCAAAGGCAAAGTAAATATTGAATTTGAAAAAGTGGATGCAAATGTAATTGATGCTGCAGCACGTGGTGCATCGGAAGGGTTACAACTGAGTCTCAACGTAGGGGCGATGCTAATAGCCTTTATAGCACTTATATATTTGATAAATTATCTCATTGCAAAAGTTGGCTATTTAGTAGGCATTCGTGATTTTAGCCTTGAATGGATTTTAGGAAGACTATTTGCTCCAGTAACATTTATAATTGGAGTTCCGCTTAAAGATGTTATTAATGCAGGTAGTCTATTAGGACAAAAAATAGTTATCAATGAATTTTTTGCCTTTGCTAATTTATCAAACTTAATTAAGGGTGGAATTTTACAACAAAGAACAATAACTCTCTTAACTTATGCCCTTTGTGGTTTTGCCAATATTAGTTCAATAGCTATACAAATTGGCGGTATTGGAGGGCTTGCACCAGATAGACGTTCTGATATAGCTAAATTAGGGATTAAAGCTCTTATAGGTGGAACATTAGTAGGACTTTTAAATGCTGCAATTGCTGGGTTGCTTTTATAAGCAATCCAGTTTTAAATTTTATCTTCTAATGGAATTATTACTTTATATAAGTTTTCAGAGGGGATATTATAATATTTGATTTTAGAATAGTGTTTTTCAAACTCTTGTTTGTTATATTCTTTATTAAAAAATTTCTTATCTTTATCAAGAGTAATAATTTTAGAATATAACCATAAATTGCGTTTTACATATTTATCATTGTTTGCTTTTAAAGCAGCGCCGGGATTGACTATTTCGATTTTGTTATTCTTAATATAAACTTCAATGAACCTGTTGATACAAAAATAGTCTCTGTAAATAATTGCTTTACCAATATGTTCTTGGATAGCAGATTTTACCAGTGAATTATAAGGTATAACTTTATTTATAAACTGGATTGCGTCATCAAGCATGTCGATTATCGTTCCTTTTGAAATATGAAGTTTAGGAAATTCATTATTTATATAGTTATGAATAAGTATAATGGCATGTGGCAAGAAGATATCTGGATGTTTACCAAAGAGAAGCATAGCACCAAGGGAAGGATGAATTTCATTATTATCTTTTTCTTTAATGGCAAAACCAGCAGATATAAGAAGATGATTATCAACAGGATGATTTATACCAGCCATTTTAAAAAAGTCATCGACTTTGTTAAGATCAATATCCTTTAAATTAGCTTTAATTATAGGAATTTGTTCTATGTGGAAGAGACCTGTATCATGCAAAATAGAGGCTATTTCTTCCTTTCTCATATAGTCAGTAGTTGAGCCTCTTCTTATATAAAATGCCCCTGTTTCCCTTAATTGAAATGGCTTTTGCTCTGTATTGTAGATAGTTATGATACCTATTGTTTTTCCAGCGATATCTATTTTATCTACTGATACAGGAACTGGTGGCTCTATTCGCGTAGAAACTATTTGTTGTATTTTTTCTTCACTAAATAAATCTTTGTTAATACCAATAATTTTTTGCTTTTATCTTCTATACCAAATATTAAATATCCTCGACCACCCTTTGAGTTGGCAATTGCACATATGTCCTTTGCAAGTTCTTTTTGCCCGATTCGGTATCGATATTTAATTTTTCTTTAAAATCTAATTTTAATCCTTCTTCCTTTGAAATTAGAGATAAAAGTTTTTGAAAATCCACTTTAGTCACCCTTTATATCTTTTATATTATTATATGAATTGATGGCCTTATTTGTAGACAACATGCTTGATTATAAATTATGTTATAATACATCGGCATCTTTTGCAATAAATATTGCATCGATTTTGTGCAAAAATTGAATATTTCTTATAGATATAATATAATCTTATTGTAGTATATTTGCTGAATATTTGCTGAAATTTTGACGAAAAGGGTGAGAAGATGATAAACATTTTTCGAAAAAACAAGAAGGATGAAATATCTGTTACATTAGATGAAAAAGTAGAAAAGCAGTTATTTGATGAAAATGTAAAACGTGGACTTAAAAATGAAGATAAATTAGTGGAAAGAATGATAAATAGAATAGAAGAGATGGAATTTGCAACTCAAAATCTTATAGATACAATAAATGGTATATATGGCAATGTAGAACATAATCTTGAAGCATTAAACAATGTCTTGGATGAGATAAATAGTTATTCTGCAGTTGCGCAGCAGGTTTTTGCCAACACATCTCAGTCTAAGGAAACTGCCTTTGAAACATTAGACGTAGCCAAGGAAGGTTCATTAGCTGTTGACAAATCAGTTAATGCAATAAGAGGAATAGAAAGTTCAGTGGAAGAGATAGTAAGTATAGTTAATGTATTAAGTCAAAAAGCTGTAAAAATAAATGAAATGCTTGACATTATAAAAGAAATATCAGAACAAACGAATTTATTATCCCTTAATGCATCAATAGAAGCTGCAAGGGCTGGCGAAGTAGGTAGGGGATTTGCTGTAGTAGCGTCTGAAGTTAAAAAATTAGCACAAAGAAGTAGTGAATCTGCAGAAAAGATATCCCAAACAATAAGAGAAATAAATGAAACTATCAACAAAACGAAAGATGCTATGATAAAAAGTAAAGAAATGGTTGATCTTGGGGTTAGCATTGCTGATGATACTAAGTCGGTATTCGATAAAATAATTGAAGCTGTTAAAACTACAGTTACCGCTGCTGATGAAATAAATCAAGGTATATCAAAGCAGGTTGAAAGTTTCGAAAAAGTCATTGAAGCGACAAATATATTAAACGAAAACTCACAAAACCTCATGAAAAAAACAGAATATGCCCTTTTAAATGCAGGTTATACAAAAAATTCCATAGATGCACTTTATGAAACATCTAAGGATTTAAAATTAATTAGTAACTCTTTAGTTAAAAGAGTTAATGATAGCTTTTATAATGATGTAATTTTAAAAACTAATTTACATGCAAAGCCTGATAATTTGGATCCTGCTATGTCCTTTGATTCTGCAACAGCAAGGATTCTTTCAAATGTTCATGCGGGATTATTAATACAAGGTAATTCAACTGAGGTATTCCCTGGAATAGCAAAGAGTTGGAACGTTGAGGAAGATAATAAAACGTGGGTTTTCAACTTAAGAAAAGGTGCTAAGTTCCACAATGGAAGGGAAATTACGGCTGAAGATGTAAAGAAATCCTTTGAAAGGCTTTTAAGTCCAGAGTTAGATTCGCCAAATGCATGGTTTTTATCTTTAATAGAAGGTAGTGATGAGTATCAAAAAGGGATGTCGAGGGAAGTAAGGGGCATAAAGGTTTTAGATAAGTATAGATTGTCAATAAAACTTAAATCACCTTATACTGGATTCTTATTAAACCTTGCTCAAACCGCATGCGCTGTTATTGCTACTGAAGAGCTCAGCAAATGGAAAATAGTTGGCTGTGGCCCATATTATATTGATTATATTGACGAGGGAAGATGTTTATTAAAGGCGTTTAAGGATTATTTTGGAGGGGCCCCATACGTAGATATAGTTGAATATTCATTTGAAGATAATGATATTGCTGAAGGCTTTAAAAATAAAAAGTTCGATTTTATATATTTTGAAGACAAAGCTACTTTAGAAAAGTTAAAAGAATATAATGTATCGAACATTATTATGCAAAACATGCTTTCGACTACCTATGCAGGTTTTAATTTAAGATCAAAATCTACTCTTATAGCGGATAAAGAAGTAAGAAAGGCTATAAATTATGCAATAGATAAAAAACGAATAATAGATACCTTGATGAAGGGTATGGCGGAAGAATCGAAAGGACCAATCCCGCCAGGTATGATAGATAATTCCTATTTGATGGGCTATAGCTATAATCCTTCCAAAGCTAGAGAACTGTTGGTGGGTAAGAACCTAAAAGGAGAAACAATAATTATTCAAACAAGAATAGGAACAGGAAATAGCACTTACGAAATGATTGCCGAAATGATAAAAGAAGAACTCGAAAAGATTGGATTTAAGTGTGAGATAAATAAAGTCCCAAGGGAAGAATATTTAAAACCTCAAACAATAGCAAAGTGTCATATTTTCATTAGCGGCTGGATTGCGGATACCGGAGACCCTGATAATTATTTAGAGCCTTTGTTTAATATAGATAATGTTACTAATTTTTCAGGATATGATAATAAAGAAGTTGTAAGATTAATGAAGGAAGCAAGAGAAATGATAAATCCTCAAAAGCGCTTAGAGATATATAAGGAAATTCAAAAATAATAGTTGACGATGCTCCATGGATATTCTTATATCATCCACAATCTGGTGTAGCATACCAAAAGATATAATAGGGTTAAAGTTATCAACCTTGGGAAAAATAAAATTGGATGAAATTATAAAAGAGGATTAATGTTCTTTCCTTAAAATGTAAAATGTGATATTATATATATAGAATAATATACCCAGAAAGGGGAATTATTGGTGAATAATATACAAAATATTTTAGTATGTGTTACACAACAAAAACCTGTGAAAGACTTATTAAAAAAGGTGCTGAGTTAAAAAGAAACAATGAAAATTCCGAACTTTATGTTATACACGTAGCTAAAGAAGGCGATAATTTTTTAAACAATCCCTTTCAAGATGATGCGCTAGAATATTTGTTTGATATATCAAAGGAATATGGAGCTTCTATGATTGTATTAAGATCAAATTTAATTGCAAAGACTATTGCAGAATTCGCAAGAACAAATAATGTATCTGATATTGTGTTGGGTTCTTCGCCTTTGGATTATCGAAATAATAGTATTATAATAGAGCTTAAAAGTTTGCTTCCGGGAATTCAATTTCATATTGTTAATGGTGAATGACCTTAGCAATTTTTGCTAAGGTCTATTTTTTGATAAAAATTACGTATAAAAGTAAAATTTAAACAAATAATAGATTTGAAGGTCAAATTTACGGAAAAATAAAAATTGAAAAAATTTTCTGAATATAGTATGATTATTTTAACAATAAAAATAAATGAGGTGATAAAAATGGTTCAAGTTATCACCGGCGAAAAGGGTGCCGGCAAGACAAAGAAACTCATTTCATTGGCAAATGAAATGGTTTCAAATTCAAAGGGCCATATTGTTTATATCAGCAACAATTCAGAGCATATGTTTGATTTAAACTCTCATATAAGACTAGTTGATTCTTCTCAATTTCCCATTTCTTCCATCGATTCCTTTATTGGCTTTGTCTTTGGTATAATTTCAGAGGATTATGATATCGAAACGATTTTTATCGATAATGTAAACAACATATTTAAGGACAATTTTGAGCAAATTGAGCATTTTATTAAAACTCTTAAATTTGCTGAGGAAAAATACGGCATTAACTTTATCCTTGGTATACGTGCACCTAAGGACAAAGAATTTAATGTTGAAGTTGAATATTTGGCCGTTTAATATAGATGGGGAAATTCCCCCATATAATTTTGCTATAATTATTAAACGTTATTTAAATTAAAAAGACATGCAGGGAGTGATACTAATGAACAAACAAATATGTGAAAAAATAAAATTTATGCTCTCGGCAATTATTATTAGAGCTGAGGAAAACTCGGATTTCATCAAAGGAATAGATTTTACATTCAAATCCGGAGGAAAAGAATTTAAGGGAGTTTACGATATTGATAAGAATATGCTTTGTTATAATGGACAAAATTTAAATATCAAATTAAATGACTTAAGAAATTTCATAGCGGACGAATCAATAAAATATGATTCATTAGAATTAAGATTATTAGAAAGAGGAAAAACAACTATTTTATCTGCCGATAATAAAAATGTTAAAATTAAAAATATCGATGAAGAGGCATTAGAGGATTATGATGGGCATGAAAGGACGGGAATAAACTTAAAAAGAAGCTATTATATAAAAATTGGAGAAGCAGATGATTTATTAAAGGCAATAGGTATTTTAACAAAGGATGGGAAGCTAAAGAACGACATGATAAGGAAATACAATCAAATCGACCATTTTGTGGAACTAATTGATTCATATATCGATGAATTTCAGGATTATGATACAATAAATGTTCTTGATTGTGCCTGTGGAAAATCATATTTAACCTTTGTATTAAATTACTATATCAAAGAAAAAAGAAAAAGAATTGCTTCTTTATTGGCATTGATACATCTGAGGTTGTTATTGAAAATTCTAAGAAGATTGCAAAGGAATTAGGATATAAAAATATGATGTTTATAAAGGATAATATAAAAAATTATAACCCAGATCGAAGAATAGATATTGTAATAAGCCTTCATGCCTGTGATATTGCAACTGATATGGCACTTGGAGCTGCTATTAATTTTAATGCAAAGGCAATTTTTGCTGTTCCATGCTGTCATCGGGAATTGATTGAACAGATAAAATTCGATGATTTAGGGAAATTTTTAAACATGGAATTTTAAAGGCAAGATTTTCTGACTTATTAACTGATGGAATAAGAGGATTACTTTTAGAAGCTGCTGGATATAAAGTATCAATTGTAGAATACATATCCCCCTTGAAACCCCTAAAAATCTCTTGATAAGAGCTTTAAAGCTTAAAGATAAGGATGAATTTGCATGGAAAAAATATGAGGATTTAAAGAAAAGATTTTGCATTAATCCGTATTTAGAAAAATATGTAAGAATTTAAAAGCACGCTGAGGGCGTGCTTTATTTACAATAATTGTTTATTATGTATTCAAAATCATGGATAATATGTTCAACATAGTCTTCAAATTCTTCAGGTGTGCAGCTTCCATATTCATCGAACACTCCTATTACCTTCATTCCTGCCTTTTTGCTCCAATAGCGCCAGAAATTGTATCCTCAAAAACAAGGCACTCATCTGGTTGAACATTTAGACGTTTTGCAACTTCAAGAAAAACATGGGGCTCAGTTTTTGAATTAGAAACCTCTTCAGTTGTAACGATTACTTCAAAATATTTAAGTATATTGTTACGCTTTAATACTCTTTCAACAAGTTCATGGGAGTTGCTGGTGGCAATACCTATCTTTATATTATTTGATTTAAGATATTCCAAAAATTCCTTGACGCCCTTTTTAACTTCAATTACAGATGAATAGTATTCAGATACCATTTTATGCCATTCTGACATAATTTCTTCTATAGAATCTTTAATACCAAAATTTTCTTTAAAATACAGTGCAGTATCAATAAAACTTAAACCCTCTATATGTTTTTGTAAGTCAGGGGTGGAGTAATGCCATGTTTTTTAAGATACTCTATATCTACTTGCTTCCATACCCATAGAGAATCTATTAAAGTGCCATCAAGATCAAATATTACTGCCTTAATATTGTCTAGCATATCAACACCTCGCTTTGGAAAAAGTATATATAAAATTATACATAATTTAAAATAGTTTTTGAACCTCCCACGACTAAAGTCGCGGGATTCCTGCTTCATTGACCTTTTACCTACTATCTCCACAGGCGTTAATTCGGGTAGTCCCTACCCTACTGTTTTTACTTATGCTATACCTAATATCCTTTTCCCTTCTTTTAATATATTTTTACTTGCATTTACATCTCTATCGTGAACTGTCCTACATATTGGACATTCCCACTCCCTTACGTTTAAGTCTTTTACTTCTTCATTTTTATAACCACATACATTACATATTTGACTTGATGGATAAAACATATCTATTTTTACTATTGTTCTTCCATACCATAATGCTTTATATTCAAGCATGTTTACAAATTTTGACCATGCTACATCTGATATGGACTTTGATAGTTTGTTATTTCTTAAAATATTCTTAACCTTTAAGTCCTCCAAAATTATAACTTGGTTTTCGTTTATAATTTTAGAGGACAGCTTTTGTAAAAAATCTTCCCTTTGGTTTCTTATCTTCTCATGTATTTTGGCTACTTTCTTAGCTTGTTTCTTAAAGTTATTGCTACCTAATTGTTTTTTAGAAAGCCTCCTTTGTTCCTTAATTAATAAGTCTTTTTCTAACTTTATAAGATATTTAGGATTGGATATTTTGTTACCTTCACTATCTATCAGAAAGTGTTTTACTCCTAAATCTATACCTATTACTTTATTAGTTTTAGACTTTTCTGTAGTTTTTTCTATCCTACAACAAATTGAAACAAAATATTTCCCTGTTGGAGTTCTACTTATAGTTGCATTTAGTATTTTATCCTCTACTTCCATTGATTTTACAAACTTTACCCAGCCTAATTTGGGTAGTTTGATTTTGTTCCCTTTAATTTCAATGTTGTTATTTGTAAATGTTGTTCTATAGCTTTGATATTTACATTTCTTTGACTTAAACTTTGGATAATTTGCTCTGCCTTCAAAAAATTCTTAAATGCTTTGTCTAAGTCTTTGAGCGAATTTTGAAGTGCAAACTTATCTACTTCTTTTAGCCATGTATTAGTTTGTTTAAGTTTAGTTAAGTCAGCTGAGCAATCCTTATAATTAAATGTTATACCTTGAGTTTTATATATTTCTTCTCGTTTTGCAAGATAATAGTTATATACAAATCTAACACAACCAAAGGTTTTATTTATAAGCTCTATTTGTTGTTTATTAGGATAAAGCCTAAATTTAAAAGCTTTTTCCATACTTTCACCTCATAGTTATTGTAACATATGTTGTTACACAAAACAAACTTTTAACTAATATAAGTTATGATACACAAATAATATATGTTATTATTAGAGCGTCCTTACTCATGACTAAAGTCACAAGTAAGGACGCTTTCTCAATCAAACTAGTTATTATAAATTACACTACCATAGTAAGGTATATTGACAATTGTATAAGGTTATTATATCATTATAATATAATTATTATATGTTAAAAAATTAAATTTTTAACAAGGAGAGGATAAAATGAATAAGAAAGTTATAATAGTTGGAGGAGTAGCAGGAGGCGCTAGTGCAGCAGCAAGACTTAGGAGATTAGATGAAAATATTGAAATAATTATGTTTGAGAGAGGAGACTATATATCCTTTGCAAATTGTGGATTGCCATACTATATAGGAGGCACTATAAAAGAAAGACAAAACTTGCTTGTTCAAACAGAAGAAGGAATGGAAAAAAGATTTAATATTGATATTAGAGTAAGAAGTGAAGTAACGAGAATATTTAGAGATACAAAGGAAGTTGAAGTTGTATCTGAGGGAAAAACATACAGGGAAAAGTATGATTATTTAATTCTTTCACCTGGTGCTGCTCCCTTTGTGCCACCAATCCCAGGAGTTGAAAAGAGCAACATATTTACATTAAGAAATATGGCTGATGTTGATAGGATAAAATCCTATATAAACGAAAAATCTCCGAAGAAGGCTGTTGTAATAGGTGGAGGTTTCATCGGTGTTGAGATGGCGGAAAATCTAAAAGACGCAGGTTTAGAAGTTACTCTTGTTGAAGCCATGGACCAAATATTAGGACCTTTTGATATTGAAATGGCAAGGATACTTGAAAAGGAAATGAATGATCATGGAGTTGAGGTTATAACTTCGGATGGAGTAGAAAAATTTGAAGGTGAAGGAAGACTAATAGTTTCATTAAAAAGTGGAAAGGCCCTAGAGGCAGATATGGTAATACTTGCAATAGGTGTAAGACCAGAGACTAAGCTTGCAAAGGAAGCTGGGCTTGAGATTGGAGAAAGAGGCGGTATAAAGGTTGATGAGTATTTAAGAACAAGCGACCCTTATATTTATGCCGTTGGGGATGCAATAGAAGTAAAGGATTTAGTAACTGGTGTATGGACATTAGTTCCGCTAGCTGGACCAGCAAACAAGCAAGGAAGAATAGCAGCTGATAATATTTGTGGTAGAAATGTAAAATATACAGCAACACAAGGAACTTCGATTTTAAAGGTTTTTGATATGACGGCTGCTTCAACTGGAGCAAATGAAAAAACATTAAAGAGAATGGGAATCCCTTACTTAAAATCCTATACTCATTCAGGATCCCATGCAGGTTATTATCCAGGTGCATTTACAATGACAATAAAGTTGCTATTCTCACCTGAAGATGGAAAAGTTTTAGGTGCTCAAGTAGTTGGACGGGACGGAGTAGATAAAAGAATAGATGTTATAGCTACAGCAATAAGACATGGTTTAACCGTTTATGATTTAGAAGAATTAGAATTAGCTTACGCTCCACCCTATTCTTCAGCAAAGGATCCTGTAAATATGGCGGGATTTACTGCAGCAAATATTCTTAAGGGGGATATGAAAATCGTCCATTGGGATGAAATTAATAAATTAGATAAAAATAAATATTTTATTGTAGATGTTAGAACAGATCTTGAATATGAAACAGGTCACATAGAAGGAGCAGTAAATATTCCTGTAGACGAATTAAGAGGCAGATTACAGGAAGTGCCAAAGGATAAAAAGATAATTGTATATTGTAAAGTAGGATTAAGAGGGTATATAGCATATAGAATCCTTTTACAACATGGATACGATGTTTATAATTTAAGTGGAGGATATGATATTTATCAAGCATCTAGGAAAAAATATGGTGAAGGTATAAAGTTAAACGATGAGATGACAAAAATAGAGGAAGATGAAAAAAACTGAATTAAAAGAAAACGTTATTAAGGTCGACGCTTGCGGACTTCAATGCCCTGGCCCAATTATGAAGGTTAAAAATGAAATTGAAAAGATAAAGGAAGGAGAAGTTCTGGAAGTTCATGTTACTGATCCAGCCTTTTCAAACGATATTAAAGCATGGTGTGAAAGAACAGGCAATACCTTAATTAAGGTTGATAGGACGCAAGGCTCTTATGTAGCCTTTATTAGAAAGGGGAAAGCACAAGCTGTAAGCTGTTCTTCAAATGAATTGAGAAATGGAAAGAGCATAATAGTTTTTAGCGGAGATTTAGATAAGGCTATAGCTTCATTCATTATTGCAAATGGTGCAGCAGCTATGGGAAGACCTGTAACGATGTTCTTTACCTTCTGGGGATTAAATATATTGAGAAAAGATGTAGCTCCTAAAGTTGATAAAAGCTTCATTGAAAGAATGTTTGCAAAGATGATGCCTCAGGGTAGCAAGAAACTTGGTTTATCAAAGATGAATATGGGCGGAATTGGAGCAAAACTAATAAGAGGTATTATGCAAAAGAAAAATATTGCATCTTTAGAGGAGCTTATTGAACAGGCAAAGAAAAACGGCGTAAAACTTGTTGCTTGTTCAATGTCTATGGATGTTATGGGAATAAAAAGGGAAGAATTGATCGATGGAATCGAAATTGGAGGAGTAGCTTCCTTCTTAGCAGAAGCGGAAAAATCAGATACTAATTTATTTATATAGGTTTTAAAAGGGGCAAATATTGCCCCTTTTAAAATAGTAATTTTTCTAAAACTGATAAAAGTATATCTATCAAAAATAATATTATGACCATCCATTCAAGCTTTGCACCTCGTTTTGATTGAGTTAAGCTTGAAAATATTTCTGTTATATCTAGTAGAAGTTCAGTTTTATGTTTAATCTTTTCATATCTATCGTTTAGTTCAAAAAGCTCAGAAAGCTCGGTAAAGAATTTTTCTGCATCTTCATTTTCCCATACGATTTGAGGCTTATCAAGTAGCATTATGTATGATATAGTGTTATATTTGAATCTTAAAATTTTACTTGACATTTTTGCTAAGTTTTCATCGCTTATATTCAATTTCCCCTTTTCTAAGAAATTCACGATGTCTTCAATTTTATCAAGAAGAATATCAATGTCTTCTTCTATCTTTTCTAGAGCAACGGATTTTGCTAAAATAGTTGCTATTATATTAAAGTGATAGTCTTGGATTCTGTTGATGATTATAGAGTTGTAGGTAACTTCGAATTTAGCATTGGGATTAACGATCAATTTAAAGTCCTCTTTAATCATGGAAGGAGGATTATTCCTTAGATTTTTGTCTATTTTTTTAGATAATTAATGACATCTTGTGTCTCATGAAAGGCCATATTGACACAAACAATGCTACCAAAAGAAAATATAAAAACGAGCTTATCATCGGGTTTTGCTAATATACCTTTAAGATTTCTTTCCCTTAGAATTAAAGGTTCTTCCCATTTGAATTTTTATTTATACCGAAGTGACCGGCGATTTCATTAAGATTTATTTCGTTGCCGATAGTATATGATATAAAATCATAACTTGCCATTCTTTTCACTCCTTTGGATATCTCATATTTATTTTTCCTTAAATGGTAAAATAAATACTTTCAAAGCTTAATAATTACAGCTAGGCTATGGAAAGATGGACAATTCTGTGTTATGATTTTGTTATAGGCTAGAAAGGGGAGTAGTATGGATTTAACTAAAGCATTAAGCTTTGAAGAATATTTAAACGATTTGACAGAGGAACAGAAAAACGTATTATTTAACTTTTATAATAACATTTTTTTAGATGAAGATAATATTACTTTTATTGAAAAAATACAAGAAACTGTAAACTTAATTGTTTTTTCTGAAGGTTATTGCCCCGACTGTTTAGTAACATTGCCTATATTAAAAAGAATAATGGAAATAAATAAAAAAATCAATGTTTATTTATTTAAAAGAAATGGTAATGAAAAAATGCTTTTGGATATGGTGGGAGAGGCAAGAATTCCTACTATTCTATTATTTGACAAAGATTTCCAACCAAGAAGCTTTTATATTGAATTTCCTAAGGAATTTAAAGAAAAACTTACAGATTTAAAGGATGATGAAAAAAGCAGTATATACTAAAGTTTCGAGAGGGGAAATATGTAAAGCTTATTGAAAAGGAGATAATAGAACTGTTAAAAGATTTGGCCAGCTAAAGCTGGCCTTGCTTTATTAGTTCCTTTTGCTCCCTTGCCATGTCTTTTATGCGTGGTTTTACGCTTCTTGAAACAATAACTTTTCCAAACCATAATAATGCCTCATCATTTTTGCCTAGTCTTCTTGCAATTTCTCCTATTAAATACATTAGAGTATGCTGATCCAAATTGCAAATTGGAAAACTTTCCTTTTCAAAGGCTTCCTTAAAACCAATTAATGCAAATTCAAGAAATCTTAATTCATTTTCAGAATCTTTTTTAATCTATACATCCAGGCTAATTTAAGACAATTATATGCCTTTTCGCTGCTTTTTGAATTTTTTACAGCACAATTTAGTAATGAATATTTATATCTTTCTATAGCAATATCAACATTATAAATATTAGGATAAGCTTTAGGTTTAAATTTTGGGGTAATATTTTTTAAAATGAGTTCTATCTGATAGCTTCTAATTTTATCGAAATAACTTATCATTGCACCATAACCACAATAAGGACAAATTACTACATCATAAAAGAGAGGATTTATATTATCATAAAGGGGCATTAAATCCGTATCTTTACCTATTAATCTTATTTTTCCTATTTTTACAGCTCTTGCTTTAAAGGAACGATTACAAACTGGACATGAATAGGTTTTGTCATAAAGGAAATTTTCTTCATTTATTTCTTCGGATTTTTTATTTGACTTTCATCTTTTTTTCATCATCATAAAGTTTTATTTCATTAAGATTATTAAAGCCAAATTCCTCAAGACCAGAAAATATTTCCTGCATAATATCATCCTTTCGTATGCTTTTTTCAAGGTTATAAACAAATGCTATTATTTCAGCAACAGCCTCATATAATTCAACTGGGATAGGCTTATTTAAAGGTAGTTTTGATAATTCATCGGCTAAATTTTCATCTTCAACTACTGGGACATTTGATTTTTTTGCTAATTCTAATATTTTTTCAGCTATAAAGCCAGAACCTTGAGCAACAATTTCAGGAGCTTTATATGTTTTTTCGTATTTTAGAGCTATTGCTTTCTTTTTCATACCTTCACATCCAATTCAACTATATTATCAATAAAAAAATTATTTAAATCAACTATTGATATTCGTTTGTTATTTTCAGTTATTTTAATAATAGTATTTTTATGCCCCTTAATCTTTAGTTTATTTACTAAATCATCAATGTTATTTATAAAAATATCTTTATATTCTTTATTAACAAAAAATTTTATTGACAGATTTTGAAGATTATTGATTATAAATATATTTATATCCCCAAATTTTTCAGAGGAAATTCTCAAATAAAATTTGGAGTCATTATTATCTATGTTGTTTTTAAATTTATCTTTTTTTGAATTAGTAAATTTTTTAACACATTATCATTATCATAGAAATTGAAGTAGTAAATGTCATAATTTAAACATATTTTTTCAAATAATTCTTTTAGAGCAACTAAACTTTTTAGTTGTTCTAAACAATTGCTTGAGCTTTCCAAATTAATTTTACTTATAAAAGAACTAAAATCAACGGTTTTGTTTTTGATTTTTCTTCGGATGAATTGATTACTTCGTTTAAATCAATATCATCAATAAAAGCTAGAATATTAAATACATTGTCGATATTAATATCCAAATCATTTTCTATAAGAAAACATAGATGATTTATATTTACTTCCCTTAATTTATCCAAAACATTGCTAATGTTCTTGTATGTTTCCTCTGCATGTGTTATATTTTCTGTGGTAAACTTTTTTATAAGGGAAAGAATTTTATCATTATCTAATTTTTTTAGAGATTTAAAAAAATTAATATACTGATAAATTAATGAAATATAAAAATCATTTGCAGGAATATTAAATTTAACTAAAGTTTCGATTATTTCTTTGCCTATTTCTTTTGGGATATTAAGCTTGTTTAGAATATCTGAATAATCATTTTTATTTGATTCAATAACATTATAAGGTCGTAATAAAAGAACGTTATCTTCAATATTTTCAATATAAAATTTTATAAACTTGTTAGATTCTATATTTGATATGTTTCGTATAATTGCCTGTAAAGTTTGACCGTTAGGTAGCTGCAAATATCCTATGCCGTTATCTTTAGTTAATATTTTTGCGTATAAGGTTTTTCCAATTTGAATTTTTTCAATCGAAGTTTTATAGTTAAGGCTCTTAATGTTAATTATTTTCATGTTTATCACCTTTATATGTTATCGGAAAAATAATAAAAAATAAAGATGGGATGTGAAGATATGGCGTTATTCGCATTATCGGACTTACATTTATCTTTTTCATCAAATAAGCCAATGGATATTTTTGGGGAAGTATGGGAAAATCACCATTTAAAAATTTTAAATAATTGGAATTCAAAAGTTATGGAAGATGATGTTGTCCTTATTCCTGGTGATATATCATGGGCCATGAAATTCGAAGAGGCATTATTAGACTTAGAATTCATTCATAATTTAAATGGTAAAAAGGTTTTGTTAAAGGGAAATCATGACTATTGGTGGAGTTCTATTTCTAAGCTTAATTCTTTATATGAAGATATGTTTTTTTACAAAATAATTTTTATTCTTACGAAGATTATGCTATATGTGGAACTCGTGGCTGGATAAACATAAATGAAGATGACGAAAAAAATCAAAAGGTTTACAATAGAGAACTTATAAGGTTAAGGCTGTCATTAGAAAGTGCAAAAGGTTATAACAATAAAATAGTTATTATGCATTATCCTCCAATAACTAAAATAAGTGTTGCACAGGAGTTTATAGATGTCTTAAAAGAATATAAGGTAGAGAAAGTCATTTACGGTCATATTCATTATGATGCACGCCACATTTGTGTTAATGGATTTGTCGATGGAATAGAATATATTTGTGCATCTGCAGACATAATTAATTTTGATCCAATTAGGATATTTTAAAAAATGTGGACAAAATAATTATAGGAGGGATCAGCGATGAAAGAATTAAACTTAAGGATTCCTTCTATGCATGATGAGATGTCTGCTAAGAAGGTTGCAAGTATTATTGAAGGTATAAGAGGTATTGAGGACGTAAATGTGGATTTTCAAAGTGGAACAGTTAATGTCTTTTATGATGAAAACCAGGTGATAGATGAAAAAATAAAGTATGTTATCACCAAAAATGGCTTTGAAATAAAGTAGGCAAAATATCCCCAATTGGGGGATATTTTTTGCTGTTAAAGCTGATATAATTTAGATATAAGGTTGTTAGGAGGGACATTATGGATATTAGCAGAATTTTTAATCAGGTTTTGGTGTTATTTTTTATTATGATTGTAGGCTATGTAGCAAGAAGAAAAGGGATAATAGAAAAGAGTTTAAATAAAGGCATTACGGAGCTTATATTAAATATTACATTGCCTTTTATGATAGTATCCTCCTTTAATTATGAATTTTCAAAGGAAATGCTATTAAATGCAGCAAAATTATATATGATATCTTTAGTTTTACATTTATCATTGGTCTTGATAAGCAAATATATTTTTTATAAATACGATGAAAATGAAAAAAGCGTTTTAAGGTTTGCCATAATATTTTCTAATTGTGGATTTATGGGGTATCCAGTCGTTGAAAGCGTTTTTGGGAAGATAGGTATATTTTATGCTGCAATATTTAATATCAATTTCAATATATTTATTTGGACAATAGGAGTTATGCTCTTTAATTCCAAAGGTGAAAAACAAAACTTTAAAAAGGCCTTTTTGAATCCAGGATTGATTTCAGTTATAATAGGGCTAATTTTGTTTATATTTTCAATTAAACTACCATTTGCAATTCAAAAAACTTTAGAAATGGTAGGTTCAACGACAACACCATTATCGATGATAATTATTGGTTCTATGTTAGCAGAGGTTGAATTCAAAAAGCTTTTTAATGATAAAAAGCTTTATTATATTACATTTTTACGACTAATAGTTGTCCCCTTAATTACATTAACTTTATTAAAACTTTTGAATTATTCAAGTTTTTTATTAGGAATTCCTGTTTTAATAATGGCTATGCCTGCAGCAGCTAATACTGCTTTGTTTGCGGAAAAATATCAAGCTGATACCAATTTAGCATCAAGATGCGTTTTTTAACTACAATTTTATCAACATTAACTATTCCTTTAGTTATGTTGATGCTAAATTAATCCCTTTTCTTTTTTGATTTCATTGAGGGTTTTTGAGGTGACATTAGATAGATCTATTTTAAGCAATTTTATTGTTTCTAAAATGAAGCTTTCATCCTCCGACTCAATTTCAATATACGGAAAGGGAATTCTTCTTTATTCCATGTGTCAAAATCTATAATGCAGTTATTAAATAAAAAGCTTTCACGGTGCTTAGTTGCTTTTTTCAAAAATTAATGCCTATGCTTTTTAAAAAGTTTATGCCGGCTTCTACTGAATTAATTACAACATCCTTCTCAATTGTTTGCCTTGTTAAATTCTTTGAAATGATTAATTTGGAAGTTAAAATTATTTTTTCAGTATTATCAATTAGATTTTTTGTTTTTCTTATTCTTATATATCCATCATTTTGGATGGGCAGATCAAAAAATAATTTTCTTGAAATTCTTCTTTAATTTTTTTGCATTAAGGTTTATTAGTAGCTCTTTTATTTGTTTGACATCGATATCAATAACTTTTACTTCTATTTCTTTCATATTTTCTCTCCTTTTCATTTTGAATTTATTTTGATTATATTGTAAAATATTGCATAAGACAACTAAAAGGGGAATTTTATGGACAAATTTTATGAACAATTAATAACGACATCAAAAAGTGCTGTTTACAAGTTTTTGAATTTATTAATGTATTGCTCCTTTATTTTTGCAGTTTTTTATTTTCTTTTAGCTGCTCTTTTGTTTAGCATGCTTTATTTTATTGCAGCTGCAATAGTATTAATATTGGGATTTGTTTTTAGAATATTTAGAAACAGACAGTATAAAGAATACGAATATATTTTTACTAATGGTAACCTTCAAATAGACACAATCTATAATAAATCAAAACGCAAAACATTAATAGATGAAGATGTAAAAAATTTTGATGCTTTTGGCAGGGCTGATGAAATAAAAGTTCCGGATGATTATAAAAAATATTTTGTTTTCCTTTTGACTGTAAATCAGAAATATATGTATTTCTTGCTAGTGGAAAGAGGGCTGTTTATATAGCACCCGATGAAGAGATGTTAAGGCTAATTAATCTGTATAATGTGAGGAGAAGATGGTAAAATGAAGGGGATTAGGGGTAAAATATCGATAATATTTTTAATTATAGTTTTATTATTAAATTTTTCATCCTGTTCAAAAAGAGTGTAGAAAGAACAAAACAAGACGGAATGGTTTTTTATGAAGTTTTTGTTAGGGCTTTTTATGATAGCGATGGTGATGGGATAGGGGATTTAAAGGGACTTATACAAAAATTGCCATATATTAAATCACTTGGAGTTAATGCTATTTGGCTTATGCCTGTTTTTAAATCCCCAAGCTATCATGGTTATGATGTTTCTGATTATTATAATATAAATCCTGAATATGGGACAAATGAAGACTTTGAAAATTTTATTAATAAAGCACATGAACTCGGTATTAAAGTTATATTAGATCTTGTTGTAAATCATACCAGCAGTAAACACCCTTGGTTTTTAAATGCGGATTCCTCACCAAAGAGCAAATACAGGGACTATTACATTTGGGCCACACAGGATACAAAATTGAACGAACCTTCGGCTCTTGGAACAAAACAGTGGTATAATAAAGGAAGCGGATTTTACAATGCTATTTTTGGTCTGAGATGCCGGATTTAAACTTTGATAATAAAAAAGTCAGAAAAGAGATAAAGAAAATAGCCAAATATTGGCTTGACAAGGGTGTAGATGGCTTTAGATTAGATGCAGCAATGCATATATATCCACCTAATAGGGTTCAGGATACATTAAATTGGTGGAAGGAATTTGGAGATTACTGCAGGAGTATAAAAAAGATGTATATTTAGTCGGTGAAGTTTGGAGTAGTGAAAGGGCTATTGCACCATATCTTAAATATTTGGATTCTTGCTTTAATTTTAAACTTGCGGAAGGAATTATTGATGCAGTTATAAAAGGAGATTCATCAAAATTACAATATAATTTGCCTTTTATATATGATGAATATAAAAACTCCTATAAAGATTACGTGGATGCACCTTTCTTGACTAACCATGATATGGATAGAGTAATGAGTAAGATCAATGATGCAAATAAAATGAAGCTTGCAGCGAGCATATTATTGACTATGCCTGGTAACCCATTTATTTATTACGGGGAAGAGATAGGGATGAAGGGCGAAAAACCTGATGAATATATAAGGGAACCCTTTAAATGGGGGAAAGAATATGTCCCTGGTCAAACTAAATGGATAGATTCAGAATATAATGTTGGAGATTATGCACCATCGGTGGAAGAACAGGATAATGATCCTAAGTCATTGTTAAACTTTTATAGAGACATGATTAAATTCAGATTAGGTAATGACATTCTTTCAAAGGGAGACATAACCATCATAGAAACTCAACCTGAGATATTGGCTTATTATAGAGCAATAAATAATGATAAGTTATTTATAGTCCATAATTTAACGGGCAATTTAGTAAATACTGAATTGAAATTGGATCAAAATGATAAATTAAAAGGTGAGACGCTTAAAGGGGATGGAATTGTTCGAATAGAAGATAACAAAATAAAAATAAATTTAAAACCATATTCTACTGTAATAATAAAATAAAATTTTTTGTTAATAATTTTAGTTATAAATTGTAATATTTCTTTTTTATGGGATAATAATATGCAGCATCTATAAAATTTTGAGGTGGTAAAGTTGAAAAAAATTCTTGCTGTTGTTTTAATTGCTGTAACGGTGATGGCAGGTATTGCATTAGGATCATTTTATTATATAAACAAAAAATTTATGTTCCATCTCCTAAAGATTTTTTAAGCATAACGATGGACAAGGTGCCAATCTTAATTATAATGAAGAGAAGGGTATTTTTAATATATTGTTAGTTGGCTTGGACAAACGTAGTGAAAATGATATTGGAAGAACAGACTCAATCATATTAGCAAATATCAATACCGAAGCAAAGACAATAAAGCTTGTTTCTTTTATGAGGGATATGTATGTCCCAATTCCGGGGCATGGACTTAACAGAATTAATGCTGCATATTCGTTAGGTGGGCCTGAACTTTTAATGAAAACCCTTCAGCAGGATTTTAATATTGATGTTCAGTATTATGTGTCCATCGATTTTAGGGCCTTTCAAGATTTAGTTGATAAATTAGGCGGTATAGATGTTGAAGTTAAGGATTATGAAGTCAAGGAAATTAATAAGTATATTAAAGAAGTAAATGGTTCAAAGGCAACATTATTAAGTGGACCTGGATATCAAAAACTAAACGGACAGCAGGCACTATCCTATAGTAGAATAAGAAAGGTTGGTAATGGAGATTTTGAAAGAACGGAAAGACAAAGAAGGGTTTTAACTATTTTGATTAACAAAGCAAGAAGCGTAAGCATATTTAAAATTCCAGATCTTGCTTCTACTGCTTTAAATTATATAAAGACAAATATTCCTACTGGAAAGCTTATGAACCTTGCATATACTGTATATAGATTTGGTAATACACCTGTAGAAACTATAAGGATTCCCGCTGATGGAATGTTTGAAAATATGAGGGTAAAAGGAATGGCTGTTCTTGTTCCGAATTTAGAAAATAATGTTGTTTATTTAGAAAAGTTTTTATCATCACAAGGAATAGCATTTTCAAATTTGCCTTCATATATGGCTAATAACTTTCATTTTAATGACAAGCCGATAGATAACAGGGGAAAGGTTAGAAATGTTATAAAAATAGTCATTCCTAAGGAAGATTTAACACCCACGATTAATGAAGATGAAACAGAACTTGAAGAAAGCATTATAAATCCTGGTAGTAATAATAATGTTAATAACAATTCTGAAGTTATTGTTCCTTCAGAATAATATAGGGCACCAAAAGGTGCCCTATATTAATTCATCATTATAGAGTTTAGTATTTTCAAGTTTGCTTCTTGATTTAATTTAATTTCCCTTGGTAGAATTAAGGATAAAGGATTGTAGGGCTTGCTTTCACCAGAAACATCAATTCCAATAATGGTATATTTTTCTTTAATATAATTTAAAATATATAAAAGTTCGCTTAATTTCATTTTACCCTGATCCCAATTTGTAATAGCGTATTTAGGGTCTAATACATCCTTATCTATGCTTATATATACTTTTGAAATTGAAAAACTTTTAAGTAATGATAAAGCCTTTTTGAGAAAATTTTCATTGTATTCAAGAAAAGTAATATTCTTATTCAAGCATTTTGCGTTAATCTTTGATACTCCTAAAACAAGAATTTTGTAGATATTTGGTAATTTAGATGCTTGAGTTATCCACGAACCGCAGCTTATAGTTCCATTAGGCATATCATTGCAATCACAATGGTTATCAAAAACTATAAGGGAAAATTCATATGGAATATTTGATATGATAGAGTAGGTTATGTGATGGTAATCTCCAGAACCTATGAAATTAATGCTTTTCATAGTGGGAAGCAATTTTTACTTAATTTTTGTAACTTATCGAGGGATGAAAACAATTTTAGTCCGGATATATTTGTAAAGTCCAACACCTTTCCTGCCTTTGCAATTAATTCGCTTTCATAAATTAAGGTGTTATCAAAGTTAATGATATTTACGCCATTTAATCTCCCCATCAGAACACCTCCAATGAAGATTTAAACAGCTTGAATTTTAAAATTTGAAATTATAAAATTAATATATAAGTATGAATCGTAAAAAGAAAAGTTGACCAAACGAATAGGAGGCAAATATGCATAATAGGATATTAATAGTAGAGGATTCGGCTTTTCATGGTAAGGTTCTACAAGATATATTAATAAAATATGGATTCCAAGTCAAGTGGACAAGTTCTGCTGAAGAGGCTCTACAGGAAAAAATGTATGATTATGATTTGATTTTGCTAGATTTAATTTTACCAGGAATTGATGGATATGCTTTTGCCCAAAAATAAAAAGGGCTTATCCTTATCTTCCAATTATTGCAATAACTTCAGTAGTAGAAGAAGAGTCCGTTTCAAGGGCATTGAATATGGGGGCAGATGATTATATCAAAAAGCCTTTTTCAGAAGTTGAATTGCTTGCAAGAATTAAAGTTCAGATAAGAACACGGCGACTTCAGCTTGAATTATTGGAAAGAAACAAAGAACTGGAAATTGCTTATAAAAAATTAAAGATTTAGCTACTAAAGATATGCTTACAGGAGCATATAATAGGCTATATTTAAGAGAATATTTAGAAATGTATGCAAAAGGACATGATAATTATATAATTAGTTGTTTTATTATTGACATAGATAATTTTAAATTAATAAATGATACATATGGACATTTAACGGGCGATGTGATTTTGAAAAGATTAGTAGATATTTGCAAGAATACAATAAACGATTATGGTATTGTTGTTAGATTTGGTGGGGAAGAATTTTTAATAATAATAACGAAATTAGTTGATTCCTCCTTTTTAGCAGAAAATATTAGAAGGGAATGTGAAAAGGACAAAACGGGCGGCTTTAAATGGACTGTAAGTATTGGATTGAGCCAAGGAACAATAACAAAGGACAATTTTTTAACTGATTCAGAAAAGCTAATAAAACAGGCTGATGCGATGCTTTATGAAGCTAAAAGGACTGGTAAAAATAAGGTAGTTAAATATAAAGCTGAGGGCTAACCCTCAGCTTTATATTGTATTGCTACAGCCTAATACATTTACTATTTTATCCTTTACAACTTGCTTTATAGCTTCTCTTGCAGCACCTAAATACTTTCTTGGGTCAAATTCTTCAGGTTTAGTCGCAAATACTTCTCTTATTGTTGCAGTCATGGCAAGTCTTAAATCTGTATCCATGTTAATTTTGCATATAGCCATAGAAGCAGCTTTTCTTAACATTTCAACAGGGATACCTTGAGCACCTTCTAATTTTCCACCATATCTATTACATTTTTCAACGAATTCAGGCATAACAGCAGAAGCACCATGTAATACTAGTGGGAAACCTGGAAGTTTCTTTTGGATTTCTTCTAATCTTTCGAAGTCAAGTTTTGCTTCACCCTTAAATTTATACGCTCCATGGCTTGTGCCAATAGCAACTGCTAAGGAATCTACACCAGTTTTATGAACAAATTCATAAGCTTCTTCAGGATCAGTAAAGGTTGCCTCCCTTGCTGAAACCTTTACTTCGTCTTCAACTCCTGCTAATTTACCAAGCTCAGCTTCAACAACTACACCCTTTGAATGTGCATATTCTACAACTTGCTTTGTGATTTTTATATTTTCTTCTAAAGGATACTTGGAAGCATCAATCATTACTGAAGTAAAACCAAGATCGATGCAGGTTTTGCAGATTTCATAATTTTCACCATGATCAAGGTGTAGAGCAATTGGAAGACCAGAATCTTCAACTGCGGCCTCCACCATTTTAATAAGATACTTAGGGTTAGCATACTTTAAGGCGCTGGCTGAAACTTGTAGTATAACTGGGGCTTTTTCTTCCTTTGCAGCTTCAACAATGCCTTGAATGATTTCCATATTATTGATGTTAAAAGCACCAATTGCATAGCCGCCTTCATAGGCTTTTTTAAACATTTCTTTAGTTGTTACAAGTGGCATAAAAAATCCTCCTTAATATTTGTGTTATACTAATATATTAAATTCATAAAAAAATTATAACACAAAAAATAAATATGTATATACATATATGGGACAAAATGAGTCCCATATGGACAAAATATGTCTAATTATTATTATATACTATTAGATAATAATTTCAAGTTTTTGAATTAAATAATATTTTCTATTCTTAGTTTTTCGATTTCTGATATATGAGTTAGATAGTGCTCTAAAATTGCAAGGCTAGCCATTGCCTCAATGTTGTCTCTATGCTTTATATATTCTATACTTTGCTTTAAATACATGCTTATATTATCTATTTCATTGTGATTAACAAAAAAGACCATAGTTGTTTTTTTCTTTCCCAGTTTTTATTTAGAATTTCGATATTTTTATATGCATCATCCCAATTAGAAGCTTCAACCGATTTTTTACATCATTTAGATTTTCCATAAAGGAGATAGTATCCCTTTCGATGGTTCTTATTTCATATATACCAAGGATTATTATTAGGATAAGGGTTATAAAATTTATTGTAAGAACAATTTTACCTGAATTCAAAGCATTACCTCCTTTGCACAAATAATTGCCCCTTTGTATCTAGCATGGCTATAAAAACATCTTCATATTTTTCAATATTATAAAATTTCAGCTGTTCCTTTAACCAATTTTCATCATATCCTGCAATGAAAAGATTTACTTTTTGAAGTTCACGTCAAGTATTAAGCTTATTGGTAATTTCTCTGGAGGAGAAAATATATTTAAATCTTTCTTAGTTAAGGGAGCTTTGTCGGGTTTAGGAATTATGCTGAGTTTTCCGTTGGTTTCTAATATTGCATATTCTATATCGCTTATATTAAAATAGTTCAGCAATCTTAACTCTTCTAAAAGATCATCTAAATTAAATCGTTGTCTTCTTAATTCTTCTTCAACTACTTTACCATGCTTAATTAAAATGCTGGGTTCTCCACAAACGATTTTTCTAAAGGGCCTAAATTTTAAAGAGATATAAGATATTGTTACTTCAAGTATCATTAAGGTAAGTATAGGAATTATACCATTTAAAAGAGGAACTCCTGGTTCTTGCATTGGTATAGCTGCAAGTTCCGAAAGCATAATAGCAATTACAAGTTCAAAGGGCTGAAGTTCACCTATTTGCCTTTTGCCCATAATTCGCATTACAATCACAACAAAAAATACAAAACAATAGTTCTTATAAAAACTATCATAAAGTTCACCTCGTTTATTATTATTTCAAGTTAATTAAAATTTAATTACTTGAGATGTTGTTAAAGAAGGGGTATAATTTTTTTAGCATAACTTAAAGAAAGGAATTGGGACATGAGGACAAGAATTGAGAAATTTGAAATGAAATATGGTTATTTTTTGCCAAATGAATATAAAGAATTTATTAAAAAATTCGGTGGAGATACTCAGTTTGGAAGTTGTAGATTTGAGTATACTGAAAATATAGTTAATAATTTGTTAAGGATTCCAGGTAAAATGAATTTTAATTTGCTTCCTTTTGGGGATATTGGCAACGGAGATTACTATTGTTTTTACAAATACGGATCAGGAATTAATGATTACTATATAGGAATATGGCTTCATGAAACAAGAAATTTTATTTTACTGGCTTCATCCTTTAAATCATTTTTATTTAAATGTATGTTAGATGATATTATGTCCATTAATTTAATTCAAGATGATGAGGATTATGGGATAACTTCTGATGAAATACTATATAGAGCAAGAATTTTAAAAGATGAATATGGTTTTGATTTTGATAAGGCTATGAAATTACAAAGTGAATTGGATTATCATAAATTAATGGTTGAATTTGATAATAGAGCAATCCAGAGTTTATGTTATTTAGGAAGGCATTATTTGTTTGATAATTTTAAAGATGCAAGAGGTTATTTAGAAAAGGTAATCCAAACTGTTCCTTATTATACCGCTCCATACTATATTTTAGGCAAACATTATCTTTTGAGTGGAAAAAATTATAAATCTTATTTTAAAAATGCCTTAAAAACCTCATTAGATTTAACAGGTTTTAGCTATTGGGAGGAGGATTTTATAGAAATTCCTGAGGATGTTCATAGGGAGATTTTGATTTATTTAGAAGAAGAAATAAAATACGATCCTTATGATGCTGAATATAGAATTTATTTAGCTAAAAATTATGTAAAACAGAATGAATATGATAAGGCTATGATAGAATACAATAATGCACTATATTGCACAGAAGATAAAGAATTAATAAAAGAAATTTTAATTAACGCACATAAAGACACTGTTGAGGGTGGACTTTTATATCTTTCTAGATTAATAGAAAGCGATTTAAAACATTTAAGATAGGAAGGTGTTATTATGAAGGAAATAAGAGTTAGAATTGCACCGAGTCCAACCGGAAATTTTCACGTTGGAACTGCAAGAAATTCGCTATATAACTATATATTCGCAAGAAAAAATAACGGAAATTTTATATTGAGAATCGATGATACCGATATGAGAAGAAATAGCGAAGAATCAGAAAAGGGGATATATGAGGGGCTAAAGTGGCTAGGACTTGATTGGGATGAAGGGCCTGACGTTGGAGGACCTTATGGACCATATAGACAATCAGAAAGAATAGAAATATATCAAAAATACATAGATTATTTAATAGATAAAGGGGACGCATATTATTGTTTTTGCACAGAAGAAGAACTTGAAATGGAAAGAAAAGAACAAATTGCAAAAAAGCAGCCACCTAAATATTCGGGAAAATGTAGAGATCTTACAAGGGAAGAAATAGATAGAAAATTAAAATCAGGACTAAAACCAACGGTTAGATTTAAAGTTCCAAATAAAATAATATCCTTTAACGATGGGGTTCGAGGAGAATTAAAATGGGATGGAAATTTAATAGGAGATTTTGTTATAAGAAAATCAGATGGACTTCCTACATATAATTTTGCCACAGCAATAGACGATTGGAAGATGAAAATTTCCCATGTATTAAGAAGTCAAGAGCATATTCCTAATACATTTTTGCAAATTCTTATTTTGGAAGCATTAGATGCAGAAATACCACAATATGTTCATCTGCCTTTACTTTTAAATGAAGATAGAAGCAAGATATCTAAACGTGATGGAGCTTTATATATTGGAGAATATAAGGAAATGGGATATTTAAAGGAAGCTGTTCTTAATTTTATTGCTCTTTTAGGGTGGAATCCAGGTGATGGAGAAGAAATTTTATCTATTGAAGATATGATAAATAAGTTTTCCTTTGATAGAATTAACAATTCTAATGTTGTTTTTGATTTTAAAAAATTAGAATGGTTTAATGGAATTTATATAAGAAGGAAGGATATTAAGGAACTTGTAGATCTTTCGGTCCCCTTTTTAATGGAAACTGATTATTTTGAAATGAATGAAGAAAACTATAAAAAATTATTTAGCATTATGAGGGTAGAACAGGAAAGAATAAAAAGATTAGATGAGGTTAAAGAGGCTTTTAAAATGTTTTTGTTGAACCTTCAGAATATGACATAAATTTAATAAAAGAAAATGTTAAAAAGATAGAGGTAAAAGATATGGTATTTTTATTAGAAAAGACTATTGAAGAATTAAAGATGGAGGACAATTGGCACGCTGAAGAGTTGGAAAAGAGAATGCGCGATTTTTGCGATAGAATAGGAACTAAAACTAAAATTTTATTCATGCTTTTAAGAATTGCAGAAACTGGGTCAAAAGTTTCACCGCCACTATTCGATACCTTTGAGATAATTGGAAAAGATTCAACGATTAGGAGATTAACAAATTGTAAGAAATATTTAGAAGCTATTGAATAAAATTTGAATATAATAAAGATATCCTCTAATTTTTTAAAGGAAGGTGCATTATATGCTCCAACAAATAAGAATAAGTTTTGATAACAAAACAAGCAAATTATACCCAAAAGGTGTTACAGTAGAAGATATTGTTAGGGGAAATTTTAGGGATATTGAAGCAGTTCTTGCAGTTGTAAACGGAAGTTATATGGAGTTGAATACCCCGCTTTATGAGGATGCTATAATAAGACCTATTACTTTAAAGGAAACAGCAGGGGTTAGAACCTATGTTAGGAGCTTAGCCTTTTACTTATAAAGGCTGCTCAAGATGTCTTTAGTGGTTCTAGAGTAACGATAGAACATTCATTAAACAAAGCTCTTTATTGCGAGATTCATCTGGACAAAAATTAGATGCTGATATAGTAGAAAAAATAAAGTTAAGAATGAAGGAATTAGTTGACCTTAATATTCCTTTTGAAAAGGAATTAGTTGATAAAAAGAGAGCCATGGAAATATTTAATGGCTTAAAAATGAGTGATAAAATAAGACTTTTTAAGAATATAAATAAAGAATTTATAGAACTTAGAAAACTTGATAATTTATACGATTTCTTTTATGGCCCATTAGTTCCTTCAACTGGATATTTAAAGTTGTTTGATGTTAAATTTTATGATCCTGGAATTTTAATAACCTATCCAAACGAAGAAAATCCAAAAGAGATATTAAAATTTAAAGATGTGCCAAAGCTTGCCAAGATTTTTAGAGAAACTGAGGAATGGGCTAAGATTTTGGATGTTGCTGATGTTGGAGCTTTGAATGAAAAGGTAATCGATGGGGATATAAAAGACATAGTTTTAGTTTCTGAAGCATTGCACGAAAAAAACTTGCCTATATTGCAGACAAAATATATGAAAATAGGGATAAAATTAAATTAGTGTTAATTGCAGGGCCCTCATCATCAGGAAAAACTACTTTTTCTAAAAGGCTTTCTATACAACTTAGAATACATGGATTTAAACCTTATCCAATATCGTTAGATGATTATTTTGTTAATCGAGAGGATACTCCAAAGGACGAAAATGGAGATTATGATTTTGAATCAATTTATGCATTAGATATAGGGCTTTTCAATAAGCATTTAAGTATGCTCCTTGAGGGTCAAGAGGTTGAACTTCCAAGGTTTGATTTTGTTCTTGGGAAAAGGGTTAACTCAGGGAAGAAATTAAAACTAGATTCAAAAACAATTTTAGTAATAGAGGGTATCCATGGATTAAACGAGCTATTGACTAATTCTATTCCTAGGGAGAACAAATTTAAAATTTATATAAGCGCTTTAACTCAACTTAATTTAGACGATCATAATAGAATTCCTACAACTGACGTTAGACTTTTAAGAAGAATAGTCAGAGATGCAAAATATAGAGGAAAGAGTCCAGAAGATACAATTTTGTCTTGGCCTAAAGTAAGAATGGGTGAAGAAAAAATATTTTCCCATTCCAAGAGGAAGCAGATGTAATGTTTAATTCTACATTAGCTTATGAAATGCCAATATTAAAAAGTATGCTTATAAGCATTTAAAAGAAATTCCAAAGGATAGCCCTGCATATTTAGAAGCTTACAGACTTATGTTATTCCTTGAATATTTTATTGAGGCAGATAATAATATTGAAGATTTAATACCTAAAAATTCAATTTTAAGAGAATTTATTGGGGGTAGCTGTTTTGAAGAATAATTTAAATTGGATAAAAGAGAATAAAGCTATAAATTTTCTTATTAAATTCATGTTTATTTCCTTTGGGTGTTTTGTTTCAGCTGTGGGGATAAATGCTTTTATAGTTCCCCACAGGCTATTAAGTGGAGGAGTTTCTGGCATTGCTATAATTGTGCAATACTTAACAAGAATCCCTTCAGGATATTTAGTCATAACATTAAATATCCCTATTTTCCTTTATGGAATGAAGGAGCTTGATTTTGATTTTATTTTATTTAGTGCTTTAGGCGTATTTTTACTTTCCCTCTTTTTAATTTTAACGAGGGAAATAAATAAAACTTTTTTATTAAAGATATATTATTGTCCTCTATATATGGTGGTGTTCTGAATGGTATAGGATTAGGTATTGTTCTAAAAAATAAAGGGTCTATGGGAGGTATTGACATTGTTGCTGTAGCATTAAAAAAGAAATTAGGAATAAACATTTCGTCTATTGCATTTGGAATAAATTTTTTATAGTTTTAGCTGGAAGTTTAATTAACAATATTGAAGCTGGACTTTATACTTTGATTTCAATGTTTATATCCTCAAGGGTTTTTGAAGCAATTCTACAGGGATTTGATAGAAAGAAAATGGTTATGATTATAACGAATAAAACCGAGGAAATTTCTAAACACATATTGAATGAACTAGGTAGAGGTGTAACATTTTTGCATGGAGAAGGAGCTTATACAGGCGATGATAAGAAAGTAATATATTGTATTATAACTTTAAATCAACTAGTAAAAATTAAATCCATTATTTTTGATATTGATCCTAGAGCATTTGTTACTATAATAGATGCAGCTGAAGTTCAGGGAAAGGGATTTAAAAATACAATATAGAAAGGGTGTTTAGATGAAACTTTACAGTGTTTTTGACATATTAGGACCTATAATGATTGGACCATCAAGTTCCCATACAGCTGGTGCAGCAAGACTTGGCAAAGTAGCAGGTAAAATTGCAGGAGAGGATTTTAAAAAGGTGGAATTTTACCTTCATGGCTCCTTTGCAAAAACATATAAAGGGCATGGAACTGATAGAGCCCTTGTTGCAGGAGTTTTAGGTATGGAACCCTATGATGAAAGACTAAGAAACTCCTTAGAAATTGCAAAGGAAAAGGGGATAGAAATAATTTTTATTCCTACTGACTTAGGGGATCAACACCCTAATACAGTTAAATTTGTTTTTTATAAGGATAATGAAAAAACAATAGAAGTAATGGGCTCATCAATTGGTGGGGAAATATATTAATAACCGAGATTGATGGTGAGAAAGTAGAATTTACTGGAGAATATCCAACTATAATTACTAAATATAAAGACAGAAAGGGTATGATAGCAGATATATCAAAATTTATATTAGAAGTAGATGCTAATATAGCAAATATGAAGGTTACAAGAAATCCTCAAAAGATTACAACTGCAATTATAGAATTAGATGCCAAATTGGATGATGAAGTAATAGAAAAAATTAAAAATATAAAAGATATGATTAATGTCGTAGCAATAAATCCGGTATAAGGAGGATAATTTTATGTATACTAAAGGGAAGGATTTATTAAACTTAACTAAAGAATCAAATAAAAAAATTTGGGAAATAGTTTTAGATTTTGAATGCGAAAGAACAGGAAAAACCAAAGAAGAAGTATTTGAAGGAATGAGGAACGTTTTAAAGGTTATGATGGATTCTGCAAATAAAGGATTAAATGAAGAAGTTAATTCCATTAGCGGGCTCATCGGTGGAAACGCAAAAAAGTTGAAGATTATAGAAGAGGAAAAACCATATCAGGAGATATAATAAATAAAGCTATGGCAAGAGCATTATCTGTGTCTGAAGTCAATGCATCAATGGGTAGGATAGTTGCAGCTCCAACAGCTGGTTCTGCAGGTATTTTGCCGGCAGTTATGATAACAGCAGCAGAGGTTTTAGAAAAAATGAAGACGAAATGGTAAAGGCCCTTTTTACTGCTTCAGGAATAGGCCAAATAATTGCAAAAATGCAACAGTATCAGGTGCTGAGGGAGGATGTCAGGCAGAATGTGGTTCAGCTGCTGCAATGGCGGCTGCAGCTGTTGTGGAAATGGCCGGAGGGACTCCAGAGCAAGCTATACATGCAGCTTCAATAGCTATTCAAAATATTTTAGGATTAGTATGCGATCCGGTGGCAGGGCTTGTTGAGGCACCTTGTTATTTGAGAAATTCTTCTGGTGCCGTTAATGCCTTAACTTCTGCTGATTTAGCTTTAGCCGGTGTAAAAAGCATTATACCCTTTGATGAGGTTGTGGATGCAATGTATAAAGTTGGAAAGTCACTTCCCTTTGAACTAAGGGAAACAGCTTTGGGTGGAATTGCTTCAACGCCTACCGGTCAAAAGTTAATGAAAAATATTTTTGGAGAATAAATATTTACAAATATTGATTTGATATGGTAAAATTTATTTAACAAAAGATGAAGGGGGATTTTTATGGCAATATTTAAGTGCACTGTTTGTGGAGAAACAAAGGAAGGAAGATGTAAACCTGCAAAATGTCCAAAGTGTGGTGCACCAAAGGATAAAATTGAAAAGCAACAGTAAAAGGCATGGGATTTCCATGCCTTTTATATTAACCAATATCCTAATATTATAATTAAGTAAGAAGCTAATAAAATTGCACCTTCCAGCCAATAGCTTTTTCCGTCCTGGAATACAAAAATGCTAATCCTATGGAAATTATTAATATTATAAGCTCATAGAAGCTATACACTAAAGTTAAAGGAAGTCCCAATAAAAACGCAATAATAATAATTGTAGGAAGAGTAAATAATAATAACTGCATGCTTGAACCTATTGATATTTCTATAGATAGATTAATTTTATTTTTAAGGGAAGCATATATAGCAGTTATATATTCTGCAACATTGCCTATTAAAGGCATTATAATTATCCCCATAATTTTTTCTGGAATTTTGAATTTTGTAATTGCTGTATTTATTAAACTTACTAGGTGTTCACTTAAAGTGTAGGCTATTATTAGAAGAATGATAATTAAAATAAAATTTGTTTTTTAATGTTATTCTCATTATTGTTTTCGTCGGAATGAACCAAAAAAGATTTTTATGTGTTACTAACGAAAATATAAGACCTAATACATATATGAGCAACAAAATTATTGCTATATAAAAGCTAAAAATACATGATTTATGAGTGTTTAGCTTCCCTTGAAAGGAAATTGTAGAGGCGATGATTAGGCTGCAAAGTGCCAAAAACAACAAAGAAAAGTTTGTCCTTGCAATTATTTTATTAAATATTTGTTCGTTATATTTGATTCCACCAAATAAAATACTTAGTCCCAATACTAATAACATATTTCCAATTATAGAGCCTAGTAGTCCACTTTTCACAAGTTCGATTAAATTGCTTTTTAGGGCAAAGATGCTTATAAAAAGTTCTGGCAAATTTCCGGAAGTTGAGCTTATAAAACCACCAAGCTTATCACCAAACCAATAGGATAGAACATTAATTTCCCTGCTTAGCTTTATAGCTACTATAATAAGAAAGCAAAATGTAGTTATGAGATTTAAAATGAATATATTATTTAACATTGAAAAAATAAAAATAATTAATAAGATTATTAGAGTTATTTTTTTCATATTATCACCGCTTAAATTAGTAAAAGATGCCTTGTGCCCAAAAGACACAAGGACATGATTTTCATTTATTAATCTCTTCTTCAATATATTCTTCATCTATTTCTTTAAACAAATCTTCTTCAATTTCCTTTTGTGAGTTTCTTGTTAAACTTTCAAAAGTATCTACTTCATCGTTTAGCAATAATTCGATTGGAACCCATGCAATCATGCATCTTTTCATATAATCACTTCCTATTTGAAGTTTTCACAATAAATTTCAAAATAGCTTCTTGGGAATCCGCAAAGAGGACAGCGCTCAGGTGCTTCTAAGCCCTCATGGATATAACCGCAGTTTCTGCAATGCCATTTTGTTTCCTTATCCCTTTTGAATATTTTACCGCTCTTTAAATTTTGAAGGATTGTATTGAATCTTTCTCTATGATATTCTTCCGTTTCAGCAAGTTCCTTGTAAAAATCAGCAATTTCACTAAATCCTTCTTGGCGTGCAATTGTTTCAAATTCCTTATACATTTTTTCACTCTCATAAGCTTCTCCCATTGCGGCTTCAAGTAAATTTTCTGAAGTAGACTTATTAAGCTTTAAAAAATCATTAAAAACCCTTCTTGCATGGGCTTTTTCGTTATCAGATGTTTCGTTAAAAACGGATGCGATGAATTCATACCCCTCTTCCTTTGCTTTTTCTGCAAAGAAGGAATATTTATTTCTTGCTCTTGCCTCACCAGCAAATGTTTTTAATAGATTTTGCTCTGTTTTGCTCCCCTTAAGATTCATCAAACCACTCCTAAAATAAACTACAATAACATAATATGCAGCACCTATAATTTTGACACAAAAAGAGCCCATGGGCTCTTAAAGACTGTTGAAAAAGTTATTTTTGATAAGCCCCGTGAAGGATTTCCCTGGCATTCGCTCATTTCGCTAAGCAATTCTAAGCTTTTCTTTGTTTTCAAAGTCCTACTCTCGTGAGCCGACATCCGTGTCGGCCACTCGGCTCTGCACGTCCGTGTGCAGAATTACGGACTTTTGAAAAGTCGAAAAGCAAGAATTGCTAAAGCTCATGAGAGATGCCTTTTGAAATCCATTCACGGGGCTCTTGTAAAGCCTGAATACCAATTAGGGTTTGTCTACAATCTGAAAGAGCCCATGGGCTCTTAGAACTTTTTAAATTTGATTTTACATACCATAAGATAGGATAAAAGCAACATGATAATTGCAGATAAAATATTGTGAGGCAGTGATATAGCAATTAGATTATCAACTGCAAGAAAAAACCTGCGAAAGTTATTGGGACCCCAATAAAATAGTTGTTAAAGGGTGTTACATTGAACCTTGCCAATCTATATGCCCCAGCTATTGGTAATATTATTGAAATAATGTATCCTATAATTCCAAAATTTATCAAAAAGTTGCTCCATGAAAGAACAGCAGGTGCAACACCAAAGGAAATTAAATCACAAAGGGAATCAAGCTCCTTACCAAGAGGAGATACAGCGTCAAATCGCCTTGCTATACGTCCGTCATATCTATCCATAAATGCAGCGAGGATGATCATTAATGCGGCTATTTTAAAGTTGGAATTTAATGTAAAAATAATTGATAACATACCACATGTTAAATTAAAAAAGTAAATATGTTGGGAATAATATTTTTGTTTATTTTTACGTTCATTTTATCACTCCTATAACAGTTAATCCTCCTTTTACGGAGTCACCTACTTTTACTTTTATTTCAGTATCAATTGGCACAATGATTTCTGTGCAGGAACCAAACTTTATGAGCCCAAATCTTTCACCCTGCTTTAAAAAGTCTCCTATATTGCTCCAACAAACTATACGCCTTGCCACAAATCCTGTAATTTGATGAACTAGAACTTTTGTGTATTCGTTTTCTATACCAATTGTATTTCTTTCGTTAATTTCAGATGCATGGCTCTTAAATGCTGGAAGATATTTACCAGGTCTATAGCTTTTGTATGTTACCTTGCCAGTTATAGGGCTTCTATTAACATGGATATTAAATAATGATAAAAATATGCTAACTTTAATAGCTTTTGATTTAAAAAACTGATCTTCATAAATTTCTGATATTTCGATTATTTTACCATCAGCTGGCGATAGAAAACATTTTTCATCTATAGTTATATTTCTTTCAGGGTCCCTAAAAAAGAATAAAACGAATAATATCAATAAAAGTGGCAGGATGGATAAAAGTTTGTTAATAAAATAAAAAACAACAAAAACTATAAAAAGAATAAGTGCGTAGGGAAAACTTTCAGGTCTAATTTTTAGTTTCATAATCACGTCTCCTTTAAGCCTTTTTATAGTTATTATATAAAATTACAATATATTTTACAATATTTTAAAAGAATTATTAACAAACTATGGGGAAAACTATAATTTAGGAGGTGCAATAAATGAAGGTTAAAGATTTTATGACTACCAATGTAGCTTATGTAACACCCAATACACCAGTTGTAGAAATAGCAAAAATCATGAAAGATAAAAATGTTGGTTCTGTTCCAGTTCTTGACGGAGACAAAGTTGTTGGTATTGTAACAGATAGGGATATAGTTCTTAGGGATATTGCTTTTGGTAAAAATCCTAATGAAGTTTTAGCAAAGGATGTTATGACGGTTGGAGTAACAACAGCAAATCCTAATATGGATATTCATGATGCTGCAAGGGTAATGGCGGAGAAGCAAGTAAGGAGATTACCAGTTGTGGAAAATGGCAGATTAGTTGGAATGCTCGCAATAGGAGACATAGCAGTTGAATCTAAACTTGCAGATGATGCAGGAGAAGCTTTGAGTGATATTTCAAAACCAACTCATATATTATATTATTAAAAAGGTTCCTGCTGTTGCAGGAACTCTTATTTTATAGTAAAATAAAAAAATTGGGGGATTACAATGCAAAGAGCCTTCTTAATATACAATCCGTATTCAGGAAATAGATCCTTTAGATTAAAAATTGATCAGGTAGTTCATAAATTGCAATTAGGCGGATATATTGTTACACCATATAGAACCTTATCTATAGAAAATATTTATGAAGGAATAAAATTTACTAATGAACATGATATTATAATAGTTTCTGGAGGAGATGGCACTATAAATCATGTGATAAATGCAATGATACAACATAATATTAATAAGCCATTAGGTATAATTCCATCAGGAACGGCAAATGATTTTGCAAGTCATCTTGGAATAGGAAGAAAAATTACAGATGCCTGCGAAGCTATTGTAAGAGGCAATTTAACTAAGTTTGACCTTGGCAAAATTAATGACAGGTATTTTATAAATGTTGCAGCAGCAGGACTATTAACGGATGTTTCACAAAAATAGATATTAACTTAAAAAATACATTGGGAAAGGTTGCATATTATTTAAAAGGAATTGAACAGCTTCCTAATTTCAGAGCTATTCCAATAAAGATAACTACAGAAGATAAAATTATTGAAGAAAAAATATTTTTGTTCGTAATATTAAACGGGTCATCTGCAGGAGGTTTTAAATTAGCTCCTGACGCAACTGCAAATGATGGGTATTTAAATTTGATTGCTGTAAAGCAATGTAATTTAGTTGAACTTTTAAATTTATTTATTAAGATGCTCAAAGGAGAACATCTAGATAGCAATAATATTATTTATTTAAGAGGCAAAAATTTTAAAATTGAGTGTTCAGATGATATAGAAACGGATATTGATGGAGAAAGAGGCCCTAATTTTCCTTTAGATGTTAGGGTTTCTGATAAAACAATAAGTATTTTTACTCCTTATTGATATACCGTTTTAAAAGGAAGTATAAAAGAGTAATTAAAATTATACCTAATAAAACATAACTGGTATATTCTTTTATAAGTGATTTTAAAAGATGAATATTTTCTCCTGCAATTCGACCAGCAATAAAAAGCATTGAGTTATGAATAATTGTTGCAATTCCAATAGATATAACAGAATATTTAATGTCTATTTTAAATAGGCCTGAAGCAATTATTACTATAGAATTTATCCCAGGGATAAATTTACTTATAACTATAAAAAAGGTCCTATTTTTTTATACCATTTTTCAAAATTTTCAAGTTGCCTTAGATTAAAAAATCTTTGAAAGTAAAGGGAATTTTCAATTAAGGCTGAAAAATTATAGCTAAGATATAATAATAAAGAACTACTTAAAAAGGTTGAAAGAATTATTAAAGATAGAACCACGCCTCCTTTGATTATTTTTAAATAAGATAAATAGCCCAAAAGGGCTATTATAGTGTCTCCAGGATAAGGAGGGAAAAAAACTTGAAAAAAGCTATTAATAATGGCGTAAATATATGCTATTTGAGGATTATTCTTTAAAATTAAAAGAATATCCCATATGTTTATTTTCATGTCATTTTCTCTCCTTTTTCTTTGGCGGAATCAAACACTTTTTGTCATATCCTATAAGATCAGTTCGTTTTGCCTTAATAAGGGCTTTATAAACCAAATCATAATTTTTAGGGTCCCTAAATTGTAAAAGGGCTCTTTGCATTTTCTTTTCTTCAGGATCTTTAGGAACATAAACCTTTTCACCGGTTAAGGGATTAACCCCAGTATAGTAAATTGTTGTTGATAAACTACCGGGTGTAGGGTAAAAATCCTGAACTTGTTCTGGATTATATCCCATGTCCCTAATATATTCTGCAAGCTCTATTGCAGCCTTTAAATCGCTTCCAGGATGGCTTGACATTAAGTAAGGAACCAAGTATTGCTTTAGGCCGAATTTTTTATTATATTCAAAGTATTTCTTTACAAATTTATCATAGACTTTTTTGAAGGTTTTCCCATAACCTTTAAAACTTTATCGCACACATGTTCAGGAGCAACTTTAAGTTGCCCACTAATATGATTTTTTATCAATTCAGTTAAAAACTTATCACTTTTATCAAGAAGAACATAATCATACCTGATGCCTGATCTAATAAAAACTTTTTTAACCTTGGGTAAGTTTCTTACTTGGCGAAGAATATCAAGATATTCTTCATGGCTAACTTCAAGATTAGGGCAAGGGGTAGGATGCAAGCATTGCCTAGTTTTACATATTCCTCGTTCCAATTGAGCTTTGCAGGAAGGATTCCTAAAGTTAGCCGTTGGCCCTCCTATATCATGAATATAACCTTTGAAGTTTGGCATGTTTGTCAGCTTTTTAGCCTCATCTATGATCGATTCCCTGCTTCTTTTTGAATTATTCTTCCCTGGTGAAAATGCAGTGCACAAAAAGAACAACCGCCATAGCATCCCCTATGGGATACTACACTAAATTCTACTTCCTTTAAAGCAGGAACACCACCATATTTTTGTATATAGGATGATATGTTCTTTTATATGGTAAAGAATAAATAAAATCCATTTCTTCTACTGTTAATGGTTTAGCAGGAGGATTTTGAACAAGGTAGACATTACCATGTTTTTGAACTAATGTTTTTCCCTTTATAGGATCCTGTTCTAAGTATTGAATCTTAAAAGCCGCTGCGTATTTTAACTTATCCTTTGCCACTTCTTCATAACTTGGAATTTCAATATAATTTATAAGCTTTGAAATGTCCTTTGTTATATAGCATGTTCCATTAATATCATTAAGGTCAGTAATTTTTTACCATAGGATATTAGATTAGCTATCTCTATAATTTGCTTTTCCCCATACCATAAACTAAAAGATCTGCACTGCTATCTAATAAAATTGATCTTCTAACTTTATCATCCCAATAATCATAATGAGCAAAACGTCTAAGACTTGCCTCAATACCCCTGATTATTATAGGAACATCTTTAAAAATTTCTCTTATTTTATTGCAATAAACTATAACTGCTCTATCTGGTCTAAGATTGCCTTTACCACCTGGTGAATATGCATCTTCACTGCGTCTTTTTTATTTACTGTATAGTGGTTTACCATAGAATCTATATTACCTGATGAAACTAAAAAGCAATTTTAGGCTTACCGAGTTTAATAAAATCTTCAGCTGTTTTCCAGTTTGGCTGTGATATTATTCCAACTTTAAATCCTAAACTTTCTAAAAGTCTAGTTACTATTGCATGGCCAAAGGAAGGATGATCAACATAAGCATCACCTGTTACGAATATAAAATCAAGCTCATCCCAACCTCTTTTTTCATATCTTCTTTAGTAATGGGTAAAAAGTCCAAGAGCATCACCTCAATAAATTCTTTACTGAATAATAATATATTATTTTAATTTGAAATAGTCAAATAAAAAGGTATTAAATCTTTAATTTAACAAAAATATAATGGGAGGTGTTGCTGTGAAAAAATTGTATTTGTGACATGGTTTATTATTACTGTTATTTTATTTTCTATAATTTATATTAATATAATTAATGCAGCTACATATAGTTGGGGATCAAGAGGTGAAACCGTTATTGAAATACAAAGAAGACTTAAAAATTGGGGTTATTATAAGGGTAACGTTGATGGAATTTATGGATATCTTACTTATACTGCAGTAAAGGAGTTTCAAAGGAAAAACGGTCTTTATCCTGATGGGATTGTGGGACCTAAAACCTTGGCAGCATTAGGAATTAATGTAGGCAGTGCCCAAAGGGGATACAACGGTTCACAAAATCAAGAGTTATTATCAAGACTTATTTCAGGTGAAGCAAGGGGAGAGCCTTATGTAGGCCAGGTTGCTGTTGGGGGAGTTGTAATGAATAGAGTTAGAGATCCAAGATTTCCATCAACAATACCAGGAGTTATTTATCAGCCAGGTGCATTTACTGCAGTAGATGATGGACAGATTAATCTTCCTGCGGTTGATAGCGCCAAAAAGCTGCAGTAGATGCTCTCAATGGTTGGGATCCATCAGGGGAGCGCTATTTTATTACAATCCTGAGAAAACAACTAATAAATGGATATGGTCAAGACCTGTAATAAAGGTAATAGGTAAGCATGTTTTTGTAAGTGATAGTTAACAAATATTTAACATTAGATTGTTGACAAGGTTAATTAAAAATCATATAATAAAATCAGAGTAAATTAATCGGAATTAAACGCTGTGATCAGGGAAAGTAGGCTATATGGAGTGGCCAGAGAGGGGCTCCTTGGCTGGAAGAGTCCTACACAAAAGTATAGCTGAAGTGCACCTGTGAGCGTTAGGCTGAAATTCAGTAGGCTGAGACGGGTCCACCCGTTATAGTGGGACGGCATGATGGTGCCGGATAGAGATGGGATTATTGTCCCAATCAGAGTGGAACCGCGGAGATTAAGCCTTCGCCTCTGAACAAGAGGTGAAGGCTTTTTATATAGTTTTTTAATTTTCCTGTGCACAGGGAAAAAATAAATATAATTGGAGGGAGAATATATGATTTTTAACAACATTTATGAATTGATTGGAAACACACCAATGATTAAATTAAATAGATTGACTGATGAAGGAATGGCTGAGGTGCTAGTGAAATTAGAGTCCTTTAATCCGGGATCAAGTGTTAAGGACAGAATAGCTTTATCTATGATTGAAAAAGCAGAGGAGTTGGGATTAATAAAACCTGGAGACACAATTATTGAACCGACAAGCGGAAACACAGGTATAGGACTTGCAATGGTTGGTGCTGCAAAAGGGTATAAAGTTATTTTAGTTATGCCAGAAACTATGAGTATTGAAAGAAGAAAACTCATGAAGGCCTATGGTGCTGAGCTTGTTTTAACTGATGGTAAAAAGGGTATGAGGGGTGCTGTTGAGGAAGCTGATAGATTAGCAAAGGAAAATGGATATTTTATGCCGCAGCAATTTAAGAATATAGCCAATCCTCAAATTCACATGAAAACAACAGCACAAGAAATACTAAAGCAAACGGAAGGTAAAATAGATATGTTTATTGCCGGTGTTGGAACAGGAGGAACCATAACTGGGGTAGGTAGAATTTTAAAAAGAGAAATTCCTAATATAAAGATTGTTGCTGTAGAACCTAAAGATTCTCCAGTTCTATCTGGAGGTCAACCAGGCCCTCATAAAATTCAAGGTATAGGCGCAGGGTTTATCCCTGACATTCTTGATAAAGATGTAATCGATGAAGTTATAACTGTTACAGCAGAACAAGCTTTTCAAACATCAAGAAAATTAGCAAAAAAAGAAGGAATATTAGTTGGAATATCATCTGGCGCAGCAATTTTTGTTGCATTAAGTAAGGCAATGGACTTAGGAAAGGGAAAAAGGATAGTTACAGTAGCACCTGATACAGGTGAAAGGTATTTATCAACAGACCTTTTTGAGGAGTGATTAGTATGTTTAAAATGATTATTGAAGAGGCAAAAATATATTAAAGAAGGATCCGGCTGCGAAAAGTCTTTTGGAAGTTATTCTTTTATATCCGGGGTTACACGCATTAATTTATCATAGAATTGCCCATTGGTTTTATGTCAGAAAACACTTTGTGATAGCAAGATGGATATCTCAATTTGCAAGGCATAGAACGGGTATAGAAATACATCCAGGTGCTAAAATAGGCAAAGGTCTTTTTATAGATCACGGGATGGGAGTTGTTATAGGAGAAACGGCCGAGATAGGGAACAATGTAACTATTTTTCACGGTGTAACCCTTGGTGGAACAGGAAAGGAAAAGAACGTTAAACGTCATCCGACCGTTGGAGATAATGTGGTAATTGGAGCAGGAGCTAAGATATTAGGACCGATAAAAATAGGGAATAATGCTAAAATTGGTGCCAATTCAGTTGTTCTAAAGGATGTCCCTCCCTATGGGACAAGTGGTTGGAATCCCAGGTAAAGTAGTTAAAATAGATTATGAATCGATAAAGGATAAAGAAAATTTAAATAATGTTATATATGGATTATGGATTTAAAACCCAGGTTTCACCTGGGTTTTAAAATTCTAATTTGGTAACGCGATTATATATGTCTTGTGCTGTCATGCCAGTTGCATCGATAACAGGGGTTTTACTTTCAGCATTTTGAATGCCAAGAAAATCCTTATTTCCTCCTGCTACGATTATTGCATCATAGTTATTATTCCCTTTAATGTTATAAATTTGAGGACCATCAAATATGTCAACTTTATATCCTTGGCTTTCAAAGTATTGTCTTACGTTTTGCAGATTTCTTTCAACGGCTACCTTTCTTCTCATTGTTATCCCTTCATATTATTTTCTATTTATTATTGTGGAATTTTAAAAAACAATTTATACTAATAATAAGTCCTAAAAGTTTAAAACCCTGGGGTGAAATGATGATAAAGGAAAAAATAATAAATTATGCAAAACATATTGGCATTGAATACATTGGGTTTTCAAGTATAAATTTTAAGGATGAGTTTGTTAATAGATTAAGAGAAAAAAGGTTAAATGGACATTTGTCAGGGTTTGAGGAGGAAGATGAATATAAAAGAATAGATGTAAAGAATATTATGGAAAATGCTAAATCCTTTATATCAATAGCTGTTCCCTATAGAACGATGGAGATCGATTATAATAAACCATTTTTTTCAAAATCATCATTGGGATTAGATTATCATAAAGTTTTATATAATAAATTAAATAAAATACAAATATATTTAAAAGAAGAGTTTAATGCTAATTCCTTCTACTTTTGTGATATAGGGCCCTTACATGATAGAGAAATTGCATATATGAGTGGAATAGGGTTTTACGGAAAAAACACAAATATATACACTGAGAAATATGGTTCCTTCGTCTTTTTAGGGAGTTGGTTACAGACATTTATATTGAACCTGACATTCCAATTAAATCGAAATGTGGTGATTGTGAGATTTGCATGAAGGCCTGTCCAACAGGAGCAATTGAAAGACCTTATTATGTAAATTCTAAAAAATGTTTATCCTATATTACCCAGAAAAAGATGGACTAACTTATGAAGAAATGGCCAAAATGGGCAATAGAATTTATGGATGTGATACCTGTCAGGATGTTTGCCCCTTAAATAAAAATGTATTTTATTCGAACATAAAGGATTTTATGCCTGAAGAGTGGAATATAAATGTAGTAGCAGAAGACTTTTTAAATATGTCAAATAAAAGGTTTAAAGAAACATATCAAAAACTTCTGGTGGCTGGAGAGGCAAAAAATACTACAAAGAAACCTTATTATTGCCTTAGCTAATAGTAGAACTAATGAAGGTCAAGCTAAAATAAAATCTTTAATTAACGATGATTATTTTTCATATTATGTAGAATATTATTTAAAAAGGATGGGGGATATTAGTGTCAAAGAGAGATGACAAAGGTTTTTTAGCTAAGACATTAATAAACGCAACGGCTATTTATTTAACTGCAAATTTAGTTGAAGGCATACACATAAACAGCTTTGGGACTGCAATTGTTGCAGCAATTGTTTTGGGATTAGCAAATGCTTTAATAAAACCTGTTTTGTTAATTTTATCTTTACCTATTAACGTTGTTACTTTAGGACTTTTTACCTTAGTAATTAACGGTATATTATTAATGCTGGTTTCTATGTTTACAACAGGTTTTATTGTAAGCGGCCTTGGCTCTGCAATAATAGGTTATATCGTTATTAGCATCTTATCCTTCTTAATAAATGTTATATTGTAATTATTAGACTAAAGAAGAATTATTACGAAGGGATGATATAATGTTAAAAGACATTTTAGGCAAGGTTTTATTTGCTTTACCTGAAAGTATTTATAAACCTATTTGTAAAAAAATTGTTGACTATACTCTAAACAAATATGCTCATATTGAAGTTAAAAATTATGAAAATCTCGCTAGTTTAAAATCACCAGTCATTTTTATAGCGAATCATTTAAGCAATTCTGATGGACTTATATTAAATAAAGTATTAAAGGATTTTGATCCTTATTTTGTTGCTGGAGTTAAGCTACAGCCTAAAGCATTAAGTAGAATAGGTATTGAAGCGGTAAACACTATTACAATCCATCCAAATTCAGCTGATATTGAGGCGATTAAAAAAGTATAAATGTTATTAAAGAAGGACATTCTCTGATGATATTTCCTGAAGGAACACGTTCAAGAACTGGAAAAATGATAGAAGGTAAAAAAGGAATTATTTTAATTTCACGAAGGTGTAATGTTCCAATAGTTCCGATTGGACTTTATGGAACAGAAAAGCTTATGCCTATTAATGACGATGATATGGGGAAGGAAAGATTTTTAAGGCAGATGTTACTGTAAATATAGGAAAAGCTTTTAGTTTACCAGAAAAAATTGAAGGAATGAATAAAGAAGAATATGATAATTATTGTTTAAATTATTTAATGAAAAAGATAGCTGAACTATTACCAGATGAGTATAGGGGAGTTTATAAATGATAGTTGGAATTGCAAATATTAAATTAAAATTTTTACACCACATTCTTTAAAGGAAAAAAGACAAATAGTAAAGAGCTTAATATCCAAAATAATGCAGCACAATGCTTCGGTAGCAGAAGTTGGAGAAAATGACAAATGGCAACTATGCGAATTGGGTATTGCAACTGTAGGCAGCGATAAGAAAGTAGTAGATGCAACTTTAAATTCAATTTTTAGACAAATTGAGCAGGATGGAAGGGCAGAAATAATAGACATTAATATAGAAATATTGTAAAATAAATCTAGGATATGAATATAATTTGGAGGTGTAAAAATGGGGAGCAAAACATTACATGATTTTTTAGTTAAAAATTTGGAGGAATTAAAGGCTCAGGGGTTTATAGGAAACTTCCTGTTGTTACAGGTCCAACAGGCCCTAAGTGTATTATCAATAGAAAGGAAGTAATAAATTTATCTTCTAACAATTACTTAGGTTTTGCAAATGATCCAAGATTAATAGAAGCTGCAATCAAGGCTACTGAAAAATATGGTGCAGGAGCTGGCGCAGTAAGAACGATTGTAGGAACTTTAGATATTCATGAAGAACTTGAAGAAAAACTTGCAAAATTCAAAAAACTGAAGGAGTTATAGTATTTCAATCAGGATTTAACTGCAATATGGGAACAGTTAGTGCTCTAATGACAAAAGAGGATGCAATTCTATCCGACGAACTAAATCACGCAAGCATTATAGATGGTTGTAGATTATCAGGAGCTAAAATTCTAAGATATAAACATAACGATATGGATGATTTAAGAAAAACTTTAAAGGAAGCCTATGAAAGTGGCCAGTATAAGAAATTTATGATTGTAACTGACGGAGTATTCTCTATGGATGGAGATATAGCAAGGCTACCTGAAATAGTTGAAATCGCTGAAGAATTTGATGCCTTTGTTTATGTAGATGATGCTCATGCTTCAGGTGTATTAGGAAAGAATGGTAGCGGTTCTATTTCACACTTTGGGTTATATGGAAGGGTTGATGTTCAGGTTGGAACTCTTTCAAAGGCGATAGGAGTTGTTGGCGGATACGTTGCAGGATCAAAGGAATTAATTGATTGGTTAAAACATAGAGGAAGACCATTCCTTTTCTCAACTGCAATGACTCCAGGGCAGCAGCTGCTGCATTAAAAGCAATCGAAATTTTATCAGAAAGCAGTGAGCTTGTTGATAGACTTTGGGATAATGCAAAATACTTTAAAGAAAAGCTTTCTGCATTAGGATTTGACTTAGGAAAGAGCGAGACACCAATTACACCAGTAATAATTGGTGATGAAGCAAAGGCAATGCAATTTAGCGATGAATTATTTAAAGAAGGACTTTTTGCTCAAGGTATTGCTTATCCTACAGTTCCAAGAGGAAAAGCAAGGGTTAGAAATATTGTTACTGCAGCACATACTAAGGATATGCTCGATGAAGCAGTTGCTATTTATGAAAAGGTAGGAAAGAGAATGGGTATAATATAAAAGGGCTTTAAGCCCTTTTTATATTATTATTTAGAAGTGAAAATATGAATAATTCTTTGGATATAATTAAAATATTAGAACAGGAATATGGAAATTTGGGATGTGCTTTGAATTATACAACACCCTACGAACTTCTAATAGCTACAATACTATCGGCACAAACTACTGATGAAACTGTTAATAAAGCTACAGCTGAGCTTTTTAAGGATTATAATAAACCCCATGATATTGCAAAATTAACTCCACAGGAATTAGAAGGTTATATAAAAATATGTGGACTTTATAAGACAAAGGCAAAAAATATTATTGAAGCTAGTAAAATTATAGTTGAACAGTTTAATGGAAATGTTCCCAATAAAATGGAAGATTTAATAAAACTGCCTGGGGTTGGGAGAAAAAGTGCTAATGTTGTCCTTTCAAATGCCTTTGGGAAGGATGCAATTGCTGTTGATACACATGTGTTTAGAGTAGCAAACAGATTAGGCCTTGCAAATGCTAAAGATGTTTTGCAGACGGAAAAACAACTAATGGAGAATATCCCAAAGAGTTATTGGTCTAGAGCACACCATTGGCTTATCTGGCATGGAAGAAAAATTTGCACTGCTAGGAACCCTAAATGTGACTTGTGTAAATTAAGAGATTTTTGTAAATATTTCGCAGAAAATAAATAAAAAATATATTTTTAATTTAGAAGGAAAATTATCTTTTTGTAGAATAAACTAATTTAGCTTAAAAATTTCTTAGGAGGATCTTTTATGAATAAAGGCGCTAAGGCAGCACTTATAGTATTTATCTTGATTTTAATTTCTGTTCCAGCTGTGTCGGCTTTTTTAAAAACAAGTGCTAATAACAATAAAATATTTAAAGGCATTTATATTAACAATGAAAATGTTGGTGAAATGACAAAGGAGGAAGCAATAGGTCTTTTAGATGAAAAATTTAATAAGCCATTACAAGAAAAAACTATTAAATTTACTTATCAAGATAGGATATTCAAAACAACCTTTAAGGATTTAAATGTAAGATATAATATCGAAGAAGCTGTGGATAAGGCTTTATTAATTGGAAAAGAAGGTAATATTTTTAGACAAACTATCGAAAGAATCAAATTGTTAAATTCAAGTGTAAATATTACATTAGATTTAAGTTATGATAAAACTAACATAGACAAAATTGTTCAAAAGATTTCCCGAGAAATAAATAAGCCCTTTAAAGATGCAACAATTAAGTTACTAGGTCAGAATTTTGTTATTACAAAAGAAGAAAATGGCATTAAAGTTGATGAAGAAAATTTAAAAAGCCTCATAGTAGATGCTATTCAAAATAAAGAAAACAAAGAAATTCATATTCCAACTTTAAAAGTTGAAGCTAAGATAAAATCTTCAGATTTAGAAAAAATAAAAGAAAAGATATCAGTTTTTTCAACAAAATTCAATCCTTCAGATGTTAATAGAACTGGTAATTTAAAAATAGCTGCTCAAAGTTTGGACGGCACTTGTGGTTATGCCTGGCGAAATTTTTTCAATGAATAAGGTTTTAGGCCCAAGGGTAGCTTCAAAAGGATACAAAGAAGCTCCAGTGATAATAAATGGGACATTGGTTCCTGGACTTGCAGGTGGTATATGTCAGGTTACTACAACAGTTTACAATGCAGCATTATTAGCTAATTTCGATATAATTGAGAGACGCCCCCATGGGCTTAAAGTTTCCTATGTTCCTCCAGGGCGCGATGCTACTATTTCAGGCACTTCAATAGATTTTAAGTTTAAGAATACCAGTAATGCACCTATATATATAAAGGCATGGGTATCTAACTCTTATGTAAATGTAATTTTTTATGGGGCTAATGAAAACCCAAATATAAAAATAGTAATAGAAAGTGAAATAATAGAAAGAATTCCAACAACTACAGAATATATAAAAGATCCAACATTGCCTGAGGGTCAAAAGATAGTTGAAGCAAAGCCAATCGATGGGGTAAAGTCTGTAACTTATAGAAAAATATATAAAGATGGTATTTTAATAAAAAAGAGTTGTTATCTAAGGATTACTATAAGCCAGCAAAGGGGAAGGTTAGAATTGGAACAAAAAAGTCATATCACAAAATACTTTAGAGGAGAAAGTAGAAGATGTAATTGATTCACAATGATTAAATATATAGACAATTAAAATAAATGATGATAGAATTTTATTAGAAATATGCGGGCGTGGCGGAACTGGCAGACGCACTAGATTCAGGATCTAGGGCTTTAGAGCGTATGGGTTCAAGTCCCTTCGCCCGCACCACATTATCCACCTTTAAGGTGGATTTGTTTTTATAAATAATTTAGGGTTGGTGAAGATATGTATTTTTACTATGTTAACTTTCCGGATGGAGAAAAGGAATTTTGCAAAATGGAAATTAGACATCTTTTGGAATAGATTTAAAGGAAAAATATTTTTTTATGAAGATTATGTAGATGTAAATAGAAGTCCCTATGTTAAATATAGTATAAAAATCGATGCTGAGGATTGTGATATCAAAAACTTAGCTGAAAAAATTAAAACTATGGAGCTAAGTTATGATAATTATAAGGTTCAATATATAAGTTTATTTGAAAGAATGGATTTAAATAAAAAGCATTTTGTGGAAAGCATTATTGGTAGTGCTATTAAAGGCAAAGTAGCTATTCATGATCCCTTATTTAAAATCGGCGTTATAGATTTTGAGAATAAATGGATAGTAGGACAATTGCTTAGAAATGAAGGTATTTGGCATATACATGATAAAAAACCAGTTCAATATTGTAATTCTTTAACTTCAAGGGTTTCAAGAGCATTGGTTAACATAGCAGTTGGCAAAAATCTAAATTTAAAAGTAGTTGATCCCTGTTGCGGAATTGGGACAGTGGTTTTAGAGGCATTGTCGATGGGAATAGATATTAAAGGCTATGATATAAATTATAAGGTTGTAAAGGGAGCAAGAGAAAATCTTAATTTCTTTAATTATCCTGTTGCTATAAAAAGAAGTGATATTAAAGATATAAATGAACATTTTGACGCAGCTATAGTTGATCTACCGTATGGTGTCTTATCGGTAACTACTAAAAAATACAAGAGGATATAATTAAACATACTGCAAGATTAGCAAAAAGAGCAGTATTTGTAACTTTAGAGGATATGAAGGATTCTATTGAAAAATATAATTTTAAGATATTAGATAAGTGTCAACTAAGAAAGGCAAAATTTATAAGATTTATAACGCTAGCAGAATTAAATGAATATTGTTATTAATTGTATCTAGTGATATAATTAATACTATAAAACTTAATAAATATACAGGTGCCCTACAAGGGTTAAAAGGGAAAGCGGTGAAAATCCGCTGCAGCCCCTGCTACTGTAAGTGGGTATGAAACCTGAAAAGCCACCTAATTGGGAAGGCCAGGGAGTAAGATGATCCACGAGCCAGGAAACCTGCCTGTATATTAGGAGCAAAACCTTCGGAGGGAAGGGAAAGCTTATGTTAATAAGCCCTTTCCGGGCTTTTGTTTTCCCTCTGATGAAGAAAGGGGTGAATTTATGAAAAAGCTGTTAAGTATAATTTTAATCCTTTTATTATTTATATCATGTGCTAGTGTAAAAGTCAAAATATTGATACCTCAAAACAAAATATTAGTTCAACATCAATACAACAAAGCAATGAGAAGTTAAATGTAGCTAACAAAGACCCTAATAACTTACCTGTTAAAGAATTTAACAAAAGCAGCAAAGAAACTCAGAATACAAAAAAGAATTACAAGCTACTACTAAAAAGTTCAAAATAAGGAGATCAATATTAGACTGATTATATCAAAAGAAAATGGTAATGAAATAATATTTGATAAAACGGTAAAAACCTTATCATCCAAAAACGCTCTACAAATATTAAAAGAAAATGCAAAGGTGTATGAAGTTGGAGGTTTTATTAAGGAAATCAATGGGATTGCCTCCATTCCTCAAAATGAACTTACACAAGAAGATATTCAAAAAGGTATTTTAGGCTACGACTGGTTCATTTATTTGAATGGCAAAAAACAAAGGTGGGCGCAAAGGATATCATCTTAAAAGATGGGGATACATTAAATTTTGATTATAAAGGATGGACTATAAAAGATTTAACACCGTAAAAGGAGGATTTAAAAATGAAAAATTTAGGAAAGAGATTATTAAGCTTATTATTGATTATAGTTTTTATGATATCTTTAAACTTCAATGCGCTTGCAAGTTCTAAGAGTAACTTTAACAATGCCAAGACTGCTCTAAATTCTTCTTTGAAATACTTACTTACAAAGACAAAAACAAAAGGCATACAAGACTGGGATGCAATTGCACTTGCAATGGCAGGATACAAATTAGATAACATCAAATTTAACGAAAAAAGATATATCGATTTAAAAAGCAGCGATATATTAAAAGAGCTCTCATATAATTGGACAACAAGCTATGCAAAACATATTTTAACTATAACTGCCTCCGGATATGATCCTAGAAATTTTAATGGAATAGATTTAGTTGAAATTTTAAAATCCTCACAACTTTCTAATGGCAAATTTAAGGATATGATCAATGGAACAAACGAAAATTTTTTAAATGGTCATATATGGAGCATTATTGCTTTAGAAACTTTAAAGGAGAGCTACAATAGGAGCGCTGCAATTTCATATTTGGAAAAAAATCAAAATAAGGACGGAGGATTTCCATTAGTCATTTCAGGAAAAAGCGATTTAGATATTACTGCAATGGCTATCACAGCTTTGACAATGACAGGTAGAAATAAAAATTCAGCATCTGTTAATAAGGCTTTAAACTATTTAAAAAATAACTTAAAGAAATTGCCTAAAGAGCAACAAACTGCAGAAACGATTGCGTGGATCCTTCAGGCGGCTGTATCATCAGGGGATGATTTGTCAAAATATATCATTAACAATAGAAACATAATAAATGAATTGCTGTTATACAAGGATAAGACTGGTGGTTTTAAACATATTAAAAGTGGGAAAGTCGATGATATAGCTACAAATCAAGTTGTAAGAAGTTTATTAAGCTATGTAAATAAGAAAAATGCATATAAAAATATTATTTGTATGAGGGGTAATTACTATAAGGCTATAAATAGAGAAGAAAGTTCTAGCTTTAATATTCTATATTCTTCTTATTTTAAGGATGTTAAACAACTTGATTTAATTGTAAAGTCTAACTATTACGATGAAGCAAATATTTTATTAAATGGTGAAAAGAATTTACTTATTGCTAAAAGCAACAACGGCATAATTAAATTTTCTAAGAATTTTAATTTAAATAATTTAAACTATAGGTTAATATTAAAGAAGGACGGTAAAGTATTAAAAGTTGTTTTAGGAAATTTTGAACCGGTAGAAAAAAGTTTCATAACAAAGGTTAGAGTTGAGGCACCCGATAAAACCATATTTGATGCTGAAGTAAGAACTGGTAATAAAATAGTTTATGACCTTCAAGGGAAAAGCTATGTCACAGCAAAGCCATCTGCCTATGCTGCTTTAGTTAGGGCATTAATAGAAAACAATATTAGTTTTAGTGTAAATTATGATTATGGGGCACCATTTATAAATGAAATAGCAGAAATAAAAAGTGGATCCTTTGGTGGATGGGATGGCTGGATGTATATGGTAAATTATGCTGAACCAAACTCAGGAATGGCGGATTATGAAATAAAAGATAATGATAATATATTAGTTTATTATGGAGATTGGGGAATAAAACCACTAAGTATAGAAATTCTTGGCGATATAAAATTAAACTCACAAGTCCAAGTCAAAGTGACATCGAATGGTAGTGCTGTAAAGGATGCTATAGTTTGCTTTGGAGAAAATAGGATTAACACAAATGAGGAGGGAATAGCAACTATAGTTTTAGATCAAGCAGGGATATATAAAGTTTATGCAGAAAAAAATATCGACGGTAAGCCGATGTATATTAGAAGTGAAAGCAAATATATTGAAATTAAATGATGGGTGGTTTTTCCACCCATCTTATTATAAAAGGTGATAACTATGTTGAATTTTTCAAGGGATAAATTCATTCAAAGATTTAATACATTAACAAATATAATTTTAATTTTGACTTATATTATAGCATTTCTTATGATAAATAATATTTTAATTTTGGCGATTATTTTAATTTCACTAATTTTACTTGCTAAAGTTAACGAGATACATAAAGAAGTTTTTGCTTTTTTAGGTTTTCAGTTTTTATTGCACTTATAATTATTATTTTTAATTTATTGATAAACAAGAATGGAGAGACACAGATATTTATTATCGGGGACTTTTACATAACTTTAGAATCTTTTTATTATTCCTTGTTTATGGCATCAAGACTTATTGCAATAATGATGACATTTGCTTTTGGAAATTTAATAATAAATCCAGATGATGCCTTTAGTATCATATCAAAAATATTTGGTAAATCTTCACTGGTCATGAGCCTAGTGTATAGACTGAGCTTTAGTTTAATAAATCAAATAAATAATATTAAAGAAATTGAGTTTATTAGGGGAAATACATTTGAAGGAAATCTTTATAAACGAATAAAATCCTATGGTGAAGTAGTAAATATTTTGTTTTTATCTTCCCTTGAGGACTCGATAGAATTGGCAGAGGCGATGTATTCAAGAGGATATGGTTCAACAAAAGAAGTAGTTTTAAAAATCAAAATTTCAATTTTAGAGATTATGTTATAATTTTAATGTGCACTATTTCAATTGGATTCTTAATAGGGCAGTTAATATTAGGTTTAAATTCTTTTAAATTTTTTCCCCAAATCGATAGTCCTTTAAAAAAATTACAGTATATGAAATAATAATTTTATTTGTTTTTTATTCAATAGTATTTGTAAATTGGTGGTGGATTAATGGAAATGATAAAAATTAAGGATCTTACTTATTATTATCCTGAAACTTCAAGACCGGCCCTTGAAAATATAAATTTGACTATAAATGAAGGGGATTTTGTATTGATTGTAGGGCCTTCAGGATGTGGTAAGTCAACGATATTAAGAACAATAAATGGGCTTATTCCAAATTTTTATGGGGGAAGATTAAGGGGCAAGTCCTTGTAAAAAATAAGAATATAAAAGATATATCAAAAAAGAGCTATTTGAAACTGTTGGATTCATTTTTCAAGATCCAGAGAAACAAAGCGTTTATAACACGATAGAAAGAGAAATAGCTTTTGGAATGGAAAATTTGAATATGGACATAACACGCATGAAAAAAATATAGCAGAGGTTAGTAACCTATTTAATTTGGACTTTATAAAGGAAAAATCAATAAATAATATTTCAGGTGGGGAAAGGCAAAAGGTAGAAATAGCTTCAGTAGTAGCCATGGATCCAGAGGTGATTTTATTAGACGAACCAACATCTCAACTTGATCCAATTTCTGCTGATGAAATTTTAAATGCTATAAACAAATTAAATAAGGATATGGGTAAGACAATAATTTTAGTTGAACAAAGGCTGGATAAAAGCTTTGATATGGCTGACAAAATATTGATTATGCAAGATGGAAGAATAATTAATGAGATTGGCAAAGATGAAATTAATATTTATATAGAGAAAATTAATTTTTGCCTAAAGTATCGATTATTTTTAAAGAAGCTGGTTTTAAAGCTGTTCCGTTAAATATAAAAGAAGCCAAAAAATAATAGCTAATAAAAATGTCCCTAATAAAAGAGACAGTAATATAAAAAGTTTTAAAGATGAAATTTTAAAGGTAGAGGATTTATATTTTGAGTATAGTCCAAATAGACCTATCCTAAAAAATATAAATTTTAATCTACATAAAGGTGAAGTATTAGGTATAATGGGGCATAATGGAGCAGGGAAAACAACTTTATCAAAAATATTAGTTGGGTTAATAAAGAAATTTAAAGGTAAAATCATTTTAAATGGTAAGGAAATAGAAAGATTAAATGATGTTGAAAGAGTAAAAAGCATCGGATACTTGGCCCAAAATCCAACACTTTATTTTGGCAGAGATACAGTGTTTGATGAAGCTTCTTATAGTTTGAGAAATATTGGTGACTTTGATAGGGAAAAAGTAATAGAATTATTGAAAAAATTTGATTTATATGGAATAATGGATAAAAATCCTCGGGATTTAAGCGGAGGGCAGAAGCAAAGGCTTGCTATAGCATGCACTGTTGTAACAAAACCGGATATTTTAATCTTAGATGAACCAACCAGAGGAATAGATATTTATCATAAAATAGAAATAGGAAATTTTATAAAGGAATATGCCTCTTTAGGTAAATCAGTTATAATAATAACCCATGACAAGTGATTTTGTTGGTGATTTTTGCGATTCAACTATGATAATGCACCAAGGTGAAATTGTTGCTCATGGGAAAACCTTAGATATACTTTGCGATGCTATATATTATTCTCCACAGATTTCAAGAATTTTTAAAGATAAAATAAAAGTCGTTAATTCAAAGGAAGGCATAGAAATACTAAAAAGGATAACTAATTATTGATGGTGATAATATGAAAAAGTTAATAAATGGACTATTTTTTGTTATTTTTATAGCTTTAATTATAATTTTGACTTATTTTAATATCGGTTTAAATTCTATGATAACAATATCGGCTGTTTTAATTATTATTTACTTTTTCTTATTGTTTGAATTTAAGGGCATAGATTCAAAAAATTAGCAGTAATATCAACTATGGCTGCAATGGGAGGTGTTTTTAGAATTCCCTTTGCGGGTGTTCCTAATGTTCAACCTACTACTTTTATTGTGGCAGTGTCGGGCTATACTTTAGGTTCCGTTGAGGGATTTATTGTAGGTGTATTATCTGCTTTTATATCAAACTTTTTTTAGGGCATGGTCCATGGACTTTATGGCAAATGCTTGGATGGGGGTTGTGCGGAGTATTTTTGGAGTTTTAAGAAAACTTATAAGTAACTACAACATAGTAATATTTACGATTTTTGTGGCTTGTGGGGGTTTATTTATGGAATAATATTGGATATGTGGTTTGTTGTGGGGTTTATTCGCCCATTAACCATTAATGCGGTTTTACTTGGTGTAGCAAGCAGCTTAGTATTTGATTCTATGCATGCTATTGGCAACATAATATTTAGCATATTATTTTCAAATAAATTTGTTAAAATATTAGATAGATTCATTAAAAGATTCGAGGTGGAATATATTGACTGAGGAGGCAATAAAATGAGATATAAGATGATTGCAATGGATATGGATGGGACATTGTTAAATAGTAATAAGGAGATAACAGAACGCACTAAGATGGCTTTAAAAAGGCTGACCAAAAAGGTATTAAGCTTGTAGTATGCACAGGAAGAATTTTTACTTCGGCTTTATTTTATGCAAAGCTAATTGGGACTAAAGCTCCTATTATTGCTTCAAATGGTGCCTATATTAGAGAAAAGGATGAAGATAGAATTATATATAAAAAATGCTTACAAAAGGAAAAGGCAAAGGAAATAATTAAGCTTGCAGAAAATGAAGGATTTATTCCTCATGTCTTTACTGAAGATACCATTTACTCTACAAAATTAATTTATTCATCAAAAAATTATACCTTATGGAATCAGCAAATTCCGGAGAATGAAAGGGTTAAAGTTGAAATAGTTAAAGATTTATATGATGTAATCCAAGAAAATGACATTCTTAAAATCGTTGTTATGTCAGATGAATTGGATAAACTTTTTAAACTTAAAGAACATATAAAAAACAACATGGATGTTTCTGTTTTTCTTCTTTTGATAATAATTTTGAAATTATGGCGGAGAACACATCAAAGGGTAATGCTGTTAAAATACTAGCTGATTATTATAATTTAAAAAGCGATGAAGTAATCTGTATTGGTGATAATGAAAACGATATATCAATGGTAGAATACGCAGGGCTTGGGATTGCTATGGGTAATGCAACCGAAGAATTAAAGAATATTGCAGATTTGATAATAGATTCTAATGACAATGATGGTATAGCAAAATTTATTGAAAATTATATATTATAAGGGGGTCATTATGGAAAAGGTATTTTTATCAAAGTGTGAAAATTATAATAGAGAAGAGGTTTATAGTGCAATTGATAAAATTTTTGATATGGCTGGTGGGATAGGCAAAGTTGTAAATAAAAATGATAAAGTTTTTTAAAGATTAATCTTGTTATGAAAAAACATCCAGATGATGCCGCAACAACCCATCCTATGGTAGTTGAAGCTGTGGCAAAAAATTAGTGGATTATGGCTGCGATGTTATAATCGGGGATAGTCCAGGAGGACCATATAACGAAAAGGTTTTGAAATCCCTTTATAAAGTTTGTGGCATTGAAGAGGCAGCTAAAAATTCCGGTTCAAAATTAAATTATGACTGCCGAACAGAAGATTTTTTAACTCCTGAAAATTGTATGATAAAAAAATTAAACATGATTAAACCACCCTTTGAATGCGATAAAATTATAACCATTTCGAAGTTAAAAACTCATGGGATGGCATTATATACAGGTGCTGTAAAAGTTTTATTTGGGATGATACCCGGAATTTATAAAGCAGAATATCATTTAAAAATGCCAGATATAAAAGACTTTTCAAATTTGCTTGTAGATATTTGTGAGACAGTAAAGCCTCATTTTTCTATAATCGATGGTATTGTTGGAATGGAGGGGATGGACCAACTGCAGGAGTGCCTAAAAAACTGGTCTTATATTGGCATCCTTTAATCCATATTATTTAGATGTTGCTGGTTCTTATGTTATGGGAATAAATCCTGAAGATGTTCCGACAGTTCAAAGGGCTATTGAAAGGAATTTATGCACAGGGAGGATAGATGACATAGAATTTGAAGGTGAAAATATAAATAATTTTATATTAAAATATAAGCTCCCAAATACAAAAAGCGTTAACTTTTTTAGAGGAAGAGTTCCTAAAAGAGTTGAGGAATTCTTAACCTATTATCTTTCACCAAGACCAGTTTTTCAATATGATGTTTGTATAGGATGCAACAGATGCCATGATGTGTGCCCACCAAAGGCCATTAAAATGGTGAATAACAAACCACATGTTGATTATAAAACCTGTATAAGATGTTTTTGTTGCCATGAGTTATGCCCTCAGAAGGCAGTAAAAATCCATAGAAATAAGATAATTAGTAGATTTTTAAAATAGCACAATTAGTTGTGCTATTTTTTATGTTAATTTAACTGCTAAAAAATACAATTTTAACAAATAGGTGTATAATTAAATATGGAATTTTTTTTAATCATTTGTAATAAGTATTTAATAGTAAGGGAAAAGGGGTTTTACAATGAATTTGGCTAAGACAAGATTAGGAGAGGCAGCAATAAAGGAAGTTGTAAAGTATGTTTTGAAAGAACCTGAGAAGAATCTTCCTAAGCTAATCAATTGGGCAGAAAAGATAGTAATAAGGGAACAGGATAAAAAATATATAGCATCCATAAAAAAATATCTTGATGACAAAGATAGCAATTGGTATAAGTATACTTACAAGCTCTTAACAGAGACGCATCCTAATGTTAGAGAAAAAATCGGTATAAATTACTTTTTAAATGCAACTTTCTTTGGCATTCCTATGCAGCTTGAAAATGAGAAGAAATATGATTGTAACATTCCATGGGCTATTTTGATGGATCCAACGTCAGCATGTAATCTTAATTGTATAGGATGCTGGGCTGGAATGTATAAAACATGGAACTTAGACTTTGAAACTCTTGATAGAATTGTAACTGAAGGAAAACAGCTTGGAATCTATATGTATATTTTCTCAGGTGGAGAACCTTTAATTAGAAAGAATGATATAATAAAATTATGTGAAAAGCACGATGATTGTGCATTTTTATCCTTTACAAATGGAACATTAATAGATGAAGAATTTGCTAAGGAAATGCAAAGGGTAGGAAACTTTGCAGTAGCCTTTAGTATAGAGGGTTTTGAAGAAGAAACTGATATGAGACGTGGAAAGGGAACTTTTAAAGCAGTTATGAAGGCAATGGATATATTAAAAGAAGCAGGTTGTGTTTTTGGCTTCTCTACTACTTATCACAGATACAATACGGAAGCTGTTGCATCACAAGAATATATAGATCTTATGATTGAAAAGGGTTGTAGATTCGGCTGGTATTTTACTTATGTCCCTGTTGGAAAAGACAGTGATGTTAACTTTATGGCAACTCCTGAGCAAAGAAAATATATGTATAAAAGAATTAATGAAATAAGAGCAAAGGATCCTATTTTTGTTCTGGATTTTTGGAATGACGGCGAATTTTCACGAGGGTGTATAGCAGGTGGAAGAAGGTATTTCCATATCAATGCAAATGGAGATTGTGAACCGTGTGCTTTTATCCATTATTCAAATATGAATATAAAAGAACACTCACTTTTGGAAGTGTTACAATCTCCTTTATTTAAGGCATATAGAAAGAGACAGCCATTTAATGAAAATCAATTAAGGCCCTGTCCGTTAATTGATAATCCAGAAGCCTTAAAGGAAATGGTTCATGAAACTAATGCATATTCAACACAATTAAACGATGATGAAACAGTAGATGAGTTATCGGAAAAGCTAATGTATTATGCAAATGAATGGGCAAGGGTTGCAGAGGAAATTTGGAATGAAAAGCATATTATTAAATAATTATTTGGCATCCGCTATGGATGCCTTTTATTTATGATAACTCTGCTTGAATAAATTTTAAATGATTGTTAAAATAAGATTAAAAGAATTCAGGAGGGATAATATTGAATTTAAATATAGTTTTATATCAGCCTGAGATTCCTCAGAATACAGGCAATATTGGAAGAACTTGTGTTTTAACAAATTCTTCACTTCATTTAATAAAACCATTAGGATTTCTGCTTACAGATAAATACTTAAAAAGAGCCGGAATGGATTATTGGAAAGATTTAGATGTGCATTATTATGAAAGTTTTGAAGAATTCTATGAAAAACATAAAGGTAAAAGAATGTTTTTATCGACAACCCGAGGGAAAAAATTATATACTGATGTTCAATATAATGTAGGAGATTTTATTATTTTTGGAAGGGAATCCTCAGGTGTTCCTGATTACATAAGGGATCTTTTAAAGGAAAACCTTATAAGGATCCCAATGGTTGAGACTACCGATAGATCCTTGAACTTGTCAAATTCAGCAGCTATTATCATGTTCGAAGCGTTAAGGCAAATTGGCTTTCCAAATATGAAATAAACAAGGAGGTTTCTATGGAAAATATAGTAATTGTAACAGATAGCACAGCAGACCTTTCTAAGGATATAATTGAAAAACATGGAGTTGTAGTTGTCCCTTTAACTGTAACTTACAAAGGTATGTCTTATAAAGATGGAGTGGATTTATCCATCGATGAGTTAATAAGCTTTTTAGATGAATCTGATGAATTGCCTAAAACATCCCAAGTTAACCCAAAGGAATTTTACGATGTATATAAAAAATTTATTGATGAAGGAAAAGAAATCATTTCAATTCATTTGTCCTCTGGTGTTAGTGGAACTTTTCAATCAGCAAATATAGCAAAAGAAATGTTAAATACGGATAAGATTCACATTATCGATTCAAAGGTTGTAAGTTTTGGAACAGGACTTTTAGTTCTTTTAGCTATTGAATTATTAAAACAAGGCAAAGCTATAAAAGAAGTTGTGGATACTTTGAAGGAATATAGCAAAAAGTAAGAGTAGCCTTTGCTGTTGATGATCTTGAATATATTAAAAAGGTGGGAGATTATCTGGTGCTCAGGCAACAATTGCAAAAATATTAAATATTAAACCTATAATCCATATGGAGGATGGTAAATTATATGTATATGATAAAGTTAGGGGACTAAAGAGGGCTATAGAAAGACTTACAGAATATTTAGAAGAAATGGATGTTGATACTTCTAAGCCTATAGCTGTTGGAACGGTTTCATATTTTGAAGAAAGAGAACAATTAGGAACGATGGTAAAAGAAAGATACAATATTGAAAAGATACTTAATTTTATAGCAGGGACTGTTATAGCTACTTACTCAGGACCGGGTGTTGTTGGAATATGCTTTTTCAGTAAATAGTAATTTTTCTTGTAATATTTACAAAAATTTGCAGGAAATTATTTAAATTTATTAATAATATTGAAAAAACAATAGCAATTTATGTTAATTTATAATATAATATAATTGAAAGTTAAATAATGTCTGGATGAAGCAAGTAGGAGAGACCCTGATGGGCGCCGAAGGGGTAAGTTAGGTTAGCCGAACCTAATGATACTCTCAGGCAAAAGAACTATTTGCTGACAGAACTCTGGGCAAGCAGAGGATGTAATGGCAAACATTGCATCCTCTTTTTATTTAATATTTAAAGTTTTTAACTTTATGAGGTGTAATTTTAAATGGAAAAGGTAATAATAGTAACGAATAATGATATGGCTTTAGAAAAATTTAAGGACAAACATCAAGTAGAATTTGTAGATGGTAAGCTTTTAGATGTTTTATATAAAGTTAGGGACTTTATTCATAAACATCATAAATTATTAACCCATCCTCTAATGGGTAGTATAAAGCCTAATCAGACACCCTATAAAAGTGTAGCTTTAAGTTTAAAAAATCGGATGAGTTAGATGTTGACTCGTTAATGTATATAGAGAAAAGTATAGAAACAGCAGAAAATTTAATAAAGAATAAACCGCCAAGGGAATGGCCGGAAAATGTTCTTTATGATTTTAAAGTTATCGATTTTGATTTAATATATAATGCATTAAACAGATAAGGGGTGGTAAAATGTCAAATCATGTTTATGACATAGTTATAATTGGAGGAGGACCAGCTGGACTTGCAGCAGGTCTTTATGGGTCAAGATCAAAACTTGATGTATTGATTATCGAAAAGGGTGTATTTGGAGGTCAAGCTGCTACAACTGCAGAACTTGAAAATTATCCAGGATCAATTGAAAATTGCACAGGTCCAGCTTTAACAGAAAGAATGAAACATCAAGCAGAGGAATTTGGAACAAAATTTGTTTATGATGAAGTTGTAGATGTAGATTTCTCAGGAGATATTAAGGTGGTTAAGGGAAAAGAAGGGGAATATCACGGTAAAACTGTAATTATTGCAACAGGTGCAGCTCCAAGACTTGCAGGATTTAAGGGGAAATTGAATTAAGAGGAAGAGGAGTATCCTACTGTGCAACATGTGATGCAGATTTCTTTGAAGGATTAGACGTTGCAGTTATTGGTGGTGGCGATTCAGCTATAACAGAAGCTTTATATTTAACAAAGTTTGCAGAAAGCGTAACAATTATACATAGAAGAGATACATTTAGAGCAGCTAAATACTTAGTTGAAAAGGCTATGAACCATCCAAAGATTAAGTTTATATTAAATAGTGTTGTTGAAGAAGCTAAAGGCGATGAAATACTTGAAGGTTTAGTTGTTAAAAATCTTCAAACTGGTGAGGTTTCAGAGGTTCCTGTAAATGGTGTATTTGTATTTGTAGGTCTAGATCCAATAACTAAGGTTTTCGAAGGAAAGATAGCCCTTGATGAAAAGGGATACATTCCAACTGATGAAGAAATGAGAACCAATGTAGAAGGTGTATTCGCTGCCGGTGACGTTAGGGTGAAGATGTTAAGACAGGTTATTACTGCAGCTGCTGACGGTGCTATTGCTGCTGTTGCTGCAGAAGAATATATTAATGAAAAATTTAACAAATAGGAGGGATAGTAATGTTAGAAGTAAATAAGGATAATTTTGAAGCTGAGGTTTTAAATTATACTGAAAAGCCGGTATTTGTTGATTTCTGGGGAGATAAATGTGAAAAGTGTAAGCAACTTATGCCAGATGTTCATAAGTTCGAAGAGATGTATGGAGATAAGATCAAATTCTGCAGCTTAAATACAAGTGAAAATAGAAGACTTGCTATTGCACAAAAGGTTTTAGGTCTTCCAACAATGATTATGTATGTAAATGGAGAAAAGGCAGAGGTTTTAACTCCAGATAAGATTCATTCAGCAGCAGATATAGAAGAAATGATTAAAAGATTTTATAAGTAGGCTTACAACCTAGCCTAAGGCTAGGTTGACATAAAGTTTCAGAATCTTGTAAGTGTTCAAAATTTAAAGGAGGTGAAGGCTTTGCGCCTCGAATTAGGAAAAATTTATATTAAGGACGTTCAATTTGGTCCAGAAACTAAAGTTGAAAATGGTATTCTCTTCATCAACAAGGAGGAACTTTTAAAGGAAGTAGGTGGAGATGAAAGATTAAAATCCATCGACGTTGACATTGTTCATCCCGGTGAAGAAGCAAGAATAATCCCAGTTAAGGATGTTATCGAACCAAGAGTTAAAGTGGAAGGACCAGGAGGAATTTTCCCAGGATTTATCTCAAAGGTAGATACAGTTGGCTCAGGAAAAACTCATGTTTTAAAGGGAGCTGCTGTAGTTACAACTGGAAAGATTGTTGGTTTCCAAGAAGGTATTATTGATATGTCAGGAGAAGGAGCAAAATATACTCCATTCTCAAAAACTCATAATGTTGTAATGATATGCGAACCAGTTGATAATCTTCCACAACATGAGCATGAAGAAGCTGTAAGAATGGTTGGATTAAAAGCTGCTACTTATTTAGGAAAGGCAGGCAAGAACGTAACACCTGATGAAGTTAAGGTTTATGAAACATTACCACTTTTACAGCAAGTAGCACAATATCCAAATCTTCCAAAGGTTATTTATGTTTACATGCTCCAAAGTCAAGGTTTGTTGCATGATACTTATGTATATGGTGTTGATGCAAAGAAGATTATACCAACATTCATTTATCCAACAGAAGTATTTGATGGTGCTATAATCAGTGGTAACTGCGTATCAGCATGTGATAAGAACCCAACTTATGTTCATATGAATCATCCAATTATTGAAGATTTATATGAAAGACATGGTAAGGATATCAACTTCTTAGGTTGTGTTATAACAAATGAAAACGTATATCTTGCTGATAAGGAAAGATCATCAAACTATACTGCAAAGCTTGTAGAATTCTTAGGTGCAGATGCAGTTATTATTTCAGAAGAAGGATTTGGTAATCCAGATGCTGACCTTGTTATGAACTGCTATAAGATAGAAGAAAAGGGCATAAAGGCTGTTCTTGTAACTGATGAGTATGCAGGAAGAGGCGGTTCATCACAATCCCTCGCAGACTCAACTCCAAAGGGAGATGCAGTTGTTACTGCAGGTAATGCAAATGAAGTTATTGTGTTACCTCCAATGAAGAAGGTAATAGGCCATCCAGAAGCTGCAGATGTTATCGCAGGTGGCTTTGCAGGTTCCTTAAGACCAGATGGATCAATAGAAGCAGAAATTCAAGTTATAACAGGTGCAACATCAGAAGTAGGATTTGGATATTTATCTGCAAAGACATTCTAATTGAAAAACAATTTCAAAAGGAGGTATTTATATGATTTTAAAGGATAGAAAGGTTATAGCAATTGGCGATAGAGATGGAATCCCAGGCCCAGCAATAGAAGAATGTGCAAAGAGTGCAGGAGCAGAAGTTGTATTTACATCAACTGAATGTTTTGTTTGAACGGCTGCAGGTGCAATGGATCTGGAGATCCAACAAAGAGTTAAAGATTTAACTGAACAATATGGGGCTGAAAATATAGTTGTTCTTTTAGGAACTTCTGAAGCTGAATCTGCAGGACTTTCAGCAGAAACAGTAACTGCTGGTGACCCAACTTATGCAGGACCATTAGCAGGAGTTGCATTAGGACTTAGGGTATATCACATCCTCGAACCTGTAATAAAAGAAGAGTGCGATGCTGCTGTTTATGAAGAACAATGTGGCATGATGGAAATGGTTCTTGATGTTGAGGCTATAAGCAGAGAAGTTAGCGGTATAAGGGAGCAGTTCAGCCAATTTAAGGACTGATTAAGCCGCCGAGAGGAGGGAAAATTTTAAATGTTTAAAGTTGTTCATTATCTAAACCAATTCTTTGCCAACATTGGTGGGGAAGAAAAGGCACATATTGCCCCAGAAGTTAGAGAAGGATTTGTAGGACCAGGTATGGCATTAAATAATGCCTTTAAAGGAGAAGCTCAGATTGTTGCCACAGTTATATGCGGTGACTCATATTTTGCAGAAAATACTGATGCTGCTTTAAAGCAAATACTTGAAATGGTAAAAAATATAGCCCAGATATATTTATTGCAGGACCAGCATTTAACGCTGGAAGATATGGAACAGCTTGTGCAACTATTGCAAAGGCTGTTAAGGATGAACTTGGAATACCAGTCGTAACTGGTATGTATATTGAAAATCCAGGTGTTGACTTATACAAAAAAGATCTTTATATAATTTCTACTAAAGGCAGTGCAGTTGGCATGAGGGATGCTGTTCCAAAGATGGCTGCACTTGCCTTAAAGCTTGCAAAGGGTGAAGAAATAGGAACACCAGCACAGGAAGGCTATATAGAAAGAGGAATTAGAAAGAACTATTTCGCTGAAGAGAGAGGTTCAAAGAGAGCAGTTGATATGCTCATTAAAAAGATTAAGGGTGAACCATTTGAAACTGAATTTAAGATGCCTGTATTTGATAGAGTTGCACCAAATCCACCTATAGCTGATATTACAAAAGCAAAGATTGCACTTGTTACATCAGGTGGTATAGTTCCAAAGGGTAATCCAGATAGAATTGAAAGTTCAAGTGCAAGCAAATTTGGAAAATATGATATTGAAGGAGTTTATGATTTAACTCCTGAAACATACGAAACAGCCCATGGGGGATATGACCCAGTATATGCAAATCAAGATGCAGACAGAGTATTACCTGTGGACGTTCTTAGAGATTTAGAAAAAGAAGGCAAGATTGGATCGCTACACAGATACTATTATTCAACAGTTGGTAACGGAACTGCAGTTAAGAATGCTGCTAAATTTGGTCAAGAAATTGCAAGACAACTTATTGCTGACGGCGTTCAGGCTGTAATTCTAACTTCTACTTGAGGTACCTGCACACGTTGCGGAGCAACGATGGTAAAAGAAATTGAAAGAGCAGGACTTCCAGTAGTTCATATGTGCACAATTGTTCCAATTTCAAAGACAGTTGGAGCAAACAGAATAGTTCCAACAGTTGCTATTCCTCACCCACTTGGAAATCCATCATTATCGCATGAAGAGGAAAAAGCATTAAGAAGAAAGCTTGTTGAAAAGGCTCTTAAAGCATTACAAACTGAAATTCATGAACAAACAGTTTTTGAAGACTAATATTAAGGGTCGGGATTTTAAGGGGTTATCCCTAAACCCCGACCTATAATTTTAATGGAGGTGTTATTATGTTTCCAGTATTAAAAGGTGCAAGTTATATTTTAGTGCATACTCCAGATATGGTTATGCACAATGGAACAACTCAAACATTAGAAAGAGAAATTAACCCAGCTTCGGATTATTTAAAAAGGCTGTTGAACATTTAAGACCATTTGAAGACGTAGTTGCATATCCAGTAACACAGACATACATAGGCAATTATGATCCTGAAGAATTGGCAAAATTATCAAGGCCATGGTTTAATCATAAACTAGAAGGGGCTACTAGATTTGGAAAATTTGGAGAAATTATGCCTCAAGATGAGTTTTATGGTCTTATTAAAATTAGCGATGCCTTTGACCTTGTAAAATTAGAAAAGGAATTTACAAATCAAGTTAAAGCTAAATTTGAAGCCCACAAGTTATTAAAGGACTATGCAGCAAAACTTGGTGAAGGTGTTGATGCATCAGAAATTGAAAAGATGGTGGATTCAGGAATAGCAGAAGGACTTTACATGGATGGAAAATTAGTAGGATGCGTAAAAAGAGCCCATGAATTTGATAAAAATTTATCAGCACATGTTATTACAGAAAATTTAGCTGTTAAGGCATCAGGAGTTTTAGCAGTTTTACATTTAATAGATAAATTGGGAATTAACAAGGATGAGATAGATTACATAATAGAATGTTCAGAAGAAGCTTGCGGTGATATGAATCAAAGAGGCGGAGGAAACTTCGCAAAGGCTATCGGTGAAGTGGTAGGTCTTAAGAATGCAACAGGATGCGATATCAGAGGTTTCTGTGCAGGTCCAACTCATGCCCTTGTAAACGCTGCTGGATTAGTTCAATCAGGGGTATTTAAGAATATCGTTGTTGTAGGCGGTGGCGCTACTGCAAAACTCGGTATGAACGGTAAGGACCATGTTAAAAGGGATTCCCAATTGTTGAGGATGTTTTAGGTGGCTTTGCAGTTTTAGTATCAGAAAACGATGGTGTTCATCCAATTATAAGAACTGATGCAATAGGGAAGCATAACATAGGCTCTGGTGCAACACCACAAGCTGTTATGGAAGCAATTGTTGCAAAACCACTTGAGAAATTAGGATTAAAGTTTACTGATATAGATAAATATTCAACAGAAATGCAAAACCCAGATGCTACAGAAACAGCAGGGGCAGGAGATGTTCCAGCTTCTAACTATAAGATGATTGCAGCTCTTGCTGTTATGAAGGGTCAAATAGAAAAGGCTAAGATGGCAGAATTTGCAAAGAATTGCGGTTATGTTGGTTTTGCTCCAACACAAGGACACGTTCCATCAGGAGTTCCGATAATTGGTTTTGGTGTTGAAAAGATACTTAATGGAACTATGAATAGATTTATGCTTGTTGGTAAGGGAAGCTTGTTCCTTGCAAGAATGACAAATCTATTTGATGGTATATCCTTTGTTGTTGAAAAGAATCCAGGAAAGCAAGAAGATACAACAATTTCAAAGGAAGAAGTAAAGAACATGGTGGCAGAAGCTATGAAGGAATTTGCCTCATATCTACTTCAAAAGTAAGAGGTGATACTATGGCTAATGAAAATGTAAAGAGGCTAATCGGTGAAGTATTTAACGAAATAGCCGATGCGATAAAAAGTGGAACTTTTGGCAAAAAGTTAGGATAGGTTTAACTACATTTGGTAGCGAACATGGGGTAGAGGAGCTTGTTAAAGCTGCTGAACTTGCAACAAGAAAATACTCAGATTTTGAAGTGGTTTTAATTGGACCAAAGGTTGAAACTAATTTAACTGTTTATGAAGTTGCAAATGATGAAGAAGGACACAAGCTAATGGAAGAGCTGTTAGATAAAGGGAAATACATGGCTGTGTAACACAACATTATAATTTCCCAATTGGTGTTTCAACTGTAGGTAGAGTTATTACCCCAGGAAAAGGCAGAGAATTGATACTTTCTACTACAACAGGAACCTCATCAACAAATAGAGTTGAGGGTATGGTTAAAAATGCAATATATGGAGTAATTACAGCAAAAGCATGTGGTATTAAAAATCCAACAGTTGGAATATTAAATGTAGATGGTGCAAGACAGGTTGAAAAGGCTCTTAAGGAGCTTAAGGAAAATGGTTATGATATAAATTTTGCAGAGTCCATAAGATCCGATGGTGGAGTTGTAATGAGGGGAAATGACCTTCTCGCAGGTTCAACGGATGTTATGGTAATGGACTCTTTGACAGGTAATCTTTTAGTAAAAATATTCTCATCCTTTACAACAGGTGGAGATTATGAAGCCTTAGGATATGGATATGGGCCAGGAATAGGTGAAGGATATGAAAGATTAATTTGCATTATTTCAAGGGCTTCAGGTGCACCAGTTGTTTGTGAAGCGTTAAGATTTTGTGCAACTTGTGCTCAAAACAACATAATTAATATAGCAAAAGAAGAATTTGAAAAGGCAAACAAAGCAGGACTTAAAGAAATTTTATCGAAGATTACCAAGTCAAATCAGCCGGCTGAAGTTAAGGAAGTTACAGCACCACCTAAAAAGGTTGTTACAGCTCAAATTGCTGGTGTTGATATATTAGAACTTGAAAATGCAGTAAAAGAGCTTTGGGCAAATGGAATTTATTCAGAAAGCGGCATGGGATGCACAGGCCCAATAATACTAGTTGCAGATGAAGATGAAGAAAAGGCAATAAATGTTTTAAAATCTAAGGGATATATAGCATAAAATTGATAATTTATTGGCACCTTAAAATTAAGGTGCCAATTTTATATAATTTTATAAATAAAAAATTTTTTGAATTATTTTATTTTATTTCAAATAATAATATATTTCAAAAATTCTTCTTGATTATTTTATAAAAATGTCGTATATTAATATATGCATCCTATATAACAATTTTGTGCATTTTGAACATTTTGTAAATAGTAGAAAATTTTGCAGGATTTTAGAATTCTGCAAAGAATATATTTAATATGAAAACTAAAATAAAGGGGAACAAAAATGAAAAGACTTATTGCTTTAATTGCAACATTAACTCTTGTTGCAGGTCTTTTTGCAGGTTGTGCAAAGAAGGAAGCACAACAACCTACAGATCAAACTCAAATTAAAATTGGTCTTGCTACTGATGAAGGAGGAAAGGGAGATAAATCCTTCAACGATGCAGCTATTGCAGGACTTGAAAAAATCAAAGCAGAATACGGAATCGACCCACAAATTATTGAATCAAAATCAGCAGATGATTATGAACCAAATCTCACAACTTTAGCGGCTGACAATGATTTAGTATTTGGCGTTGGCTTTAAGATGGCAGATGCTATTAAGGCAGTAGCACAAAACAATCCTGATAAGAAGTTTGCGATTATTGACTCAGTTGTAGATCTTCCAAACGTTGCTTCTTATGTATTCAAAGAAGAAGAAGGTTCCTTCTTAATGGGTGTTATAGCTGGTAAGATGACTAAAACAAACATAATAGGATTCCTTGGTGGAATTAAGTTTGAACTTATTGAAAAATTTGAAGCTGGATTTAGAGCAGGTGTTAAGGCTGTAAATCCAAATGCTAAGGTTCTTGTTCAATATGCAAACAGCTTCAGCGATGTTGCATTAGGGTATGAAATTGCAAAGAAAATGTATAACGATGGTGCAGACGTTATTTACCATGCAGCTGGTGGTGTAGGAATAGGACTTTTCAATGCTGCAAAGGAAATGAAAAAGTGGGCAATTGGTGTTGACTCAGACCAAGCAGTTCTAATTCCAGATAAAGCTGATGTTATATTAGCATCAATGATTAAGAGAGTTGACACTGCAACATATACTGCTTCAAAGGCAGCAATAGAAGGAACATTCGCATCAGGAACAGTAGTTCTCGGCTTAAAGGAAGATGGTGTTGGAATATCACCAACTATTAATCCAGCTGTTCCACAGGAAGTAATTGATCTTGCAAATAAATATAAGCAAGCTATTATTGATGGTAAATTCACAGTTCCAACTAAGCCTGCTGAAGTTGATACATTCCAAGCACCACAAATATGATTGCATGCTAGATGCGTAAGCATCTAGCTTTTTAAACGCTTAGGAAGGAGGATTATAAGTGGAAAAAGTTATTGAAATGAGAGGTATCACCAAAATATTTCCCGGAGTTATTGCAAACGATAATGTAGATTTCGAACTTAGAAAAGGTGAAATTCACGTTCTACTTGGTGAAAATGGTGCTGGAAAAACAACGTTAATGAATATTTTATATGGTCTTTATCAACCAGATAAAGGAGAAATTTATGTTAATGGAAAGAAGGTTAATATAAAGGGACCATCAGATGCTATAGCTATGGGAATAGGCATGGTTCATCAACATTTTATGCTTGTTCATAATTTTACAGTTGCTGAAAATATAATATTAGGTAGTGAGCCTAAAACAGCCTTTGGTTTTAAAATAGATTACAAAAGGCAATAAAGGATGTAAAAGAGCTTGCTGATAAATATGGATTTAATGTTGATCCAAATAGCATTATAGAAGACATTACTGTTGGACAGCAGCAAAAAGTTGAAATATTAAAGGCTTTATATAGAGGAGCAGAGATATTAATATTGGATGAGCCTACAGCAGTTTTAACTCCTCAGGAAATAGAAGAATTGGGACAGATTCTAAAGAATCTTGTAAAGGAAGGAAAATCAATTATTTTAATTACTCATAAATTAAAAGAAGTTATGAATATGAGTGATAGAGTAACAATAGTTCGTAGGGGTAAGGTAGTAGATACAGTAAATACAAAGGATGTTGACATGGATACCCTTGCAGAGATGATGGTTGGTAGAAAGGTGAATTTGGTAGTTGAAAAGAAACCAGCAAAGGTAGGAGATGTTGTATTAAAAATTGAAAATCTTCAGGCTTTGGATCATAGGAAGCTGCCTAAATTAAAGGGTGTTGATTTAGAAGTAAGGTCAGGCGAAATACTTGGTATTGCAGGTGTCGATGGTAACGGACAAACTGAGCTTGTTGAGGTTATAACAGGACTTAGAAGGGCAACTGGTGGAAGAGTAATCTTAAAGGGCAATGATTTAACAAACAGAGCACCAAAGGAAATCATAGAGGCTGGTATTAGTAATATTCCAGAGGACAGACATAAACATGGTTTGGTTTTAAAATTCTCGTTAACTGAAAACGCCGTTTTGGGTCAACATGATAAGGAGCCTTTCTCAAAGGGAATTATAATGAATTATGACGTTATTAGAGAACATGCTAAAAAGTTAATAAACGATTTTGATGTTAGAACTCCAAATGAAGAGGTTCATGCAGGGGCACTATCAGGTGGTAATCAGCAAAAATTTATTGCTGCAAGAGAAATTACAAAGGACCCAGAACTTTTAATAGCGACACAACCAACAAGAGGACTAGATGTTGGAGCAATTGAATATATTCATAAGAGGTTAGTAGAAGAAAGAGATAAGGGCAAGGCAGTTCTATTAGTTTCCCTTGAACTTGATGAAGTAATGGCCCTTTCAGATAGAATTGCAGTTATGTATGATGGAAAGATAGTAGGAATTTTAGATGCTGACAAGACTAATGAAATGGAATTGGGTATCCTCATGGCAGGAGGAACTTTAAACAAGAAGGAGGGAGAACATGATAAACAATAAAACAAAAATGTAGCTTTTAATGATTTTATTAAAAAGGCAATAGACGTTTTAATGTTCCCTCTCATTGCAATTCTTTTAGGATTGTTTGTTGCAGTATTTTTGTAATGTGGGCAAAAAATTTAGGATTTTTGATGGAGCAGCAACATTATTTTCAGCTATTTGGGAAGGAACATTCGGTAAAAGGGCAAATTTTATAGAAACATTAGTTGCAATGACACCACTTATATTTACAGGACTTGCACACTCTGTAGCCTTTAGAACAGGTTTATTTAATATTGGTGTTGAGGGACAGTTTATAATGGGGATGCTTGCAGCAGCACTTATTGGTTTAATTCCTGGGATTCCCGCACCAATTCATGTTACATTAGTTTTATTAGGTGGATTGATTTTTGGTGCAGTGTGGGCAGCAATTCCTGGATATTTAAAGGCAAAGGTTGGAACTAACGAAGTTGTTAATACTATAATGATGAATTTTATCGCAATGAATGTTTCAAACTATTTCGTTAAGGGGCCTATTCATAGGGAAGGCTCAGCTTCATCAAAAATGATTTTAGAATCAGCACAATTATATAGATTTTTAAGCCCCTCAGAAAGAGTAAATGTTGGATTGTTTATTGGTATTGCTTTGATATTCGTTATATATTGGCTGCTTTGGAAAACAACAATTGGATATGAATTAAGAGCAGTGGGACTTAATATGCATGCTGCAGAATATGGCGGTATTAATTCAAAGAAAAATATCATTTTGGCAATGGTAATTTCAGGGGCAATAGCAGGTCTTGGTGGAGCTGCTCACGTTGCTGGAACTATTCATAAAGCCCATCAGCTTGTTGGATTTACTAATTATGGTTTTGATGGAATAGCTGTTGCCTTACTTGCAAAAAGCCATCCTATTGGAGTTTTATTCTCATCACTATTGTTTGGTGGCTTGAACTCAAGTGCTAGAATACTTCAAAAGTTTAGAATACCAAAGCAAATTGTATATATAATCCAGGGTATAATAATTATATTTGTAGCTGCTGATTATATATACAAATGGTTGAAAGAAAAGAAGAAAAAGGAGGCAATCAAGAATGCATAGCATAACGATCTCCCTATTCGTTTCATTAATTGCAGCTACATTAAGATTGGCAACTCCTATAATTTTCGCAGCCTTGGGTGGCGTAATATCAGAAAGATCGGGCGTTGTAAATATAGGACTTGAAGGTATAATGATAGCTGGAGCATTTTTGGAGTTTTAGGATCATTCCTTACAAACAATGCTTGGGTCGGAATGTTATTTGCCATTATAGCAGGAATGGGAATAGCACTAATTCATGCTGTATTGAGTATAAACTTAAGAGCAGACCAAACAATCTCTGGTGTTTCAATCAATATATTTTCTGCAGCTTTAATGAGCTTTTTACTCTTTAAGATATTTGCAAGAGATGGTCAAACTGACGGTGTTACACAGCTTAGCTATCCTAAGGAATTTTTAAGGGAATTCCGTTAATAGGTAATCTCTTAGCAGAGCTTAACTGGTTTGTTTTTATTGCCTTTGGTTTAGCGTTACTTCTTCATTTAATGCTCTACTATACACCTCTTGGACTTAGAATTAGATCAGTTGGTGAGCATCCAAAGGCATCAGATACTTTAGGTATTAATGTTTATAAAATGAGATATTTATGCGTTCTTTTATCAGGAGCCTTTGCAGGATTAGGCGGAGCTGCGCTATCCCTCGGTGCTACAAACCTGTTTAGAGAGGGTATGGTAAGCGGTAAAGGTTTTATAGCACTAGCGGCTATGATATTTGGAAACTGGAAACCTTTTGGAGCTCTTGCAGCAAGCTTGTTATTTGGCTTTGCTGAAGCCTTTAGAATCGTTGCACAGGGATTTGGATGGAAGGTTCCAGATGAGGTTTATTATTCCTTCCCATATCTTTTAACTATGCTTATGCTTGCTGGATTTGTTGGAAAAACTACTCCACCAGCAGCAGATGGAATTCCATATACAAAGGGTGAAAGATAAACAGGCTACAATGCCTGTTTATTTTTTGTATAATACAATTAGATTATTTTTTACAGTGGGGGAAGAATATGTTGCAATTTGACTTGAATTTAAAAATGGAAAACAAACTCATTTTAACACAAGATATGAATTTATCCTTAAAAATTTTACAAATGAATGTGTTGGATTTGGAAAAATATGTTTATGAAGAGATTGAGGTAAATCCTCTTTTAGACATAGATGAGGAAGAGGATAAAAAATTTATTCAATTAATGTCCTATGATGAAAGCATTTCTTATAGGGAGAATAGCGATGAAAATATTCAAAAAGAATTTATAGAAAATAAGGAGCTAATTCTTAGGGATATTTTACTTGAACAATTAAGACTTTTAAAACTTGATAATAAAAAATATAGAATTGGGAAATATATAATTGATAATTTAGATGAGGCTGGATATCTTATGCTCTCTATAGATGATTTAGCAAAGGAACTTAGGGTTAGGACAGAGGAAGTAAAAGAATTGATTAGAACTATTCAGACCTTTGAACCATACGGTGTTTGTGCTAGGGATTTAAAGGAATGCTTAAAGATACAATTGATCAATTCAGGATGTGCAGATGATATAATAATAAAACTTATAGAAGAACATTTAGAGGACGTTGGAAAGCTAAACTATACAAAACTTTCTAAGTGTTTAGGGCTAGAAAAAGAAAAAATAATTTACTATATTAATGTGATTAAAAAACTAAATCCTAAACCTGGGTTAGTTTATAGGGAAAGTTCTTCACAATATATCTTTCCAGATGCAGTTATCCTTTTTGATAAGATTAAAGACGAAATTAAAGTAGAAATAATGGATAAAAGAATACCTAATCTTAAAATAAATAAAATGTATGTAGATATATTAGCAAATGGAGATACCCTTGAAAGGGAATTTGTTAAAGATAAGATCAAGAAAGCCTTTGCACTAATAAAAGCCATAGAAAATCGGAAAAATACCATTGAAAAAATATTTTCGTATATTGCAAAGGAGCAAAAAGAGTATTTATTTAAAAATGGACTACAAAAAACTATATATCTTAGTGATATAGCGAAGGTAACTAACTTACATGAATCTACCATAAGTAGAACCGTTAATAATAAATATGTCCAAACACCAAAGGGAATAATGCTGGCAAAGGACCTTTTATCAAGAGGGATTTCGCAAGAAGATGATAGGATATCTGTTGAATATATAAAGAGATTAATAAAAGAAATAATAACAAATGAGGACAAAAGAAGACCCTATTCAGATGTTCAAATATCAGACCTTTTATTGGAAAAGGGTATTAAGATTTCAAGAAGGACAGTAACAAAGTATAGGGAGGAAATGAATATTTTACCTTCAAATTTAAGAAAATTAGATAAAAATGTTAAATAGGCTATTGAAAAAAATAAATAAAAGTGATATATTTGATTTAGAAAGAGGGACAAAATTAACAACATAGGGACAAATTAAGTCCCATATTTAAAGCACTTGAGGAGTGATTTTTCTTGAAAAAGTCCTTTCAATACAACAAAAGATTATTCCCGAGATGATAGACCTATTAAAGAAAAGGTATGAAATATTAAAAACTATATATTACAATCAACCTGTAGGAAGAAGAGCATTATCCCAGGAACTTAATTTAGGTGAAAGAATTGTAAGAACAGAAGTTGAGTTTTTGAAAAATCAAGGATTAGTAGAGGTTAATCCAATAGGGATGATTTTGACTAAAGATGGTGAGAAAATCCTTGAAGAGCTAAAGGAAATTATCTATGTTTTAAATGATTATAAACATTTAGAAGAAAAAGTTCAAAAATTGCTTAAAATAAAAAGAGTAATTATAGTTCCGGGAGATAGTGAAAAGGATAGAACCGTTTTAAAGGAAATGGGTAGGGTATGTGCAAATTATATAAAGGAGCTAATACATGAAGGCTCGATTATATCGTTAACGGGAGGAACTTCAGTAGCCCAAGTCGTTGAAAATTTTCCAAAGATTAATACAAAGGATGTTCTAGTTCTTCCAGCAAGAGGCGGTATTGGAAGAGATGTAGAGATTCAGGCAAATACTTTAACGGCAAATTTAGCAAAAAATAAATGCAAATTATAGACTTTTGCATGTCCCTGATAATATTAGTTCAGAAACTTTAGAAACCATCGCAAATGAGCCAGAAGTTAAAGAAATATTAGATGTCTTATCAAAATCTGACTTGTTAATCTTTGGTATAGGCAGAGCCGATGAAATGTCAAAAAGAAGAGGAATGCCACCTGAGCAGATAAATGAGCTGATAGACAAAGGTGCAGTTGCAGAAGCCTTTGGGTATTATTTTAATAAAAACGGTGAGGCAATATTTAGAACACCTTCTATTGGTATAAATTTTTACGATGTGAAAAATATTAAGAATGTAGTGGCGATTGCCGGGGAAAAAATAAGGCTGAGGCGATTATAGCAACAAGAGTAAACAATCCTAATATGGCCCTTGTAACAGATGAAGCCGCAGCCAACGAGATTATTAACATATTGCATAGCAAGTAAAAGTTTAATCTTTTACTTAAAATAAAAAATTTTACATATTTAGGAGGGATATTATGACAATTAAAGTTGCTATTAATGGTTTTGGAAGAATAGGAAGAAACGTGTTTAAAATTGCACAAACAAGACTAAATAAGGACGTAGAAATAGTAGCAATAAACGATTTAACAGATGCTCCAACCCTTGCTCATCTTTTGAAATATGACTCACTCTACGGAAAATTTGAAGGCACTGTTGAAGCTAAGGAAAATGCAATAATTGTAAATGGTAAGGAAATTAGAATTTATGCTGAAAAGGATCCAAAGAATTTACCATGGAAGGATCTTGGAGTAGACATTGTAATCGAATCAACTGGTTTATTCACAAAGAAGGAAAAGGCAATGGCTCATATTGAAGCAGGTGCTAAGAAGGTTGTTATAACAGCTCCAGCTACAGATGAAGATATAACAATAGTAATGGGAGTAAACGAAAAGGATTATGATCCTGCAAATCACCATATTATTTCAAATGCATCCTGCACAACAAACTGCTTAGCTCCATTTGCTAAAGTTTTACATGAAAAATTTGGTATAATCAAAGGTTTAATGACAACTGTTCACTCATATACAAACGACCAAAGAATATTAGATTTACCACATAAGGATTTAAGAAGAGCAAGAGCAGCTGCCCAATCAATAATACCAACAACAACTGGTGCCGCAAAGGCAGTTGGTAAAGTTCTTCCTGAATTAAAGGGAAAACTCAATGGTTTTGCACTAAGAGTTCCAACTCCAACTGTTTCTGTAACAGACCTAGTTTGCGAAGTTCAAAAGCCAACAACAGTTGAAGAAGTAAACGCAGCATTAAAGGCAGCAGCTGAAGGAGAACTTAAAGGCATTTTAGGTTACTCAGATGAACCACTTGTTTCAATGGATTACAAGGGAGATGAAAGATCATCAATAGTAGATGGACTTTCAACAATGGTTATAGATAACATGGTAAAAGTTGTTGCATGGTATGATAATGAATGGGGTTATTCAAATAGAGTTGTGGACCTAGTAAATTATATAGCTGAAAGAATGTAATATAAATGTCCGGTCAAGGCCGGACATTACTTTCAGAATGGAGGGGAATATATGAATAAAAAACTGTGAGAGATATAGATGTTAAGGGCAAAAAGGTTATAGTAAGATGTGACTTTAACGTTCCACAGGATAAAGATGGCAATATAACTGACGATAGAAGAATTGTTGCTGCACTTCCAACTATCAAATATTTAATTGAAAACGGAGCAAAGGTTATCCTTATGTCACACCTTGGGAGACCCAAGGAAGGATATGATCCTAAATATAGCCTAAAGCCAGTAGCAGAAAGATTATCACAACTTCTTAATAAGGAAGTTAAGCTTGCAGAGGATCCTGAAGTTGTTGGAGAAAATGCAATTAGACTTACCTCTGAAATGAAAGAGGGAGACGTTGTTCTTTTAGAAAACGTAAGATTTGTAAAGACAGAAACTAAGAATGACTTAGATTTTGCTAAAAAACTTGCATCCCTTGCTGATATATTTGTTAATGATGCCTTTGGAACTGCCCATAGAGCTCATTCATCTACAGCAGGAATAGCTCAATTTATTCCAGCTGTTGCAGGATTTCTAATTGAAAAGGAAATTACAATAATGGGTAAGGCCCTTGAAAATCCTGAAAGACCGTTTGTAGCAATATTAGGAGGCGCAAAGGTTTCAGATAAAATAGGAGTTATTAATAATCTATTAGAAAAAGTTGATAAGCTTATTATCGGCGGTGGTATGGCTTATACATTCCTAAAGGCTCAAGGGCTTAACATTGGAAACTCATTGTTAGAGGAAGATAAGATAGAATATGCAAAGGAAATGCTTGAAAAAGCACAAACAAAGGGAGTTAAAATCTATCTTCCTGTAGATCATGTAGTTGCAAAGGAATTCAAGGCAGATGCAGAGCATATGACAGTAGATGTTGAAATTCCAGAAGGATACATGGGACTTGATATCGGGCCAAAAACTATAAAGCTTTATGAAGAAGCTTTAAGTGATGCTAAAACTGTTATATGGAATGGACCAATGGGTGTATTTGAAATGCCAGCATTTGCAGTTGGAACTAAAGCTGTTGCAGAAGCGCTTTCAAAACTTGATGCTACAACTATAATCGGAGGAGGAGATTCTGCAGCAGCAGTAGAGCAACTAGGATATTCAGAAAAGATGACCCACATATCAACAGGAGGAGGAGCTTCTTTAGAATTCCTTGAAGGCTTAGAACTTCCAGGAATTGCAGCATTAAATGATAAATAGGAAGATACTAAGTATCTTCCTTCCTTATCTTAACTTAGGCAACAATTTTGAGGAGGAAAAATAATGAGAAGACCAATAATTGCAGGTAATTGGAAAATGAATAAAACTGCAAGGGAAGCTGCACAGCTTATTATAGAACTTAGGGATAAGGTAAAGGATGCAAAATGTGAAGTGGTTGTTTGCCCGCCCTTTACATCTTTAGCTCAGGTTATAACTTTGGTTGAAGATACAAATATTAAAGTCGGAGCACAGAACATGTATTTTGAAGAAAACGGAGCCTTTACAGGAGAAGTATCTCCTATAATGCTAAAGGAATTAGGGGTAGAATATGTAATCTTAGGACATAGCGAAAGAAGAATGATATTTAAAGAAGACGATGAGCTTATAAATAAAAAAGTAAAGGCTGCTTTTGTCCATGGTTTAACGCCTATACTTTGTGTTGGAGAAACCTTAAAGGAAAGAGAAGAAAATAGAACGTATGAAGTTATAAAAGAACAATTAAAAAGGACTTAGACGGTTTAGATAAAGCTAAAGTTGCTAAAATGGTTATAGCCTATGAGCCTGTATGGGCTATAGGAACAGGTAAAACTGCCACAGCTGAGGATGCAAATGACGTTATAAAGTTTATTAGAAATTACATACGTGAAAATTTTGGAAATGATGCAGCAGAAGAAATTAGAATACAATATGGAGGAAGCGTTAAACCATCCACAATAAAAGAACAGATGGCACAAAGCGATATAGGCGGTGCCTTGGTTGGTGGTGCAAGTTTAAACGCTACAGAATTTGCAGCAATTGTAAACTATAAGGAGGATTAAGATGGTTAAAAGGCCAAGAATATTAATTATACTTGATGGCTGGGGAATTAACGATAAAAAAGAGTGGAATGCAATAGAAAACGCAGATCCTAAAAATTTTAAATTTTATTGGCAAAATTATCCCCATACAAAATTGAGTGCATCAGGCCTTGATGTAGGACTTCCAAAAGGACAAATGGGGAATTCTGAAGTAGGACATTTAAACATTGGTGCAGGAAGAATAATATATCAAGAATTTACAAGAATAAATAAGGAAATAGAAGAAGGAAATTTCTTTAAAAATGAAGCCTTTTTAAAGGCTATAGAAAATTGCAAAATTCATAATTCATCAATGCACCTTTTTGGACTTTTATCCGATGGTGGAGTTCATAGCCATATAGAACATTTAGAGGCACTATTAAAACTTTGCAAAGACAATGGCCTTAATAATGTTTATGTTCATGCCTTCCTTGATGGAAGAGATGTTCCACCTCAATGTGCGTTAGATTATGTAGATAGATTAGAAAATTATATGAAACAATTAGGAGTAGGTAAAATAGCAACCATATCAGGTAGATATTATGCTATGGATAGGGATAAAAGATGGGAGAGGACGCAGCTTGCTTATAATGCAATAGTTAAAGGTGAAGGTGAAATTGCAAGATCTGCAAGGGAAGCTGTTGAAAAGTCCTATGAAGAAAATAAAACGGATGAATTTGTAATTCCAACAGTTATAGTTGAAGAAGATAAACCGGTGGCTATATTAAAGGAAAACGATTCAGTTATATTCTTTAATTTCAGGCCAGATAGAGCAAGACAGATAACAAGGTCTATTGTAGATGTTGATTTTGCTGGATTTGAGAGAAAATATTTTAAAGTATTTTTCGTTTGCATGACTCAATATGATAAAACTATAGAAAATGTTGAAATTGCCTATAAGCCTGAAAAATATAAAAACACCTTCGGAGAATACTTAAGTAATTTAGGATTAAAACAATTAAGAATTGCAGAAACAGAAAAATATGCCCATGTTACATTCTTCTTTAATGGAGGAGTTGAAGCACCCAATAAGGATGAAGACAGAATATTGATTCCTTCACCAAAGGTTGCGACCTATGACTTAAAGCCTGAAATGAGTGCATATGAAGTAACTGATAAAGTAATAGAAATGATAGATAGCGATAAATATGATTTTATTATATTAAACTATGCAAACCCAGATATGGTTGGGCATACTGGAGTTTATGAAGCAGCAGTTTCTGCAATAAAAGCAGTTGATGAATGCCTTGGAAAAGTTGTAAATAGGGTATTAAGCAAAGGTGGGGCAGCGTATATAACTGCTGACCATGGAAATGCTGAGCTAATGGTAGATTATGAAACAGGAGAACCTTATACAGCACATACTACAAACTATGTTCCTTTTATCGTAGTAGGAGAAGGAGATATAAAGTTAAAAGATGGTGGTAAATTAGCTGACATTGCTCCTACTATAATAGATCTTATGGGTTTACCAATTCCTGCAGAAATGACAGGAAATAGTTTAATAGAAAAATAATAAGAAAGGGGAATGAAAATGAAAAACTATGTAGAAATAATCGATATTTATGCAAGAGAAGTTTTAGACTCAAGAGGAAATCCAACTGTTGAAGTTGAAGTTGTTCTTGAAGATGGGACTGTTGGAAGAGCAATAGTTCCATCAGGAGCATCAACAGGTGCATTTGAAGCTGTAGAATTAAGAGATGGAGATAAGGCAAGATACAATGGAAAAGGTGTATTAAAGGCTGTTGACAATGTAAACAATGTAATAGCACCAGAACTTATAGGAATGAACGTATTTGATCAGACTCTTATCGATAAAACATTAATTGAACTTGATGGAACAGAAAATAAAGGAAAGCTAGGAGCTAATGCTATTCTAGGTGTATCACTTGCAGTAGCAAGAGCAGCAGCAGAAAGCCTTGGATTACCATTATATCAATACATAGGAGGAGTTAACGCAAAAGTATTACCAGTTCCTATGATGAATATTTTAAACGGTGGGAAGCATGCTGACAACAATGTAGATATACAAGAATTTATGATAATGCCTGTAGGGGCACCAAACTTTGCAGAAGCTTTAAGATGGTGTGCAGAAGTATATCATTCACTAAAGAAGACTTTATCAAATAAGGGATATAACACAGCAATAGGAGATGAAGGTGGATTTGCACCAAATCTTAAGTCAAATGAAGAGGCTATTCAAGTTATAATCGAAGCAATTGAGGCGGCTGGATATAAGCCTGGTGAACAAATCGCAATAGCTATTGATGCTGCCGCAACAGAACTTTATAAGGAAGATGGAAAGTATCACCTTGAAGGAGAAGGAAGAGTATTAACTGCAGAAGAAATGGTAGCCTTCTGGGAAGACTTAGTAAACAAATATCCAATTGTTTCCCTTGAAGATGGTCTTTCTGAAGAAGATTGGGATGGATGGAAGATATTAACAGATAGATTAGGTAAGAAGATTCAGTTAGTTGGAGACGACTTATTCGTTACAAACACCAAGAGACTTGAAAGAGGAATTAAGATGGGCGTTGCTAACTCAATCCTTATAAAGCTTAACCAAATAGGAACATTAACAGAAACATTAGAAGCAATCAAGATGGCTGAAAGAGCTGGGTATACTGCGGTTGTATCCCACAGATCTGGTGAAAGTGAAGACACTACAATTTCAGATCTTGTTGTTGCAGTCAATGCAGGACAAATAAAGACAGGTGCTCCTGCAAGAACAGACAGAGTTGCAAAATACAACCAATTATTAAGAATCGAAGACGAACTTGGAGAAGTTGCTGAATATCTTGGTTCAAAAGCCTTCTACAATGTAAAAAGATAATAACCTACATTATTGTATCCCTAAATAAGCTAAAGGGCAGTGCCCTTTAGCTTAAAATTTATGATAGCACATAAAATAATTATGATATATGATTATGATTGTATTTATTTTTTTATATGTTAAAATATGAAATATGAATTGATTTCAATAAGGAGGTGCTTTAGATGAAAACATTTGTTATTATTGTCCATGTAATTGTAAGTTTAATAATAATAACTACAGTTTTAGGTCAGCCTGCAAAAACCTATGGATTATCAACTGCAATATCAGGCGGTGCTGAAACTTTCTTTGGCAAAAACAAAGGAAGAACAATTGAAGGTAAGTTAAGAAAACTCACTGTATTTGCCATGATTCTTTTTGTTATTACATCCATGCTTTTAGTATACTTAACAGGCAAATAATATTCACAAAGGGGGTACAATAATGAATATTGTTTTAGCGCCAATTGCAGGTGTTATTGCGTTGTTATTTGCTCTTTATTTATCAAATAAGATTTCAAAGGCAGATGCTGGAACTGACAGAATGAAGGAGATTGCTAGCTACATACATGAAGGTGCTATGGCATTCTTAATGAGGGAATATAAGTCATTATCAATATTTATTATAGTTGTATTTTTGGTGCTTGGATTTTTTATAAACTGGCTAACAGCACTATGCTTTATTTTTGGTGCATTATTTTCTATTTTAGCTGGATTTTTGGAATGCAGGTTGCTACAAAGGCCAATGTAAGAACAGCTAATGCTGCAAGAACAGGTCAAAACAAAGCCCTTGAAATTGCCTTCTCAGGCGGTGCAGTTATGGGGATGAGTGTTGTTGGTCTTGGTCTTTTAGGAGTAGGAGCACTTTACATGATTTTTAAAGATGCAAACATAGTTACAGGTTTTGGTCTTGGTGCCAGCTCAATAGCCCTTTTTGCTCGTGTTGGCGGAGGTATCTATACAAAGGCAGCCGATGTTGGTGCAGACCTTGTTGGTAAAGTTGAAGCTGGAATTCCTGAGGATGACCCAAGAAATCCAGCAGTTATTGCGGACAACGTTGGTGATAACGTTGGAGACGTTGCTGGTATGGGTGCAGACCTTTTTGAATCATATGTAGGATCTATAATTTCTGCCCTTACACTAGGTGCTCTTGTTTATAATGATAACAAGGGTATAATTTTCCCATTAATTTTAGCAGCTATAGGTATTATTTCTTCAATTATTGGTTCATTATTTGTAAAAGGCGATGAAAATTCTAATCCACAAAAGGCCCTTAAGAGTGGAACTTATGTTAGCAGTATTTTGGTGATTATAGCTTCGGCTATATTAAGTAAAACTGTATTTGGAGATTATAGAGCGTTTTTGCAATAACAGCTGGTTTAATAGTTGGAGTTTTAATTGGTCAATTTACAGAAATGTATACATCCGCAGACTACAGCCACGTTAAAAAGATTGCAAAACAATCTGAAACTGGGCCTGCAACAACAATAATTTCAGGTCTAGCTGTAGGTATGTATTCTGCTGTTTTACCTGTTGTATTTATTGCTTTTGCAACTATCCTTGCCTTTTTATAATGGGAGGATATGGTTCAAGCCAAAATGTTTTAGCTGGACTTTATGGAATTTCACTTGCTGCTTTAGGTATGCTTTCAACAACAGGTATGACGGTTGCAGTTGATGCCTATGGACCAATAGCAGATAATGCAGGTGGAATTGCTGAAATGTCAGAACTTCCAAAGGAAGTTAGAAAAATTACTGATACTCTTGATTCCGTAGGAAATACGACAGCAGCAATAGGAAAGGGCTTTGCGATAGGTTCTGCTGCACTAACAGCACTTGCTCTATTTGCTTCCTATTCACAGGCCGTTCAATTAAAGGCAATTGACCTTCTAAACCCAATGACATTAGTTGGGCTTTTAATTGGTGGAGTTTTACCATATTTCTTTGGTGCATTGGCTATGGAGGCTGTTGGTAAAGCAGCAAATCACATGATTGAAGAAGTTAGAAGACAGTTTAAGTCCATACCAGGGCTTATGGAAGGTAAGGCAAAACCTGATTATAAAACTTGTGTTGATATTTCAACTGCAGCTGCTTTAAAGGAAATGGTTCTTCCAGGAGTTTTAGCAGTTGTTGTTCCACTTTTAGTAGGATTACTACTTGGTGCAGAGGCGTTAGGAGGACTTCTTGCTGGTGCCCTTGTATCAGGTGTTTTAGTTGCAATCCTAATGGCTAATGCCGGTGGAGCATGGGACAATGCAAAGAAATATATTGAAACAGGTGAACATGGAGGAAAGGGTAGCTTTGCCCACAAAGCAGCTGTTGTTGGAGATACTGTAGGCGATCCATTTAAGGATACTGCAGGACCAGCGATGAATATCTTAATTAAGCTTATGACAATTGTTTCACTTGTATTTGCACCATTATTTGCAAAATTCGGTGGAATATTATTAAACTTAATAAAATAATTAAAGACCTGCGAAAGCAGGTCTTTAATTTAAACATTTTTATATGAATAAAAAAGCTAAATTGTCAAAAATACTTAGGAGGGGTTATAATGGATAGAAGTTTGGCTCTATTGCAGGTTAAAGAAAGAGTTAAAAATGAAAATCTTATAAAACATATGCTTGCCGTTGAAGCAGTAATGAAATCCCTTGCAAGGAAATTAGGGGAAGATGAGTTAAAGTGGGGAATATGCGGATTAGTTCATGATATTGACTATGAAGAAACATATGAGACTCCAGAAAAACATAGTATAATAGGAGCAGAAATTTTACAAAATTTAGGATATCCTGATGATTTAGTTTATGCCGTTAAGGTTCATAATGAGGTTCACGGACTGCCAAGAGTAAGCCTTCTTGATAAAGCTCTATGGGCATCTGACCCTGTTACAGGGCTTATTATAGCATCAGCTCTTGTGCTGCCAGATAAAAAATTAGAAAGCTTAACAGTTGATTCAGTCATTAAAAAATGAAGAAAAAGATTTCGCAAAGGGAGCCAACAGAGAACAAATAAAATCGATAGAGGAGATAGGCATTTCTTTAGAAGAGTTTTTAAGCTTATCTATTGATGCTATGAAGGAAATTGCAAATGAATTGGGGTTATAAGGAGTGATTGCATGAGCAAAATTAAAGAATCTATTTTAGAATTTTTAAGAAGGGAAAGCTATAGGCCAATGTCGGCAGAAGAGCTTGCAAAGGCATTTCAAATCGACAGAAAACAAATTGGAGAATTCCTCTCTATTATCGATGAGATGGAGGAGGAGGGACTAATCTTTAAAACAAGTAAAGAAAAATATGGCCTTCCTGAAAAGATGAACTTAGTGATAGGTAAACTACAGGGACACCAAAAAGGATTTGGCTTTGTAATTCCTGATGATGAAAAGTTAATGGATGTTTTTATCCCAGCTGAAAACATCAATGGAGCTATGCACAATGATAGAGTAGTTGCAAGGATAATTAAAGCTGCAACACCGACCAAAACAGCTGAAGGTGAAATTATTAAAATTTTAAAAAGAGCTAATACAAGGGTTGTCGGAACCTTTGAGAAAAACAGTTATTTTGGCTTTGTTATTCCAGATGATAAAAGGATATATCAAGATATATTTATTTCAAAATCAAACTTTAATGGTGCTAAAGATGGTGATAAGGTTATAGTTGAGGTTACAAAATGGCCTGAAAAAGAAGAAATCCTGAGGGAAGGATTATAGAAGTATTAGGTAACAAAAATAAACCTGGAATTGACATCTTGTCGATTATTAAAAAATACAATCTTCCAGAGGAATTTCCTAAAGAAGTTGAAGAATATGCAAATGCCATTCCAGACGAAATACCTGAAAAGGAAATAAAAAGAAGAAGAGATTTAAGAGACTTAAAGATTGTTACAATAGATGGGGAAGATGCAAAGGACTTGGACGATGCAGTATCAATTGAAAGACTTCCTGACGGTAAATTTAAACTTGGAGTTCATATTGCAGATGTTACATATTATGTTAAAGAAAAGTCACCTTTAGATAAGGAAGCATTAAAAAGAGGAACAAGTGTTTATCTTGTAGATCGAGTAATTCCTATGCTTCCTAAAAAGTTGTCTAATGGTGTTTGTAGTTTGAATCCTAGGGTTGATAGATTAACTTTATCCTGCGTCATGACAATTGATCAAAATGGTAAAGTTGTTGATTATGAAATATTCGAAAGCGTTATAAAGACATGTGAAAGAATGACTTATACAGATGTTACAAAAATACTGCGGGATAATGATCCGGATTTAATAAAAAGATATGATTATTTATATGAAGATTTTAAAGCAATGGAGGAGCTATGTAACATTTTAAATAGAAAAAGAATGCAAAGAGGAGCTTTAGATTTTGACTTTGAAGAGTGCAAAATTATCCTTGATGAAAAAGGGAAACCAGTTGAGGTTAAACCCTATGAAAGGGATATAGCAAACAGGATAATTGAAGAGTTTATGATAGTTTGCAATGAAACTATTGCAGAACATATGTTTTGGGCAAATATTCCTTTTGTTTATAGAATTCACGAGGATCCTGATTACGAAAAGATAATGCATTTTAACGAATTTGTTCATAATTTGGGCTATAAGGTAAAGTTTGCAAAGGATATTCATCCTAAAATGCTGCAGGAAGTTTTAGAGAGTGCAAAGGGTAAAAAGGAACAGCCTATAGTTGATATGCTTCTTTTGCGCTCATTAAAGCAGGCCCGATACTCACCTGAATGCTCAGGACATTTTGGTTTGGCATCAAAGTATTACTGCCATTTTACCTCACCAATTAGAAGATATCCGGATCTCATAATTCATAGAATAATAAAAGAATATTTAAAGGGGAAAATCGATGAAAAAAGGATAGAAAAATTAAAAGCAGTTGTTGAAAAGGCAGCAAAGCAGTCAAGTGATATGGAAAGATTGGCGGATGAAGCTGAAAGGGAAACAGAAGATTTAAAGAAGGCAGAATATATGGCAGAAAGAATAGGGAAATTTATACAGGTATAATTTCCTCCGTGACACACTTTGGGATGTTTGTAGAACTGCCTAATACAATTGAAGGTTTAGTTCATATTAATAGCATGACGGATGATTACTATTTATTTGACGAAAACCTTTACGCATTGATTGGAGAAGAAACAAGAAAGATTTATAGGCTGGGAGATGAAGTTAAAGTAAAAGTTCATAGGGTTGATATAGAAAGTAGAAATATAGATTTTGTTTTAGTCGAGGAGTAGGGCACTTTAAAGTGCCTCTATTTTTTATTGCATTTACAAATTTAGCTGTTATAATATAAGATGAATAAAGGAGTAAGCATTAGCGTTCTATGTGAGGTGTTGATATGAAGAAAAACGAAAAGAGGGTTTTAGCTGAAAATAGAAAGGCAAGGCATGATTATTTTATAGAGGAGACTTATGAGGCGGGGATTGAGCTTTTGGAACTGAAGTTAAGTCCGTGAAATTAGGTAAAGCAAATTTAAAGGACAGCTATGCAGAAGTTGTTGATGGTGAGATTTTTGTTTATAATATGCATATTAGTCCTTATGAGAAGGGAAATATCTTCAATAGGGATCCTCTTCGCCCTAAAAAACTTTTAATGCATAAGTCAGAGATTAGAAGATTAGCAGGTTTGGTTTCTCAAAAGGGATATACTTTAATACCTTTATCATTATACGTTGTAAGGGGACTTGTTAAGGTTGAATTAGCCCTTGCAAAGGTAAAAAGCTTTATGACAAGAGGGAAGACATAGCAAAACGTGATGCAAGAAGAGAAGTTGAGAAGGAATTTAAGATTAAAAATTTATACTAAGTCCATTGAAAATCATATTAAAACTTGCTATAATATAATATGACCTCCTATGGGGGCGTCTTGGCTTTCGACGGGGGTAGGAGGAATTCGGGAAGCGAGTCGTGGTGCTCGGAACCACGTTAAAAACCGGGAATTAAAAATAAACGCAAACGATAATTTAGCTTTAGCTGCCTAATTAAAGGCGGCCGTCCTACCCAAGAGGCCCACGGCTTGGGATAGGGCGTGGACTAGTGGGGAACGGGCCTATCTAAGCTTTGCGATAGGTCGGCATCTATGAAGCTACTGAAGTCCGAATCCTGTCAGTGGGAGTCGGATGGAGGGAATGTCAAAACACTGACTGCACTCGGAGATGCCTGGGTTTCACTGCCTTCGGACAGGGGTTCAACTCCCCTCGCCTCCACCATATTTGAACAACACATTGATACGATAGATAGAAGCCTTGAGAAATCAGGGCTTTTTGTTTTTGAATGGCAGGCATATCACATATAACTTATTTAGTTGAAACCAATGGCAAGATCTGTAACCGTAATACCAGAAACAGCAAATAACGTTTCTCCAATTACAAAAACAAAAGTAAATAGAAAAAGAGTAGCTGCTTAGTCAAGAGTTTCAACGGATAATGAAGAACAGCTTCAAAGCTTTGAGGCACAGATGGACTACTATACAAAATATATAAAGGCAAACCCTGATTGGATATTTGTAAATGTTTATACAGATGAAGGCATATCAGCAACAAGCACTAAAAGAGAGATGGATTTAATAGAATGATTGAAGATGCCTTAAGCGGCAAGATAGACCTTATAATCACAAAGTCAGTTAGTAGATTTGCAAGAAATACAGTAGATACACTAACAACAGTTAGAAAGTTAAAGGAAAAAGGTGTAGAGGTATATTTTGAAAAGGAAAATATCTATACAATGGACAGTAAGGGAGAGCTTTTAATTACCATAATGAGTTCATTGGCTCAAGAAGAATCAAGGTCAATATCAGAAAATGTAACCTGGGGACATAGAAAAAGGTTTGCAGATGGTAGGTTTAGCTTGCCATATAAAAATTTTTAGGATACACAAAGGGAGAAGATGGCTATCCTAAAATAGTTGAGGAAGAAGCAAAGATTGTAAGGATGATATATAGGATGTTTTTAGAAGGGAAAACAGCACTTAGCATAGCAAAGTATTTGACAGAAAACAAAGTTCCAACACCAGCAGGTAAAGGGGTATGGCATCAAAGTATAGTATTAAGTATTCTTCAAAATGAAAAATATAAAGGTGATGCAATACTTCAAAAGAAATTTACAGTAGATTTTCTTACAAAGAAGATAAAGAGAAACAAAGGTGAAGTTCCACAGTATTATGTTGCAAACAGCCACCCTGCAATTATCTCACCTGAAGTATTTGATATGGTTCAGATGGAGATAAAAAATAGAAAAGAGGCAAGAGGGTATAAGACAGGTAGAAACTACTTTTCAGGAAAGATTATCTGTGGTGATTGTGGAAGTTTTTACGGCAGGAAGGTATGGCATTCCAATGATAAGTATAGGAAGATTATTTGGCAGTGCAATTCAAAGTATAAGAATGATAAAAAGTGCAAGACACCATTTATAAATGAAGAAGATTTAAAGAAGGCATTTGTAGAAGTGTTTAATGGGGTTATAAATAATAAGAAAGAAATATTAAAGGGTTATGAGGAAGTTATAAAGGAACTGATTTATACAAAAGATTTAGATGATAAAATATGTGAGTTTGAAAAGAAAGCAAAAGAAATATTAGAAGAAATAAATAGGTGTATTCGTGATAACGCAACTAAAGCACAGGACCAAGAGGAATATATGACAAGATACAATGCTTTAGTTGAAAGGTATGAAGGAAATAGAAAGTTAATTGAAGATGCTGAAAATGAGAGGTTTGAAAGGCTTGTAAAGAAGGATAGGATAGAGGAGTTTATGAAGGTTTTAAGAGATAGGGATGGGCTAGTAGATGAGTTTGATGGGGAGATTTGTAATATGGTAATTGAGGCAGTTAGGGTTTACGAAGGTGGGAAAATGTTGTTTGTGTTTAAGGATGGGATGGAGGTGGAGTGGGAGGTGTAGGGTGATAGTAGAAGATTATTTTACTACGGTTTTTATGATAAAACTTTAACGAACATTTTAATTTATATTTAAGTAATTGTAAGTTATTGATATTATAGGTGAGATAGAAAAGGAATTTATATTAAAATATGTGTAATTAATTGTATTACTTTAAGCTGATGCAGAATTATGTCGGGATAAAATGGAAATTTTTAATTGACATAATTGGTAGAGTGGGGGGTAAAATGGTAATAGTAGGTAACAGTTAAGAAGTGTGTGGACATGTTTTAGACATAATAATTTAAACTAATAGTTTTATAGGTTCGTTTAAGAATTATTTTATTTAGAAAATGATATAGTTACTAAGGTTATTTTAACAAAATTAATCAAAATGTGGATCAACTTTGATATTACAATATTCTTTCTTAACTGTTTCATTAATATTTTAAAGACCTTTAAATGATAAAAAAGAAAGTAAGAATTAATTTAACCAAATAGACGAAGATTTCAACTAAAGCACTATTAATCATGTTGATAACTTGCTCCTTTCTTTGTTTGTTGGTATAAAAATGATGTGGTAACTAAAAAAATACCTCGAAAAAGAGGGGGAGCAAGTTATTATATAAAAAATTAATTAAATCAAGGGGTTAGCGTCGGAAGTACCATAAAACTTTTGACAATACCTAAATAATTCTAGGAGGTGTACTATGCTAAAAAGTAAATTTACAACATCAACTCTAGTAATTATTGTAATAATGACTTTATTTTTAGTTCCACAGAATGCTAAGGCGGATGCAGATGGAAATTCAGTACAAATTGGTATTGAATATGTAGGCAAATATTCAGGTACTGGAAGCCCAGTCATATGGAATTTAGATACTGCTTCTAGTGCTTCGAGAGGGGATATTCGCATCATAAAAGAAAACCCAAACTGGGGATTGCTGTATATTTGGGGAGATTCTAATGTATGGGAAAAAGACTTTAGAAGTAGTTCACTTAATGGTAATGACTATAGGTTAACAGATGATGTTGATTTATTGTTTTATGTAGGTCACGGAGTGAAACCAGGTTTTTATAATGCTAATGATTATTCCTTAATAATGAACAATCAAAACGATAGTTATTATGCTAAACAGGGGAAATGTCATTAGGTGACAGGGACTTAGAATGGTTTATAACCTTTACTTGTAACTTTACAAATGGTTCTGCTAACCAAATAGGACGGTTATTTAATAAACTTCATGCATTAGCTGGGTATAAAACTGATATGACAGTTACATCAAATGCTGGAGATAGATTTTCTTATTGGGCTGCTACCCAAAAGTATCCTATTTCTGTAGCTTACGAAAATTATGCTTGGGATACTCAAAATGCAGTAAATAAGAATTCGATAAGGATATTTAGAGCAACATCAACATGGAATGATCATCTGTGGGGTTTTGGTAGTGTTGCAAGTGACCCTGTGCCATACTCAAGTAATCCAACTGCTTATTCTACATATGAGGCAGACATATGGTAAAGAGAGAGGAGGAATACAATGAAAAAGTATAATCTAATGAAGTATCTTCTAATTATTACCCTTACTGTATTCATATCTGGATGTAATAGTAGTTTAAATAATAGTAGCTTGAATAATTATAAATTAGCCAAAATCACAGTCAATCCATTAGGTGTAACAGGTTCAAGTGGAAATTTTAAAAAACTCAACATTGGTATTGATAAAAACAATATTCCCCAAAAATTTAAAGTATATAAAGTTAAGGATCCTAAAATAGATAAAAATCAAATCAAAGAAAAGGCAAATAAGTTGGGAATCGTAGGAGAACTTATCGAAGATGAAAAAATCATTAGAATAAGTGGAGAAACAGGTGATTTCATAGTCAATAAAATTACAGGTTCTGAGAGATATTTTACAAAACAAATGCGAGGAGATGTAGAACCCAAACCACTTAAAAATATTTTAAAAGATGAGGAATATGTAAAATTAGCCAGTGACTTTTTAAATAAATATGGTTTTTCAAAACCTAATATGGTGCTAAAAGGAGTAAATAAAGGTTATAGAATTGGTACTATTGATAAACAAGGTAATGAAACACAATCAGTTGCTAAGGTAGAAGTGATGTTTGAAAGCAAACCTATTGATGGAATTAAATATACTGGTGTAGGACCAAAAATTTCTGTTTGGTTTGGCGATAACGGAGAGATAATTGGTTATGGTTCCATATGGAGAGAAATAGAGGAAAAAGTAATTATCCATTAATATCTATGGATGAAGCAGTTGAAAATATTAAGAAAGGTAAAGCATTAATATATAATTTAAGTAATAGTGATGAAGAGGGAACCATAGAGAGTGGGAATTAGTTCTATGGAGTGATCCAGATGGTTATGAGCAAAAATATGTAATTCCTCATTATATATTCAAAGGTAAAACTAAGGATGGTAGGGCATTCACTATTGTCACTCGAGCTATATCTGATATATATATAGAAGAGAGCAAATCTGAAAATATTGATTATCCAATTCCTGAAATGAAAGAAAAACCTGAATAATGATTGTATTTGACAAGTAAAAATTTATCATTTTGGTTGAAAATTCATTATATAATCAATGCACAAATAATAAAAATTAATATAAAAATAAATTTAATCGACTCAATTCAATTTTTATAGCCGCAATTAGAATATCAAGGCTTATACATTTTTACAAGTAATTGCAGTGAGAATGGCTGAATAATGTTTGAAATATAAGAGACTCTTTGTCATTTCTTGGGGCGGGTATTCAATTAGAATGCCTGTCCTTTCTTATTTAAGATATAGCTTTTATTTAATTCAAAATAATAAAGATAGTTGTATCAACATCATCGTCCAAAGACATAATATAAACAATAATCTTGATACAATTGTCTTGAAGCTTTAAGTTTCAAGGCTTTTTTATTTTTGACATAGAGTTCATACAACCTTAAATTACCAGTTTACCACAATTTACTGGTTGAAACCGGCTCCCTTGAATGTTAATATTTTATTAACATTTTGCCGAGAGGGGTTTTATGATGCACACACTTAAACGTCGCATTTCTTTTATTCTAATCTTCACATTAATTTTTCCTTTATCAACATCAAAGTATTCGCAGACATTTTTAACAGTTCATCCTCAGCAGAAGATGCACCAAATATTACAGAAATTCCTAAAAAAGAAGCGAAAATAATCAAATTTGATTCCGATATTTTGACAGAGTTACTGCAAAAAATACAACGGAGCAGAAAGGTTTAGATACGAATATGATGCAAGTGGAAATTTAGGCTATTTAGATGACCTTGTAAATGGGGTAAAATATAGATATGTATATAATATTTCAGACAGATTAATAAAGATAGAGGATTCAAATGGAAACAGAATAAATTATACTTATGATTCAAACAGCAACAAAAGCGGTGTAGTTGAAAGGATAAACAACTTTAGCTTTACCACAAGCTATTCCTACGATAAGGACAATAGAGAAAAGGAAATAACCCTTCCAAACGGAGCAAAGGCTATAAATAATTATGACATTTTAGGAAGATTAAATAATAAAGTTATTTCAACAGGTTCAGCATCCTTTACAACAAACTATAGCTATGAAGCTGGAGCATACCAAAACTCAACAACAAACAGGTTAAGCGAGATTGACAACAACGGTAAAAAATAAACTACACCTACGATGCAAATGGAAATATTGAAACAATAACCCAAGATGGGAAAAGAATAAAATACCAATACAACGAGCTTAATGAACTTATACAAGAAGACAACCAAATATTAAACAAAACAATAGTATATACTTATGACTTTGGTGGAAACATTTTAAGCAAGGCAGAGTATCCGTATACAGAAGGAGTGCCTGAAAATCCTACAAAAACAATAACCTACACCTATGATGATTCTAACTGGAAGGATAAGCTTACAAGTTTTGACGGAAAGACAATAACCTATGATGCAATAGGAAACCCTCTATCCTATGATGGCTATATCTTCACATGGGAAGAGGGAAGACAGCTTGCGAGGATACAAGGTAATGGCCTTAATATTTCCTACAAATACAACGACCAGGGCATAAGAACAGAAAAAACTGTAAATGGTGTTACAACAAAATATTACCTTTTAGGCGATAAGGTTATACTTGAAACAAATGGGTTAGATACAATCCACTATTCCTACGACAGTTCAGACAACCTTGTTTCAATGAATCTCAATGGTGTAGAATATTACTATGTAAGGAACGGCCAAGGGGATATTATAGCTCTAATTGACGGGCAAGGGAATGAAGTTGTAACCTACACTTATGATAGCTGGGGTAATATTATCTCTATTGATGGAAGCCTTGCAACAACAGTAGGAGTTAAGAATCCGTATAGATACAGAGGATACAGATACGATGAGGAGACGAAGTTGTATTATCTACAAAGTAGGTTCTACAATCCTGAGTGGGGTAGGTTTATTAATGCGGATGATGTAGAACTAGTTAAAACAACAATAGAAGGCTTTACAGATAAAAATTTATTTGCTTATACTGATAATAATCCAGTTAATAGAGAAGATTCTAGTGGATTCATATGGTTTAATATGTTAGTAGGTGCTGCAGTTGGGGCAAGTATATCCATAGCTTCACAATTAACTTCAGGCACTTCATTTAGTGAAATAAATTTGTGTGATGTAGGTGGTGCGGCATTAAGTGGAGCAATAGCTTCAATACCAGGATTTGGTATAGTGGGTTCATCAATTTTTGGTGGATTTGGTAATATTGCTGGTGGATATATTAGTGGAAATATTAAATCTAGTAAAGATCTTGCAAAACACTTTGCTTCTGGTGCAGTGGCAAATGCAGTAGGATATGGTGTTAGTAAACATGTTGCTAAAAAAGCTTTAACATCATTTAATAGACTTCCACGATATGCAAGAAAAGCAAAGCTGGCCAAATTATATAGCAGTAAGGGAAATATGAGAAACATTAATATCAAAAATGCAGTATTAGATGCAGAACTTGGAATGAAATTAAGTCCATTAAAAAACTTTATATATTCTACAATTTCTTCAGAATTGTCAGGGAGATTAACTCAACGAATACTAAGATAAAGAAACAAGATCTTTTGCCATAAGGAGTTGAATGCATGAGTTGTAAAAAAATAATAAAATGATGCCTTTTATGTGGGAAGCCATTATTCTTCTTGTAATATATTTTTTAATAATAATATTTCTTATATGGACAAGATTTCGTTATTTTTTAACTAATATATTTATGATAGCATATATAATTTTTGAATCGAAAATTTTTCTTAGGTTATTTGAAATAATCAAAGATGTAAAAAACAATGATATAATAAATGAATTTGTATATGTTGATAGTATATTTGAAAGGAAATATGAATTATTATCTTTTAGGAAATTTTATGTTTTAAGATGCCATAAGGTTCGAGCAAAAAATTTACAAATGAAATAATCTTTTTAAAATCGGCAAAAAAATAGACATAAAAGAAAAGTCATTTATAAAAATAACTTATTATAAAAACTCTAAGATAATTTGCTTTATTACAGATGATAAGTAAGATTGAAAAAATTGTTTATTTGGTTATTAGTAAATTAAACTCATAGCAATAGATCTAAATTATCAAATTATAGAGGACAGGAAGTTTATTTGTTCGTTAAGAATGGGATAGGTGTATATACTGACTTATATGGTAACTTTATTAGTGGTTGGAAATTAACTAAGGAACAATTGGAATTTCATTTAAGAAATGGGAAACGGATAAAGTAGAGGAGGTGTGATAGTTGAGCAGTTTTATTTCTATTGGTTTAGTATATAATAAATCTGGCAATTTAATTGGCGAAGAAATAAAAAAGTAATAGAGTATCTAATAAAAACAGAAGGATCATTATTAGAGGTAAAATATAGCTTAGATTCAGAAGGTAATGAGTGGATAGAAAATGATGTATTAGATATTTCTTCTAAAATGATTTATATAAAATAATTGCCACAAAGTTTAATGCTATAATAGTTGTCAAATCAGGTATCTTTGGAATTAAAGATAATATTATCATAATTAGAGTATATAAAGAAATTAATTACTTTGGTTTTCTGATAGATATAGACGAGGAAACGATTATTAAAAAAATTGGGATAAACGAGTTAGAACAAAAGATTTGTGATATGATTTTTGATATTTATAGAGTAAGTGAATTTGACTATGCATTTTGTGACAATGAAGCAGAAATTGAATTTTCACCTGATGAATTTAAAAATTTAAAGGAAAAGATTTATTCGATTTTAGTTTTGCCAATAAACGGAGATAAAAGGCTTGAATTAAAATTGATAAAAAGCAATTGGAAAATTGATGGCTATTCATTGAGAAAGTAATTTTATGATAAGATTTTGTAGACAAAGGCAATGCATTTGTTATAATATTAGTTTTGGAATTAAAAAAGACTAGAAATAATACTTTTCAAATTTTAATGTTTTTTCAAGTTAAGGTAAATTAAACTTATATTGAAAATATAAAATATTTATAAACCTTGTATCAACATCATCCTCCAAAGACATATTTGAACAACACATTGATACGATAGATAGAAGCCTTGAGAAATCAGGGCTTTTTGTTTTGTAATGTAAATTTATCTGGAGGCGAGGGAATTTAATATATAATTTTGGGAAAAAGAAGGAAAATAGGTGGATGTGTAGAATAAAGTAAATAATAGTAAGTAATTAATAATTCAATATATAAAGAAGGAATTAACAATTAGGCAATGCGTAGGTAAATAGTAAAAAATTAAGTTTCTGTGTCAACTATATTAACATAAGTCTCGAATTTTATTTTTAGAAAAAGAAAAATTGCATAATTAATATGTTGTTTGGAGGTGTGAAAATGGAAGATCAATGTTATGAAATTTTATTTACATCAGAAATATATGAGAAATTTAATGATAAAATGGCTACTATTTCAGAATTAAAAAATTCTTATAAATCCATACCAAATGAAAGTGGGATATATTTTGTTATTAAACCCAAAGACTTTAAAGTAGAAATAATAGAAAAAACAACTGCAATAACTGAGTATAAAAATAAATCTATGTTATTTGATAAAAATCAATTAGTAAAAAAATTTGAGAAAAGTAATAAAATTATTTTATATATTGGAAAAGCTGACGGAAAGAAAAATACTTTGCAAAAAAGAATCAGACAATTAATAGAATATAGTTATGGCAAAGCCAAAAATCACCGAGGTGGTAGAGCTTTATGGCAAATTAAAGATAACAAAGATTTGTTATTAATTTATTTTGAAAATACAAATGCCAGAAATTTAGAGAAAGAACTTTTAAAAGAATATAAAAGACGATTTGGCGAACTTCCTTTGGCTAATTGGAGAATATAGTGATTTGTTTGAAATTTATTATTATTATTCAGTAATGCTAATTTTAATTTCTTAAGCCTCCACTCAAATTACAACAGACCTATTAATAAAAGCATATTAACTGGAGGTATTAGTTTCTACGGCTTTAATATATGATCTTTACAGGAGAAAAATAATTTAATAATATTATACGAGGTGATATAATGAGTTTTTCTAGATTTAGTCCAGTAATATTAGCATTATTTGGAACACTTTTTACTTGGTTTTTAACAGCGTTGGGGTCTGGGATGGTTTTTATATTTAAAGATCTTAATAGAAAAGTATTAGATGGGATGCTTGGATTTGCAGCTGGTGTTATGATTGCAGCAAGCTTTTGGTCGCTTTTAAATCCGTCAATAGAAATGGCTGAGAATATGGGAATTATTTCTTGGGTTCCTGCAGTTGTAGGATTTTTATTGGGTGGTTTCTTTTTAAGAGCAGTGGATATGTTTATGCCACATCTACATATGTTTTCGGATGAAGCAGAGGGTATAAAGACAAGTTTAAAAAGAAGCATACTTCTTGTTCTTGCTATAACGTTACACAATATACCAGAAGGGCTTGCGGTTGGAGTTGCATTTGGTGCTTTAAATAGTGGAGATACATCAGCTAATTTGGCAGGGGCGATTGCCCTTGCAATAGGAATTGGGCTTCAAAACTTTCCAGAGGGGCAGCAGTTTCGATTCCACTTAGAAGAGAAGGACTATCAAGATTTAAAAGTTTTATGTATGGTCAGATATCAGGAGCAGTAGAGCCAATTGCAGCTGTTATTGGAGCATCTTTAGTTGTTTACATGAAGGGCATATTACCCTATGCTCTATCATTTGCAGCAGGTGCTATGATCTTTGTAGTTGTTGAGGAACTTATTCCAGAATCACAGGCAGGGGAACATACGCATATAGCTACATTAGGGACTATGATAGGATTTGCTGTTATGATGTTATTAGATGTGGCATTAGGATAGAGTGTTATTTTAGAATAAAAGAGCTTTTCCACACATTTTCTTCTCCACCCCAAGCATCATAAGTTTCACAAACTTTATGTTCAGGACCAGAAAGTAACCTGTAATGAAATAATAATAATTTACTGAATTTTTTTATTTATGTATTGACCAAGAATAAATAAATTTGCTATAATAAAAATGTATTACGAAATGGGTTTCGTAAAAAATTAAAAGAGGTGCATAGATTTGACAACCATATACGATATATCTAAAGCAACAGGATTTTCACCTACAACTGTATCAAAAGCATTAAATAATTACCCAGACGTAAGCGAGAAAACTAAACAAATAATTTTAAAAAAGGCCAGTGAAATGGGGTATATTCCTAATTCTCATGCAAGGATTTTAACTACGAAAAAATCATGGACAATAGGAATATTATTTGATGAAAAACTTAATATAGGTATAAAGCATCCATTTTTCAATGCAATTATTGAAAGTTTTAAGAAAAATGTTGAGATGAAAGGTTATGATCTTTTATTTATATCAAAGGATATAGGTAAAAATCCAATTACCTATTTAGATCATTGTAAAATAAGAGGAGTAGACGGAGTTATAATTATAACTTCAGATCCTAAAAATGAACAAATTCAGGAAATCATAAATAGCGATTTCCCTTGTGTATTAGTTGATAATGAGAGCGATGTTGCTAGCAGCGTTTACTCAGATAACCTTCGAGGATGTTATTTAGCTGTTGAATACCTTTATTCTTTAGGACATAGAAAAATAGCACATATATATGGTAGTCAAGAAACTTTTGCAGGTAAGATAAGATATGAAGGATTTATAAATGCCTTGGAAAAGTTGAATCTAGAGAAAATAGATGAATATTTGGTGGATGGTGGATATTTTTCATTTGACGGTGGTTATAGAGCTATGAAAAAATTTTAGAAATAGATGATAGACCTACAGCAGTTTTTGTATCAGGTGATCTTATGGCCTTTGGAGCAATTAATGCTGCTAAAGAAGAAGGTTTAAGAATTCCTGAAGATATATCTATTATTGGATATGATGATTTAGAAATGTGTAGGTATTTTACACCAAGACTTACTACCATAAGACAAAATACCGAATTAATAGGTGAACAAGCAGCGAATATATTAATAGATGCAATTGATAAAAAAATCGCCCGAACTTCTGTTATTGTTCCTGTAGAACTGATAATTAGAGATTCTTGCAAATCCTTAATTTAGTTAATTTTACTCAAATTCGAAACCGGTTTCGATTATATTTAAATAATGATGTCCATAATTTTTAATAAACCTAAGAAGAGGGGTATATTAAGTGAAAAAATTACTAAGTGCTGTTTTATCAATGATCCTAATAACAACATTATTTGTTGGATGTGGATCAAAAACTAACAAGAATGCAAAGGAATTGGAAATTAATAAGGACAAAGTTTTAAGGGTATGGTCATTTACAGATGAATTAAAGAAACCCTTAGAGTATTTTGAAAAGAAATACGGAATAAAAACAGAACTTACAATTATTCCGACTGAAAATTATGCATCTAAAATTCAGCCAGTTTTAGAAAGCGGAGTAGGAGCTCCTGATGTATTTACAGCCGAAATAGCATGGGTAAAGCAATGGATTGACTTGCCATATTGGGAGAATCTATCAGAAGATCCATATAATGCAGATGAGTGGGAAAAGGATTATGTTCCATACGTATTTAATCTTGGAAAGGACAGCAATGGTAATGTAAAGGCATTATCATGGCAGGCAACACCAGGAGGATTCATTTATAAAAGATGGATTGCAAGAAAAGTATGGGGAAACGATGATCCTGCATTTGTTGGAGAAAAGTTATCATCAATGGAAAATTTCTTTAAAGCAGCTGAAGAACTAAAGAAGGCAGGTTATAAGATAGTGCCAGATGAAGGTGCAATTCGTTGGTTTGCTAAGGGTTCAGATCCAAAACCATGGGTAAATGAAAAAAATGAGTTGCAATTAACACAGGCACAGATAGATTTCATGGATTATCAAAAGAAGTTGCGTGAAAATGAATATACTGCAATGGCTCCAGAATGGTCACCAGCATGGTTTGCATCAATGCAAGGACCTGTTCCTTTTAATGCTGGTTGGGATAAATTAGATAAAGTAAAATCAGACAAAAAAGTTGAAGTGTTTGGATATGTTATGCCTACTTGGGGATTACATTATGTTATTAAACCAAATGCGAAGGATACAGCAGGCGATTGGGGTTTAACTTCTGGACCATCGCCATATTTCTGGGGAGGAACATGGATAGGAGTATATTCAGGATCAGATAATAAAGGTGCAGCATGGGAATTCGTTAAAATGATGACTCATGATGAAGAGTTTTTAAATTGGTGGTATCAAGAAACAGGAGATTTACTTTCATATAAACCTGTTACAGACAAAGTAAAGGATACAGCATCAGATAAATTCTTAAAGGTCAAAACCACTATCAATTCTTCTTAAAAGAAGCTGAAAAAATCAATCCTAATATAGTTACTAAATACGACCAAGGTATAGACAATATTTGGGGTAATGTAGTATCAGAATATGTAAATGGTAAGAAGACTAAAGAACAAGCGATTAATGAATTTTATAAGCAGGTTAAAAACGCATACCCAGAGATTATAACTCCACTTGATAAGCAATAATAATAAAAAACACAAGTATAATAGGTGGACAAAAGTTCACCTATTATACTTATATTTTAAAAGGAAAGAGGGTGCACTATGAATTCTAGAAATAAATACGGCTATTTATTTATATCTCCATTTTTTATAGTATTTAGTATATTTGGTATTTATCCTATATTTCTTTCTTTATATATGAGCTTTACAGATTATAAAGGAATTGGCTCGCCCTTTAAAGCAAACTGGGTAGGATTACAACAATATCTAAGATTAGCAAGTGATAAATACTTTTTGCAAGCTTTCGTAAATACATGGAAAATATGGGGAGTAAATATTATATTGCAATTATCCTTAGCGTTGATATTAGCTATTCTATTTTCAGATATAAGACTAAAGCTTAAGGGTTTAAGTCTATTCCGTGCGATTTTTTATTTGCCTAATTTGATGACAGTTTCTTCTGTTGCATTATTGTTCTTATATATTTTAGATTGGCAACATGGAGCTCTTAATGGCCTTTTACTTAAATATGGATTTATTTCAAAACCTGTTAATTGGCTTGGAGAACCAATTACAGCACAATTATCTGTTTCGCTAATACAGACATGGTTATGGTTTGGACATACATTTATTATTATTTTTGCAGGAATCCAGGGTATTTCAAAAGATTATTTTGAAGCAGCTATGATAGATGGGGCCAATAGATGGCAAACATTTTTTAAAGTAACACTGCCATTGCTAAAACCAATTATGCTTTATGTAGTTATTACATCTTTAATCGGTGGATTACAATTATTTGAAATACCATTTTTAATATCACAAAATGGTCTTGGAGGACCAGAGGGTTCCTTAGTTACGATGGTATTATACTTGTATAATCAAGCATTTAAGTATCATAATTTTGGCTATGCATCAGCGGTAGCTTATGGTTTGTTTTTAATAATATTGCTATTTTCTATGATCGTTTTCAAAGGCATGTTTAAAGAAGAGATTTAAGGGGTGTGATTTTTGGATAAAAGAAACATTATTAAATGGCTTATATATGCTGCGTTAACTTTGCTGGCAACCGCTTGCTTGTTACCCTTTGCTATGATGATAATAAATTCTACACGTTCTAATACTGAAATAGTAAGAGGCTTTACGCTAATTCCAGGAAAGAGCTTGATAGAAAACTATAAAAATATGATGTATCATATGGATGTTAGCGACGGAATATTTAAAGGAATTTGGCTTGGTTATAAGAATAGCTTTATTATTGCTTCATCTGTAACGATATTAAGTGCATATTTTTCAGCTTTAACAGCCTATGGATTTTACGCATATGAATTTAAAGGGAAAAAACTATTATTTATAATTATTTTAATAATGATGATGATACCAAGTCAATTAAGCTTACTAGGCTTTTTCGAGCTAAATAAAGCTTTAAAAACATTAGATAGCTATATACCACTAATAGTTCCCTCAATAGCGACGCCCTTTACTGTGTTTTTATGCGTCAATATTTAATCTCATCAATGCATCCTGCAGTAATCGAAGCGGCCAGAATAGATGGTGCAGGTGAATTATCAATTTTCCATAAAATTATTTTACCAATGATGCTGCCAGCGATTGCAACAATGTCAATATTTACTTTTATTGGAGCGTGGAATAGTTATATAGTCCCATTAGTTGTAATATTTTCACCTGAAAAATATCCGTTGCCTGTTTTGATGGGGTATCTTAAGGGAGGAAAAGTTGCTGAAAATTTAGGTTCAATGTATTTGGCAATTTCTATGTCAGTTGCGCCTATTATTATAGCATTTATGTTCTTATCTAAATATATTATTAGCAGCATTTCGGCAGGATCAGTAAAAGAATAAAGATTATGACTGGGAGCGTTAAGGGAGGATAAATATGAGTAAGTTTTACTTTGATGAAAAAATAGATTTGTTATAGAAAATTTTAATGCATCAAAGCCTTTTGCAAGTTTCTTACCTGGAATAGCAGGTAAGAAGGGAATTCCAATGTGGATATTTTACGTCAACAGAGGTCAATGTATATCATCCTTTGGAATAAAAAACAAAGATAATCCAATAATGGAGTTTTTCCCAGCATATAAATGTTATCAAAATGTTCAAAGCGTAGGATTTAGGACATTTATAAAGTTTACAGATGAACAAAATATATATGAACCTTTCTTATATCCAAGAAATAATAAAGTTAATCAAAAAATGTATATAGGAATGAATGAGCTTGAAATAGAAGAAGTAAACACAGAAAATGGATTGCAAATAAATGTTCTTTATTTTATGCTCCCACAAGAAAAGATAGCTGCCCTAGTTAGAAAAGTAACAATTAAAAATATTTCAAACAACAAAAAAGTCTTGAAATCTTGGACGGGATGCCAGTAGTGCTTCCATATGGGATAAGCGATGGTGGATTAAAACAAGTTGGCAATACCCTTAAAGCATGGATGGAAGTATATAATCATGAAGGTGGAATCCCAATTTTTAGAATGAGATCGTCATCAGAAGATAGTGTTAATGTTACAGAGTTTAAAGAAGGTAATTTTTACTTGTCATTTAAAAATGTAAATGGTAAAAAGGATTTAATAAAGCCAATTGTTGATATTGACCTAGTTTTTGGAATGAATACATCCCTTAGCTATCCAGATGTATTTTATAATTTCCTTTAAGTGAAATTTTAAATAGAAAGCAAATTACTTCAAACAAAATACCATGTAGTTTTTCAGCAGTAAGTTTGGATGTTAATGCAGGGGAAGCTTTGGATATATATACTATTATTGGCCATGCACCGGAGATTTATGTTTTAGAAAGCTATAAAGAAATATTTATGGATGAAAATTACATTAATAATAAATATTTAGAAGGTAAAAAAATTGTAGAAAGATTAACAGAAGATATATATACAAAAACATCATCGAAGCTATTTGATGAATATTGTAGACAAAGTTACCTAGACAACATTCTAAGGGGTGGATATCCTATAATATTAAAAAATGGTGACAAGCCACTTGTTTATTATATGTATTCAAGAAAACATGGCGATTTAGAAAGAGATTATAATTACTTTTCACTTGAACCAGAATATTATTCAAGCGGAAATGGAAATTACAGAGATATAAATCAAAATAGAAGAAATGATGTTTTCTTTAATCCAGAAGTAAAAAGTTATAACATAAAAATTTTTATGAATTTAATTCAAGCAGATGGTTATAATCCACTAGTTATTAATGGGGTTAAATATAGAATTAAAGCTAACAGTTTAGACTTTATCGACGAACTAGCTGAAGATACAGACAAGTTAAATGAGATTTTATCAAATCCATTTACACCAGGTAGGCTGATTACATTTATAGAGCAAAGAAATATAAAACTTAAGGTTTCACAAGAGAAATTTTTAACAAAGATTATGGAAAATGCGGAAGAAGAAGTTGATGCGCTTCATGGTGAAGGATTTTGGACGGATCATTGGACATATAACTTAGACTTGATTGAGAATTATTTAGAGGTTTATCCAGATAAAAAGAGGGATTTGCTATTTAATGAATATGATTATACTTATTTTGACAATAGTAAAGTTGTCTTACCAAGGGAGAAAAGATATGTATTGTCTAACGGTAAAGTAAGACAATATAATTCAATAGTAGAAGATAAGGACAAAAAGAAACTTATAGAATCAAGAAAAACTTATAAAAATATAATGAGAGCTAACAAAGGCTTAGGAGAGATATATACAACTAATTTAATTGTGAAGCTATTAAATCTTGCAGCAATAAAATTTGCTACTATTGATCCTGCCGGAATGGGAATTGAGATGGAGGCAGGAAAACCAGGATGGTATGATGCATTAAATGGTCTTCCTGGACTCTTTGGTTCTTCAGTTGCAGAGGCCTTTGAATTGGTTAGACTTTTCAATTTTATATTAGATGTTTTAAAGGAATATCCAGATGAAGAAATTAAAATTCCGATTGAAGTTATGCAGCTAATTGAAAACGAAGTTAAGTATGTTCAAAGATATAACGAATCAAATATGGATAATAAAGATTATGATTTTTGGTCAATTATGTCTGATTTACGTGAGAAATATAGGGAAGATGTAAAATTTGGGTTTCAAGGCAAAGAAGTATCTGTAAGATCAGCGGAATTGATAGATAAGATCAAAGAACTTAAAGATAAATTACAGTTGGGCTTGGATAAAGCTATTATAAATAACGATGGTTTAATGCCTACGTATTTTTATTATGATGTAGAAGAATACGAGATCATTAAAGGCATTGACAAAGATGTAGAAGATGAAAATCAAGAACAGTATATTAGAGCATTAAAATTTAAACAAAATAAAATGCCATTATTTTTGGAAGGGATAGTTAGAGGGTTTAAAATTTACAATGATAAAGACTTCCTAAGCAATGTATATAAAAGAGTAAAAAATAGTGATTTATTTGACAAAAATTAAAGATGTATAAAGTTAATGCCTCTTTAAATAAGGAAACTATAGAAATAGGCAGGGCAAGAGCATTTACTCCTGGATGGCTAGAAAATGAATCAATTTGGCTTCATATGGAATATAAATATATGCTTGAGCTATTAAAAAGTGGCCTTTATAAGGAATACTATGATGACTTCAAAAACGTATTGATACCCTTCATGGATGCAAGTGTATATGGCAGAAGCCCACTTGAAAATTCATCCTTTATCGCAAGTAGTGCTAATGTCGACGAGTCAATTCATGGAACGGGATTTGTTGCAAGATTAAGTGGTGCAACTGCAGAATTTTTGAGTATGTGGAGGTTAATGTTTGTAGGTAAAAAACCATTTAAAATTATAAACGGCAAACTCACTTTAAGCTTTAATCCTGTGTTACCAGAATGGTTATTCGATGAAGAGAATAAAGTTAGCTTTAACTTTTTAGGCAGATGCAGGGTAACATATTATAATCCATCTAGAAAAAATACTTATGAAATGGACATTACTAAGCAAAAATAATAATCTATTTACCTAGTGGAAATACAATTGAAATTTCAGATAATTTTATAGAGGAAGAATATGCAACATTGATTAGAGAAGGAAAAATAAACAGAATAGATATTTACTTAAAATAACACTCATAGGTGGGATTTAAATGAGAAGTAAACTTAAGGTTTATTTAACAGCAAAAGATACTGAAGATAGATTAGCATTGAAAGAAAATAAAGCTTTAAACTTCGGTGAAAAAATTGATAAAGCAATTGAAGTATTTGAGGATGAAACTTATCAGACAATCGAAGGATTTGGTGGTGCCTTTACTGAAGCGGCTGCATATAATTTTTATAAACTAGGAGAAGAAAACAAAAATAAGATTTTAAAGGCTTATTTTGATAAGCATGAAGGAAATGGATATAATCTCTGTAGAACCCACATAAATAGCTGCGATTTTTCATTGGGAAATTATGACTATGTAGAAGAATACGATGTTGAACTTAAAAGTTTTAATATTGCCAGAGAAAAAAGTATGTTATTCCATTTATTAAAAAGGCAATGGCTTTTTCTAATGATATTAAACTTTTGCTTCTCCATGGAGTCCCCTGCATGGATGAAAACAAATGGGGAAATGAATAATGGCGGTAAACTAAAGGAAGAATTTAAGGACGTATGGGCATTATATTATGCAAAATACATTAAAGCAATGAAGGAAGAAGGAATAGATATATGGGGCATTACAGTTCAAAATGAGCCAGAGGCTACACAGGTATGGGATTCGTGTAGATATACCGCAGAGGAAGAAAGGGATTTTGTAAAATATCATTTAGGACCTACGTTGTATAAAGAGGGTTTAAAACATATAAATATTATTGTTTGGGATCATAATAGAGATTTATTGTATGAAAGAGCAAAGGTTATTTTATCTGATAAAGAGGCTTCAAAATATGTTTGGGGTGTAGGATTTCACTGGTATTCAGGGGACCAATTTGAAAACCTTAAAAAGACCCATGAAGAGTTTCCGGACAAGAAGTTGCTCTTCACTGAGGGATGCCAAGAGGGTGGAGTAAAACTTGGTGATTGGAACGTAGGAGAAAGATATGGACACAATATAATCGGCGATTTAAACAATTATACTGTTGGTTGGGTTGATTGGAATTTACTCCTAGATACTCAAGGAGGGCCTAACCATGTTGGCAATTACTGTGATGCTCCAATAATTGTTGATGTAGAAAAAGATGAAATATATTTTCAAAGTTCTTATTATTATATAGGTCATTTTAGTAGATTTATAAAAAGAGGAGCTAAAAGAATAGGTTTTATAAATCCTTATGATTCCTTAGAAGTTACAACATTTAAAAATCCAGATGGAACAATTGTAACAGTTGTAATGAATAAATCAGATGAAGATATTGATTTTAGATTTAAGGTAGGGAAGGGAATAACTGAACTGAAAAGTCTAAGGCACTCTATAATGACACTATTAGTAAATTAAAAAAGGTGGTATTGGATATGCAAAAATACAATTTTCCTAAAGACTTTATATGGGGAGTTGCAACTTCAGCTTATCAGATCGAAGGTGCTTATAACGCAGATGGTAAGGGAGAAAATATATGGGATAGATTTACTTCTATCCCTGGTAAAATATTTAAAAATCAAAATGGTAACGTAGCATGTGATCATTATAATCTTTATGAAAGGGACATTGAGATATTGGAAGAACTTGGTATAAAAATTACAGGCTATCCATATCATGGGCAAGAATATTTCCTAAAGGATATGGAGAAGTAAATCAAAAAGGGTTTGATTTTTATAAAAAGTTAATTAACAAATTAATAGAAAAAGGTATTCAGCCAGCGGTAACTTTATATCACTGGGATTTACCTCAACATCTTCAAGATATAGGTGGATGGGCAAACAAAAAGGTAGTAGACTATTTTGTTGAATATGCAGAATTTATGTTTAGAGAATTTGGCGATATTGTTCCAATATGGATTACCCATAATGAACCATGGGTTGTATCAATATTAGGCCATGCTTGGGGCGTTCACGCTCCTGGAATTAAGGATTATAAAACTGCATTGCAGGTTGCCCATAATATACTTTTATCCCATGGGAAAGCAGTAAGGCTATATAGAAATATGAGTCTAAAGGGAAGAATTGGTATAACATTAAATCTATCAAGCACATATCCAGAAACCGATGACCAAAAAGATATACTAGCAGCAAAAATATATGATGGATTTATGAATAGATGGTTCTTAGATGCTGTATTAAAGGGAAGTTACCCTGAAGATATGCTAAAATTATACAGTGAACAAAGGATTCTTCCAGAGTTTTTAGAAGATGACATGAAGATTATAAGTGAAAAAATAGACTTTTTAGGAATAAATTATTATACAAGAAGTGTTTTAAGATATGATGAGAATGCTTATCCTCTTAAAGTGACAATGGTGGATCTTGATAACCCCAAAACTGACATGGGTTGGGAAATTTATCCTGAGGGTTTATTTGACTTGCTTATTAATATCCACAAGAATTATGGAGGTGTTGATATTTTAATCACAGAAAATGGAGCAGCCTTTAACGATATAGTAAATTATAAAGGGAAAGTTGTAGATGATTATAGGATCGATTATTTGTATAGACACTTAACACAAGCCCATAGAGCAATATTAGATGGAGTTAATTTAAAGGGCTACTATTTATGGTCGTTTTTAGATAACTTTGAATGGGCTGAAGGATACTCAAAAAGATTTGGTATTGTATTTATAGATTATAAAACTCAAAAGAGGATAATCAAAGATAGTGCTTATTGGTATAGTAATGTTGTTAAAAATAATGGTATATTAGATTAAGATGGGGTCCCCCCATCTTTTTATTTGCCTCTTATTTTAGATATAAATGAAGAGGACAAGGATAAAATAATATGTTAAAATAATATATTGGTTGCTAGAAGGAAGGATTAATTAAGATTTCGATAATTTATAGAGGAGGACCGCTCATGAAAATTTCAAAAAAGATGCGCTAATGTGGTTTGAATTTTTTCACAACTTCCTGAAGATGAAGAGCTCAGTCCTAAACAGGAGGAGATCGTTTACGCTACTTTAGCGCAAATTGAAGCAGCAGTTGAATATAGAAATGCCCTTTTAATGTCGGAAATCAAAAATTTAAAAACATTAGATAATAGAACCTACTTTGTAGGAAATGAAAATAAGTTTCCTAAAGGGTGTCGTTCTTGTTTACTTGGCACTGGTTTAGGTGCAATTAGAAAAACAAATAAATGCAACTTAAATTGTAAATTCTGTTATAATTATGGACAAATAGAATATATGCCTCCAATCGGAGAAGGATTGTGGGAAATTGGAGGAACTAAATTTTATGAAAGAGATATTGATTTACTTTTGTCAATCCAAAGTAAACCTACTGGTGTTGCTTATGTTTATTTAGAACCATTCATAGAAATTGAAAAATATTATCCGATTATAAAAAATTTAGAAAGGCTAATATTCATCAACATCTTTACACAAATGGAACATTAGCGACAGAAGAGACTTTAAGAGCATTAGGTGAAGCTGGTCTTAACGAGATACGTTTTAATTTAGGTGCTTCTAATTGTTCAGATAAAGTCATTGAAAATATTGGAATAGCTAAAGAGTATATTGAAAGCGTGGGAATCGAAACACCAATGACCCCGGAATTTTATGAAACCTTTTTAAAGAAAAAGAAGGCGATATTAGATACAAAACTTGATTTTATCAACTGTGCAGAACTGCATTTAAACGAAAATAATATATACAATTATTATGGTGAAAACATGTATATTTATAGGGGTGGATATATTTCGCCAATTTGGAGCAGGGAATTGACTTTGAAACTTATGAAAATAGCTGATGAGGAAAACTGGGATTTAGTAGTTCATGACTGTTCAAACTATACGAAATTTGCTAGGGGGTTAAATTTAGGGAGCAAAGAAGGTAAATGGTTTGGAGCTAGCAATTACGCTTGTGAATTTTCAAGGATTCCATATGAAGTATTTTTACCGATCTTAAAAGATGATAATTTTAAATTTTTAATTGAAGAAGAATTACCTCATGGTTATAAAATTGGCGAGCTGTTTATTTAAAATCTTTTAATAGCAGGGCGGGCAGTATATTCAACTGTCTGCCCTTTCTGATTATATGGATTTAAGGATATAATATAAAACGCATAAAGAAAAGTTAAAATTTTTGAGCACAATATTATACAACGGAAAATATAAACAATTATGGTATAATATAAATATATAAAGGGGGCGGTAATATGAGAACTAAGACTTTTACCTTTTGTGATGAAGAAAATATAGAAATTTTTACCTACAAATGGATGCCAGATGAAGGAAAAAAATTAAAGGCATTATTCAGATAGCACATGGAATGGCTGAAACTGCCGCACGATATGAGAGATTTGCGGAATTTTTACAAATGAAGGATTTATAGTTTATGCAAATGATCATAGGGGACACGGCAAGACTGCAAAGTGCCTTGAGAATGTAGGCTATATAGGACAAAATGGATTTTATTGGATGATTGAAGATATGAAACAGCTGAACGATATTATTAAAAAGAAAATCCAAATCTTCCTGTTTACCTTTTAGGACATAGTATGGGTTCATTACTCGCACAAGGATATATCACAAAGTATGGTGACAGCTTAGGAGGAGTAATATTGTCTGGAACGGCAGGAAAGCAAGGTCTATTATTAGACATTGGAAGATTTATTGCTTATATTGAAATGAAAATAAAAGGTGAAAAATGGCAGAGCAAATTGCTTAATAAATTATCCTTTGGAAACTATAATAAATCCTTTAAACCAACAAAAACTGAGTTTGATTGGTTGAGCAGGGATGAAAAAGAAGTAGAGAAATATATAAACGATCCCTTCTGTGGGACAATTTTTACATCTAGTTTTTACTATGATTTTTTAAGGGGATTTAGAAGTATACATCAAAAAAGAATATGGCTAAAATTCCAAAAGATTTACCAATTTATATTTTTTCTGGTGATCAAGATCCAGTTGGTAATAAATGCAAGACTATTAAATGGCTAATTGAAACATATAAAAGATTAGGAATAAAGGATGTTCAATATAAATTTTATAAGGATGGAAGACATGAGATGTTAAATGAAATTAATCGTGATGAAGTAATGAAGGATTTATTGCTGTGGATTAAGTCTCATTGACTAAAAATAGTATTATTTTGGAGGTATTTATATGCTAAAAAGATTTTTTACAGTTGGCGCTATTTTGATATGTTTTTTTATACCAGTTTAAAAGCTTTTTCTGCTGATATATTATGGAGACTTATGCATAATGATCAATATGCATTGGTGATTGCTCAAGTATCTGAGCAAAGTGATAATAAAATTGTATTTGAAGTTAAACAGATAATAAGTGGCAAGACTGTTCCTAAGCAAATAACAATAAATGGCAATATTAAATATACTTTTCTTTATATACGACCAAATTTGTATGATTATTGTGTAATATCATTAGATAAAAATCAAATAAATACACTGTTAAGAATGGAATTTTTAAAGCAGATACAGATGATTATAAAAAATTAAAATTCATAAAAGATGGATTGGATAGTGGAATAAAAGGTGACTTGACGGCATTTGAATACTATATTAACAGTAAGGGAAAATATAATAATTTTATTTTTGACAGAGGCACAGTTTATTTATGCCTTAACGATCAAAAAAGATTCAAATATATCCTGAACAAATAGATAAAATTTCTACTAGTTCTAATGAAATTAAAATAAAGGAATTAGAAGAGAAAATATCATCATTGGAGATTGAATTGAATTTTCTAAAGGGAAAAGTAGATGAACAAGAAAAGTATATAAAAATGTTAATGCAAAAATCATATTCAAGCAAGAAATTACTAGAAATTGCAAAAAATGAATGGAAATACAGATTAACTATAAATGGCAAAGATGTTCCTAAAAATGAAGTAGTTGAAGTTAATACATCTAATTTAGAAATAGTTTTAAGTGAAACTCAAAGTGCTTATCCGATGTTACCTATTGAAATATACAATAAAGGGGCACTGAAAAATTACCAGGAACATATTAAAATAATGGCTCCAAAGTCTATAAAATATGATATTAATGCTGCTTCAGGAACGATTGTTGACTCTATTCAATATCAATTTAAGAATTTAAAGAAAGGGACTAAAGTACAGATAAAAATAACAGATGAGCTAAAACAGAGGTTAAATTTAAAAAGTAACATGATTGTTATCAATGTCAATTAAAATAAACATCTGTTACTAGAATGAAAAAATTATTATAAAGATGCTTCTGAGTTTTCAACAGATTCAAAAAGCTACCAAGATTATCTCTTGGCAGCTTTTTTAGTTTAATTTTTAATTATCTTTTCACTACTTCAAAGTTATCCTCTATTAGCAGCCAATTTTGTGGGAAAGAAATTCCTAACTTCCAGTAACTTACACCTCTAAGACCAAGTTCCTTTACTAGATTAAATTTAGCTTGAATGGAACGAGCATCTTCAAACCATACTGTGTGGCGTTTTCCGTCTGCATCTATATAATTAAAATGAGGAGCCTGAGCTTTTGTATCATAGCTTATAGACACATTATTTTCTGCTGCTAATAAAATTGCCTCCTGTGGGCTAATTGCCCTTGCAACGCTTCCAGGGACGAATGGAAGAGTCCAATCATATCCATATAAGTTTTGTCCCATCATAATTTTAGATGCAGGCATTTCCGTCAAAGCATATTCAATAACCTTCCTAACTTCAGGTAATGGAGATACTGGCATTGCAGGACCGCCGCTGTAGCCCCATTCATAGGTCATTATGACAACAAAGTCGGCAATTTCACCATGGGCTCTATAATCATGGGCTTCATACCATTCACCTGTTTGTGTGGCACTTGTTTTTGGTGCTAAAGCTGTAGACATTAATAGACCTTGAGCACTTAACCTTGCTTTAGCCTTACGCAGGAAGGCGTTATAGTTTTCTCTTAATTCACGAGGTAAATGTTCTAAATCAAAATGTATATCTTTAAAGTTTAGTCGCTTAGCTGTGGAAATGATATTGTCAAGTAGAGTATCTTGCAATTTCTGATTTGTAAGAATAAGTCTTCCAAGTTCCGTGCTGAATTGTCCTTCCTCAAGATTAGTTACAGCCATCAATAAAACTGCACCGCTGTTATTTGCAATATTTCTAAAATTGTTTAAGGGGGTTCTTTTAATGTTCCGTCCCTTTGAATCTGAAAACTAAAGGGTGAGAGATAGGTCAAATGTGGTGCTACGCTTCGAACAGATTGCTCTAATGCAGGCGTTACTCTGCCGCCTATTGGTTCTACGTATGCATTTATTTCTGCTCTTCTTCTTGGAAGTGGGGGAATATAAAGTCTAAAACCAATCGGGAGTGGTTTATTAGGTGAAATACCATTAATCCTAGCAAGTGCAAGATAGCTTATTCCAAATCTTCTTGCAATGTTATATAAGCTATCTCCAGGTTGAACCCAATAGAACCTTCCTACTATAGGTATTACAAGTGCCTGCCCCACTACAAGCTGATTTGGATTAGGAAGTTCATTTGCTCCTGCAATTGCGCCAATTGTTGAATTATATAACCGTGCAATACTGTATAAAGATTCCCCTACCCTTACAACATGAATTTGCATAGTATCTCCTTATTTTTATAAATTCATCCAATATTATTTTATGAATAATAAGAAGAGTTGTTCATTTTAATTAGGAAGAAACAAAAGTGATTTTACATTGACAAAGCTGTTAATGAGATACAAAATAATTAAATAGAGATAATAGAGCAAAATTAATCATAAGGAGGGAAAACCTATGAAACTATTTATTGTTGAAGAGGACCTATGGAATTTGTTCCCAAATGCAAAAATTGGAGTTGTTGTAGTTAATGGAATTAATAATACTATAAAAGATACTGAAAAATATAAAAAATGATTTTAGAAGCCGAAAAGGAGGCAATAAAGTATTTAAGAAATCCAGAATTTAGCGAAAATGAAGTTGTTAAATTATGGAGGGAAACCTTCAAAAAATTTAAAACTAAGAAAGGTGCAAGGTCTTCAATTGAAGCATTATTAAAAAGAGTAAAAAATGGAAATCATATAGGAACAATAAATCCACTTGTAGATATATACAATTCAATATCTTTAAGATATGGAATGCCATGCGGCGGAGAAGATATTGATAAAATTGTTGGAGATATTAGACTTACGAAGGCGATGGGGAACGAACATTTTATCCCTTTAGGAAGCGATGAAAATGAACCTCCTTATGAAGGCGAAATAGTCTATAAAGATGATGCAGGAGCAATTTGCAGATGCTGGAATTGGCGAGAATCAGTAAGAACAGTATTAGATGAAAACACAAAAATGCATTTCTATGCATTGAACTTATTGATGAAAAAAGATATAAGGATTTTGATGCAGCCCTTAATGATTTAGCTGAGGCTGTAAAAGATAATTTAGGAGGAACATATAAAATATCGATTTTGGATATTAACAACAGAAGTATAACAATTTTACCTTAACTTATTTTTGTTAATTATGATTGCCACGAACGGGAGGATGAATAAAATAGCAAGAAATATAAATTATGATATTAAAACCTCAAAATACCACATTATATTGGACTTAAACAATTGTAACAGGCGTTCCAATCGGAACAAGGCTGCTAAGTTCAATTACATGGCTATTAAACATTCTAATGCATCCATTAGAAACGTTTTTACCTATTGAAGAAGGATTGTTTGTGCCGTGGATTCCAATTCCCTTTATATTTAATCCTAGCCACCTTGCCCCAAAGGGGCCACCAGGATTAATCGCTTTATTGATTATTTTAAAATTTCCTTTTGGAGTAGGGGTTGAGGGCTTACCAAGGGCTACAGGGTATTGTCTAATTATGATTCCGTTTTTGTATAATATTAATCTGTTTGTTTTGGTATTAATGATAATCTTGTAATTTGCCATGTTTTTCTATCCTTATAAAATCTTTATTACTATAAATATTTTTTTATTTAGTTTTGATGATAATTTTTTTGCAAAAATGTCGATAAAAATTTTTAAAAAGATTGAATAAAAAATTTAGAACTGGAAAAATTAATTAATGAAAGCTCAAGAAAATAACTTGAGCAGGAAACAGCAGTTTCCACTAACAGAACCCCCATCCCCTTAGGGCCTTAAGGCCCTTCTTTTTTATGGTTTTATAACTTAATTTAATTAAAAAATAAAGATTGATTAATAATGATATTTTGGTATAATTTTATATGGGGGTGATAGTTTGAAAAAGAATATGATTCCAGGAAGTTTTCAATTGATGAAAAAGATTAACACGGGGCTGGTTTTAGATACCATTCGCTTATATGCTCCAATATCTAGAGTGGAAATTTCAAAGATGCTAAATCTTACCCCTGCAACGGTAACGAATATTACAGCAGAACTCTTAAAAAGAAATATAATAATTGAAAGCGATTTTGGAAAATCCACGGGCGGAAGAAAGCCAGTTTTATTAAAAATCAACCCGGATTCTTATTATGTTATAGCAGCTCATATTGGCTCTACAAAACTTAGAGTATCAGTCATGAATATGGAATCGGAAATAATTTGCTCTTTAACTGAAAAGCTTTATCCCAATATGGAATTTGAAAAGGTTAAAGATATAATGATAGATTTTATAAATCAGTTAATAAAAGAATATTTGCCAGAAAAAAATAAAATACTTGGTATAGGTGTTGCTGCCCATGGATTAGTTGATTTTAATAATGGGACAATAACATTTGCACCTAATTTTGGATGGAAAAACATTAATTTAAGAGAAATTTTAGAAAGGGAATTTGATGTTCCTGCCTTTGTTGACAGAGATGTAAGGGCTATGGCAATGGCTGAGAGCTGGTATGGTGAAGGAAGAGAAGTAGAAGATTTTATCTGTATAAAGGTAGGATATGGAATTGGTGCAGCTTTCATAAAAGACAAGCAGCAGTTAAGGGGAGCTTCTGATGGGTTAGGGGAATTTGGACATATGAAAGTGGAAATAAATGGAATTAAATGTATCTGTGGCAATTATGGATGCTTAGAAAATTATGCTTCGGAGAGGGCAATAGTAAGATATGCAATGGAAAATGGATACAGTGATGAATTAGATATTGAAAAAATACATGAGGAAGTTATTAAAGGCAATCAAAAATAATTGATGCTGTTAAAAAAGCGGGATTTTATCTAGGCTTAGGCATTTCAAATTTGATCAACATATTTAACCCAAGCTTAATTGTCATAGGAGGGGACTTAATAGATATTAATGACCTATTCTTTGATGAATTACTCCTTTCGGCAAAGAATTATTCTTTACAGGAGTTATTTCAAAATGTTAATATCAAGAGGACTCAAACAGGCAAGGACGCTATAACTAAGGGAGCTGCACTTTTAGTCCTTGACAACTTATTCGATAGTATTCAGAAGGAGGTTATATCATGAAAAATTATGTAATTGGAATTGATGTTGGAGGAACGAACATTGTAACGGCTCTTTCAGATTTGAAGGGTAATGTAATAATAAAGACTAAAATTCCAACTGAAGCTTATAAAGGTTATAAAGATACAATTAGAAGAATAAAAGAACAAATAGAATATGTTATAAACGAAGCTGGCTTATCAGTGGATAATATAGCTGGTATAGGGATAGGCGTCCCAGGACTTATTGATGTTGAAAAAGGTATATGTTATTTCTCTGGTAATTTAGGCAACGAATGGCAGGATGTTAACATAAGGGAGGACCTTAATAAGTTTTTTAATGTTCCAATCTTCTTAGATAATGATGTAAATGTTGCAGCTCTTGGAGAAAAGTATTTTGGAGCTGCTAAAGATTGTAAGGATTTTATTTACATAACAATAGGAACAGGAATAGGATCTGCTATAATTTCTGATGGTAGAATGATAAGGGGTCACAGATTTTGTGCAGGTGAATTTGGACATTTAACAGTTGATAAAAACGGTCCAAAGTGTTCCTGTGGCAATGTAGGTTGCATAGAAGCAATAGCATCAGCTCCTGCAATAGCGAGAAGAATAAAGGAAAAAATAAACTCGGGAAGAAAGTCTTTAATGGTGGAAATTGCAGGAGGCGTTGATAATATCACTGCTAAAACTTTATCGGAAGCTTATGATAAGGGGGACGAACTTGCAATAGAAATTATGAAGGAAACTGGAGAATGGCTTGGTATTGCTATCGCTGGATATATAAATATTATAAATCCAGAATTATTTATAATAGGTGGTGGAGTTTCAAGGGCCCAGGAGAGATTGTTAAAATATATAAGAGAAGAAGTCAATAAAAGGGCGATGAAAATCCAAAAAGAAAGCTGTAAGATTATTACAGCTCACCTTTTAGATGAAGCAGGTATGATGGGAGCAATTGCGGCAATACTTGAATATTTGAATTTAATATAGAAAAATAAAGGGACTGTCCTAGAACAAATATAAGGACAGTCCCTTCTGATTATTTTATTTTTTCAATAGAAGTGATGCTATATTGAGGATTCCTGCTATCATATTTTGAAAGTCTTAATGTAACCTTATATATGGTATTTTCGTAGCCAATAGGAGTATCTTCTGAGGTTCTTAAAATATATGTGCACTCAGTTGGAACATCGTATTTATCGTATTTAACTTCATAAATATTTCCATCTAAGAATTTTCCTTTTGAAACTACTTCTAAATGTTTTTTATTAATATTTAAATTTGCTGCTTCAACTTCTTGGGATTCAAGATAGCCAATTAAATTTTCTAAAGAGCTTTTTCCAAGGTTCATAGAGGTAGGCATAACATAAGGAACTGGTCCCTTTGAATTAAAGGTTAAATAATTATATGTTATACCTTTTTTGATTTATTGCCAATAACAATTACAGGCTCAAAGTCCTTAGTTTTTACAACTCCAAAAATAGAGTATCGGCCTGAAATTAATTTAATAACTTTGTCGTCATAAACCTTAAAAACGTGTAATATTGGACCTTTGTTGTCGGATGATTGAAGGATTAGTTCCTGCTTACCATCTTTATCGATATCATTAAAGCTTATGTTCATTGGCCAGTTTTTATTGAAATATCCTAAAGTTTTAATGGTGGGATCTGGTTCTAGGTTAGAAGTTTTTTTCATCCCATTTAATTGATAAGTGATATTCACCAGTTTTTTCGTTTGTTTCAACAAGGATACAATCTGTTTTGCCGTCGCTGTTTAAATCTGTATAGTAGGTATTTGGTTGGTTGAAAGTGCTAATAGTTTGTTTTGTTTTCATAAGTATCATTATAATTGCAGCTATGATGATTGCGGCGATTATTATGGCTCCCAGATAAGCTGTTGCTTTTTAACTACATATATTTTTAATTTCATTAAACTCACCTCCACTAAATTATATGAATGATAATTATAAAATATTTGTGGAAAAATATAATTAAGGGAACAAATATTGATTTATAATACTATTTTTTATATAATCATTTTGTAATTGAGCTTTCCACATATTGGAGAGATAAATTTAAGAAAGTGGTGATAAGATGAAAAGGCTAATTAGTATTTTGCTTATTTTTACTTTGATTTTGGGAGTTACTTCCTGCAATAAAAAGGAAAAGAAGGAGAAGAGAATAAAAAGACTTTAAAAGTTGCCATAATGTATCCTGAGGAGAATATTGGAGGAATATATAAAGAAATTGTTAAGGAATATGAAAAACAAAATCCTGATTTAAAAATAGAATTAACCCTTGACCTTTCTGATGAATCTAAGATTAAAGAAAGCCTTACAAAGGAAGAGGGTTATGATATAGTTGGGATAAAAAGAAGTCAGCTTATAGAATACGCTAAAACTGGGCTTATTACGGACCTGACAGATTTTATAGATAAAAATGATTTAAGAAATAAGCTATATCCTATCAATCTATCCTATGGAACATTTAATGGTAAAAACTATGGTATAGGTGATTTACCTATAACATACGAATGGTTTTATAATAAAAGCATATTTAACAAATATGGAATTAAAGAACCTGCTAACTTAAAGGAATTAATTGATATATCTAAGAAGCTAAATTCAAAAGGCATTATTCCAATTAGCATTGGTGCAATGGATAGATGGACTTTAGCCCTTTTATTTGGCAATATAACATGTCAAACAACAGGAATACAAAGTTTTACTGATAATTTAGGATCAGACAAAAAAGCCTTTGAGAACATTCAGGGAATAAATATTGCCTTTAATACTTTTGATAAATTAGTTAAAAATTCTATTAAGAAGAATAGTGTTGACATTAATTATATGCAATCAGTTGATGATTTTTTGAAGGGAAAAGCAGCAATATTGCCAACAATTTCAATAACTAAAGAGCTGATAGAAACTAAAAAGCCTTCTGGTTTTGAATATGGAATTTTTGAAACACCAATTCAGTTTGTCGATAATCCTATGGCTAAGGTAAGCGCAAGTGGTGGGCAGATTTTAACTATTTCTTCAAAAAGCTCAAACAAGGATGAAGCAGAAAAATTTTTGAAATTTTTATTTGAACAGGAAACTCAAAAACTCTTTGTAGAAAAAGGTTTTATATCTGCTTTAAAAACAGCTAATCAGCTTGATACAGTAAATAAAAGAATCATCATATCTCATATTGAGATGACAAATGATAATTCAGGATTTCTTATAGATAATCTAGATTTAAAGATGGCAGATGCTATAGGGATTGTATTATCGGATATGATCGAAGGAAGGGTAAAACTGAGTGAAGCATGGGATAGAGTATTAAAAATATCCTTCCAACAATGAAGGGGATCTTAACGATCCCCTTTTTCTTGTTCTTGACATTCAGCACATAGCCCATAAAAATAAACCTTACTACTGCTTATTTTGTAATTTGTATATTTTTGTGCTATTTGATTTATATGGTCAAGTTCAAGTTCATTGATGTCATCAACTCTTCCGCATCCTAGACAAACAATATGAGGGTGGGATTCAGCTTTAGCGTCAAATCTAAAGTTATCTTCTCCAACATTCAGCTGCTGAACTAATCCTAACTCTATTAAAGTATTTAAAGTTTTATAAACCGTTGCTAAGCTCATGGTAGGATAGTGCGGTCTTAAAGCTTCGTAGATCATTTCAGCTGAAGGGTGACTTTTAGTCCCAAGCAGATAATTATATATAGCATATCTTTGTGGTGTGAGCTTTAGATTGTTTTCTTTAAATAGATTGCTTAATTTATTCATAAACACCATCCTTTTATTTATTCTAAGATAAATATAACAGAAAATAATTATTTGTCAATAATTTTTTTAGGTTTAAATAATACAAATACGGTATATATCAATAAAATAATAGAAATAGGTATTGAGTAAGCATTAAAAAATTTTTTTATATTACGGATCAACCTAAAATTTGCTGTAATATAACCTAAATTATAGCATTCATCCTTTATTAGCGATAATAAGAATTTCCCAGATCTTGATATTATTTGAGGGCTTAAAGTGGTATTTTCGCATGAAATAATGGTGTAGGGAAATTCTGAGTCCTGCTTAATGTTTCTACTTGTTATATAAAATGAATGCTCTTTTAAAATATCAATGACGTTATTAGTAAATCCATTTTGTTTTTGAGTTTGGGTTATCGAAAAGGAGTCAGATAATCCTATGCTGTCTATAATTAGTATGTCTCCACTAGGTAAATTTGAAAATACATTATCGAGGTTGTAGTTTAGCAAATGACCAGACAAAAAACAAAAATAATTGTCCTGTCCGGCGTTTTTGCACGTTGATTTTTAATAGAGTTTATTAATTCTAATATGATTGATGGAGTAATGTTTTGCTCATAAGTTGTTATGGGGACTTCTGAAAGTCTAATAAAAAAATCATAGTAGGAGACTATCAAAAGAGGTTTTATGAGCTTATTTTTTCCAGGCATTATCCCATATACATTTTTAAATTTAATTTCCTCCAATTTTTTATTAGCACCTATTCTGATTTTATATCCATTTTGGGAGTATCTTATGATTTCAGAGAAAATTTTTGGGTTTATTATAATTTTAATTAATCCTTTATCATTTATTTTTAGATTATCATCATATATCCCACTACTAAAAGCAAGGTCTTCAGAAAAGGAAGGAGAAATAACGCATTTAACATTCTTTGATAAAAAATAATTATCAAGTTCTTCTATGTTATTATAATTATACAAATCTGTTAGAATAATTTCATTATAAATATTTTGGTCGATTCTACTTACATATTGAAGACTTCCATAGATTTGACCTTCCTTGTATAAGCCCTTAAAGTCTTCAAAAATCCTTGCCATATTCATAGCTTCTAATTCGTTTACCCCCAAGAGAAAGAACTTCAAAATGTGAATTAGCTTCCCCAACAGGAAAAACTCTTTCAAAGGTATGAATATAAGAATTATTAAATGGTTTTAACTTATTGCTCTTAAGGAAAGAAACTATATAATTTGTTGCAAATTCCATAAGTTCAGGATGGTTTTTGAGCGTTCCCAATATCTATTTAAGTTATTATAATGTTTGATAGTGTTGAAGGTTGAAAAAATATCCACTTTAAAATTATGACCTATATTAGAAACCAACAAAAAAATAGTTAATAAAGCTATAAAAACTATGTTTAATAATTTGCCTTCAAATTGTTCCATAAAATTATCACCACTATTCCTCTAATTGAAAAAGTTGAAGGCGTGTCTGCTGAACTTTTTCATTAAGTTCATCTAAAAGATCCTTTAATTCTATTATATCACCTTTTTCTAATAGTTTATTAAATTTATCTTGATAATCTGTAGACTCAGAAATTTTACCTAATGAATAGAGGGTTATAATATTATCAAGTATATCCGAAATTACACTTGATTTAATCTCAAACATCTTTTGAGCTTCAATAATTTCCTCTTTAATCTCAGACATTTCCTGATCTAACAAAAATGCTAACTCTGCAGCTCTTTTCAATCTATCCTTAATTTCTTCAGGTATACTTTGCTTGTATTTATAATTTAGTGAATGTTCAACGTAGCCCAAAAATTCATAGCAAGGGTTCTAATTTGAATTTCTGCTAATATTTCAACTTCTCCTTCGGTAGTTTGAACAGGATATTTTATTATTACATGGTAACTTCTATAGCCACTATCTTTTTTATTTTTTACATAATCCTTTTCATAAACTATTTTTAAGTCTTTGCCATCCCTTTGACGAATAATTTGAACTACTTTGTATATGTCCTCAACAAATTGACACATTATTCTTATTCCTGCTATATCTTCCATTTCCTCTGCAATTTTATTCAGAGGGATATCAAGCTTTTTGCTTTTTCAAGGATACTTGATATTTCTTTTACACGGCCGGTTACAAATTCAATTGGTGAATATTCATTTTTACTTCTATACTGTTTTCTTATACTTTTAAATTTTATTTTTAACTCTTCAACTGCTTGTTCGTAAGGGATTAAAAATTCCTTCCAATCTTTAACAAGCATATCCCCCACGCTCCTTTCCTAGTCTATTTTAACAAAAACTATAGCTTTTTTAAACTATCAATTTTAAAATAAAGGAAAATGAGATTTTTTATAGAATATATATAAGGGGACAAAATGGAGGTGTTTTGATGAATATAGTAGAATTATATTTTACTGTTGCAGACCAAGAGATATTGATTAAAATAGCTAATAAATGGAAGATAAATATCAATGGATTTTCCAATGTTGCAAAAGTTCCAGAAAAAATACTAAGAAAGCATTTGTTTACAAAATTTAACAGTAAAGATGAGTTGTTCTATAAACTTTTAGAGGATATATATGGGTTAAAGTTAAAGGAGCTCAATCTTAATGATTTAGATGATCTTTTATACACATTTTTATCATATCCGTTAAAGGAAAAAGTAGATCCACATTTTCCTTTAGGAATTTTAATACTTATGAATCCTGAATTTGCACAAAAATGCAGATGTGATGTTTAATAATTTTATAAATAATAAGCATATATTTGAAGGTCTAGTAGGTGAGATTGAAATTAATGAAGAAAATTGCTATGAAGTTATTGAAAAGCTTTTGCAACTTAAGGACCCTATTGAGTATTTTTCTTTGTTTGAACCTGAAGCGATTTCGATGCTAAACTTGATAGGACAAGAGGATAACTTTTATAAATTAAAGAAAAAGTTTACAAAAATGAAATTTGATGAATTTGCTAAATTTTTACGGAAAATAGAAGTCAAATTACGGATTATATTGCTGTTTTAGCATATATATCAGAAAACATTAAAGATTTGTTACAGGTCCCCCAAGATAAAAGGAATTTTTTCAATAAATTATTATCGGATGCTAGTGTTTGCTTTAATGTAGCGGTTTATAAAACTGTTGAAGATAAGCTAAAAGAATTAACGGAAAAAATAAAAGTTTAGAAGGTGAGATTAAAAACAAGGAGGAAAAAATTAAGTCCCTTGAAAAGCAAATTGAATCCTTAGAAAGAGATTTTGAAGATTATAAAAATGCAAAAGCAAAGGAATTGGAGGATCTAAAGAAAAGTATTAGTGACGATCAAAAAGTAAATGATGACAAAATAAATAAGTTTGAAAAGGAGAATGAAAATACGATTATTACAAATTATCAGTATGATAGAGTTTTTGATGTTATCGGAAGATGCAATATAATCAATAGTGAAAATATAAATATTCTTGATAATATAGAAAACTATGAAGGGCAGATTTTTATTCATAGGAATTCTATTGATTCAACTAAAGATTTATTAAATTTGGAGAAATCTTTAAAAAGCAAAGGAATTAAGTATTACGTTATTTTCGGATTGTCCTTAGAGGAGCTTATTAGAAATATTATTTTAAAAAAGAAAAGCGTGGAGGGTTTATCATGAAAAATATAAAGCAAGAGGATATTAAAGCAATTCAAGACTGTTATATATTAGGTCATCTTGCATTAGATGAAAAATTTTTTCCATCTATAGGTGAAGAACAAAAGCCTATTACTTACCTTAAAAAAATCCTGAATATGTATTATTTTATATTAAACCAATATCAACAATCCCTAAAAGGATATACGAATTACCAGGACCCTTTGAAAATAACTTGTTTATTGGTTTTGAAAAAGCATTAGAAAATGTTCCTATGTCACCGGATTTTTGGAGTGAAAAAGATATAAAAATAAAAAAGAAAGAATATACGAGAGGTTAGCAAACAAATTAATATTATTTAAACCATTCATGAAAAAGAAGAAAAATCAAAAAATGAATTGTTTTATAGAAATTTAGTAATTTTTGATATTGAAACTGCAAATATCGATTTTACTAAAAGGTATATACCTATTCCTTCCCCAAGTATGTCAAAATATGAATTAGAAAAAGCTATAATGCAACAGCTTCCAATTGAACTACCTTTATACAATAGTGAGTTTGAAGATCCCGAAATTATTATATGTGACGATTATATATATGGAAACCTTAATTGGACAAATCAAAAGGGGAAAAGGATATTAGCAAGTATAGGAGATATAAAAAGATAAAGTTTCCCAATGATTTTTACGATAATGTGATTTATAAGGTAAGCGATGAGCTTTTATTTATATCTGAAGATTATAAAAATCTATTAAAGGAAACAATTGAACAAAATGGATCCTATATATTTAATAAAGAGGATTTTCAGATCTATCGAGATTCTGTTAAAAGCGAAATCAAATTTTTAGAAAAATTTAAGCAATATCTTTTTAATGAGGGATTATGCTATAGAGATATAGATCTTTATAATTTTCATGTATGCTTAAAAACAAATCCTTTAACAATAATAAGTGGAATGGCAGGAACCGGTAAGACAAGATTAGCCGTTGCCTACGCAAAGGCATTGGGGCTTGATGAGGAACATTATACGGTGATCCCAATCAGTCCTGCCTATACTGAACCTGCAGATATTATTGGATATCTTAATACTTCTAAGGAGGAATTTATTCCCTCTGAAACTGGAATTGCCGATATTTTAAAAAGGGCCCATGATAGAAAAGATGAACTTTTTATGATTATTTTTGACGAAATGAATTTAAGTCAAGTAGAGTATTGGTTTAGCCCTTTTATTTCGCTCTTAGAGATGAAGGAAGATGAAAGAAAATTGATATTATACAATAAAAATTCAAACTGTAAAAATAGCGATAAATATCCTGCTCAGATAACTGTTGGCGATAATGTTTTATTTGTAGGAACTGTTAATATAGATGAAACAACTAAAGATTTTTCGGATAGATTATTAGATAGGGCTAATGTAATAACATTAGAAAGCGTTCCATTTGTGGAAATGAAGGATTTGTTTAAAAACAAAAAAATACTAACTACACAGAAAGCTTTGTAGAAAGCAAATTTATAAGGAGTTGGAGAAGGACAGTTGATTTCCCTATTGATGTATTTAAAGACATTGAATTGAAATTTTTGATAAACTACATAACCTGATTAACAGCTTTGACAAACAAAAAGGAGTTTCCTATAGAACACTACAGCATATAGCATTATATATTTTAAATATTCCCGAAGACGATAAAGGACAAAAACTTATTGATAGAAGTAGGGCAATAGATATTGCTATCAAACAAAGAATTTTAACTAAAATCAAAGGGCATCAGGAACAGTTCGGAAGGCTTATAGGAATTAGCGATGGAGAAGGAATTAAAGATAGTTTATTATATCAGCTATTTACTGACGATTTAGCAAAGAATGTTTCAGATTTTAAACTTTGTTTAGCAGAAATAAAGAGAAAGGCTGAGGAGATGTATTATAATGGGTATGCATCATAATTTTGGTGCAGCAGTAGTATTTACTGTTGATAACTTCGATAAAGAAACTATTTTTAGGTTAGACAAATTCTATGACAATATATATGAGATAAAGGAAAAAATAGTAGAACTAAAAGAATCATCAAAAGTAAACGTTAAATTCGAAAGTTCTGATGAAAACAGCTACTTAGAAATAAAAAATATTTTTAACGGCCAAGGTGAGTTTATAAAGATAAATCCAAATGAGAGCCAAAAATTATTTGAAGGTTTAAATAAATATTCTATTCTTCTTCCAGGGGACCATTTGGTAAGAATTTTTATAAGGGCAATTATTATTACAATATTTATTCTGTTAATCCAAGGCATGTTAATGAATTGCAGCTACAATTCATAAGGGATTATATAAATAGTAGAATAGACGGAATATCATATAATTTAAACACCTTTGCTCAAATAAATAGAATAAAGAAAAATATAATAAAATCAAATTATTTAAATGTTATAAAGACATATAAGGAAAACTTCATAATATTAGCTAAGCTATTAGACGAAATAATTAAATCACCTTTAACTGAACTTGAAAAAGCTTATATGAAAGGACAAAATGTTAAAAAACAAGATATTAAAACTATTAGGTTTTCAGGCAGGAGAAATGGGGGAGAAAGATTAGAAATAAAAAGATCCCAACCCTAAATTCAAGAGAAAACAAAATTTTAAAGGCGATGCTTTTAAATCTTTATATGGAACTTAGGGATTTAGAGGTATTTTTGAATGAATTAAAGGAAACAAAAGGAGATTTTAATGATTGTGATTTACTCATTAAGGATCTTCGCTGGATGAAAAACTTATTGTCAAAGTATATAAACTTTTTTATAGATGTAGATTCTACAAGTAAAGTTATCCCATTAAAGAGCATATTAATGAATTCAAAGTATGGGAAAGTTTATAGATTATATAGAAAACTTATAGACTATAAAAATTATTATCAACCAAATTTTAAAACAACGGATCTACTTTATGAATATTTTGTTTTATTAGTTGTCCTAGATATTATTCAAAAATTAGGATTTAACCTTGAGGAAAGCGACTATAAAAAATTGCTTTCAAACAAGTTAAATGATGAGATCCCAAGCGGGATGGGAGCAATTTTTACTAAAGGAAACTTAAGATTAGAAGTGTGGTATGAAAAGGAACTATACTCATTATATCAAGAGGCTTTAAAAAACGGTTCAGGTTTTTATACTCATGCTTCAAATAAATTACCGGACATAAGGATTGATTTTTATAAAGATAACAAATATATAAAATCTTATATAATAGAAGTTAAATATCGAAGATTCGGTTACTTGTGGAGTGATATAGAAAATAATGAGACGATGATTCAAATTAAAAATTACAAAACAACAGTTCAATATATTTCAAAAGATTTAGAAAGGCCTATTTTCCCTATTGAAAAGGTTATAATTATTTATCCTGGGCAGTTAGATATGGATGTTCTTGTTGAAAAGGAATTTGGAAACTACTTATTTTTACAGCTAAAACCAAAAGATGCATCTACAATAATAGGTTATGATGAATTAACTAAAATATTAAAACAATTAATTAATGAGCCCCTAACCTAGGGGCTCATTTTACATTCTTTCAACCACATCTATACCAATCAATGATAATCCATTTTTAATAACTATAGTTGTAGCTTCAACAAGGGCAAGGCGTGCATTTCTTAATGCTTCATCTTCAATTGATAGGATTGGGTGCATGTTGTAGAATTTATTGAAGGCTTTAGCTACATCAATAATATATCTTGTTAAAATGGAAGGTTCATACTTATCTATTGCGGAAAGGATTGCATCATTAAAGGAGGCTAAAAGCTTTACAAGTTCTACTTCTTCAGGAGAATTTAACTTTTCAAAATCAAAATTAGCACCATAACCTTCTGCCTTTCTTAGAATGCTTTTACCTCTTGCATATGAATATTGAACATATGGTCCTGTTTCACCATCAAAATTGAGAATATCATTCCATGAGAAAATAATATCTCTTTCTCTGTTGTTTTTTAAGTAGGTGAATACAACTGCACCAATTCCAACAATTTTTGCAACTTCGTCTTTATTTTCTAATGATGCATTTTTTTCTTCAATAAGTTCTCTAGCTCTTTGAATAGCTTCATTTAATAAATCCTCAAGGAATATTACATCACCTTTTCTTGTTGAAAGTTTTTATCAGCAAACTTTACCATACCAAAACCTACATGAACGCAGTCATCTGCCCAATCAAACCCCATAAGTTTTAGGGTTGTAAATACCTGTTTAAAGTGTAAAGTTTGTTCAAGACCAACAACATATATATTTTTATAAAAATCATAGGTTCTTTTTCTATAAATTGCTGCAGCAAGGTCCCTTGTTGCATAAATTGTGGCACCATCGGACTTTTTAATTATGCAGGGTGGCATATTAAATTCATCTAAATTAACAACCTGTGCACCATGGCTTTCTGTAAGAAGTCCCTTTTCTTCCAGCATTTTTACAACTTCATCCATTTTGTCGTTGTAAAAGCTTTCCCCAGCATAGGAGTCGAATTTAATTTTTAACATATCGTATACTTTATTAAATTCCATCAAGCTAACGTCCTTAATTTTTTGCCAAAGCTTAACTTCTTCTTCTTTGCCATCTTCAAGGTTTTTAAAATGCAATCTTGCAATGTCTTCTAAGCTTGGATCCTTTTCTGCCTCTTCATGGAATTTAACATAAATTCTTAATAGTTCTTTAATAGGTTCCTTTTCAAGGGCCTCCTCATCAACCCATCTTTTGTATGCTTCTATTAGTTTGCCAAATTGAGTTCCCCAATCGCCAAGATGATTTATGCCAACACACTTATAGCCTTGGGATGAAAATATCCTATAAAGAGCGTTACCAACTGCAGTTGAGTATAAATGTCCTACGTGGAATGGCTTTGCTATATTTGGTGAAGAATAGTCTATTGTAACTGTTTTACCTGCCCCTATCTTTGAATGTCCATATGCATCCTTTTCAGATAATATTTTTTCAAGGGTTGATTTTGCAAGGTTTGCCTTATCTACAAAAAGTTTAAATACCCACCAACAGTTTCAATTCTTTCAAAACCAGATTTATCTATGCTATTTTTTAATTCTTCGGCGATTAAATTAGGAGCTTTTCTTATGGTTCTTGCAAGCTGGAAGCAGGGGAAGGCAAAGTCACCCATTTCCGGTTTTGGTGGAATTTCAATAAGTTTTTCAATTGCATCATTTGAAAGTCCTGTTAATGCACTTAGTCTTTCAGAGATTATCTTTTTATATTCCATAAACATCCCTCCCGTATAAAAAATTAAAGCCGTCTCTGCAAGAGACGGCTATCCTGCGGTACTCACTCTTATTGGCATGTGCCCACTCGAAATTTTAACCCTATGAAGGGGCTTACCATACTTGCATAAAGCTTTCCGGCAGCGTCTTAGGGGCTCTTTTCTCATAAGTAACCCTACAGGGCTCCCACCGTCCCCTGCTCGCTTAAGGGATCCTCATGATACTCCTCCCCATCATTGACTTTAAATATTCGGTTTGTTATTAATTATATAATAAAAAATTATGAGCATCAATATTTAACCTAAAGTTTAGCTATTTTTTCTATGCTCTCCAAAGCATAGAATATATCTTCTTCTAACGTAAAGTAGCCAAAGCTAAATCTTACTGTTCCCTTTGGGAAGGTTCCCAAAGTTTTATGGGCTAAAGGAGCACAATGAAGTCCAACTCTTGTCATAATTCCATATTCGTTATCGAGGATAAAGGCTGCTTCAGAGTTATCTATGTTTTGAAAATCAATTGAAACTACGGCTGTTCTTTTACTTATATCATAACTTCCAACAACTTTAATATTTTCTATGTTTTGAAGTCCATCAAGGAATAGCTTTGCAAGATCTTTTTCTTTTTTCTTATATTTTCAAGGCCTAAACTTAATATATATTTTAAAGATGCATTAAGTCCAAAAATACCAGGGATATTTAAGGTGCCTGATTCAAATTTATCAGGTAAAATTTCAGGTTGAGAATAGGATTCTGAAAGGCTTCCAGTTCCACCTTCTATAAGAGGGGATATTTTATTTGCAAATTCATTGGTAATTAAAAATCCTCCGATTCCTTGGGGGCCTAAAAGACCTTTATGCCCTGTAAAGGCAAGGGCACTTAAGTTTGTATCGTAAAAATCTATATCTAATATTCCTGCAGTTTGAGCAGAATCAAGAACAAAATCAATATCATGTTCTTTGCATATTTTACCTATTTCTTTAATTTCCTGTATAGATCCACATACATTAGAAGCATGAGTTATAACAAGCAATTTTGTATTAGATTTTATATATTGTTTAATTGAATCAGGATCTAGAAAGCCTTCATTGTCACAAGGAATTATATCCAGCTCGATTCCTTTTTGCTTTAGACTAGTTAAGGGCCTTAGGACAGCATTATGCTCCATTGAAGAAATTAAAACGTGGTCACCTTCTTTAAGAAAACCTTTAAGTATCATATTTAAGCTTTGAGTTATATTCATCGTAAATACTACCTTTAAGGGGTCATCAAAGTGGAATAATTTACATAAAAGTTCCCTTGTTTCATAGACTATTGATCCTGCAGCATAGGAGTTGTAATAGGAACCCCTTCCAACATTTCCGCCTATATTTTCTATGTAATTTGTCATAGCCTCAGCAACTCCCTTAGCCTTTGGGAAGGATGTTGCTGCATTGTCCATATATATTCTTTTCATTTATTATCCCTCCTTCATTAATTTTATTATACAATAATTTTTTTTAAATTACTTTTAAATTTCCAAAAAAGATATATCATATAAATAACAGGAGGTGAATGTTATGAAAAAACCTTTAATTGGTATAACAGCCGATTATATGATTTCTCAGGAGGGCCTTTACACAGGCCAGGAAAGGTTTTATATTGCAAAGGACTATATCGATGCAGTTTTAGAATCAGGCGGTATTCCTGTTATTGTTCCTATAATTAACAAGGAATCGGATCTTTTGCAGATAATCGATCAGCTTGATGGCATTATTTTATCTGGCGGACATGATGTGAACCCAATTTATTACGGAGAGGAACCATCAAAACATGTAGGATTTACATACACTCCAAGGGATTTATATGAGCTTTTCATAGTTAAAGCAGCTATAGAGAAGGATATGCCTATTTTAGGAATAAGCAGAGGGCAGCAAATAATGGTGGTTGCTTTTGGTGGAAAACTTTATCAGGATATTAGCCAAAACGCAGGAGCATACATAAATCATATGCAGAGGGCTAATATAAACGATATAGGACATTATATAAATATAATCCCGGGAACAAGGCTTTATAAGATTTTTGATACGGATAGAGTTCTTGTAAATAGTTTCCATCATCAAGCAGCAAAGGAAGTGCCAAGTAATTTCATAGTTTCTGCCACATCTTCAGATGGAGTAGTGGAGGCAATAGAGCATAAAACAAAGCCTATAATGGCGGTTCAGTGGCATCCCGAGATGATGACTAAGAAACACCCAATAATGTTGAGGCTCTTTGAAGAGTTTATCAATTGGTGCAAATAAAAAAATAACCCCTACAATCGTAGGAGTAAAATTGAGGTGAGCGTCCAAGCATATTATACTTTAATTTTACTTTTCTTTCAATCGGCAAATATTTCTCTTTTTATTTTTAATGCAAAATCAAGGGCTTTATTTTCAATATTTTGGACCTTAAGGATTGCTTCAGGATCATTTGCAATTTCAGAAAGAAGAAAATAGGGGGTAATATAAACCCCTTATTTATATTTAAAGCACCCAAGAGCTGTTTTGCAACATTGTCGCTTCCTGAATTGCCGGATACGACAATTGAATATATTTTTTATCATAAAATTTCATTTTTCTATAAAGCGCAGTTAATCTATTTATAACAGCCGTTAAATTAGCAGAAATTGCGTCATTATAGTTAGGACAAATCCACATTATTATGTCGGATTTTTCAACCTCTGGGTAAACTTCCTCCACCATAATTCCACCATAAAAGCAGCTTCTTTGTTTACTAAAGTGAATGCAGGTTTTAAAGGAACAGCCAATGCAATCAAGAACAGTTCCATTCTCAACATGCAGTTCTTTTATTTCAAATTCACATAAATTTTTCATTACCATATGCCATAGCATAAGGGTGTTGGAGGTGCTTTTGTTGCTGGCATGAAGGGCCAGTAGTTTAGGCTTAGAAGGCTTTTTATTATCAAAATCCCAAAGTCTATTGCCCAATATTCTGCATTGGTCATAACAGATTTCTTCAAGGGAAAGATTAATTGTTTTCTGCCACGTTTGGAAGTTTTTAAAGTCCTTTATTGCCTCCACAAGGGGATGACCTATAAAACGGCAACCTAAACTATTTGCAAGAAATATTATAGACTGTGCCTGAGATTTAGTAAAAAGATAATTAGGGCTATGGATCAAGATCGCAGCAGTTGAGTTTAAAAGGGAATCTTTTCCTAATTCAAACAATTTAGACATAATAATATTAACTTCATGACAAAAACCTGCCTCATCTAAATCTAAGGCAAATAGTATTTTTTGTTTTGTAGTTTTTCGATCTTTTCAGGTGAGTCAATAATTTTATAAGGTTTATCAGAGAGAAAACTTTTTAGCATATTGTTTAATGTTTTTCCCCTTTTAGGAGTAGTAATTACAAATATCATATAATTTCACCTAGTTTCCTATAACTTTCTTTTATTCTATTTAATAACCTTTCACTTAAAGGATTCCTTTCAATTTCAATGAAACCTTTATTAATACGTATTTTGCAACCAAAATAAGTTCCTCCAATAAATATAGAGCCGTAAAACCAGTCCCCTTTTATTAGGGAAATAATCGATAGAGCCCCTGAAGATAGGGCGGGAGCGATAAAGGGTTTAAAGCCCGTCATTCTAACATCTATATTTGCATTTTTTACCCTTTCTGTAAGTTCAATTGAAACCTCATCATCATAATTAACAATGCTGTTTGCAACGACAATGTCCTTACCATGGGGTCCAAAAACTCTTCCTTCTGTGTCGTAATTTTCGGCACCATTTATTAATTTTGAATAAAAGCTGGCCCTTGCATTCATAACACCAAGACCAAAACCAATTATTTGTTCGGGCTTTAGCCCCTTATAGTCGAAAGTGCCATTTTCATTTTTATTGCTTTCAACAAAGGCTACTTTGCATAAAGGTCAACAGGATCAGAAACTACGGCAAAGATACCCTTAAAACCATTTTTACGAGCATTTTTAGCAACCTGCGTTATTATTTTTGAATTTCCTTCAAACTGAAGCATTCTAACATCGCCCTTTTCATCAAGTCCGGGGACATTGGAACTTACGCAAAATATCAATATATCGCAATCAAATATATCTTCTTCATTGAGGATTGAAACTTTTGGATATTTATCCTTACTAAAGGGCTCAAGAATTTGATTAGCTTCATAGAACCATCTTTTCATTTTTTCGATGTTCTTATCGTAAATGCCTATGGATTCAATGATATTTTTCCCCATCAATCTAAGGCCTGTTAACAATATTCCACCAACATCTCCAAGACCAATTATGTTTATTTTATTAAAGTTTGTCTTGAAGGAATAAAAATCTTGCCAATCACTATAATTAGTATTTATATAAATTAATTTTCTTTGGGTTATTTTGTCTATGAGCCCTTGTGGCAATTCATAAAAATCTATATTTAGATTTAATATTTCAATATCCTCTTCCTTAAGAAAAAGTTCACTAGGAGAAGTTATGACGAAACTTCTCCTAGATTTTGCTAAAGGCATTTTGCCAAAGAAGTATATAATATCTTGATTAAAGCATTGTTCTTCTGAAATAGAAGGTAGATTATATTTATCAGATGAAAAAATAAACTTATCTTGTAATTTATAATAATACATATCAACACCTCATTCGCGAATAAGAATGTTTTCCATTCTTTCAAGGAGCTCAATGTCATTTTTAAGATAATGTGAAGGAGGTAGGCTCAGATCAAAGTTTATATCCTTACGTGGTCTGGGTATCTTGGAGAAATAAACACGTCCCCAAGATTTGATAAAGTTAAATTTCTTTCTCTGATATTTTGATATTCTTCTTCTATTGCCTTTAATATATCAAAGGCATTTTCAAGGCATATTTTGGATAAATCATATATAGCCTTTTTTGATGCTTTTTAATAAATGTAGGAGATGCATAGGGTAAAATTAAGTTTACAGATGGAATTAAATTTCTCTTTGGATATTCACCCCTCCAGAGAATGTCACCACCTATATATGGATAAAGTAAATTTTCATTAAACCAATGACGAAGTTTAGGTATAAAGTAAACGCAGTCAACATCTCTTTTGAACGTCCATTATTTCTTTTCCTCTTCCTGAAAGTATACCAACGATAATTTTATGAACCTTTACATCTTCTTTTTTAGTAGAGGATCTAATGCCTTAATTCTATAGCCCTTATGCAGAACATCATCAATTAAGATAACCGGCCTATTAAAGGATTTAATCATTTTAACCTGATTTTCTATTTCAAGGTAATATGGATAGGCTTTTATAGTAAAGCTTTTCATATCTGGTTCAAAAAATTTTTCAGTGTGTAATGATTTCGTGACCGTATTGGGAACGATGTATCTATTTAAAAAATTACCAAAGGGAACACACATAAAGGGGCCATATTTTTTATCCCTTTGAGGAATAGTTGATACACCATTTTCTTTACATATCTTCCTTACTAAACTTTCGTGAACAATATCCATATCGATAGGCAAGAGTAAATTGCCAGGATATAGATTTACAAGGGCCTCTAAAAGTTTTTGCGTGATTTTTCAATTGTTAAAGCGATGTTTGAATTACTTCTAAATGGTTCCTTTAAAACGTTTTCAATATCAAGATTAATCGTGCAGGGGAGTTCATATTAACTGCATAAACATCATCAGAATGTGGAATTTTTATAAAACCGTATAGAGCTAAATTATTTCTGATTTCTTCGTCATTAAGTTCTAAACAATCTTTATAAATAGCGTAATCATAGTCTTTAGCGATGCAAAAGGCTAAAGTTTCGGTTAAAAGTATTTTATCAATATTTTTATAACTATTATCTTTATTAATATAAAGTGCATCAATCATTATTATTCTGCCAACTGCGTTTTCTCTTATATATTCAGTTGCAATAGCGTCAAAAAGTTCTAAATATAAAGATGAACTTCTTAGCCAATGGAAGGCAGAGAAGGCTAATATTTTATCCTCTTTTATGTCCTTTATTACTAAAAATCTTGCATTATATTTTTGGGACATGGATATTAATTTTTGTTTATAAAGTTCACGTTTATCCTTAAATAATGTAGAAAGCAAAGAAATCAATTCACTGCTTGGTTCATCGTAAACTGCAATATCAATTGATACTGTTTTAATTATCGATTTATATTGTGGCTCCCTTCTATAAAAACCATTCTCAAAAATGTATCTTTCAGCTAAGGGGTCAACAAGGGCTGATATATTTTTATTTTTATCTATATAATTTCTAATTTGTGAAGAACTAATATCCTCATATTGTGGGGGAAGGGAAAGTTTAATTATATCCTTTTTAAATTTTGAATAATCCTGTAGATTTAAACTATCATTTGTAGGAGTGTGTAAAAGACTCCTTCTTTCAAATATTATATGTGGGAAATTATAAATGTTAAAATCGCCCTCAGCTATTTTATAGGCAGAGGCATTGTTAATAACGTCGCTGCCAACGTAAGGTATACTTCTGAATGAGGGAAAATGTCATTAAGCTTTTTAAGGTCATTAACATTTGCTATGTTTATCGGGACATCCTTTGGGAATATATAAATTTTTAGCTCATCTGCTACTGAAAGATTTATAATGTTCCTCCTTAAAAGGTTTGGAAGAGTTTGCTTTGACCAAGAAAATTCATCTACTTGTAGATAAACAGTAAATCCTAAATCCCTGATCGCCTTTGCAATCTCTTTATGGCTTAAGGAGAAGGGGTCAAAACTTCCAGGGAAAAAGGCAATTTTATTTTCTGGCTCTAATTCAATATTGCCTATTATATTTATATATTCAGAAATAAATCTATAAATATGATTTAATGACGCTGAATTTGAGAAAAATTGAAGGTCGTCGTTTTTATCTTCTGGAATCAAAGTTAAAAGCTTTTTAGCGATTAAGTTAAATATTTTTGCTTTTTCTTCAAATTTTAGAGTATTATTTTCAAATATTATTTTTCCTATTACACTTATTGCCATCCTTCTTATAGAATTTTTATAATGGACAAGTCCATTCATCAAAACACCTAATAGCCTGTTTAATCTATGATAGTATTGGTTATTGTCCTCGTAAAAATTTATTTTATATTTAAAATAGTTAGCTATAGATATACCTATGGTCTTTAAAAGAAGTGTATTTATTTGCACACCTGCAGTTTTGATTTTTCTACAAAGTCATCAACAACCTCATTTAATTCAACTGGTTTTAAATATAGGACTATTTGGCCTAAATATTCAGGGATATATTTAGTAAATTGATAACCTTCAATTTCAAGGGCCCTTAATAATTCTACAACTATGTCGTTTCTCTGTTCCATCGTAAGATATGGAATAAGTTTAACAAGCATTTCTCCTGCTTTATTTCTAACGCTCTCGTAGGCACTAACCTTTAATATATTGCAGAAGTGAATTGCAATATAAAGTCCTGAGGTTTTAATATTGCTTATGGCATAATCGTAGAGCATTTCTATTTGAATCCTTTTTACGATCCAGCTGGTAGCCGTTTTTAAGTTGCTAAGGGAAATATCTGATATCTTGTTTTCGTATTTATTTATATCGAGCTCAATTGGATAACCTAATTTTGAAAGTATTTTAGTCTTAATATATTCCTCGGCTTCAAAATGATTGCTGTTCATATTTTTAATTAAATGTTCCTTTATTGAGCTTATTTTAGGGATGGTCGGGTATTTTTCTAAAAGTTTATCAACTGTATCAAGGGCGGATAAAACATAAACTAAATTGTCTGATGTAAAATTGTTAAGGAGAAATTCAATAAAAATATCATCATCGTCAGCTATAGGAATATATTTAATTGCCTCTATCATAAAGATTAAGTTATATTTAGGAGGTGAAGTTTTGTAAATTTCTTTTAAAACCTCTTTGTAAGAATTAACTTGATTTCTTCTACAGTTTTTAAATAGCGACGATAGCATTGTGCTAAAATTGTAGCCAATCCATCCCTTATGTAAGTCTAATAACCTTTCATCGGGGCTTAAAAAAGTTTAATATATTGTTTTAAAAGGTCCAAGCTAGTAATTGAAGGATTTTCTATGTTAATATCCTCAGGAACTTCCTTTCTGTATTCTTCATCAAAGGTGGCAATTAATGTTCCTATAAGCTGGGCACACTGCTTTCTAATATCATCTTCAGGGTTTAACATTTCATCGTATAAGAATTTTAGCATTAATATCTTTTGATGTTGAGTTAAATACTGGGAATATTCCTCAAACACACTTAGGTATTCCCTAAGATTATTTTTATCCGAAAGGCTTCTTGCAGCCTCCAGCATAAGATTTAGTGAAGCTTCGTCGCGAAGGCGATGCATTAAATTGATGTTGTGATAAATTGCAGCAAACTTAAGGTGATTTATAACATCTTTGCCTTGTAGTAGTGAATAGTTTATTTTACTTTTCTCTTCTTTAGGTTGACTTTTTCCAAGTCGACATTTATACCAAGGCTAATTAAATAGTCTTCAAAATCCTTTAATTTTGCGTAAACCTTTCTATATCTTTTTCTTTTTTTCATCGACGTTATCGAGTTTTTGCAATATTACATCGAAGGACTCCTCCAGAGAGAAAATATGCATCTTTTGTCCTTCACCTATTTTTTTATTTTTCACCCTAAAATCAGAATATATAAGGATTAATGATTCGATTGGAAGATTCTCAAGTTCTAAATCCCAAGTGGAATGATTAACAGCAATATGGCCTATATACATGATATTATTCTTTTTAAACCACATATCTGTATAGTAATAATGAAGGTAGGGTATTTTTTTAACTCTTGAGGCCTACATCCGAATTTACCTATATCGTGACCGGCGGCTGCTCCTGAAATTTTAGCAAGGCTAATAGGAAGACCAGCAGCCTTTACCTGTCTTGCAATATATAGTGCAAGAGAATGAACGCCGCAAATATGATCTAAGGTATTATGCTGGGTTAGCTCTTTATGCAATTTCATAAGCTCATAAATGTATTCACTTGTTGAATGCCTTTAAGAACCTGCTATATTCTGTTCTCATTTCGCTATCTATTTCATCTTCATTTAAAAATATCAGTGGAAATCTTCCCTGCCAAGAATTGTCATCGTAATATTTTTGAATTCTATTTAAAATAGAAAATAATAATAAAAATATTTCGCATACCAATGAATAATCATCATATAATTTTATTGTTACAGCATTTGGAAAGGATTTAGATAGAGTATATTCATATAAATATTGCAAGAAGTTTTCGGGCATGGGACCTAAAACTTTAATATTATCGTAAACTTCATTATAAAGTTCTTTTGCTGTAAATTTTTTATTCCTTACTAGCGATTCTAATTTTTCTATAAGGTCATCGTTAATAAAATTTTTAATTAGATTAATATTTTGATTTAAAATATGATTATACAACAAGTTATCCATTTCATACTTCAGAATATTAAAAATATTTATATTTTCCATCGAAATCACCTCAAGGTTTGAATTTACTAATATTATCTCAAAAATGAAGATTTATTCAATAAATATGTTTTTTAAAAGCGAAGGGTTTATTTACAAGAAATCAAAATTACCTTATAATTACAATAAGAGATTGAACTAAAATACCGAAAGGAAATGGTCTATGCAAACTAAAAAGAGGCTAGGTGAAGTTTTAATAGAGGCAGGTTTAATAACCCAAGAACAGCTTCAAAAGGCTCTAACATTACAAAAAGTAGCGGGAAAAAGCTTGGGGAAATATTAGTTGAGCAGGGGGTTATTTCAGAGGATCAAATTATTGAGGTTTTGGAATTTCAGCTTGGAATACCCCATGTTAAGCTTGATAGATTTCCAATAGAACAAGATGCAGTAAAGCTTGTTTCTGAAGGTATTGCCAAAAGACATACATTGATTCCTATTAAGCTTGAAAAGGACAAGCTATATGTAGCGATGTCTGATCCTTTAAATATATTTGCAATAGAAGATGTTCAAATTTATAGCGGCAAAAACGTTCAACCGGTTATAGCAAAATCCGATGAAATAAAAAGACAAATAGATAAGTATTATGGCAAACAAGAGGCCCTTAAAGCTGCTGAGGAATTTAAGAAGGAAAGCAAGGTATTTAAAACTGAAAGAAATAAAAATGCTGCTGAAGATGAATCAGCCTCTGCGCCGATTATAAAATTAGTAAATTCAATATTTGAACAGGCAATAAATCAAAGGGCCAGCGATATTCACATAGAGCCCTTTGAAGAGGAGCTAAAGATAAAATTTAGAATCGACGGAATACTTTATGAAATTATGAAGATGGAAATTGAGCTTCATTCAGCCCTTGTTGCCAGGATAAAGGTTTTAGGAAATATGGATATAGCAGAAAGAAGAATTCCGCAGGATGGAAGAACTTCATATACGTATTTTGAACAGGAATATGACATGAGAATTTCAAGTTTACCAACAGTTTATGGTGAGAAGGTAGTAATTAGAATAGCAGATAAAAGGGCGTTTTTAAAGGATAAAACCAATTTAGGATTTTTAAAACACGATTTGGAGCTGTTTGATAAAATAATTTCATCCCCACATGGGATCATTTTAGTTAGTGGTCCTACAGGAAGCGGAAAATCGACAACTTTGTATACGATTTTAAGAGAACTTAATACAGGAAGCAAAAATATTATAACAGTAGAAGATCCTGTCGAAAGCACGATATATGGTATAAATCAAGTCGAAGTAAACCCAAAGGCTGGATTAACCTTTGCGACAGCTTTAAGATCGATTCTAAGACAAGATCCAGATATTATTATGATAGGGGAAATTAGAGATAAAGAAACTGCTGAAATAGCAGTTCGTGCAGCGATAACTGGACACCTTGTTCTATCAACTATACATACAAACGATGCAGCAAGTGCCGTAACAAGGCTTGTGGATATGGGGATTGAAAATTATTTGATTAGCTCTTCATTGGTTGGTGTAATTGCCCAAAGGCTTGTAAGAAGAATATGTCCCCATTGTAAAGAGGAGTATATTCCGGATGAAACAGAAATTAATGTTTTAGGTATTAATGAATATCAAAATATAAAGCTATATAAAGGAAAAGGATGTTCATACTGTGGCAATAAAGGATATATGGGAAGAACAGGCATTTATGAAATATTGGTCATAGATAAAGAATTAAGAAATTCTATTTTAAAAACTTCCAGCAGTGATGAACTAAAGGATTTAGCAGTGAAAAAGGGGCTTGTTACACTTAAAGAGAGTTGCAAACAGAAGGTATTGATGGGAGAAACAACCTTTGAGGAATACTTAAGGGTAACCTATTCTATGGATTAAAAGAGGGATGACTATGGCGGAGTTTTTTATGAAGCAATTAACAGCAGAGGGAAAAGAATAAAGGGTAATGTTATAGCTAATGACCTTGAAACTGCTTTATCACAATTAAAATCAAAGGGATATTATATTATTGACATTGGTGAGAAAAATTTATTTAACAAGGAGATAAGTATTAAGTTTTTAAACAAAGTATCTTCAAAGGATTTATATTTGTTTTGTAGACAGCTTGCAACTTTATTGGAAGCTGGGCTTACACTTTTGACTTCTTTAGAGGTAATAAGAAATCAGCTCTCAAATAAAAGGCTTGTTAAGGCTGTAAATAATCTATATGAGGATGTTAAGAAGGGAAAAACATTATCTGAGTCGATGATGGAAAATAAAGACGTATTTCCAGATTTGCTTATTAATATGGTAGAAGCAGGAGAGGTGAGTGGATCTTTAGATAATTCCTTTGAGAAAATGGCTTACCACTTTGAAAAGGACATGAAGCTCAAGCAAAAGGTTACAAATGCACTTATGTATCCAGCTATAGTTTTATTAGTTGCAGTAATTGTGCTAAATCTTCTTTTGATTTTTGTAATTCCGACATTTGTAGGGCTATTTAATGATTTAGGCGTTGAATTGCCTCCAACAACTAAATTTATTCTATCTACAAGTTCATTTATTAAGAATTATTGGTCAATATTTCTTTTAATGATTATATTGATATCTATTTTAATAAATATATACAAAAAACACCATCAGGAAGTATATTTTTTCAACATTAAAGCTTAAAATTCCTATAATAGGGAATATATCATTAAATGCATCAATCGCAAGATTTTCAAGGACTCTTTCTACTTTAATCGATGCTGGAGTTCCTTTAGTTGCTGCGATTGATACAACAAAAAACTATTAGGCAATGCCTATATAGAAAAGCAATTTGAAGATGTTGCTGAAAGGGTGAAGGGGGTGAGGGATTAAGTAGACCAATTGAAGATCTAGAGATTTTCCCAAATCTTGTTCCTGTTATGATAAAAACTGGGGAAGAGAGTGGAACTTTAGAAGAGATGCTTACAAAATTAGCAGATTTTTATGAAAATGAAGTTGAAAACTCAGTAGCAAGGCTTACTGCAGTCTTTGAACCGGTCATGATAGTTTTTTAGCACTAATAGTAGGTTTTATGCTAGCTTCAATAATTTTACCGATGTTTAAACTTTATGGTAACATGAATTTAGGTTAGGAGGGTTTTGTTATGGAAAAGAGAAAAAAGAAAGGTTTTACATTGATTGAAATGGTTGTGGTTTTAGCTATTATAGCTGTTTTAGCAGGTATTGCTGTTCCACAAGCATTAAATTCAATAAATAAGTCAAAATCAACTGCTGATATTGCTAATGCAAAAGCTTTGGCAGGTGCAATAACCCAGGGAGTTGCAGAAGGGCAGATTACATTAGCTGATACACAAAATGCTTGGAAAATTGTTAATACTACTAATATAAGTAACCTTAACAAGTATATTAGTTCAATACCAAAATCAAAGAAATATGATGTTGAATTTGAATATAAATATGATGCAGCTAATGGAATTTTAACAATAGGTGTTAAAGATAATCAAGGCAATTATCACATTTTATATCCAACTCCAGAAGCGAATTATTAATAATAAACCAGAGGTTTGATTTACCTCTGGTTTAAATCAATTAAATAATGGAAGTGATTTTATATGAAAAAGGCTTTACCTTAACTGAAATGATCATTGTTCTTGCTATAATTAGTATCATCGCTGCAGTAACAACACTTAATTTTGTTAGACTGGGTAAAAGCTCAAGGGTTAATAGTTATGCTGATGAAATTGCTGCAATGTTAAAGGAAACTTATGAAAATGCCAGTAAGGAGATGGATTACGAAAATTGGTATATAGAAATTAAAAAAATTGAAGATAAATTTTATGTTGAACTTAAAGGAAATAATGCCCAAAAGGAAGTTGAGTTAGTTGACACTGATATCATATTAAAAAATGATAATTCCACTTTGACACTTCAAAATTCTGTATCAATAATATTTTCATCCAATGGCAATATAATAGTTAAATATGATGATGGAACAAAATTAGAAAATGAAAATTTATACATTGAAATGTTTGAAAGGAACAATCCATCAATAAAAAAGGTGATAGAAATCAACTCACTCCCACCAGGAAATATAAAGGTTAAATAGGGATGATTGTATGAGAAAAAAGGTTTTACACTTGTTGAAATTTTAGTTGTTGCACTTATTTTATTTATAGTCTTAGAAGTTGGTTATAATATTTTGATTAACAATATAAAAATGGCCTATAGAGAAAAGAACAAAGCCTATATTGAAACTCAAGCAAAATCATTTTTAGATTATATCTTTACATCGCTTCAATCATCCTATCAGGAAACGATTGATGCTAAAGATAACAAGTTGATATTTATAGTGCCCAAAAATAATAATCAAGTTTTGTTTAGTGAAAATACGTCTAATGGAGTTAAAATAGAAGTTACCTATAGTAATAACTCTATATACGTTCAAAAACGGATTTGCAAAGTAACAAAACTTCTAATAATCTAGTTTTAAATGGCAACATAAAGCAACTTAATATTACAAAACAAAATCGGCTCATCACCATTAGTTTAGTTGTTGACTTTAAAGATAATAAAACAATTAAAACATATACTTTAAGCTATACAATTAGAAATTGAAGGGGATTTTTATGTTTGAAAAAGTATGCGTAGAAATTAGTAATAATTATATTAAGGTAATAGAAGGTAAAATGGGAAAAAAGTTAATATAAAAGAGTAGGAGAAATAAGTTTTGATGTAGGAATAAATAAATCAGTATTGGATTTAGATGAAACTGAAGTTTGTGAAAAACTAAATAAGTTTTTTCAGAAAATAAATTAACAAAAAAGAGCTTAAATATCATACTATCTGGTGTATCTAATTTATTGGTCAGAGAAATAGTAATCCCGATTATTAAACAGGATAAAATATATGATCTTTTAAAATTTGAAGCATCCCATCATTTTCCAGTTGATTTAGAAAAATATATAATTGATTATAAATTAATAGATACCTATAAAGAAAATAAAATTAAAAAACAAAGAATTTTAGTTTTTGCGCTTCAAAAGAAGATGATAGAAAAGGTTATTAGTATATCAAACAAATTAAATATAAAAATAAACAAAATCGACATTGAGCCTAATGTGATTGCAAAATTATTATCAAAAAGCATGGGGCAATCCATTGAAATGATTCCTACTAATATTACTATGATTGTAAATCTTCAAAGGAGTTTTTAACTGCGGTGATAGTAAAGGATAACGTAATTCAAATGACTAAAACCTTTCCATTTGATCTTATTGATATGTATAAAAACAAGGAAAAAGAAGATTTTGTTCCAGATCAATATACCTTAAATGAAGCTTTGGAGAATATTACTAAGTTATTGGAGTTTTATATAGCTAAGGAAAGAACAGATATTAATTCAATAATTTTAATAGGAGAGCTTGCTAAGTATTTTAATTTGAGTTTGCTTCTGCAACAAAAACAGGCGTCAAAACACAAGTTTTAGAAAATCTTCAATTTTTGGATAATTTAAATCAAAGCTATGACTTAAATTCCTTTATAGTTCCAATTGCAGGGCTACTTTAGAGTTAAGGAGAGATTTTATGTTTAACCACAGCTTGCTGCTAAAAAATAAGGACATAAACTTTCTAGAGGCATATTATAGATATGAAAAACATAAAGATTTTTATTTTGCAAAATATCTTTGGTTTATAGGAATTGAAATATCTATTTTTGCAATTATTACATTATTCATGCTATTTAATATCAATTCCTATGAAACTATAAATAATAAAATTAAATCAAATATAGAGAAGTATAAAAACATTGAATCTGAAATTGAAAGATTTCAAGTAATGAAGGGATTACTGGAAAATAAAAAGATATTTATGGAGGATATAATTGAAGGTAATAATTCCTTATACAATATTTTAACAGAAATAGAAAGTAAAATTCCCATAAATTTAAAAGTAGAAAATTTAAACATATCAAGAGAAAAATTAACTATGATGGTAGTTACAAATAAAGAGGAAAATATTGCTCAGTTTATCTATAACTTACAAAACTATGATTGTTTTAAAAATATAAGCATTAATGGGATAACTAATTATGAGGGTCAGATTAGAACTACAATAACAGCTGATATAGTTAGGAAGTGAGTGATATGACGGAGAGGGATAAGAAGTTGATTATTATTTTAATAATGCTTTTGATTGGTGCTTTATATTATTATTTTTACCAAAATCTAAATTCAAAACTTGAAGCTTTAAAGCAGGAAAATATCCAGCTTACAAGCAAGAAGGAACAGTTAAACAAAGCAATTATTATATACAATTCAAATAAGGAAAAAATGCAACAAATCAATCAAGAATATAATGATATTTCATTGAAATTACCAAAAAATTTGGATGAGAAATTTGTATTAATAGATTCTTTAAATTTGCTAAGAAAATATGACGCTAGAATTGGTGATATTCCAATTGAAAAGAAACAGCAATTTATCTTTGAAAAAATAATAAAAAAATAGACAAAATATTTTTTATAAGATAACGTTAAATACGCAAATTAACTATGAAAATTTTAAAAAAATGTTAAAAGAAACAAAGGATTTTAATACCCTATATATGATAGATAATATTTTGTTAAAACCGATTTCTGGTAAGTCAACGGGGGTATTAGATTCAACGTTTGATATATATTTCTTTGGATACGATGATGAAAAGGCACCTGAGAGGGAATGGACTGATTTAAATAATAGCATAGGGAAGACAAATCCCTTTAAATAGTCAGGAAGGGACGTGAAAATATTAAAAAATTTAATGGTTTAACATTAATTGAGGTATTAGTCTCTATTGCAATATTAGGGATACTGATGATTCCACTTTTTACTATGTCGGATTTTATAATGAAAATAAATAAAACATCTTCAGATAAACTTGATGTTGGGCAAATAATGACTATATATATAGAAAAATATAAGATTGATCCTTCAAACTCATACTTTGAGCATCTAGAAAATGGGATTGCTGAGTATAAAATTTACTTTGAGGATGTAGGTGAAATAGCAAAGTTTAAAGTAGAAAGCCCAAATGACCAGGCAGAGAAAATAAGAAAAATAAAAAAATTAATGTTATTATTAAGAAATTAAACAAGACTCTAAATAATTACGAAACGGTTAAGCAGGAAACAATATTGATAATGCAATGAGAGTGATATTTATGAAAAAAGGTTCTGCATTGATTTTTGTGATATTAATATTTTCCATCCTTCTGACTTTAAGCGTTGGACTTTTGCAATTTTCAGTAGCATCCTATAAACAAAGCAATAATTTTGTTTCAAAGAACGAAAACTTTTATAATGCAGATTCAGCTATTGATTTAGCGTTATTTATACTTGATGCTTTTTCTGAAAAAGCAAGAGAAAAGGCTTATGTTTATTGTTTTAAAGATGGAAATGTTAATACAGAAAGCCCTGAAGTTAAAATAATATATGATCAATATATGGCTCAGATTAATGATAACAACCCCAATAATGATGATGCAGCTTATAATGCTTATAAAGAAAATTTAAGTAAAATTTATATAAAAAATATAAAGAATATTTAAAGACATATTTAATAGATAAAGCTGATGATCAACTTTTAAATTTAAATCTTCAGGTTGAGATGTTAAATGAAAAAATTGAAATAGATTATTGGAGACAAGCCGTTGAATATATTTATAATAAAATACTGTCTCCTATTTATCCAAACGTAGATTTTAAAATTCTTTTATATAATGAAGCAATTAAAGATCTTGAGTTTTCAAAGGTTTTAGGAAACCAATTTAATTCATCATTTGAGGATTTCAATCTTAATTCAGAATCTTATCCAAGGGAAACCATAATAATACGTTCTAGGAATAAAACAGACAATACTAAGAATTATATTTTGCTCAACTGCGAATTTGAGCCAGAAGGCGGGGGATTTGTTGAAGGAAATCTTCCGCTTATAACTGATAATATCTTATTTCAAAAGCCTTTAGTAGTGGGAAAAGAAGAAGATATAAAAGTTGATAAATATGTTGATTTTAAAGCTTTAGAAAAAGACAAACAACTTGAATTTACAGATTCTAATAATAAAATTTATATTTATCTTGATAAGAATGATAATAGTAGTAGCAAAAATAATAATGGCATTGATCTTTCAAATTATAATGGATATAAAGTATTAATAGCTTCAAATAATAATAAATATATAATGTCAACAAAGAATATTGAAGTATATGGCAATATTATAGCAGATGACCTTCATAAAGATAATATAAACGAAACAAACGATAATAACAAAGGAATTTTAAAGGATAAAAAAATGGGACAACTATTAACATTATTTATGATGAGAGTATTTCTAAATATTGGATATTGATTTTAAATGAACTTAGAAAGGATAATAAAATCGATCAGGAAAAATATGATAAAATCCTTCAATATTTTAAATTACAAAATCAAAATAATAATGTGAAAATAATTAAAGATTTAAATTTTTCTAATTTTACTACAAGCATTAATATCTTGACAAGGAGGCAGATTAGAGTAAATAATTGATAAAGAGGACAACTTAAAAAGGTTGGGTTAGCGTGAAAATACTACTTCTTTCGGATGTGGAATCAAAATATATTTGGGATTATTTTAATCCAGAAAGATTTAAGGATATTGAGCTTGTTATATCCTGCGGGGATTTAAAATCTGAATATTTATCTTTTATAGTAACGATGATAAAGGCACCTTTGTTTTATGTCCATGGCAACCATGATACTGATTATTTGACCAATCCTCCAGAGGGATGTGAATGTATAGATGATAAATTGGTTGTATACAAAGGAATAAGAATTATAGGCCTTGGTGGTAGCAAATTTTACAATAGTAGCTTACTTCAATATACAGAGGCACAAATGGAAATGCGGATTGCAAAGCTAAGGCCGAGAATTTGGTGGCACAACGGATTTGACATTTTAGTAACCCATGCAGCAGCCTATGGCCTTGGAGATGGTGACGATAAATGTCATGAAGGGTTTAAGGCCTTTAATAGGCTTATAGATAAATATGAGCCTAAATATTTTATCCATGGTCATATGCATCTTAATTATGGCAACAAGGAAAGGATTATTAAATATAAAAACACAACCATAATAAATGCGTATCAATACTATATTTTAGAATATTAGGGAGGTTTATGCCTCCCTAAATTATTTCGACACCTTCTACAAACCAGTCCATATTAAGTATTTGATCAAGGGTTGCAATCTCGTCAGGTTCAATCCTAAGATTTCCATCATTATCGTAAATAGGGCCGGTAAATGGGTGATATATATTGCTAATAACCATCCTTTTCATATGTTCAACAAGTTTTTGGGTTTCAAGGGGAATATTATCCTTTGAATAATATATATCTAAAACGCCAGAGTCTATTCCCCACCAGAAGTTTACAAGACGGTTGGTGTTATTAAAAGGTCTGAAATCGTCTTTATGCTTCCATTCAATATGCTATTTAGTATTTTTTCATAAAATATTCCCCATCTCCAAATTGGAGCAGCAAGATATTTATCGGGCTTTTTATCATTGATAGAAGTTAGCATAGAATATACACCATATTCCTTTGTAATTGGATGATCCTCATCAATGGTAATATTTGCAATTATATCAGCTCCGAGTTCTATCAGCTTATCATCTGCATCTTCGTTTTTAACTTTACTATACCATTCATTGGTCCATGATACTAGAATCTTAGCAAAGGGATTAATAAGCCTTACACCTTGAGTAAAGGCGTTTATTGAAGAAACTACTTCTGGAGCAGGACTTGTAGCTACATAACCTATTTTATTTGTTTTTGTTAAGGCACCAGCAATAAGTCCTGATAGGAACCTTGGCTCATAGGTTCTGCCGAAATAATTCCCTACATTAGAATAGGGCTTAAATTCTGAGCAGTTAAAGAATTTAATGTTTTGAAATTCAATGGCACATTTTACAGTTGAATTTAAAAATATTGGGCTTGTAGTAAATATAACATCGAAATCTTTTTCGGCAACTTTTCTTATGGCATCATATGAAGTATCATCAAGGGGAATATTGGCAAAATATTCAGTTGTTATATGATCCTTTAAAACCTCCTGCACATATTTTCTGCCTAATTCATGGGCATAAGTCCAACCAGAGCTTTCTGGATCCTTTGCATAAATAAATGCAACCTTTAAAGTTTTCTTGATGTTTACTAAAGAAGTTAAAGTGGATATAATGTTCTGTTCATTTATATCCGGTGTTGTCTTTATTTCTTCATCTATCGATGATACTGATTTTAATATTTGAATTATACTCCTTATTCTGTGAGTTAACTCTTCATCTGTAACTTCAATCGGTAATCCATATATATTGCAATACTCTAAAAAGGCATCGGCAGTTGTAATAGGAAGCTTGCCACCACCAAGGTTAAGATATAATCTTCTAAAATTCATATAAATATATTTTTCAAAATATCTATACTTATTTTCTTCAAATTTTATTTCACTAGGATTAAAATTCTCTAATATCCTTAACAATTTATCAAAGCTTCCAAGCTTAGAAAAATATATAGATTGAATACCAGTAATCTTATTAAAATTAAGGAATTCATAATAAAGCTTTATCTCATGGTTAGTTTCGTCGTATTTTGGAATTAATCGTGTAACATCAGCATAAATTGAATATACATCGAAATATTTTAATATGCTAACCCTTTTGTTACCTTCAACGACATAATACCAATTTAAATACTCGTAAACCTTTATGGGATCTCTAATTCCTTCATCTAAATGGGCTGTGCATAATGCAACCCATTTTTTCTGAAACTCTGTATTAGGGTTTAATATGGGCATAAAGTTTTTAGCAAAGGACCTGCTCCTTAAATAGGTGTATGTTCCTATGATCTTCTTTAAAGGGACTTCCTTTATCCCTATATTTATTTCTGATATTATTTCGGTATTTTTAAGTATGCCCTCTAAGGATGGAAGATATCCTGATTGACCTAAGGAAGCATTTTTAGAATATTCCTTTAGGGCCATTTTCCTTGCATTTATATAATGTTCTTCAGGAGTAAAATTTCGCATCTGATCACCTCATAAAAGTGCTTTTAAAATATATTATATAAAAATATGAAAACATGCAATTAATTTTATGTTAAAATTTACTTGGAGGTGATTGATTTGATTAAACATATTGTAATGTGGAGATTAAAGGATGAAGCTGAAGGAAGGACAAAGGATGAAAATGCAAAGGCCATGAAATCTATTTTGGAGGATTTAAAGGGCAAAATTGATGTGATTCAACATTTAGAGGTGGGCATAAATTTTGCCAAATCCGATGCTGCCTTTGATGTTGCACTTTATTCAGAATTTAAGTCAAAGGAGGATTTAGAAAAATATATAAATCATCCTGAACACAAAAAGGTAGTAGAATTTATAAACAAGGTGAGAGAAGAAAGATATGTAGTTGATTACGAAATTTAAAAGAGGGGATTTCCCTCTTTTAAAAAAGCTCTGGATATTTTTCTCTAACATACTGGTCTATTGCTTCTGCGACCTTTTAGAAAGGCTTACAGCTTCAACAACAGCCCTAGCTCCAGTTACAACATCTCCTGAAGCAAAGACGCCTTCTTTTGTTGTTCTTCCAAGATTATCGGTAAGAAGAAGACCACTATTGTTAATTTTTAATCCCTCAGTATTAGATACTATATTTGCTTTAGGTCCTTGGCTTGCTGCAATTATAATCGAATCGGTTTCTAATATTGCTTCTGTGCCAGGTATTTCTACAATCCTATCCTTTTCATTGTTTGATTTTTCTGTTTTAATATATTTTATTCCTTCGTCTAATATTTCAAGGGGAGATTTAAAAAATTCAAATTTAACTCCATCTATTTTAGCATATTCTATTTCCTCTCTGTTTGCAGGCATATCCTCTTCGCCACGCCTATACATTATTATAACTTCTCTTACGCCCTTTCTTAGGGCTGTTCTTGCAGCATCGATTGCGGTATTTCCAGCACCGATGATTACAACCCTCTCTCCTAAATCATAAACATCAGGATTTTTCAAGTAGTCTATTGCATAATGAACGTGGCCGAGGCTTTCTCCTTTTATTCTAAGGGGTTTAGGGTTCCAAACTCCAGTGCCAATAAATATTGCCTTGTAGCCATCCCTAAATAAATCCTCTAAAGTTATAACTGGACCTATAAGAGTATTTGGTCGTATTTTAACTCCCATATTAAGCAGTTTATTTTTAATCAAATCTAAAATATTCTTAGGTAAGCGGTAGTCGGGAATGCCATATCTTAAAACACCGCCTATTTTATCATGGGCTTCGAAAATAGTTATATCATAGCCTTTTTTGCAAGCATAAAGGATATTGTTATTCCTGCTGGGCCAGAACCAATGACTGCAATTTTTCTATCCTTGTTTATATTAGGACTTTCATTTAAAATTCTCAAGTAATATTCCGAAATATAATTTTCAATAATGCTTACCTGAATAGGGTTGTTCTTATGGTTTAAAATACAATTTCCTTCACAAAATTTTTCAACAGGACAAACAAGTGAACATACTGAGGATAAGGGGTTGTTTTCAAATAGCATTTCCCCTGCCTTTATAATATCACCCTCAAGAAGCATTTTAACCATATCGTTAACTGGGGTGCTTACAGGGCAACCCATTTTACATCTCGGATTTTTACATTGAAGGCAACGCTTCGCCTCATCAATAACATGTTTTGACATACCACCACTCCCTGTATGAATTTATAATAAATATACACAAATATGGAAATTTAGTCAAATTTGTATTTTAGCTGTTAAAAAAATTACATTGAAAAAGTTTCAGAAAAATAATAATATTATATTAGATTTTTTAACGGGGGAATTATGATGAAATTAGGTAAAATTAAAGAGCTTTTGGAGGCAGAAGTTTTATGCAATGAAGAATTGCTTGATTATGAGGCAATAGGTGCCTTTGCCTGTGACCTTATGAGTGACGTTTTGAGTTTGGCAAAAAAGAAACTATTCTATTAACAGGTCTTACCAATATTCAGGCAGTCAGAACAGCAGAAATGCTAGATTTAAGGTGCATAATTTTTGTTAGAAATAAAAGGCCTGACGAGAGCGTAGTAGAACTTGCAAGGGAAAAGGGAATATGCGTTCTTTTTACGAAATATTCAATGTTTACTGCTTGCGGTATTCTTTATTCAAATGGTTTAAAAGGAGCTGATATGTTCTAATGCAGGAATTATTAAGTGTTAAGTATGATGTTGAAAGTGGAGATTTTATTCGTGGTGGTGAAGCATCAAGCAGTATTAAGAAATTATTACAGCAGTTGGGGATTAAAGCAGATATAATAAAAAGAATTTGTGTAGCTTGTTATGAAGCGGAAATGAACATAGTTATTCATAGCTATGGAGGATATATAGAGGCGAAAATATTTAACAACAAAGTAGAAATAATAGCAAAGGATAGGGGACCTGGAATCGAAAATATTGACCTTGCAATGAAGGAGGGATATTCAACAGCCCCTGAGTATGCGAGGGAAATGGGATTTGGTGGAGGTATGGGACTTCCCAACATGAAGAAAAGCTGTGATGAATTTTATATAGAATCTAAGACAGGTGAGTATACTGAGGTAAGAATGGGAGTATATTTTTAATTTAAAAAGGTGATATTTATGAAAAAATTTTTCACTCAGTTTCACTGATTGAGGAAAGGTGCATAGGCTGCACAAAATGCCTTATGAACTGCCCTGTAGAAGCAATAAGAATAAAAAATGGAAAGGCTATTATATATGACGAAAAATGTATAGACTGTGGAGAGTGCATTAGAGTATGCCCATATGGAGCCCATGTTTCTAAGGGGAATTCCTTAAATGAAACCGAAGGTTATAAAGTAAAAGTCTTGATACCTTCAGTAACGTTATATCCACAGTTTGGACAAGAAATAAATCCAGAAGAAATAAACAAAGCCCTTTTAAGCTTAGGTTTTGATGAGGTTTTTGATATAACCTTTGCCTGCGATGTTAAGGCTGAGATATTAAAAAAGGAGATAACAAAGGTCGAAAAACCAGCAATTTCAACATTATGCCCTTCGATAATTCGATTGATTGAGAAGGACTTTCCATCCCTAAATGATCATATTGTTAAAATGTTAACACCTATAGAAATTTCAGCGGCTTTAATTAGAGAAAAGTATTGCAAAATGGGATATAAGGAGAATGAAATTGGAATTTTCTTTTAACGCCATGTCCAAGCTGGATTACAAAAATAAAAGAACTGAAATATAATGAAAAAATAGGTTTCGATGGTGCTATTGCAATAAGTGATATATATCCTAAATTATTAAAATTTTTAAATAAAACTTCTAATAAAACCTATAGAAAAATATCTAAAACTGGACTTTTATGGTCCTTCTCAGGAGGACAAAGCCAAGCAATTGGAATCGATAATTTTTTAGCAGTAGATGGAATAAAAAATGTTATAAAGTTATTTAATGATGTAGAAAATGGAAAAATAAAAGATGTTGATTATATAGAAGCCTATGCCTGCACAAGAGGATGCCTAGGAGGATTATTTTTGATAGAAAACCCCTTTAATGCAGAAAGGATTGCCAAAAAGATAATAGCTAATGGTGAGTTTAGCTACAATGTTGAACTGCACGATGAGTTTCAAAGTAAATTTGCAAGGGAGGATATATTAAAAGTTAATTTGAAATTTGCAGATGATTTTGAAAGTGCAGTTAAGATGATAAAAAATATGAACAAAATAATTAATATGCTTCCTGGAACGGACTGCGGACTTTGTGGTTCACCCTCCTGTAGGGCATTTGCCGAGGATGTTGTAAAGGGTTTGGCAAATTTGAATGATTGTAAATTTATAAAAAATGGAGGAGAATAGAATGAAGGTTAGGGATTTAATAAACAGATTAAATCTTAAAATTTTAGCTGGTGAAAAAGGATTAGAAAAGGATGTAAAAGGTATTTATTGCTGTGATCTTTTGAGTTGGGTAATGTCCCATGCAAAAAGTCAAAATGCTTGGATAACCGTTCAAATTCACACGAACATAGTAGCTATTGCAAGTCTACTAGAGCTTTCATGCATTATAATTCCCGAAAATATTGAAGTTGAAGAAAATACATTAGAAAAAGCCAATGATGAGAATATCCCTATTTTACAGTCAGACTTAAATTCCTACCAATTATGTGTAAAATTAAATCAATTGGGGATAGACGAATGAAGTTCTATTATGATCTACACATCCATTCAGCTTTATCACCTTGTGCCGATGATGACATGACTCCAAATAATATATTGAATATGGCGAAACTTAAGGGACTCGATATTATAGCAATTACGGACCATAATTCCTGTAAAAATTTAAAGCCCTGTATGGAAATAGGTAAAGAATTAGATATATTAGTAGTCCCAGGGATGGAGCTTCAGACTATGGAAGAAGTGCATGTTTTATGCCTTTTTAAAACGTTAGATGCAGCAATGGAATTCCAGGATTGGGTTTATTCTAATTTACCAAAGATTAAAAATAAGAAGGAGCTTTTTGGAAGGCAATTCATTTACAACGAATTAGACGAAATAGTTGGAGAAGAGGAAATAATGCTCTTATCCTCTGCAAATGTTAGTATAGATAAGGCTTATAATAAAGTTAAGTCCCTTGAAGGTCTTTTTATTCCATCCCATATTGATAAGGAAAGTTTCAGCATTATATCCAATTTGGGTTTTATTCCTTATAATTTAAGTATTAAGGCGTTGGAATATGTTGATCTTATTAAGTTAGAGAAACTAAAAATAAAAGGTTTAATTCCCAATGATGTAAAATTTATAAAAAATTCAGATGCCCATCATTTAGGCTTAATATCGGAGAGAGAAAATTATATAAATTTAAACAAAAGATCCATTGACGATTTTTTGCTTATTTTGATTAATATTTTATATAATTTATACAAATTTTTTATTTTATCGTGCAAACGATTGCATTTAGTAAGAAAATATATTAAAATAAAAATAAAAAGGATATTGGGGAGGAAAAAAGATGGACAAACTACCAAAAGTTGCATATTTTTGTATGGAATATGGTTTAGATTCAAAATTTAAGATTTATTCTGGTGGGCTTGGAATATTAGCAGGAGACATTTTAAAAGCTGCTAAAGATTTGAATGTTCCAATGGTAGGAATTGGAATTAAGTGGAAGCAGGGTTATGTTGATCAATATATAACTGAGGATGGAAGGACGTTAGATACATATAGAGCTTATGATTACGATTTTCTAGAAGATACGGGAATAACGGTAGATGTAGAAATCAAAGAAAGCACTTATACTTTAAAGGTATGGAAGGTAGATAAATTTAATAATGTTCCGCTATATCTTTTAGATGCTGATGTTGATGGAAATGAAAATAGGCTAATAACTTCACAGCTTTATGGTTGGTTTTCTGAAGAAAGGGTTGCTCAAGAAATAATTTTAGGTGTAGGTGGAGTTAGGGCCTTAAGAAAGCTGGGAATCGATGTGGATGTTTATCATTTTAATGACAATCACCCTGTGTTTGCCGGCATAGAACTTATTAGAGAAAAAATGGAAAATGGGTTAACATTTAACGAAGCTCTAGAGGCAACAAGGGAAGAAATTGTATTTACAACTCATACTCCAGTTCCAGCTGGAAATGAAGTTCATTCCCATAGATTACTTGAATACATGGGGGCATACTTAAATCTTGACTATTGGCATATGAAACGATTAGGTGGAGACCCCTTCAGTATGACTGTTGCAGCCCTTAGAATGAGTAGAATTTCAAACGGTGTTGCACAGCTTCACAAGGAAACAGCAAACAAAATGTGGGAAGGTGTGGAAGGAAGTTCTAGAATCATAGGTATTACTAACGGCGTGCATAATGGAACTTGGCAGGATGAAAGAATAGTTAAGGCTTATAAAGAAGGAAAAAGTTTACTTGAAGTTCACAATGAAATCAAAAAGAGTTAATAGCCTTTGTTGAAAAAAGAACCGGCGTAAAATTAGATGCTGAAAAACTATTAATCGGTTTTGCAAGAAGAGCTGCACCATACAAAAGAAGCAATTTGATTTTTACCGACGAAAAACTAATAGGACCATATTTAGAAAGCGGTAAAATACAAATAATATTTGCAGGTAAAGCTCATCCAAATGATTATACAGGGAAAGGCATTATTTCAGATATTGTAAAGATGGCTAAAAAATATCCAAATAGTGTTGTATTCTTAGAAAACTATGATATGGAAATAGGTGCGATGCTAACTAGAGGATGCGATATATGGCTTAATAATCCAAGAAGACCACAGGAAGCATCAGGAACTTCTGGAATGAAGGCTGCCATGAACGGAGTATTAAACTGCAGTATTTTAGATGGTTGGTGGCCTGAGGCATGTATTCACGGTGTAAATGGATGGCAGTTTGGAGATGGGCTTGGAGTTGATGATTTTGATACATTAGAGGAATTAGATAAGCATGATGCTAAAGCTTTATATAAAGTTCTTTTAGAGGAAGTTCTTCCAACATATTATGAGAATAAATCTAAGTGGGAAGAAATGATGAGAAAGAGCATAGAAACTACTCAAGAAAAATTCTCAGCTGCAAGAATGGTAAAAGAATATTATGATTTAATGTATACAAAATAACAGGGGTTCCCCCCTGTTTTTTTATGTGCTAAAATGATATAAAAAGCAAAGGGGGATAAATATGAAGATAAGAAGCGGATGTCCAAGGGATTGCTATGGAGGCTGTTCGGTTATTCTAACTGTTGAAAATGATAGGATAGTAAATATTGAAGGGGATCCTTTAAATAAAGCAACACAAGGGTATATTTGCTTGAAAGGAAAATCGTATTTAGAAAAAAATTATGGGGATAAAAGACTAAAATTTCCATTAAAAAGGGTTGGAGAAAGAGGAGAAGGAAGATTTGTTAGGATTTCATGGGAGGAAGCAATAGAGGAAATTTCAAAGAAGATAGATTATTATCAAAATATCAGTCCCAAAAGCATCATGTTTTATAAAGGGTCTGGGGAAATAGGAATTTTTAGTAAATGTGCATTTGGATTTTGGAACCAACTTAAGGGATATACCACTACATATGGGGATCTATGCTTTTCGGCTGGATTAGAAGGAGTAATTCAAACCTATGGAAAATCAATTCACAATGCTCCATGGGATCTTGAAAATGCAAAATGCATAGTTTTATGGGGGAAAAATTCTGCCGAGACTAATTTCCAGGAGATGCTTTTTATAAAAAAGCAAAAAATAACGGAGCAAAGGTTATAGTTATAGATCCTGTTAAAACAAAAACAGCAAAGGAGGCAGATTATTTTATTCAAATAATGCCTGGTCAAGATCAGCTTTTGGCTTTAGGACTAGTGAATTATTTGATTAAAAATAAAATGATTGATGAAGAGTTTATTGACAAATATACATATGGGTTTGAAGAGTTTAAAACCTATGTTGAAAAGTTAGACTTAAAAACTGTAGCAACGATATGCAAAATAAATGAAGAGGAGATTATAAAATTAGCAAGGTTGATTTGGGAAAACAGGCCTTTAAGTTTAATTTGTGGATTAGGACTTCAAAGAAGGATAAATGGAGGACAAACGATACGAGCTATAGGACTTATTCCTGCCTTAGTTGGAAGCGTAGGCATAGAAGGTGGAGGCTTTAGGTATGCTAATCTATCTGAACCTAAATTAAAATGGCCTTTTTGATAGATCCTCCGGAAGAAGTAGACTATGTTCATGTAAGTGAAATAGGCAAGGAAATTATTGAGAAAAATATAAAAATGTTATTTGTTCAAAGTGCCAACCCTGTTGTATCAAATCCAGACTCAAAAACATAAGAAAAGCAATATCTCAATTAGATTTTATAGTTGTTATTGAGCAATACTTAAGCGATACTGCAAAATTTGCTGATTATATTTTACCAGCAGCTGCAACTTTTGAGTATTACGATATTTTAAAATCCTATTGGCATCCCTATGTAATATTTATGGACAAAGCACACGATCCTTTGGAGGAGTGCAAGCATGAAAGTGAAATTTATAGAATGCTAGCTAAAAAATTAAAGTTGAATTTAGATTATATTCCTGAAAACAATATAGATAATATAGAAAAAATTTTAAAAGCATCGGGAATTGAAAAAAGTTTAGAGGAATTGAAAAATGCCCCATATTTACCTGAAGATTATGATGAAGTAGCTTTTAGGGACAGAAAATTTAATACAGTTACAGGAAAAATTCAATTTAAGTCAAAGACCATGAAAAGGTGGAAAATGAGCCTAATCCCGGAATACATAGAAAATAAAAGGACAGATTATCCTTTGATGCTTATATCCTACCACTCTTATGAAAAAATAAATTCCCAATATTCAGAGATAGATAAAATTAAAAAACTTCTAGGTGCTCCAAAGGCCAAAATAAATCCTGAAGATGCAAGGATAAGAAATATTAATCATGGAGATAAAATAAAGATTTTTAACGATATGGGTGCAATATATGCCTATGCAGAAGTTACAAGTGATATAAAGGAAGGGGTCATAAGTATCCCATTTGGTTTTTTAGCTGAAGAAAAGGCTAATGTGAACGACATAGTTGAATCCATGAAAACTGATATAGGAAATGGAACAGCCTTTCATGACAATTATGTAGAAGTAATTAAACTAGATTAGTTTAATATAATATATTATTTGGCACAGATTCTTCCTGTAGGCTTATAATAAATGAATCTGTGCTTTTATTTTGTGCATTCTTTGATTAAAAAATATGAATATGGAAATAATTTTAAGTAAAGGGATTTGTTATAAATTTAGGTGGTGTTTTTATGAAGGATCAAGAGAAGATCGTCTTGTTTAAGGAATACATGAAGCAAAATGGATTTGATGAGAAGAGGATTAATTTTAATGTAAAGGTAGTTACAACCTTTAAAAATAACATTTTAGATTACTTTGATGAGACGCTAGATAATTTTGATAGCTTTACCTTTGATGAGTTTACAGATAAAGTTAGTTTAATTGATGATGAGTTTGGAGGAAGGGAAAAGATCCCTTTAATACTTAATGCCATGCTTGATCTTACAGAATTTTTAAAGGAATATAAATTTATAAAGGGCGGAAAGATAGCTTATTATAAACGAATGTTCACGGATGTTGAGTATTATCTTCAAAAGTATGACATGCTTAAGGGCAGAAAAAGCGAAGCAAAGGAAACTATAAAAAATTATCTAAACTCAGAATTTGTAAAAAGGTAGTAAAGCTTACAGAGAATGTTTATATATTAGATTTCAATACTATAAAACTTATCGATTATCTTTTAAATGATATTCCAATTAGCCTAAGTCTTAACAATGATTCGATTAGTCTTGTTAAAGATTTTCTTATAAAGACGGAATTTTTGGAGGTTAAAAATTCAAACATAACAGTAACTAAGATAGGAAGGATGGTGTCACGTTTAGAACCAGAGGAGCGTTACGCTATTATTTTAAGCAATGTATTTAATTTAGAAAAGTGGGTTACGGAAGAAAAATTTTTTAATATTCGCAATTTATTTTATGTAATTTATTCTGTTTTTAGTTTTAAACAAGAGGTCCTTTTACATACAAAATGGGAAGAAGATAATATATTTATTTTATCGAAGGACGAATTTAGATTAGATTATATTCTTAGGGATGATACTTGCAAGTTATATTTTGACACATTTTTAGTAGGTTTAGGACTATTTGAATATGTTTCAGAAAATAACATTAAGAAGATTTCTATTACTGAAATAGGGAAAAATATATTTAAGATAGTAGCAAAGGATTTGAATATTATAATAAAAAACAAAATAGAATATATTGCTTCATTAATTAAATATAAAAAGCTTGATGAAGCTGAGAATGAAATTAAAAATTTTTTATTAATATATGGAGAACATCCTATTGTATGGGATTTTTGGGGTCAAATTGCTATTTTAAAAGGCAACTATTTAGATGCCTATGAATTTTTAAAACATGCCTATGAAACAGCAAATAAAAAGAGCAAACTGGTAAAAAGTGTTGTTTATCATTTAGTTATATGCTGCAAAAGATTAAAAAGGGATGAGGAAATAAAACTATATGAATCGAAGTTAGCAGAATTGAAGTAAGGAGATGATGCAATGCTAAGGAAAAAAGCATTAGACAGTAATATTATTGCAATAGTTAATAACCCAAATGAAGGCTTGGCACTTAGGGAGGCAATTGCGCTATTGCCTTTTAATGGTTTTATAAAAAACAATCATACTGTTACAATTACGGCCAACTTGGTAAATTTAAACCCACCACAGAAGGGTGTCGTGGTAGGACCACAAACTTTAGAAGAGCTTATAAAAATTATAAAGGAACAAAACCCCAAGCGAATAGTAGTTGCTGCTGGCTCTGGTGGTGCCACAACCTATGATGTGCTAAATACATATGGATATAATCAAGTTTTAATGAAGGAAGGAGTAGAATTTTGTGATTTAAATGTGGGAGAGTTTGAAGATTTGGAATTAGAACATGATATTGTAAAATCAACTAAAGTTAATAAACTGTTATTTGAAACAGATATATTAATTTCCTTTACCCAACTTAAAATTCACGAGGAAGCTACAATTTCTGCATCGATAAAAAATATAGCATTAAGTTGGCCTCCAGCATCCCTTCACGGTTATCCCAAAAAATCTTGGGATCCATGAAGACCTCCATGGATTTATTTATGCTTTTGCTAAAAAGGTGCCAATAGATTTTTCTATTGTTAGCTTAAATCCTGCAATGATAGGAACAGGTCCTTCTAAGGGAAAAGCAATTCATAGCGGTTTTTTAGTTGCTGGATTTGATGCCGTTGCAGTTGATACTGTCTGTGCAAGACTTTTAGGCTTTAGACCCCAGGCTATAAATTATCTATTTAGATTAAGTAATGATAAGATAGGCGTTAGCAATATAGAGGATATCGATGTTAAAGGGATTAAACTTATCGATGCTGAAAAGCAATTTTCCCTTATGGCATATGGAAAGGAGTTTGCAATAGATGAATAAGGCTGCCCTTTTAAAGCAGCCTTATTCTGAGTATTTTCTCAATAATTTTTGTTTTGTCTTCCACAGTTTAAAGGAAAGATCTACATAATATCTATGGGGATTTTCAAATCTTAAAACTTCATCCCAAAGGGTTTCAATTTCCCTTTGACAATATTTTTTATTTCATGAACTGAAGGACTTTGATAAATACACTTTCCTTTGTCAAATATTTTAATTAAAAGCTTTCGTGCTTTGTAATTTTCAAGTGTTTTTGTTTTCCAAGTGTAGACAGGATCAAATATTTTAAGTGGCTTTGACTCATCTATTTCTTCACTAGCAAAGGTTATTAAATCTGCAATAGCTTTGTTAGTAACATTGTCATATAACCTGTAGACTTGCTTAAAGCCGGGATTAGTTATTTTTTCTGGGTTTTCGCTTATTTTTATCTTAGGGATTATTTTACCATTTTCTTCAACAGCAACAAGCTTATATACACCTCCAAATACAGGTTCGGATTTTGCTGTGATCAATCTTTCACCAACGCCGAAGCTATCAATTTTTGCACCCTGTGATAAAACATCTCTGATGATATATTCATCTAAAGAATTGGAGGCTATAATTTGGCAATCTGGAAATCCTGCTTCATCTAGCATTTGCCTTGCCTTCTGTGAAAGATATTTTATATCGCCGCTATCTATTCTAATTCCTTTTGGTCTATACCCTTTTGGAAGAAGTTCCTCTTTAAATACTTTAATAGCATTTGGCACTCCAGATTTTAAAACGTTATAGGTATCAACAAGCAAAAGACAATTCTCAGGATAAACTTTTGCCCATGCCCTAAAGGCGTCTAATTCACTATCAAACATTTGAACCCAACTATGAGCCATGGTTCCTACGGCAGGTATTCCAAACATTTTTTCAGCAATCGTATTGGCGGTTGCAGCACAGCCGCCTATATATGCTGCCCTTGCACCTAAAATTGCTCCATCGTAACCCTGTGCCCTTCTTGAGCCAAATTCAAGAACAGGACGACCTTGGGCAGCCCTAACTATTCTGTTTGCCTTAGTTGCTATTAAGGATTGATGATTTATAGTTAGCAAAATCATGGTTTCAATAAATTGAGCCTGAATTATAGGACCCTTTACTACTACTAATGGTTCGTTAGGGAAAACAGGAGTTCCTTCTGGAATGGCCCAAACATCGCACTCAAATTTAAAGTTTTTTAGATAATTCAAAAATTCCTGATCAAAAAGACCCTTTTTTCTAAGAAGTTAATGTCCTCTTCTGTAAATTTTAGATTGTTAAGATATTCTATTAGCTGCTCTAAACCGGCAACAATACTAAATCCTCCACCATCTGGAACATTTCTAAAAAACATATCAAAATAAGCAATTTTATTGCCTATGCCGTTTTTTAAATATCCATTGGCCATAGTAAGCTCATAAAAATCAACCAATAAAGTTAAATTTCTATTATCCTTCCAATCGATCATTTTGATGCCCCTTTCGACTTACTTGAAAAAAATAATTAAAAATTATATATTTTATATTATAACACAAATTATATTTACTGAAAGGAGAATAAAATGGCGTCAATAACGGAAATAAGGAAAAAATTCCTCAAGATTTACTGAATTCATTTTACGATATATTTGATATTCACACTGTAGACAAAATATTATATGGTATTTCAGATAAGAAATTAACGACATTAAGGGTAAATACTTTAAAATATGATATTAAAAGTTTGATGGATTTTTTAAAGAGGTTAATATAAAATTTGAAAGGGTTAAATGGAATGAAAATGCCCTTATATTGAAAAATGCAGATGAAAGGGATCTAGAAAAATTAAATATATTTAAGGAAGGACAAATTTATCTACAAAATTTATCCAGTATGATTCCGCCTATAATATTAGATCCAAAAGAAGGAGAGAAAGTATTAGATGTTGCAGCAGCACCGGGTAGCAAAACAACACAAATGGCAGCAATGATGAAAAACATGGGATTCATATTGGCAAACGAAGCAGATAAAATTAGAGCCGAAAGGTTAAAGTATAATCTAAAGTTACAGGGAGTAGAAATCGCCGAGGTTAGAGTAGGAAAAGGGGAAAAGATAGGGGAGGAATATCCTGAATTCTTTGATAAAGTCCTTTTAGACGTTCCCTGTAGTGGGGAAGGAATAATATCCATAAAGGATCCCAAAACATACAGAGGGTGGAGCCTTAAGGAAGTTGAAAGATTATTCCGCCTACAAAAAAATTATTTGAAAGCGCATATAAAGCCCTAAAAAAGGGGGAATTATGGTTTACTCAACTTGCACTTTAAATAGGAAAGAAAATGAAGAAATCATTGATTGGGCCCTTAACAATTTTGACATAAAAATAATGAATATAGACAGACTTGATAATAATTTCTTAAATGGAATTGATATAGGACTTAGTGATGAGGTTAAAAAATGTATAAGAGTAATTCCAAATGAAGTATATGAAGGATTTTTGTGTGCAAAATAAAAAGAAGGATTAGGCAATCTAATCCTTCAGACTGTTGAAAAAGTTATTTTTGATAAGCCCCGTGAAGGATTTCCCTGGCATTCGCTCATTTCGCTAAGCAATTCTAAGCTTTTCTTTGTTTTCAAAGTCCTACCCTCGTGAGCCGACATCCGTGTCGGCCACTCGGCTCTGCACGTCCATGTGCAGAATTACGGACTTTTGAAAAGTCGAAAAGCAAGAATTGCTAAAGCTTATGAGAGATGCCTTTTGAAATCCTATCACGGGGCTCTCGCAAAGTGCAAACATCAAAGAAGGTTTGTCTACAATTGAAGGATTAGGATAGCCTAATCCTTGGGATATTTTCCTGTTATAAATTTAATATTGAGTTTATCTCATTCTCAAAAATGGTTTCATTTTTTATTAAATATTCCGCCAAAATATCGAGCTTGTCCTTATTTAGGCTTAAAAGGTTTACAACTTCAGAATAGATTTCGTTTACTTTCTTCTTAATCGTTTCTACATTTTCATTTAAATTTAATCCTTCGATTAGGCCATAATTTATCAAACCAGTCTCTTCCAACATTCCATATTCTTGAGCCATATTTAATAGTATATTTGTAACATGTTGTAAATCTGAATAGGCTCCTGTTGTAATATTTTCTTTTCCAAAGATGATTTCTTCTGCTGCTCTTCCTCCCAGAGCGATTTTTACCTGTTTTAACAAATCGCTTTTAGTTTTAAACATTTTATCGGGGGGACATTTAAAGTGTATCCTCCTGCACCTTTAGTGCTTGGAATTATTGTTACTTTCTTTACTGATATTTCTGGGGCGACTAATTTTGATATAAGGGCATGTCCTGCCTCATGATAAGCCGTGATCTTTTTATCCATATCGCTTATATAGCTTCTATCCTTCTTTTCAAAACCTGCAATGATAATATTAAAGGCCTTATCAAAATGATAATTAGTAATAAACTCAGCAGATTCTTTTGCGGCTAGGATTGCTGCTTCATTTACAAGGTTTTCAAGTTTAGCACCAGAAAAATATGGCGTCATTTCTGCAAGTTTAAAAGGTCAACATCCTCTGATATTGGTCTGTTTTTGTGTAAAGCTTTAAAATCTCATATCTTGCTTTAATATCAGGAAGATTTACTTCGATGTGCCTATCAAATCTTCCAGGTCTTAATAGAGCATCGTCAAGAACATCAAGTCTATTTGTTGCTGCAATTACAACTATTCCTTGACTATCCTTAAAACCTGACATTTCTGATAGGAGGGCATTTAAGGTTTGATCTCGTTCATCGGAGCCTCCATCGGCCCTTGAGGTTCTTTTTTGCCTATAGCGTCTATCTCATCAATAAATATAACAGCCTTTCCCTTTTCACGAGCCTTTTTGAATAAATCTCTAATCCTTGCAGCACCTACACCGACGTAAATCTGAACAAAATCGGAACCATTTACTGCGAAAAATGGAACATCAGCTTCGTTAGCTAACGCTTTTGCAAGAAGTGTTTTACCAGTTCCAGGAGGACCATATAAAATTATCCCCCTTGGAGGTCTTGCGCCAAACTTAGCATATTTTTCAGGGTTCTTTATAAAATCTACCAACTCCAATATACTTTCTTTTGCTTCTTCATTACCAGCAATATTATTAAAGGTTACTTTAGTAGCACTTTTTGTATCATATTCGATACTTGACATGGATTTTGAAGAGGGAGCTATTTTTTTAGACAATAAAGTTATTATAAAGACAGTAACAATAACAAAGAAAAGTATTCCGCCAATGGTATTTGCTACGTTAGAAGAATTTTCCTTCACATGAACGTTTTTTAATAAAAGCATTTCTTTGAAGTTTTGACTTCTTGGATTTTCAGTATAATAGATTATGTTATCTTTAGTAACTACCTTTATAAATTCGGAATCACTTAAGAAAACTGTATCTATTTTATTTTGTTCTACCATCGTTAGAAAATTTGTGTAACCTATTATATTTTTTTCTCACCTTTTAGATTGTAAAAATAGATACTTAAGATTAAAATAATTATTATCAGCAAAGGAAGAAGAATTAAATTATATTTTTTATTTTATTCATGTGACCACCTCAAATATTTTAGTTTACATAATATTTTACATTTTTTATCCTGGGTCTGTAAAATTATTTTAATATTAATTACCATGTAAATTTATGTTAAAGACGGGAGTGGATAGAATGAAAAAGAAGTTATAATTTATACAGATGGAGGCTGTAGGGAAACGGCAATGAGGAGACTGTTGGAGGCTATGGTGCAGTTCTTATATATAAGGATAAAATTAAAACTATAAAAAAGGGCTTTAAAAAAACTACCAACAATATAATGGAACTTACTGCGGCGATTGATGCATTATCTTTGCTTAAGGAACCCTGCAAAGTAAAATTACATAGTGATTCTGCATATTTAGTTAATGCCTTTAATCAGGGATGGGTGGAAAAATGGCAGAAAAACGGGTGGAAAACTGCAAGTAAAGAGCCAGTAAAAAATAAGGAGCTTTGGGAGAAATTAATTGAATTTACTAAAGTCCATGAGATCGAGTTTATTAAGGTAAAAGGACATGCAGGCGATGAAATGAATAATCTTTGTGACAAACTTGCAAATGAGGCAATGGATGAAATAGAAAATGAAAGATAACTGCAATATTTTATTTATTTAAACATTGATGTTGCAATTTATAATGCAATTGTGTAAAATAATATTAGGAAGGTATTATCCTAATATTATACTAGAGGAATTAAAATGTCTTTAGCTGAACATTTAAGAAGTTTGAATTTAATAAACTTAGGTAATGTATATTATAATTTATCACCTTCAAAGCTTGTAGAACATACGATTAGAAGAGGAGAAGGAAGCTTAACTTCAACAGGAGCTTTAAATATTAATACTGGAAAATATACAGGAAGATCACCTCAGGATAGATTTATTGTTGATTACCCCGAAATACATAAGAATATAAATTGGGGAAAGGTTAATAAACCAATTAGCCCGGAAGTTTTTGAAAGGATATATGCAAGATTAGCTGCATACCTTCAAAAGAAGGATGTTTATGTATTCGATGGGTTTATTGGGGCCGATAGAAGATACACCCATTCAGTTAGATTTATCAATGAACTTCCAGCCCATAATTTGTTTGTAAGACAGCTTTTTATAAGGCCAACAGATAAGGAACTTGAAAATTTTATTCCACAGTTTACAGTAATAAGTGCTCCAAATTTTAATTCCATTCCTGAGCTTGATAAAACTAATTCGGAAGTATTCGTAATTCTTGACCTTGTAAAGAAAATAATAATTATCGGCGGGACCCATTACTGTGGAGAATTGAAAAAGTCGATGTTTACAGCAATGAATTTTATGTTGCCTATGGCTAATGTTCTGCCAATGCATTGCTCTGCAAACGTTGGTGAAAACGGGGATGTAGCTCTATTCTTTGGACTATCTGGGACAGGAAAAACTACCTTGTCAGCGGATCCTGAAAGAAGACTAATTGGAGACGATGAGCATGGATGGTCTGAGGATGGCATTTTCAATTTTGAGGGCGGATGCTACGCAAAGTGTATAAATCTCTCAAGGGAAAAGGAACCTCAAATTTACGATGCTATCAAGTTTGGTGCATTATTGGAAAATGTAGTTCTTGATGAGAAGGGTCATCCAGATTATTCGGATGATAGATATACTGAAAATACAAGGGCAGCTTATCCAATAGAATATATTCCAAATGCAGTTTTAGAAGGAACAGGCGGACATCCAAAGACGATTCTGTTCTTAACAGCTGATGCCTTTGGAGTATTGCCACCGATATCAAAGCTAACTAAAGAACAAGCAATGTTCCATTTCATTTCAGGTTATACAAGCAAATTAGCAGGAACTGAAAGGGGAATCGTAGAACCTCAAGCAACCTTCTCCTGCTGCTTTGGAGAACCCTTTATGCCTATGAATCCTTCAGTTTATGCTAAAATGCTTGGGGAAAAAATTACTAACCACAATGTAAGTGTTTACTTGGTTAATACAGGCTGGACTGGAGGACCCTATGGTGTAGGAAAAAGAATGGATTTGTCCTACACAAGGGCAATGGTTAGGGCAGCTATAAATGGAGATTTAGAAAAGGTAGAATATTTTGAGCATCCGATATTTAAAGTTTTAGTTCCTAAGAGTTGTCCAAACGTTCCAGCAGAAATATTAAATCCGATAAACACATGGGAATCCAAGGAAGAATATAACAAGTATGCAAAGGACCTTGCAATAAGATTTTATGAAAACATCAGGAAATTTGAGGATTTAACTGATGATATAATTGAAGCTGCACCAAGTATTTCACTATAATTATTTTGCTATAATGTAGATAAAAAGACACAGAATTATGAAATTCAATTTATCATAATTCTGTGTCTTTTTTAGGCAAACAGCATCCCTATTGAAGAATATTATGAAAGATATTAAAATAAAATTAAGATTAATTCTAGGGGTGCAAGACATGCAAATAAGGAAGATTAATTTAACAAAGACAAATAACATAAGTCCATCAAATAAGACAAAAGTAGATAGCGATTTTTCTTCAGCACTTGACTTAGCAAACAAGGAACAGACTGAAGGGCAACTGCAAAAGCTACTTAATGAAATCGATATCCTTGGAAAGCGTTTAATTGCTACAAGAAGCCTGGAGGATGCCAAAAGGTATAAATTAAAGGTCCAAGAATACTTATCCTTTGTAATTAAAAATGCTTACATCTTAAAAAGAGAAATTGGGCCATACAACTATGGAATACATATTAAGATTGAGGTGATAAATAGCAAAATAGATGAGCTTACAAGAGAATTAATTGAATCCCAGAAGGATATAATAAACTTAGCAGATAGAATAGAAGAAATAAAGGGCCTTTTAATAGATGTATATAAATAATTTTTTATTGGTCTTTACAAATAATAGAAAATATTATATAATTTTATTAAAAAGAGAATATGGTCCCATGGTCTAGAGGTTAGGACACCGCCCTCTCACGGCGGTAGCAGGGGTTCGATTCCCCTTGGGACTGCCAAAAGTGCCTTATAGGCACTTTTTTGTATATTTTTGCTTTTTTGACCAAAATACTAATGGAGGTGTTACTATGGGTGAAAATAGAGAAAGAAAAAACGTAAATATTTTTTCAATCATCATTAAGTTTTTAGTAAATGCTGTTATTCTTGTTATTGCAAGCTTTTTAGTTCCTGGCTTTAGGGTTGCTGGCTTTGGAACAGCAATATTAGCTGCTATTGTTATTTCAGCACTTGATTATCTTATTGGATTAGTATTTAAACTGGATGCTTCACCCTTTGGCAGAGGAATTGTAGGTTTCTTAATAGCTGCAATCATTATTTACTTAACTCAATTTATTGTGGCAGGTGTATCAGTTACAGCATGGGGGGCTATCCTGGCTGCACTGGTAATAGGCATTATCGATGCAATAGTTCCAACGGACGTTTTTTCACAAGTATCATAAAAATATCCCATAAAGGTTTCCTTTATGGGATATTTTTATGTGATAAACTATATTTTAAATAATATATCTTATATTTCATTTTACTACTCAATATGATATAATAAAAACAGAAATTTTATCTTGGAGGGACGCTATGGAAAAGTTTGATATTGCAATGGGGATTGTGAGGGTAACAGAGGCTGCTACACTTGCATGTTCTAAATTATTAGGAAAAGGTAATATTGAAGAGGTGGATTTAGCTGCAGCAAATGGAGCTAGATATGCCTTTGAATTATTACCTATTAAGGGAAGAGTAGTGATAGGAGAAGGGGAGATAAATAAGTCTCCAATTCTTTATATAGGTGAAAAAGTTGGGCAGTGGAAGGATGGGCAAACAGAATATGATATTGCAATAGATCCAATAGATGGGAATATACTTGTTGCTAAAGGAAGACCTAACGCAATAAGTGCTATAGCACTTTCAGAAAAGGGGAATATTTTCAGAGCACCCCAAATATATATGAAAAAGATAGCTGTTGGTCCTAAGGCTAAAGGTGCAGTAAATTTAAATGCAAATTTTGAAACTAATTTAAAAAATATTGCAGAAGCTTTAAATAAAGATCTGAAGGAATTAACTGTGATGGTTCAGGATAGGCCAAGACATGAGGAGATTATAAAAAAGCAAGGGAAATTGGTGTAAGAGTCAAGATATTTGGTGAAGGAGATATAGCAGCTGCTCTTGCGACAGCATTTGATGATACAGGAGTAGACGTTTTATATGGAATAGGTGGAGCACCTGAAGGCGTTCTGGCTGCTGCAGCACTAAAGTGCTTAGGCGGGGAAATTCAAGCAAAACTAATGCCACAAAACGATAGACAGCTTGCAATGTGTAAAAGAGCTGGGATAGAAGATATAGAGAAGATTTTAACAACCGATGACCTTATAAAGGGCGATGATGTTTACTTTGCAGCTACTGCAGTGACAGACAGCGATCTTTTAAAGGGAGTTATTTACAAAGGTGATACAGCTTTTACACATTCAGTTGTAATGAGACTAAAAACAGGAGTTGTAAGGTTTGTTGATGCTATGCACAAGCTTGAAAAAGCTTAATTCACTTTAAAGAGGATTCATAGTGTAAAATTATTGTAGGACGAAAAAGACAAAAATTTAAAAGAGACAACCCCTGTGATAAAATAAAAGTGAAAAAACACACAAACCAATAAGGGGTGTCTCTTTTGAATAATATTATACAACAACATTTAATAAATTTCACTACTAAATTAATAAAAAATGTTGAAGAAACTATATCAAAAGAATGGGATCTAACAAAACTTGTTGATGTAGTTAAAAAAATGACTGATGAATTAGGAGCAAACATAATAAAGGACTTTTTAGAAGAATTAGATAAAACGATTAAAGAAGATGAAAAAAGGAAAAAGGGATGGGTAGTAGAAAGGAAAGACAAGAAAAAGATTGTAACAATGCTAGGCGAAATAGAATATGCAAGAACGTATTACAAATCTAAGAAGAATGGGGAATATAGATATTTACTTGATGAAATTATAGGGATAAGCAAACATGAGAAGGTAGATAAAGAAGTAAAGATAAAGCTGGTGGAGAACGCAATTAATATGTCCTATGAGGAGAGTAGTAAAATAACATGTCCGGAGAAACTAAGTAGACAGACAGTATTTAATGCAATAAGACAGGTAGGAGAAGTAGAAGTAAAAGGGAAGTAAAAGAAAAGAGGAAAGTAAGGGTGCTATACATAGAAGCAGATGAGGATCATGTGGCATTGCAGGATGGGAAGAAGGAGATGCCAAGGCTTGTATATATACATGAAGGAAGGCAAAGCAAAAATGGGAGAAACGAATTAAAGAATGTATATTACAAAGCATACGTTGGTGTAGAAGCTGAAGAAATATGGATAGATGTAGCGAATTATGTGTATGACAATTATGAAATAGAGAGCATAGAAAAGATATACATAGCAGGAGATGGAGCAAGATGGATAAAGGAAGGAATGGAATGGATTCCGAAAGCGAAATTTGTATTAGATAGATATCATTTGAACAAATACATAATAAGAGGGACAGCAAAGCGAGAAGAATATAGGCAAAAGATATGGGGAGCGATAAATGAAGGGGATAAGAAGGTTTTAAGGGAGATATTTAAGGAGTTAATAAATATAGCAGAAACTAAGACAGAAAAGGAGAGAGCAAAAGAAGCAAGGAGATATATATTAAATAACTGGGAAGGGATAGTAATATATAAAGAGGACGAGGATGTAATAGGATGCAGTGCAGAAGGGCATATAAGCCATGTATTATCAGCGAGATTAAGCAGTAGGCCATTAGGATGGAGTAAAGAGGGATTAAAGATAATGGCAAAGCTAAGGGTATTTAGCAGGAATGGAGGTAATTTAAGGGAAATAAGTATATACAAGGAAGATGTTGAAACATTTAGATTAAATAAAAAGAAGATAAAAGAAACAATTAAAAGAATAAATAATTCTTCACGAGAAGGAATAAATAATATAACAATATTAAACATTGGAAAAGTAACACCGATGTATAAGATATTAAAATCAATTAAATATGAAAATATAATTTAAAGTTTAAAAGTTTACGAAAGTCTTGATTTTAAACATTTTAGGGGGTTGTCTATAAAAAATTAACCTACAATATCTTGACACTATCAGAGGATTATTTTATTTGATTTTCAAAAACTATGTTATATAATTAACTTAAATCCGTTATTTTGGAGTTTCCGAAATAATGGATAAGCATTTTCCGATTGCAAGGAGGTGTCCGAGCAAAAGGGTAGGGAAGTAAATTAGCCCTTCAGCTTTTGCTGAAGGGCTTTTTGGAGGTTGCTATGGAAAAGAGAATTGGTGTTGTGGGCATTGTAATTGAAAACTTTGATAATACCTATAAGGTTAATGCTATACTACATGACTATTCTAATATTATTGTTGGAAGAATGGGTATTCCTTATAGGGACAGGGGTATATTCATTATTTCACTTATAGTTGATGGAACTGCAGATGAGATAAGCGCAATGACAGGAAAGCTCGGTAAAGTGGAAGGTGTTAATGTAAAAACCGCATTATCAAAAATTTGAATGGGAGGAAAATTATGAAGGATATAAAAGCTGAAGACTTTATAATTCATGAAGAAATTATAGAGTCGATGGAATTTGGAGAGGAAAAATCGAAGGATAAGTCATATGTAAGGGAAATTTTGCAAAAAGCAAAGGAGTGCAAAGGGCTAACCCATAGGGAAGCTGCAGTATTACTACATGTTGAAGATGAAGATATTCTAAATGAAATGTTTAAAACTGCAAGGGAAATTAAAGAGAAAATATACGGAAAGAGAATTGTCCTCTTTGCACCGCTATATGTAAGCAATTATTGTGTAAATAACTGCTACTATTGTGGCTATAAACATACCAATCAATCTTTTAAAAGAAGAAGGCTTACAATGGATGAATTAGTTGAAGAGGTAAAGATTTTAGAATCCTTAGGACACAAAAGGCTTGCCCTTGAGGCTGGGGAAGATCCTGTTAACTGCTCTATCGATTATATTTTAGATTGCATTAAAACTATTTATTCCATTAAATTTGAAAATGGAAGCATTAGAAGAATAAACGTAAATATTGCTGCAACTTCAGTTGAAAATTATAAAAAATTAAAGGAAGCAGGCATAGGAACTTATATCCTGTTCCAGGAAACATACCACAGACCAACCTATGAAAAGATGCATCCTTCTGGCCCAAAGCATGATTATGACTATCATACAACTGCTATGGATAGAGCAATGCAGGCAGGAATTGATGATGTTGGAATTGGGGTATTATACGGGCTTTATGATTATAGATACGATACTATAGCTATGCTTATGCATGCTGAGCATCTTGATAATACCTATGGTGTAGGTCCCCATACGATTTCTGTTCCAAGACTTAGGGAGGCAGAGGGTGTATCGTTAGAAAATTTCCCTTATCTTGTTAGCGATAAGGATTTTAAAAAGATTGTTGCTGTATTAAGACTTGCTGTCCCATATACTGGAATGATTTTGTCGACAAGAGAAGAACCAAATTTTAGAGACGAAGTTATTGGACTTGGAATATCACAGATTAGTGCAGGTTCCTGCACTGGAGTTGGAGGATATGTGGAAGAATACAAACTGCATATTCATAAGGAGGATGAAAAACCTCAATTTGAAGTTGGGGACCACAGATCACCACTTGAGATAATAAAGAGTTTATGCAGGGGAGGATACATCCCAAGCTATTGCACGGCTTGTTATAGGGAAGGAAGAACAGGCGAACGATTTATGAGACTTGCAAAAACAGGACAAATTCATAATGTCTGTCAACCTAATGCAATTTTAACCTTTAAAGAATTTCTTTTGGACTATGGGGATGAAGAGGCAAGAGAAATTGGTGAAGAAACAATAAAAAGGCTCTTGATGAAATACCAAATAAAAGAGCTAGAGAGGCAACTATTGAGAGATTAAAGAGAATTGAGGATGGAGAAAGAGATTTAAGATTCTAAGGAGTGGATTCTATGCAGGATACACCAAAGGCAAATAGACTTCATATAGCGATATTTGGGAAACGAAATGCAGGAAAATCAAGCTTAATAAATGCTATTACAGGGCAGCAGATAGCATTGGTGTCAGATTTTGCGGGGACAACTACAGATCCGGTTTATAAGGCTATGGAGTTGTTACCAATTGGACCTGTAGTGATAATTGATACAGCAGGACTTGACGATGAAGGAGAATTAGGAGAGCTAAGAATAAAAAGACAAAAGAAGTTATGGACAAAACTGATCTTGCGATATTAGTTTTTACTGCTGAAAGTAAAGATTTTAGCTTGGAAAAAGAATGGTTTAATGATTTAAAAGAAAGGAATATTCCAGTTATTGGTGTAATAAATAAGGTTGATTTAGATGATATTGATGTTGAAAAATTGCAAAAAGAATTTGACATTCCCTTTGTAAAGGTTAGTGCAAAAATAAACAAAATATTGGAAAACTAAAAGAATTAATTCAAATTAATGCACCAAAGGATTATGAAAGGGAGACGATAGTTGGAGATATAATAAAACCTAAAGATTTGATTTTGCTTGTTGCTCCACAGGATATACAAGCACCTAAGGGAAGATTAATTCTTCCACAAGTTCAGGTATTGAGGGATATACTAGATCATGATGCAATGCCAATAATAGTTAAAGATAGTGAACTTGAGGATTCATTAAAGGTTTTAAATAAAAACCTGATCTTGTGATTACTGATTCCCAAGTTTTTGCTAAAGTAAATTCTATTATTCCAAAGGATGTTCCCTTAACTTCTTTTTCAATACTGTTTGCAAGATATAAGGGTGAACTTGAATATTTTGTTCAAGGGGCCAAAAAATCAATGAGTTAAAACCTGGAGATAATGTTTTAATTGCAGAGGCCTGCACCCATCATCCTTTAGAGGGGGATATTGGTAGACAAAAACTACCAAAGTGGCTTGAGGAAAAAGCAGGTGGCAAATTAAACATTACTGTTAATGCAGGTGTGGATTTCCCAGAAGATTTAACAAAGTATAAACTTGTGATTCATTGTGGTTCATGCATGTTTAATAGAAAACAACTTATGACAAGGATAATACGATGTTCTGAACAAAATGTGCCTATTACAAATTATGGAGTGGCTATAGCAGAAATAAATGGAATTTTAGACAGGGTTATTGAGGTGTTTAAAAATAAGGCTGCAAATTAATATGCAGCCTTATTTTATCATTTCATTTTTGCTATATATGTTAAGATAAATATCCCTCATCTTTTCAACTTCTTCTATTGCTAAGGGTTTTGGCATTCCAATTTGGGTTGCAAGGATATATATTTTTGCTGATTTTTCAAGTATTTGACAAACATTAAATGCTTCTTTTAAATTTCTTCCGAGGGATATTGCACCATGGTTTGCCAGCAATACAGCGTTTTTACTTTCTAATACTTCTAAAATATTCTCTGCAAGTTCAGATGTTCCAGGAAAGGCGTATTTTGCACAAGGAACCTCTCCACCTATAATCATAGCCATATCTTCTATGATTGCAGGGATGTTTTTCCTTGTAACAGCAATAGCAGATGCATAAATACTGTGGGTATGTATAATAGCCTTAACATCGCTTCTATATTTATATATTTCTGAATGAACAGGCAATTCAGTTGATGGACGATGATTCCCTTCGATTATATTGCAATTCATGTCACAAATTACTATATCTTCTGGAGTTAGTTTTTCATAGGGAATACCGCTCGGGGTAATTAAAATTTTATCCTCTAATCTTGCACTTATATTTCCCCAGGTTCCAAATACAAGACCGGATCTTTTTATCTCCTGGCCATAAAAAATTATTTCTTTCTTCAGACTTTCAATGTCCATTGTATCACCTCATGATTTTAATATTTTCCTCAAAGGGAGGATAGATAACTCCTCTATCAGTGATAATAGCAGTAATATTTTCGTTAGGCGTAACATCAAAGGAAGGGTTGAAAACTTTAACGTTTTCTGGAGCGATTCTAACATTAAATATTTGTCTTACTTCCTCATGGCTACGCTCTTCGATTGGTATTTCTGCGCCGCTTTTTATATTTAAGTCAAAGGTAGAGTAGGGCGCAGCTATATAAAAAGGAATGCTATGAGCCTTTGCAAGGACAGATAGGGAATAGGTTCCAATTTTGTTTGCTGTATCTCCATTAGCAGCTATTCTATCAGCACCAACTATTATTGCATCAATTAAACCAAGCTTCATTACATAACCTGCCATATTATCGGATATCAATGTAACATCTATTCCATCGCTCATCAGTTCAAAGGCAGTTAATCTTGCACCTTGAAGAAGTGGCCTTGTTTCATCTGCAAAAACTTTAATTTCTTTACCCATTTCTATAGCACTTCTAATAACGCCCAGGGCAGTTCCCCAGCCTGCTGTAGCTAAAGCACCAGCGTTACAGTGGGTTAAAACAGTGCATTTATTGGGAAGCAACTTAGCACCATACTCTCCAATTTTTTATTAAGTTTAAGGTCTTCATTAAATATTTCATTGGCTTCATTTTCCAATAGTGTAATTATATTTTCATTGTCATTTTGCAATGCAGAGTAAAATTTATCCTTCATCCTACTTAATGCCCAAAACAAATTAACAGCTGTTGGCCTTGTTGAGGCTAATGTTTCAAATACCCTTTGCATATCCTTTTCAAATTTTATTTTATCATTTGAGTAAACTTCCTTTGCACCAAGAACAACTCCATATGCTGCTGCTATTCCAATAGCAGGTGCTCCTCTAACCACCATACTTTTTATACATTCTGCTACATCTATAAAACTGTTACATTCTATGTATTTAACTTCTATCGGAAGGAGCCTTTGATCTAAAAGATTAAGTTTAAAGTTGGACCAAATTATCGGTTTCATATCTATTTCCCCTTTGTTTTAAACTTATAAGTTCTTGAGTTGCAAATTGTTAATTGTATGATTTTTTAATTAATAAAGTTTTATTTACTAATTGACAAACAATTTTTTATATAGCTCATAACCAATGCAATAGTAGCATAACACAAATTAGTTTTCGCTGCAAGGACAACCTTTGCAACCTTAGTCATACTAATTAACTTTTAAATAGTATTCTTAATTCAGTATTTTAAGGTTATAACAGGAGATTAAGCATCCGCTTCGGAAATTATGGCTATCCTTATCAATTTCAATCTTTAAAGTTGTTTACATTATTATTTTTTTCCTTTAGTATATAATTATAGCACTATTTAATGGTAATTTTAAATATTTGGTGGTGATATTTTGAGGACTTTCATTACCTTTGAGTTTGATAAAAGAACGAAGGAGGAAATTGCAAAGGTTCAAACTCTTATAAAGGAGAATTCATTTAAGGGGAGATTTAAGCACATAAATAATTTCCATCTAACAATTAAATTTTTAGGTGAAACAGATAACGAAACTATAGATGAAATTTATGAGGAACTAATTAAAAACTTTAAAGATATTAACAAAATAAATGCTTATTTAAAGGGAATTGATGCCTTTAGAAGTGGCAATAATATTAAAACGATATTTTTAAATGTATGGGGCGAGATTGAAAAAATTAAAGAAATTGCAGTAAGGGTAGATGATATTACAAACAAGTTTGGATTTAAAAGGGATAATAAGTTTATTCCCCATGTTACGATAGCGCAGGATGTTGAGCTTAAGATCCCTTTTGCTGAATTAAAGGGCAAATTAGAAGATATTTGCATTGATAAGATAATATTTGATAAAATTGTTATCATGAAAAGTGAAGAGATAGATAGGAAAAGAATTTATACTCCTTTAAAAACATTATATTTACGTTAGAAAGGATGATATTATGATTACAAAGGAACAGATTAAAAGAATTAATGAACTTTATAAAAAACAAGTAGAGGGAACGTTAACAGAGGAAGAAAAGAAGGAACAGGCATATCTTAGAAGACTTTATGTGGATTCAGTGAAAGAAAGCTTAAAGGCTCAGCTTGATAATATAAAAATTGTAACGCCGGAAGAATATGAAAAACTTCAAAAGAAAACAAATGCACTTGTGGGCATGATCATTGCCAACATAAGCATTAAATTTGGGTGATTATATGAAAAAGAATTAAGAAGGGAATTGATTAAAAAGCGATTAGAAATGTCTAAAGATGAAGTAGAAACAAAAAGTAATAAAATAATGGATAGATTAATTGAAATACTTAAAGATAAAAAGATTAAAAACATAATGCTTTATTATCCTATAAAAAATGAAGTCTCTACTCTAAAACTTGCTTTATTTTGTTTTGATATGGAAATTGGAGTAATTTTCCCTAAATCCATTAAAGAAACTTATACTATCTTGCCATGCAAAATTAAATCCTTCGATGATTTAGAAGAAGGTGAATATGGAATACCTGAACCGAAAATTTTTGAAATAGTCAATAAAAATGATATCGATATTGTAATAGTTCCTGGCGTTGCCTTTTCAAGGTCGGGTTATAGATTAGGCTATGGAGCAGGATATTATGATAGATTTCTTTCTGATTATAGAGGAATAAAAATAGGTGTATGCTACTCATTTCAAATTTGTGATTCTGTTTTTAATGAAGAATATGATGCCAAGATGGATGCTATAGTGACAGAGAATGAAGTGTTTGAATTTACCGAAATTTAATGATAGAATTAAATTGACTAAATTTTAAGGAGGTAAGTATATGGAACACAATAAGCTTGAAACCCTTACAAAAAATATGAATATGTTTGGGATAAGATTGGGGAAAATGAAGTTAAGGAAATGATGGATTTTGCTGAAAAGTATAAGGATTTCATGAATAAGGCAAAAACTGAAAGAGAAGCTACAGCAGAAATAGTTAGGATGGCAAAGGAAAAAGGTTTTATCGATTTAAACGATGCTATTGCACAAAATAAGAAACTTTCAGCAGGGGATAAAGTTTTTGCAGTTAACAAGGAAAAGGCAGTAGCTTTATTTGTAATTGGGGCAACTCCCATGGAAAAGGGAATGAATATAGTAGGGTCACATATAGATTCACCAAGAATAGATTTAAAGCCTAATGCACTTTATGAAGATGAAGGTTTCGCATTACTTGAAACACATTATTATGGTGGTATTAAAAAATATCAGTGGGTAACAATACCGCTTGCCCTTCATGGCGTTGTTGTAAAAAGGGTGGAGAAAAGGTTAACATAGTTATTGGAGAAGATGAAAATGACCCTGTTCTTTACATAACCGACCTTCTAATACACTTATCTGCGGATCAAATGGAAAAGAAATTAGCAAAGGGTATTGAAGGAGAAGATCTAAATGTTCTTATTGGAAGCAGACCAATAGAAGATAAAGAGGCAAAGGGCAGAATAAAATTAAATATTTTAAGAATTTTAAACGAAAGATATGGAATTGATGAAGAGGATTTTGTTACTGCAGAATTTGAAATTGTGCCAGCTGGTAGAGCAAGGGATGTTGGTTTAGATAGAAGCATGGTAATGGCTTATGGCCATGATGACAGAGTTTGTGCTTATACTTCTTTAGAGGCAATATTGGAGATTGAAAAACCAGAAAAAACATGTGTGGCGCTATTTGTAGATAAAGAGGAAATTGGAAGCAATGGAGCAACAGGAATGCATTCAAGATTCTTTGAAAATGTTGTCGCAGAAGTTATGGAATTGATGGGTGAATATTCAGAGTTGAAATTAAGAAGATGTCTTGCAAATTCAAAGATGCTATCATCTGATGTTACTGCTGCTTTTGACCCGATTTATCCAAGCGTTCTTGAAAGAAAAAATACAGCTTATATGGGCAAAGGTATAGTAATAACAAAGTATACAGGTTCAAGAGGAAAATATTCATGTAACGATGCTAATGCAGAATTTTTAGGTTATCTAAGGGACCTATTCAACAAGTATAATATAACTTGGCAAACTGGCGAACTTGGAAAAGTCGACCAAGGCGGTGGCGGAACAATAGCTTATATACTTGCTGAATATGGAATGGAAGTTGTAGGCTGTGGTGTAGCACTTCTTAGCATGCATGCTCCTTGGGAAATAGCAAGTAAAGCTGATATTTATGAAACTTATAAAGCTTACAAGGTATTTTTACAGTATGCATAAAAGGCAGGTTGTCCCTGCCTTTTATTTTTGATAGTTTTTAAGTTCCTGTATTATCTTAGAAGCGTCATCTTTGGTCCATTCTTTGCTTTCATTTTTGCCTGTAAGTTCTTGAGTTAATTTTTTAAGATCCTCATCATTTATATTTTTATCTTTAGCAAGTTTTGCTATATAATTTTTGATTTTGTGTTGCATAGTCAACCTTTTCTTCTTTAACTTCAACATTTTCATCTGTAATGAGCATTTCCTCCATGTCTTCAATGTCTTGAGTAAAAATTCCAGAAGTCCTTGTCGCTGATAGAGTAGCATCTATTAAGGCTCTTTTTTGGCCATTTTTAATATGGTGTTTACAATTGTATAGGGATTTTGTCTTGCAAATTTTGTTTCTTTGCTATTGCAGGAACCTAATCCTTCAGAAATTATTTCCCCAGTTTTTTACTTCTTAAGGAACACTTGCAAAGATAGTAGAAAAAACCTTCCTTCCAGTTTTCAACTTTTTCCAGTATATCAACGTTTATTGTAAAGCCATATAGATTACACAGCTTTTCAGCCCCAGGTTTAAATAAACTAGGTTTGGGGCTTCCTGGAATTTTACCGTAATCTTCTCCTTCCTTCATTTGGCTTTTTATAAAATTTTGTATAAGTTTAAATTGTTCTATTTCTCTTTCTATTATCTTTTCGTTAAGGGATTCTCTTTCATCATATATAATTAAATTTTTTCTAGGTTATCCATTTTTACACCTCCACCTCTTAATTATATTATACTTCATTGAGAGAGTTTTAAAATAAAAACTGCTAATAATAAATACTAAATTTATTTGAATATTATCACAAATTTTTGGTTGTGAATAGAATAATTAAAAATATCAAGGGGGATAGGTTATATGCTTATAGAAAAAGATTGTCTAATAGTATATTTATTGGAACGTCTATATGTCATGGTATTAAAAATTGATGCTAATAAAAGTGATGATTATGAAAGGGGATATATAAAAGGATTTAAGGATTGTATTGAGGAAGTAAACAAATATCAGGAGTATATAAATAAAAAGGTGGCATATAAGCCACCTTTGGTGCCGAAGGCGGGAGTCGAACCCGCACGGGTGTTACCCCACCGGATTTTGAGTCCGGCGCGTCTGCCAGTTCCACCACTTCGGCAAGGACATTTATATATTAACATGGAATTTTATTTCAGTCAATATATTATTTATTATTTTTGCCCTTCTTGGTTTTGGCTTTGGTCTGCCAATGACCTCCTTTTTTTGTTTATTTTTCAAAACTAATAAGATCAACAAAGGTTAAAGTAATTAACGAAACGATAATCATTTGAAGCCATTGAACAATAGGAAGTTTATAAAGATTACCTAAAAACGGAGGTAAAATAAAGAATATGATAAGTAATATGATTAAATGATGCTTTTTAACATTGTATTTAAAAATATAGGGACGCAAAAATTAAAAAGAACTAATGAAATCAATACGATAGCTAAAATAATTCCAAGTTGAGTCCAGAACATATTATTCCCCTTTCATAAAAAAGTAAAGCAGTTACAAAAATTATTATACCAATAAATGAATATATTAACAATATCAATTTATATTGAGTTGTGGTAAAATATTCTTAGGTTAGAAGTGAAATACAAAATAAGTCAAAAAATGTCGAAAAGGTGATGGGTATGTTAAGATTTTTAGATGCAGGTGAATCCCATGGCAAAATGTTAGTGGCTATCATAGAAGGATTTCCATCAAATGTTGAAATAAATATAGAAAATATAAATCGACAGTTAGCAAGAAGACAAAGGGGATACGGTAGAGGAGGAAGAATGCTTATAGAAAATGATAAAATTGAAGTGATATCAGGGATAAGAGGTGGCAAAACTACCGGGGCACCAATATGCATAGCTATTCATAACAAAGATTATGAAAATTGGAAAGAAATCATGGATATAGAAAAGGAATATAAGGAAAAGATTATTGTTCCAAGGCCAGGCCATGCAGATCTTAATGGAATTTTAAAATATAATTTGGATGATATAAGAAACGTTATTGAAAGGGCAAGCGCAAGAGAAACAGCAATAAGAGTTGCAGTTGGTGCAATTTGTATGGAACTTTTAAAAATTTTTCACGTCAAATTTATTAGCAGGACGGTTAGAATTGGTAATGTTGCCGATGATTCAATAATTGAGGAATATTCAGATGAAATATTAAATAGAATAGAAAAGTCCCCAGTAAGATGTTTAGACAAAGAAAAAGAGCAGGAAATGATAAATTTGATTGAAAATATTAAAGAGGCTGGTGATACCCTGGGGGAGCTGTAGAAGTTATAGCCTTTAATGTTCCACATGGACTAGGTAGCTATTCCTTTTATGATAGAAGGATGGATTATATGATTTCAGGAGCAATGATGTCTATCCAGGGAGTTAAAGCGGTAGAAATTGGAGATGGTTTTGAAGCTCCAAATATTTTAGGAAGCCAGTTTAATGACAAAATAACTTATGAAGGTGGAAGCTTTAAAAGAAAAAGCAACCACTTAGGAGGAATTGAAGGTGGAATAACAAATGGTATGCCGCTTGTTGTTCGCCTTTATATGAAGCCGATTCCTTCCATAAGACAAGAATTTGAAACGGTTAATTTATTGGGAGAAAAAGTAAAAAGTAGATACGAAAGATCAGATGTTTGCGCTGTTCCAGCTCTAGCAGTAGTTGCTGAAAACGTATTGGCCTTTGAAATAACAAAAGAAATATTAAATAAATTTTCAGGGGACAGTTTAGAAGATGTTTTAAATTCGTTTTATCATTATAATTTAAGGGTTGATAGGGGAGTAGATTATGGAGGAAACATTATTAATTCAGCAGTGCAAGGAAAATGATATAGATGCCTTTGAATCTTTATTTAAACAGTATGAAAACAAAATATATAATATAGCGTATTATATTTTAAAAAATGAGCATGACGCAATGGATGTTACTCAGGAAGTGGCTCTTAAAATATATAGATCTATTTCAAACTTTAAAGGCGATAGTAAACTTTCAACTTGGATTTATAGAATTACCTATAATACTTGTCTGGATTACATCAAAAAAGAAAAGAAGACCTTTCATTGGATGAATATATAGCCATCGAAGGTGAAACTATAGATAATACCGAAGATACATATGAATCTAATGAACTTAGGAATATAATTAAAAATTGCATTTTGAAGTTAAATGAGGATTTTAGAACAATTATTGTCCTAAGGGATGTGCATGGCTTTTCATATCAAGAAATAGCAGGGATATTAAACATCGAGGTTGGAACTGTTAAATCAAGACTTAACGTGCTAGAGAGGCACTTAAGAAGGAATTAATAAAGAATGGTATTGTAAGGGGGCAAAAAGCATGAAGGAACAAAATTACATTTCAAATCTCTTTAACGATGAAAAGGATTTTGAGGGAGGTCTTTTGAGAAGTTTAGAAATTACGCCACCACAAAATATGCATGAAATAGTTATGAATAAAGTTAGAACATCGGAAAGAAGATATAGAAACAAATTATTATTTAGAAGATACGTATCAGCAGCTGCTGCAGCCTTTATATTTGCAATAGGTATAGGAACATACTTTAATAGAAGTATAAACAAAGAATCTGAAGTTAAAATAGTTTCTGAAATAAATAATCAAAAGGAAAAGGTTAATATAGAAAACATAATTTCAGAAAACAAAAAGGTAGATGAAAAAGTAGAAGTTACAGTAAAGGATAATAAAACCAATGTGACAATAACTAATAGACAGACTAAGCCGGTTCTAAAGAAAAATGTAAAAGATTCTAATGTAAATAATAAAGAAAATAACGCCAAAGAATCTCAAAAGGAAGATGTTCTTGTTGTAGCTTCTTCAGATAAATACGACTTTAAAGCAAATGACAATAACCTTCAGACTTCTCTAAAGTCTACAACTTTAGTATATAATTATGAAATTATTTGCAGTAAAGAAAATACACAAATAGTTGAATATTTATTATCAAATGCAGTAAAGGTTTCAGAAGAAATTTACTCCATAAATAAAGATAAATTTGAAGAACTAAAAGCATTTTTAAGCAATAACGGTATAGAACTTAAAACAGTAAACGAAGTTTCAAACGATGTTAATGAAATTAACATAAAACTAGTTTTAAAATAACCCTATCAATTCCTCCTTGCCAAATTTGGCAAGGAAATTTTTGTTTCATTTAACATAATTGAGAATTTAATATATAATTTAATATATAAAAATTAATTTAAGGAGAGAAGGTTATGACTAAGAAAATTATAATTATAGATTCCAATAGTCTATTGAATAGGGCATTTTACGCATTGCCTCCAATGAATACATCAACGGGACAACCTACGAATGCGGTTTATGGATACACTGTTATGCTCATTAAAATAATCCAGGAAATGAATCCAGATTATGTTATTGCTGCCTTTGATAAAAGTAAGAAGAACTTTAGGCATGAAAAATTTATTGAATATAAAGCGGGAAGAAAAAAATGCCTGATGAGTTGGCACAGCAAATAGAACCTACTAAAGAAATATTACGTGCCTTTAATATAGAAATTTTAGAGTTAGAAGGATACGAAGCTGACGATATAATAGGGACGATTTCTAAAGGATTTTCAAATAATGATTTTAAGGTCAATATAATTACAGGGGATAGGGATGCATTGCAGCTTGTTGATGATAATATAACGGTATTAATGACAAAAAAGGGATAACTGAGCTTGAAGTATATGGTGTAGAAGAAATAAAACAAAGGTTTGGCATTGAACCTCAAAATATTATTGACCTTAAAGCTTTGATGGGTGATGCATCTGATAATATCCCTGGAGTTCCAGGAATCGGTGAAAAGACAGCACTTAAGTTATTACATCAATATGGAAATCTTGATAATATATATTCGAATATTGATGAAATTAAACCAGAAAGAATTAAAAATTTATTATTGGAAAACAGAGAAGTTGCATATCTTAGCAGGGAACTTGCGACAATAAAAATTGATGTTCCAATAGAAATTAATTTAAATGAAGGCATTTTAAAATATGATTTAAATAAAGTTATAGACATTTTAACAAAGTATGAATTTAAGAGTATAATATCTAAAATTAAAAAAGAGGAAAATGAATCTAAAATAGAAGAAATAAAATTTGTTGATGATATAAATGAGATTGAAAAGATAAAGCAAGAAATATTTAAAGAAGGACAATTTGATTTTTGCTTAATAGAAGAAAATAAAAAAGTAGTAGGAATGGTAGTAAGGAATTTTAAAATAATTCCTGCAGCATTAATTGATAAATTTTATGACATATTTATGGATGAAAAAATAATAAAAAATACATATTCATCAAAGATAGCTTATAAGTATTTAAAAGAAAGACAAGTAGAGATAAAAAACTTAGATTTTGATGCAGAAATAGCTGCCTATGTCCTTAATCCTTCATTAAACGATTACTCAGTAGAGTATATAGTGAATAAATATTTAAATAGAAATATAAGCAAAGAAAAGTTGCTTTACTGCTATGGGGTTTTTATTAATAATATAGTTACAATAAAGGGAAAACTCATGGAAGAAATTGACAAACTAAACCTTGCAATCTTATACAAAGAAATTGAGCTACCACTTGTAGAAGTGTTGGCTGAAATGGAGATCAATGGTTTTAAGGTTGATAAGGAAACTTTAAACAAAATAGGGTTTCAGTTAAGCGAGGAAATAGATATATTAACAGGACAGATATATGATTTTGCAGGCGAGGAATTTAATATAAATTCGCCAAAACAACTTGGAGTTATTTTATTTGAGAAACTTAATCTTCCTGTGATTAAAAAAACTAAGACAGGATATTCGACTGATGCAGAGGTCCTTGAAGAATTACTGCCCCACCATCCAATCATTGAAAAGATAATACAATATCGACAATTAATAAAATTAAAAACAACATACATTGATGGTTTAATGGATGCAATTTCTGAGGATGGGAAAATACATTCTAACTTTAATCAAACAGTTACTGCCACAGGAAGAATTTCAAGCACGGAACCTAATCTTCAAAATATACCTATAAAATTAGAACAAGGAAGGCAAATTAGAAGGGCCTTTGTTCCTACAGATGATGACTATGTCATTTTATCAGCCGATTATTCACAGATTGAGCTTAGAGTATTAGCACACCTTTCTAAGGATGAAAACCTAATAGATGCATTTACAAAAGGACAGGATATTCATACTAGAACTGCATCAGAAGTTTTTGGGGTTAAAATGGAGGAAGTAACTCCTTTACAAAGAAGCAGAGCAAAAGCAGTAAATTTTGGTATAGTTTATGGTTTATCAGATTTTGGCTTAGCAAAGGATTTAAAAATATCAAGAAAAGAAGCTAAGGAATATATAGAAAATTATTTTGAAAGATACAAAGGAGTAAGAAAATATTTAGATTGGATTGTTGATTTTGCAAAAGAAAAGGGATATGTAACAACAATTATGAATAGAATAAGGTATATTCCGGAGATTCGTTCAACCAATAAAGCAGTTAAGATGCTCGGAGAAAGGCTGGCTATGAACACTCCTGTTCAAGGTTCTGCGGCAGATATTATAAAAATTGCAATGATTAAAGTTTTCAAAAGGCTAAAGACAGAAGGATTAAAGTCAAGAATAATACTTCAGGTTCATGATGAATTGATTATTGAAACCTATAAGGACGAATTAGAAAACGTAAAAAAAATAGTTAAATATGAAATGGAGAACGCCATTAAACTTGTTGTTCCACTTGTGGTTGATATCCATGTAGGAGATAATTGGTATAATGCAAAGTAGGTGATATTTTGATAGTTTTAGGATTAACTGGTGGCATTGCGTCGGGAAAGTCAACAGTTTCACAAATGCTTAAGGAAAAGGGGTTTCCAATTATTGATGCAGATATTATTTCGAGGGAGATCTTAAAAATTGGAGAGGTAGCCTTTAATAGGGTAATTGAAAGTTTTGGAATTCAAATATTAAACCCTGAAGGAGAAATCGATAGAAAAAGACTAAGGGAAATAGTTTTTAATGATAATGAAAAGCTAAAAACATTGAATGAAATAACTCATACTGAAATCCTTAAAAGAATTAATGAAAAAATAAAAATTTATGATACAAAGGGATATAGATTATGTGTTGTAGATGCAGCACTGCTGATAGAAACAGGATTTTACAAACACGTTGATTTTGTCTTACTTGTTTATTGCGATAGAGAGACCCAATTAAATAGGCTAATGAATAGAGATGGATTAACTTATGAACAAGCTATAAGAATGATTAACTCTCAGATGGATTTTGAAGAAAAGAAAAAGTATGCCGATTATATAATTGATAATAGCAAAGATTTAGAGAACACTAAGAAACAATTGGACTACATTATAAATAGCATTTTAAAGCATGGAGGAGATGAATGAATAAACGGAAGTTATTTCTTTTATTACTTTTTCTAATTTTATTTTTAAATCTAAAAAATATTTTTAAAATCTTTTATCCGATAAAGTATAGTGAATATGTTGTAAAATATTCTGAAAAATATAGTGTTGATCCCTACTTAATATATGCACTTATAAAGGCAGAAAGCAATTTTGATGAATTTGCATTGTCCCATAAAGGTGCAGTAGGCCTTATGCAAATTACTCCTAATACCGGTAGATACATTTCTACTTTACTGAAGGAAAAAAACTACAAAGATACAGATTTATTTGATCCAGAAAAAAATATAAAATTTGGTGTATTTTATTTTAAAAAGCTATACAGCGATTTTGGAAATGATTTAAATTTAGCTCTTGCTGCCTATAATGCCGGGGAAGGAAATGTTAGAAAATGGATGATAAATAATAAGCTCAAAGAAGAGATGCTATTTAAAGAAACAAAACTATACATTAAAAAAGTAAAAAATATTATATGATTTATAAATGGATTTACCAAAACGAAATTTTATAAAAAGTGTTGACAAAAAGATTAATTTTGCTAATATATATTGTGTCAAGCGGAGATGGCGGAATCGGCAGACGCGCACGTTTGAGGGCGTGTGGGTATCCCGTGCGGGTTCAAGTCCCGCTCTCCGCACCAAAAGTGATAATATGGACCTTGTATGACAAGGTCTTTTTTTATGCCTTAAACAAAATAGTCCACATTTTGTCTAATCTAAAGAGGCATATAACAGATAATAAGTTATATTTTTAACAATAATTTTTAAAAGGATTTTACACATTTGTGTTGAATATAAATAAATAGTAAATATTTAAGTAGGTGATAGGTTGTTACATATAAATATTTCCCACAAAAACATTGTTATTAAAAATGTTTCATTAGATTCCTTAAGGGATATTGTAGAATGCATTAATTCTGATGAAAGTAATCTAGAAGCTATTGGAATTAATAAAAAATTGATTTGGGATTTATAAAAGAAAGGTATATGGAAAGCCTTGTAAATCCTTTAGAATTTTTGCGGAATATATCAAGATTTTAAAATGGTGGGAATAATTAAAGGAAGAGTAGAAAAAAATCTATTCACGAGGCGTGGTTTATGACCTTTATTTTAAAATATGAATTAAGAAATAAAGGGTTAGGAACTTATATCCTTGATTTAGTAGAAGATTATTTAAAAACTATGTATAGTATACAAAGGTTTTGCGTAGTTGTGTCAGAGGAAAACAAAGGCAGTAAAAATTTTTGGCTTAAAAATGGTTATACCATCGAAAGAATATCAAACTATTTTAAATTAAAAGATAGACCAGTTAATATATTGGTAAAGGGGGCAAAATAAATGAATCAAAATGTAAATTGGTATCTGGAAAAGAAATTAGAAAGAGTAAAACAATCACTTGAAAAAAATAATTATGAAGTTTTTATTGCTGAAAACATGGAAGATGTAAAGAAACTATTAAAGAATATTATTGAAGAAAAGAGCACTGTATCCTTTGGAGGTTCAATGACTCTAATTGATGGAGGAATAATAGAATATCTTAGAAAATGTAATATAACACTGCTAGATAGATATAAAGAAGGCTTAACTTCTGATGATATTGCGGAAATTTATAGAAAATCGTTTTTGCTGATTATTACATAACAAGTTCAAATGCTATTACTGAGGAAGGATATCTTGTAAATTTAGATGGTAACGGCAATAGAGTTGCGGCAATGATATATGGTCCTAAAAAAGTTATTGTTATTGCTGGAATAAATAAAATTGTTAGGGATCTTAATGAAGCATACACAAGAGTTAGAAATTATGCATCTCCAATAAATGCAAAAAGACTTTCAAGAAAAACGCCATGTGTTGAGAAAGGGATATGTTTAGATTGCAATTCACCAGAGAGAATTTGCAATCACTATGTAGTAACTTATAGACAAAACGTAAAGGGAAGAGGAATTGTTATATTAGTAAAACAGGAATTAGGATTTTAATAATTAAATTTTTTAACATATATTGAACAAATTTTACGCATATTGATATAATAGTTAAGAGATAATGCCGAATCCCAAATGGGTACGGAGGAACCATATTTTGGGGTGAATCTGATATGTATTATCAGTAGGGAATTCCTTCTTCCCGAACCCGTCAGCTAACTCCGGAGGCATAGGAAGGAGTAGAATAATGAAAAGGAAAAGAATGTTTTTACCAACAATTTTACTTTTAACTATTTGTTTATTTAATTTTAAAGTCAATGCTAATATTAATGATGCGAGGAATAATCGACAAGCAATATCAAGGGGGCCACAGCTGGTTAGTTATGCTAAAAGATTTTTAGGGATAAGATATAAGTGGTCTGGACAATCACCTTCAGGTTTTGACTGTTCAGGTTTCACATCTTATGTTTTTAAGTCCTTTGGGATAGAGTTGCCCCACAGCTCTTATGGACAGCTTACGTCAGGACAAAAATTTCAAAATCACAATTGTTGCCGGGGGATTTAGTGTTTTTTCAAACATCCAAAAGAGGAATATCGCATGTTGGCATTTACATAGGAAATGGTAAGTTTATTCATGCATCGTCTGGTAAAGGATACGTTACAATAACAAGCTTAAGTGAACCCTATTATTCAAAAAGATATAGAGGTGCAGTCAGAGTATTAAGATAGAGCAATGCTCTATCTATTTTTCTGTATTAAATTAGGGGTTGAGGGTATGAGATATATTAGAGTCCAATTGGAAGAAAAAATGATTTTAAGAAAAATATCATAATAATGTTTCTGACTATTTTTATATTTTCAACAATTTTTGCATTTATGATAGATCAAAAAATTATGTTTACTTCTAAAAGCGTTGAAAATCAAGATGATATTAAAATAGATGTAAATCAAAGGGTGACATTTTATTTAGTCCAATTAGGATATTTTAATGAAAAAAGAATGCCGAAAATTTGGTTAGAGAATTGAATGCTAAAAATGTAATGGCAACTTATGTAAATATTAATGGAAAATATCATGTTATTTCATGGATTGACTATATAAAAGATGATATAAAAATTTATGAAAACTATTTGATTAATTTGAATTTATCATATATAATAAAAAATGTCGAATTATCAATTAATAATAAGGAATATGTAGAATTAACAAAAGCTGTTATTAAACAAATAAGCTTATTGAAGGGGAAAATACAACAAGAACAATTATCAATTGATAATATCATTAATACAAATGATGAGAGAATTAAAAAATTTTATGATGAATATCTTTTGTTTTTAAAAAATACAAAAAAGGTGATATTAACTCGTGTTTACGTAATTTGGCTAATGAGATTATAATATTAAAAAATTTTCATTAGTCCAAATTTCATAATAAAGCATGTTAGTAAAATATCAAACAAGGGGAGTGAAATTATGAATCAACAAAATTGCTGCTGTTGTGGTGGAAATCAAGTAGACGAAAGATTAGAAAAGGCAAAAGAAGTTATCCAAAAATACAAGGATGTTAAAGGTGGCCTAATACCAGTATTACATCAAATTCAAAACATTTATGGTTATCTTCCTGAAGATGTATTAAAGATTGTATCACAGGAGTTAAATGTTCCAATGTCAGAAATTTATGGAGTAGCTTCCTTTTATTCATATTTCTCACTTGAACCAAAGGGTGAACATATAATTAGAGTATGCCTTGGAACAGCTTGCTATGTTAAAGGTGCACAAGGTCTTATTGATAGATTATCTAAGGAGCTTGGAATTGAAGTGGGGAAAACAACTGCCGATGGAAAGTTTACATTAGAAGCTACAAGATGTCTTGGTGCATGCGGTCTTGCTCCAGTTATGGTAATTGGAGAAAAAGTATATGGTAGATTAACCCCAGAAGATATTCCAAACATCTTAAAGGAGTATAAATAAGAGGAGATTTTATGAGGGAAATTTCTCTTCATATTATGGATATAGTAGAAAATTCGATTAATGCGGATGCTACGTTGATTGAAATAGAAATAAAGGAAAATATAAATGATAATCTTCTCACAGTTAAAATAAAGGACAATGGCAAAGGGATACCTAAAGATATGTTACAATCTATTACTGATCCTTTTGTAACTTCAAGGACAACAAGAAAAGTTGGCTTAGGATTGTCTTTGTTTGAGGCAACATGCAGGGCTTGTAATGGGTTTTTAAAGGTTTCTTCAGAGGTAAGTAAAGGAACAGAAGTTGTTGCTGTAATGCAGCACGATCACATTGATAGGCCTCCGATGGGTAGAATTGAAGAAACGATTGTATCCTGCTTGTTGAATCCTAAAATAGATTTTGTTTATACACATAATATTAACGGTAAATTATTTTCAATTGATACGAGAGAAATAAAAAAATTTTAGGCTTTGATGACTTAAATCACCCAGAAGTTTTGATGTGGATAAAGGAATATATCAAAGATAATTTAAAAGAAATAGGTGGAGGTGCCTAGTATGAAAACATTGAAGGAATTAGAGGAAATAAGACAAAGGACCCTTGATAGAGTAAACCAAAGGAAGGACAGAACAACAACAAGAATAGTAGTTGGAATGGCAACCTGCGGAATAGCAGCAGGAGCAAGACCAGTTCTTCTTGCTATTATGGAAGAGGTTGAAAAGCTTGGATTAACAGATGTTACAGTTGCTCAAACAGGATGTATAGGTCTTTGTAAGGTAGAGCCCATTGTTGAAGTGTTTAAACCTGGCGAAGAAAAGGTAACTTATGTAAAGATGGATGCGGAAAAGGCAAGAAGAATAGTAAGGGAACACGTAAAGGAAGGCAAGGTAGTAGAGGAATATACACTACATGTAGTTCAAGGTAAGATACTTAACGATTTTAAGGCAGAAAATGAATGATTGGAGGGAAAGCTATGGCATTTTATCGTTCTCAGGTATTAATCTGTGGTGGGACAGGCTGCACATCATCAGGTTCAATGGATTTAAAGGAAAAGTTTCATGAAGAAGTAAAGAAAAATGGAATAGAAAATGAAATAGAAATAATAAGAACTGGATGTTTCGGACTTTGTGAATTAGGTCCAGTAGTAATAGTATACCCAGAGGGAGCATTCTACAGCAGAGTAACAGTTGAGGATGTAGAAGAGATAGTAAAGGAACATCTTGTTAAGGGTAGAGTTGTAACAAGGCTTCTATACACAGAATCAGTAGACGAAGGAAGAATAAAGTCATTAAACGAAGTAGATTTTTATAAGAAACAATACAGAATAGCCTTAAGAAACTGCGGTGTAATTGACCCAGAAAACATAGATGAATATATAGCTTTTGATGGATACAAAGCCCTCGCAAAGGTATTGACAGAAATGACACCACAGGAAGTTATAGAAGTAGTTAAAAGTCAGGCTTAAGAGGAAGAGGAGGCGGAGGCTTCCCAACAGGACTTAAGTGGGAGTTTACGGCAAAGTCACAGGGCGATCAAAAATATGTAATATGCAACGCTGATGAAGGGGACCCAGGTGCCTTTATGGATAGATCTGTTCTTGAGGGGGACCCACACTCAGTATTAGAAGCGATGGCAATAGCAGGATATGCTATAGGAGCAAATCAAGGATACATTTATGTAAGAGCGGAGTATCCAATAGCAGTGCAAAGACTTGAAGTTGCAATAAAGCAGGCAAGGGAATATGGAGTTTTAGGCAAGAACATTTTTGGGACAGGCTTTGATTTTGACATAGAGGTAAGACTTGGAGCAGGAGCCTTTGTATGCGGTGAAGAGACAGCCTTAATGAACTCAATAGAAGGAAAAAGAGGAATGCCAAGACCAAAACCACCATTCCCAGCACAGTCAGGACTTTGGGGCAAACCAACAGTAATAAACAATGTTGAGACCTATGCAAATATTCCACCTATCATTTTAAATGGAGCAGAATGGTTTGCATCAATAGGAACGGAAAAGAGCAAAGGAACAAAGGTATTTGCCCTTGGTGGAAAGATAAGAAACACAGGGCTTGTAGAAGTTCCAATGGGAATAACTTTAAGAGAAATAATATATGAAATAGGTGGAGGAATACCAAACGGAAAGAAGTTTAAGGCAGTTCAAACAGGAGGACCATCAGGAGGATGTATTCCTGCAGAACATTTAGATACTCCAATTGATTATGATACATTAACAGCTTTAGGTTCAATGATGGGATCAGGCGGTATGATTGTAATGGACGAAGACAACTGTATGGTAGACGTTGCAAGATTCTATCTTGAATTTACACAAGATGAATCATGTGGAAAGTGCACTCCATGTAGAATTGGAACAAAGAGATTATTAGAAATACTTGAAAAGATAACAGAAGGAAAAGGAACAGAAGAGGATCTTGCAAAATTAGAAGAACTATCTATTCAGATAAAGAATACAGCGCTTTGTGGACTTGGGCAGACGGCACCAAACCCAGTATTATCAACTTTAAAATACTTTAGACATGAATATGAAGCACATGTAAAGGAAAAGAGATGTCCAGCAGGAGTATGTAAGTCACTTATGAAGTATGAAATAGTAGCAGAAAAATGTAAGGGCTGCAGCATCTGTGCAAGAAACTGTCCAGCAAATGCAATAAGTGGAAAAGTTAAGGAACCATTTGTAATAGACCAAGATAAGTGTGTAAAATGCGGCGTATGTATGGAAAAATGTCCATTCAAGGCAATCGTGAAAAAGTAATTTAAGGGGTGAAGACGATGGAATTAGTTAAATTAACTATAGATGGCTTTGAAGTTGAAGTTCCAAAGGGAACAACTGTTCTTGAAGCTGCAAGAAAGATTGGAATTGAAATACCTACACTTTGCTATTTAAAGGATGTTAATAAGTTTGGAGCTTGTAGAGTATGTGTTGTTGAAGTTGGTCCAAGGCTTCTTGCTTCATGCACACTAGAGGCTGAAAATGGCATGGTTGTTAAAACAAATACTCAAAAGGTTAGAGAGGCAAGAAAGGCAGTTGTTGAATTGATCCTTTCAAATCATAAGAGAGAATGCACAACTTGTATAAGAAGTGAAAACTGTGAACTTCAGAAAGTATCAAAGGAGCTAAATATAAGGGATTTAAGATTTGAAGGAGAAAAGACTCATGAAGATATAGGCAGTGCTTCAGCTTCAGTTGTCAGAGATCCTGAAAAGTGCATACTTTGTGGTAGATGTATTGCAACTTGTAGCGAAGTTCAGACAGTCTATGCTATTAACTTTGCAAGAAGAGGATTTAAAACAAAGGTTTCGCCTGCCTTCAATAAATCGTTAGCTGATACTGTTTGTATAAATTGCGGACAATGTATAATGGCATGTCCTGTCGGTGCATTGCATGAAAAGGAAAATATAAAAGAAGTATGGAAGGCAATTTCTAATCCAGAAAAATTCGTTGTAGTTCAAACTGCGCCAGCTGTTAGAGTTGCTCTAGGTGAAGAATTTGGCATGCCAATTGGAACAAGAGTAACTGGTAAGATGGTGGCAGCTTTAAGAAGATTAGGCTTTGATAAGGTTTTTGATACAGATTTTGGAGCTGACATTACTATTATGGAAGAAGGAACTGAGCTATTAAATAGATTAAATAAAGGTGAAAAGTTACCACTTATGACATCCTGCTGTCCAGGATGGGTAAAGTTTGTTGAACATTATTACCCTGAAATGACGGAAAATCTTTCAACCTGCAAGTCGCCAAGTGAAATGGAAGGAGCTTTAATTAAGACTTATTTCGCTGAAAAGATGGGAATCGATCCAAAGAATATAGTGGCTGTTTCCATAATGCCCTGTGTAGGTAAAAAATTTGAAGGACAAAGAGAAGAATTGTCCCATAACGGCTTACAAGATGTAGACTATGTATTAACAACAAGAGAATTAGCACAAATGATAAAGGAAGCAGGTATTGACTTTGTAAACCTTCCTGATGAAGAATTTGATAATCCATTTGGAGAATCAACTGGTGCCGGTGTAATTTTTGGGGCTACTGGAGGAGTTACAGAAGCTGCACTAAGAACTATATATGAAATAGTTACTGGAAAGGAACTTGAAAATATCGAAATTACAGCAGTAAGAGGAGTAGAAGGAATTAAAGAAGCTGAAATTGAATTAAATGGAAAGGTAGTTAAGGCAGCAATTGCACATGGACTTGCTAATGCAAGAAGAGTATTGGAAATGGTAAAAAGTGGAGAAAAGCATTATGACTTTATAGAAGTAATGGCTTGTCCAGGTGGATGTGTAACAGGTGGCGGTCAGCCTATAGTTGATGCAAAAACAAGGGAAAGAGTTGATGTAAGAGTAGAAAGAGCAAAGGCTATATACGAAGAAGATAGGCACTTACCAATCAGAAAATCCCATAAGAATCCATATGTAATAAGACTTTACGAAGAGTTTTTAGGTGAGCCAAATAGCCATAAGAGCCATGAATTGTTGCATACACACTATGTAAAAAGAGAAAAGTATTAATTTAATATAAAGCGTGCAAGATGCCTTGCACGCTTTATTGATACTTGTTTTTATTCATAATTAATGCTAAACTATAAAGGAGAATTTGATAAGTATGTTTAAAAATTAATAAAATGTTTAAAAATTATTAAAGGGGTAGTCAATATGGGTAAGTATAATTATAGGGGAATAGGTTATCTAATAATACTGCTTTTAATATTTGGCCTTGCAGGGACAATGCTTGGAGAGATAATTGGTTCATCCCTTAATCAACTTTCTATTTTACAAAAAGTTATTTCTTAGGGCTTAATAAACCAATATTTTTGGATTTAAAGATATTTACATTGACCTTTGCTTTATCTTTTAAAGTTAATATACTTACTATTGTAGGAATGATTTTAGGCTTTTTCCTTTATAAAAAAATGTAGGTGATGATATGAAAAGAATCCTTCTTGCTTCATCATCCCCAAGAAGAATTGAATTGCTTCGTAAATTTAATATAGATTTTGATATTGTCCCTTCAAGTTATGAAGAAAAACTTTTCGACACAGATCCTATTTCATTAGCTATAGATATGGCAAAGGGTAAAGCTCTCGACGTTGCCAAAAACTTAATAAAGATTTTATAATAATTTCAGCTGATACCATTGTTACTAAGGATGGCAAAGTTTTTGGAAAGCCTAAAGATGAAGAAGATGCAATTAAAATGTTAAAGGTATTAAGTGGCAGCACCCATGAAGTTGTAACAGCTATTTGTGTATACGATTTAGGTAAGGAAATTTTAAAATGCGACTTTGAAAAAACAGAAGTGGTTTTTAAGGAATTAACAGAACAAGAGATTTTGGATTATATAAATACAAAAGAACCCTTTGATAAAGCAGGGGCATATGCCATTCAAGGTATTGGTAGCTTGTTTGTCAAGTCAATAAATGGATGTTTTTTAACGTTGTTGGTTTACCAATATTTAAACTAGATCAACTTTTAAGGGAAGTGGGGGTTAATTTGTTAAAAGGGAGTGTTTCTTTTGAGTAATTTTAGAATCAGGGATATCCCCCACGATGAAAGGCCAAGGGAAAGACTTATAAAATTTGGTCCAGAATCTTTATCAAATGCTGAACTTTTGGCAATATTGTTAAGAACAGGGACAAAGGATTTTAGTGCAATAAATTTAGCACAAAACATAATTTCAAAAAATGGTCTTGACTTTTTATCTAATTGCACTATTGAAGAATTAAGTAGTATTAAGGGCGTAGGCTTAGCAAAGGCTGCACAAATCAAAGCTGCCATTGAATTAGGTAAAAGGCTAAGAGGCTTGAGAAATTCAAATAAAATCAAAATTACTTCTCCTAAGGATGTATTTAACTTAATAGGAGAAGACATGAGGTATTTAAAAAGGAATTTTTAAGAGTTATTTTTCTAAACACTAAAAATATTGTTATTGATATAAAGGACATTTCAATAGGAAGTCTTAATTCTTCTATAGTTCATCCCCGCGAGGTGTTTAGTGAGGCTATAAGAAGGAGCAGTTCTTCCATAATAATATGTCATAATCATCCATCAGGTGATCCTGAGCCAAGCATGGAGGATATAAATATAACTAAGAGGTTATTCGAAGTTGGCAAATTAGTTGGTATAGAACTGCTTGATCATATTATTATTGGAGATGGCTGCTATATTAGTTTAAAGGAAAAAAATTTATTCTAGGAAAGGAGTATATGACATGGCATTATTTGGATTTTCAAAGGATATGGGTATCGATTTAGGAACAGCAAACACATTGATATATGTAAAAGGAAAGGGTATTATATTAAGGGAGCCTTCAGTAGTTGCTATTAGAAACGACAATTCAAGACAAGTATTAGCAGTTGGCGATGAAGCAAAAGAAATGATAGGAAGAACACCTGGAAATATTGTGGCAATTAGACCATTAAAGGATGGGGTTATTGCAGATTTTGACGTTACACAGACAATGCTAAAAAGTTTATACAAAAGGTTACTAATGGAGGTGCCTTTGTAAGACCAAGAATTGTTGTTTGCTATCCATCAGGTGTAACAGAAGTTGAAAAAAGGGCAATAGAAGAAGCAACAAAACAAGCAGGTGCAAGGGAAGTTCATTTATTAGAGGAACCTATGGCAGCAGCAATTGGTGCAGGACTACCTGTAAATGAACCTACGGGAAGTATGGTTGTAGATATTGGTGGAGGAACAACAGAGGTTGCTGTTATTTCATTGGATGGCATTGTAACAAGTAAATCTCTAAGAATTGCTGGAGATGAACTTGACCAGTCAATTGTTAATTATATAAAGAAGGAATATAATTTAATGATTGGAGAAAGAACAGCCGAACAAATAAAGATTCAAATTGGTTCAGCCTTCCCAGAAGATGAAGAAATGACTATGGATATAAAGGGAAGAGACTTAGTTTCAGGTTTACCAAAGGTTATAAAGATTACTTCATCAGAAATAAGAGAGGCAATAAAGGAGCCTGTTACAGCAATAGTTGATGCTATAAAATTTACATTAGAAAAAACTCCACCCGAACTTGCAGCTGATATTATGGATAAAGGAATTATGCTAACAGGTGGCGGAGCCTTATTAAGAGGACTTGATAAATTGATTAACAGTGAAACACATATTCCGGTTCATGTTGCTGAAAATCCATTAGATTGCGTGGCCATAGGAGCTGGTAAGGCATTAGAATATATCGATAAACTTTCTGGAACTAGAGGATTTGGACTTTCCAAATCTAAATAGAAAGAGGGATAATTATGGACTTTTTAAAGAACAAGCTACTTACAATAGTGCTTGTTCTTTGTCTTGCATTTACGATATTTATAGGAATAACCGCTGGTAATAAAGGAAATACTGGCATAGTTCAAAATATATTAACAACGGGGTTTAGACCCCTTCAGAAAACTTTATATGTAGCAGGGCAAAGAATAAGTAATATTTTTCAGTTTGTATCCTCTCTTGCCAGTTTAAAAAAGAAAACGATGAGTTAAAAAAGGAAGTAGAGGAGCTAAGGCTTAAATTAGTAGACTTTGAAAAGTTTAAAAAGGAAAATGAAGAGCTTAACAAGCTACTTAATTTTAAAAATTCCAATAGAAATATTAAATTATTAGGAGCGAATGTTGTAGCAAAAGTTGGTGGGGAATGGTTTGATATTTTATTGATTGATGTAGGAAGTAACGATGGTGTGAAAAAGGGGCAATATGTTATTGCGGGAAACGGTTTTGTTGGGCAAGTAATAGAAGTTAATCCAAATAATTCCAAGGTAATGACTATTTTGGATGAAATGGCTAATATTCCTGCTAAAGTTTCTTCTACAGAGGATATTGGTCTTCTTACAGGTATAAAATCAATCAACAAAGACAAACAATGCAAAATCAGTATGCTTCCCTATGATACTAAGGCAAAGGAAGGAGATTTAGTTGTAACTACCAATATTATTTCTGAAGGAGATAGTATCATCCAAGACAATATTTTAATAGGGAAAATAACATCAATTGAAGAGGAAAAGCCAAGTCTTACAAAAGTTGCCTATATAAAACCAGAAGTAGATTTTAAAAAATTAGAAAAAGTTATGGTTATTATTAAGTAGGGGAGAAGAATAAAGTGAAAAGAGTTTTAACTTTTATTTTAATTTCAATTTTTATTTTAATAATGCAGCAATCCTTTTTATCAGGGCTAAAAATAAACTTTTTGGCCCTTGATGCTACTCTAGCTTTTATCGCATGCTCATCTTTGCTATTAGATGAGGTTGAATCCTTTATTGTTGCATTAGTAACAGGACTAATTGTTGATAGCTTTTCACCCTATGTTTTTGGAGTTAATTCGATTATATATATATCTATATCGTATTTGTTTACATTAGTCCAAAAAAGATTTATAAAGAAAGAACATTAATACTAATATTATTAAACGTCTTGGCGGTTATATTGAAATATTTGATTATATTTGGAAGTTATTATATTGTATCAATAAAAATTGACTTTATAAAAATAATTAAAGACGTGGTTCCTTTTGAAATGTTTTCTAATATAATTTTTGCCATTTTTCTCTTTAACTTTTTAAAAAAGGTAGTTAATATTGCTTTTTTACAAAAAGAATGGAAGTTTTAGAATAGGGTGATAATATGAAAAAAATGAAGCAGCAAGAATTGCTGCCTTTAAATTTATTGTTTATTTTGTCTTCATTACATTGATATCAAGAGTTTTCTATCTGCAAGTCGTTAACGGCGAATATTATAGAACACTTGCAGAAGAAAAGGGAAGAAAGTTTATAAATGAAATTGCACCAAGGGGAGAGATTTTAGATCGAAATGGCAATAAACTTGCAACGAATGTTCAAAGTTTTAATATAACTTATAATAACGTCAAGTCAAAGGCAGATAATGATGAAATTAATAAGGTTTTATTAGATACGATTAGATTAATAATTAAAAATGGTGACGAACAAAAGATAAATACACCAAATTTTCCTATAGTTTATGAAAATGGTATCTTTAAATTTGACTTTGGCTCATCAGAGAAGGAAATAAATAAAAAGAGAAATAAAATTTAAAGAATTTTACAAACTTGATGATGGTTTAAATGCAAAGGAAAGCTTTATTGAATTAGCAAATAAGTTTGGCCTGTTAGATTCATATAACAATAATAAATTTATCTTTAAATATAATATGACAATTGACGAAGCTTTGAAGTTAATTGCCTTTAGGCATTCGATTCAAGAGTCGATATTTTCACAATACAGGGCAATATATGTTGCAAAAACGTTAGCAAAAAACAGCCCTTGCTGTTGAATATAAAAGAAACAATTTGCCAGGGATTTTTACAGAAATATCACCAATAAGAAAATATCCATATGGTGAAGTTGGTTCAGCCTTTTTAGGATATCTAGGTAAAATTAGTGAGGAGGAAAAGGACTACTATTCAAGCTTAGGCTATGATATAAGCAGGGAATTGATAGGAAAGCAGGGACTTGAAAAAGCATTAGAAAATAATAAGGAGTTAAATATAGCACTAAGGGGAGAGCCAGGAGGTATTGAAGTTGATGTAGATAAATTTGGAAGGATACTGCATGAGACCGCAAGGCTCGATGCAATACCTGGTGATTCTGTAGTAACAACTATTGATGTTGAATTGCAGAAGGTAACCGAAAAGGCCCTTGATGAAACTATGGAAAATATAAGAACAAGAAAAATTCCAACTGATGAACCTTATCCTAACGCAAACATTGGCGCTGCAGTTGTCGTTGATGTAAGAACTGGAGAAATTTTAGCTTTAGCAAGTAGGCCAGGATTTGATCCAAATTGGTTTGCAGAAAAAGGGTCACCATCAAAGGAGCTTGTAGAGTATCTGTGGCCACAGGGTCGAGATTTTGGTTTAGTTCCTCTTCCTACATTTAATTATGCAACTTATGGGACTGCACCACCAGGATCCACATTTAAACCATTGGTTGCCATTGCAGGACTTCAGGAGGGAGTTATAACACCTGATACTATAATAGTTGATAAAGGTGTGTATGATGGATTACCAGGATTTCATGGTGCCTGCTGGATATGGAATGAAAAAGAAGGACTCACGGTCCTGTAGATGTAGCAAAGGCTATACAGGTTTCCTGCAACTACTTTTTCTTTGAAGTAGGAAAAAGATTAGGGAGGGAAAAATTTAACGAATGGGCCTATAAATTTGGACTTATTAGAGACCCTAAAACAGGAGAGATGCCTAAAACGGGAATTGAGATTGAAGAAAAGCCAGGTGAAGTTGCTAATCCTCAAAAAATAGTGAGAAGTAATGTTGACAATACGATGTATAATATAAAAGAAAGATTAAAAGATAAATATAAAATTTATACAATTGAGAGTGGAACGCCTGGATATAAGGCATTAAGAAATATGCTAATATCTGGTCAGTATGATGAAAATTTACTAGATTCAATTGGTATATACGATGAAAAGGCTAAAAAGTATATTAAAAGTGAATTAAATATTCTGCATACTGTAGCAAATAAATTTTTCCAAATTTTAAATGCTTCTATAGGTCAAGGCAATACTGACTTAACTCCCCTTCAGATGGCAAGCTATGTTTCTACTTTGGTAAATGGAGGAAATAGATATAAACTGCACCTTATAAAAAGGTATTAAACCCTGATGGAACATTAAAATATGAAAATAAACCTGAAGTTTTGCAAAAATTAAATTTAAATCCTAAATATGTTGAAGCTGTTAAGGAAGGCATGAGGAAGGTTACAGAAGAGGGTGGAACAGCTTCTTCAACATTTAGAAATTTCCCTATTCCAACAGGTGGGAAAACAGGAAGTGCTTCGGTAGATGATTCATTAAAGCTCAAAGGGCGTGCTGCCTATGGCTGGTATATTGGATTTGCTCCCTATGATAATCCAGAAATTGCGGTTGTTGTTGTAATTTACAATGCGGGACATGGAAGCTATGCTGCACCGGTTGCAAAGGCAATATATGAGCAATATTTTGGACTCAATAAACCTGCAACTAATTCCACAAATAATATAAATAACAGTTCGAATAGTCAGCTTAATAGAAATAATTAAGTTTGGCTGTCGTTTTGCGAAAACGACAGCTTTTGTTCACTTTATGTATTTTTTAGTTTCTTTTGTATGATAAAATAATAATTAAACGAAAAAATAATTTAAAATTATGAAGGATTTAAGCTTTTTGTGAAGAAATATATTAAATAGAAAGTGGAGGTTAGGAATGGGTTCTGTAGTTTTCAAAGGCAATAGAAATGGTATTGTTGTATATGTTTTAGGAAAAGAACCTAACGAAATTAAAGAGGATATCTTTGAGAAATTATGTCAGGGCAAGGACTTTTTTATGGAAGTAGGATGTATCTTAAAAGTGACTATGAGCTTTCAGAGGAATTCCTACATAGCTTGAAGGATGAGTTATTAAAGGAATTTAACATAAACTTGATTTTTGAGGATAAAAAGACCAATACACCTAAAAAGGTCAAGATTTAAATGAAGCGATAACAAAAATATATAAAAGAACAATAAGATCAGGACAAAGAATCTTCTATGATGGCAACATCGTCATTATAGGCGACGTAAATTCAGGGGCTGAAGTTGTAGCAACTGGAAACATAATAGTTCTTGGAGTTGTAAGAGGTATTGTCCATGCCGGGGCAGATGGAAATTATAAGGCCTTTATAGCGGCTTATGAATTACAGCCGGAACAGATTAGGATTGCTGACGTGATATCAAGATCGCCGGATGATAAGATGAATAAACCTAAGATTCCAGAGGTGGCAAAAATTAAAGGAAAATTTATTTCTATAGAACCATATTTACCTAATAAACTAATCTAAAGTGGAGGGATTTTAATGGGAACATCGATAGTAGTAACATCTGGAAAGGGTGGAGTAGGAAAAACCACAACTACAGCAAATATAGGAACAGCCCTTGCAATGCTTGGGAAGAAGGTTGTAGTTGTGGATGCTGATACTGGTCTTAGAAATCTTGATTTACATTTAGGTTTGGAAAATAGGATTGTTTATAACCTTGTAGATGTAGTTGAGGGAACCTGCAAATTAAAACAAGCTCTTATAAAAGATAAGAGGCTCGATAATTTATTCTTGCTTCCAACAGCACAAACAAAGGACAAGACAGCAGTTACGCCTGAGCAAATGCAGGAACTTGTTGAAAATCTAAAAAACGAGTTTGACTATGTTATTATAGACTGCCCTGCAGGTATAGAACACGGTTTTGAAAATGCTGTAGCAGGAGCCGACAGAGCAATAGTGGTTACAACTCCTGAAGTATCAGCAGTAAGGGATGCAGATAGGATAATAGGAAAGCTTGAAGCAAAGGGCTTAGAGGACCATCAGCTTATAATAAACAGGATTAAATTTGAAATGACGAAAAAGGGAGAGATGCTAAATATTGATGATATGACTGATATTTTAGCGATTAAGCTATTAGGAATCGTTCCTGATGATGAAAAGATAGTCATTTCAACAAACAGGGAGAGCCAGCTGTAACTGATCCGGCATCTAAAGCAGGACAAGCTTATAAAAATATAGCAAGAAGGCTTTTAGGTGAAGAAGTGCCATTTATGGAATTAGATAACGAAGAATCCGGATTCTTCTCAATATTCAAAAAGCTATTTAGAAGATAGGAGGGGTGTTATGGATTTTTTAAAATTATTCAGCAAAGAGCCTCCGTCAAAGGATGTCGCAAAGGAAAGGCTTAAATTAATATTGATACATGATAGGGCAAATGTTTCTCCCACTTTTCTTGAAATGCTAAAAAGCGATATAATTAGAGTGATATCCGATTATGCTGAAATAGATGAGAGAGGTTTAGAAATAAAATTAACTAAAGCAGGTGAAGAAGGAATCAGCACTCCAGCTTTAATTGCAAATATTCCAATTAGAAAAATGAAGGATACCGCAAAATAAAAATCATAACCCTTTACAAGAAATATATATTTACCTTGTAAAGGGTTATGATTTTTAATATAATTATTTAGTAAAAGAGCCTATATATAAGGAGTGTTGTTATGCTAACAAAATTAAGCGTTGATAAGAAAATTATGAAAAATATAGATTATTCTATTATTTTTAGCATGATATTTATAATTGCATCTGGCATAATATCGATAGGAGCAGCAACTTTAGCCTTTAGCCAGGGAAACTTGCAGAGGCTAATTTTTCAATCCTTATTCTTTATAATCTCTATGGCAATATTTTTTCTAATTATATTTATTGATTATAATATAATTGGTGGATATTATAAGATACTTTATTCCATCTCAATTATCTTATTAATAGCAGTTCTATTATTTGGAAGTGTAAGAAATAACGCTAAGGCATGGCTAGGGGTAGGACCATTAGGTATTCAGCCTTCGGAGTTTGCTAAATTAGCGACTATAATAACAATAGCAAAGGTTTTAGAGGATATTGAAAACATCAATACCTTTAAAAATTTATCAAAGATAGCCATAATAGCATTAATTCCTATGGCCCTGATACAACTTCAGCCGGATACAGGAACCAATTTAATATTTGCGATGACTATCTTAGGCATGATTTTTGTGGCGGGACTTGACCTTAGATTTATTTATTGGACTGCAATTGCTGGATTAACTTCATTTATAGCTGTTTGGAAGCTTAATATTTTAAAGGAATACCAAAAAACAGAATTTTAGTTTTTCTAAAACCAGAAATGGACAAACTTGGTGCAGGGTATAATGCTTATCTGGCTAAAATAGCAGTAGGTTCAGGGAAGTTTTTGGAATTGGGCTTTTCAACTCTGGTTTAACCGATGGAAAGTTTATTCCCGAAGCACATACAGATTTTATATTTTGCGTTTTTGCTGAGAAATTTGGGTTCATTGGCGTTCTTTTATTATTACTTGCTTATTTGAATATTTCCTTGAAGGGATTATATATAGCTAAAAATTCTAAGGATAGATTTGGAAGGTTCTTGGTTATCGGAATTTTATCTATGTTTGTATTTCAAATATTGCAAAACATAGGTATGGATATAGGACTTATGCCAATAACAGGGATACCTCTTCCATTTATGAGTTATGGCGGTAGTTCACTTCTTACTAACGTCATATCAATAGCACTTATTGTTAACGTCGGAATGAGAAAACAAAAAATAAACTTTTAAAATTTCCCCCTTAACATATAGGAATAATTTAATTCATATAATGTTAAGGGGTGATTATATTGTATTCACAAAATTATTATAATCACATTAGAAATAGAAATAAAAAATCAAGCGATTTTTTAAGCAAGTTAATAAATAATTTATCGATAGTTCTTATAATATTAATTTTTTTATAGTATTAAAGGCTGTAAAGACAAATACAGCCCTTTGGATGAATGAAGGAATTAAAAATGCCTTTTACAAGGACTACACACAGCAAATAAAAAGCTTTGCAATGAATAAACTAAGCTCATTTAACTTAGGCTCGATTAAGGTTTTCAAACAGCAGGAATTTATTATCGATCAGGTTCCAATTGAAGGGAAAATAGTTTTAAAGTTTGGTGAAAAAATAAATGAAGATAATATTTCAAAAGGCATTATTTATGAAACGGAAACTTCAAAAGATGTTAAGGCAATTTTTGATGGAGTTGTAGAAAAAATAGAGGCAAATGATGAATATGGGCTTTTAATCACTATAGATCATAAGAATGGTTATAAATCTATATTCGGTTACTTAGATGAAATAAGATTAACTGAAGGGGAGACAGTAAAAAAGGAATGGTAGTTGGAGTTAACGGTTTGATTCCGAAAACAAAAAGTATGCATTATACTTTGAACTGCAATTCAATAATACTTCTGTTGATCCATTAAAATACATAAAGCAATATTAACCGCCAATTGGCGGTTATATATTTTTATTGCTTATTTTAGAATACTTTGTTATTATATGATATGTTAATATTAAGCTGCTTTGGGAGGAATTTATATGGTAAAAATACCTGAAGATATATTAAGGAGAGTTCAAAAGCCTGCTAGGTATATAGGAAATGAAATAAATATGGCAGTTAAAGATCCGACAACCGTTAAGGTTAGATTTGCTATGTGTTTTCCTGATGTTTATGAAGTTGGGATGTCGCATCTTGGGATTAAAATATTATATCATCTATTAAATGAAAGGAAAGATACATATTGTGAGAGGGTTTTTGCTCCATGGGTGGATATGGAGGATGAGATGAGAAAGAATGATATTCCTCTTTATGCCTTAGAAACTAAAGATCCTATAAAAGATTTTGATTTTGTTGGTTTTACTTTGCAGTATGAAATGAGTTATACAAATATAATAAACATGCTTGATCTTGCAGGCATTCCCTTCCTTTCAAAAGATAGGGAATCGGGTCCTTTTGTAGTTTTTGGCGGTCCTAGTGCCTTTAATCCTGAACCTTTAGCAGATGTTGCTGATTTCTTTATAATAGGCGAAGCAGAAGAGGCATTAATAGAGGTTATTGATATATATGTAAAGTGGAAGGAAAGAAGAGGCAAAAGAATAGAATTTTTAGAAGAAATAACAAAGATCCAAGGAGTATATGTTCCTCAGTTTTACGATATAGAATACAATGAAGACGGAACTATAAAAAGAATGATTCCTAAGAAGGAGGAATATCCAAAGGTAATTAAAAAAGAATTATAAAGGATCTTAATAAATCTTATTATCCAGAGGCCTTTATTGTTCCATTAACCGAAATAGTCCATGATAGAATAATGCTTGAAACCTTTAGAGGCTGCACAAGGGGATGCAGGTTCTGTCAAGCAGGCATGATATATAGGCCTGTTAGGGAAAGAACTGCAAACAAACTATTAGAAATGGCTGAAAAACTTGTAAATAATACAGGTTATGATGAAATATCGCTAACATCCTTAAGTATCTGTGACTATTCTGATATTCAAAATTTAGTAATGAGCTTAATATCAAGATATGAAAAGGATAAGGTAGGTATTTCACTACCTTCATTGAGAATAGATGCTTTTTCGGTTAATTTAATAAACGAAATTCAAAAAGTTAGGAAAACAGGACTAACCTTTGCCCCTGAAGCAGGTTCACAAAGGATGAGGGACATTATAAATAAAGGCGTTACTGAGGAGGATTTAATAAATTCCGTAACTTCGGCCTTTCAGTCGGGATGGAATACAATAAAACTTTATTTTATGATAGGACTTCCCTTTGAAACCATGGAGGATGTTGAAGGCATTGCCCATTTAGCCCAAAAGTGGTTGATGCATATTTTTCGTTGCCTAAGGAAAAAGGACAAAGGGGTTAAGCGTAACCGTCAGCACATCCTCCTTTGTTCCAAAACCCTTTACTCCCTTCCAGTGGGAACCTCAGGACAGAATTGAAACTTTACAGGAAAAACAAAGATTCTTAAAGGGAAAAATAAAAAGCAAATTTATAAATTATAACTATCATGAATCCTATATAAGCTTTCTTGAAGCGGTATTTTCAAGGGAGATAGAAGATTAACAAAGGTCCTAATAAAGGCTTGGGAAAAGGGATGTAAATTCGATGGCTGGCAGGAATACTTTAAATTCGACAAATGGATGGAGGCATTTAAAGAGTGTGGCATTGATCCTGAATTTTATGCTTATAGGAAAAGAGCACTTGATGAAATTCTACCATGGGATTTTATAGATGCAGGTGTAAGCAAGGAGTATTTAATAAAGGAATACCAAAAGGCAATGGAGTGTATATTAACTAAAGATTGTAGGTTAGGTTGCACAGCCTGTGGTATAACAAAATATCTTGAAGGTGGTGCTTGTTTTAATGGTGCGATATTTAATAAAGTTTCAAAAGACTGATTTAGTAAAGTTTCTTTCCCATTTAGATACTTTAAGGACTTTACACAGGGCTATTAAAAGGGCTAAGCTTCCAATAGTTTATTCTAAGGGTTTTAACCCACATCCTTCAATATCGATTGCTTCTCCTTTATCAGTAGGGATTGGTAGTTTAGGTGAATATGCAGATATTGAGCTTGAGGGGATTTTGATGAGGAAGTTATTAGGGATAGTTTAAATCAATGCCTTCCTAAAGGCCTATATATTACTGATTGCATAAAGATAAAATCAAAAAGCCTTCAGCTATGAGTGTGGTAGAAGCTGCAAGTTATCAAATACAGCTAGCATGTAACTTTTATAAGTTAGGTGGTGTTATCGAAAAAGTAAAAAATGAAAAGTATATATTAAGAATAAAAAGGACAAAATCAGGAGAAAAGGAAATAAATATAAGACCGATGATCTATGAAATTTCTTTAGAGAATAACGAAAAAATAAGTAACTTGAAGGTGTTAGTTCAAAATAGCAATAAAGGAAGTTTAAATCCTGAGATGCTTATTGAAGTATTAAGGGATTATGGAGTTGACTTTTCAATTTTTGAAATAACAAGATTAGAGCTTTATGCAAAGACAAACGATTTTATAGCATTAGATAAATTTTTAGACTACCATAGAGGTGTTTGGATTGAAGAAAATTTTTGTTGACACTGGAATAACACAAAATAGGTTTTTAGTTTTTGAAGATGAGGAACTAATTGATATTTATATTGAAGATATTTCATATAAAAAATTAGAGGGAAACATATATAAAGCACGGGTAGAGAACATTAACGCTTATTTAAACATAGCCTTTTTAAATATAGGCGAAATCAAAAATGCCTTTATAGATTTAAAAGAAGCTCCAAATTTAAAAATTGGCGATGAAATAATAGTGCAAATAAAGAGGGATTCTGAAGGCAAAAAGCTCATAAAGCTTCCAGTCGAATATTATTTCCTGGGAAAAAATTACATTTGTTAGTGGGCATAAAAGATATAAAATCACCAAATAAAGAAATTTACAAGAAAATAAAATCAATGTTTGAAAATAACATAAAAGAAAATTATGGTGTTTTAGTTGAAGCTGAAGAATTTAATACTGAAGAGTTAATAAATGAATATCATTCTTTAATAGAAAAGTGGGAGAATATTAAAGACAAAGCAAACTACATAAAGGCTCCATGTCTTTTGATGAAGTCAAAAGATTATATTTCAAAACTGATAGATGATCACATTAATGGAAAAGAATCCATAGAACTTTATTTTTCAAAGGAAAAGGATAAATCTTTATTTCAAAAATACATCGACGTCAAAAACTTTAACGTAAGTATAGATATAATTAACACCATCGATAATTGCATTTTGGATACCATGAAAAGGAAGCACTTCTTGATAGGTGAAGCCAATATCGTGATGGATGAAGTAGAGGCATTTACAATAATAGATGTTAATTCAGGAAATATAGATTATCATAATGCTGAAATTAAATCATTGATGGAATTTAATAAATTGGCCGCCCAAAGGATATTTAGACTTTTAAAGCTTAGAAATACAGGAGGAATTATATTTATCGACTTTGTGGATGTAGAAAATAAGCAAAAACAAGAACTATTAAATTTTATTATGGAACTGTCAAAAACGATAATAATATAAGCAGGATTTACGGTTGGACTAAATTAGGAGTTCTTGAGCTTGCAAGGGCAAGAAAGGGTAAGAAACTGAAGGAACTAATCTATTACGATTATTATAAGGATATTTTAAATCCAAGTTATGTTTTAAAGCTTATTGAAAATAAATGCCTCTACAACAAGGAAAAGTTTTTTAAAAAAGAATTTGTCGTATCCATTCCACAAACTACATTTGAATTATCAGAAAAGATTGGCTTTAAGGATAAATTAAAAAAGAGTGGGATATAGAATTAAAATTTTTAATAGAACCAAATGTCATAAATTATGAATTCAAAAATTAGATTGTCCATTGACAAACTAAGGGTATTATGTTAGAATTGCTTTGTAAACCGCTCGCAACGGGCTAAAAGGTAAGACCTGCCTAGATTGCGGCGAGTCTCGGTTGAGGAGGTGTAAAGGAATGTACGCATTAATAATGACTGGCGGAAAACAGTATAGGGTTCAAGAAGGTGACGTGCTATTTGTTGAAAAGCTTGCTGCAGATGTTGATTCAACAGTAGAAATCAAGGAAGTTCTTGCAGTTTCAAAGGATGGCAAGCTAGTTGTTGGAAAACCATTCGTTGATGGTGCTAAGGTGACTGCAAGAGTAGTAAAGCACGGAAAGGCAAAGAAGATAATCGTTTTCAAGTTTAAGAAGAAAAAGGATTACAGAAGAAAACAAGGTCACCGTCAACCATATACTCAAATTAAGATTGAAAAAATCGAAGCATAATTGAAATAGAAGGCCTTCAAAGGAGGTGTAATAAATGGCTCATAAGAAAGGTGTCGGCAGTTCCAAGAACGGTAGAGATAGTGAATCCAAAAGACTGGGGATTAAAAGACATGATGGTCAATTCGTTTTAGCGGGAAATATACTTGTAAGACAAAGAGGAACTAAGATTCACCCAGGAGCAAACGTTGGAAGAGGAAAGGACGATACTTTATTTGCTCTTGTAAGCGGAATCGTAAGATACGAAAGATTAGGAAGAGACAGAAAAAAGGTAAGTGTATATCCACAAGAAGCTGTTCAATAATTAGATTAAAATGCACCCTTAAGGGTGCATTTTTGTGGTTTAATAGAGGTGGATTTTATGGATGAAGAAAAATTAGTCGAATATACAGTTAAACAGCTAAGATTATTAAGACATAATTTTATGAATACTCTCCAGGTTATATATGCTTATTTACAGATAAATAAACCGGATAAGGCTATTGAGTATATGAAAGAAATAAATAAAAATATGTTTAGTTTAAGTTTAATTTATAACCTCGAAAATCCCTTTATTTCTCTGCTTATGCAGGACATAATAATGGAAGTAGAAAAAATCGGGGCAGACTATGAAATAATAACAAATATTGATTACATACCAACTGAAGTTTTTACAAAAATAAAAACGAAATACTAACATTGTTTGAAAACATTAAAAAGTATTTGCTTAATGGCTTAAAAGGCAATAACGTTAGTAAAAAACTCTACATTGAAATAGGCGAAGATGATAAGGCATACTTAATCGACTTTTATAACACTGGCCTAAAGGAAAAAATTAAGTCTACCAATTATGAAACGCCATATAAAATAGATGGTTTAAATTTAAGGCTTTACGAATTTGGAAACTCCTTTCTTTTGGAAGTGAGTATTGAAAAAGTAGGTGATTATATGTTCGTAGATGTTGCTAAAATATATGTCAAAGCCGGAGACGGAGGACATGGAGCAGTATCTTTTAGAAGAGAAAAATATGTTCCGTTTGGTGGACCAGATGGAGGAGACGGAGGAAAAGGCGGAGATGTAATTTTTGTGGTCGACAAAGGCCTTAGAACTCTTTTAGATTTTAGATACAAGAAAAAATATATAGCTATGTCAGGAGAAAATGGGGGAACGAACAACAAGTTTGGTAAGGATGGAGAGGATTTAGTCATTAAAGTTCCACCAGGAACAGTCATAAAGGATGCAGAAACTAATAGAATTATAGCAGATCTTAAGGATGAATCAGATGTGGCAGTTGTTGCAAAGGGAGGACGCGGAGGTAGAGGAAATACGAAATTTGCAACCCCTACAAGGCAAGCTCCTAACTTTGCTGAACCAGGAATGCCTGGCGAAGAAAGATGGATCGTTTTGGAGCTCAAATTATTAGCAGATGTTGGTCTCGTTGGATTCCCGAATGTTGGAAAGTCAACTATATTATCGATGGTTACAGGGGCAAAACCTAAAATTGCCAACTATCATTTTACAACTTTAACTCCTAATTTAGGCGTTGTAGATCTTCCAGGAGTTAAAAGCTTTGTTCTAGCTGATATTCCTGGAATTATTGAAGGCGCCCATGAAGGAGCGGGCTTGGGAATAGACTTTCTAAGGCACATTGAAAGAACAAGGGTGCTTATTCATGTTGTGGATGTTTCGGGAATAGAAGGAAGAGATCCCATTGAAGACTTTTATCAGATAAATGAAGAATTAAAATTATATAACGAAAAACTTTCTAAGAAGCCTCAAATAGTAGCAGCTAACAAAATGGACATTCCTGGTGCAGAAGAAAATTTTGAAAGGCTTAAGGCTGAAATGGATAAACATGGAATAAAGGTCTTTAAAATTTCAGCAGCAACCAATCAAGGCCTTAAAGAACTTATGCAGTATGTAGGACAGGTTTTAGAAAATGCACCTTATGATGAGGAACCATTAGGTGAATTTTATATCCCTGAAGACAAGAAATTCACATATACTATTAAGAGGGCAGATGATGGCGCATTCGAAATAACTGGATCTTTTGTAGATAGACTGCTGCTTAGCGTTAATATTTATGATTCTGAGTCATTAAAATACTTCCATAAGGTATTAGAAAGAAAAGGTATTATCGAAGAATTAAAGCAAATGGGAATTAAGGATGGAGATATAGTAAGGATGAATGATTTTGAATTTGAATTCGTCGAATAGAGGTGAATATATGCTGAAAGGAAAGCAGAGGAGCTATTTAAGAGGCCTTGCCAATAATATTGAATCGATTATCCAGATAGGCAAAAATGGATTAGATGAGGCGGTATTAAAGCAAATAGATGAAGCCTTAACTGCCCGTGAATTAATCAAAATAACCGTTTTAAAAAATAGTCTTTTAGATCCTTATGAAACATGCCAAGATGTTTGCCATAGTTTAAAAGCTGAGCCGGTTCAAGTTATAGGAAACAAATTTGTAATTTATAGACGAAACGACAAAAACCTCAAATAAATTTTCCAAATTAGTCCCTTAAGGAATTATCCTTAAGGGATTTTTTATGATATAATAACATTTGGAATTTTAATTTGGAGTGATGCCATTTGCAAAATATAGGCTTATTTGGAGGAACCTTTAATCCAATTCATTTGGGACACTTAATCATTGCAAACGAAGTTTTGGAAAGCTTGAGATTGGATAAGATAATTTTTATCCCAACCGGTGTTCCACCCCATAAGGACATAGGAGTTGTTAAAGGGAAACATAGATTCGAAATGGTTAAACTTGCAATAGAGGATAACCCCTATTTCGAGGTAAGCGATATAGAAATAAAAAGATTAGATTATTCCTATACATACGATACATTAAAAGAATTACAAAAATATATTATGTAAACAAATTTAGGTTTATTATTGGATACGACGCATTTTTAGAAATAGACAGCTGGAAAAATGTAAAGGAAGTTTTTAAAATGGCACAATTTGTAGTAGTAAATAGAAATGTAGAATCGAGAGAAATGTTAAAATTGATTGAGGAAAAATGTAATAAATTTGATGGAGAAGCTATATATTTAAAAGTTCCAAATATAGAAATATCTTCAACTGAAATAAGAAAAAGAATAAACGAAGGAAAAAGTATAAAGTATTTGCTTCCGGATAAAGTTATTGATTATATCCAAAAAATGACCTATATAGAGGAGATTGATAACATGATTCATAAAATAGAACAAAAATTAAAGGAAATGCTAGATGAAAAAAGATATATTCATTCAAAGAATGTTTTAAAAGCCGCAATAGAACTTGGTAAAAATTTCAATGTTGATTTAGAAAAAATAAAGATAGCCGCATTACTACATGACTGTGCAAAAAATTTAAGGGATGATGAATTGTTAATTAAAGCTTATAAATATGGTATAATTGTTGATGAAATACAGAAAATACAGCCTTTTCTCTTGCATGGTCCTGTAGGAGCATATTTGAGTAAATTTGAATTTGGGATTGATGACGAGGATGTTTTCAATGCAATATACTATCATACAACTGGAAGAAAGGATATGACGACTTTTGAGGAAATAATTTACCTTGCAGATTTTATATCTATTGATCGTAATTTTGAAGGCGTTGAAGAAATAAGAAAAAAAGCCTTTGAAAATTTTGAAGAGGCGCTTTTAATGTCCTGTAACAGCACACTAACTTATGTTATTAATAGAAATCTTCCTATCCATCCCTTGACTATTGAATTTAGAAATTGGCTTTTAATGAAAGGTGGAAAATAGATGAACAAAAGGACTAAAAGGGCTAGAAAGAAAAGTGTAAAAAATTTTTTTAATGTTATTAATTTTCTTTATTTCCTCTATTGGATTAGCTTTTGGATATGGTTTTTACCAGCTTAATAAAATGTCAAATGATGATTTTAAAGGGACAAAATTAAGTTATAACGAACCTGTTAATATATTGGTATTAGGCGTTGATGCAGGAGATTATAAAAATAAAAAATCATCTCATACTCGTTCTGACACAATAATGCTGGTAAATTACAATCCAAATGAAAATAAAGCCTTTATTTTATCTATTCCTAGGGATACAAGGGTAAAAATTAACGGCGATTATTGTAAAATAAATTCTGCCCATTCCATCGGGGGGACGGAACTAACTATTAAAACAGTAGAAAATTTTTTAAATGTCCATATAGATTATTATGTTGAGATAGACTATGAAGGCTTTAGAAGGGCAATAGATGCCATAGGTGGAGTTGATGTAGTAATTCCGAGGGATATGCATTATAAATCCTATGATCTCGATATTAACTTTAAAAAGGGAGAAAAGGTCCACTTAAATGGGGAGCTTGCTGAAAAATTTATAAGATGGAGAAAAAACAACGATGGGACTGGATATGCAACGGGGATTTAGGAAGAATCTCAACTCAACAGGAATTTTTAAAGCTTATTCTTATGAAACTTAAGACTCCGGAAGGAATAATTAGAATTCCCAATTTGTTGAATACAGTTGTAAGATGGACTAAAACGAATATTCCACCTAAATTGATGGTTTATTATGCCTATAAGGCTATCGGAATGCATGCTGACTCTATTGAAAGTGAGACATTAAAGGGGAACCTAAATATATTTCGGGGATTTCATATTTTATTTACGATGAGGATAGCAATAAAGAGCTTCTATCATATTTTAAAAAGGATAATGAGTTTAAAATAATTATATTAAATTCTACTAATGTTAATGGACTTGCAAAGAAATATAAAGAAAGGTTATCACAATTAGGTTATAAAAATATTAAGACTGGAAATTATTCAGTTGCCTATGAAAAAACAGAAATACAAACATCAAATGTTGAAATTGCCCACAAGATTAAGGAATTTTTAAAAATTGGAGAAGTAAATTATTTGAAAGATAACGAAAATGAAATTATAATTATACTTGGGACAGACGCTATTAAATGAAACTAATGTCATAATAAAACATAAAATATACTAAGATAAAATGAGGAGGTTATAATTTGAAAAGTTCAGCAAGCTTAGCTTATTATATTTCTAATGCTGCTTTAAATAAAAAGGCTAAGGATGTTAGGATATTAAACGTATCCCATTTAAGCCCAATCGCAGACTATTTTGTAGTATGTAGCGGAACTTCTACAGCCCAAGTCAAGGCAATAGCCGATGAAATAGAAGAAAAGCTTTCGGAGAAGGGGTTTTACGTAAGGCATAAGGAAGGATATAATTCTGCAAGATGGGTTTTATTAGATTATGGTGATATAATTGTGCATGTCTTTTATACAGAGGACAGGGACTTTTATGATATAGAAAGGCTCTGGGCAGATGCAATTGCAGTAAATGTATAAAACTTTGACAAAATTTAAATATTAATTTATAATATACCATAATTGAATATTGATAGCATATTAAAAGGAGTAGTAAATAGGCACGGCTTTCAGAGAGCTGGTGGAGGGTGCAAACCAGTAAGCACGGCTTATTGAACTCGCCTTTTAGAAATATGCAGGGAGACCTTTATCTAAACGAGAGGGCCTATGGCCAATTAGGGTAGTACCGCGGGGTTCCCCGTCCCTAAAAAGGGATGGAGAACCCCTTTATTTATATAATACTTTAGGAGGTGGAATCATGGCTTTTTATGATTTTTTAGAAATTGAAAAGAAATGGCAAAAGATTTGGGAAGAAAAGAATAATTTTCATGGTGAGGATTTTTCAGATAAGGAAAAATATTACATGCTAGTTATGTTCCCATATCCATCTGGAAAATTACATATGGGCCACGTAAGGAATTATTCCATAGGTGATGTTATTGCAAGATTTAAAAGGATGCAGGGATATAATGTTTTACATCCAATAGGATTTGATGCCTTTGGCCTTCCAGCTGAAAATGCAGCAATAAAACACGGAATTCCTCCAAAGGATTGGACAATAAATAACATGGAGGAGATGGAAAAACAATTAAAAGCACTTGGAATTAGCTACGACTGGGATAGAGAAGTTAAAACTTGTATGCCGGATTACTACAAATGGACTCAATGGATGTTCCTTCAAATGTATAAAAACGGCTTAGCGTATAAGAAAAAGTCCTTTGTAAATTGGTGTCCATCCTGCCAAACTGTTCTCGCTAATGAGCAGGTTGTAAATGGTAAATGTGAACGTTGTGGAACTGCTGTAGGCAAAAAGAACTTAGAGCAATGGTATTTTAAAATCACCGATTATGCAGATAGGCTGTTAAAGGACATTGAAAAATTAAAGGGTTGGCCTGACAAGGTTAAGATAATGCAGGAAAACTGGATAGGAAAGAGCGAAGGTGCCCAAATAGATTTTGCTATTGAAGGAAGACAAGAAAAGATTACAATATTTACAACAAGGCCTGATACCGTATTTGGTGTAACCTATGTTGTTCTTGCTCCTGAACATCCGCTTGTTAAGGAGCTTGTAAAAGGAACAGAATATGAAGAAAAAGTATTAGAGTTTGTAGATAAAATGCAGTATTTAAATGAAATTACAAGAACATCAAATGAAACAGAAAAAGAAGGTGTATTTACTGGCGCCTACGCAATAAATCCAGTTAACAATGAAAGAATTCCAATTTGGATAGCCAATTATGTTCTTTTAGATTATGGAACTGGTGCAGTTATGGCAGTTCCTGCCCATGATGAAAGGGATTTTGAATTTGCTAAAAAGTATAATCTTCCAATAAAGGTTGTAATATCACCCAATGGAGATGAAAGCTCAACCCTAACAGAAGCTTATACAGGCGAGGGAATAATGATTAATTCTGGCAAATTTAACGGGATGAGAAACTCTGAAGCCTATGGTGAAATTGTAAAGTTTATAGAAGAAAATAATTATGGAATAAAAAGGTAAACTTTAGATTGAGGGATTGGCTGATTTCAAGACAAAGATATTGGGGAGCACCAATTCCGATAGTTTATTGTGAAAAATGTGGTGAAGTTCCAGTTCCAGAGGATCAGCTGCCAGTATTGCTGCCAGAGGATGTTGTATTTACAGGTAAAGGGAATCACCACTTACTACATCAGAAAGTTTCCTTAATACAACTTGTCCTAAGTGCGGAGGCAGAGCTACAAGAGAAACAGATACAATGGATACATTTGTATGTTCTTCATGGTATTACTTTAGATATACCGACCCCCATAACGATAAAGAAGCCTTTAACTATGATAAGGCAAAATACTGGATGGCTGTTGACCAGTATGTAGGCGGGGTAGAGCATGCAATACTTCACTTATTATACTCAAGATTTTTGCAAAGGCTTTATATGACTTTAAAATTTCACCAGTTGATGAGCCTTTTACAAACCTTTTAACTCAAGGTATGGTTTTAAAGGACGGGGCAAAGATGTCAAAGTCTAAGGGCAACATTGTAAGCCCGGAAGAAATAAGAGCAAATTATGGAGCAGATACAGCAAGATTATTCATCTTATTTGCAGCACCGCCAGAAAGGGACCTTGAATGGAGCGATCAAGGAGTAGAAGGATGCTTTAGGTTCTTAAATAGAGTATGGAGATTGGTTGATGAGCTGGAACCGATGATTAAAAAGGCAAATAAGTTGGATGTAAATAAGTTAACAAAACAAGATAAAGAAATGAGAAGAATTGCCCATTATACAGTAAAAAGGTAACAGAAGACATAGCACAAAGATTCAATTTTAATACAGCAATAAGTGCAGTCATGGAGCTTGTAAATGCAATGTATCAATATAAAGACATTGAAAATCCAAATTACGATGTTCTTGCTGAGGCAATCGAAAAGATGCTGCTTATATTAGCACCTTTTGTTCCACACATAACAGAAGAACTTTGGGAAAGAATAGGAAAGACTGGCAGCATCCATGAGCAAAGATGGCCAGATTACGATGAAGATGCTCTTGAAGTTGATGAAATTGAAATAGTTGTTCAGATCAATGGTAAAGTAAAAGGAAAACTCATAGTTCCAGTTGATGCATCAAATGAAGAAATATTAAATACTGCAAAGGAAGATTCAAAGATTAAATCCTTCATAGAAGGAAAGACAATTGTAAAGGAAATAGTTGTTTCTGGAAAACTTGTTAATATTGTGGTTAAATAAAAGGAGGTAAAGTTATGGAAAAGGTTGTTCTTTCTACAACTAATGCTCCAGCAGCAATTGGACCATATTCCCAAGGTATTAAGGCTGGCGATTTTATCTTTACATCAGGCCAGCTTCCTATTGACCCTAAGACTGGAGACCTTATCAATAACGATATAAAGGCTGCTGCAAAACAGTGCTTGGAGAACATAAAGGCGATATTAGAATCAGCTGGTTCAAGCCTTGAGGATGTTGTTAAAACTACAGTTTTCTTGAAGGATTTAAATGATTTTGCAAGTGTAAATGAAGTTTATGCTGAATATTTTAAAGAAAAGATGCCAGCAAGATCAGCCTTTCAAGTTGCAAGGCTGCCCAAGGATGCGCTAATTGAAATTGAAGCGATTGCCATTGCAAGATAATAAAAAAGTAAAGGGTCTATCCCTTTACTTTCCTTTTTTATTTTAAATTTTCCTTTTCTTTTAAACTTTTTATAAAAGAATAGGGTTACGACTATTATAGTAGGAATTACAATCCAGTTTGAAGGTCTTTTCTTGTATTTACCAGTTTCAACATATTTAAGATCATAAAACAAACTACCAAAATCTTCATTTGCAATTAAGGGAACGGATTTAAGAAGATTATTATTTTTATAAATATCTACAGAACCTAAGGTTTCACCTTTTGTAAATTTTTCTATATTAGAAACAACATTAATCTTTTTTCTATATCATTAAAATTATCATTTTTCTTTAATGTAATATATATATCTTCAGCTGGATAAAGGGGAATAGATTTGTTATCTATAATTATATGAGTGGCAGCTGTGTTTTTATCTAAAATCAGCTTTGTTTGGAAATCGTTAAAACCGTAATTAAAAAGTTTGATAATATCGTTATAATATTGGGCATTGCTTTTTAAAACTACAGCTATTAGGGTTCTGCCATCCTTAGTTGCAGAACCTACAAAGGCATGCTTTGATTTTATCGTATATCCAGTTTTAACACCATCTGCCCACTGATACCGATATCTTCTATTGCCATTAATAAGTTTATTATGACTATAAAGGTATCGGGTTTGGGGCTGTTTGTTGGTAGGTGGAATTTCATATCTAACTTTTGATACTATTTCTCTAAACTTTGGATATTCGAAGGCTTTTTAGTTATTAGGTATAAGTCATATGCGCTGGTATAATGGTTAGGATCATAAAGCCCTGAAGCATTAACAAAATGAGTGTTTTTACAGCCTAATTCTACAGCCCTTTGATTCATTAATTTTGCAAATTCTTCTTCGCTACCGGAAATATATTCTGCAAGGGCCTGGGCAGCATCGTTGGCTGATTCAATCAAAAGGGCATTTAGAAGCTGTTCTACCGTTAACTCCTCGCCCTCTATGAGATAAATTTTGCTTCCATCTGCAAAGGGAGGCTTTTTCCCTATAATGACTTTATCGTTTAAGTTGCATTTTTCAATTGTTAAAAGAGCTGTCATTATTTTTGTTGTGCTTGCTGGTGCAAGCTTTAGATCCTTATTTTTTTCAAAAAGTATCTTGTCCGATTGCAAGTCTACCAACACACATCCTTCAGCATCAACATTTATGGAAGCATTTACATTTGCAATGTTAAAGAAAATACATATTAACATTAACACTAATACAGCATATTTTTTCATAAACATCTCCTTCCGTCATTCATAAACAAATTTATTTTAACAAAAACTATATAATTATTCAATGTTTAAATGAATTAATTTTTGTCAATATTCTATTTGGGGTGATGTTCATGGATTTAACAAGGAGAGAAAAAATAGGCTTGGCTGTTTTCCTTTTTATTATCCTTTTTATAACCTCTTTTTATTATTACAAGGATAAAAGAAAAAACGAGATGATGGTTATTAAAACTTCAAGGCTTCAAGAAGAACAAAACGAAAATGATATTAAAGAGATAAAGGTGTATATATGTGGGGAGGTTAAGAAACCGGGGGTATATACTTTAATTGAAGGAGAAAGATTGTATAAGTTAATAGATATTGCAGGTGGATTTACTGATAAGGCAGCAAAGGAAAACCTAAATTTAGCTATGAAATTAAAGGATGAAGACTATATATTTGTTCCTTCAATTGAAGGCTTATTAAACAATAGTGAAGGTAAAACAATAAGTTCGAAGATAAATATTAATACAGCAACACTTGAAGAGTTAAAGATGCTTCCAAGAGTTGGTGATGCCATAGCCCAAAGAATTATAGATTATAGAGAAAAAAATGGGCCATTTAGAGATATAAAGGATATAAAGAATGTTAGCGGAATTGGAGATAAGATGTTTGAAAATATAAAGGATAAAATAACAGTAAGATAATATTGAACATATGTGCATTTTTGGCTAAAATTATCATGAGGATAGGATTATTGAATATAGGAAGGATGTGATGAAATGGAAAAGATAAAGCTAACTCAAATGGTTGAAGCATCTGGATGAGCTGCGAAAATTGGGCCGGAGGCCTTATCGGATATATTATCAAGATTGCCTAAATTTTATGATGAAAATCTTATAGTAGGATATGATACATCAGATGATGCAGCAGTTTATAAGATAAGCGATGAAATTGCCATTATTCAAACCTTGGATTTTTTACTCCTGTGGTTGATGATCCATATACCTTTGGACAAATTGCAGCTACAAACTCCTTAAGCGATGTCTATGCTATGGGTGGTAAACCAGTTTTGGCATTAAACATCGTTACCTTTCCACAGTGCAAGGATATGGAAATTTTGGGTGAAATTTTAAGGGGTGGAGCAGATAAAGTAAAAGAAGCTGGAGCAATAATCGTAGGTGGGCATACAGTTGACGATGATGAACCTAAATATGGTCTTTCGGTAATGGGAATTGTCCACCCCAAGAAGGTTTTATCCAATTCCAATGCAAAGGAAGGAGACATATTAATTTTAACAAAGCCAATTGGAACAGGGCTTATAAACACAGCAATAAAGGGAGAGTTAGCCAGCGAAAAGGAAATAAATGAAGCGATAAAATATATGGCTATGCTTAACAAAGGTGCAGCTGAGATTGCAGAAAAATATTCTATTAATTCCTGCACTGATATTACAGGCTTTGGCCTTATAGGACATGCTTTTGAAATGGCAAAGGGAAGTAATGTTACTATAAATATACTAAGCAAGAATATAAGATATATAGAAGGTGCCGTAGAATACGCTAAAATGGGTTTAATTCCTGCTGGAACATATCGAAACAAAAACTATTTGAACGATCAATATAAGAATAATACAACTGAAGATTATGTTCTTGATCTTTTATTTGACCCACAAACTTCTGGAGGACTTATGTATTCGCTACCTGAAAAGGAAGGGCTAAAATTATTAAGTGAACTTAATGAAAATGGAATAGATGCTTATGTAGCTGGATATGTCGAAAAGTTTAAGGATTATCATATTATTATAAATTAATAGGAGGCAAAAGGATGCAAAATAAGAATCTGCTTTTATCAAAGCTGCCTAAGGTTGATAGGATTCTATCTGATGATAGAATACAGGACTTTGATATTGCGCGAAATTTAAAAATTGACATTATAAGAAAAATTTTAGATAGCTATAGAAAAGATATATTAGATGGAAATATAGAAGAATTTACTTATGATGATGTAATAGATAAAATAATAAAACTTTTGAATGTTAAAAGCAAAAATCACTTAAAAAGGGTTATAAACGCAACGGGAACTATTTTGCATACCAATTTAGGTAGGGCAGTTTTATCAAAGGATGCGATTGATGCAGTTGTTGAGATAGCATCAAGATATAACAATTTAGAATATGACCTTGAAAAGGGTGAGAGGGGATCAAGATACAGCCATGTGGAAGAAATCATTTGTAAAATAACTGGTGCTGAAGCGGCGATGGTAGTAAACAATAATGCAGCAGCAGTAATGCTAGTCTTGTCAACCCTTGCCAAGGGAAAAGAGGTTATAGTTTCAAGAAGCCAATTGGTTGAAATTGGTGGTTCCTTTAGAGTTCCTGCAGTTATGGAACAGAGTGGGGCTAAACTTGTTGAAGTTGGAACAACCAATAAAACCCATCTTTACGATTATGAAAATGCAATAAATGAAAATACTGCCCTTATCCTAAAGGTTCACCAAAGCAATTTTAAGATACTTGGATTTACTAAGGAAATTTCCCTTGATGAGCTTGTGGAATTAGGGAAAAATATAATCTTCCAGTTGTTGAAGACATAGGTAGCGGTGTATTGATAGATTTTTCAAAGTATGGACTTCCCTATGAGCCTACTGTTCAGGAGAGCATAAAAAGGGGGCAGATGTAGTTACCTTTAGCGGTGATAAACTCCTTGGAGGCCCACAGGCAGGAATAATTGTAGGTAAAAAGCATTTAATAGATAGGATGAAGAAAAATCAATTAACAAGGGCATTAAGAATTGATAAAATGACTTTAGCTGCTCTAGAGGCAACTTTTAAGCTTTATTTAGATGAAGAAAGGGCAATAAAGGAAATACCTGCTCTTAGAATGATGACTATGGATATTGAGTTAATCCAAAAAAGGGCTAAAAAACTTTATAGTCAATTAAAGAAAATAATTTCAGATAGGGCGGAACTTAATATCGAAAAGGATGTATCACAATTTGGTGGAGGAGCAATGCCCCTTGAGACCATTTCAACATATGTAGTTACAATAAAACCTAAGTTTAAGAAAATCGAAGATGTAGAGTTAGAACTAAGAAGGCAGGAAGTTCCAATTATAGTTAGAATATATAAAGAAAACATTATTATTGATGTTAGAACATTATTTGATGATGATTTTCATATTATTGTTGATTCATTGAATAAAATTTTATAATCAGGGGTGGAATATATGCAGCATGTTATAATCGGAACAGCAGGACACATAGATCACGGAAAAACTACTCTAATTAAAGCCCTAACAGGAAGAGATACAGATACTCTAAAGGAGGAAAAGGAAAGAGGTATTTCTATAAACTTAGGTTTTACCTATTTTGATTTGCCTTCAGGAAGAAGGGCAGGAATAGTTGATGTTCCTGGACATGAAAAATTTATAAAAAATATGCTGGCAGGGGTAACTGGAATAGACATCGTTCTTTTAGTAATAGCAGCTGATGAGGGGATAATGCCCCAGACAAGGGAACATCTAAATATACTCAATCTTTTGGATATAAAAAGGGCATTGTTGTTGTTACCAAAAAGGATCTTGTAGATGAAGAATGGTTAAAGATGGTTATTGAGGATATAAAAACAGAAATAAGTGATACGTTTTTAAGGGATGCACCAATTATACCTGTATCATCCTATACTGGAGAAGGTTTAGAAAAATTAGCTCTAACCATAGATGAACTTACAAAGGATATGGAGGATAGAGATACTTTTACTGATTTTAGGCTGCCGATAGATAGAGTTTTTAGCGTAAGCGGTTTTGGAACTGTAGTTACAGGAACATTAATATCAGGGACGATATACGAAGGGGATATATGTTCTATTTATCCTAAAGAAATAACAACAAAAGTTAGAGGATTACAAGTCCATGAAAAATCCGTTAAAACTGCCTATGCAGGTCAAAGGGTAGCTATAAATCTTGCAAATGTAAAAAGGAAGATATTGAAAGGGGAGATGTTTTATCTAAACCCAACTCCCTTCAAGTTAGTATGATGCTAGGCTGTAGACTAAATTATCTTAAGGATGCACCCTATCCCCTTGAAAATAGGGATAGAATAAGGATATATCATGGCACTAGCGAGCTTTTAGGTAGGGTATATATATTAGATAAAGAAGTGATAAATCCTGGAGAAACAGCTCTAATTCAAATAAGATTAGAATCCCCTATAGCGGCAAAAGGGGAGATAAATATGTCATAAGGACATACTCTCCAATGATTACTGTCGGTGGAGGAACTATCCTTGATCCAAATCCAGTTAAGCATAAAGCCTTTGATGAAAAGGTTATTAATGAGCTTTTATTAAAGGAAAAGGGTGACCCTATCGAAATAATAGAACAAACTATTAAAAATAACAGCAAGGACTTTATCGGCATAAACGATATTATAAAGCTTTCGGGTAAAAACTACAGCAATTTGGACGATATATTGGAAACCTTGATAAGAAAAGAAAAAATCATAAAGTTAAATATAGGTGATGAGGAAGTTTATCTGCATAAGACCTATTTGGAAGAAATAAAGAAAAATATCGCACAAATTTTAGCAGATTATCATAGGATAAATCCATTGAAATTTGGAATAACTAAGGAAGAGTTAAAGATTAAAGTTTTTGGCAAAAATATTAAACAAAAGATTTATGATAAGATCTTAGAACTTTTATGCGATGATACAATAAAGATTGAAAACATTTATATATCTTTAAAGGATTTCAATATTTGTTTTAATCAAAAACAAGAAAATATAAAACAAGAAATTTTAATGCGTTTTGAAGAAGCGAAATATCAACCTCCAAAACCTGAAGATTTGATAAAAGGGTTTGGAAGGGATGAAAGGGATGCAAAAATGGTATTTGAAGCTTTAGTTGATTTAGGGACACTAGTTAAAATTAATGAGGAAATTTACTTAAAAGCTCAAGATTATGAAAGGGCAAAGGACATGCTAATAGATTTTATAAAAAGGGAAGGCAGTATAACCGCAGCTCAATATAGGGATATGCTTTCAACCAGCAGAAAGTATGCAGTAGCAATACTTGAATATTTCGATTCAATAAAGCTTACCAAAAGAATAGAAGATCAAAGGGTATTGGCTTAAATTAAAAAAGCCTGACGTCTTAAGACATCAGGCTTTATCTTATGGCGGGAGTGTGTGGGAATCGAACCCACCCAACGGGGTTTCAGCCCGTCAACACGGTTTTGAAGACCGGTAGGCACACCAGCACCTATCCACCCCCATGAACCGACAAGTTATATTCTATTAAAAAATATATTATTGTCAACTGGTTAATTGGGTCTATAAATAATTCTCAGTTAAAAAATATTTTTTATTTTATATTTTAATAAAACTAAAATTTATGCTATAATTTTATATGTCAATTATAAACTGAGGTGAAAAGACATGGAAAAGTTTTTGGAAAGTTTTATAAATTTTATAAGTAAATTTGGTATAGTTGGACTTTCAGTTCTTTCCTTTACAGAGTCATCTTTTTTCCTGTTCCTCCAGATGTTGTTTTAATACCTATGATGTTAGTTAACAAAAGTTTGGCTTTTTTTATGCTGCAATAACTACTGTTTTTTCTGTTTTAGGAGGTATGTTTGGATATCTTTTAGGTTATAAACTTGGGCGCCCTTTTTTAAAAAGGTGGTTTTCACAGGAAAAAATAATAAAGGTTGAAGAGTATTTCAATAAATATAGCGGATGGGCTGTTGCAATTGCAGGATTTACACCTATTCCATATAAAATTTTTACTGTTTCAGCTGGAGTCTTTAGGATAAGAAAAAACGTATTTGTAATTGCGTCGATAATCGGAAGAGGAATGAGGTTCTTTTTAGAAGCAACGTTGATATTTTTCTTTAAGGATGCAGATAAGTTTATAAAAAACAATTTTGAATACATCACAATTGGAATCACCTTTATATTTTTATTAGCCTTCTATAGCATAAAAATATCGAAGGATAGACTAAACTTGAATAAAATAAAATTATTTTCTAATATAAAAAATTTAGTAGAAAATGTTTACAAAGGATTGCAAAAATACAGGATTTTAGAGAAGATTGGATATTACATGATTGCCACATTTTTATTATCATTGTTTATTTTGATGCTTATTTTTGATTTAATTGAAGATCATAGTTTTTATTTGTTTGAAAGATACGATGCATATATATTTAAGTTTATTCTTGCGCTAAGAAATCCATTTTTAGATGGACTTTTTAAAGCAATTACATCCCTTGGTAATTTTTGGACGGTATTAATTTTAACTTTAATTATTACGATAATATTATTAGTTAAGAACTATAAAATGATTTCCCTTTATTTTGGAGCAAACATTTTTATAGTTTGGATATTTAACGAGTATTTAAAATCCTTATTTAAAAGGCAAAGACCTTATAATTTTAGGCTAATAGATGCAGCTGGCTATAGTTTTCCGAGTGGACATGCAATGATTTTTTTAACATTATCCTTATTTATAATTTATTTGATTAAGTATGTCTTTAAGTTTAAACATCAAAATTTATATAAGGGGTTAGTCTTGCTTTTAGCAGTTTTAGTGGGTTTTAGTAGAATCTATTTAGGTGTTCATTACTTAAGCGATGTTTTAGCTGGTTGGATAGTTGCTGTTGTTTATTATTCTGCTTCAATTATATTGCTAAGGGGCATTAGCAGGAGGGGGATTTTAATGAGTAATAGTGAAGGAAAAATAGGAATTAAATCAGGAAAAATAATTTATGTTGATGGGGAAAATCCGCCTAAAATTATAGTTGGAGAAGGTGTTGAGGTTTATATAAATGAAAAAAGATAGACGGAGAGTGCCATGTAAAAAAGAAGATATAGTTAAAGTTGTCCCCAAAATAATAGAGGGAAAAAGAAATTTGAACATTTACGTTACGGAAGATGCTATGGAAGTTTATATAGATATTTCCTATGAGCCATATATTGAATATGAAATAGAGGATATGGAACCCCAGCATGAATTATTTATAACTGGGAAAATAAAACATAAGAGCATAAAGAAATTCACAAGGGAAGAAATAGAAAAAAGCCTAAGGGAAAAAATATTATTTATGGAATTAAAAAGAAGAAATAGAAAGGGCAATAGATGGGGGCAGATTCCTTGTTGCTGAGGGGAAGAAAATCAAAGAACCTGAGGATGATAGGATTGTTTACTATTTTGGCAATAAAAATGAAGAAGATGTTGAAAATGCAATAAAAGTAGATTATTTTAATAGAATAACATACGAATATGTGGAAAAGGGAGATGTCCTTGCAGAAAAATTTGACGGGAGAGACGGGTCAATAGGTTTTGACGTTTACGGTCGACCGGTTAAGCCAAGAAAAAGGGTTGTTAAAAGGCTTTTATCGGGACCAGGATGTGTTGTAAATGAAAATAAAGCCTATGCTGAAATTTCAGGTATGCCAGAGGTTAAATCAGGAAAGGTATGTGTATTTGAAGTATTAAGGATAAATGGAGATGTTGATATAAAGACAGGAAACATAAAATTTGATGGGAATGTTGAAGTAGTGGGAACGGTAAAGGAAGGATTCAAAATAAGAGCAGGAAACAATGTTATAATCCATGGCGATGTCCTTGAAGCAGAGATTGCAACAAATGGCAATATTGTGGTTAAGAAAAATGTAATTTCATCAAATTTAATAGCAGGGTGTAATCAAATAAACAATGAGAAGGCCCTTAAGTTGATAAAAGATGTATATGATATTCTTAAAACTTCTCTAATTGCTTTAACGGAACTTATAAAGCTTGGCAAAATAAAGATCGATAAAAATATTGGACGCGTTTTAATGCTTATCATTGAATCAAAGTTTCCTAATAAAATGCAGGAGATCATAAAGAACGATGAGTTTATTTCATCAGGTTTTCATAATGATATTTATGTTAACTGGAAAAAATTATTTAATTATATTTTAATGATTAAGAATAATGATCTTTTGGACTATGATGGATTGACTAATATGCTTAAGGAAGTGGGAAATTTTATCGATACTTTTCAACTTCTTAACACTCCAGCAGATGTTTATGTTTCCTATTGTCAAAATTCGAAAATTTTTGCCAGCAACGATGTAGAAATAACTGGACAAGGTTGCTATAATACAAATATAGTAGCTAAAAATCAAATAAGGTTTATCTCCGACAAGGCTATATTTAGAGGAGGCCAGATGGTTGCGGAAAAGGCAATTAAGGCATCTGAAGTAGGTTCAAGCGCAGGGGTTGTAACGATCCTAAAAACATCAAAACATGGAATTATAGAAGCAAGGGTTGCCTTTCAAAACACATTAATCCAATTTGACGATATAACCTACAAAATAGAATATCCTGTAAAAAATTTAAAGGCCTACATCGAAAAGGGTGAACTCATTGTAGAAAAACTAAAATTATAGGGGTGATGCAGTTGGAAAGGAAGGTTATTATTTTTAAGCTGGGCAACGAGGAGTTTGCCTGTGATATTCAACATGTTGAGAGAATATTAGGTTATGTTGAACCTACAAAGATCCCTGAGGCTCCTTATTATGTTGAAGGAGTTATAAATTATCAAGAATCAATTTTACCTATCATTAATTTAAAAGGAAATTTAACATGGATTACAATGAATCATCCGATAAAAAGATCATAGTAGTAAAGAGCAATCAAAAAACAGTTGGCTTTTTAGTGGATACTGTATTAGAGGTTTCAGATATAAGAAATGAAAACATTGAGACTTCACCTGATATTGTTACAGCTTCAAAAAATAGATATATTCAAAACATGATTAAACTAAGCGGTAGAATTATTTTAGAAATTAATCCAGATAAAATTTTAAGTAAAGATGATATCGACAGCTTACTAAACTAAAAAATGGAGTAGATAATATGGAATCAAAGGAAATTAAGGTTGGCATAGGGGATTTGAATACAGCCTTACCACCTGATAAACTAATAACTATTGGATTAGGTTCATGCGTAGGCATTGCTCTTTATGATGGAATAAAAAGAATTGCCGGTTTAGCTCATATTATGCTACCAGAAAGCTCAAAGTTTACAAATAATACCAATCCGATGAAATATGCTGATCTTGCCATACCAATGCTTCTTGATAGGATGTTAGAACTTGGAGCTAAAAAACTAATATTACCGCTAAAATTGCAGGTGGAGCCAGCATGTTTCAAACTAGCGATAAATCTCCACTGATGGACATTGGAAATAGAAATGCTCGGGCTGTTAAGGAAATATTGGAAAAGCTAAATATCAAAGTAGTTGCTGAAGACCTGGGAGGAAACTACGGAAGAACTATGATAATAGATGCAGAAACTGGAAAGGTCTATATAAGGACAGTAGGAAAAGGAACGAAGGAGCTGTAGTTATGGATAAAATTAAGGTTTTAGTTGTAGACGATTCAGCCTTCATGAGAAAAATGATTACAGATATGATAAACAGCCAACCTGACATGGAAGTTCTCGATACAGCAAGGGATGGATTGGATGCAATAAAAAGATAAACTCATTAAATCCTGATGTTATAACGCTTGACGTTGAAATGCCAAACAAAAACGGATTAGAAGTTTTAAGGGAGATCAAGGATAGTAATGTTGCAGTTATTATGTTAAGCAGCTTAACCTCTGAGGGTTCATCGACAACTATTGAGGCTTTAAGGCTTGGGGCCTTTGATTTTATCCAAAAACCTTCCGGTTCTATTTCCCTTGATATAGACAAGGTTAAGGAGGATTTAGTAGAGAAAATAAGATATGCAAAGGTTCACCTTAGAAAAAAACTAAAAAGAGAAAAGGCTATTGATAAATTTTCTCCGATAAACAAAAGTGCATATAATAAGAAAAAATATGAAGCAGTTTTGATTGGTGCTTCAACTGGTGGGCCAAAGGTTTTATTTGAATTAATAACTAAGCTTCCAAAGGATTTAGAGGTTCCCCTTCTTGTAGTTCAGCATATGCCAGCTGGTTTTACCAAAGCCTTTGCTGAAAGATTAGATAAATACAGCAATTTAAAAGTTATAGAGGCAACGGATGGCGATAAAATAGAACCAAACGTTGTTTATATTGCTCCAGGCGGGTTCCACATGCTCGTTAAAAACAAGCAAATAAAACTTGATTTGTCGCCTCAAATTCATGGTGTTAGGCCTGCAGTTGATAAGCTTTTTCTATCTGCGGCAGAGGAATTTCGCGGAAATAATCTTGCAGTAATTTTAACCGGAATGGGAAGGGATGGAGCAGAAGGAATAAAGGCTATCAAGTTAAAAGGCGGAATAACTATTGCACAAGATGAAGCAACATCCACAATATTTGGTATGCCTAAGGCAGCCATCGAAACAGGATGCGTCGACTACGTAATGCCAGACTACCAAATAGCAGAAGAAATAGTAAAAATTATTCGGGGAGAAGTTGATGGACTTTAAGAAAATAGAAACATTTGTTTTTAAACAATACGGAATTGATCTTAGTGCATATAAATCAAAGCAATTAACGAGAAGAATTGAAAGCTTTATGACTAGGGCCGGCGCAACAAATGAAGATGACTTTATTTTAAAATTAAAAACAGATCCCAATCTAAGTAAAAAATTTTTGGACCACTTAACTATAAATGTTTCCGAATTCTTTAGAAATAAGGATCTTTTTATGGACCTTGAGATGAAGGTCAAAGAATTACTAAATCCTGATAAAAAAATATTAAAAATTTGGAGCGCAGCTTGTTCAAACGGCGCTGAGCCTTATACATTAGCCATAATAATGGATAGATTGACTCCAAACAAGAGGCATCAAATTATAGCTACAGATATCGACAAAACTATTCTTGAGGTTGCTAAAAGGGGGTATATAAGCCCCAAGATGTAAGAAATGTGGACAAGGAAATTTTAGATAAATATTTTACTATTGAAGGCGATAATTATATTGTGAAGGATACTATAAAAAATAGAGTAACCTTTAAGCATCATGATTTAATATTAGACAAATATGAGACAGGCTTTGACCTTATTGTTTGTAGAAATGTAGTCATCTACTTTACACAGGAGGTAAAAATCAGATTTATAAAAAGTTTTATGAAGCTATGAACCCGGGAGGACTTTTGTTTGTAGGGGCAACCGAGAGCATATATAATTATAGGGAACTTGGATTTGAAAAGGCGTCAACATTTATATATAGAAAACCAGGAGGCGTGTAATTATGGATATGTCACAATATCTTGATATATTTCTTGAAGAATCAGAAGAAAATATTCAAAGGTTAAATGAAGGCCTTTTATCCCTTGAGAAAAATCCAGATGATAAGGAAATTATAAACTCAATATTCAGAGCTGCCCATACTTTAAAGGGAATGGCTGCCAGCATGGCCTTTGAGAGGGTAGCAGATTTAACCCATAAGATGGAAAATGTCCTTGATAAAATTAGAAATGACCAATTAAATGTTAATTCTGACATTATAACACTATTATTTAAATGTGTGGATAAACTTCAGGAAATGATTGAAAATATAAGGGAAAAAGGGACTGAAGATGCAGAGATCGAAGAAATAATTGAGGCCCTTAAAAACATTGAAAAAGGAAAAGCTGCATCTATTACAGAGAAAAAGTAGAGCTAGAAATAGAATTTAATGAATATGATAAAGATATTATAAAAAGCGCCCTTGAAAAGAACTATAATGTTTTAAAGATAAATGTTACAATATATAAGGACTCCATATTAAAATCTGCAAGGGCATTTTTAGTATATAAAACCCTTGAAGAATTAGGAGAGATTATTAAATCAGTTCCTTCAATTGAGGATCTTGAACAGGAAAACTTTGAAAACCAATTCTATTTAATACTTATAACCCAAAAAAGTGAAAAGGATATTAAATCAAAGATAGAGGGTATCTCTGAAGTTGAAAAGGTAGAGGTTGAAAGGGTAAAAATTAATAAGGATGACAGGAAGGAAGAAACAGTAGAAAAAGTTGAGGGAAATAAACAAAAAGATGTAGTAAATACTTCAGAAATAAAAGAAGAAGATAAAAACACAAAAAGGTATCCCAATCAGTAAGAGTTGATCTTGAAAGACTTGATAAATTCATGAATTTAGTTGGGGAGCTTGTAATCCATAGAACGAGGCTGGAGCAGATAAGCAGAGACTTTAAGTCTCAGGAGCTACATGAAACATTAGAACAAGTTGGAAGAATAACGACAGATCTTCAAGATCTTGTAATGAAGGTTAGGATGCTCCCAATAGAAAAGGTATTTAATAGATTCCCAAGGATGGTTAGAGATCTTGCCCAGGAACTTGGAAAGGAAATAGAATTTGTTATGAAGGGCGAGGATACAGAACTTGACAGAACAGTTATCGATGAAATAGGAGAACCCCTTGTTCACCTTCTTAGAAATGCAATAGATCATGGCATTGAAACACCTGAAGAGAGAATAAAACAAGGAAAAAGCTCAAAGGGGACTGTAAAGCTTGTTGCTTACCAAGAAGGAAATAAAGCCGTTATTAAAGTAGAAGACGATGGAAGGGGCCTTGATGTAAATAAAATAAAGAAAAAGGCAAATCAGCTTGGCATAAATACTGATGGTATGTCAGAGCAGGATATAAGAAATCTCATATTCCTTCAAGGATTTAGCACCAGCGAAAAGGTTACAGATATATCCGGTAGAGGCGTTGGAATGGATGTCGTTAAAACAAAGATAACTTCGTTAGGTGGAAGCATTGAGGTTCAAAGTGAAGTTGGAAAGGGAACAGCCTTTATAATAAGGCTTCCATTAACATTGTCTATAATACAAGCCCTACTGGTAAAGGTTTCAGAAGAAACATTTGCAATATCCTTAGGCTTTATAGATAGGGTTATTAAGATAAATCTTAGTGAAATAAAAATATCCAATAATAAAGAGGTAATAATCTACAGAAACAATGTTATTCCTTTAATTAGACTCTCTGAAAAATTAAACTTAATGGAGGTAGAATTAGAAGAAAAATTCTGTGTTATTGTAAAGGTGGGAGAAAAAACTGTGGGACTATTGGTGGATTCCCTTTTAGGACAGCAGGAAATAGTTATAAAACCTTTAGGGAAGTTATTACAAAAACAAAAAGAATATGTTGGCGCAACTATATTAGGAGATGGCTTGGTAACTCTAATATTAGATGTTGCAGCCTTAGTATAAGCGGGTGATTTGCGTGGAATTTAACTTAAATGATATTCAGCTTGATGCCCTAAAGGAGATAGGCAATATTGGGGCTGGTAATGCTGCAACAGCCCTATCACAACTTATAAATAAAAGGTCGATATGACAGTTCCACAGGTGGATGTCCTACTTTTTAACGATATGGTATCAAGAATTGGAGATGAAGAAGATTTAGTTATTGCTGTTCTTTTAAAGGTTTTAGGAGATGCCCCTGGTAATATTTTGTTTGTTATGAAACCTGATAGTGCAAGGCTAATAGCAGACGAAATGCTCATAGGATTTGACATTCCAAGTGAGGAAATTTATTATTCAGTATACCAGGAGCCTGGCAATATATTAGGCAATTCCTATTTAAACGCACTTTCAAGGTTTACTGAGCTTAATTTAGTTGGTTCAGTCCCTTACGTAGTTGAAGATATGCTTGCAGCAATTTTAAGCACTACCTTTATTGATGCGGAACAATATAGTGATTATGTTCTTGCTATTGATACGACGTTTATGCAGGAAAATAAGGAATCTGGTGGTTACTTCTTTTATATCCCAATGCCAGGTTCTTTAGAAAAAATATTATCAAAATTAGGATTATAAAGGGAGGATTTAACATGCCAAGAGTGTTAATCGTAGATGATGCTGCTTTTATGAGAATGATGTTAAAGGATATCTTAGTAAAGAATGGTTATGAAGTTATAGGTGAAGCTCCAAACGGCCTAAAGGCTGTTGAGATGTATAAACAAGAAAAGCCAGATGTAGTGACGATGGATATTACTATGCCTGAAATGGATGGAATACAGGCTGTTAAGGAGATAAGAGCCTTTGACCCAAATGCAAAAATAATTATGTGCTCTGCTATGGGACAGCAGGCAATGGTTATGGAGGCAATAAAATCTGGAGCGAAGGATTTTATTGTAAAGCCCTTTCAGCCTGAAAGAGTATTGGAGGCATTAAAGAAGGTTTTAGGATAGGAGTGACCTTTATGCAGATAGTGATTTTTACGTTGGGTAATGAAAAGTTTGCCCTTGATACCAAACTTGTTCATGGAATAGAAAAAATGATGAGTATAACAAAAGTTCCAAATGCACCATACTATGTTAAGGGACTTATAAACTTAAGGGGTTCAATTATAACGGTTGTTGATTTAAAAACATTATTAAATAAGCAAAATAAAGATCAGGAGGAAAACATAATAATCGTTGAAATTAATCAGGAGAAAATAGGACTTATTGTCAACAAAGTTGATGAAGTTATTGAAATTGAAAACGATAAAATCGAAAAGCCTGTTGAAAATAATTCCTATATTAAAGGTATAATAAATCTAAAGGAATATATTGTAACACTATTGGAGGGAGAGGCCCTTATAGAAGGATAGGAGGGATTATATGGGAGAAATTTTGTCACAAAGTGAAATAGATGCCCTCCTTTCAGCCCTATCGGCTGGAGAAATTGAGCTTGAGGAACATTCTTCTGCAGAAAAACAAAAGTAAAAAAATACGATTTTAAACGTCCCAATAAATTTTCAAAGGAACATTTAAGAACCCTTGAAATGATTCATGATAATTTTGGAAGGATTGTTGCCAACTATCTGACGGCAAACTTAAGGACGTCAGTTCAAATTAAAGTTATTTCTATAGAACAAATAACCTTCGAGGAATTTATACATTCTGTTCCTAATCCCACAATTTTGATGACATTTTATTTAGAGCCCTTTACTGGGCCCTTTATGTTCGAAACTGGTCCCAATTATGTTTTTGAAATAGTAGACCTTATGTTTGGAGGATCAGGAAAGGGGCAGGTAAAGACAAGGGATTTTACGGATATAGAAAAGAATATAATAAAAAATTAAATCTTAAAATTCTTGAAAACCTAAAAATGGCATGGGAAGATATTATAGATGTTAATATTGTCTTTGACAATATAGAAACAAACCCAATATTAAACCAAGTTATTGCCCCTAATGAACCTGTTTGTCTTATTACATTTTCAACTCAAATTGGTAATAATCAGTGCTATATTAACATGTGTATTCCTTATATATCAATCGAAAACTATGTAGATAAGTTAGTCGTTCAATATAAAAGCACAGCTTCGGATAAGCTGGATCAAGATTTTAAAGAAAAAATTAAGAATAACCTCATGCCAGTTAAGGTGGATTGCTGCGTAGAATTAGGCAAAGCAATTTTAACAGTTGAAGACTTTTTAAACCTTGATGTTGGTGACGTTGTTAAGCTCAATAAAAAGATTAGTGAACCTCTTAATATGTTTATAGAGGATAAACTTCATTTTAAAGTTTATCCTGGAAAAATTGGTAAAAAGTTAGGAGTTCAAATATTTGAAATAAAGGATAAGGATGTGGAAGAGGATGCATGATGGTATACTTTCACAAGCAGAAATAGATGCTTTGCTTAGCGGGGTTACACCTGCTAATATCGGCAGTGATTTGACTGACGATGAAAAGGACCTCTTAGGAGAGATTGGAAATATATCAATGGGTTCAGCCTCAACGGCATTATCCACAATATTAGGCAAAATGGTTAATATAACAACTCCAAGGGTTACTTTAACCACCTTAAACGATATGAAAAAGGAATTTAATGTTCCCATAATGGCCCTTGAGGTTGAGTATATAGAAGGTCTTAAGGGGTCTAACCTATTACTTGTAAAGATTGATGACGCTTCAGTTATTGCCGATATCATGATGGGAGGAACGGGCTCAAACATTAAAACTGAACTTAGCGAGATAGAAGTAAGTGCAGTTCAGGAGGCGATGAACCAGATGATAGGTTCATCGGCAACATCCCTTTCAACTATGCTAAATATGCCTATAAATATCACTCCTCCTGCGGCAAGAATATGGAATAGAGATGTTGATAAAATTTCTGAGCTAATTGATGAAAATGAAAGGATAGTTAGAATATCCTTTAGGCTTACGATTGCTGAACTATTAGATAGCGAAATTATGTTATTACTTCCTGTTGAAACTGCAAAGATGATAATAAACAAGATGACTGGCGGCCTTTCAGAGGAACCAATTGCTGAACCGGAACCTGTTAAAGAGGCTGCCTATGAAAAGGTTGAGGCAAAAGAACAAAAGATTGAGACAAGGCAGGAAATAAAAGAAGAAGTCAATGTTTCAAAGGCTTCCTTTGCTGAACTTACACCACTAACTCCGAAGGAAAAGCAAAACATAGAACTTATACTGGACGTTCCCCTTGAGATTTCTGTCGTTCTTGGAAGAACTAAAAAGACAATAAAGGAAATACTCGAACTCGGTCAAGGTTCATTAATCGAACTTGATAAGCTAACCGAAGAGCCTGTTGAAATTTTAGTAAACGGAAAAAGGGTTGCTTATGGTGAGGTTGTTGTTATAGATGAAAACTTTGGAGTTAGAATAACAAGCATAGTAAATAATGTTGAAAAAATTAAAAGCCTTCAGGGATAATCCTGAGGCTTTAAATTTTTGTGTAAAGTTTAATACTTAAATTACGATATATAATATAGAAAAAATAAGGGAGTGATAAGAGTGAGGATAAGGTTAGATGTCAATAATGTCATAAATATATACAATAAAAACGCAAAGGCTGTAGCAAAGGAAAGCCCATCAAGAAAATCAGATACAATTGAAATTTCAAAGGAAGGAAAGGAAATTGCTAAATTTTTAGAGATAGCAAAAACATTGAAATTGAAACCAAGGATGTTGAAAGGATAAAAAATCTTATTAAAGAAGGAAAATACCAAATAAACGATGAGGATCTTGCAAGGAGTATCCTAAATTTTATGAAGGAAAGTGATAAATGATGGATATAAAAGAGTTATTTTTAGAATTTATTAATCTTTTTCTTCAGCTTACTGAACTTTTAGATAAGGAAAGGGAAGCCCTTATAAAGGACCAAGGTGAGATTATTGCATCATTATTGGAGACTAAAAAGGATATAGCCATAAATATAAATAAGCTTGAGGGTGAAAGGCAAAGGCTTTTAAAGGATAAAAAAATACAAGACCTTGTAAAAGAAGGCCTTATATCTGAAGATTTAGCAAGAGAATTTGAAAGGCTTGCCCTTGAGGTTAAGGAGAAAAACGAAACAAACCTTGCCTTAACAAAGCAATCATTATCCTATATTAGAATGATGAACAATATCCTGTCACCCAACAAGAGTGTAACCTATAATCCAACAGGAGAGATAAACGCAAAATCTTCAAGCAATATATTTAATGCTACCGTTTAGGAGGAAGGGCCATGAGCGGACTTTTTAATACATTTAACATAGTAAAAGGGGAATGTTTGCACAGCAGACAGCTTTAAATGTTGTATCCCACAACGTTGCCAATGCCAATACCGAAGGATATTCTGTCCAAAGAGCAAACCTACAAACAACTAAACCCTTCGGGATGCCCTCATTGACTACAGCAGCAGAACCAGGGCAAGTAGGAACAGGAGTTGAAGTTGCAAGCATCACAAGAACAAGGGATGAGTTTTTAGATTATTATGTTCGAAAGGAAACAAGCACCCTAAAAAGGTTTGAGTCAAGGGAATATTTTTATCAGAAATAGAAGCCATTTTTACAGAACCCTCCGATACAGGTCTTGCAACTCTTTTAACCCGATTTTGGGATGCATGGCAGGGACTTTCTACAAACCCTGAAAGCTCAACAGCAAGAACCCTTGTTGTAAGCAACGCAGAGGCTTTAGTTAACGGCATAAACCAAAACTACGCCCAGCTTGTTGATAGGGAAGTTGGCATCGCTGACCTTATTCAGCAGCAGATTTTTGAAGTTTCGAATATATTAACTCAGATAGCTGATCTTAACGAACAGATTAAGGCGGTTGTAGTTGGAGGAAAAATCCCTAACGACCTTTTAGATAGAAGGGACCTTTACTCGATAAATTATCCGAAAGATTTGATTTTGATATAAAAAGACCGATTACATGGGGATTAAAATTATTCCTAAGACAGGAACCGGCCTTATTGATGAAAACAACCCAATCCTTACCGATTCAAAAATAAATAAAGGTCTTGCCTTTGTTAACGATGTGATAATGAATATAGATGGTAAAGAAATAAAGAAAAAGGATTTTCCATTAATTATTGAAAAGGACAAATTATCAAGTATAAAACTAAATATTAACATCAACGGTGATATAAATAAGCCCTACGATGTAGAAATTAGCGGAATAGATGAAATTAAAAAATATTTAAACATTGAAGAAATAAAGGACTCTAATGGGAATGTAGTATCCTACAAGATTAATTCTATAATGCCCCATGTTGTCCTTTACGATATGCAGGAGTTTAACCAGGGCAATTTAAAGATAGAGAGCATAAATTTTTATAACGGAAGCTTTAAGGGGTTAGATTCCCTTTATGGTGAAATAAACGACTATAAAACACAGCTAAACAATCTAGCAAGAGCCCTTGCAATATCCGTAAATACCATTCATTCAAACTCTTCAGACCAAAGCAAAGGAATCAATTTCTTTAATATAGAAGCAGAGACTGATATAAAGGCAGCAGAAAAATTATCGATAAACGCTAAAATTAAGGAGGATGTATTCCTTATTAATGCAGGTAAAATAATCGACAAGAATGATTCTAATTATGCTCCGGGAAACGGAGAAAGGGCACTTATAATAGGACAGTTAAGAAATATTAGAATGGAAATACTAAAGATAACATCAAGGGAAGAATTTTTGAAAAACGTTTATACAGACTCAAATGGAAATCCTATAACTTCTGTAGAACCAAGCGGTTTAAACCTTGCGGATAGAAATCAGACGAAAATATTTAGCAATAATTCAGGAACTACCATCGACAATTATTTTAAGGCGACCATATCCCAGCTTGGTGTATCAAACCAGGAGGCAAAAAGGATGGTAAAAAATCAACAGGCCCTTGTTGACCAGCTGGTTGTTCGTAGGGAATCCATATCTGGAGTATCCCTTGATGAGGAGATGACCAATATGCTTCAATTCCAAAGGGCCTACGAGGCAAATGCTAAAATGATAAGCGTAATAGACCAGCTTCTTGACGTTGTTGTGAATGGACTTGTAAGAAGGTAGGTGATTAGATGAGGATTACAAATAAAGTTTTAACTAAAAATTTTCTTTCAAATCTTAGGGTAAACCTTGAGGAGATGCAAAAATATCAAGACCAATTATCCTCTGGACATGAGGTAAGAAAACCCTCAGATGACCCCTTTAAGGTTGCAAGAACTATGGAATTAAAGGCATCGATTGCAGCCAATGAAAGATACCATACGAATATACAAGAGGGTATGGACTGGCTTAATACATTGGATGAGGCCCTTGGACAAATAGGGAGGCTCTTCAGACTATCCGTGAAAAGACCATCCAGGGCGGTAACGGCGCCTACACTAAGGAGGAGCGCCTTGCAATTGCAAAGCATATTAGCCAGCTTAAGGAGCACATTATGCAGGTTGGCAATACTGCCTATGACGGAAGATATTTGTTCGGCGGAGATAAGACAACAAATCCACCCTTTAAGATGGAAAACGGAAAGGTTATATATCAAGGTTCTAAAAATGGCCTATTTAAGGAGATGGCAAACGGAGTTATAATTGACATTTCCGTAAAGGGAAGCGATTTTGCAAATGATCCTTCTTCAACTGATGAGGGTGGAATATTTGCAACCCTTTCAAAAATAATCAATAAGCTGGAAAACGATCAAAACCCAAGCGACCTTTTAGGAGAGCTTGATGAGCATTTTAACAATCTATTAAGATTGAGGGCAGATGCGGGGGCAAGACAAAAAGGCTTGAGGATATGCTCTCTAAAAATGAAACAGAGACCTTTAATATGACTGAGCTTTTATCAAAAACTTATGACGTTGATATTGCCAAAAAGGTTATGGAGTATAAGGTTATGGAATCCGTTTATACTGCATCACTTCAGACAGGTGCAAAAATTCTTCAGCCAAGTTTATTAGACTTTTTAAGGTAGGTTGATTTAGATGATAATAGAAACTAAATTTTTGGACAAATTGAAATAGATGAAAATGATATAATCCATTTTGAAAAGGGGATCCCTGGCCTTGAGGAATATAAAAGATTTATCATTTCAAAGGTTGAGGAGGCAAACATTTATTGCCTTCAAAGTATAGAAGAAAAAACATAGCACTGCTTTTAATAATGCCTTGGGATCATGTTAAAGACTATGAATTAGAACTTTCAGAGGATGAGATCAAGGAACTTGATATAAAATCCCATGAGGATGTTTTGGTTTACAACGTAATTACCGTCCGTGAGGACAAAATAACCGCCAATCTCCTTGCCCCGATAATAATTAATGTAAAAAACAACAAAGGAAAGCAAATAATATTAAATGATAAAAAATATAGCATAAGGCAGGAGATAAAATGCTTATCCTAACACGAAAAGAAGGAGAATCCATCCTTATCGGTGAGGGCGTGGAGATTAAGATTTTAGAAATTTCTCAAGGGACAGTTAAAATAGGAATCGAGGCACCTAAGAATGTAAAGGTAATAAGAAAGGAGCTTTTAAAGGAGATCAGAGAAGAAAATCTTGAATCCCTTAAAAATGTTGAAAAAATCCTAAAGGGGCTTTAGGAGGTGAATTTATGCCAAGCACCTTAAGAATTACAGGCCTTGCAACAGGCCTTGATGTGGACAACATGGTCAAGCAGCTAATGCAGGCGGAAAAAACAAAGGTTGACAAAGTAAAGCAGCAAAGGCAGTTAATTCAGTGGAGACAGGACCTTTATAGGGAGATAATAGGCGATTTAAACACCTTTAAAAGCACCTTCTTTGACGTTCTAAACAAGGACAAGTATATATTATCAGCCAACAGCCTTGCACCATATTCTGTTTCAATTGATTCAAATGCTCCAATAAAGGTTACTGCAACTGCTGATGCCCAAGCAGGACAATATGAAGTTGCTGTATCGCAGCTTGCAAAGGGAGCAACGGTTGTTGGAGAGCTTAATGCTGAAAATTTGAATCTAGATACTAAGTTATCAAGTTTAGGATTATCAGGAATAACAAAAATTGATTTAACCTATAATGGGACAGGCACATCCATTGAAGTTAATGGTGATATGTCCATTAGAGATCTAATAAACGAAGTAAATTCTGAAACAAACGGAGCAGTTAAGGTTAGGTTTAGCGAACTTACAAAAATATAACCTTTGAGACTTCAAAAACTGGCGAAAGTGCTTCATTAAAAATTACAGGTGCATCTTTTTTAAATATAAACGATATGACTGATGCAGTAACCGGACAAAACGCTAAATTTAAAATAAAAACCCCTAATAATTCTTCCTTTGTAGAAGTTCAAAGGGAAACCAATACATTTACTATAGATGGCATAACCTATACTTTAAACGGACTGGCTTCTGAAGAAAATCCTGTTAAGTTTACTGTAAATGTTGACTCTAAACCTGTTATTGATAAAATTAAAGAGTTTGTAAATAAATATAACGAAATTATAGACAAAATAAATAAAAAGCTTTCAGAAAAAAGGGCCTATTCCTATCAACCTTTAACTGATGATCAAAAGAAGGAAATGAAGGAAGACGAGATTAAAATGTGGGAGGAAAAAGCCAAAGAAGGTCTATTAAAGGGAGACAGCATCCTTCAAAATATGATCTTTAATTTAAGACAAGCCTTTTTCCAATCGGTAAAGGATGTAGGAATATCCCTCCAGGAAGTAGGTCTCTCAACCTCCAGCGACTATACCCAAAAGGGAAAAATAATAATCGACGAAGCAAAACTAAAAACAGCCCTTGAAACAAGAGGCCAAGACGTTATAAACCTATTTGTAAAAACATCAACCATAGCATACGATCCAAATAAAACCTATAGCGGAAGAGAAGACAGAAATGCAGAAATAGGAATCTTTCAAAGGATTAAGGATATTTTAGAAGATAATATAAGAACAACAAGAAACAGCTCAGGTAAAAAGGGGCTTCTTCTTGAAAAGGCAGGAATAAAGGGAGATTTTACTGAATTTAATAACCTTTTATCTAAAGAATTACAAGAAAAAGATAGACTTATTGATGAGCTTAATAAAAAACTTGCCGAAAAAGAAGATAAATACTATAGAGACTTTGCAAAACTTGAAGCAGCGATGCAAAAATTTAACGACCAGGCAAACTGGCTATATTCCCAAATAGGAGCGATGAATAAATAATGGATGTATTTGATATTTTAGCTCAGTATAAAAATATCTCATTAGAAATTTTAAAAGCCCTTTTAGAGGATGAATTTGATAATCTTGATACTTTGCTTGACAAAAGGCAGGAGCTTATAGATATTCTAAATGATAAAAATAAAAACCAATTAAACAATATAATTGAAGAATTAAACTTATTGGAATTAGAAACAAAAATACAAAATCTTTTAAAGGAAAAATTGCAATCTTTACGAAACCAACTAAAAAACTTCAACGAAAAAAATCAGCCGCAAAGGCTTATACTAACAAAGAAAACCTTGACTCGATATTTTTAAACAAAAATTTTAAAAAACCCCTAAAGTTTATCTAAAACCTTCCGAAACTAATATTAGAAAACAAAAAGCGGCCGCTTTAAGTTAAAGCTAAAATGAGGGAAAGGACTCCCTCTAAAATATAAATCAAGGAGGAGATATCATGATAATCAATCACAATCTTAATGCGATGAACGCACACAGAAATCTTGCTATGAATAACACTGCTTTAGGAAAGTCAGTTGAAAAGCTATCATCAGGTTTAAGAATTAACAGAGCAGGAGATGACGCTGCTGGTCTTGCAATTTCAGAAAAGATGAGAGGACAAATCAGAGGTCTTGAACAAGCTGCAAGAAACGCACAAGATGCTATATCACTTATCCAAACAGCAGAAGGTGCATTAAATGAAACCCATGCAATTTTGCAAAGAATGAGAGAACTTGCAGTTCAATCAGCTAACGATACAAACGTTTCAGAAGATAGAACAGCTATATCAAATGAAATTAGCCAATTAAAGAGTGAAATTGATAGAATAGCAGGACAAACTGAGTTCAATACTCAAAAGCTTCTTGATGGAACATTTAGTTCAAAGGCTTTCCAAATAGGTGCTAATAAAGCTCAAACAATAACATTTGGTATTTCTAATATGAATTCATCTTCACTAGGACTTGGTTCTTTAACTGTTACTAGTGCAGCAAATGCTACTGCAGCTATTTCAACAATTGATGCTGCTATTAATAAAGTTTCATCTCAAAGATCAAAACTTGGGGCTCTTCAAAACAGATTAGAACACACAATTAACAATCTTGGAACTGCTGCTGAAAACTTAACTGCATCAGAATCAAGAATTCGTGATGTTGATATGGCAAAGGAAATGATGCTATTCTCAAAGAATAACATAATTGCTCAAGCGGCACAAGCAATGCTTGCTCAAGCAAATCAGCTTCCACAAAATGTATTGCAATTATTAAGATAATTAATAAAGGCTCTGGAGCATCAGAGCCTTTATTTAATAATTAAGTGAGAGGAGTATATATTATGTTAATAAATGTGTTAAAAGAAAAAATTGTTGGGCTTGCTAAGGCTTTAGATATTGGCAATACTGAAGAAATTAATTTATTAATTATAAAAATAATTGATGATTTAATTCTTTTTCAAATAATATAAATGAAAGTATTTTTGATGTGAACTTTTTTAATGAAAAATTGAATCAAATGCTTTTTGCAATGAAGGAAGGAGATTATTATCTATTTTTAGATACTTTAAAATACGAACTTATTCCTATTATCGAAGAATATTTGAAACTTAGTGATAACTGAGGTGAGCTTATGCCTAAAATAAGCATATGTATGATGGTTAAGGATGAAGAAAAAATATTAGAAGATGCTTAGACAGCATAAAAATATTACTAACTAACGATTTTGCTGAGCTTATTGTTGTAGATACTGGTTCAATTGATAAAACTCCGGATATAGTTAATGAATATACGAATAATTTGTATTTTCATCCGTGGAACAATAATTTTGCAGAAATGAGAAATATTACAATATCCTACGCAAAGGGAGAATGGATATTCATATTAGATGCCGATGAAGAATTAGAGAATGCAAACGAACTTGTAGAGTTATTTAAGTCAATTGATACTAAAAAAATTAATACTATTGGAGTTTTAGTTAAAAATGCATCAAATCTAACTAGTAAAGAAGGATACATGATAAGCATGTCTCCGCGGTTGTTTAAAAATGATGGTAACTTCAAATATATAGGTGCTGTCCATAATCAACCATTGTTTAAAGAACCTATTTATTATTCAAATATTTCAATTTGGCATTATGGCTATATAACTAATGATAAAGCTTTGATGGAGAAAAAATACAAAAGGACTGCTTCTATATTACAAGAAGAACTTAAAAAAATCCAAATAATTTGTATTATAGGTATCAACTTGGCGTTAGTTATTCTATGTATGGTGAAATTAATAAGGCGTTAGAAGAATTTAGGAAAGCATATGAATTATTGAAAAATAAAAAGTCCCAAGATAAATTTGTATATTCTTATATTTACTCTGCTTATGCTAGGGAAGCTTATAGAAATGAAAAATATAGAGAAGTTATAGAAGTAACTGAAGAAGGAATAAAAATTCGAAATGATTTTATCGATCTTTATTACCTAAAGGGATTTGCATATTATAAATTAGGATTAATTAGCGAGGCAATCAATACTTTTCAAAAATACTTGAAATTAAATGATGATATTAATAATCTTAACATTATTAAAGACATGTCGATTTCTTTATATAATATTGATAATAATTCAAAGGATAATGTTTATTTAGTTTACGTTCAATATTATTTAGAGAACAAAAACTATGAAGATGCTTATAAATTCGCTAAAAAATAAGTGACAACAAAAGAAAAATATATGAAATAATTAATATTTTAATAAAAGATGAAAAAATAGACGAATTAAAAAATGTTTATTTAAATATAAACATAGAGGAAGAAAAGAAATATTTTGAATTTGTTTTGGAAGAGCAGATTGATAAAATAGAAAAAGAAAAAGCTTTTTGATTCGCAAAACATTTTCTCAAATAGAAAATAATTATGGCAAATTATGCCTTTCAATAATGTCTGATAATTTATTAGAAGTCTATAATTTTATAAAAAGTTTAGAATTAGATAAAGAACCTATATATTATTTTAAATTATTTAACAAATTAAAAGAAAATATGGAAGTTGTAATCAAGCTGTTAAAAGTTTTAAATCCAAATAAGCAAAGAAACGTGATTAATTTTTGATTAATAGATATGAGTTTGAAGAACATTTCAAAAAATATTTGCATAACGTTAATTTTAATATTCGCGATCTACAAATGATCGTATTATTAAAAATAATTTTAGAGATTTTATTAACTAATTATGTAAGTAATACAGATATAATAATAAATGAATATTATGAATTATTTCTTAAATATATAGATGTTGGAACTATTTATATAGAAAATATGTATCAAACAGACAAAATTAGATTGAATTATAAATATGTAGAAAGTAATGAGATTAAATTTTTAATGATTTTCTACTTAATAAAAGTTCATCTATCAAAGAAAGAATACAAGATTGCTTTCAAGTATCTAAAGGAAATAATTGAAGTTCAACCAAATTATGCAAGATTAATTCAAATGTATATGGAAAAAATTGATTTTGAACTAAAAAATAATTGATTTTTATTTGGTGGTGTTGCTATGATTGAAGAAAGAAAGAAAAAAATTAAATCAATGATAGAAACCCTAATTAATGATAACAAGCTAGAAGATGCAAAGTTAGCAATTGAAGATTATAAAAAAGTTGTTCCAGATGATATAGATATTTATTCAATGCTTGGGGTAATTTATATTTTAAAACATGAATTAGATGATGCAAAAGAGATATTGTTAGAAGGGTTATTAAAAGATGAATCAAATTTTGATATTAATTATAATCTTGCTTTTATTGCTGAAGCAGAAAACAATAAAACTAATGCATATTATTTTTATAAGAGAGCTTATGAAATATGTATTGATGCCGATTTAAAAAACCAAATTGATAATAAATTAAAAATCCTTTTAGAAGAAAGTAGAGAACTGTTAGATTATAATAGAACAAAATTAGCCATTTTCTGCATAAAAGGACTAGATAATTTCTTGTATGATATTATTGTTCATCTTTTATATGATTATGAAGTAAAATTAGTCTTAGTTTCAAACAATGAAGAATTAAGATTAGTTGATAAATGGATGGAATGGGCAGATATTTGCTGGTTTGAATGGTGTAACGAACTTGCAGTGTATGGAAGTAGGTTGCCTATTGCAAATGAAAAAAGGTTATATGTAGATTGCATAGTTATGAAGCCTTTACTGATAATATAAAAAATGTTAACTGGGAAAATATTGATAAAGTTATATTTGTATCAGAGAATTTAAAACAAATAGTTACTAAAAAAGTCAACATAGAAGAAGATAAAATTGAAGTTATACCTAATGGAATTAATCTAAAAAATGGACTTTCAAACAAAGAGATAAGGGGTATAATATTGCATATGTTGGATATATAAATTATAAAAAGGGCCTATGCTCTTGTTGCATACTTTTAAGGCGATTTATGATAAAGATAATAGATACAAATTATATATTGCTGGAGAGTTTCAGGATGAAAGATATGTACTTTATTTTAATCAAATGATAAAAGAGCTAGGATTAGAAAACAACGTATTTTTCGAAGGTTGGCAGAATGACTTGGATAAATGGCTTGAAGATAAAAATTATATTTTGTGTTCGAGCCTTTTAGAATCACAAAACTTAAGTGTGATGCAGGCAATGGCAAAGGGAATTAAACCTATAATTCATAATTTTGTTGGTGCAAAATATATTTATCCAGAATATTTGTTATTTAATAAGATTGATGATGTATTAATAATGCTTAATTTAGACTATAATTCTAATTTTTATAGAGAATATATTAAAAATAATTATAGTTTAATTAAACAAATATCATTGCTAAAGAAAGTTTTTAACAAGTTAGAATATAATAAAATTGAGCATAAGGAAAAACCACTGGTTTCAATTGTAATGACTGTTTATAATAAAGAAAAATTTTTAAAAGATGCGATAGAAAGTGTTTTAATTCAAACTTATAGTAATATTGAATTAATAATAATAAATGATGGTTCTACTGACAATTCAGAAGAAATTATTATGAAATTTAATGACTCAAGAATAAGATATTATAAGATTAAAAATGCAGGTCAATTAGAGGCACTTAAGTTTGGAATACAACAGGCTAATGGAGATTATATAGCTCGTGTTGATAGTGATGATAAAATTGATAGTAAGTATGTTGAAATATGTTTGTTTAATATTATGAAAGACAATGCAGATTTTGTATATACTGATTTTTTACAATAGATGAGAATGGAGAAATTCTTAATAAGATTGAATTTAATGATTATGATAGTCCAAAAGAAATTTTGATTGATATGTTTAATAAATTTACATCGGTGATTCCAGATCATGGATTCTGGAAAAAGATTATATTAAATATGTGATACAAAATTATTGCATTGATAATGTTCCATTTTATTTGAACAACATTTTTGATTGCAAATATAAACATGTTAAATTACCACTATATTTTTATAGGATTCATGGTCAAAATTTTTTATTAACAGGTAATAAAAATAGAGAAATAGTATTTGGAGGAAAAGTTAAGTTTATAGATTATATAATAAGAAGGTATATAATACAAAAGAACATTTTAGGTAACTTTAATAAAAATAAAGTTTATTTTTATAACTTGATAACAAACTATTATTTGAATTTGTTAGAATTTTATAAAGATGAAACGATAGAAATAAAAAAATGTTTTTAAATGAAGCAATTTATTGGTATCGTAAATATCGTCTTCAAAAAGAAAAAGAATATAAATCTAGTAATAACGAGGATATTTTACAAATAAGAGTCGAACAATTAAGTTCAACATTAGGTATTGATATTGATAATCAAAAATATTACTATAAAAATATTAATATATTAATAGTGTCAACAGATAATCCTAATAATGGTAAGGCTGTAGGTGGAAAACATATTCATATTGATTTATTATCTAAGGGTTTGAATAAATTAGGAATATCTAATGATTTAGTAACATATATTCCAGATGAGAATGCGACTTTAAATATTAATGAAATGATTAAAGAGTTTAGTATACAAGAGGACATGATAAAAAATCAAAATATAAATTTTATATATTTAGTTTATATTATTCAAAAACAATTAGAGAAAAAATAATGGATATTATAAATAACAAATATATCAGCCACATTAATTGTCATGATGTTATTTCAATAATTGCAGCCAAAAATGCACTAAAAAATTAAATATAGACATTCCTATAATTTCTACTATACATGGTTATTTTACTTTTGAGAACAAAGATTATGGATTGATAAAAGATCAAGAGGTGTATCAATTCTTCTTAAAGTATGAAAAAAATGCATATGAATATTCTGACTTAATAATTGCTGTTGATACAAAAATTAAAAATTATATTAATGATGAATTAGATAATAAAAACTCAGATAAAATCATAATATTAAAAAATGCAATTAATGATGAGATATTTAAATATGATGAAAAAGAGAATATAAAATATTTTAATGAGAATATTATTTTAATACCAAGACGACTTGTTCCCAAAAATGGTGTTATATTTGCAGTAAAAGCAGCTAATGAACTGGTAAAAAAGGTGTTAAAAACTTTAAAATGTATATTATTGGAGATGGAATTGAAAAACAAAATATAATTAGTTTTATTAATGAGCATAATTTAATTAATTATGTAAAATTATTAGGCCCAATTAGTCATGATAAGGTTTATGATTTTTTTAAGGTATCTAAAATAGTTCTAATACCTTCAATAAAATCTAATTTGGTGGAAGAAGCAACTTCTCTTGCTGCACTTGAAGGTATGGCTTGCGGGAAAATTGTTATAGCATCTAATATTGGAGGCCTTAAAGAAATAATAGTTAATAATAAAAACGGCTATTTATTTCAACAAAAAACTTTAGAGAATTAGCAAAAATAATTGAGAAAGTTCTATCATTGAATTATGATGAATATAAGAGAATATCATATGATGCTTATCAATATGTTAAAAATAATCATAGTTATGTTAATCATGCTAAAAAGTTTATTTCTTTCTTGAATAAAGTATAATTTTTGAATTAATGTTTGATTTTAACAACTTCAGGAAATTATTTTATACTATGGACATAGCTGTTCTATCAATCAATCTAAACCAAGCAAAAATAGCCCAAGAAACAAGCCTTGCAGTGATGAAACTTGTAATGGAAACAGGCAAACAAACTGCTAATGAAATAGTAAAGATGATTGAAAAGAGCATAGATCCAAACTTAGGAAAAATAATAGATGTAAGCGTGTGAAATTATGGAAGATAAAGAAGAATTAATAAAAGAACTTCAATGGGTAAAATATAGGATACATATTCTTGATATGGTAGAGGAACGACTAATAATGATGAGGAAATTAGCTGTTGAAGCTTTTGAAAATGACTTAAGCAAAGCTGAAAGAGAAGAAATAGGAAGGCAGATTCAAAAGCTTCAGCAGGAGATAATGCTACTTGAAATGGAAAATACCAATGAGCAGTAGAAGACCTTAAAGGGTCTTTTTCCTTTAGAAAGTGAATTTAAAATATAAAATCAACTCTCTGAAAAACTTATAAAAATCTCGCTGAAAAACAATTGTCAGAATGTATTATAAATCAAAAATCCATCATTTCCAATACTTCATAAACAATTACATCAAATAAAACTCGTTTAATAATTCAAATTAAGCAACCAGCTAAAGAAATGATGGAAAAAGGTTGAAAATTAAAATTTTAAATAAATATTAAACCTGGGAAATAATAAGGGGAAGGTAAGATAAAAGCCTTCCTCTTTTAGCATTTATGTGGAAATTGCTAATACAATATAAATGGTAGCATAAAATACAAAATCCTGCTAAAATGTAAGTGGTAAAATAAAATGGAGAGATTTCGGAAGTTAAAAATCCCGAAAATTTACCAGTAATATATACAGCAACTATCTTCTCCTGTTAAAATTTAATTAGTTTAAGATAACAGGGGAGATATTGTGGGAATCATAAATGGTAAAAGAAGGGATGGAGATTGTTTTCTGAAATCAAAAACCTAAAGGGAAATGGCTTGAAAAAGTCTCAAATTGCAAGATATCTGGGGGTGGATTACAAAACGGTTAGTAAATACTTCAACATGACACCTGATGAATTTTCAGATTTAAACAGAAAGAGAAAAAGAAAAAGCTTGATATCTACAAGGATCAGATACTTCAATGGCTTAGCACTTATCCTGATTTATCATCGGCTCAGATAACTGACTGGATTAAAGAAAGATATGGCAATGTTCCGTGTTCTGAAAGATCAGTAAGGGCATATATAAGTTCCTTGAGAAGTGAATACAAAATACCAAAGCAGGGACACAAAAGACAATATGAAGCAGTAGAAGAATTAGAAATGGGATTCCAATCACAGGTGGATTTTGGTCAGATTTGGGTTGATACTATAGATGGCTCAAGAATAAAGCTGTATTGCTTTGCCATGGTTCTATCACATTCAAGAATGAAGTTTGCCTACTGGCAGGCCAAGCCTTTTACTACTGTTGATTTTATCGAAGCACACGATAAAGCATTTGAATTCTTTGGTGGAAGCACTAAAGAGATTGTTTATGATCAAGATAGGCTTCTTGCAGTTGATGAAAACTTTGGTGATGTAATATATACTGAAGAATTTCAAAAATATGTGGACTTTATGAAATTTAAAATTAGATTATGTAGACCATATGACCCAGAAAGTAAGGGGAAAATAGAAGCGGTAGTGAAATATGTTAAGAATAATTTTGCAAAACATAGAATTTTTGAAGATATAGATTCATTTAATAAATCCTGCTTAGAATGGCTCGATAGAACAGGCAATGCAAACGTTCATGGGACAATAAAAGAATACCGAAAGAAGTGTTTGCACTCGAAAAACAACACTTAATTCCGGTATCCCCAAAACAAAATTCACCTAAGAACATTTTAACCTATGTCGTTAGAAAAGACAATACCCTATTGTATAAGCAAAATAGGTATCAATTACCCAAAGGAACTTATGAACCTGGTAAAAAGGTTAATGTTGTTATCGAAGGTGAATTTATCAAAGTTTTGGATATTGAAAAAAATAATTTAATAGTTAAGCATAGGATATCCAATGAAAGGGGAAGTTGATAAAACTTTCGCATCCTGAAAGAGATAGAAATACTGAACTTGATAAGCTTTATGATGATGTTTTTAGATTGCTTGGCTTTTCAGAAGAAGCTAAAATCCTGTTAGATGAAATCAGAAAAGAAAAAGCAAGATATTTTAGGGATCAATTAAGTCTTTTAAAAAAAGCAGTAGAAGGCATTGATGCTGATGTAATTAATAAAGCTTTAATGTATTGCTTGGAAAGAAGGATGTATTCAGCTACGCTTTTAAAGAAGCGGTTGAATATTTCAATCTTAAAGAAAAAGAAAAAATAGGCACAGAAAAACAGAAAACAAATCCTATCCCTGAAAAATACAAGAATGTAAAACCTGACATAAGAAGCATTGAAGAATATTGTAAGATAATTGGAGGGATAGGGCAATGGATAAGATAAAGATAATCAAAGATTATGCGAGGAATCTTAAGCTTGGGTATATACGGGATAACGTCCAGAAGATTATTGATGATGCAGATAATAAAGATTTATCATACCATGATTTGATAATAGAGCTATTAAAGGGTGAGATAGAGCAAAGAAATAGAAAGGCACAGGAAAGAAGGCTAAAACAGGCTGGATTTCCTGTGATAAAAACAATAGAAAGCTTTGACACAGAGTTTCAAAGATCAATAACTAAAAAGCAGATAAACAGGCTTTTAGAGATGGACTGGATAGATAATATATATAACCTAATATTTTTAGGACAACCTGGAGTAGGTAAAACGCATCTTGCAATAGCACTTGGATACAAAGCTGTTGAAATGGGATACAAGGTAAGTTTCACAACGATGGACAGGCTAATGTATCATTTAAAAACACAGGATATATCAAGGAAAAGCAAAAGTAAAATAAATAGGATATACTCTTCAGACCTTGTCATAATTGATGAAATTGGATATTTACCGATTTCACATGAAGAAGCAAATATGTTTTTTCAATTAATATCAAATCTACATGAACAAACGTCAATAATTATCACATCTAATAAAGGGTTTGAAGAGTGGAGTGAGCTTTTGCAGGATGTAGCATTAACCACAGCTATATTGGACAGGCTAACCTACCGATGTGAGATTTTTAATATGACAGGCAAAAGCTACAGGTTGGAAAACAGGAAGTCGCTATTTAATGATTAGATGGAAAAATTTCGGGATAAAAAATTTCCGAAATTTCTCCAAAAATACTTGCCGATTACAAATAATAAGGAATTATGAGGTTGATACAATGCCTAATAAGAATAAAATAAAAGAAGTAATTAAAGATGAATTGATTAATAAAGACTATGAAATAATACCACCCAAAATAGATTTTGTGTTTAAGCACATATTTGGCAATGAAAAACACAAACAAGTATTAGTTTCATTTTTAAGTGCAGTTTTAAGAGTTCCAAAGGAAGAATTAGAGGGGCTTGAGATACTAAACAGTGAATTAATAAAGAATCACAAGAAAGATAAAAGGGAGTTCTTGATGTAAGAGTAAAAACGAAAGATGAAAAAGAAATAGACATAGAAGTTCAAATTTAGATAGTGGTTACATGGCAGAAAGGACTCTTTTTACTGGAGTAAGATGTATACTGGGCAAATAGAAGCAGGCGAAAATATACTGACCTTAAAAAGTGTATAACAATAAACATAGTAGATTTTAATGTAACACCATTAAAGAAGTTAAACTCAATCTACCATATATTTAAAGATGAAACAAATTACAAGCTAACAGATGTATTAGAAATACATTTTTTAGAGCTTAAGAAGTTATATGACAAAGAAGTTTCAAGAGATGAAAACGACTCACTAGTAATGTGGATGGAATTCATAGATGGGAACAAGGAGGTGATTGATGTGCTCTCAAAGAAGAATGAGGACATCAACTACGCATATGACCTTCTAAAAGTTATAAGCAAGGACAAAGAAGCAAGAATGGCATATGAAGCAAAGATGGCTGCGTTAAGGGATGAGAAAACAAGGTTAGTTGAAGCAAAAGAAGAAGGAAAAATGGAAGGAATAGAAATAGGAATGAGGAAAGGAACAATAAATGTAGCTAAAAACCTAATATCCTTAGGTGCTGATATGTCAATGATAATTAAAGCAACAGGACTTAATGAAGATGAAATACGAAAAATTAAAGAAGAAATTGAAAACTTCAAACATTAAAGAATAAAATGTCTATTAATAGGAAGTAGCGTATAAGCTATTTCCTTATTTTTGTTTCCGTCCCTAAAGCTCAAAAACTTTTTCCGATAAATAAAATAGAATAAGTAAGGGGTGGGAAGGATGGAAATACAAAGGGTAAATAACATTAATTTTCAAAATTTGAAACAGGTTGAGTTAAATAACATTAAGTTTGATAAGCAAAATAATGAAGTTAATAATGAGGTTAAATATAATAGGAAGGATGTTGAAAAGGCAGTTGAAACTGCTAATAAATATTTAAAGGATTCTACCCATCTTAAGTTTGAGATACATGAAAAAACAAATGATATTATTATAAAAATCATAAATGACAACACTGGGGAGGTTTTAAAGGAAATTCCGCCTAAAAAGATACTTGATATGGTGGCCAGCATGATGGAGGTATTTGGGCTTTTTATAGATGAAAAAGATAGGGGAAGGTTTATGCCGATTAATCCTATAACCCTTGATAAAATAGACCCCCTTGTAATAAGGCAGATTGAAACAAAGATAGTTGATAAAATTGTGCATGAGGCAAAAAGTGCAGAAACAAAAAGGGGTAATGAAGAAAAAAACTTTGATCAGGAAAGACAAAGAAAATTTGCAGAGGAGTTTTCAAGTGTTTTAGCAAAGTATAATATAAAGCTTGAGTATAGGGTGATGAAAAACAAGGTTAAGATAAAGCTAAAGGATGAAAAGGGAAGGGTTTTAATTGAAACAGAGGTTGATGATATAGAATCCCTTTTAGAGTCCTTTAATAAAATGACAGGTAAAATAATTGATATAAGAGGGTGATAAGATGAATAACCTTAATGCACTAAATGCATATCAGCAAAACAGCATTTTTACAGCTTCTAAGGAAAAGCTCCTTTTAATGCTCTATGATGGACTTGTTAAATTTATTAAACTTGCAATCGTAGGAATTGAAGAGAAGGATATAAAAAGGCCCATGAAAACTTTATAAAGGCTCAAAACATAATTTTAGAATTTATGGCAACATTAAATATGGAGGTTGGAGGAGAAATAGCAAAATCATTAATGCTCCTATATGACTATATGTATAGAAGATTGGTTGAAGCTAATACTAAAAAGGACAAGGCAATAGCAGAGGAAGTTTTAGGATTTGCCGAAGAGCTCAAGGAAACCTTCGAAGAGGCATATAGGAGACTTAAAAAGTAGGTGTTTTTATGTTTCATGAAATAATTCAAAATTTAGAAAGGCAATATGAAAGGTATAAGAATATTTATGAATCGATAAAAAAATTCGAACAAGAAGAAAACATTAACATAGAAGAATACAACAGGGAGCTTCAAGAGATCTCCTTTAATCTTGAGATTATAGCAAAGCTATCAAATAGGCTTGAACAGTTGAAGGAGATTTATATAATAAAACATAACATCTCAGATTTTAAGGCAGAAGAAATTGAAAGAATAGAATTAAAGGAAGACGTTTTGAGATTTAAAAAATTAGTTGAGGATGTTGGAAACTTAATAAAAGAAACAAAAGACAGCAAGATAAAGTGATCTCTAAGCTAAATAAACAGCTTATGGATTATAATGCAATAATTAAGGAGAAGAATTTGGATAAATTGGTGAGTCAGTATAAAAAGGAAAAGAAAGAAGAAAAATCTACAATAGACGTCAAAAAATAGCCCTAAATTGTAGGGCTTTTATTTTTGCCAAAATGTTTTATAACAAAATTTAACAAAAACATCTTGAATTCATCACAATTTTTGTAAAATATAACTATGAAAAGGATATTTTAATTTGATTAAAATGTAAATTAAAATCGCATTGTGTTAATTTATATTAATATTTAGTTGACACTTGTCGTTATGTGTAATAAATTAATATTAGAATTTATTGGGGGATGTTGAAGTATGATTAAGAATATTGACGAATTAAGTTATATGATACTTAAAAAATCGTTGGATGCGACAAGTGCAAGGGATAGAGTAATAGCTCATAATATTGCCAATGTAAATACTAAAGGATATAAGGCCTTTAGAGTGGTTTTTGAAGAAAAATTAAATGGCGTCTTAAAGGGAGAAAGGCTAGCTCTTAAGGTTACAAACGAGAAGCATTTAAATGATGGAAGTAGCATCGAAAATTTAAGTTATGACCTTAAAAGGACAACTCATCCTCGATGAGGCTTGATGGTAACAATGTTGATATCGACAATGAAATGGCAAACTTAGCAGCTAATGCGATCCTTTACAATGCCCTTGTATCTCAGGCAAATAGTAAGATCGCTATGAGACGTTTTATAATCAGCGAAGGGAGAAGGTAGTGTATGAATAATCTTTTAATCCCTTGAGAATAAGTGCCAGTGGAATGTCGGCGGAAAGGCTAAGGATGGAGGTTATATCGGATAATATCGCCAATGCAGAAACAACAAGAACTTCTACTGGAGGTCCATATATTAGGAAGGTAGTATCCTTTGAGGAAAATTTAAAAGGGTAATTGATAGGAATAATAGGTTCACAGAAAAGTTAAATGGCGTTAAAGTTTCTGCAATTTCTAAGGATCCAAGCCCCCTAAGAAGGGTTTATGATCCAAGCCATCCCGATGCCGACAAGGATGGATATGTCACAATGCCAAATGTGAATATTCTTAATGAAATGATAGATTTAATAACTGCATCCCGTGCCTTTGAGGCAAATGTAACAGCGTTTAATACATCAAAGCAAATGATGATGAAGGCTTTAGAGATTGGAAGGTAGGGATATAGATGAATATCAATTCAATTACTCTAGATACAAGCAGTCTTTTAAAAGTAAATTCTGATAATTCAAAAAATAATATTAACTTTGAAGAATATCTAAAAAGGCCCTTGATAGGGTGAATGAAAAGCAAGTTGAGGCGGAGAATGCCACAATAGATTTAATAACAGGACAAGCACAGGATATTCACCAGGTTATGCTGGCAACGGAGGAGGCAAGGTTAACATTAGAACTTGCAGTTCAGATAAGGAATAAACTTGTTGATGCTTACCAGGAAATAATGCGAATTCAAATATAGTAGACAATTGAAGGAGTGCTTTTGATGGATAAATTAAAAGAATTATTAGGAAAAATAAAGGAAAAGTGGACCTCCTTTAATTTAACAAAAAAGGTTTTGGTATTATCTTTAATTACTCTATTTTTTACCGGAATCATATTATCCGCTGTTTATCTTACAAAAGAAAAATATGAAGTTTTATTTTCCAACTTACAGCCGCAGGATTCCCAGGCGATAGTGGAAAAGTTAAAGGAGCAAAAAGTTTCATATAAAATTCAAGGAAACTCAATCTTAGTTCCAAAAAGCAAAGTAGATGAACTAAGGCTCACGGTTTTAGAAAATGGATATTTACCCTCCGATGGGCAAGGATGGAGCCTGTTTGACCAAAGCAAATTTGGAGTTACGGATACAGAGGCCAAAATAATGTATCAAAGGGCCCTTCAGGATGAGCTTGCAAGGACGATTGAGAGTTTTGATGAGGTAGAAAAGGCAAGGGTTCATCTTGTTTTGCCTGATGATACGGTTTTTGCAAGGGACACATCAAAGGCAAGGGCATCTGTAACATTAAAGCTTAAATATAATAAAACGTTATCACAGGATAAAGTTAAGGCTATAGTTGCTTTAGTTTCGGGTAGTGTTAAGGATCTTCCAAAGGAAAACGTTGAGGTTATAGATAGCAATATGAATTTATTATCGGAAAACTTATTCGATGATACTTTAAACGGAACCTCATCTGCCCTAAAGCAGAGGGATATAGAAAGGCAGTTTGAAAATCAGCTTGAAAAAGATGTTCTATCGATGCTGGAAACAGTTTTTGGCAAGGACAAGGTTACAGTTAAGATAAATGCTGATATGGACTTTGACTCAAAATCAATAACTACGATTTCCTATGATAAGGATGCTATAATAAGAAGCCAGCATAAGATAAAGGAATCTTCAAATGACTCATCAGGTGCAGGAGCTGGCTCAAGCCCAATCGATAACAATATGAGTAATACCTTAGCAAATGGTTCTAGCCAATCCTCCAATACCCAAAGGGAAGAGGAATTAACAAATTATGAAGTTGGACAAACTGAGGAAAAGATTATAAAGGCTCCAGGTGAGGTAAAAAGGCTTTCGGTATCAGTTATAATCGATGGAAGCTTAAACGATGCTGAAAAGCAAACTATAAAAAATATAGTGGCCGCAGCAACAGGATATGATGAGGCAAGGGGCGACCAAATAAATATAGAGGCTCTAGCTTTTAATTATGAGGCAAAGGAAAAAGCCCAAAAGGATCTTGAGGAGATTCAAAAACAGTTAGAGCAAAAGGAAAAGATAAAGCAGTATTCATATATCGGTGCAGCAGGTTTAGCTTTACTTTTGGACTGATTGCATTTATAAGATCAAGAAGAAGGAAGAAACAAGAAAAAGAATTAGAACAGCAGCATCATTTGGATGTTGTTATTTCCGATGTTTTACCTAAACCTCAAGTGGAATATCAACCTCTTTTAAATGAGGAAGAGGAAATGGATCTTGAAAAGGAAATAAAGAATTATGCATCAAAGAAGCCAGAACAAGTTGTAGAAGTTATCAAAACTTGGCTTGCTGAGGATGAGAGGTGATAGCTTTGCCTAAGGATTCAAACAAGTTAACAGGAGTTCAAAAAGCAGCAATACTTTTATAACCCTTGGTCCTGAAGCCTCGGCACCAATATTAAAAAGACTTCCAGAATCAGAAATACAAAAGATAACCTTTGAAATTGCAAATATGCCTAAGGTTAAAAAGGAAGTTAAGGAAGAGGTTTTAAAGGAATTTGTTAATTTGAATAAAGCAAAGGATTATATCATTGAAGGTGGATTCGAATATGCAAAGACCCTATTAAGTAGGGCCTTAGGAACCCAAAAGGCTATAGAAATAATAGAAAAGGTATCAGAGATAACTCAGCAATACAGACCCTTTGGAATCGCAAGAAAGGCAGATGCAACGCAGCTTCTTAATGTAATTATAAATGAACATCCACAGACGATAGCCCTTATTTTATGTTATCTACAACCTGAAAAGGCAGCACAGATATTATCTGGACTTCCTGAGGATCTTCAGGTGGATGTTGCAAAAAGAATTGCAACTATGAACAACACTTCTCCAATGTTTATAGAGGAAGTAGAAGAAATTCTTGAAAAGAAGCTATCAAATGTAATAAGGCCAGATTTTCAGCAAATTGGTGGTATTCAAACCCTTGTTGATATCATCAATAATGTTGATAGACGAACAGAAAAATCGATACTTGATGAACTTGACAGAGAACAACCAGAACTTGCAGAAAAGATCAGAGAAAGCATGTTTGTATTTGAAGATATCGTTACTCTTGACAATGCTTCAATACAGCGTGTATTACGTGAAGTTGACCAAAAGGATTTAGCCCTTGCACTAAAGGGTGCATCAGAGGAAGTTCAAAACATTATATTCAACAATATGTCAAAGCGTGCTGCACAGTCTTTAAAGGAAGATTTGGAATTTATGGGACCTGTAAGGCTTGTTGATGTTGAAAAGGCACAGCAGGCGATTGTTGCAGTTATAAGAAGACTTGATGAAGCAGGTGAGATTATAGTATCAAGGGGTGGAGATGATGCAATCATACTCTAAGGTTATAAAGTATGGCAAAATAAAGGGTGATGCAGTAATCGCTCCACCCGTTATAGAAAAATTAATAGAGCTACATTCAGATGAAAACAGCCAAGAAAACACAATAGAAACATTAAAGATGGCCATACTAGAGAACGCCCATGAAAGGGCAAGAGGCCTTATTGAAGGGGCAGAAAGGGAAGCAAAAGATATTATAGATAAAGCAAAGGAAAAGGCAAATTCCATATTAGAGGATGCTCAAAAGGAAGGCTACAGCGTAGGATACACGAAGGGTTACCAGGAAGGGTATCAGAAAGGCATTGATGAGGCAAAGATTGAGGCACAAAAATAAAAGAAGAAGTAGATTTATACGCAAAAATGTTCAAATAGAAATAAAGAATTATATAAAAGAAAAAGAAGATGAAATTATAAAGCTATCAATCGAAATTGCAAGGCAGATAATAAAATCAGAAATTACGGTAAATAAAGAGGCTATTTTAAACATATCAAGGAGCATGATTTCAAAAGCCCTAGATAAGCGCCAGATAATTTTAAAATTAAATCCAAGGGATTATGCTTTTTAAAGGGTAGAAGAGATGAACTTGAAATATTTGTTGAAAATCCTAATGATTTAATTTTACTTGCTGATCCTGATGTTCAAGAGGGGATCTTGTAGCAGAAACTCCTTCAGGTTATATCGATGCAAAAATTGAAACTCAAATAAAGCAAATATTAAATAACCTTTTAAGGAATGATTGATATGCTAAGCTTAAGTTTTGAAGCTTTAATGAAGAAGGTAGCTGAGATAGATACTATAAAACTTACTGGAAAGGTTAAAAAGGTTGTTGGATTAACCATAGAAGTAGAAGGCTTAAAGGCCTTTATTGGGGAAGTTTGCAGAATATTTATTAACAGCGGAAACTTTGTTTTTGCAGAGGTAGTTGGATTTAGGGATAATGGACTACTCTTAATGCCCCTTGGAGATATAACAGGGGTTGCAGTAGGATGTCCTGTGGAAAACACTGGAAAAACATTAAATGTTAAGGTTGGTCCAACTTTGCTTGGTAAAGTTTTAGACGGCCTTGGAAACCCAATGGACGGATCAAGCTTATATTATGAAACAGAATATAAGCTTGATAGGGATCCTCCAAATCCTTTATTAAGAAGAAAAATAGACACCGTTATGTCAACTGGAATTAGAGCTATTGACGGATTTTTAACCTGTGGAATTGGACAAAGAATTGGTATTTTTGCAGGAAGTGGGGTTGGAAAAAGCACCCTTTTAGGCATGATAGCACGATATAGCGACGCCGATGTAAATGTAATTGGACTTATAGGTGAAAGAGGAAGGGAAGTTAGGGAGTTTATAGAAAATGACCTTGGCGAGGAGGGACTCAAAAGTCTGTTTTGGTGGTTGCAACTTCCGATCAACCTCCTTTAGTTAGATTAAAGGGTGCCTTTACTGCAACTGCAATTGCAGAATACTTTAGGGATAAGGGGCTTAATGTTATGCTTATGATGGACTCTGTTACCCGTTTTGCAATGGCCCAAAGGGAGGTTGGACTTACAATTGGGGAACCGCCGGCTACAAAAGGTTACACTCCATCTGTCTTTGCGATGCTTCCAAGGCTTATGGAAAGGTCAGGAAATTCAGATAAGGGTTCCATAACCGCCTTTTATACTGTTCTTGTTGATGGGGACGACTTTAATGAGCCTATAGCAGATGCTGTCAGAGGTATTTTGGATGGACATATAGTTTTATCAAGAAAATTAGCAGGCAAAAACCATTATCCAGCGATAGATGTATTGGCAAGTATATCAAGATTGATGCCACAGATTGCCGATGAGAAATTAAAGGAAAAGGCTAGTGAACTTAGGGATATATTAGCTGTTTACAAAGATTCAGAAGATTTAATTAATATAGGGGCATATCAAAGGGGTTCTAATCCTAAAATCGATAGAGCCATCCAACTAATTGATAAAATAAATGCCTTTTGAGGCAGGGAATAAATGAATACAGCGACTATAAAACAACCTATGAAAGAATCCTTTCAATAGGTTAGAAGGTGATTAAATGGATAAGTTTAATTTTAAATTACAAAAGGTCTTAGAATTTAAGGAAAGCTATGAAGAAAAGAAAAAGGAAGAATTTTCAATTGAGCTTATAAACTACTATGAACAGGAAAAAGGCTAAAGGAACTTACGGAGGAAAGGAAAAAGGCTATAAATAATCCTCCTAAATTTAAAATGATTTTTGATTATCAAGGTTTTTATAGATATTTAGACCTTTTAGAAAAAAGAATAGAGAGGCAAACTCAAGCTTTAAACCAGGCAAAGGAAAGGCTTGAAAGGGCAAGACAAGAGCTTATTAAGGCTACAAAAGATAGAAGCATAATTGAAAAGCTAAAGGAAAAGGCCTATGAAGAATTTTTAGAAGAACAAAGCAAAAAGAGCAAAAGCTCAACGATGACTATGCTCTTTATTCATACTTAAGGGGAGAAAGGAGGTGAAGATGTGAAGGTTGAGGCTGTAAAGTTAAAGGATCCTAAGTTAGAAGTAAAAGACAAAAATCCAATAAAAGGCGATGACTTTGAAAGGGTTTTGGATAATGCTGCAAATAATCTAACACTAAGTCAATGGAAAAACATTGAAAGTAAAAACTCTAAGGAAAGCAATAAATTAAGTGAAAATATCGAAGAAAATGAAAAGGAAGAATTACTTCAAATTACAGATGAAACTATCAATTTGAGCCCCAATGTGCAGCTAATATTCAATCAAATATTCAATGTAAATGATAAAAATTACAATAAAGATACTTCTTCTGGGGATAATGAAATATCAATATCGGTGCAAACTGATAAACTTAAGCCTACACAAGAAAAAATTGTGTTTCAAGAAAAATTTAATTTAACTAATATTGATATAGATCAAGAAAAGACAGTTGAAAGTGAAGAATTGCCTAATTTAATAGCACAAGATGAAGTTAAAGAAACGATAACTGTTTTTGATGAGTTACTGAAACAAGAAAATATAAATGCAACAACATTAGAAGCATTAGAAGACGAAAAACAAATATTCAACTCAGAAGAAGAAAAATATTATGAAAAAACAATTTCAATTGAAGAAAAGGATAATGAAATAAAAACAGCTAACTCAAAATTAGATCATAATAAAGATGTAAATATTTTAAATGTTAATCTAGGTAATGAAAAGAAAGCGAAAGAAAATCTTGTTACTTTAAATCAAATAAATGACCATGACATTAAAACAATTGATGTAAAAAGTATGAATGAAAAAGAAACAAACATAGATATTATAGAACCACAGGTAAAGGAAGTGAACGTTCCAATAAGGGAGCTAACAACAAAGCATTTAAAGGACGAGATACAAAGAATAATTTCACCAGCTAAGGCAGAAGAAATAGTAAATATAACAGTTGAAAAATTTAAAAGCCTTAGACTACCTGATATAACAGAAGTTAAAGTGAAACTAAAGCCAGAGGACCTTGGTGAGATAACTGTAAGGGTTGTTTTAGAAAAGGGAGAAATTAAAGGTAATATAATCGTAGAAAAGAGGGAAGTGGCATTAGTTTTACAAAACAATATTGAAAACATGAAACAGGAGCTAAAACAGAATAATGTTAATTTATCTAATGTTTCGGTTTACCTATCCAGCGATGGGTTTAATGAAAATGCTGGAAGAAACTTTAAGGAATTTGCAAGGCAAAATAAACAACATAGTTTAGATTTTGACTTTGAAGAAGAAATTTTTGAAGAGGAATTAGAAGGAATAAATCTATATGCCTAAGGAGGACTATATGGAGGTTTCAAAGGTTAGCAATTTAAATGATATTGCTACAGTTTCAAAAAAAGCGATATCCTTGACAAAGATGCCTTTTGAAGATTTTAACTGTTCAGCTTAGGAATCAAGACCCATTAAATGCAAAGGACAATACAGAATACATTGCCCAAATGGCACAATTTGCTGCATTAGAACAAATGCAGAATCTGAATGCCAATATTCAAAAGCTGCTAATATCACAAAGATTTACAGAGGGAACTATGCTAATTGGCAAGGAAGTTGAAATAATGGTCAATGACAAAGTAATAAAAGAAATTGTAAATGGAGTTAAGGTTGAAGCAAATGAAGTTTATATTAAAACAGAAGGCGGAATGTATAAACTTGATCAAGTAATAGGTGCAGGTGATGTAAAAATTGATAAACAGGATTAGTAACCAAATAAATATAAATGATTTTAATAAAAGAATAGAAAAGACAATTGAGTTTTCCAAATTCCTTGAAAAGGCCTGTGAGGAAGTTAAGTTCTCAGGTCATGCAATTGAAAGATTAAAACAAAGAAACATACAACTTACAAACGAAGATGTAGAAAAAATAAATGGTGCTGTTAGAAAGCTAAAGGACAAAGGGGTAAAGAAGGGCTTATTGTCTATAATAATATAGCCTTTATTGCAAGTATAAAAAATAATACCGTAATAACTGCTATAGATGCTGAAAATTTAAAGGAAAATGTATTTACCAATATCGATAGTGCCATAATACTTTAGGCTGGACCCGAAAGGGAGGCCTAGTCGTGGAAGGACAGAAGCGACTATTAAAAGGAGGAGTAATATGTTAAGATCATTAAATTCTGGTGTTAGCGGAATGAAGTCAAATCAAATAAAGATGGACGTTATTGGTAATAATATAGCAAATGTAAATACAACTGCCTTTAAAGCACAAAGGGTAACTTTTAAGGATATATTAAGCCAAACTTTAGAAAATGCAGCTGCTCCAACTCAAAATTTAGGAGGTTCAAATCCAAAGCAGGCAGGCCTTGGTGTTGCAATAGCAAGCATCGATACAAACATGAATCAAGGTGCTCTTTCGACAACAGGAAGGGCAACTGACCTTGCAATAGAAGGAAATGGATTCTTTGTGATTTCTGATGGAATAGAATACAGATTTACAAGGGATGGGGCCTTTACTTTAGATGCTAATGGAAGCCTTGTAACTTCAGAAGGATTTCATGTTTTAGGTTCATATAATACAGCCTTTTTAGCTGATGTTTATGATCCAGCAAATCCTCCAACAGTAAACGTAGACGAGCCAGCCTATGAACCTGAAATAAGTGCAGAAAATTCACCTAATATTACAGAACTTAAAAGTATAGTAATCCCCTTTGAAGCATTAGATGAAAATGGAACAAAACAAAAGCTTTTAAGCTTTTCAATAGATAAGGATGGAACGATTAAAGGGATATATGGCGATAAAACAGTTGTTATAGGTAAGGTTGCCCTTGCAAGTTTCCAAAACCCTGCAGGGCTTGAAAAGCTTGGAGGAAATACTTATAGAAATACAGCCAATTCAGGTGCACCTTCTATAGGACTTCCAGCATCCTCAGGATTTGGAACTGTAAGACAAGGACTTTTAGAAATGTCCAATGTTGATCTTGCAGAACAATTTACAGAAATGATAGTAACAAGTAGAGCCTTTCAGGCAAATTCAAGGACAATAACAACATCAGATGAAATGCTTCAAGAGCTTTTAAATCTAAAGAGATAATGGGGAGTAGCATATGATTAAACTTACAGGCTTTAATAACGTTGCTTTTTATTTGAATTCAGAACTTATTGAAAAAATAGAGATAACTCCTGATACAGTAATAACAACAATAAACGGAAAAAAATATGTAGTTAAAGAATCTCCAGAGGAGATAATCGAAAAAATTATTGCCTTTAAAAGAAAATTCATGTGGAATCTACCGGAGGTAATAAAATGAAAAAAGTGACTTATCAACAGCGCTAGGATTGGTTTTAGGGTTTTTGTAGTTTTATATGGTATGATTTCAGGACAAGCCTCGATAAAGGATGGGCTTTTAACCTTCTGGGATATTGCCTCTCTTTTATAACAGCTTTTGGATCCTTTTTGCGGTTATGATAGCAGTTCCTATGTCAACTATAAAAAAGTGCCTACAGCAATCAGAAATGCTTTTGTTGATAAACAAGTCCCTGCATCGGAGCTTATAGAAAGATTTGTTGAATTATCAAAAAAGCACGTAAAGAGGGATTATTATCACTAGAGGATGAAGTTCAAAACATTCAAGACGAATTTTTAAAAAATGGAATACAAATGGTGGTTGACGGTATTGAACCTGAAATTATTAGAGAAATTATGGAACTGGAGATTTCGGAAATGGAAAAAAGACATCAAAGTGTTATATCTTTTTCAAGTTATGGGCAGCAATGGCTCCAGCCTTTGGTATGATAGGAACATTAGTTGGGCTTATACAAATGCTTAAGAATTTGCAGGACCAGTCAACCCTTGGGCCATCTATGGCGGTGGCCCTTATAACCTCGTTTTATGGATCTTTATTGGCTAACTTGTTTTTACTCCTTTAGCAACAAAACTTGAAAATAAAAGCAATGAGGAAATAGGAAGAAGAGAAATGATGATAGAAGGAGTTTTAGCGATTCAATCGGGTGTAAATCCAAGAATAGTGGAAGATAAACTTAAGACTTATTTAGCACCCGAAGAAAGATTGGCGATGTTAAAACAAAATGTTGAAAAGGGTGCGGTGGTATCAAATGAGTAGGAGACGTTCTAAAAAAGTGAAATAAATGCTGGAGAATGGCTTACAACCTATGCTGACATGATGACGCTGCTTTTATGTTTTTTCGTTTTACTTTATGCATTTTCAACGATGGACAATATTAAATTTAAAACATTAGCATTTTCACTCGCTAAAGCCTTTGGTGGTAATGTTAATACTGTTGTGAGTGGTGGCAATTTAGGACCTGTTCCAGTTAACACAAATCCAGGAATAGAAACTAAAGATAAGGAAAGACAAACGGGAAAGGTTGAATTGGATGTTCAAAGGGGCGAAACTGAAAGGATATATAGAAAGGTTCAAGAGTTTGTCAAAAATAACAAACTTGAAGCTAAAATTACGATAAGGGAAGATATACGGGGAGTTGTAATAGAACTTCAAGAAAAAATATTGTTCGACTCAGGTAAAGCAGATATAAAACCTGAAAGCATTCCATTGCTTTCGAAGATTGCTCAGCTTTTGAGGATGTTTGAAAATGAAATAGTTGTAGAGGGGCATACGGATAATGTTCCAATCAATAGAGGGTATTATGAGAGCAATTGGGAGCTTTCAGCAGACAGAGCAGTCAAAGTAGTTAGGTTCTTAGTGGAAAATCAAGGTATTAAGCCGGAAAAGATAACTGCTGTTGGTGCTGGGGAATACCGTCCAATTGCATCTAATGCAACGCCTGAGGGAAGGCAAAAAATAGAAGAGTTAATATTTTAATTGTTACTAAGCAAAAAGGAGCGAATTGATATGGCAGAAAATAAAGGTGTTTCAAAACTAATGATAATTATCATAATTTTACTTGTTCTTTTAATTGCAGCTGGAGTTTTCTTAGGTTATATGTTTATGACAAAAACCAAAATGCAACTCCTAAGCCAAAGCCAGAGAAAACTATGGCAATGGATGAATTTGTTGTTAATCTTGCTGATGAAGATATTAGGGTATATATAAAGGCAAAAATATTTTTAGCCTATACAGATACAAAGATTGAAACGGAGCTTAAAGACAAAATGCCCCAAATCAGGGATTTAGTTATAACTACGATTAGATTAAAAAAGTCTACAGAATTCGATGGAATAAAACTTGAAAATATAAGAAAGGAACTTATAGGTAAAATCAATTCTAAATTAACATCAGGGCAAATAACTAATGTTTATTTCTATGATATCATAATACAGTAGGTGATTTAATAATGAATTCAGAAACTTTATTTGCTGTCGTCAAACTGGTAATATTTCTTCCAATGATTATATTTTTAATCATTTTATCGGCAAAATATGGGGAAGATATTTAAATAAATTAGGAAGCGGTAGGTTAATTAAAGTGTATGAGAGGGTCCCCCTTAGCCAAAATTCATTTTTGTCTGTTGTTTCAATTGCTGGAAAGCCCTATATAATTTCAAATACTCAAAATGATGTAAAAATACTATTAGAACTTAGCCAAGATGACTTAGAGGTTTACAAAAATAATTTAGAGGGCTTCGATTTTAATCTAATTAGAAGGAAGATGAAGAATGAAAAGGTTCAATAGAGTTTTTCTAATAGTTTTACTAATTTTCATAGCTACGATCGGAATAGCCTTTGCTGCAACACCAAATATTCCAGTCCCAAAAGTCAATATTTCAATAGATTCAGCTAAAAATCCTAAGGAATATGTGGATAATATAAAATTATTGATTTTGTTGACTTCTTTAACATTTATTCCAGCAATAGTTCTTCTGATGACAAGCTTTACAAGGATAATTGTAGTTCTTGGGTTTATAAGAAATGCATTGTCCACCCAACAATCTCCACCTAATCAGGTTTTAATTGGACTTGCTTTATTTATGACTTTTTTATCATGGCTCCAGTTTATAATAAAATAAACAATGAAGCTATTCAGCCATATATAAAGGGTCAAATTTCACAGCAGCAGGCTATAGAAATTGGCAGTAAGCCATTAAAGGATTTTATGCTAAAGCAAACCAGGGAAAAGGATCTTGCTTTGTTTTATAATGCAGCTAACATTGAAAAACCAAAGGATCGATATGATGTTCCCTTTAAAATTCTAATTCCTGCCTTTGTTATAAGTGAACTTAAGACAGCCTTTCAGATGGGATTTATGATCTTCGTTCCTTTTATTGTTATAGATATGGTTGTGGCAAGTATTTTGATGTCGATGGGAATGTTTATGCTTCCGCCGGTTACTATTTCTCTTCCCTTTAAAATACTTTTGTTTGTTTTAGCGGACGGATGGCATTTAGTTGTTAAATCTTTAATCCAAAGCTTTATGTAGGAGTGATCTTATGAGTTTATCCTTTGCCCTTGCAATCGGCAAACAGGCTATGACGGTGGCTCTTATGATTGCAGCACCTGTTTTAATTGCATCAATGGCTGTAGGACTTTTGGTCAGCATATTTCAAGCTGCAACTCAAATACAGGAACAAACATTAACCTTTGTTCCCAAGGTAATAACTGTAATTGTCGTCTTTTTAGTTTTAGGTTCTTGGATGCTAAAAACTTTAATTCAATTTATTCAAACTATGCTTAGCAATATAATTTTAATTGTAAAATAGGTGGTATATTCTATGAATGAATTTTTGATTCTATTTTTAGCTTCAGTAAGGATAATTGCAATGCTTATGTCATCACCTATTTTTTCAATAAGGCAAATTCCAACAATAGTTAAGATGGGACTTTCTTTAATATTATCCTTATTGGTTACAGCAAATATTAAAATTCCAACCTATCAATTTATAAATAATAATTTTGATCTTGTGTTTTTTATATTTAGAGAAATAGCTATTGGAGTTTCAATAGGGTATATATCTACTTTGATATTTAATGCCATAAGAGTTTCAGCACAAATAATGGATTTTAATGTAGGTTTTTCAATGTCGCAATACTTTGATCCATCAACTTCAGGAAGTTCCACACCCCTTGAGAGGTTTTTTAACTGGTTTGCAATAGTTATATTTGTAACTTTAAATTTTCATCATATATTATTATCGGCAATAATAAAAAGTTTTGAAGTGGTTCCCTTAGAAATTTTAAAGATTAATTCCAATATCTTTATTGTAATTTTAGATGTATTTGCTAAAAGCTTTTATATTGCGATGCAACTTGCAGCTCCAGTTGTTATAGTGGTTTTTCTAACTGATTTTACTTTAGGACTTATAAATAGAGCTGTTCCACAAATAAATATATTTCTTTTAAGTTTGCCAGTAAAAACCCTTGTCGGCTTATTTGCAGTATCTGTGATTTTACCGGGGCTAACCCATATATATATAAAACTATTTGAAAGTTTATCAGGGGATTTAGTAAAACTTTTTAACACTCTGCCTTTTATAGTTCTGATGGCATCGGAGGATAAAACTGAAGAAGCAAGCCCAAAGAAGTTGCAGGATGCAAGGAAAAAGGGGCAGGTGGCAAAGAGCATCGATTTAACTTCATCCATTGTTCTTCTTGGCGTTATGTTTTTGTTTTTGGTGTTTGGACAAAGCTTATATTTGAATGGAAGAAAATTTTTAATAGAGACATTTAATCTGATAACAAAGGAAGATATGAGTATTCAGCAAGTTAAGATTATAGCCTTATATGTTTTAAAGAATGCATCAATAGTTGCACTTCCTTTTTGCTTACAATAATGGTTCTTGGAATTTTAGCAAATATCCTTCAAATTGGTTTTTTATTTACAACAGAAAATTTAAAGTTTAGTTTTGACAAGTTAAATCAATTGAATGGATTTAAAAGATTGTTTTCTAAAAGATCCATTGTTGAACTTATTAAGTCAATGCTTAAAATTATAATTATTATGTATTTAACCTTTAGCTATTTGAGAAACAACCTATTTGAAATATTAAAGACCAGCGATTTGAATCCCTTTGGAATTTATCCTTTTGTAAAGAGTATTACTGATAAACAAATGACAAGACTAGTTGTATTTTTAATAATTGTTGGAGTTGCTGATTTTATATTTCAAAAAAGACAACTTAAAAAGGATTTGATGATGACAAAACAGGAGGTTAAGGAGGAATTAAAACAAACTGAAGGGGATCCACAAATTAAATCTCGAATAAGACAAAAGCAAAGGGAAATGGCAATGAAGAGAATGATGCATGAGGTCCCAAAGGCAACGTAGTCGTAACTAATCCAACTCATTTTGCTGTTGCAATAAAATATGAAAGGAATAAGGATTTTGCACCAATAGTTGTTGCAAAGGGTGCGGATCTTATCGCAAAAAAATTAAAGATATTGCAAAGGAAAACGATGTTCCCATAGTTGAAAATAAAATTTTGGCACGAACTTTATATTATAAAGTAGAAATAAACGAAACGGTTCCAGTTGAGCTTTATCAAGCAGTTGCTGAAATTATAGCATATGTTTACAGTATTAGAGGGATGTGATGGCTAGATGTTCAAGGAAAAGAATTTAAAGGCAAATATAGATGTTTTAATAGCCTTTGTAATTATTTTAATAGTTTTAATGATAATTATTCCACTGCCAACATGGCTTCTTGACATATTTCTTGCTCTAAACATGTCGATAAGTTTAGTAATTTTGCTTTTAACTATGTTTACAACCGAAGTTCTGGAGTTTTCTGTTTTTCCAACCCTACTACTAATTACGACTCTTTTTAGATTAGGACTTAATATCTCCTCGACAAGATTAATTCTTGGACAAGGACAAGCGGGACAAATAATTGAAGCCTTTGGTAACTTTGTTGTTGGTGGTAATTACGTTGTAGGATTCATTCTTTTTATAATCATAGTTGTTATTCAATTTGTAGTTATCACCAATGGTGCAGGCAGAGTTGCTGAAGTTGCAGCAAGATTTACACTTGATGCTATGCCAGGAAAACAAATGAGCATAGATGCAGACTTAAACGCAGGCATTATAACAGAAGAAGAGGCAAAACAGCGAAGAAAAAAATTACAGCAAGAGGCAGATTTTTACGGGGCTATGGATGGTGCCAGCAAATTCGTTAAAGGTGATGCCATAGCTGGTGTTGTTATTGTTTTAATTAATATTATCGGTGGTGTTTTAATAGGAAGTATTTTTGGAGGTTTATCTGCCTTTGATGCGTTGAAAAAATATGCTCTTTTAACCGTAGGTGATGGTCTTGTAAGTCAGATTCCTGCCCTTTTAATTTCAACAGCATCAGGTATTATTGTTACAAGATCAGCAGGGGATTCAACCCTTGGTAAGGAACTTGCAGGGCAATTTACTTCATACCCTAAGGTTTTAGGTATTGCCAGTGCAATTTTAGCGATTTTAGGGTTAATCCCATCATTACCTAATTTACTCTTTCTATCGCTATCTGCAGCTTGCGGTTTTTCATCATATGTCCTAACAAAAGATAGCAAAGGTGAGATGAATTTAGAAACTAAAATTGAAGATATAAAACCTGAAAAAGAGAACCGGAAAACGTTATGCAATATCTTAATGTAGAGCCTTTAGAAATAGAGATAGGGTATGGACTAATACCCCTTGCAGATGTTTCATCGGGAGGAGATCTTTTAGATAGAATAGCAGGCGTTAGAAGGCAACTTGCCCTTGAAATGGGAATAATCGTTCAGCCTATAAGAATCAGGGATAATCTTCAGCTTGCAACAAACGAATATGCTATCAAAATAAAAGGGACAGTTGTTGGAAAGGGAGAAATATTAGTTAATCATTATCTTGCAATAGATGTATTAGGTGATGGAATTCCAATTGAAGGAATAAAAACTGTTGATCCAACCTTTGGGTTACCTGCAGTTTGGATTCCTGACAATAGAAAGGAAGAGGCTGAAATTTTAGGAATAACAGTAGTGGATCCTACGACTGTTTTAGTAACTCATCTTACTGAAATTATTAAAAAACATGCCCATGAGCTTTTAGGAAGACAGGAAGTTAAAATGATTATTGATAATATAAAGGAAAATTATAGTGCAGTTGTTGAGGAATTGATACCTGGACTTTTATCTATAGGTGAGGTTCAAAAGGTTCTTCAAAATCTTTTAAAGGAAAGAGTGCCAATTAGGGATCTTGTTACTATACTTGAAACATTGGCTGATCACGCTGTAAACACAAGGGACATAGAACTTTTAACTGAATACGTAAGGATTTCCCTTGGAAGAACTATATGCAAAAATCTTGTAGATGAAAATAACACGATAAGACTCTTGACTTTGCATCCGTCCCTTGAGCAGCTTATTTCAGATAATATTCAAAAGTCTTTCCAAGGATCATATCCAGCCTTGGATCCTGATACTACAAGGAGGATATTTGAGGCAGTTCAGAGATTGATGGAGATTAGCGATTTTTATAATGGTCAACCTGTAATTTTATGTTCTCCTAAAATAAGACCAGCCTTTAGAAGGATGACCGAACTCGTATTTCCTAATTTATTCGTTTTATCGATGAATGAAATTCCTGCAGACGTTCAGATTGAGTCATTAGGGATGGTGAGCATATGATTGTAAAAAGATATATAGTAGATAATATGCAGGAGGCAATGGTGAAGATAAGATATGAACTTGGAAATGATGCCGTTATTGTTAGTCAAAGAAAAATTAGGCAAAAAGGCTTTTAGGATTTTTTAAGCCTAAAAAATAGAGGTTACAGCAGCAGCTGATGATAAGGACAAAAAGAGTTCAAAACATGCTGTTTCAAGTGATATTGAAAAGGAAATAGCAGAACTAAAAAATATGGTAGAGAATTTAGTTAAAAACAACAACAAAGAAACAAAAGGTATGAAAAAATCACAGAAAATAAGGATAAAGGAAAATCTATTGAATAATGATGTCCCTGAGGAAATTATAGAGAATATAATTGAATCTATTAAAAAAGAAAATGGTGACGGTAAAATAAATGCTAAAAATCTAGAAAAATTGCTAATTAAGTATACCAAGGAATTACTTAAAGAGGATGATAAAACTGATTCAAGAGTTCAGGCTTTTGTCGGACCAACTGGTGTTGGAAAAACGACAACTGTAGCAAAGCTTGCAAGTTTATATTCTTTATATAAGAACAAAAAAGATGGACTCATTACTATAGATACCTATAGAATTGGTGCAATTGAACAGTTAAAAGCCTATGCGGAAATATTAAATATTCCTTTTGGTGTAATATATTCTATTAAAGATATTCCCAAAGTTTTAAATCAGATGAAGGAATGTGATATAATATTAGTTGATACAACTGGAAGAAGTAGTAAAAATGCTATGCAAATAGCAGAAACCAAAAAATTTATCGAAGAAATAAAGCCAGATAAAATAAGCCTTGTTCTTAGTGTAACAACCAAACAAAGGGATATAAAATCTATCATAGAAAATTATAAAATGCTTGATTATAACAATATCATCTTAACCAAGCTTGATGAAACTGATATTTATGGTAGTATCTTAACAGCAGCTTATTACAGCAAAAACCAATTTCTTATATTACTGTTGGACAAAATGTTCCAGATGATATTGAAGAAGCCAACTCTGATAAACTCATTAAGCTTGTTTTGGGGGAATAAATTATGGATCAGGCAGAAAAATTAAGAAGGCTTGTTAATGACAAAACAACACAAAAGAAAAATAAATTCCGAGTAATAACCGTAACAAGTGGTAAAGGCGGAGTTGGCAAGTCAAGCTTTGTTGTAAATTTGGCAGTAGCATTGAAATTAAGGGGACTTAAAGTTGCAATACTTGATGCTGATATAGGAATGGCAAATGTAGACATTATGTATGGAGTGAAATCAAAATATAGTTTGTTTGATTTAGTTTTTAATAACAAAAATATCAATGAAATAATTGAGTTGACTCAAGAAGGTGTTAAAATAATACCAGGTGGTTCCGGACTTAAGGATATTGTTGATTTGAATGAAGAACAAAGAGCGAGATTAATTAAAGAATTTGAAAAATTAGATGATATTGATATTTTAATTGTTGATACGGGAGCAGGAGTTTCAAAAACTATACTAAACTTTGTTGCAATTTCAGATGAAGTTATTGTAATAACAACTCCGGAACCTACGGCATTAACAGATGCCTATAGTTTAATTAAAATAATAAAGAATAAATTTCAAGATGCTAATATAAACGTTGTTATAAATAAAGTAAAAAATATAAAGGAAGCACGAGAAACCTTCGAAAAGTTAAGTAATACTGTTAATGTGTTTTTGAAGTCTAAGATAAACTATAGGGGATTTTTATTCGAAGATAAAAAAGTTCCTATATCCATTATTGAACAAAGACCATATCTAATTAGTTTTCCTAAAACTGAGGCTAGTATGTGCATAATGAAGATAGCTTCAGATGTTATAGGACTTGAAAAGGAAAATAAAAACAATACAATTAAAGATGTATTTTTTAAACTTTTCGGAAGGATGGGGTTAGGTTCATGAATGGACTAAATGTAAACCTTAAAATTGGACAAAAAATTGATGTTATCCAGGATGGAATAACCTTTGTCAGCAAAATTCAAGATATTAACGAGAATTTCTTATTAATAGATGTTCCCGTTGCTGGTAATAGATATTTTATAGCTCATCATGGTAGAGTTATTGAATTTTATGTTCCAAATGAAAAGGACGTTACTAAATGTAGAGCTATAATTTTAGGTAAAAAAGAGAAAACAACATCGATATGCTTGTTTTAAGTTTACCTGAAGTGATTGAAAAGGTTCAAAGAAGAGAATACTTTAGGCTTCCAATTACTATGGAAATTAAGTATTCTATATTGCCTCAGGATAAAAGATTTTTCGATTTAAAGGATGTTCCAGCTTTATATTACAAACAATTACAAAAAGGTTTAACGGTAGATATCAGCGGGGAGGAATAAAAATCTTAACAAAGGAGAAGGCACCATCAGGGAATAATGTATTGCTTTTATTAACTATCCCCCATGAAGTCATGATTTTGGCTTCGGTTGTAAGAACTGAGGATGTTGATAATAAAAATTTTAAGCTTGCCTTAAAATATGAAAACATAGACGAAAAGACAAGGGATAGTATAATAAAGTTTATATTTAATAAAATGAGGGAACAACTTAAGCTCTTGAAATAGAGGTGAAATAATGAAATGTTATAAACAATTCGATGAAAGAGAGGAAATGATTTTAAGGTATCTTCCCTATGTAAAATATATAGCTTCTCGCCTTGTTGCAGGAAAGCCTCCTGGAGTTGAGTTTGAGGATCTTGTAAGCTATGGGATTATAGGACTAATCGATGCTATAGAAAAGTTTGATCCAACAAAGGGAATAAAGTTTGAAACCTATGCCACCTTAAGAATTAAAGGGGCAATCATTGATGAACTTAGAAAGATAAGTTGGATACCAAAAAGTGCAGTTTCAAAACTTTCCCTCCTTAATCAGGCAAGGGAAGAATTAGAATCTAGTCTTAACAGAGAGCCAACAGACAAAGAGCTAGCTGATAAATTAAATATTTCTGAAGAGGAACTTAAAACTATAGAATCCTATGTAAATTATGTATCTTTAGTATCCTTAGAGGAAATATTTTTTAAATCAGATGAAGAGGACATGCAGGTTAAGGATTTTGTTGAGGATGCAAACAGCCCACACCCTGAGACCATTGTAGAGAATGAAGAAAGACTTAAGATTTTGCGGGAAGCTATTTCAATGCTTCCAGAGAAGGATAAATTGATTTTAAATCTATATTATTTTGAAAAACTTACTTTAAAGGAGATAGGGAAGATTTTGGAAGTGTCGGAATCCAGGGTATCACAGCTTCATAGTAGAGCTATTATCCGCCTAAGGGAAAATCTAAAAAGACTTAAATATATATTGGAGGAATAGTAATGAATTTTATCCTAATTATATTAGGTCTACTATTTATTTATTTAAGTTTTTGGTAAAAAAATTAAAACCTAAGGAAATAATGGAAATAAATCCAATAATGGACTTTGAAAATATAATTTCTGAAAAATTATATTATGAGGAAAACAAATTAGCTTTAAAGGAAATAAAAGAAACCCTGAAGGAAATCCTAGATAGAATTGAAAATGTTGAGCTTTCTTTAATTTCTTTAGGTGAAGAAATAGAAAATCTAAAAAAGGATGAAATTAAAGAGGAAAAGACAACCATTAAAGATGCTAAAGCTGTAGAAACAAATGAAATGGACGGAAAGGATATCAATGACAAAATTTATGAAATGACACTGGCCGGTTTAACAGTAGACGAGATTAGTTCAAAACTAAATTTAGGAAAGGGTGAGGTGCTATTAAGGCTTGGTTTAATGAAGGCAAGAAAATAAATTGGAGAGCAATTTATGATATAATATTAGATAGTAGATTTGTTTTGGGACTAGGAATTGGATTAATTATATCAGGTATACTTTATACCTTTTATAGACCTACTAATATTTCAAAAGAAAAGATAGAAATCATGGCAAGGGAACTTGGAATGAGATATCCTGATGAGATAAAGGCTTACTTTGAAAATGATAAAAAGTGAGGGATTCTTATGTTAAGGGGATTATATACTGCTGCCTCAGGCATGATCACAAGGCAAATTCAAAGTGAAAATTTGAGTAACAATGTTTCTAATATAAATACTCCTGGATATAAAAAGCAAAAGGTGGTTTTAAAATCCTTTGAGGAGATGATTGTCCAAAATAAGGATAAACAAATTGGGAATAAGAACTTTAAAAGAAACATTGGAAGCTTAGAGCTTGGAGTTGGGATAGCTGATACGGTTGTTGATTTTGGACAAGGAGTTTTAGAAAAAACGGATAGGAATTTAGATTTTGCGATAGATGGGAATGGATTTTTGTATTAACAAATGAAAACAATGAAAAAGATATACCCGAGATGGTAGATTTTTAATAGACGAAAGGGGATTCTTAAAGCATTCATCTGGCTTGTATGTGCTTGGTGCTGATAATAAACCAATAAGGGTTAACACGGATAATATAGATGTTAACCAATTAAAATTATTGATTGTTGATTTTGAAGATAAAGCAAGCCTTAAAAAGGATAAAGAAGGTGTGTTTATAGCAGCATCAGAAGGAAAAGCAGTAAATGCTCATATAAAGCAAGGATATCTTGAAAAATCCAATGTAGATGCAATAGAAGTCATTACGGAAATGATTAGCATAATGAGAAGCTATGAATCGAATCAGAAGGTTATTCAATCATTAGATGAAACGCTGAATAAAACGGTTAATGAAATTGGGAGTATTAAATAAGTAGGTGAGTAGCATGCTAAGGGTTTTATGGAACGGTAAATCGGGGTTAATATCAAATCAAAATAGAATAGATGCCATATCGAATAACATAGCTAATGTCGATACAAATGGATATAAGAGGGTGGATGTAGCCTTTTTAGATATTCTAAATGAGAGCGTAAATAGGTTAGGAGTTCCTATAACTTCTGATGATAAAGATAACCTCTCCGTTGGAAGCGGGACAAAAGGTGAACGTATTGTCAGGGATTTTTCACAAGGAATTCTAAAGGAGACAGGAAGGAAAACTGATTTAGCTATAGAAGGGGAAGGATATTTTAGATTGGTGGATAATGAAGGAAGAAATTTTTATACAAGGGATGGAGCCTTTAAAATAGATGCAGATGGTAACTTTGTTCATTCATCAGGTTTAATTTTAAATATAGAAAATTATAATAACAATTTATCAGATAACGATAGAATTAGGATTAGCCACGATGGGAATATATTTAAAATAAATAATGATGAGGAAGAATTAGTAGGCAAAATTAACCTTTATAGAATAATCGGACAGGATGCTATTGTTTCAAAGGGTGAGAATGTTTATTCAGCTGATAATGTTGAAGCTTTGGAAAACTTTCATTTAAGGCAAGGCTTTTTAGAAACATCCAATGCAGATATAACTAAGGAGCTTACTAACATGTTAGTTACACAAAGGGCCTTTGAATTAAGTGCTAGAACTGTAAAATCAGCAGACGAGATGTGGCAAATCGCTAATAATTTGAGGGGAAGATAAAATTTGAATAAAAACCTCCTTATAGGTAAATAATTACTAAAAAAGCCTATAGGGAGGTTTTATATTAATGGATGAGAAAATAGTAAAATTAATTTCAGATAAAAAATTGAATGAAGCAAAGGTTTTGGCTATGAAAACTTATTTTTGAACAAGAAAAAGTATTATTATTACTTGGGATTATGTTATTGTGCAGAAGGAAAGTATTCAGAGGCCATAGAAAAGTTTTTAAAAGCTGAAAAACTTGGTTTAAAACACTATTTGCTATATTATAATCTTGGAACTGCATATATTGAAATTAACAAACTTGATAATGCCAAGGAATGCCTAAAAAGTCCATTGAGTTAAATAACAATTATAATAATAGCTTTCTAAACTTAGCATATATCTATATAAAGGAGAAAAATCTAAAGGCAGCCTATAGAATTATAAAGAGCGTTTCCTGTTTTAATGATGTCCCTTTGCTTTATGAAATTGAGGAAAATATTTATAAAGAATTAATTAAATAGGGAGGATATATGAAGCCTAAAAAGTTAAATAAGGGGGATAAAATTGGAATTATAGCTCCAGCAAGTCCTTGCTATAATCAAGATTTATTTATGGAGGGAGTTAAAGTCCTTAGAAATTTGGGGTTTGAAATTGAATTAGGAAAAGCTGCTTTGCAAGGGAGGGCTTTCTTGCAGGAGATGACTATTTGAGGGCAGATGATTTTAATACTTTTTTAAAAGAAGGGATATCGATGCAATTTTTGCCTAAGGGGAGGATATGGTTCAATAAGATTGCTGGATAAAATCGATTGGAACGGCGTTAGAAATAATCCAAAGATATTCGTCGGATACAGCGATATTACCGCACTTTTGAATGTTATTTATAATAAAACAAAATGTATTTGCTTTCACGGACCGATGGTGGCAACAGGTGATCTTTTTAACGATATTAATTTGAAAATGCTTTTAGAGTGTTTGCAAGGGAATATAGGAAAGATTAAAATAAATTTAAAATGTATAAATTCTGGACAAGCAGAAGGAATTATAATAGGAGGGAATCTTTCAATATTAGTTTCCCTCATTGGAACAAAATATAATATTGATTTTAAAGATAAGGTTTTGTTTATTGAGGATATAAACGAAGAACCTTATAAAATCGATAGAATGCTCCAAACATTGAAATATGCCGGTATATTTGATAAACTAAAAGCAATAATAATTGGACAATTTACAAACTGTGAATCTCTTGATGAAAAAAGCTTTACCCTACATCAAGTTTTAATGAACTTTTTCAGAGAAATTAAAATTCCTGTTTATTATGGATTGGAAGCCGGACATGGAAAGATAAAAATCACTATTCCAATTGGAATAAAAGTAAAAATTGAAGATAATATTCTTTCTTTTTCAGAGGAGGCAGTTTTTTATGATTAATTTTTTTAATGAAGCAAAAACATTCAAAGGGAACTTGTATTTATAAGGAGGGAATTACACAAAAACCCAGAGATTGATAGAGATTTAAAATTTACAGCAGGACTTGTTGAGTCATATTTAAAAGATTATGGAATTAAATACAAAAGATACGATAATTGTGGAATTGTTGCTGAGATAGGGGAAGGTGAAAATATAGTTGCATTACGTGCGGATATGGATGCCCTTGAAATTGAGGACTTAAAAGATGTTTCATATAAATCATTAAAACCAGGTCTTATGCATGCCTGTGGTCACGATGCCCATACAGCAATCCAGATAGGTGCAGCAATCATTTTGAAAAAATATGAAGATAACTTAGGGGAAGGGTTAGGCTTATATTCCAACCGGCAGAAGAAACTGACGGTGGGGCAAGGGATATGATTGAATTTGGAGCGTTAAAGGATGTAAAGGCAATATATGCTTTACATATTGACGAAACTTTGGATGTTGGGACTATTGGTGTAAAAAGGGAATAGTTGCAGCTGCGTCGAATCCTTTTAAAATTATTGTTGAAGGTAAAGGTTCCCATGGTGCATATCCCCAAGATGGAATTGATAGCATCTTAATTGCAGCAAAAATTATAGATAATTTGCAATCTATAATTTCAAGGGAGATTGCAGCAACAGATTCGGCTGTAATAACTGTTGGAAAAATAAGTGGAGGAACAGCGGCAAATGCAGTGGCAAGAAGGGTTGAATTAGAGGGTATTATAAGAACTTTAGGTGATGATGTCAGAAGTTTTGTCCTAAAAGAGTAGAAGAAATTGTAAAAATGACTGCCAATATGTATAGAGCCAAAGTCACATTAGACTTAAAAGAAAGTTATCCTTCTTTTTCGAATGATGATAAACTTTATAACACATTTATAAAGGAACTTAGTGAACTGGATAAGATAAGGGTTATTGAACTTCCAAAACCAGGTATGGGGGTAGAGGATTTTGCATATTATACTAAAATAGTGCCTGGATTATATTATAAATTAGGCTGTAGGAATGAGTTGAAGGGCATTGTAAATCCTGCCCATGGAAGCTATTTTGATATCGATGAAGAATGTCTATGGATAGGGACAGCTATTCAATGTATTAATGCATATAGTTTTTTAAATAATCATAAGTAATATTATCATAACTGATAAATGTATAAAAAACAAATAATAAAAATATAATCATATAAAAGAATATTTCAAGGTGCTTTTTATGAAAAAAGAATATCCGAACTTAACAAATATATAACAGATGAATATCTAAAAAAATAAATACAATACTATTAAACCATTATAATATTACCCCAACATCAGTAGAAAAGGTAAGAAGTGCCTTTAAAGTAAATACAGAAAGGTCTATTTATTGCTTAAAGGAATTTAAACATAATGATAAAAAGCTTCAATAGGATATCATTTAACAAGATTTTTAAAGGACAATGGTTTTGATGGGGTGGCCGATTATATTAAAACGGTGGATGGAAAAGATGTTATAAAATATAATAAAAGATATTATTATCTGACCAGTTGGATAGAAGGTTCTGAGTGTGATTTTAAAGATATAAATGTTTTAAAGCAGGCTTGTGCTTTTTGGCAGACTTTCATAATAAATCGAAGGGCTTTCATATAAATTCATTTAAAATAAAAAGCAATTATAACAAATGGGAAAAGAAAGTTTTGAGTATAAAAAAGGACCTTTTAAAATTTAAGAGCATTATTACAAGTAAAATCTTAAAAACATATTTTGATGAGGAGTATTATAAATTAATAGATTTCAATTTAAAGCTTTGCGATAAAGCGCTTCAAATATTTAGCCAGGAATCCTATAAAAGACTTTGTGAAAAGGCCAAAAATGAAAGATTAATTTGTCATGATAGTTTTTATTATCAAAATCTTTTAATCAATAATAATGGTAAAATGTTTCTAATTGATTTAGACAGCGTTATATATGATCATCCTATATATGATTTGGCAAAGTTTATAAGAAGAATAATGAATAAAAGCTATATTGAATGGAACTTTGAGATAGCAAAGGACTTAATTTTTGCTTACGATGAAATTAGAAAAATTGAAAGGGATGAATTTGAGATATTTTTGGGACATTTGATTATTCCTCATAGATTCTGGAAGCTGGGGAAGAAAAGATACTTAAAAAGAAAGGAATGGAGCGAGGAAAAATATTTAAAAAAGCTAAACAAAGAAATAAGGTTAAAGGATAAAAGAGAAGAGTTTATTAATAAATTTATTGAAAATTATTTGATAAAATAAAAAGCAGCTTAAAAGCTGCTTTTTGGTGGCCAGAGCCGGAATCGAACCAGCGACACGGGGATTTTCAGTCCCCTGCTCTACCTACTGAGCTATCTGGCCATATTAAATTGGTGGGCCTTCAGGGACTCGAACCCCGGACCGACCGGTTATGAGCCGGTTGCTCTAGCCAGCTGAGCTAAAGGCCCTAATGGTGACCCCTAGGGGATTCGAACCCCTGTTACCGCCGTGAAAGGGCGATGTCTTAACCACTTGACCAAGGGGCCATATTCAGTTACAATCTTTATAAGAGCGACCTGACATGTAATAATATATCATGGTATTAACGATATGTCAATACTTTTTTATAAATTTTTTAAGGGGGATATTATGATAAAAATAAAATTTTGCGGGGCAGCTAAATCTGTTACAGGTTCCTGCTATTTAATTGAAACAAGTAATAGAAAATTTTTAGTAGACTGTGGTTTGTTTCAAGGTAAAGAATCAAAGACCAATCAAAGCAATTTTCCATTTAATCCAGAGGAAATAGACTTTGTAATTTTAACCCATGCCCACATAGACCATTCAGGAAGATTACCACTACTTGTAAAGAAAGGCTTTAAAGGATCGATTTTTGCACCTCTGCAACTCAAGATCTTGCAAAAATAATGTTAGTTGATAGTGGGCATATTCAAGAAATGGATGCCATAAATGAGAACAAAAACGCCAAAGAAAGGGATTGCCATTAATAGAACCTTTGTATACCGCAGAAGATGGAGACAAAGTAAAAGACTATTTAGTTGCAGTTCCATACAACCACGTGCAAAGAATTGATAATGATATATATATAAATTTAAAGGATGCGGGGCATCTATTAGGTTCATCAATTGTAGAATTATTTATAAAAGATGATGGTGTTACAAAGAAAATTGTATTTTCTGGGGATTTAGGAAACATAAATATACCTATTATTAAAGATTATGAGTATATAGATTATGCGGATTACTTAATCATTGAGTCTACCTATGGAAATAGATTCCATTTTATTCCAAGTGAGGTTCAAAGCTTATATGCAATCATATTAAATACTATAAAAAATAATGGTAATGTAATAATTCCATCCTTTGCAGTAGGAAGAACCCAGGAGATATTATATCTTTTAAATAAATATATTGATATTGAAAAGCGAAAAGATTTTACTAATATCCAAATATATCTTGATAGTCCCTTAGCAGAAGAAGCAACTGAGATTTTTAAAAAACATAAGGAATGTTATGATGAAGAGGCATTAAATATGTTATCTCTTGATAATGATGTTTTAGAATTTAAAAATTTAACTTTTGTAAAAACAAAAGAAGAATCAATGGAGCTTAACAATAAAAGCGGAGTTGTAATCATTTCCTCAAGTGGAATGTGTGAGGCAGGGAGGATTAAACATCATTTAAAATATAATCTGTGGAAAAAGGAATCAGCGATTGTTTTTGTTGGTTATCAGGCAGAAGGAACATTAGGACGAAGAATCTTAGACGGGGCAAAAAGGTAAAAATATTTGGTGAAGAAATTGCAGTTAATGCAAAGATAATTAATATGCCTGGTCTTTCTGGACATGCCGATTTACAAGGTCTATTAAAATGGTATAAAGGAATTAATAAAGAAGTCAACAAAAAGTATTTATAACCCATGGTGAAATAGAAGCAGCTATGAATTTAAAGGCTATACTGGAAACAGTAAGTTCGACATCTTGCGTTATCCCAGAATACCTTGAAGAATATATTTTGTAGATTGTTGGTGAAATTTTTGGACTAAAAACCCCATTTATATAAAGGATTATTCAATTTATCGAAGAAATATTAAAATGGGGTGATTTTATGGAAAGGTCATATACCTTTAAAGAAATATGTGAAAAAACTGGTTATAGGCCATCTGCCGTAAGATACTATGAAAAGGAATTCGATTTAAAAATAGAAAGGGATGTCAATGGAAGGAGAATATTTAAAGAAAGAGATCTAAACTTACTTTTGCTTATTAAAAAATATCAAGAGGAAGGATACAGCAATCAACAGATAAAAAAGCTAATAGGCAGCATAGATGTTTCTGCTAATGAAGAAATCGCTGTAACAAGTGTTGGAAAAATGGAAGTAATAAATGGTATCAACAAGTCTTCTAATGATGTTTTACTTGTTTTTGAAGAAAAATTTAGAGAAATAAACGAATTGTTAAATCAATTAAACCAAAATATAAATTCTAAAGAGAGGGATTTACTTTTAACCGAAAATATGAAGCTTAAAATGGAACTAAAACAAAAATCCTATGAAATAATGGAATTAAAAGAAAAATTAAGATATGAAAGGGAAAGAAAAAAGGGATTTTTTCTAGACTTTTAGTAAGAAAAGATGAAAGGAGCAGGTATGGTCAAAATTATAAAGGCAGGATGGAGAGATTATTCAAAAGTAAAAGCTTTGTTGTTAAAAACAATAGATTATGACTTTGATATATTTAGCAATTATGATGGAAACATATTATTAGATATGATGGCTAAAAGATGCTTTAAAATAGTTGATAGTAACAAAATAATAGGTTTAATTGTAAAATATGATTTTAAAAGAGAAATACTTTTTATTCCGTTTGAAACAAATGTTTCTTTTAATGAAATAATTAAAGAGTTACAAGATAATTTTTTAGGCGGTTATAGGATTGAATTTTATTATAGAAATATTGAAATATTAAAAAAACTTATTCATGAGTGCAATATTAAATTGCTAAAGGACTATAAATTGATGATTATTGATCTTTCAAAATTTAAATCGATTAATCGATTCACAAATTTGAATAATCTGAGGATAAGAACCATGATCATCAACAAAGAGGAAGATAAAAGAGTTATTCTGCAAAATAGTATATTTGGAGAAAATGTAAAAAGAAAGGCATTATCTTTAGAGGAAGTAAAAAGCGAAGAAAGAAAAAAGAATTTATTTCAGATTTATGTTTTTTCTTAACATACAACGAAGAAGATATTGGATATGGACAAATAATAAAAAGTTCTGAAGGATATTATCTTATTAATTTTGGGGTGATTCCAGAATATAGAGGGCAAGGAAACGGAAAATTCTTTTAAATGAAATATTAACTAAGGCAAAGGAGTATGGAATAAAGGAACTTTTTTAAAAGTTGAAAATGATAACACAAGAGCAGTTAATTTATACTACAATATGGGATTTGAGGAGATAATAAATGCTGCAACGATATTGATTTAAGGGCTGCTTTTGCAGCCCTTAACCATTATATATTTTCTTTCAAAACCTTTCCCAATCTTTTTATTCCTTCAATTATTTTATCTTCTGGCATATTTGAGAAATTCAATCTAAAATGATTTGGATGTCCACCATTTGGGAAGAAGGAACCACCAGGCACGAAGGCTACCTTATCCCTCAATGCGATTTTTAGTAGTTCAGCAGCATCTATACCTTCTGCTAGAGTAACCCATGTAAATAATCCACCATTAGGATAGGTATACTTAATATTTTCTGGGAATTCTTTTTGATCATATCAATCATTAAATCTCTTCTTCTTCTATATACTTCTTTTATCTTATTAATATGCTCATCCAAATTATAAACCTGCATAAAGGCTGCAGCTTCTCTTTGTGATATTGAGCTTGACTGCAAATCTGCACCCTGCTTAACAATAATATACTTATTTAAAATATCTTTATCTGCACATATCCAACCGAGTCTTAATCCTGGGCAGAAGGTTTTAGAAAATGTTCCAAGATAAATAACAAGTCCCTTTTTATCTAAACTTTTAATGGAAGGAATCATGTCGCCCTCAAATCTTAGTTCACCATAAGGATTGTCCTCAATTATAGGAATATTATATTTTTCAGCAAGTTCTAACATTTTTACTCTTCTTTCAAAACTTAGGGTTTTTCCAGTAGGATTTTGAAAATCGGGTATAGTATAGATAAATTTTGCATTTGGATGCTTTTCTAATGCCTTTTCAAGTTCTTCTATAATCATTCCGTTATCATCCATAGGAATTTCAACGAATTTAGGCATATATGCTTTAAAGGCATTAATAGCCCCTAAATAGCTTGGGCTTTCGCAGATTACTATGTCATCCTTATCAAGAAAAACTCTACCAGTAAAATCTAACCCTTGTTGTGAACCGTTAGTAATTAGTATATTTTCATAAGTAGCATTAACTCCAACAGCCTTCATTCTTTGCTCAGCTATAATTTTTCTAAGTGGAGTATAACCTTCGGTAGGACCGTATTGAAGTGCAGCTTTTCCTTCATCATTCAAAACCTTATGAGATATGACTTTCATTTCTTCTATTGGGAAAAGTTCAGGTGCAGGAAGACCACCAGCAAAGGATATAATATCAGGTTCCTCAGTTAGCTTTAAAAGCTCGCGTATTTCAGAAGCTTTCAAATGATTCATTCTTTCTGATAACCTAAATTCCATAAAAGATACCCCCATAATATTATTATAAATTGTGGAGAAAATAATGATATATTAAAATTTTCTGACATTAATTATTATAGCAAATTTATTGCGAGGCAACAACAAAAATTGCAATATTCTGAATCTATATTGAAATTTTCTATAATTGAGGTGATTGTATGCTAAACATGATTGCAATAGCTCTTGCACCAACGATTGCACTCTTGATTTTTATTTATCAAAAGGATAGATATGATAGGGAACCTGCTCAAATACTTTTTAAGCTTTTTATCTTCGGCTTTTTTCAACTATTCCAGTTTATTATGTTGAAAAGTTTTTATTGAGCTTTAATCAAAGTCCTCTTTATGTAGCCTTTGTTGTGGCAGGATTAACAGAAGAGCTATTTAAATTTTGGGTTACTTATAACATTGCATTTAAAATATATGAATATAATGAAAAGTTAGATGGCATTATTTATTCCGTATTTACCTCCCTGGGATTTGCTACAGCTGAAAATCTTTTATATGTTCTAAATCAAAGGAACTTTATATATACAGGCATTTTTAGAGGGATATTCTCCGTCCCAGGGCACATGCTGTTTGCAATAAGCATGGGTTATTACCTTTCTATAGCTAAATTTGCCAATGATAAAGGTAGCACATATTTAATAATGTCACTTGTTATCCCGATTATTTTACATGGAATTTATGATTATATACTCTTTTCAAGAGTTTACGGATATTTTATTTTATTCATAGCCTTTATCCTTTTCCTCTGGAAATCCGGACTTAAAAAACTTAATTTATATGTTCGTGAGTCAAAGGAAAGGTTTGAAAAAATAATAAACATAAATAATTTTATGTAAACAAAAATAAGTATTGATTAACAATCGATGAAATAGTATAATTACATTCGTAACTTACACAGGGAGGAATAAATATGAGTTTAAATAGACAAAGGTATTATCACATTATAACAATGGGATGTCAGATGAACGAAGAGGATTCTGAGAAAATTGCAGGTATGCTTGAAAAAATGGGATATGTAAAAACAGATGATAAAGAAAAGGCTGATGTTATTGTAATGAATACCTGTGCAGTTAGGGAAAATCCTGAGACAAAAACCTATGGAAATTTAGGGCAGCTCAAAGCTCTAAAGGCTAAAAAACCAGAACTTATTATAGCTATTGGCGGATGTATGATGCAACAAAAGGGAGTAGGTGAACTTGTAAAAAGAAATTCCCTTATGTAGATATAATATTTGGAACATTTAATATTCATAGATTCCCAGAGCTCTTGAATAATGCGATGCAGAGTGATACAACAATATTAGAGGTTTGGGAAAAGGAAGGCGAAATAGTAGAGGGGCTTCCAATTCATCGTGAGAGTGATATAAAGGCTTTTGTTACAATTATGCATGGCTGCAATAATTTCTGTTCATACTGCATAGTTCCATACACAAGGGGTAGAGAAAGAAGCAGAAAACCAGAAGCTATTATTAATGAAATAAAACAATTAGCTAAGGATGGCTACAAAGAAGTTACTTTACTTGGACAAAATGTAAATTCTTACGGTAAAGATCTTGATAATATGAGTTTTGCAAAGCTATTAAGGATGGTAAATGAAGTTGAAGGTATTGAAAGGATAAGATTTACAACATCCCATCCAAAGGATCTTACTGATGATGTCATAGATGCAATAAAGGAATGCGAAAAGGTTTGTGAGCATATTCATCTTCCTGTTCAATCTGGCAGCACAAGGATTTTGCAGAAGATGAATAGAAAATATACTAAGGAACAATATTTAGAATTAGTTGAAAAAATTAAAAGCAAAATAGAGGATGTTGCTATAACTACAGACATCATAGTAGGGTTTCCAGGTGAGACTGAGGAGGATTTTGAAGAGACATTGGATGTTGTTAAAAAAGTAGAATATGATTCAGCATTTACCTTCATATACTCAAAAAGGCCGGGAACTCCAGCTGAAAAGTATGAGGATCAAGTTCCTGAAGATGTAAAGCACGAAAGGTTTAACAGACTGGTTGAAATAGTAAATCAGGTGGGTGAAAAAAGAAGTAAGAGGTATCAAGATAGGATCGTTGAAGTATTAGTTGAAGGTCCAAGTAAAACCGACGAAAATAGATTAACAGGTAGAACGAGAACTGGTAAACTAGTTCACTTTACAGGTGGAGATGCATCATTAAAGGGTAAGCTTGTTAATGTTAAGATTACTCAAGCACAAATGTATATTTTGTTAGGAGAATTAGTAGAAGTTATAAGGTAATAAGGAAAGCCGCTGCAAGTTTATCTTTCAGCGGCATTGTTTTTATTATATAATAATAATACACTTAATTTAGGGAGGAATCAGAATTGGGATTAACGCCTATGATGCAACAATATCTTGAAATAAAAGAACAGCATAAGGATTGCATACTTTTTTTAGATTAGGGGATTTTTATGAAATGTTTTTGAGGATGCAGAAATTGCATCAAGGGAACTGGAAATTGCTTTAACCGGTAGAGACTGTGGCCTTGATAAAAGAGCACCAATGTGTGGGGTTCCATATCATTCAGCAGAATCCTATATAGCAAAACTTATTGAAAAGGGATATAAGGTTGCTATCTGCGAACAGGTAGAAGATCCTAAACTTGCAAAGGGAATAGTAAAAGAGAAATAACAAGAATAATAACACCTGGAACTATAATAGAAGGTAGCATGCTCAATGAAAAGGCTAACAATTACATAATTTGCATTTATAACTCAACATCAAAATTAGGCCTTGCTATTTGTGACGTTTCTACTGGAGATTTTTTGTAACTTCTTTTGATAATGAAAAAATAAATTAATAGATGAATTGTCTAAATACGCACCTTCGGAACTATTGATTATTGAAGAAAAGCCTAATTCTACAATAAATGAACAATTAGAAATAATAAAAGGAAGATATAATTGTTTAATAAGCCAAATTGAAAAATATGATAATTTAGATATTTTAGATAAGTTCAAAACTGATAATTTCAACGGGGAAGAAATAATATCAGCGGCAACTTTATTGAAATATTTAACGGATACTCAAAAAGCAGCTTAGGCCATATAACAAGCATAAAAAATATAATATAAGCGATTTTATGATTCTTGATTCTTTTACAAGAAAAAATTTAGAGCTTACGGAAACATTAAGGACCAGAAGCAAAAAGGGAACGTTAATTGATGTTTTAGATAAAACACTTACTGCGATGGGTGGAAGACTTTTAAGAAAATGGATTGAGGAACCCCTTATGAATATAAAAGAAATAAATAAAAGACTAGAAGCAGTTGAAGAGTTTATAGATAATATTTATATATCATCAGACCTTAGAGAATTTTTAAGAAATATTTATGATATTGAAAGGATATTAAGTAAAATAAGCTGTGAAAGTGCAAATGCAAGGGATTTAAACGCCCTAAAGCAGTCAATATCAATGCTTCCTGATATTAAAGCAGCCTTAAAGGAGTGCAGAAGCGATCTTATAAGAGAAATAGAAAATGATTTTGATACACTAGATGATATATATAATCTTATAAATGCTGCAATCATTGAAAATCCTCCAGTTTCTGTAAAGGAAGGTGGAATTATAAAATCCGGCTATAACCAAGAGGTAGATAAACTAAGGGATGCAATGCTAAACGGGAAAAACTGGATTGCAGAACTTGAACAAAGGGAAAAGGAAGAAACAGGTATCAAATCATTAAAGGTTGGCTATAACAAAGTATTTGGATATTATATTGAAATTACAAAGGCTAATTTGAGTTTAATCCCTAAGGATAGATATATACGCAAACAAACATTAGCTAATGCCGAAAGATTCATTACCCCTGAGCTTAAAGAGATAGAAGAAAATATCTTAGGCGCTGAATCAAAAATAGTCGAACTTGAATATGAACTCTTTGTAGATGTTAGAAATAAAGTCTACTCACAGGTTGAAAGGATAAAAAGATAGCACAATATTTAGCTATAATAGATGTATTGCTATCCTTTGCTAGGGTTTCCTTTGAGAACAATTATGTTAAACCCGAAATAACAAACGACGGAATTATAGAAATAATAGATGGAAGACATCCAGTTGTTGAAAAGGTTATATCAAGCCCCTTTGTTCCAAACGATACCATTCTTGATAATAAAGAAAATATGATAATCATAATTACGGGACCTAATATGGCAGGTAAATCAACATACTTAAGGCAAGTTGCTTTAATTACATTACTTTCCCAAGTTGGATGTTTTGTTCCTGCAAGGAAGGCTAAAATATCAATAGTAGATAGGATTTTCACAAGGATAGGTGCTTCAGATGATCTATCCTTAGGTCAAAGCACATTTATGGTTGAAATGACGGAAGTATCGAATATTTTAAAGAATGCAACTAAAAATAGCTTAATTATATTAGATGAAGTAGGAAGAGGAACAAGCACCTATGATGGATTAAGTATTGCCTGGTCGGTAATTGAATATATAAATAAAAGTATCGGTGCAAAGACATTATTTGCAACCCATTATCATGAATTAACAGAACTTGAAGGCAAAATAAAGGGTGTTAAAAATTATTGCATTTCCGTAAAGGAACATGGAGATGATATTATTTTCCTTAGAAAAATTGTAAGAGGTGGTGCAGATCAAAGCTATGGAATACAGGTGGCAAAATTAGCTGGCCTCCCAGATGAGGTTATTAAAAAGGCTAAGGAAATACTCGCCAAATTAGAAGAAAATGATATAAACAAAATTAAAAAGGATGAAGTAATAAAAGAAGTTGCTACAACTTCTTCCTTTGAAATCAACCTATTTAATTACCAAGAAAATGAGATAATAGAGGAGCTTAAAAATATCGATATTCTAAATATAACTCCTATTGAAGCTCTTAATAGATTATATTCATTAACAAATAAAGCAAAGAAATTAGGGTGATAAAATGTCAAAAATAAGAATATTAGATGATGATTTAATAACAAAAATTGCTGCAGGGGAAGTAGTCGAAAGGCCGGCGTCCGTTGTTAAAGAATTGATTGAAAACTCAATAGATGCAGGAGCAAGTATTATAGAGGTTGAAATAGAAAATGGCGGAATAAGCTTAATAAAAATAACAGATAACGGGCATGGTATAGAAAAAGACGATGTTGAGATTGCATTTTTAAGACATACTACATCAAAAATCAAAAATGAGGATGATCTTTATAATATAAGAACATTAGGCTTTAGAGGAGAAGCTCTTGCAAGTATATGTGCTGTTTCAAAGGTAGAGATGATAACCAAAACAAAAGATGATCTGACTGGAACTAAAATTTATATTGAAGGTGGAGAAATTATAGATAAAATTGAATGCGGTGCACCCGACGGAACTACCATTATTGTAAAAGATTTGTTCTATAATACACCTGCAAGGCTAAAATTTTTAAAAACTCCTTCAAGGGAAGCCATGATTGTTTCTGAGATAGTTCAAAGTCTTGCATTATCTAAGGAAAATATATCATTTAAATATAAAAATAATGGTAAGATAGTTTTCGCAACAAAGGGTGATGGAAATTTATTAAATGCTATACTTTCATTATACGGAAGACAAGTCAAGGATAATCTATTAAAGATCGATTATGAAGAAAATGATATAAAAATCGAAGGGTATATAGGAAATAATGCCTTAGGGAAGAATAATAGAAACTATCAAACGCTTTTTATAAACGGAAGATTAATAAAAAACAAAACAATAAATGCTGCAATTGAAAATGTATATAGATCCTATTCAACTTCGGATAAGTTTCCATTTTATGTTGTCAAAATAACAATGAATCCCCAATTGATAGATGTAAACGTTCATCCAACTAAAGCCGAAGTTAAGTTTCAAAATGATCAGGAGATTTATAGATTGGTTTACAAGGCCCTTCAAAATGCCTTTGCAACTACAGCATCCGTCCCTAAGATTATTATAGATCTAAATGTTGAAAAAAATTTTTCACCAGAAATAAAATCAGAAGAAATAACATTTAGCTTCAATAAGCAAGATAAACAAAGTCTAGAAAAAAATGATTCAGATATTTTCATTAGTTATAAGCCTAATGTAAAAGAAGATAAGCAAGAATATATAAATGAAAATATAAATAAAGATAAATCTATAGAAGAGGTTAAAAATTTTGAAGATGAGGAAATAATAGATAATAAGACTTCTACTTTATTTCCTAAATTAGTTCCAATCGGTCAAATACATTTGACATATATTATTGCAGAGGCAGAAAATGATTTTTATATAATAGACCAGCATGCAGCCCATGAAAGGGTATTATATGAGAAGTATTTAGATGAATATCAAAGAACAGCTATCCATAGCCAAACATTGTTAACTCCCAAAATTATTGATTTGAAGACTTCTGATAAAGAATTCCTTCTTGAAAATATCGATAATTTTGCTAAAATAGGTTTTGTTATAGAAGATTTCGGAGGTAATTCTATATCATTAAGATCTGTTCCAGTTATTTATGGAAATCCTAATTATATTGATGTATTTAATGAGATTTTGAACGAAATTGTGCAATCTTCAGGCGGTTTTCTAAATTCTATTAATAAAATCATATATACGATGGCATGCAAAGGTGCAATAAAAGCTGGGGATAAATTAACTTTAAGCGAAATGAATAAACTGATCGATGATTTAAGACGTTGTAAGAATCCTTATTCTTGTCCCCATGGAAGACCAACTTTAATAAGGATGACTTATGATGATCTTGAAAAAAATTTAGAAGAATCTTGTAAGGTGATTATATGAAAAAAATATAGTTATAATAGCAGGTCCGACAGCATCAGGCAAGACAAAGATAGGAATAGAACTTGCAAAAAATAGATGGTGAAATAGTATCTGCCGATTCAATGCAAATTTATAAATATATGGATATTGGTTCTGCAAAACCTACAAGAGAAGAAATGCAGGGAGTTCCCCATCACATGATAGATGTTGTAGATCCTAAAGAAGAATTTAGTGTTGCCCTTTACCGTCAAATGGCAGTAGACTGTATAGATAATATTATAAAAAGGGGCAAAGTCCCAATAATAGTTGGTGGAACAGGATTATATATAAATTCCTTAACTTATCCTTTGGATTTTACAGAAACGGCAAAGGATGAAGAATATAGATTTTATCTTCAAAATTTGGCTGAGGAAAAGGGTAGTCACTTTATCCATGAAATGCTAAAGGAAGTTGATCCAGAATCATATAATAGGTTACATCCTAACGATTTAAAAAGGATAATAAGGGCATTAGAGGTATATAAAAATACAGGCAGACCTATATCGGAATTTCAAAGGGAATCAAAAAAAGAGAAATAGATTTTAATCTTGCATATTTTGGACTTACTATGGATAGAACAAAACTTTATGAGAGAATAAATCAAAGGGTAGATGAAATGTTTGAGAAAGGATTAATAGATGAAGTTAAAAAATTAAAGGAAATGGGTTATACTAAGGATATGACTTCTATGCAGGGAATTGGCTATAAGGAAGTTTTTGATTATCTCGATGGTTATTTGACATTAGAAGAAGTAAAGGATATAATAAAACAAAATACAAGAAGGTATGCTAAAAGACAATTAACTTGGTTTAGAAGGGAGGATAGGATATTCTGGATAAACTTAGATGAATTTAGCAGCATTGATGAAGTTTTAAATGTTATGATAAATTACATAAAGGAAAAATTTATGATAATTTAGAATCTTAATTGACAAATAATAATCTATAGAATAAACTAAAAGTAATAACCAAAATTAAGCAATTTTTGCCTAAAATAAATGGGGGCAAATTATTATCATAATAACTTTGGAGGATGATGGTATGGTTAAAAACGCTAATAATTTACAAGATGTGTTTTTAAATGGGGCTAGGAAAAATAAAATACCCGTTACAATTTTCTTAGTATCAGGGGTTCAGTTAAAGGGTAATGTTAAAGGTTTTGATAGCTTTACAGTTATTTTAGAATCAGAAGGAAAACAAATGATGGTTTATAAGCATGCAATATCTACGATAGTTCCAGCAAAGCCCATTTTATATACAACAGTAAATCAAGAAGAAAAAGAAAATAAAGAAGTATAAAAAACTCGCTTATGGCGAGTTTTTTATAATGTATTTTACTTGGAGGTGCAAAATGCTAGATATTACTAAAAAATTTTTGCAGGAAAAATATAATTTTAGTCCTGTTGCTATTGAAATTGCCGATAAAGCATTAAAGGACGTTGAAAAATATTTTAATGAAATAGATCAAATAAAGGAATACAATCAAATCAAAGTATTAAAGGCTATGCAGGATGAAAAGTTATCTGACTCACATTTTACTTATTCTACCGGTTATGGTTATGGTGACATAGGCAGGGATACATTAGATAGGGTTTATGCCCGTGTATTTAATTGTGAAGATGCCTTGGTAAGGCCCCATATAGTCTCTGGAACTCATGCCATAACAATTGCCTTATTTGGAAATTTAAGACCTAATGATACATTGCTATCAATTACAGGAAAGCCCTATGATACTTTGCTGCAGGTAATAGGAATAGAAGGATCAGAAATGGGATCGTTAAAGGATTACGGAGTAAATTATAGACAAATTGACCTTTACCTAATGGTAAAATAAATCTAAAAAAGTAGAAAGGGTATTAAAGGAAGATTCTACAATTAGAATGATAGCAATTCAAAGATCAACTGGATATGCTTGGAGACCTTCGCTACAAATTAATGATATTGAAGAAGCTATTAAATTAATAAAATCTATAAATAAAGATATAATATGTTTTGTTGATAACTGCTATGGAGAATTTATAGATATTAAAGAGCCAACGGATGTGGGTGCTGATATAATAGCAGGTTCTTTAATTAAAAATATAGGTGGAGGTATAGCACCTACAGGGGGATATGTTGCAGGTAAAAAGAATTTGTAGAAAAGGCAGCGTTCAGATTGACTGCTCCTGGAATTGGAAGAGAGTGTGGATCAACCTTTGGTGTTATAAGGCAAATGTTTCAAGGCTTATTCCTTGCTCCTCACATTACAGCTGAGGCCTTAAAATCAGCAATATTTGCATCTAGACTGCTTGAACTTGCTGGATTTGAAGTTTCGCCAAAATATAATGAAAAAGAAGTGATATAATTCAAGCTGTTAAATTTAATGATAAAGATAAACTAATTAAATTTATTAAAGGTATTCAAAAAGGATCTCCTGTTGATTCCTTTGTTGATTGTGAGCCATGGGACATGCCAGGCTATACTGATCAGGTAATAATGGCTGCAGGTGCATTTATTCAAGGTTCTTCAATAGAACTTAGCGCAGATGCACCTATTAGACCGCCATATATAGCTTATATTCAAGGTGGCTTAACCTTAGAACACGCTAAGGTTGGTATACTAAAGGGGCTATCAAATATACTAGAATAAAATTTTAAGGGCTGCATCTTGCAGCCCTTAATTTATTATTAATACTTTCTTATTAATCCCTTTACCTTACCAAGTATTTTACAATCTTTAACTATAATTGGCTGCATTGATGAATTTTCAGGCTGCAGCCTTATATATCCGTTTTCCTTATAAAAGGTTTTAACTAGTTGCGCTATCGTCAACTAATGCAACAACAATATCGCCATTATTAGCAGTTGATTGCTGTTCAACAATTAAGTAATCCCCATCATAAATCCCCTTTTCAATCATGCTATCTCCCTTAACTTTTAATATAAAGGCATTATTGTTTATCTTTATAAAATCGCTTGGCAAAGGGAAGGAATCTTCAATATTTTCTATAGCCAAAATAGGTTGTCCAGCTGCTACATTCCCGACGATAGGAACGTTAATTACTTCTTTTATTGTAGAGCTATTTACTAATTCAATAGCTCTTGGCTTGCTTGGATTACGCCTTATTAGGCCCTTTTTCTCAAGTCTTTCAAGATGACCATGAACAGTTGAGGTGGATCTTAAACCAACAGCTTCACATATCTCTCTAACAGATGGAGGATATCCCCTTGTTGCAATTTCCTTCTTTATAAATTCAAGTATTTCCTGCTGCTTATCTTTATTATTGTTAGCCATATCTTATGCACCCCTTAATGATTATCTAGCTTTATTATAACATAAATTATTTTATCAGGCAAACTAATGTTCGACCATATTGACAACCGAACACCTGTTCGTTATAATATTAATAGAACATATGTTCGGGAGGGGTCGTTATGAAAAATAAAAAACTATTAGCTGTAGCTTTAATATTAATCATCCTTATTATTCCTTTTTATAAAAAAGCAAATAGCCAGAGCCAAAGCAAAATCAACTACATATATGTTACAGTTGAATCCGGAGATACCCTTTGGAAGATAGCTAAAAAACATAAAACAGATAAACAAGATATAAGAAAATTAGTTTATGAAATAAGAAAAGCAAATAATTTAGAATCATTAATAATATATCCTGGCCAAACAATAAAAGTGCCTATAGAGGCTGATTAAAGCTGCATTTTGCAGCTTTTTATTTGCCTTGCTTTAAATTGTGTATAGTGTTATAATAACCTTAAAAATTTAAATGCAAGGGGATTGATAAGATGCAAATGTGTATTTTCGATAAAAATAAAATATGTGATAATTGCAGCGATTGTAATACGTGCGACCTTGTAGAAGGTAAAATATGCGACAATTGTGGTAAGTGCTTAGAATTAGATTCTGATTATAAAGAAATATTGATCGATGGAATAATCGAAGATGAAAGTGAAATCGACGATTACTTATATGAGGAAAATACATTAGATTTCGAAGAAGATGAAAATGTATTATACATCGAAGACATTCCTGAATTAAAAGAAAAACTTTTAAAGGAATATAACGAATAATAAAATAGCCCCAAATGGGGCTTTATTTATTCTTCAGACAAAGGATTTGATTTAACTGCATCCCTTAATATTTCATCATCAATATGGGTGTATATTTGAGTAGTAGAAACGCTTTCATGGCCAAGGATATGTTGAAGGGCTCTAATATCTACTTTCCCATATTTATACATCAAAGTAGCAGCTGTATGCCTTAGTTTGTGGGGAGTATATTTATCGTTTAAAAGTCCGGCACTTACAATATATTTTTTAACAAGTTTTTCTACGGTTCTTTTATCTATTCGCTTTTTTCTTTCGCTTAAGAAAAGAGCATCTTTATCTACAACACCATCTTTTGGCCTTACAGCAAGATAAGAATTTATAGCTTTTATACAAGCTTTATTTAAATAAACTGTTCTTTCTTTATTCCCTTTACCAACGACAGTTAATGTATCTCCCTTTATTTTGCTAATATCGATACTAACAAGCTCCGACAATCTTAAGCCACAATTAAGGAAAAGAGTAATGATAGCAAAATCCCTTTCTTTATTTCTTCCCTTTATTGAATCAAGAAGTTTTTGCTTTGTTCAAGGGTTAAATAAACAGGATGTCTTTTATTGATTTTAGGAGATTCCAACTCTCGAGCCGGATTTTCTTTGATTATTTTAGCTTTTGTTTCTAAGTAATTAAAAAAGGACCTTATTGCAGCAATTTTTCTTGCCCTTGCGTAAGTGCTGTTTTGTCTTTTAATCGAAACATAGTTTATAAAGGAGTAGATATCACTTAAGATAATTTGTTTAATCAGTTCTGCATTAACATCCGAAATATCGATATCATCAATTTCATTTTTTAAATTATATTTTATTTTTTTATATATTTCAAAAACAATCTCAGATCAACTTTATAACCATCAATTGTGTTTAAGGATTTTCCTTTAACTGTATATAAATATCCAAGAAAGTCATTTAATATATAAGGTAGGTTCTCGTCAAATAGTGCATCTAAATTTTTATTATCCATTGTCACTCCCCATCGTTTTTCATTTGGACATTCTACTAAATTGATATTTAGCGAAATGTTTTTTATCCCTACTTTCTCGAGACATTATCAAATTTTTTCTTTTTGTTTTTAGTTTTTAATCCTGATATAAGTAAAATACAAAATATCAAATATATAATTATAACAACAATTAGCAATAAATATCTAATCACAACCATAAAATTATCACCTTATATCTTTGATATTTAAGTTCTTCTTATATGTATTTACAACACATTCAATAATCGCACTTCGAAATCCCTTTTCCTCTAAGGTTCTAATACCTTCAATTGTGGTTCCTGCTGGGGATGTTACCATATCTTTAAGTTCACCAGGATGTTTACCTGTTTCTATAAGAAGTTTAGAACTTCCAATAAGCATTCTTGCTGCAGCCTCATAAGCATCCTTTCTTGGAATTCCCAAAAGAACGGCTGCATCCGCCATAGCTTCTATAAAAAGAAATGCAAAAGCAGGTCCACTTCCTGTTATGGCTGAATATGCATTTATTTGTGATTCATTTATTATTTTTACTTCTCCTAATGACTTTAATAAATTGATGACATATTCACCTTCAACTTTATCTATATTTTCATTTAATACGACCACGTATATCCTTCACCAATTAATGAAGGTGTATTAGGCATAATTCTAATTACTTTAGCTTCATTCCCAAGTTTTTCTTCTATTTTTTCAGTATCATATCCTGCTGCCATAGAAATTATAACCTTATCGTTAGCAACAAGGTCTTTTATATCGTTTAATAATTTATCATATGCTATAGGTTTAACAGCAAGAAAGATGTATTTAGATTTATTAATAACTTCCTTTTCATTATTACATATATTAACATGCGAATTAATATTTAATATCTTTTCTTTACTATGATCATAAGCATATATATCTTTTGGATCATAACCGGAACCTATAATTCCTTTTAAAATAGCTCCTCCCATATTTCCACAACCAATAATACCTATCACGTTTATCACTCCTTATTTTTTCTATATAAATATTTTAAGTTAAAGTGTTTATTAACACAAGTGAATAACCATGTTAATAATAATGAATAAATGAATTTTTAATTATTCTCATTTGGCTACCTAATTCGACTTTTCAAATGATATTAGTTATCATATTAAATTTGAAAATAAGATGTTATATGAAGTAATATTTTGTAGAAAGAATTTTCGACTTTATGTTTCAATTATTTTTCTATTGTTAAATTATTAACATTTATTCTAATAAAATACCAAGATATGTGCTACTTTCAACATACCTTGGCTTTTAAATTAACAACTTTGCTTATTTATCAAACTATTAATTAAACATTTATTTCCACGTTTATTTCATCTACTTCATTATTTAAAAGTATAGGCTCTACAATTTCACTTAAAAATTCTTCAACCTGTTCCTTTGAGCGACCTATGTAGTTATGTGGATTTAGAGCGTCTTTTAATTCATTTTTATCTAAATTAAATTTTGGATCATTTACAATTCTATCTATAAGATCGTTTTCACGACCTTCTTCTTTAACTACCTTACCAGCTTCCATTGAGTGAACTCTTATTCTCTCATGTAATTCTTGTCTGTCTCCCCCTTTTTCACTGCTTCCATCATGATATTTTCGGTAGCCATGAAAGGAAGTTCTTCCATAACTCGTTTTTGTATTATCTTTGGATATACAACTAAATTTTCAGAAACATTAATATATAGGTTTAGGATTGCATCGATAGCCAAAAATGCTTCTGCAACTACGATTCTTTTATTAGCTGAATCATCTAGTGTCCTTTCAAACCATTGGGTCGAAGCTGTAATCGATGAATTTAATACATTTACTATTACATATCTTGCTAAAGCAGATATTCTTTCACTTCTCATTGGATTGCGCTTATAGGGCATTGCAGAAGATCCAATTTGATGCTTTTCAAAGGGCTCTTCTATTTCCTTAAAACTTTGCAATATTCTAAGGTCATTGCTAAACTTATATGCACTTTGTGCAATTAAACTTAAAGTATTTAAAACTATCATATCTTGTTTACGAGGATATGTTTGACCAGTTACTTTAAAAAACTTATCTTTAAACCCAAGCTTTTCACATACAAGCTCATCAAGTTTTTTACCTTTTCATGATCACCATTAAATAACTTTAAAAAACTTGCCTGTGTTCCAGTAGTTCCTTTAACTCCAAGTAATTTTAAAGAATCAATACAATTATCTATATTTTCAAGATCTACAATAATATCCTGGATCCAAAGACACGCTCTTTTTCCGACGGTAGTTAGTTGAGCTGGCTGCAAGTGTGTATAGGCTAATGTTGGAAGTTGTTTATATTTATCTGCAAATTGGCTTAAATTTTTTATTATCTTTATTAACTTTTTCCTTATTATGTTTAATGCTTCCTTCATGATTATTACATCTGTATTATCGCCAACATAACAACTTGTTGCACCTAAATGTATTATTGGTTTAGCTTTTGGGCATTGTTCACCATATGCATAAACATGGGACATTACATCATGCCTTGTTTTCTTTTCATATTCTCTTGCAACATCATAATTTATATCATAAATATGTTCCTTCAATTCATTAATCTGCTCATCAGTTATATTTAGACCCAATTCTTTTCGGCTTCCGCTAAAACTACCCATAATTTTCTCCATGTAGTAAATTTGTATTCTTCAGAAAAAGATAAGACATCTCTTTTGATGCGTATCTTGTAACTAATGGACTTTGATATTCCCTGTGCATATGATCCACTCCTTTTAAGATATTAACATAATAATTATAATATTATATTTAACCTTTCTTCAAGTAAAATAAACTTTAAATAATTTATAGAAAATACAAAATAAAAAACAAAAAGAAAAAGGGGTAACTCCCCTTACTTTAAAAAGCCTTCAATTCTGTTTAAGCCCTCTATTATATTTTCCATTGAAGTTGCATAGGATAGTCTAATATAATCATCATCTCCAAAGCCTTCTCCTGGAATTGCTGCAACCTTCGAATATTCTAAAAGTGCATTGCAAAAATCAACCGAGCTATTAATATTATAACCCTTAATATTTTTGCCTTTAATCTTTGTTATGTTTATCATTACATAAAAGGCACCTAATGGTTTAACGCAGGATAAGCCTTCTATAGAGTTTATTTTATCAACCATATAATTTCTTCTTTTTCAAATTCTTTTCTCATTATTTCGATATCTTCCTGTGGACCGTTTATAGCTTCTAAGCTAGCATATTGAGCAATTGTGTTTGGATTGGATGTCTCATGGCTTTGAAGATTAGACATAAGTTTTGCTATTTCTTCATTTGAAGCAGTATATCCTATTCTCCATCCTGTCATAGCATAAGCTTTAGATACTCCATTTATTACTATAGTTCTTTCTTTAATCTCATCTCCTAACGAAGCAATGCTAATATGTTCAGTTCCATCATAAATTAATTTTTCATAAATTTCATCTGAAATTATAATTAAATCATGTTTTATTGCTATTTCAGCAATAAATTCTAAATCATTTTTGTCATATACCGTTCCAGTTGGATTGTTAGGACTATTTAAAATAATCGCCTTGGTCCTTGGTGTTATTGCAGCCTCTAATGATTCCTTGGTATACTTGAAATTATTTTCTTCTTTTGTTTTGACAAAAACAGGAACCGCATCTACCAATTTTATCAATTCCGGATAACTTACCCAGTAAGGAACAGGAACGATAACTTCATCTCCTGGATTGCAAATTGCTTGAAGTGCATTATATATAGAATGTTTAGCTCCATTTGAGATAACAATTTGCGACGGTTTATATTCTAATGAGTTTTCTAGTTTTAGTTTATCGCAAATGGCTTTTTTAAGTTCTAGTATACCTGAAGCTGCAGTATATCTTGTCAATCCTTTTTTATTGCTTCTATTGCAGCATTTTGAATGTTTAAAGGCGTATTAAAATCTGGCTCTCCTGCACCAAAACTTATAACATCTATTCCCTCATCCTTCATTTTTTTGCCTTTGCAGTAATCTCAAGGGTAACAGATGAACTAATTTCTTTTGCTTTTCTTGAAAGTTCCATATATTTTTCCTCCTTGTTAATTTTTATATATTTCCTTTAATGTGTTATTAATAATATTTAAGGATTCATCTAATAAAGGTTTATATAAAGCTTTTATTTTTTCATAATGCCTTAGTCCATCATCGGTTATACGATATATTCTTTTAGTCTTTTTATCCGGCTCTTCCCACCATCCCTCAATAAGTAAGTTTTCTTCCATACTTCTAAGTAGAGGATATATAAGTCCAGGGCTAGGCCTCCAGCTATAGTTTAAACATATTTCAATTCTATCTATAATTTCATTACCATAATGCTCCCTTTCCTTTAAAAAATGCAAAATAAACAATTTAACCAATGAAGTTATATTAACCTTACTAATTAATTGTCTATTTCTTACACTTCCATCCTTCATATATTCACCTCTATTAAAAGATAGGTTTTAAATGTTTATTTATTTTTAATATAGCATGAAATTCTGCATATGTCTATATCATTTTGAAAGAAATCCTTCATTATTTTAAGTAACCATAATATAAATTATGTTAACTATATTCGCATAATAAAAGGGCTAATCAAAGCCCTTTTAAAAATTACCTTGGTTGAACTATAAATTTAATAGCAGTTCTTTCTTCTCCTTCTATTATTATGTCTGTAAATGCTGGGATGCATACTAAATCGATACCGCTTGGAGCAACAAAACCTCTTGCTATTGCAACAGCTTTAACAGCTTGATTGATTGCTCCTGCACCGATTGCTTGTATTTCTGCAGATCCCTTTTCTCTTATAACGCCAGCTAGAGCACCTGCAACTGAATTTGGATTTGACTTTGCTGAAACCTTTAACACTTCCATTATAATACCTCCTTGAGAATCTATTATTTTGTCTATTATATTAATTCTACAAAAATTTTGAAAATCCTTCTAAAAAATAAAATAAACCCCAAATTTTTGGGGTTTATTTTGCATATTCTATTGCTCTTACTTCACGTATTACATTTACCTTAATTTGTCCTGGATATTCAAGTTCACTTTCAATTTTCTTTACTATTTCTCTAGCCATATGAATTATTTCATCATCGCTAATTTGTTCTGGTTTAACCATTATTCTTATTTCTCTACCTGCTTGAATAGCATATGATTTTTCAACACCTTCAAAGGAGTCTGCTATTTCCTCAAGCTTTTCTAAACGTTTAATATATGCTTCAAGAGTTTCTCTTCTAGCGCCTGGGCGTGCAGCAGAAATAGCATCTGCAGCTTGAACAAGAACAGCTTCAACTGTCATTGGTTCAACATCACCATGATGTGCTGCAATTGCATTTATTACTGCAGGAGATTCATTATACTTTTTAGCAAGTTCACTTCCAAGAAGTGCATGTGGTCCTTCAGTTTCATGATCAATTGCTTTACCTATGTCATGAAGAAGTCCAGCACGTTTTGCTAAGTTAACATCTGCTCCAAGTTCTGCAGCCATAAGTCCTGCTAAATATGCAACTTCAATTGAGTGCTTTAAAACGTTTTGACCATAACTTGTTCTGTATTTTAATCTTCCTATAAGTCTAATAAGTTCACCATGTAGGCCATGAACTCCTGTTTCAAAGGCTGCCTGTTCACCTTGTTCTCTTATTTCATTATCAATTTCTTTTCTTGCCTTTTCAACCATTTCTTCAATTCTTGCTGGATGGATTCTACCATCAGCAATTAGTTTTTCAAGGGCAAGTCTTGCTATTTCTCTTCTTATAGGATCAAAACCTGATAAGATAACTGCTTCAGGAGTATCGTCGATAATTAAATCGATACCTGTTAAAGTTTCTAAGGTTCTTATGTTTCGTCCTTCTCTACCAATTATTCTACCCTTCATTTCATCGTTAGGTAAAGTAACAACAGAAACAGTGGTCTCTGCAACATGATCAGCAGCACATCTTTGTATTGCACATGATATTATTTCTCTAGCCTTTTTGTCGGCCTCCTCTTTTGCCTTTGTTTCTATTTCTTTAATTAACATTGCAGCTTCATGCTTAACTTCTTCTTCTACGTTTTTAAGTATTATCTGCTTTGCTTCTTCAGAAGTTAGGCCAGCAATTTTTTCTAATTCTTCATGTTGCTTTTTATAAAGTTCTTGAATTTCATTTTGTAATTGTTCAATTTCTTGCTGCTTTTTGTTTAGATTTTCTTCACGAAGTTCTAGAGCCTCAACTTTTTTATCTAAAGTTTCCTCTCTTAAAATTAATCTTCTTTCCATACGTTGTAATTCATTTCTTCTTTCACGAACTTCGCGCTCAAATTCATTCCTTAATTTGTGAACTTCTTCTCTGGCTTCAATGACAGCTTCCTTCTTTTAGATTCCGCTTGTTTTTCTGCCTCTGATATTATCCTTTTTGCTTCATCTTCTGCACTTTTAATTTTACGTTCAGCAATATTTTTTCTAACTATATATCCAGCTAAAAAGCTATTGCTCCAACAGTTGGAATTAAAATTATTGTAATTATAGTTTGAATAATTACACCTCCTTTGCTTTGTGCATAAACTTTTGTTGAATTTATACGAAAGAAATATAAATTCAATTATCATTTCTTGAAGCATATAAACGTGCTAAACTTCTCATGACCATTTAATTTAGGAAATGCCTACCATACATAATTATATCATGGCCTATTTGTTTAATGCAAGAAAAAAGAACTTATAATGATTTTACTATAATAATAAAAAATTTCTATATTTATTGAAAAATTTATTTTATATCACCCTTTATTTTTTCAGCCATACTGATTCCATTATTTAATGTAACCCTATAAACATAATCTCCACTCTCCAACAAATGTGAATTATGGGTTACCATAATTATTTGTCTATTAAACATACTAGATACATTTTTAAGAAATTCTGCTACATTTACTATATAATCATCGCTTACATGTTTAGCTGGTTCATCCAATATTAATGGTCCTTCAATTTTAGGGTAATGAATTTCCATCATAGCAATTCTTATCGCTAGGGATATAATATCAACAACTCCCCGCCTCGTGAATCTTGTGGTTTTGTTATAATCTTATTGTTATTTTGTTCCGATATTACATAAAATTCTGCTTCGATTTTTTCTCCTTTTTCCTTTATATCTATAAAAAATTCCATTTTTGAATCAAAAATGTATTGTAAGCATTGTGTTATAAGATATTCCATTTGTTTTTTGATTGTTCCCTTGCAAATTGAGAAGTCTTCTGAAGAAGAATTTTAACTTTCTTTAGGTTATCAATTTCTAATTCTAATTTCTTCAACTTTTCTTCTTCCTCATCTTTGTTTTTCTTTAAATTTAACATCATAGCCTCTTTTATATGGTATTCTTTAAGTTCTTCATTAAGTTTATTTTCAATATTATTAATCATTGAATCAAACATCATATCACCCTTATTTATTATTGTAAAGAATATTATCAGGCGGAAGGGACTCTTCAATTTCTTTAATCAAAGTAATTATTTCACTTTCTAATCTTTTTATTTCCTTCTCTAATTCATTTGGGTTAATACCCATTTCTTCTAATTGCTTAATTATCTCTTCCTTTTGTTTTTGGAGAGCTTCTAATTTAGTTTCAGCTTTTATTTTTATATTTTTTGCCCTTTCGATTTTTTCCTTTAAAATTTGAAGCTTTTCTTCATAATTAACTTTCATCTAGTTTCACTCCTTTTAATTCATTAATAATATGATTGATTGCATTTTCCTCTATATTTGATAAGCAAACTGGACATTTGCCAATGTGACCTAATAGCTTAGCGTATTCCTCTATAAATCTATCAATTTGAACATCTAATTCCTTTAATTGTTTTTGTTCCTTTCGAACTTCATCCTCGATATTTTTATATTTATTATATAAGTCATTAAGCTTATTCGATATTTGCAATTTTTCTAAGAATGTTGAAAATTTTAATAGGGCCTTATCTGTATCCATAAAATGCTTTACGTAATTTGTCCCTATGTCTATAGAATTGCTTATTTTTTTATATTCATAATACTTGTCATATAAATATATTAGTCTACTATAGTTATACTCTAATCTTGAATATTTTTCTTTTGCGTCATCTATCTTTCCTAAAGTTGCTAGTATTTTATTTATTGTAATATTAACTTGTTCTACATCATTTAAGCGTTCATTAATATCTTTCATAGTCAAAAAATTAGAAACATTATTTATTAAATGCCTATAAGTTTCATCTACATCATGTATATTTTTTATTGTATTCAAAATATTTTGTAATTTTTCTATTTCAATTTCAAGTGTCTTTATTTTATTATAATCATTAATTAACAACGAATTACGGTTAATAGCATTAATTAACGTTAAAATCTTATATTCCGCATTTTGAATTGAGTTAAAATACTGTAATAACGCTTTTATATTATTTATTTCACTATCAATAAGATTTAAGCTTTCTCTTAAATTTATAAGTTTCTTTAATCTTTCATTATTGATTTTAACTTTTGATAGTTTGTCTTGCTTAACCCTTAACTTTTCTAAAATCATTGGAAGATTTGAGAATTCTTCGAGTTTTTTAGTTAAGTCATCTATCCTTTCAACGGTTTCTTTTCTTTGATTTTCAATTTTTGTAAATCTTTATCTACAAGCTTAATTGCAGTGTCTACATAGTGAACACCGATTAGTTTACCAATCGCTTTAGCTTTAATAGTTCCAGGCTCACTAAGCAGGAATGGAGATTCCAATTGTTCCGCTATATTTATACTTTCAATAGAGTTAGGATCAATGTATATTTTTCTTATTCCATGTTCTTTTAAAACTTCTAATGGAATATCATTTCCAAAACCTTCAAATTTAATTTCTTCACCAGTTGGCCTTATTATTATATATGAATTTTTATTCTTATATTTTTCTCTTGTAATGATTACATCATTATCAAGAACGATAGAAACTTTACATCTATTTTCACCCTGCCTTATAAATTCACTGCCTTTAGGCTCGTTATAAAGAACCCATTTTAATGCCCTTATAATAGCTGTTTTACCGTTATCCGATGGTCCTGTAATAACATTCAATCCATTAACAAAATCAATAATAGTATGTTTATGGGATTGAAAATTTTCAATTTCTATTTTTTAATATATCTCATTCTAAGTTCACTTCCTCTTTAGATATAAGATCTTGAGCTAGTGCAATTTTTTCTAAAGCCTCTTTTTTAATTTCATCACCTAATTTTTCGTGTTCTGCGATTTCAGAAATTATATTTTCAAGTTTTAATATTTCAAAATTGCCATATGATGTTATTTGATGAACAAATTCATTAAACAAAATAGTCTTATTCTGTTCAACAAATAATTTTTCTCTATCTAGAACATCCTCACCTTTTTGGCACACTGTAATTTTGAAATAGATATATTTATATTTTCATCGATTTCAATTATTGCATAGGATGGAGTTCTGTAGATTTCAGAAACAGTATTGCTTATTCTAGAAATAGCACCTGGATTTACAAAAATTTATCATTATATTTTTTTACTCCAAATCCGCTATGATAATGCCCAACTAATGTTATATCTGCTAAAGTTGTGCTTGCTATATCATCAATCAGAGTATATTTAACTTCATTATTGAATGGCTTTTCAAGTAAAAAGCCATGAGCTACATGAATAGCATAATCACATTTTTTTCTTTAACTATATATGAAACTTTATCCGGACCATCTATATCATAAAAGTAATGGCTACCAGTTATTTGAATAGTTTTATTATGTTCTGTGTTTATAATCTTAGGGGTATTGCTCAAAAACTCAACTATTCCTAGCTCCTCCAATAATCCCAAGACAGTTCTATTAACAGTGTAAGGATTCTGTCCATAAACATCATGATTACCTATAACACATAAAATAGGTAATGGAAAATTTTTGATTATTTTAATAAAATCCTTAACTACCGCTAGGGATATATCCGGTCGATCAAAAAGATCCCCGCCAAAAATAATATGGTCTATTTTATTATCTTGTGCAACATCAACTAATTCATTTAATTTTTCCTTTAAAGTTTCATAAAAGTTGTCCTTTCTAGATCTTGGATTATTTCCTCTAATATGAGCATCGGTAAAAATAAAAACTTCATAATAGATCACCGTCATATTCATTTAATATTTCTTTTAACACTTTAAATATTACCTCATTGTCATATCCTCTGTAAACAAGATAATTATATAATTTTTGTTTTACATTCTTTTTGTCTTTTGCCATAATATTAAGTTTTTTCAAAGCAAGTAATTTAGCATTTTCATATAATGTTTCACTATTTATGTCGATATCCTTTTCCTTTATATATAATCCCTTTTGTTTTAAATTAGTAATTATTCTTCTACTGCCGAACTTTTTTGTTATACTATATTCAATATATTTTTTGATATACTCTTCATCGTTTACAAAACCATACTCCTTTAATTTAGATATCGTCTTTTCAACCACCATTTCATTAAAACCTTTTTTAAAAGCTTATTTCTTACTTGATTTTCAGGATACATTTTTCTCTCTAATAAATGCAATGCATAATTATATGCTGATTTAATTTCATATTCTTGTAAAATTGTATCGATGTCTTCTTGAGTTAAATCTTTACCTTCAATAATATTGTATTTTATTAACATTTCAAGACCTATTTTAATATTCCTTTCATTTTCAAAAACAACTAAATACAAATTTTCGCTTTTTAATTTTCTTATTTCCATCACTTTCATAGTTCACCTCAAAAAACATCCCATTAGGGATGTTTTATTCTACCTTTTTAAGTTCTTGGTCATCGTTTTTAATTTGGAGGATTGGCAAATTAAATTTTTCTCTTATTTTGTTTTCTATTTCTAAAGCTAAATTAGGATTTTCCTTTAGGTATTGTTTTGCATTTTCCCTACCTTGTCCTAATTTAATATCTTTATATGAAAACCATGCACCACTTTTTTGAATAATATCACAATTTACTCCTACGTCTAAAATATTGCTTTCCCTTGATATTCCTTCTCCATACATAATATCAAATTCTGCCTGTTTAAAGGGAGGAGCAACTTTATTTTTAACAACTTTTACTCTTGTTCTGCTTCCTGTTATATCTTCTCCTTGTTTTATTCCATCAACTTTTCTGACATCAAGTCTAACAGAAGCATAGAACTTTAAAGCCCTTCCTCCTGGAGTGGTTTCAGGATTGCCAAACATTACTCCAACCTTTTCTCTTAATTGATTAATAAATATTGCAACACATCTTGATTTGTTAATTGCTCCTGCTAGTTTTCTAAGCGCTTGAGACATTAACCTTGCTTGCAATCCAACATGGGAATCTCCCATCTCCCCTTCAATTTCTGCCTTAGGAACAAGGGCTGCAACGGAGTCGATAACTATAACATCAATAGCTCCAGACCTTACAAGTGCTTCAGCAATTTCTAAAGCCTGTTCCCCTGTATCAGGCTGTGAAACAATAAGATTTTCTATATCTACACCAAGTTTTTAGCATAAACTGGATCTAGTGCATGTTCAGCGTCAATAAAGGCTGCAGCACCACCTAATTTTGGGCTTCTGCTATTATATGAAGGGCAACTGTTGTTTTACCAGATGATTCTGGACCAAAAATTTCAACAATTCTTCCCCTTGGAACGCCGCCGATGCCAAGAGCTATATCAAGATCCAATGAACCAGTAGAGATAGCTTCAATATTTAATTTTGAATTCTCGCCTAATTTCATCACTGAACCTTTTCCAAATTGCTTTTCAATCTGGCTTATTGCCAATTCCAAAGCTTTTATTTTTTCATTATTCATTTATATCTCTCCTTTGCGAACATTTGTTCTTTTAGTATTATACATTATTTTAAATTTTAGGTCAATAAATTTAGGTTGATTTTGAAAAATAATATAATTTTTATAGATTATTCTCAATAAGTGATAATCTTAAACATATGCTATCAATTATGATAATGTTAATTATGATTAATACGAAAAAATACTTTATTTAAAGTAAACAAATTAGCCCTGGAAGGATTTAATCTTTAGCAATAACAATTGCTACGCTCAGAACATATATAAAAAATCCTTCACAGGGCTTAACAACATGAATACCAAATAACTAAAGTGTTATGATTTAAAATCAATAACGTCTATATTTTTCGAAAAATAATCCACTCCAGAGATTATCGTTATTATTATTGCAATCCACATCAAAATGTTACTAAAAGGAAGACCTAATAAGGATGCTATAATAGCAATAATTTGAAAAACAGTTTTTGCCTTTCCCCACTTGCTTGCTGCTATTATGCGACCTTCCGATGCAGCTAATGACCTTAATCCGGTTACAGCAAATTCCCTTGCTACAATAATCATAACAGCCCAAGAGGCTATTTTCCCTAATTCAACTAATGAAATTAAGGCAGCTGTAACAATTAGCTTATCGGCAAGAGGATCCATGAACTTGCCAAATTTAGTTATTTCCTTCCTTTTTCTCGCTATATATCCATCTAATGTATCAGTTATTGCAGCAATAATAAATATAATAGCAGCCAACACATTACCATATTTTATCCTTACTGCAATAAAAAATAAAAATACAGGGACCAAAATAATTCGTAAAATAGTTAACCTATTCGCTAAATTCATACCTCAACAACCTCTCCCATCAAATCGTAAGTATATGCTTTAGTTATTTTAACTTTAATAATATCACCTTTATTTAAATTTGTCCCTTCAATAAATACATTTTGATCTATCTCAGGGGCATCTCCATAGGTTCTTCCATAGAACAATCCCTTTTTATTAACACCATCTATTATTACATCAATTATTTCCCCAATTAATTTTTGGTTTTTGATGCCGATATATGGGCTTGATTCTTCATTAAAATATCTCTTCTTTTTCTTTAATGTCATCATCAATTTGGTCCTCCATATAAAAGGCTGGAGTATTTTCTTCTGGTGAATAAGTAAAAATTCCAACCCTATCTAGTTGATATTCATTTAAAAATTCCTTTAACTCGTTAAAATCCTCTTCAGTTTCACCTGGAAAGCCGACGATTATTGAAGTTCTTATAATAGAATCTGGAATAGAAAATTTAATTTTTGTTATTAAATCGATTATTTGCTCCTTGGTTGTTCTTCTATTCATCCTCCTTAATATCTTGTTGCTTATGTGCTGAAGAGGGATGTCAAAATAATGAAGTATCTTTTTACTATTTTTTATTGTATCAATCAGTTCGTCTGTTATTTCTTCAGGATAACAATACATTAGCCTTATCCATTCTATTCCATCAATTTTTTCTAATTCTTTTAATAAATTTGATATCATTTTTATGCCATAAAGGTCAACTCCATAAAGCGTAGTATCTTGGGCAACTAATATCAGTTCTTTTACTCCCATATTCGCAAGAGAATTTGCTTCATTTAATATATCTTCCATTTTTTTACTTCTAAACTTTCCCCTAAGTTTAGGTATTATACAATAGGAACAATTATTATTACATCCCTCTGCAATTTTAAGGTATGCATAATGACTTGGCGTAGTAAGTATCCTTTCCTCCATATCTAAAATATAATCAATCGAATCAGTTTTTATTATTCCTTTATCTCCCTTTAATGTCCTATCAACTATATTGCATATATCCCGATAGCTACCAACGCCAACAACTGCATCTATTTCTGGCATCTCCTTTAATAATTCATCCTTATATCTTTGAGCCATACATCCTGTAACTATGAGGGATTTACACCTACCTTCTTTATTTTTAGCCATTTCTAATATGGTTTCAATGGATTCCATTTTAGCAGACTCTATAAAACCACATGTATTAACAATAATCACATCAGCCTCTTCTTCCTTGTTTGTAATATTATATCCATTCTTAGATAATAGCGAAAGCATTATCTCTGCATCTACTCTATTTTTATCGCATCCAAGTGACACGAAACCTACATTAAACATGTCAAATCATCTCCTTATTATTTCCTGGGTAATTTTCGAAATTATCTTTCACATTCTTTATTTTACATATTATTTTTCATTTTTTCTTGTTTTTTCATAATAATACATTAATATATATGATTCTACAAAATAATTAACATATATATAATAGCAAAAGCACTTAAATTCGACAATATTTTCTTTTAAAATTTAAAACTAGGGCATTGCCCTAGTAATTATTTTTATCTATTAATACTTGTCTTGGTTTGCTTCCATCTTGGGGTCCGATAATACCCTTTTTTCCATTTCATCTATTAGCCTAGCTGCTCGATTAAATCCAATCCTAAATCTTCTTTGCAACATAGAAGCAGAAATTTGACCAAGATCTATAGCAAGCTCAATTGCTTGTGGCAATAATTCATCGTTATCATCATAGTCATTTGCAATTTCTTTACCTTCTTTAATTTTTTCCATAATATCCATATCATATTCTGTATTAAATGTTTTCTTTAAGTATTCAACTATATTTTCAACTTCTTTTTCAGAGATAAAGGCTCCTTGTATTCTAATTGGTTTGTTTTCTCCAATCGGAAGGAATAGCATATCACCACGACCCAATAATTTTTCAGCGCCTGCCATATCTAATATCGTCCTCGAATCTATCTGGCTTGAAACAGCGAAGGATATCCTTGATGGAATATTAGCTTTAATAACCCCAGTTATTACATCAACGGAAGGCCTTTGGGTTGCAATAACAAGATGTATTCCTGCAGCTCTTGCCATCTGAGCAAGCCTTGTTATGGAATCTTCTACTTCATTTGGAGCTACCATCATAAGATCAGCAAGCTCATCGATTATTATTACAATTTTAGGCAGTTTATTTTCAGGCGATACATCTTCCATCAGTTTATTATAACTTTCTATATTTCTGACATTATTATCAGCAAATAACTTATACCTAGAGGTCATTTCTGAAACCGCCCATTCTAAAGCTGAAGCTGCCTTACGTGGTTCTGTTACTACAGGTATTATTAAATGAGGAATTCCATTATATACGGATAGCTCTACAACTTTTGGATCTATTAGAAGCATTTTAACATCGTTTGGAGGTGATTTATAAATCAAGCTTGTTATCAGTGTGTTAATACAAACGCTTTTACCTGATCCCGTAGCCCCTGCAATCAATAAATGGGGCATCTTTGCTATATCAGCAACAATGCATCTGCCACTAATATCCTTACCTAGGGCAAATGCCAAAGATGAATTAAATTGCTGAAATTCATCAGACTCAATAACTTCTCTAAGATAGACAGGGGTTACCTCCTTATTTGGAACCTCTATTCCAATGGCTGATTTTCCAGGGATTGGTGCCTCAATTCTAACGCTGGGTGCTGCAAGATTTAATGCAATATCATCGGATAAATTAACTATTTTGCTAACCTTAACCCCTACTCCAGGATGCAATTCGTATCTAGTTACGGATGGTCCCTTTGTCACTTGAGTTACTTTAGCATCTATTCCAAAACTTGCAAGGGTTTCTTCTAAGGACCTTGCACTCATTAGCAACTCCTTCTTATCATTTCCATTGATTTTTGTTCTATTTTCATTAAGAAGTTCTATGGGTGGAAATGTATATTTTATATTACAAGTTGATATATTTTCTGCAGATAGATTAATCTTTATCTTTTCTTTTGCTTTGTTATCACTTCTTTCATTAACTCCTATAAAATCATCTTTATAAGAAGCTTCATTATTTACATTAGTGTTTTGGACATTTACCTTTTCGTCATTTAATAAATCATTGTTCGTTGCTTTTTCTTCATCTTTATCATGAAGGTCATCCTCAAAACTCTCAAATTCTTTTTCTTTTTCTTAATATTTATCTTTTTAAATGGTTGTATTAAAAATAATAAAATATCCTTAACAGGCTTTTCAGTTGCTAAAACTAAAAAAACTAAAATGCTAGAAATAATAAATATGTAAGATCCTATCTCGCCGAATAACAAAAGGAGGGGAAAATCAACTAATTCTGAGATAATACCTCCACCTTTTTTATTAATTCCTAATTTATAAGCCTCGTATATTCTTTGAGTCAGCTTTTTAGCCTTAAAATTATTAGAATATCTTAAATGGCCAAGAAGCAGGAGAGAATAAATAGCAAATACAATAGATATAAATCTTTGTCTTATTTTTAATGAGCTTTTGTTTAAAATCATAGCTATTCCAATTAGAATCGTTATGAATGGCAAAATATACGCCCCAAGGCCCACTGCACCAAAGAAAAAGTCAACAAAAATTTTCCAATCATTCCTGTTGGTTTAATCATTATACTAATTAAGAATAGTAAGGAAAAAGCTATTAGTATTATTCCATAAATATCATAAATAACTTGATTGTTTTTATTTTTCTTTTACCCATCCTATCACCCCATAGTATTATTTCTATATCCAAGCAAAATTCCCTTCACAAAGTAAAAAATTATAACACAAAAGAAAATAAATCAAAGGCGTTTTATTCAAGCCTTTGATTTATCATTTCTTTTAATTTTTTATTGCTTGACTTATTCCTCCCACCTCATCAATTAATCCTTCTTCAACCGCCTGCTTACCTATTAATATCGTCCCCATATCGTTTAATAATTCATCTGTTTGAAGCATCATTTCCCTTAATCTTTCTTTTGTTATTTTAGAGTTTCTGACTATAAAGTTTAATATTCTATCCTGCATTTTACTGAAATATTCAAATGTCTGTGGAACCCCTATTACTAATCCATTCATTCTAATTGGATGTATAGTCATTGTTGCGGTAGGTGAAATGAAAGAATAGTTTGTAGCTACTGCAAGAGGAACGCCTATGCTATGTCCTCCTCCTATCACAAGTGAAACCGTAGGTTTTGAAAGGCTGTTTATCATTTCTGCAATCGCAAGACCTGCTTCAACATCACCACCAACAGTGTTTAAAATAACTAAAACCCCCTTTATATTTGGATTTTCCTCAATAGAAACTAATTGAGGCAAAAGATGTTCATATTTTGTAGTTTTTGTCTGAGGTGGTAAAACTGTATGCCCTTCTATTTGACCTATAATAGTAATCGGAAAAATGTCTGAACTAATATCAGGAATATTGGGGCTACCAACTTCCTTTAAATTCTCTAGATTTTGATTTTCTTCCAACTTTTCTTTTTTTCCTCCTCTTTAACTACAGTTAATTCTTCTTTTTCTTTTTTGGCATATCATCACCTCACTTTTTCAATAATAGTTTAACCAATAAGTAAAATAATAATACAAAAAGCCTTGCACTTTGCAAGGCTTTAAACATTTTTTATAGTTCAAAGGCTTTGTGTAAAAGATTTATAGCTTTAATCGTATCCTCATCTTTGACTAGACACCAGATGGTAGAATGAGAATCCGCTGTTTGCAAAACTTTAATTCCATTTTCATTTAATGTTTTTAATATTTTAGCCATAACACCAGGGACACCCTTCATGCCGTTACCTATAACAGCTATTTTACTACAATTATTTATAATATTATATTCTAGCTTTAACTCTTTTAATATTTCTTCTACCTTATAGATATCTTTTGTATCTACAGTAAATACTTTGTATTTAGGAAATACGTTTATTAAATCAATGCTTATTTTATTATCAGCAAGAATATCGAATATTTCATTGCTATCATCTTCATTAAAATGGACACTAACCTGTGATCTATTTGACATATGGGTTATTCCTGTTATTATTTTATTTCTACTTTCCCTCGAGGAAGTAATTATCGTTCCTGGAGCATTTGATAATGTATTTTTAATATATAAAGGAATATTTCCCCTCATTGCATACTCAACTGCTTTAGGGTGTATTACCTTTGCTCCCTGATCTGCAAACTGAAAAACTTCGTTATAACTAATTCTATTGATCACCTTAGCATCAGGAACTATCCTTGGATCAGCAGTCATAATACCATCGACATCCGTATATATTTCGATAAACTCCGCCTTAAGAGCTTCTCCTAAAATAGCACCTGTAACATCACTTCCACCTCTACCAAGGGTAGTAAAATCCCCCTCCTGTGTCATACCTTGAAAGCCTGTAACAATAGGAATAGCGCCTGAATAAAGCAAGTCCATTATTTTTTTCGTTTCTACTTTTAAAACTTCTGCATTTCCAAAATCATTATTTGTAATAATTCCAGCCTGACCACCTGTCAAAACTGTTACATTATAGCCCCTCTTTTCTAATGTTTCAGCCATAACTACAGCTGAAATTATCTCACCGCAACATAAAAGAAGGTCTACCTCTCTTTTGCTTATACTGCAATTTCCATTGTTAATCAATGATAAAAGGGTATCTGTTGCATAAGGATCGCCTTTTCTTCCAATTGCAGAAACAACAACGACTGGCTTATATCCCCTATCAATTGCATCTATAATCCTATCTGCAACCATTTCTCTCCTCTGTTGGGTTGCTACCGAAGTTCCACCAAATTTTTGAACGACTATTTTCATGAATATTCCCCCTTAATCCTGTGGCTACTAACATAAATCCATAATATATTATACATCTTTTTTGGGGAAGTGTGATAAAAAATAAAATTATTCTTTATAATCGATTATCAATGTTTTTTCTCCTATCTTTATTTTAGTATTCCAAGGAATTTCGATAAAATCCCTCCCTTTAAAAAATAATAATCTGCCTTTATCATCTTCTACTAATACATTAACTATTTCTCCTGTTTTTTTATTAAAAACCAATTCACTATCACCAATATATCCGTATTTATAGCCATTATAGATATTAACAATTTCAAGATCTAGAATATCACTTAATCTTATTCCCATACCATTTCACCTCCTTAAAACATTATATTAAAAAAGATGGTTTATAGACCTGTCGATCCAAAACCACCTTCTCCTCTTTCTGTGCTATCTAATTCTTCTACTTCAATAACTTCAGGAATTTCAACTTTATTTATAACCATTTGAGCTATTCGATCTCCACGCCTTACAGTAAATGGTTCTTTCCCAAAATTTATTAAAATTAAATTTATTTCCCCCTATAATCACTATCTATCGTTCCAGGTGTATTAACAAGTGAAATTCCATGCTTTAAAGCAAGCCCACTTCTTGGCCTAATCTGTGCTTCGTAGCCATCAGGCAATGATATAGATATTCCTGTCGGTATTAATCTGATTTCATTTGGAAGGATAATTGTATCCTCCTTAACATTAGCATATAAATCCAATCCCACAGATCCCTTTGTCATATACTTTGGCAAAGGAAGATCCTTTGCATCATCTAATCGCTTTATAAATAGTCTCATTACAATCACCTATAATTTTTTTAATTTTTTCTTCTTTTATATCCTTACCAACCATAGCCACAGCCATAAAACCTTCTTTAAATACATGTTCAATCACTTCATCAAATTCTTGTCGTGTTATTGAATCTATTTTCTTTAAAATTTCCTTAGGTTCATAAACCTTATTTAACATAAGCTCAGATTTACCTATGCCAAACATTCTACTTGAAACGCTCTCTAATCCTAAAATGTAGCTACCCTTTAATTGTTCCTTGGCCTTTGATATTTGTGTGTCATTCATCTTATTCTTTAATAAATTTACTATCTCTTCTGTAATAAGATGCATTGATTTTTCCAAATACGCTTTATTTAAAGCAAATTGAATATTAAACATTCCCTTATTTTTATATGCCGAGGTATAAGAATAGATAGAATAAACAAATCCAAAATCTTCCCTTAATTTTTGGAATAGTCTAGAACTTGTTCCACCACCAAAATAATTATTTATAGCCAACAATGTATATAACTTATCATTTCCAAGTTCAATGCCATTCAGAGTAACTGCAACATGCACTTGTTCTATATCTTTATTTTTTATAGCCATTCCTTTATTGATTAATGGTGAAGAATATTCTATTTGAACATTTTTAGGTGGATTCCAGTTCTCAAATCGATCCTTTATTAATTCTATAATTTTTTCCTCATCAAAGTTTCCGGCTAAAGAAATTACAATATTAGATGGAACATAAGTCTTACTATAATAATCTACAATCATATCTCTGTTTAAATTTTTAATAGTAGTTTCGTATCCTAATATTGGTAAAGCTAAAGTATCTTCCTTCCAAGTAGCAATTGAGAGCAAATCGAAAACAAGATCTTCTGGCGAATCTTCATACATATTTATTTCTTCAATGATTACTCCCTTTTCCTTTTCGATATCATCAACTGCAAATTTAGGGTTAAGAAGCATATCACTTAATACGTTTATACCTGTTGCATAATGTTCATCCAACAATTTAACATAATAGCATGTAGCTTCTTTGCCTGTAAATGCATTAATTTGTCCACCTAACTCTTCAATTTCTTCTGCTATCTGTTGTGACGTCCTATTTAATGTTCCTTTAAACATCATATGCTCAATAAAATGTGATACCCCATTATTATACGTTTCTTCTAATCTTGAACCGCTACCTACCCAAATTCCAATAGTAATTGAGTTTACATAAGGTATTTTCTCGTAAACTATTCTTAATCCATTTTTCAAAGTAAGCTTTTTTAACATATCTGTTTCTCTCCTGTCAAATATTTTTTCAATCATTATAAATTTAAACTATAATTTTAGTTTAGTCAAGGAATAAGGTTTATGAATTAAAAAAGGCTTATTAAAAGCCCTTTTATTGATTAGAATTATTTTGTTCTTCTGGTTTGGGAATAGCATCCTTTCTTGATAGGTTTATCCTACCTAAATTATCTATTTCAGTTACCTTTACTAAAATTTCATCTCCTACATTTACTACATCTTCAACTTTATTTACTCTTTCATGTGCTAACTTAGAAATATGACAAAGTCCTTCTTTTCCTGGTAATATTTCTACAAAGGCACCAAATGGAGTTATTCTGTTAACTCTACCAAGATAAACTTCACCAACTTCTACATCTCTTGTTATTCCTTCGATCATCTTTTGAGCGATTTTGCCCTTTTCTGGATCTGGGCAGCTTATGTATAAACGACCATCCTCTTCTATATCGATTTTAACTCCTGTTTCTGCTATAATTTTGTTTATAGTTTTTCCACCAGGTCCTATCACATCCCTTATTTTCTCAGGATCAATAACCATGCTAATTATTCTTGGAGCATATTTGGATAATTCTTTTCTTGGCTGTGGAATCCTTTCAAGCATCACTTTTAAAATCTCTAGTCTTGCTTTTCTTGCTTGATAAATAGCTTTTTAATTATTTCTTCAGGTAATCCCTTAATCTTTGTATCAACTTGTATAGCTGTTATCCCCTTCTCTGTTCCTGCAACCTTAAAATCCATATCTCCAAAGAAATCTTCTATCCCTTGAATATCTGTCAAAATCTCCGCCTGAGATAAATCCTCACTTGTTACAAGGCCCATTGCAATTCCAGCAACTGGTCTTTTAATAGGAACTCCAGCATCCATTAAGGCTAAAGTGCTTCCGCATACGCTAGCTTGAGAAGTTGACCCATTTGAACTTAAAACTTCTGACACCAATCTAATTGTATATGGGAATTCTTCTTCGCTTGGGATAACTGGTTCAAGAGCTCTTTCTGCTAAGGCACCATGTCCTATTTCCCTTCGTCCAGGCCCCCTTAAGAATTTCACTTCGCCTGTTGAATATGGTGGGAAATTATAATGATGCATGTATCTTTTAAACTCCTCATCGCCAAGGCCATCAAGTATTTGCACATCTCCTAATGCACCTAATGTTGCAACAGTTAAAACTTGTGTTTGCCCTCTTTGGAATAATCCTGAACCATGCGTTCTTGGTAAAATGCCTACATCACAATATAGAGGTCTTATTTCTTCAAAGCTTCTTCCGTCAGGTCTTCTTTTTCCTCCAATATCATCTTACGAACATGTTCCTTCATTATTCTATACATTACATCGTCAATATCCTTTTCACATTCTGGGAAAATTTCTGCAAAATGTTCAAACACCTCTTCTTTAACTTTGTCAACATGGTCTTGTCTTTCTACTCTATCGGTATGTTGCATCGCTTCCCACAATTTATCTGTTGCATATTCCCTTACAGCATTTTCAATTTCATCTGGAACTTTATAAAGTTCAGGAATAACTTTTTCTTTGCCTATTTTTTCAGCTATTTCTGCTTGGAAATCATTTATTTCTTGGCAAGCCTTAAATCCAAACATTATTGCTTCAAACATATCCTCTTCAGTTACTTCCTTTGCTCCAGCTTCGATCATCATAACCCTTTCTTTAGTTGCTGAAACGATTAAGTGTAAATCGCTTTTCTCCCTTTCTTCAGCCGTTGGATTTACAATAAGTTTTCCATCAACCCTTCCAATTAAAACCGAAGATACCGGGCCTTCAAAGGGTATATCAGATATGCACAGAGCTAAAGATGCAGCATTCATAGCAACTATTTCTGGTGGATTATCAGGGTCTACCGACAAAACTGTGCAAATAATTTGAACATCATTTCTATATCCCTTGGGGAATAAAGGCCTTATTGGTCTGTCAATTGCTCTTGCAGATAATATAGCCTTTTCAGTAGGCTTACCTTCCCTTTTTATAAAACCTCCTGGAATTTTACCTATAGCATAAAGTCTTTCTTCATAATCTACACTTAGCGGGAAAAAATCAATTCCTTCTTTAGGTTCTGGGGAAGCATTTGCAGTTGCTAATATAACTGTATCCCCATAGCTTAGCAAAACAGCTCCATTAGAAAGTAGGGCATACTTTCCTATATCCGCTTTAAATGTCCTTCCCGCAACTTCTTTTTCAAAAACATGATGCATTATTTTACCTCCCTTCATTTCTCTCTAATTTTATTTTTACTATTTATTTCATTTTTAAACTATAATTTAGTAAAAAAGTATTTAAAATAATAGAGCGGTAAATCCGCTCTATTACTTTCTTATTCCTAATTCTTCAATAATTTTTCTGTATCTTTCGATATCATTTTCCATAAGGTAGTTTAAAAGTCCTCTTCTTTGACCTACCATCTTTAAAAGGCCTCTTCTTGAATGATGATCCTTCTTGTGAACCTTTAAATGCTCTGTTAGATGATTAATTCTTTCTGTTAATAACGCAATTTGAACTTCTGGAGATCCTGTATCTCCTTCATGTCTTTGAAACTTAGCTATAAGCTCTTGCTTTCTTGCCTTATCCATTTATTACACCTCCATAAATTTATAATCGCCTCATGCTGAGAATACGCCGGAGCTACGTTAATCCCAGCACAGGTTACAAACTATATTTTAGCAGATATCATAAGAGTTGTAAATATTATATCTTGAAATAATTTTCCGCTAGCTTAATATCTTTTTTATCCTTGACTGCAAATCAAAAATACTATTAAATTTTCTTTCTTCCCTCAAATATTTCATGAATTCTATTTTTATAATTTTATCGTATATGTTTTTTTCAAACTTCAATATATGTGTCTCACATACCCTTTGTTTTTGTCCAAAGGTTGGATTATATCCTATATTGGTTATAGAAGGATAACTATTGCCTTCATAATGGGTAAGTGTTATGTAAACACCATTTTTTAAACAAAGATTCCTATCGACAATAATATTTGCCGTTGCAAATCCAAGTCTTGATGCAAGGCTCTTACCCCTAATAACTCTTCCCTTTAAATAGTAATTATATCCTAATAATTTATTTGCAAGTTCAACATCTCCCGACAATAAACATTCTCTAATTAAGCTACTTGAAACCCTTAGGTTCTCCATTAAAATTTCTTCAAAAACTATAACATTAATATTATATTTTTCAGAATTTTCCTTTAAGTATTCTATATCACCCTGGGCATTTTTCCCAAAGGTATAATTATAACCACAAACTATAATTTCTGCGTTTAAATTATGTTTAAGATATTCCAAAAACTGTTCCGGAGGTAAATTAATAAATCCATCCTCCAAATCAACATATATTAGGTAATCAACACCAAAGCTACTTATGATTTCAGTTTTTATATCTATTGGATTAATCAGATAATTAGTTGCATTTTTATTAAAATAAGAAAAAACAGGTTTTTTAAAAGTTAAAACAGCACTATTTAAATTATTTGTCTTAGCTTCTTTTACGGCACCTTCAATTATTTTTCTGTGTCCAAAATGTATACCATCAAAAGTTCCCAAAGCAATAACTGTTTTTCTATTAATAAATATCTCATTATATTTACCCTCAAAGATAATCATATGTCAACACCTTAAATTAATAGTTTTTCTATTTTTAAAGTTTTGTCTTCAATCTTACCGATTCCTAAAAACTCACTTTGACAGTATATTTTAACTAATTGACTTGCCAAGTCATCTTTTATTTTAATTTTGTTACCGTTTAAAATCATTTTTTTATAATCTAAACCTACATCATATCTTGGTAATTCTAATGCATCCTCCATTTTATTTACATATTTATGATAATTATCCTTGTTTATTATATCTAAAGGGACTGCATTTTTTATATTAAATTTACCCGTTCTAGTTCTTAAAAGAAAGCTCATATACCCTTTAACCTTAAGCTCTTCTCCTATATCGTTACATAAGGATCTTATATAGGTTCCCTTTGAACATTCAACTTTTAAAAGTGCCTTAGGAGAATTAAAGCTTAATACCTCAATATTGTATATTGTAACTTTCCTTGATGGAATATCAAAGTCTAGTCCTTCCCTCGCAAGATCATATGCCCTTTTGCCGTTAATTTTTATAGCTGAAAACTTTGGTGGTTTTTGTTCAATTTCTCCAATAAATTTCTTGATAGCTTTGTTTAGATCATTAAAGTTTATAAAACTACAATCAATATCTTCGTAAAGAAAATTGCCGTATTTATCATAGGTGTCAGTAGCATTTCCTAAAGTCAACTCACATATATATTCCTTTGTATCCCTTGTTAAAAACTCAACTATTTTAGTTGCTTTTCCAATACAAACAGGTAATACCCCTGCAGCTCCTGGATCTAACGTCCCTGTATGACCAATTCTTTTAATTTTAATAATTCTTCTTAAATAATCAACAACGTCGTGGGAAGTCATACCAGGAGGCTTTAGTATATTAATTACTCCATCCACCGTATCACATCCAATGGTTTATAATTTCATTTAATACCTTATTCTTAACTTCATCCAAATCTCCGTATACTGTGCACCCGGCTGCCCTTATATGACCTCCACCATTGAATTTTTCAGCAATAATCCTGACATCAATCTTGTTTTTGATCTCAAACTTACTCTAAATTTTCCTTTTTCAACTTCCTTAATAAAAACTCCCACCTCAACGGTATCTATATCCCTTGCATAATTTACCATTTCTGAGGCATCGTTCTCATTAGCACCACATTCCTCCATCATATCTTTTGTCACATGCAGCATCGCAATTGAATTGTTATTATAAAGTTCAAGGGTTGAGGTTACCCTAGATAATAATTTTACCTGTTGAGCTGTTAAGGAGTCAAAAAGTATTCTATTGATTTCTGGAAAATCTATTCCTGTATTAATGAGATCACCTGCAATGTTTAATGTCATTGAAGTAGTATTGCTATATTTAAAGCCTCCTGTATCAGTTACTATTGAAGTATAAAGGCACATTGCAGTATTGTGCGAAATCTCAAAACCATTAATTCGAATTAAATTGTATATAATTTCACCAACGGCTCCTGCATTAGTATCAACATAATTAATATCAGCAAATAAATCGTTTGATATATGATGATCTATATTAATGACTACATCTGCCATATTTAATAATTCTACTAGGGGTCCTAACCTATCTTTATCACTGCAATCGAGAACAAAAATACAGTCATAGTGTCTTTTAACTAATGTATCTTTAACATCAAAAAACCTGGTAAAAATTGAACTTTGAAGGCAATTTGTCTGGATTAAAGACATCAACATCCTTTCCAATCTCAGAAAGAAAATTATATAACCCCAAAGTCGATCCTATTGCATCACCATCGGGAATAATATGAGATACAACTGCAAAACTTTTATTTCGTTTTATTATATCTCCTATTTTATTCAGAATCATTATTTTTCATCTCCTGAAGCATCTTAGTTATATGCATACCATATTCTATTGAACGATCCAACTCAAATAATATCTCAGGCGTATATCTTGCTTTAATTTTTCTTCCAACTTCTTTCCTTATAAAACCTGCTGCATTTTTTAAACCTTCAAGACATTTTAATTTCTCGTCCTCAGAACCAAAAACACTTACATAGACCTTTGCATATCTTAAATCCTTTGTTACTTCAACGTCGGTAATCGAAGTTAACATTGGGATCCTGGGATCCTTCAATTCATTTTGAATGATATCTCCTACTATTCGTTTTATCTCCTCTGATAATCGTGAAGTTCTTTCAACTGCCATTTGCAACACCTCTTAAGCTCTTTTTACTTCTTCTATTGTGTATGTTTCTAAAATATCGCCTTCTTTAATGTCGTTGAATCTTTCAATCGTTAAACCACATTCATATCCAGCAGCAACTTCTCTAACATCATCTTTAAATCTCTTTAGTGAGGCTATCTTGCCTTCATATATTACAACACCATTTCTTATTACTCTTATGCTATTATTTCTATTCACCTTTCCATCCTCTACATAGCATCCAGCGATTGTTCCAATATTTGATGCCTTAAATGTTTGTCTTACGGAAAGTCTAGCTGTTATTACTTCTTTGTATTCAGGTTCAAGCATACCCTTCATTGCAGCCTGTATATCATCAATAGCTTCATAAATAATTCTATAAGTTTTAACTTCAACCTTTTCCCTTTCAGCAAGTTGCATCGCCATATTATTAGGCCTTACATTAAATCCAATTATTATCGCATTTGAAGCTGATGCTAATGTAATGTCAGACTCTGTGATTGCTCCAACACCACCATGTATTACCCTCACCTTAACCTCATCATTAGTTAATTTCTCTAATGCTTGTTTTAGAGCTTCAACAGAACCTTGAACATCAGCCTTAACAATTATATTTAATTCTTTAACCTTTCCTTCCTGAATCTGACTAAAGAGATCTTGCAATGTAATTTTGCTGCTGGAGGCAAAATATTGTTGTCTTTCTTTTTCCTTTCTCATTTCAGAAATTTGTCTTGCAGTTTTTTCATCAGAAACAGCATAAAGTATATCTCCTGCATTTGGAACTTCTGCAAGGCCTAAAATTTCAACTGGGATAGATGGACCTGCAGATTTTACCTTTCTTCCTTTATCATCTATAAGAGCCCTAACCTTTCCATATGTTGTTCCTGCAATGATACTATCTCCAACCTTTAATGTTCCCTTTTGAACAATTACTGTAGCAACAGGTCCTCTTCCTTTATCTAATTTTGCTTCTATTATTGTTCCTTTAGCAGGTCTGTTTGGATTAGCCTTTAATTCCTGCATTTCAGCAACTAAAAGTATCATTTCCAATAATGTATCAATTCCTTGTTTAGTCTTTGCAGATACAGGAACACAAATCGTATCTCCACCCCATTCTTCAGCTATCAATCCATATTCTGTTAATTCCTGTTTTACTCTATCTGGATTTGCTGAACTTTTATCAATCTTATTAATTGCTACGATAATTGGAACATTAGCTGCCTTAGCATGATTAATAGCTTCAATAGTTTGGGGCATTACACCATCATCAGCAGCAACAACTAATATTGCAATATCTGTGACTTGAGCACCTCTTGCCCTCATTGCAGTAAAAGCTTCGTGACCTGGAGTATCCAAAAATACTATCTTCTTATCATTTATATCTACGGTATAAGCACCAATATGTTGAGTAATTCCACCTGCTTCTGTTTCTACTACCTTTGAGTGTCTTATAGCATCAAGAAGAGATGTCTTTCCATGGTCAACATGTCCCATAACTGTAACTACTGGAGGTCTTGGCATCAAATCCTCTTCTTTATCTTCAAAATCGTTAATTAAAACTTCTTCCCTTTCCTGTTTAACTTCCTTTTCTAATAAAATATTGTATTGTTCTGCAATTTTTTCAGCTACCTCAAAACTGATTTCTTGATTTATAGTTACGAATACACCCATTAAAATTAATTTTTAAGTATTTCTGTTGCTGGTTTTTTAATCCTCTCAGCAAACTCACTTACCCTTACACTTTCTGGAATTGTCACTATTCCAATATCTTCTATTTGTTCTTCTTGCTTTTTGTTTTCTTTTCCTAAATGCCTTTTAATTTTCTCATTTCTAACTTTCTTTCTTATCTTTTCGTTTTTCTTAAAATCATCGTCAACATCTAGATCATCAAATTTGTCATCTTCATGTTTTGCAATATTTTTTCTTCATTTTTTCTTTATTCTGATTTGTGTCTTCATTCTTGCTACCCTTATTTTTTATTTCCTCAACATATTCCATTATTATTTTAGCTTCTTCACCCTCTATAGAACTTAAATGATTTTTAACTTCTATATCAAACTCTTTTTCAGTAACTCTATAACCTCTTTGCTAGTCATATTAAGCTGTTTTGCTAATTCATAAACTCTAATTATTGACAAAAGCTTCACCCCCATTATTCTGGTTATCAATCTTCTTTAAAAATCCTTGTGCAAAATTTTTATCCTTTATAGCGATTACTGATCGTGATGATTTACCTATTGCATAACCTAAACCATCTTTTTCTCCAAAAATGACATACGGAATATTTCTGTATTCACACATATTTATAAATTTTTTTTAGTATTTTCACTTGCATCCTCAGCGATTATAACTAACATAGCCTTTTTCTTTTTTATTTCTATTTCTACTGCATCATCTCCCGAAGAAAGTTTTCCAGCCTTCTGCATAAGGCCAATAAAGGAATAAAGATTATCCTTCATTTTTTAGTTCCTCCCGCAGCTTTTGATATATTTCTTCGGAGATTTTAACCTCTAACGCCTTCTCAAACCGTTTTGCTTTGATAGCCTTTTCTAAGCAGTTAATATCTTTACAAATATATGCCCCTCTTCCTGCCTTCTTACCCGTCATATCTATGCTTATATCTCCTTCAGGACTTCTAACAACTCTTATTAATTCCTTCTTAGGTTTCATTTCTTGACATCCTAGGCACATTCTCATAGGGATTTTTTAACCTTCATTTAATCACTCCCTATCTAATCAATTTTAGCCTGGGATTCACTCTTAATATCGATCTTCCATCCAGTAAGCTTAGCAGCTAATCTTGCATTTTGTCCTTCTTTACCTATCGCTAAAGATAATTGATAGTCTGGAACAATTACCTTTGCACTTCTATCATCTTCGTTGACTTCAACACTTATTACCTTAGCAGGACTTAAGGCATTGGCAATAAACTCTGCTGGATCCTTACTCCATTTTACTATATCGATTTTTTCTCCATTTAATTCATTTACAACATTTTGAACTCTAATTCCTTTAGGACCAACGCAAGCCCCTGTAGGATCCACGTTTTCATCCCTTGAATGAACTGCAATTTTTGTTCTTGAACCTGCCTCCCTAGCTATACTTTTAATTTCTACAACTCCATTGAATATCTCTGGAACTTCCAATTCAAATAACCTTTTACAAGCCCTGGGTGAGTTCTTGAAATAACAACATCCGGCCCTTTACCTGTTTTTCTTACTTCAGTTATGTAAAATTTCAATCTGTCACCCTGATTGTAAGCATCATTTGGCATCTGTTCAGAAGGTGGCAAAACTGTTTCCCATCTTCCTATCTCAACTATAACATTATATTTATTTCCTTCCTTTGTTTTTTCCTTTCTTTGGACCATTCCTGTGATTAAATCGTTTTCCTTTTCAACAAATTCTTTATAAAGTATCTCCCTTTCTGCTTCCTTAATTTTTGTATAACGCTTTGTTTAGCTGTTTGAGCTGCGACTCTTCCAAAATCCTTTGGAGTTACTTCTATATCAACAATGTCATCTAATTTATATATAGGGTTAATGTTTTTGCATCTTCTAAACTGATTTCAAGAAGGCTGTTTTTTACATCATCAACAACCTTTTTTTGAGCATAAACGTGAATGTCTCCATTTTCTCTATTTATAACCACCTTAACGTTTTGGGCAGTTCCATAGTTTTTCTTATAGGCAGAAACCAAAGCAGATTCTAGAGCTGTAAAAATATAATCCTTGTCAATTCCTTTTTCCTTTGCAATTTCATTTAACGCTTCAATAAGTTCCACCGTATTCAAGTTTACCCCTCCTTATTCATCTAGATTAGCACTTGATATATTGTTAAAATCAATTTCTATTTCTTTATCTTTCAAATTGACTATTACTTTGTTTTCTTTAATCCCTAGCAATATACCTTTTATTATTTTTTGTCATCAATCTCCTTAAATAATTTCAATTTGATTTTTCTACCCTTAAATCTTATAAAATCTTCTTCCTTTTTCAAAGGTCTATTTATACCTGGTGAGGATACTTCTAAATAATAGCTAACACTAATTGGATCAACTTCATCCAATTTGTCACTTAAAATTCTGCTTACATTTGTGCAATCATCAATTGTTATTCCACCTTCCTTGTCTATAAAAACCCTCAAAAACCATTCATTATTTTCTTTAACAAAATCTACATCAACTAATTCTAAATTAAATTTTTCTACTATCGGCCTAGCAATATTTGTAACTATTTCGATTATCTTTTTAACATTCATAAAAACCACCTTTCTTTTTAGTAGTTTTTGTTAAAGCAGTTCAAGATATACATAAACACAAAGAGTGGGAATTTCCCACTCTTTGCCTACAAATTCATTAACATCTAAATTCAATTATAACATTACAATAAATACTTTGCAAGTTAAAACATAGATAATTGGTTAGTTTCAGGCAAATCTTTTAGGCATCCATGCTTTTCAAGTATCTCAATTACTGTTTTAGATACTTTGCTTCTTAATCTCAAATCTTCCTTTGACAGAAAAGGTCCTTCCTGTCTTGCTTCTACAATAGATCTTGCTGCAGCTTCACCCACACCTTGTAGTGCTTTAAATGGCGGCAATATCCCTTCTTTTGTAATTAAAAACTTTACAGAATCTGATTTGTAAAGATCAACTGGAATAAATTTAAATCCTCTTAAATACATTTCAAGGGCTATCTCTAAGGCTGTTAAAAGTCCTTTATCCTTTTGAGTTGCATTGTTTCCTAAATTTTCTATTTCTTTAATCTTATTTCTTATCGCCTTTTCTCCCTTCACTATTAATTCAGCATCAAAATCATCAGCCCTAACAGTAAAATATGTTGCGTAAAAAGCTTCAGGATAATATACTTTAAAATATGCAATTCTAACAGCCATCATAACATATGCTACAGCGTGTCCCTTAGGAAACATATATTTTATTTTATTACAGGAATCAATATACCACTGTGGAACATCGTGTTTTTTCATTTCTTCTATATCTTCTTCTTTTAGACCCTTACCCTTTCTTACTCTTTCCATAATATTAAATGCTAGTTTTGGATTAAGTCCCTTATAGATTAAATAAAGCATTATATCGTCTCTTGTTGATATAACTTCCTTTAATGTTGCATATCCATTTCTTATTATATCCTGAGCATTATTTAGCCAAACGTCTGTTCCATGTGATAATCCTGAAATTCTTACAAGTTCTGCGAATGTTTTAGGCTGCGTATCGATAAGCATTTGCCTAACAAACTTCGTTCCAAATTCAGGTAAACCTAAAGTTCCAACATCACAGTTTAAATCTTCAGGTTTAATGCCCAAAGGTTCAGTTGATGTAAAAAGTTTTAATACGTTTGGGTCACCAAGGGGTATTTTCCTTGGATCTATCCCCGTTAAATCCTGAAGCATTCTTAAAACCGTTGGATCATCATGTCCAAGTATATCAAGTTTTAACAATCTACCACTAATAGAATGATAATCAAAATGTGTAGTTATTACATCAGAATCTACGTCATCTGCAGGTTTTTGAATTGGTGTAAATTCAAAAATCTCCTTATCCCTTGGAACAACCATAACCCCTCCCGGATGTTGTCCTGTGGTTCTTTTAACCCCTGTGCAGCCTTTAACAAGCCTTTCTATTTCTGCTTGGGATACCCTTAAATTATGTTCCTCAAGATAATTTTTTACAAAACCATATGCCGTTTTTTCAGCAATAGTTCCAATCGTTCCTGCTCTAAAAACATGACCTTTACCAAAAAGCTCTTCAGTATATTTATGGGCAACAGGCTGATATTCCCCTGAAAAGTTTAAATCTATATCTGGTTCCTTATCTCCTTCAAAACCCAAAAACCTCAAATGGTATATCATGCCCGTCTTTATTATAATCATAACCACATTTTGGACATTTTTTATCAGGCAGGTCAGCACCAGAACCAATGCTTCCATCAAGGAAAAACTCAGAATGCTTGCAATTAGGACATACATAATGTGGAGGTAAAGGATTAACTTCTGTTATATCGCACATAGTGGCAACAAAGGATGAGCCAACAGAACCTCTTGAACCAACAAGGTATCCATCATCAAGGGACTTTTTAACCAATTTATGTGCGATCAAATACATTACAGCATAGCCATTATTTATTATTGAATTTAATTCCTTATCTAATCGCTTTTGAACAACATCTGGAAGATTTTCACCGTATATTAAGTGGGCTTTATTCAATGTCATTCTTCTAATTTCTTCCTCTGCCCCGTCTATTTTAGGTGGGAATGTTTCTTCTGGTATAGGTTTTATAACCTCCACTTCATCTGCGATTTTATTCGTATTTTTTACTACAACTTCATAAGCTTTTTCTTCTCCTAAATAACTGAATTCTTCCAGCATCTCTTCAGTAGTTTTAAAATATAAAGGTGCCTGATTATCAGCATCGTTATAACCTTGCCCATACATCAGTATCCTTCTAAAGTATTCATCCTGAGGATCAAGAAAATGAACATCTCCAGTTGCCACTACCAGTTTGCCGTATTCTTCACCAAGTTTAACAATCTTTTTATTTAATTCCAATAAATCCTCCTCAGTTTCAATTTTGCCATTTTCAATTAAAAAATAATTGTTTTGTCTTGGTTGAATCTCGAGATAGTCATAAAATTTTACAATTTTTTCTAATTCCTGTTCATTTGCACCATTTAAAAGTGCTTGAAAAACCTCTCCTGACTCACAGGCACTTCCTATGATAAGTCCATCCCTCATGCTTTCTAAAAGGCTTTTTAGAATTCTTGGCCTTTTGTGAAAAAACTCCAAATGAGAATAAGATATAATTTTATATAAATTTTTTAAACCTATATAATTTTTAGCAAGTATTGTTATATGATAGGAATCCGCCTTTTTATAGTCAAAACTTGAAATATATAATTTATTTATGTCTTCTATTGTATTTGCTCCTTTTTCTTTTAACATATTTAAAAATTTTATAAATATATTTGCAGTGGCTTCTGCATCATCGACGGCTCTATGATGATTTTCTAAGGTAACCCCTAAATGTTCTGCAACAACATTTAATTTATGTTTTTTAAATCGGGTAGCAACCATCTTGATAAGGTCAATGTATCAATGATCGTATTTTCAAAATTAAGGTTTAAGTTTTTGATTTTTCTCGGATAAAACCTGTATCAAACTTTGCGTTATGGGCTACAACCGGAGCATCACCAATGAATTCAAGAAACTTAGGTAAAACTACATCGATTTTAGGTTTGTCTATGAGCATTTCATTTGTAATACCCGTTAATTTAATAATCTCATTAGAAATTATTTTTTGAGGGTTTATAAGAGCTGAAAACCTATCAATAATTTTAAAATCCTTTACTTTTACTGCACCTATTTCTATTATTTCATCCCTTATTGGATTAAATCCTGTTGTTTCTATATCAAAAACTACGAAAGTAGTATTAAGTTCTTGTTTACCTGGTCTTAATATTAGCGGTTCACCATCATTAACCAAATATCCTTCAACCCCGTATATTACCTTAACTCCTGTATCAGAAGCTGCATCCATTGCTTCTGGGAAAGCCTGAACAACCCCATGGTCAGTTATAGCAATGGCTTTATGTCCCCACTCCTTAGCTCTTTTAATTAAAGATTTTGCAGATGCTACTCCATCCATTGCACTCATTTGAGTATGAAGATGTAGCTCAACCCTCTTTACAAGAGCATTATCCATACGTTTAGGCACGTCTAATTTTTCTATTGATTTTGCTATAATAACCAATTCCTTTAAAAAGGATCATTAGAAACTTCGCCAAATACTTTTATAAACATGCCATTGCTTATTTTGTTTTTTATTTCATCAGCTTTTTTATTGTTTGCAAATAATTTAACTGCAATTGAAGATGTATAGTCTGTAACATAAATTGTGAGAATTATTTTACCTGTTTTAGTTTCTTTAGAGTCAATATTAAATATCTCTCCACTAATAGCAACAAGTTCTGATGTTTCATTTATAGAAATTATTTTTACTACATCTTGGTTTATTTGTTTACCCATAATTATGTTACTATTTTCCTTGTCTAAATTATTATTTATATTTTTTGAATCATTTTCACTCGCTTCTTCTTTTTCAATACTTTTTTCATTTAAGAACGTAACGATTAGTTCTTTTTCTTCCTCAGCTTTTTTATTGTTATATTCTTCTAAATTAATTTCTTTAAGTTTAAAATTTATGTTTATAGCTAAATTATAAAACCTTTTAATATAATTACTTAAATAATGATCCACCCTTTTACTTAATAACAATTTATGAGTAAACTGATTCTCAATTATTATATTTAAATTTTTATCATCAAATTCAAATTCATTATTTAAAAGCAATGAAGCTATTGAAGGATTATCGTCAAAGGCCTCAGAAATTATTTTGTTAAATGTTTCTTTATCAAAGCTTTGAGGATTAATTATATTTGTATCCAAGTGAAAAAAATATCGCTGTCTATATTTAATTTTTGCTTAAAAAACACTTTCAATTTATTAAGTAATATATCATCATACATCTTCGCAGTCTTTAAATGAACATCAATTCTACCTTCTTTTTTATTTACCATAATCTTTTTTATGTAAATATCATTATATTCACTAGATTCAATTTGTGGATCGTTTATTACTTCTTTTAACGATTTCAGCATCTGTTTCACCATCCTGCTACATCTTCAATGTCTTAATAATATCCCTATACATTTTCATCCTTGCTTTAAATCCTTCTTTAAAACCTAATTTTTCTTCCTTCATAATGTGGGTAAGATCAGGAAGTTCTACATTTTTAACTCTAAAATTATTTTTTCGCAGATATCTTGTAAGGGCTACTTCTATTCCATATTTTGTAAATTCAATGTTGTCTATGTTGTAAAAAATATGCTTTTTTAATACCCTCTGCCCGGATAAAAAGGGGCGATTTTTGAGCTAAATCGGTTGTTAATCGTCCATTAACAAATATCCCTACAGTCATATCAGCTTCATCGTTTAATACAGGTAGTAATAAATCAAGAACATGCTGTTCATTTAAACCTATAAGGTCAGCATCAAGAAGCATTACAATATCATTTTTGCATTTTCAATTCCTATTTTTACGGCGGCTCCTTTTCCCATATTCTCTTGCAATTCTATAACCTTAGCTCCAGCTTGCTTCGCTACAATGGCAGTTGCATCAGTTGATCCATCGCTAACAACTATTATTTCATTAACTTCATTAACCCTTTTACCGTATCAATAATAGAGGCAATCGTTTTTTCTTCATTATAGGCCGGAATAATACAAGATACTTTCATAAATATCCCCCTATTAATTAATATCTTCTAAAGTTTTTCAATTTCTTTTAATAGCTCCTCCAAAATTTCTGATTCCTTAACCTTTTTTATTATTTCACCTTTTTTAAATATTAGCGCGTCACCTTTACCTGCTGCAATTCCAATATCAGCTTCTTTAGCTTCACCCGGACCGTTCACTGCACATCCCATAATGGCAACCTTAATTGGTTTTGTATAATTTTCTAATTCCCTTGTTATTTTCTGTGCTAATTCTATCAAATTAATATTGGTTCTCCCACAAGTTGGGCATGATACTATTTCAATTCCCTTTCTTAACCCCAGAGATTTTAAAATTTCTCTTGCCACTTTAATTTCATTAACTGGATCATCAGTTAATGATACCCTAATTGTATCCCCAATTCCTTCATAAAGTAATAGACCAATTCCAATCGATGACTTTACTGTTCCTGATATTAATGTTCCTGATTCTGTTACTCCTAAATGTAATGGATAATCAATACTTCTTGAAAGTATTTTATAAGACTCTATGGTTTCTAATACATTAGATGATTTTACTGATACTACAATGTTAAAAAATCTAAGTCCTCCAACAATTTTACGTTTCTTATTGCGCTTTCAGCTAAAGCCTCTGCACAGGGCTTTTTATATTTTTCAAGGATATCCCTTTCTAAGGATCCAGAATTTACGCCTACTCTTATAGGAATATTATAATGCTTTGCAGCCTTAATGATTTCTTTAATTTTATCAATTCCACCGACGTTGCCCGGATTAATTCGTATTTTATCTGCTCCGTGTTCAATAGATTTTATAGCTAATTTATAATCAAAATGGATATCTGCAACTAATGGGATGTTGATTTCCTTTTTAATTTTTTTAATAGCCTGGGCGGATTCCTCATCTGGAACAGCCACTCTAATTATTTCGCATCCTGCTTTTTCAAGTAACTTAATTTGTTCTATCGTATCCTTTATATTTGCAGTTTTAGTGTTTGTCATAGATTGAATAGTAACTGGTGAGTCACCGCCAATGTAAACATTTCCTACCTTAACTTTTTTAGTCTTCTTCCTTTGCATATTATCATCACCCTAAGCAAATATTCTCAATATATCCCTATAAGTAATTATTATAGCAAGTAACATTAATAATGTAAAACCTATAAGATTAATTAATCCAATTTTATTTTCATCTATTTTTCTACCTGTTATGCCTTCAATAAATGTAATAACTACCCAGCCACCATCTAATGCAGGAAACGGAATCAAATTCATTATTCCTAAATTTATACTTAAGAAGCCTGCAAAATATAGAAGACTCCATATACCAATTTTTGCTGCTTCACCCGACATCTTAATAATAGCCACTGGTCCTCCTAAGTTGTCAGTTGATACCTTTCTTGTTATAAGACCCCCTAAAACGATTAACATTTGTTTTATTGATACTATAGTTTCATTTATAGATGAAGATATCGCCACTAAAAGCTTGCCCTTTTCCACCTTAGGAGTTATTCCTATTATGTATCTATTTTCTTCTTGATTTTTAATAGGCTCAAGCTTTTTGTCAATTATGATATTATCTCTTTTGACTGTGAGAACAAATTCTTTATTTTGGTTGTTATTCATAAAAATCAGAAATTCATTCCATGAATTTATTCTGTTGCCATTTACTGCAACTATCTTATCTCCAGGCCTTATTCCAGATCTAAAAGCTGGATAGTCCCTTACAACGCTATCTATAGTAAGGGTTGTGACACCAACATTATAAAATATAACTATAAAAAGAATAATGGCTAAAATAAAATTCATAAAAGCTCCAGCAATTAAAATAGATAGTCTTTTCCATGGACTTTGTTTTCTAAATGCTCGAGGATCATCGCATTCTTCTTCTTCTCCAAGCATCTTAACATAACCTCCAACAGGTAGTAAACGTAGGCTATATTCAGTTTCCTTACCTTTAATTTTAAAAAGCCTTGGTCCCATACCTATAGAAAATTCTAATACTTTAACACCATTAATCTTAGCCAAAATAAAATGACCCAATTCATGAGCAGTTATTAATAGTCCAAAAACAAATATAGAAGCCAATAAAGTTGTCAAATTAATCACCTTCCTATTTAATCAATTCATTAATATACTTTTTGGTTGATTCTTCAATTGTTATTATCTTTTCTATCGTTAAATTATGTTCCACCTTATGATTTTCCATTGCAGCTTGTAGTAGTTTAGGTATTTCAAGGAAGGAAATCTTCCTTTCCAAAAACAATTTTACCGCTTCTTCGTTTGCAGCATTTAATACAGTTGGCATTGATCCGCCAATTTTACCAGCTAAATAACCAAGCTTCAAACATTCAAATGTCTCTGTATCTACCTCTTCAAAGGTAAGTTTTGCCACAGCTTTAAGATCAAGATAACCTGACACACTATTTGTCCTTTTAGGATACTCAAGAGCATATTTTATTGGTAATTTCATATCTGTAACTCCTAATTGAGCAATTATTGAGCCATCAATGTATTCTACCATTGAATGAACAATGCTTTGTGGATGAATTATAACATCTATTTTATCATAATCCATATCAAATAACCAATGGGCCTCGATTACTTCAAGGGCTTTATTCATTAGCGTTGCTGAATCTACCGATATTTTTTGCCCATATTCCACCTTGGATGTTTAATGGCCAACTCTGGTGTTACGTCTTTCAACTCTTCTTTTTTATAACCTCTGAATGGTCCACCTGATGCCGTTAAAATTATCCTTACAACTTCATCCTTTTTATTACCTTGTAATGCTTGAAAAATGGCATTATGTTCGCTATCTACTGGAATAATCTCTGCCTTATATTCTTTTAATTCTTTTTTATTATTTCACCTGCTACAACCATCGTTTCTTTATTTGCTAATGCAATTCTTTTTGGATCTAATTGCTTGAACTGTTGGCCTTAAACCAATCATACCGACAACAGCAGTAAGGACTATGTCAACTTCCTTTAAAGTATAAACATACTCTAACCCTTCTATTCCAGTTAAAACCTCTATTTCTAAATTTGCAAGTTTATCCTTTAAGTAATTCTTTTTCGATTCATCCATGATAACAACATAACTAGGCTTAAATTCTTTTGCCTGTTCGATTAATAATTCTACATTGCTGTTTGCTGTCAAAGCAATTATTTTAAATTCTTCTTTTTTGTCCTAACAATTTCTAGTGCCTGTGTTCCTATCGAACCTGTAGAGCCAAGAATGCATAATCTCCTCATCCTACTGCTCCTTTCACAAATTTATTATCATTTGTTAACAACTCTAAAGCAAATAAATATATCACTGGAGCTATAATAACCCCAAACCATCCAAATAGAACATAGCCAAGATAAAGATTAAAAATTATCACTATAGGACTTAATTTTAACTTTGTTTTTAATAATTTTACCTCCATAATCTGTCTTATAAAAACGTTAAGAATATATGTTATTATTAATCCTATCGCTGAAATGGTGTGATGCTCTAAAAATTCTACTATAATCATTGGAATAAATAATAGAGCTGGTCCCACTATAGGTAATATATCCAAAATACTGCATACTATCCCCAAAATTAAAGCATTTTTGTAACCTAACAGTAGAAAACTAAATGTCATAAAAATGAAGGAAATAGCAACAAGTTGTAGTTGAACAATTATAATCATTTGAACAAAGTTATATACGTTTTTGCAGCCAATCGAATTTCCAAAGGGAGATACTTTTTTAAAAACTTCAAAATCAAATCAAAATCATAACTAATAACTGCAGACAAAAACACAATTAATAAAATGCTTGTCAAGCCATTTATTGTGTTGTAAACAAGATTTATTGATTGGTGCTTAAATGAATTAATAAATGCATCAAAATAATCTAACACTTTTTGTAAATTTGTGCCCGTATAGCTACTGTTATATTGTCTAATCGTTTTATCGATATTTTCAAAATAAGATGGTAAATTATTTAACATATTCAGAATGACATTATAAGAAAAATTTAACATTATTTTTGTGGTCGATAAAGCAACAAAAATAATAAATAAATATGAAATTATAACAGCTGCTATTCTACTTTTTAAGATTTTTTAGAATTGCATACCATAGGTTGTAATATAATAGCTATTAAAAAAGCAATAAAAAGCTGATTAAAATAAGTTGATATAATTTTAATGGTAGCAATTATAGCAATCAAGAATATCCATTTAAAATAAATATTTTTATTTACCTTCATATCAACCTAAAATTTCATTATTTCTATATAATAATATACTAAAGGAGCAACAAATAGTATGCTATCAAATCTATCTAAAACGCCACCATGTCCAGGCATTATGTTGCCATAATCCTTTATTCCAACATGTCTTTTAATCAACGATGCTGAAAGATCCCCTATTTGTGATATAATTCCTCCCATGATGGCAAGGAGCATAATTGATGCTACGCTTATGTTAATTTCTCTGTTGAAGCTTAACCAGATCATGCTTCCAACTATGCTTCCTAAAATGCCCCTATGGAACCCTCTACTGTTTTTTGGGACTTACATCTGGGCAAAGTTTTCTTTTACCAAAAATTTTCCTGTATAATAAGCAAAAGTATCACATGCCCATGGGACAATATAAGTTAGCCATATAAGCCGATTACCATAGTTATTAATTCTAATTTGTATAAGTGTATTAAAAAATACTATAATATACAAAACACCTATAACAGTAAGTGATGATGATATAACGTTATACTTTTTGTTGAAAATTGGGACTGACATACTCAAAAGCGTTGTAAAAATAATCAATAAAAGGTTTAGCTCAAAATCATAATTTAAAAAGACTAATATGAAATTTAGAAAATAAATTAAAATTATAACTGGTGTAATGACCTTGCTATTTGTATTTTTATATGCTGATATGTATTCGTAAAGGGCAATTGCAGTCAAAGCCATAACTCCAGCTTTAAATATATATCCTCCTGCAATTGTAAACAAGATCAATATTGGAATTGCCACTATTGCACTAATAACCCTTGTATTCAATTCGTTCACCCTCTTTATTTTATTGATCCAAAACGTCTTTCTCTTTTTTGATAATCTTTTATTGCCTCAAGAAGATGTTTGCTACTAAAGTCAGGCCAGTATATATCTGAAAACCATAATTCCGAATAAGCTATTTGCCATAGAAGAAAATTGCTTATCCTAAGTTCACCGCTAGGTCTTATTAATAAGTCCGGATCAGGAATGTTTGCAGTATCCAAATAACCTGAAATTGTATTCTCATCGATACTATCTACATCAAGTTTCCCAGCATTAACATCCTTTGCTATATTTATAATTGCTCTTTTATTTCATCCCTTCCTCCATAGTTTAAAGCTAAAGTTAAAGTCAACCCATCATTGTCCTTTGTTTTTTCTTTAGCCCTTTTTAATTCCTCCTGACATATTAGTGGTAATTTTGATATATCACCTATCCAATTAATAATAACATTATTCTTATCTAACTCTTCCACTTCTTTTCTTAAATATTCAACAAGCAAATTCATCAAAGTATTTACCTCATCCTGAGGCCTTTTCCAATTTTCTGTTGAAAAGGCATATAAAGTTAAATATTTTATTCCTATTTTTGAACATGTTTTAACGATTTCACGTATCGTTTCAACTCCCGCTTTATGCCCCATCGTTCTAGGTAGATTCCTTTTCTTTGCCCAACGACCATTACCATCCATTATAATTGCTATATGCTGTGGAAGGTTTGACATATCTATTTCTTCATCTATTAAGCTGTCTTCTTTTTTCTTTTAAACAACCATTCCATAATTTAACCTCCTAATGCAAAAATGCCCCTCAAGCGAGGGGTTAAAAATAAGATACATAAATAGTAATGGTATCAGCTTCATCTATTTTAATAATCCTTACTTCATCTCCTAATTTCTTTCCGTTTGGTGCTAATACGTATTTAACCGTAAAAGGGACATTTTGACTGTTTAAAAGTTCTTCAAGATATTTTAATGAATATCCTAAAAATCTTTGCATTTCCATTATACAGTCATAATCTCCTTCTCTTTAGCTTCTACAAGCTTATCTATTTCTTTTATAAAATTATCTGTCATTTTTTGAATTTCATCTTCTGCTCTTTTAATTTCATCCTCTGAAACTCCTTCTTTTTTGAGGGCTTTTATTTTTTCATTAGCATCTCTACGAATTGATCTAATTGCTACTTTAGCATCTTCTCCATGTTTTTTAACAACTTTAACAAGATTTTTTCTTGTTTCCTCAGTAAGTTCAGGAATCACTAATCTTACAACATTTCCGTCTGCAACTGGATTTATTCCTAAATCTGATTTTTGTATAGCCTTTTCAATACTTTTTACAACACTCTTATCCCAGGGTTGTATAAGCAAAACTCTTGGCTCAGGAACAGTAATAGTTGCTAAAGATGAAATGTGAGTCGGTGTTCCGTAATAATCTACAGTAATTTTATCAAGCATTGCTGGATTTGCTCTTCCTGCCTTTAAGCTTTGCAATTCATGTTTTAAAAGTTCAAGAGATTTTTTCATTTTTTCTTCATGAGATTTGATAACTTCCTTAATCATAACTTTTCCCTCCCTACGAATTTGAAACTAAAGTTCCTACCATATCTCCACAAACTGCCCTTTTAATATTTCCAGGAGTATTAAGGCCAAAAACAATTATTGGTATATTATTATCTTTACACAAAGATGTTGCTGTTGAATCCATTACTTTTAGATCCCTTTCAAGGACTTCCTGAAAGGTTAATTTGTCAAATTTTTGAGCATTTGGATTAAGGTTGGGATCAGAATCATATACTCCATCAACATTTTTAGCTAACAATATAACTTCAGCACAAATTTCTGCTGCTCTTAATGCTGCTGCAGTGTCAGTTGAAAAATATGGATTACCTGTTCCAGCTGCAAATATTACCACTCTCCCCTTCTCTAAATGTCTTACAGCTTTTCTTCTAATGAAGGGCTCTGCTATTTCCCTCATTTCAATTGCTGTTTGAACCCTAGTTACTACTCCCATGTTTTCTAAAATGTTTTGAAGGGCCATTGCGTTTATACATGTTGCCAGCATTCCCATGTAGTCTGCAGTTGTTCTATCCATTCCTGCACCATATCTACCCCTCCAAATGTTTCCTCCACCTACAACCGCACCGACCTGAACCCCCATTTCAACAAGTTCCTTAATCTCCTGTGCAATTCTTTGAACTACTTCAAAATCAAATCCATAACCATTTTTACCTGCTAAGGCTTCTCCGCTTAACTTTAACATTACCCTTTTATACTTTGGTGTTGTCATAACAAACCTCCAAAATAATAATTCTCCAAAAGTTAGAAAAATCCTTCTTTTTTCAAAAAGAGAACACAGCTGTGTTCTCTTTACATTTTAACTTGCTTCATTACCTCTTCAGCAAAATTTTCTTCCTTCTTTTCTATACCTTCGCCCTTTTCAAATCTAGCAAACTTAACTACAGTAATTTCATTTCCAGCTTCTTTTGATTTATTTTCAAGATATTTTCTTATTGTTAAATCTTGATCCCTTATCCAAAGTTGCTCAATAAGGCAAACTTCTTTATAGTATTTTTGTAATCTTCCTTCCACCATCTTTTCAACAACTTTTTCTGGTTTTCCTTCGTTTAATGCCTGTTGTCTATAAATTTCCTTTTCCTTTTCAATAACATCTGCTGGAACATCTTCTTTGTTTAGATATAATGGGTTTGCTGCAGCTATTTGAAGTGCAAGTTCCTTAGCTACTTCCTTAAGAACTGCTTCGTTTCCTCCCTTTAATTGAACCATAACAGCTATTCTACCGCCACCATGGATATAGTCAGAAATAACTCCTTCCTCAGCAATAAATCTTTCAAATCTTCTAAATGTCATATTTTCTCCTAGCTTTGCTATAAGTGCAGTTATTGCATCTTTAACGCTTACATTGTTGTCAACAATAAATTTTTCTTCAAGTAATTCCTCAACTGAATTAGCATTAGAATATGCAGCATGTTTTGCTATGTTCTTAGCTAACTCAGCAAAGTCAACATTTTTAGCAACGAAGTCAGTTTCGCAATTTAATTCTATTATAGCTCCCCTCTTACCATCCTCAGAAATATAAGTTTCAACTAGTCCTTCAGCTGCAACTCTTCCTGCCTTTTTGCAGCAGCAGCCAATCCTTTTTCTCTTAATATTTCTATAGCCTTATCCATGTCCCCATTTGCTTCATTTAGAGCCTTTTTACAGTCCATCATACCAGCGCCTGTTCTTTCCCTTAGCTCACTAACCATTTTAGCGGTTATTTGCATATTTATTCCTCCTTATGTAAATAATTCTAATATTATGTCAAAGGTAAGGGAATAATCCCTTACCTTAATTATTCAGCCATTTGTTCTCCTTGTCTTCCTTCAATAACTGCATCTGCAATCTTTGATGCAATAAGTTTAACTGCTCTTATTGCATCATCGTTACCTGGAATTACATAATCTACATCATCTGGATCACAATTAGTATCTACAATTCCTACAACTGGTATACCTAAAATTCTTGCTTCTGCAACTGCGTTCTTTTCCTTTCTTGGGTCAACAACAAAAAGAACATCAGGAATTCTTTTCATGTTCTTAATTCCGCCAAGGTTCTTTTCTAATTTTTCCTTTTCATGTCTTAGCTTCATTACTTCCTTCTTTGGTAAAAGATCGAAGGTTCCGTCCTGTTCCATTCTTTCTAATTCTTCAAGTCTTTCAATTCTTGTCTTAATTGTCTTGAAGTTCGTAAGCATACCGCCAAGCCATCTTTCGTTAACATAGTGCATTCCACATCTTATTGCTTCTTCCTTTATTGAATCCTGAGCTTGTTTTTTAGTTCCAACAAAAAGGATTTCCTTACCTTCAGCAGCAGCCTGCTTTACAAACTCATAAGCCTCTTCCATTTTCTTTACTGTTTTTTGTAAATCGATAATATAGATTCCATTTCTTTCAGTAAAAATATACTGAGCCATCTTTGGATTCCATCTTCTTGTTTGATGACCAAAGTGAACTCCTGCTTCTAAAAGTTGTTTCATTGAAATAACTGACATTTAATACACCTCCATTTGGTTTTTCCGCCGCTACTCTCATTTTTTTAAAAGGCCCTAAGGCACCCTTTTAAAAATCGAGTAGCGTGAGTATTTATTACCTTAAGTAGTATAACATATAATTAAAAAATTGACAACACAAATATATTTAATTTTACATATTTTTCTCAAAAACATATCCCTTGATCACCAAGGGATATGTTTTTAGCTATTCTTCAATTTTTTAAGTTCATCTAATAACTTGTCATTTAATATCTTAATATGCGTTCCCTTCATTCCTAAAGAACGTGATTCTATTACACCTGCACTTTCAAATTTTCTTAGTGCATTAACTATAACAGAACGTGTAATACCTACCTTATCTGCTATTTTACTTGCAACTAATAATCCTTCATTTCCTTCTAATTCATTAAAGATATGTTCTACTGCCTCCAATTCTGAGTATGACAAGGTGCCAATAGCCAATTGAACTACAGCCTTTTTCCTTGCTTCCTCTTCTATTTCCTCTTGTTTTGATCTTATGATTTCCATTCCAACGATTGCTGCACTATATTCAGCTAACACAAGATCTTCATCGGTAAATTCAGAGCCATATCTAGCTATTAATAAAGTTCCCAATCTTTCTCTGTTACCTATAATTGGAACAATAGTTGTGTATTTATTTACATGGATGCATTCCTTTGATCTATCAAAAACACAGATCCCCTCGTTTCTTAAATTTGGTCTTGTTTCATTGATGGTTAAAATCTGATTGTTGTAATCTTCAGGAAATTTTTGTTCATTAATTACAATTTCCTTTAAAATTTCACATTCAAAGGAATCTACTAAGCTATATCCAAGAACTTTGCCCTTTCTACTTACAATGTAAACATTGCAATTTATAACGTCGCTTAAAATTTTACATATGTCTGAAAATACTACTGGTTCTGTTGCAGATTTTTGCAATATTTTATTCAAAACCCTAGTCTTCTCTAATAAAGTTGCCATATCTTCATTACCATCCTTTCTTTATATAATAAATTTTGATGTATCATGTTGTTTGTATAGATCCTTAAGTTTATTTTTTACATAATCTCTATCAATAATTATTTTTTTGGAAGATCCGGAGCCTCAAATGATATATCCTCTAAAATTTCTTCAATAACAGTATGAAGCCTTCGAGCACCTATATTTTCCTGTTGCTGATTCATTATAAAGGCTGCCTGTGCAATCTCATCAATACCATCATCCACAAATTCTAACTCTACACCATCTACCTTTAACAATTCAATATATTGCTTTGTTATAGCGTTTTTAGGTTTAACAAGTATTTCTTTGAAATCTTGTTTAGTTAGGTCTTTTAATTCAACTCTAACAGGAAATCTTCCCTGAAGTTCTGGTATCAAATCAGTTACTTTAGAGACATGGAAGGCTCCAGCTGCTATAAATAATATATAGTCAGTTTTTATTGGGCCATACTTTGTATTAACAGTGCTTCCCTCAACTATTGGTAAGATGTCCCTTTGAACTCCTTCCCTAGAAACATCAGGTCCGCTGCCTTTACTCCTACTTGCTATTTTATCAATCTCATCTATAAAAACTATCCCATCTTCTTCTGCTCTTCTTTTAGCCTCTTCAATAACTAAATCCATATCGATTAATTTAGAAGCCTCTTCTTGTGAAAATATCCTTATAGCTTCCCTTATTTTGACTTTTTTCTTTTTTTCTTTTTAGGAAAAAGGTCTCCAAAAATTTCATTGAAATTGATATTCATGCCTTCTAAATTTGATCCTGCCATTATCTCAACCGGCATTAAATTGTTATCTTCGATTTCAATTTCTATTATCACATCATCTAACAAACCAGCTTCCAATTGCTTTAAAATCTGATCTCTTTTTAATTGTAAATCATTTTCATCTATTTCTTCTATCTCAACTGGTTTAGTCTCCTGTTGAAAACCAAAAATAAACTCAAAGGGATTTTTACATTTGACTTTTTATTTGGAAGAGGAGCTAGTATATTTAACACTCTTTCTTTTGCTAAGGCTAACGCCTTTTCATTTACTTCATTCATTTTTTCTTCTTTAACTATTCTAATTGATTCCTCCATCAAGTCTCTTATCATTGAATCAACATCACGGCCAACATAGCCAACTTCAGTAAACTTTGTTGCTTCTACTTTAATAAAAGGAGCTTTAACTAATTTTGCAAGCCTCCTTGCAATCTCAGTCTTTCCTACACCTGTAGGACCTATCATTAATATATTTTTAGGCATAATATCATCTTTAATATCCGAAGTTAGCATCCTTCTTCGGTATCTATTTCTTAAGGCAATTGCCACCTTTTTCTTAGCTTCATCTTGTCCAATAATATATTTGTCAAGCTCCTTTACTATTTCCTTTGGAGTCATATTGTTCATCTTTGTCCCCCTTTTAGGGAAGTTATATAGATTCGACAACGATATTATTATTTGTATAAACGCAAATCTCAGAGGCAATGATTAACGATTCTCTTACTATTTCCTCAGGCGAAAGTTTTGTATTTCTCTTTAGAGCCCTTGCTGCAGCTAAGGCATACATTGCCCCAGATCCTACAGCGGCTATACCATCATCTGGCTCTATAACTTCACCATTTCCAGAAATAATTAGAATAGTATCTTTATTGGCAGCTATCATCAGTGCCTCTAGCCTTCTTAAGATTTTATCACTTCTCCACAAACTGGCTAATTCAACTGCAGCCTTTTTAGATTGCCATTTGTTTGTTCCAACTTTTCTTCAAATTTTTCAGAAAGCGTAAAAGCATCAGCTACTGAACCAGCAAAACCAATTAAAACTGAATCCTTATAAATCTTCCTTATTTTTTTAGCAGTGCTCTTAATTATCGTATTTTCCCCAAAAGTTACCTGTCCATCCCCAGCTATAGCAACCCTATCTTGATCCTTAACTGCAACTATTGTAGTCGCCTTAAACATTTTAGCACCTTCCCCTAGTCATTTCATTAATTTTTTGTTAAAAAAATATAAATTTTTAAAAAATCATTTTTTGTAATTTTATGAATTGTCTAAATTGTTTCAACAATTAAGTATAATATATCACAAAATTTTTAAAATATCAATAAAAAATCACTTTTCTTCTACATAACCACATTCTTTATCATCACAAAAATAAATAGTCTTATCCTTTTGCTTTCTTTGATATAATACTTTTCCGCATTTAGGACATCTCATATTAACAGGCTTATACCAACTTGCAAACTTACATTCTGGATAATTGCTACAACCGTAAAACATCTTTCCCGATTTAGATTTTTTTACGATAATTTTGTTACCACATAAAGGACATAAAACATCGATTTCTTCAACCAATGGTTTGGCATTCTTACATTCGGGATAACCAGGACACGCCAAAAACCTTCCAAACTTTCCTGATTTTATAACCATATTTCTTCCACATTTTTCACATTTTATATCAGTTTCCTCGACCTTCTCTTCTATTTTTATTTTTCCGATTTTCTCCTCTGCAATTTTAATTTTTTCCTTTAACGGTTTATAAAACCCATCGACTATGTCAATCCAATTTTCCTTACCCTGTTCTACTTCATCTAATTTGTTCTCCATTTCAGCTGTAAAATCTATATCAACTATATCTGAAAAATATTCTTTAAGAAGCTCTGTTACGATTTCCCCTAATTCGGTAGGCTTTAAGAACTTTTTATCCCTTTCAACATATTTTCTTTCTAGTATCGTTGTTATAATAGGTGCATAGGTGCTTGGCCTTCCAATGCCATTTTCCTCTAACGCCTTTACTAATGTAGCTTCGGTATATCTTGACGGTGGTTGAGTAAAATGTTGTTTAGGTTCAATTGCTACAGGTTGAAACTCCTCTTTTTCTTTCACATCAGGTAATAATTTGTCTTCTTCCTCTTCATCAGTTCTATATACACTTAAAAAGCCTGAAAATTTTAATATACTACCACTCGACTTAAATATATAATTTTCAGATTCAAACTCAATGCTCATAGTATCATAAATAGCATCTGCCATTTGGCTTGCTACAAATCTCTCCCATATTAATTTGTATAATTTATATTGATCATTCGTTAAGGAATTTTTTATTCTATCTGGAGTTCTTTCAACAGATGTAGGTCTTATCGCCTCATGAGCATCTTGGGCTCCACCTTTTGATTTATATGTCCTTTCAGTTGAAGGCACAAATTCAGTGCCATAATTATCCTTTATAAAATCTCGGGTTATCTTTTTTGCTTCATCTGAGATTCTTACTGAGTCAGTTCTCATGTAAGTAATAAGACCAACCGATCCTTCCCCTTTATCTCGATTCCTTCATAAAGTTGTTGGGCAATTTGCATCGTTTTTTTAGTTGAAAAATTTAACTTTTTGTATGCCTCCTGTTGCAATGTCGACGTTGTAAAGGGTGGAAATGGGTTTTTTCTTCTCTCTTGTTTTTTAACCTCATTTACATAAAAATCTTGCCAGTCAACCTTTTTATTATCTCGTCTGCCTGCTCTTTATTAGTGATTTTTAGTTTTTCATCTCCAAAGGATATCAATTTAGCATCTAAAACCCTATCTCCATTTTTTAAAGTAGCAGTTATTGTCCAATATTCTTCTTGAACAAATTCCCTTATTTCCTTTTCTCTATCACAAATCAATCTAACAGCAACAGATTGAACTCTACCTGCACTAAGTCCCCATTTAATTTTTTTCCATAATACCGGACTAATTTCATAACCAACAAGCCTATCCAAAATTCTTCTTGCTTGTTGTGCATTTACTAAATTCATATTTATATCCCTTGGATTTTTTATCGCATTCACCACTGCCTTTTTGTTATTTCATGAAATTCAACTCTACATTTTTCAGAAATATCTAAACCTAATATATATGCAAGATGCCATGAAATAGCTTCCCCTTCTCTATCCGGGTCCGTAGCTATGTATACCTTCGAGGCTTTTTTGCTTCTTTCTTTAATTCATCAATTAGATCTCCTTTACCCCTTATAGTTATATACTTAGGTTCATAATTATTTTCTATATCAACACCAAGTTGGCTTTTAGGTAAATCTCTAATATGTCCCATCGATGCTTTTACTTTAAAATTTTTACCCAAAAATTTACTAATCGTCTTTGCTTTAGCTGGTGATTCAACAATAACCAAAGACTGCGACATTTTATCCCCTCCAGCTTTACATAAGTATTAGTATTATAACAAAATCTTCTAAAAATTCTATACTTAATTAATCATTTAAAGTAATATAATTTCCAAATGTTCTTCTAATTATTCCATTGCATTCGAGTTTACCTATGGTTTTCAGAACCTCATTTACCTCCATATCGATTCTTTCCAATAGCTCTTCTATAGTAATTGCTCCTATTTTTAATATATTTATTATTGTTAATTCCAATTCATTATACCCAAAATATAAGTTATTTTTCAAGCTTATTCCATATTCTGAAAGTATGTCTTCAATATTAGATACTAATTTTGCTCCATCTTTTATCAAATTGTTAGTTCCAACACTATTTATGCTAAATATATTCCCTGGAACTGCAAACACATCTTTACCCTGCTCTAATGCCAACCTAGCTGTTATAAGAGATCCACTTCTATCTGTTGCTTCAACTACTAATACAAAATCTGCAAGACCACTTATTATTCTGTTTCTCCTTGGGAAGTTTTGAGGAAAAGGTTTTTCATCTGGTAAAAATTCAGTCAATACTGCACCTTTAATAGCAATTCTGTTAATAACTTCTTTATTTGAAATAGGATAAATAAATTTAAACCCATTGCCTAAAACTCCTATAGTTACTCCATCAGCATCTAAGCATCCTAAGTGAGCCGCCGTATCTATTCCTTTCGCTAGTCCGCTGATAATTTTTATTCCGTATCTACTGATATCCCTAGAAAATTTATAGGCTACTGTTAAACCATAATTAGTAGCCTTCCTTGAACCCACTATCGCCAAAGTATTAGCATAGTCTATTATGTTACCTTTAATAAATAATCCTGCTGGAGGGTCATATATATTTTTAAGTTTCATTGGGTATCCATCATCATTAAATAGAACTAAAGTTAATTTATTGTCTAATAAAAATTTAACTTGATCATATATTTCTTTTCTCTCTTTTTTACATTTAAAGTTTCATCAGCTTCATAAATATTTAAACCTAAATCCATCCAATCCTTTCTATTCATTTCATATATTTCATCTAAACCTATTCCTATGGTCAGCAATTTTATCTTCAGTTCATCCTTTATAGGTAAATTCATAAACCATAATTTTAGAAACTTTTCTTTATCCATTCTTCTCACCTTATTTGTATATCTTATTATCTAAAATTCGATACTGAACTGCTTCTGATACATGATCTTCATTTATTATTTCACTTCCATCCATATCTGCAATAGTTCTTGAAATCTTTATTATTTTTGTATAACCCCTTGAACTTAGTTTTAAGTTTTTATAAGCCTTCTCAAGAACTTTACTTGCTGCTTTGCTAAAAACACAATATTTATTTATATGTTTATTCTTCATTTGTGCATTTGTATAAATTCCATCTTCTTTAAATCTTTCTATCTGAATTTTTCTTGCTCTGATAACTCTTTTTCTTATTTCTAATGATGATTCTTCAGCTTTTTTACCATGTAAATCCTCATAGTCTATCTGTTCTACAGAAATTTGTATATCTATTCTATCAAGTATAGGACCCGATATACGATTGAAATAATTTCTAATTTGGTTCTCTGAACAATGGCACTGTCTATACGGATATCCATAGTAACCACATGGACAGGGATTCATGCTTGCCACAAGCATTATTCTTGCTGGATAATTTATCTTTCCTTTAACTCTTGAAATCAAAACCGAACCGTCCTCTAAGGGCTGTCTTAATAACTCTATTACATCCCTTCTAAATTCGGGAAACTCATCTAAAAACAATACCCCATTATGGGCTAGCGAAACTTCACCTGGTGTTGGATTACCTCCTCCACCTATAAAGGACGCAAAGGAGACTGTATGATGTGGACTTCTAAAAGGTGGTGTTAATATTAGCTTTCCCTTTTCCTTCAAAAGTCCTGCAATACTATAAATTTTTGTAACTTCTATTGCTTCATCTATAGTAAGTTCAGGCAGAATAGTTGGAATTCTTTGAGCTATCATAGTTTTACCACTTCCTGGAGGACCAATCATGAGGACATTATGTCCTCCGCTGGCTGCAATTTCTACAGCCCTCTTAACAAATTTTTGTCCTTTAACTTCGCTAAAATCGAATTCATACTTTACTTCATCATAATTATTTTTTATTGGCATGTAGTTGTAATCTATATTATTGTTTAATATATCTACAACCTCATTTAAATTGCTAACAGGATATATTTTGATGTCCTCGATAAAATCAACTTCCCCAAATTTTCTTGTGGTATAAAAATTTTTTGAAGGTTTTTCTTGCCTCTAATACCATAGGCAAGACTCCCCTTACCCCTCTTATTTCACCGTTTAATGACAATTCTCCAATAAAAGCACATCCTAAAGTATTTTTATAATTTATTTCATTCATACAGCTCAAAATCCCAACAGCTATTGCAAGATCAAGATGTGTTCCTTCCTTCTTTAAATCTGCAGGTGCAAAATTAATTGTTATCCTTGCAGGTTCCATTTTAAAGCCTGAATTTTTTATAGCAGACTTTACCCTTTCTTTTGATTCTTTAACCACCGTATCAGGTAGCCCCACCATATTAATTGAAGGTAATCCTCCATTCAAATCCACCTCAACCTCAACAACAAATCCATCTATTCCCATTAATGACAAAGAAAACACCTTGCTAATCATTTTTTCACCTCTAGCTACATTTTTTCTAAAAACAATTATTTCCTATATTATTATTTTTAAACATAAAAAAATGATCCTAGTAAAAATTAGGATCATTTTCATTCAAAGGCGTTTTGAATTAAATATATAGATTTTACATTTTCATTTTCATCCAGCATTATTTCAACTACATCAAATCTAATGAAGGCATCCTTTATTCTTTTTTAGCTAAATATAGATTTGCTAAATTTCTAATTCTTTGTTGTTTATAATAATCTACTGCTTCCCTAGGATATCCAAGGTTTAAGCTTTTACGCAATTTTACTTCAATAAATACAAGATACCTTCCATCCCTTGCAATTATATCTATTTCACCAAACTTTGTTCTAAAATTTTTTGTATAATTAGATACCCTTTATTAATTAAATACCTTGAAGCAATTTCCTCACCTAAATTTCCAAGCTTTTTTTATTAAACATAAGATCACCCGATAATATTTCTTATAAAAGTCCTTCTATGTATCTCACAAGGACCATATTTTTTATTGCTTCAATATGTTCTTTTGTGCCATATCCTTTATTTTGAGCAAAATTATATAAGGGATACTGAATTGAGGCTTTTGCATATAAAGATCCCTTTCTACTTTAGCTATAATCGATGCTGCCCCAATTGAAACTGATAAATCATCTCCCTTTATAATCGATATTTGTGGAACATCTATATCGAGTTTTAATGCATCTATCATAATAATATCTGGTTTTATTTTGAGCCCTTCTATAGCTCTTAACATGGCTAATTTTGTCGCTTCAAGTATATTAAGTTCATCTATTTCTTCAACTGTTGCATATCCTAAGGAATAGGCAAGTGCTTCTGTTTTTATTTTTCATAGAGCTCTAATCTTTGTTTTTCAGTTAATTTTTTGAATCCTTTATTCCTAGTATTGGATTTTCAAAGTCTAAAATAACTGCAGCAGCATAAACGGGCCCTGCTAGTGGTCCCCTTCCTACCTCATCAATACCTGCTATAAATTTATAATTTTTAATTAATTCATTTTCATACTTACAACGCTTTTGATACTCTTTTTCTAATAATACCTTATTATTTAAATCCCTTTCATATTTGTCTAAAATTTTGTATATACTCTTTTTCCTTTCATTTTCCATAATTTTATTTTTTATGCGGTAAAACTCATCCAAATTTTTGCATTCTTTAAGCATGTCCTCTATGTCCTTTATATTATTCATTCGCTTCAACTCCATCCATCATATCCATTGGTAATTCAAGAGAAATTCTTCCTAGTTTCGCAGCTCTAAAATCTTCTAAAATTATATTAGCAGTCCTATAAAGGTCAACCTCGCCCCCGAAACAACGCATCCTCTTTTTTACCTATTTCAGTTAGCAGGGCATAGACATCATCTATGACATTCACCTTATATCTTTCCTCTAATACCTTTGGGGAAATTTGTTTTATTTCATTTAAAAATTTAATACTCAATTCAACGACATCAAGTATCTCTTCTTTAATGGATTTCACATATGCTAAATGTAAGGCAACTTTTTCATCATCAAATTTAGGCCATAATATTCCTGGAGTATCCAAAAGTTCAAATTCTTTATTAACTTTAATCCATTGTTTATTTTTGTTACACCCGGTCTATCACCAGTTTGAGCTGAGGATTTCTTTGCAATTTTATTTATAAATGTAGATTTTCCAACATTAGGTATGCCAAGAACTAGGGCCCTTATTGGCCTACCGATTATTCCCTTTTGCTGTGTTCTTTCTATTTTATCCTTTAATATTTCTTTGATTAATGGATATATTTTATTAATATTTTTACCTGAAATACAATCTATGTCAAGTGCCGAAATTCCGTTATTCTTGTAGTATGTAATCCATTCCTTCGTAATCAAAGGATCTGCAAGCTCTGACTTATTTAGTAATATAATCCTAGGTTTATTTTTTATTATCGAATCAACATCGGGATTTTTGCTACTTATAGGAATCCTCGCATCTAAAAGTTCTAAAACAACATCGATAAGCTTCAATGAATCTGCGATTAGCCTTTTAGTTTTTACCATATGTCCAGGATACCATTGTATATTCATTTTTATGCCTCCTTAGGCTTATTTATTAATAATTATTCCCTTAAATAAAATATATAATTAAAAAGAGACTGCTGAACAGTCTCTTTATTCGATAATTTCTTTAACTTTAGTTGCTGCTTTACCAACTTTCTTTCTGAGGTAATAAAGCTTAGCTCTTCTAACTTTACCTCTTCTTATAACTTCTATCTTGTCAATAATTGGTGAATGAACTGGGAAAGTTCTTTCAACACCTACACCGTAAGAAATTCTTCTTACAGTAAATGTTTCTCTTATGCTTCCATTTTGTCTCTTTAAAACGATTCCTTCAAAAACTTGGATTCTTTCTCTGTTACCTTCTTTTACCTTTACGTGAACCCTTACCGTATCACCAACATTGAATTTTGGAAGGTCCTTTCTTATTTGTTCTTGCTCAATTGCTCTAATTATATCCACAGCATTTCCCTCCTTCCTTCCTAGACGTTCATAGACATACCTAGAGGAACGCCCGTTTTCACACAGGGTTTATTATAACATACATTGCTTGTTTTGGCAATAATATTTTACATTTCTTTTTCCATTTCTATTTCTTTTTAATCATATTAAGCATTCTTAAATCTTCCTTTGTCAATTCTGCATTTTTCAGCAAATCCGGTCTTTTTATATACGTTAGCTTTAAAGATTGGTATCTTCTCCATTCATCAATATCCTTATGATTTCCAGACAATAGAACCTCTGGAACTTTCATGCCTCTAAACTCCCTTGGTCTTGTATATTGGGGATATTCTAAAAGACCATTATAGAAGGATTCATTTTCAAAACTAACATTAGTCGATAGAACTCCCGGAACCAGCCTTGAGACAGAATCAATAATAATCATACTTGCTAGTTCTCCACCCGTTAAAACAAAATCACCTATTGATATCTCAAGATCTACAAGGGGCATTATTCTCTCATCTATTCCTTCATAATGCCCGCAAATTAACATAATATGTTTTCTGTTAGAAAGCTCCTTAGCAAGCTCTTGATCATACCGCTTACCACGGGGAGTAAGGAAAACCGTGTATGGTTTATAGCCATAAGTCTCTTTAATATCGTCTACACAATTATATATCGGCTCTGCCTGCATTACCATCCCTGCACCGCCACCATAAGGGTAATCATCTACTTTTTATGTTTGTTAGTGGTATAATTTCGAATATTGTAAAGATTAATTGTTATAAGTTTTTTCTCTTGTGCTCTACCTATTATGCTATAGTTTAGAGCATCAAACATTTCAGGAAATAAAGTTAACACATCAAATATCATATTAATCCCTCAATAAGTTTTATTTTCATTAAAGAATTTTCGACATCTACATGCTTTACTACATCTTTAATAGCAGGGATTAAAATAATTTTACCATTATCCATTTTAATCTCATATACATCGTTGCTTCCTGTAGAAAACACTGATATAATCCTGCCTATTTTTTCATCAGTTTCTATGTTCACAACATCCATACCAATTAAGTCTGCAATAAAATATGTATCCTCAGGTAATTCTACAGCATTTTCTCTATCGATGTAAATATAATCATTTTTGATTTTTTCAGCCGCATTCATATCGTCTATGCCTTCCAGTTTTAAAATAACAAGATTTTTAAAATATTTTAACCCTTGAACATTAACTTTTTCATATAAATCCCCTCTTTTGAAAAAAACAAATTTAAGTTTATCAAACCTTTTAACATCATCCGTCAAGGGATAAATTTTAACTTCGCCTTTAATTCCGTGGGTATTTATAATCTTTCCAATCTTTAAATATTTAATCATAACATCACCCTTTTATTAATAGTTAAAAAGAGTTAGGATAATCCTAACTCTTTATATTATTTCCACAACTACTCTTTTATTTACCTTTGTTGCTGCAGCTTTTACAACAGTTCTAATAGCTCTTGCTATTCTGCCTTGTTTTCCTATAACTTTTCCCATGTCTTCAGGTGCAACCTTAAGCTCAATTATTACTGATTGCTCACCTGAGATTTCATTTACAACAACGGCATCAGGATTGTCTACAAGAGCTTTAGCTATAACTTCAACAAGCTCCTTCATGTCAAGCACCCCTTTATTATATGATGCCTGCCTTCTTTAAAAGGCTTCTTACTGTATCTGTTGGCTGTGCACCATTTGAAAGCCACTTTTTAGCCTTTTCTGCATCGATTTTAATATCTGCAGGTTCTGTTGTAGGATTATAATATCCTATTTCTTCTATAAATCTACCATCTCTTGGTGATCTTGAATCTGCTACTACAATTCTGTAGAATGGAGCTTTCTTTGCACCCATCCTTCTAAGTCTCATCTTAACTGCCATAATTTCACCTCCTTAAAATGTTGCATTATTTATTTAAAGAAAGGAAATTTAAATTTTCCTTTTTCACGTGTTTTTGCATATCAGAAAACTGCTTCATCATCTTTCTCGCCTGTTCAAAATTATTTAACAACTTATTTACATCCTGAATAGTAGTTCCAGAACCTTTTGCTATTCTTTTTTGCGACTAGAGTTTATTATTGAAGGATTTCTTCTTTCTTCCTTAGTCATAGATTTTATTATCGCCTCAATTTTTGCCATTTCCTTTTCATTTTCTTCAAAATCAATATCATCAAGTTTACTAGTATCCAATCCAGGAATCATTTTAATTAAATCCTTTAAAGGTCCTAATTTCTTCATTTGCTGCATCTGATCTAAAAAATCTTCCAAAGTAAATTCTTGTCTTTCTAATTTTTGCTGCATTTCTAGCGCTTTCTTCTCATCGATAGCCTGCTGTGCTTTTTCTATTAGACTTAATATATCGCCCATTCCTAATATTCTTGATGCCATTCTATCAGGATAAAAAATTTCTAAATCCGACAGCTTTTCACCAACACCAGCATACTTGATGGGCTTACCTGTCACAGCTTTAACTGATAACGCTGCTCCCCTCTGGTATCTCCATCTAGCTTAGTTAATATAATTCCTGTTATATCTAATTTATCATTAAAACTTTGAGCAACATTAACTGCATCTTGACCTGTCATAGCATCAACAACCAAGAGAATCTCATCTGGATTAACCTCTTTTTAATGCCTTCAAGTTCAAGCATTAACTCTTCATCAATATGAAGTCTACCTGCTGTATCTATTATAACTATATCCTTCGCATTCTTTTTGCATATTCTAAAGATGCCTTTGCTATATCAACGGGGTTAACCTTATCGCCTAAAGTAAACACAGGAATGTCAATCTGTCCGCCGAGAATTTGAAGCTGCTTAATAGCAGCTGGTCTGTATATATCAGCAGCAACCAATAGGGGATGTTTGTTGTTCTTTCTAAGATGAAGAGCAAGCTTAGCTGCCATAGTAGTTTTTCCAGCCCCTGTAGACCAACAAGCATTATTACTGTAGGAGGCTTAGGTGATATATTGATTTTACTTTCAGTGCCTCCCATCAGTTTAATCATTTCTTCATGAACAATCTTTATAACCTGCTGGGCAGGGGTTAGGCTTTCCATTACCTCTTGGCCAATTGCTCTTTCTGTTACAACATTTATAAAATCCTTAACAACTTTATAATTCACATCAGCTTCAAGAAGGGCTAGCTTAACCTCACGCATTGCATCCTTAACATCTTTTTCACTAAGTTTACCCTTACCTCTTAATTTTTTAAATGTTTCCTGTAATTTATGGGTTAAACCCTCAAATGCCATAAAAAGCCCTCCTAATTAGGAATCAATCAACTCTTCTATTAGTTCAATTATAGGTTGTAAATCTTTATCCTTCTTTTCTAATAATAAATTTTTGATAACTACAAGCCTTTGCTTTTGTCTTAAAAATTTATCTACTAATCCTAATTCTTTTTCATAGTCCAAAAGAGTCTTTTCGCTTCTTTTTATTATGTCGTGGACTGCTTGTCTTGAAATATTCATTACTTCTGATATCTCACTTAATGACATATCCTCTTCGTAATGATAGGACATTATCATTCTTTGCTTTTCTGTTAATAAATTTCCATAAAAATCCATAAGCATAGTTATATAGCTTAATTTATCCATAAATATCATCCTCTATTATACTAACAGAAACTTTTAAAGGTGTCAAGTATTTTTACTTAACACTATCAAATAGTGCCTTTACAAACATTTCAGGATTAAATTCTTGTAAGTCTTCTATTCCTTCTCCAACCCCTATCATTTTAACTGGGACATTTAATTCATTGCTTATTCCAATAACTATTCCTCCTTTAGCTGTTCCATCAAGTTTTGTCAATATTATACCATTCACATTGCTTACATCCATAAACTCCTTTGCCTGCAAAAGAGCATTTTGTCCTGTGGTAGCATCAAGAATAAGAAAAGTTTCTTTATAGAAGTTTTCACCTTCCCTTTCTATAACTTTATTTATCTTTCTCAGTTCCTCCATCAAATTCTTTTTATTATGAAGTCTTCCAGCAGTATCACATATTAAAATATCAGCTTTCCTTGCCTTTGCTGCTTGAAGAGCATCAAAAACTACTGCTGCTGGATCCGAACCTTCTTGATGCTTGATTACATCAACTCCAACCCTTTGTCCCCAAACTTCTAGCTGATCAATGGCAGCTGCCCTAAAGGTATCAGCTGCAGCCAATAAAACTTTATAGCCTTTGCTTTTGAAAAAATGAGCTAATTTGCCTATACTTGTAGTTTTCCCAACACCATTAACACCAACGACCATAAAGACAGCAGGGAATTGGGGCGGAATAATTTTTAAATTTTTATCCCTTTGCATTATATCCATCAATATATTTTTAAGTTCTTCCTTGGCATCTTCTGGATCAGAAATTCGTTTATCCTTTATATTTTTTCTTAGCATCTCTATAATATCTTGTGTAGTTTTTACTCCAACATCAGACATGATTAAAGCCTCTTCAAGTTCCTCATAAAATTCTTCATCTAAATTAGAATTTAATGAAAATATAGCATCTACCTTTTGAACTAAATTATCCCTTGTCTTTACTAAACCTTCTTTAAGTTTTTCAAACCAGCCCATAGCTATGCCTCCTTTAGTTTTAATGAAAGCAACTTTGATACTCCCTTTTCCTCCATAGTAACTCCATATAATGCATCAGCTACACTCATAGAACCCTTTCTATGAGTTATCAGTATAAACTGGGTGTTATTTGCATACTTTTTAGATAGTTAGCAAATCTTAATACATTTGCATCATCAAGGGCAGCTTCAATTTCATCCAATATGCAAAATGGTGTAGGCTTGAATTTTAATAACGAAAAAATTAATGCTATAGCAGATAATCCCTTTTCTCCTCCTGAGAGTAAAGTTATATTTTGTAATTTTTTCCCAGGAGGTTGAACTATTATTTCAATTCCTGATTCTAATACATCACCATTATCTATTCTCAAATCAGCATATCCACCACCAAATAATTCCTTGAAGGTTTCATTAAAATATTTCCTTATTATAGAAAAATTAGTTTGAAACTGCCTTTGCATTTTTTCAGTCATGTCTTTAATTACTTCTAACAGCGACTCCTCTGCTTCTATTAAATCCTTTTTTGTTCTGATAAGAAATTATATCTTTCTTTTATTTTATTTAATTCCTCAATTGCACCAATATTGACTTCACCTAATTCCTTTATTTGAGCCTTTAACGAGTTTATCTTTTTATTTGCATCTGAATTATTAAAGTTTTCATTTTTATACTTTTGTGCCTGTGGAATCGTCAATTCATATTCATCCCATATCCTTTGATTTAATAACTCTATTTCTGATTCCTGCTTTGATTGGGTCATTTCAAGCTTATGAACTATGCTTGTAAGCTCTGCAATTTCCCTATTATTTTTGTAAATTCTTCCTCTAAGCTATTTATTTCTTGAGCCATTAAATTTTTGCAATTAAAAAGCTCATCTTCTTTCTTTTTGTTTTCTTCTAAATCATTATTTAGCTTATTTAGCTTTTGGCTTTGATTTAATATTTGACTATTTAAATTATTTATCTTGTCTTCAATTTCTATAATTTTTCTATCTATTTTTTCCTCATTATCTTTAAATTCCTTTAAATCCATATTAAGTTCTTCAATTTTTGTTGTTAACGAATCCATCTCTTTTTGAGCTCTGCAAATATTACCTTTTCAGATGTTAATTTAGTATTAATAGCTTCTTTTGATTTCTCAAACTCAACAAAATTTTTATTTAATTCTTCCAATTCCTTTTCCAAACTTATTTTTATTTCATTGTTTTTATTTATTCCCTCCGAATATTCATTTTCGTTCTGCTTTATTTTAGCTAGTTGATTATTGATTTGTTCTAACTCAACATTTATATCTTCAATGTCTTTATTTAACTCTAATATTTTCTCCTTTAAATTTTTAATATCGATTTCTTGTGTTGACGCGTTAATTTTTAAAATATTTAAGTTTGAAGATTTATTTTCTATATTTTTATTTAAGTTATCTCTACTACTTTCTTTTGCTTTTATCAGCTTCATTAAATTGTTTAATTCTTGATTAAGGTCTTCAATTTTATTCTTTAAATCATGAATTTCATTCTTTCTCTTAAAAATTCCAAGGTTTTTATTAGTTGTTCCACCGGTTAAAGAACCACCAGGATTTATTATTTCGCCATCTAATGTTACTATCTTATAATTAAAATCAGTTTTCTTGGCAAGGATGATGGCGTTATCTATATTATCACAAATCAATGTCCTTCCTAATAGACTTGTTATGATATTTTTATAAATAGCATCAAATTTAATAATTTTAGATGCTATTCCAATAAATCCTTTTGTCCCTTTAAAATTACCCTCGTCAGCCTCATCTCTACCTTTTACCGTAGTAATTGGCAAAAATGTCGCCCTTCCTAATCTTTCCCTCTTAAGGTATTCTATCATTTCTTTTGCCAGTGTTTCATCTTTAACTACAATATTCTGAAAGGAAGAACCTAATGCTGCTTCCAGTGATATTTCAAAGCCATTAGGAACCTCTATTATATCTGAAACCGTTCCATAAAATCCTTCGTTGTTTTTATATTTATATACGAGGGACTTTACAGCTTTATTATACCCTTCAAGATCCTTTTCCATTTCTATCAGCATATTCAATTTAGTTTCACATGATTTAATGTTCTGATGAGCCGAATTAATCTGCATATTTATTTGCTTAATTTCACTTTCAATTTTAATTAGATGTGATTCTAAATCATTTAGTTCCTTATGGTTTTCTTCTATCTTTAGCTTAATGTCTTCATATTCGTTTTGCTTAATTTTAAGTTCTTCCTCTAATTCATTTATCTTTTCTTCTTTTCCGCTTTTTGCTTGAATTAAATTGGCATATTGCTTATTAAAATTATCCTTTATAAAACTTAGAGAATTCATTTTATTATTGAGCTCAGAAATTCTATTTAAAACTTCTATAAGTTCATTTCTTTTGTTTTCAATTACCCTTTCATTTGCTTTATTTTCTTTAATATGTTCATTTAACTGATTTTCAATATCTTCGATTAATTTCTTTTGAAGTTTTAATTTTTCATCCATCCTTTGTTTTTCTGCAATTAATTTCTGTAATTTATCATATTTCTCAGATAAAATCCGATTATTATTTTCTTTTTCAATTAACAATCTTTGCTTTTCATTATTTTGATTTTCTTTTCTTTCTTTTAAAATTTCTATCTCTGATTTTGTCCTTTGAACTGACATTTCTAATTCATAACTAATATTACTAGACTTATCATAATCATCCTGGATTATTGTTAATTGGTGTTTTTTTCAGCAATTATTGTTTCAAGTTCTTCTTTTTTATTTTCTAATAAATTTAGTTTGTTGATATTTTCTTCTATATCCTTTAAAGTAATATCAAGCTTTTGTTTTATAAGATTATAATTATGCAAAATAGAATTTATTTCGATCATTTTTAATTCATCCTTTAGCCTTAAAAACCTTTCCGCTTTTTGAGCTTGAATCTCTAAAGGACCAATTTGTGATTCTAATTCTGTTAAAATATCATTAATTCTTACAAGATTTTGCCTTGTATTTTCTAATTTTCTTTCAGCTTCTGCCTTCCTTGTTTTGAATTTAGTTATACCAGTTGCTTCCTCAAAAACCAATCTTCTCTCGTCTGGTTTTGAGCTTAAAATCTCTTCTACTTTTCCTTGTCCAATAATAGAATAGCCATCAACCCCTATCCCAGTATCCATAAGAAGTTCATAAATATCTTTAAGCCTACATACTGTGTTATTTAAAAGATATTCGCTTTCACCAGATCTATATAACCTTCTTGTTATCTTAACTTCATTGTATTCAATGGGTAATATATTATCTGAGTTATCAAGAATTAAAGATACCTCCGCAAAGCTTAAGGGTTTCCTATTTTCAGTTCCTGCAAAAATTACATCTTCCATCTTTGATCCTCTTAGGGTCTTGGCACTTTGTTCACCTAACACCCATCTTATCGCATCACAAATATTGCTCTTTCCGCTTCCGTTGGGGCCAACGATGGCTGTTATGCCTTTTGTAAATTCAACTTCAACTTTATCTGCAAAGGATTTAAAACCCTTTATTTCTACGCTCTTTAAATACAAAGCCCATCACCTCATGTATATTTTAAAGGGATTTATCCGAAAGGATAAATCCCATAAATGCCATATAGCTAATTTTAAATATCAGCATTAGCTCACATTAGTATAGTATAACATTCTTCATAAAACAAATCAATCTTTTAATAAAGGAAAATAAATAGACCTGCAACGCAGGTCTTATCTTGGTTGAACGATAAATTTTATTGCTGTTCTTTCTTCTCCTTCAATCTCTATTTCTGAAAAGGCTGGAATTACAACGAGATCTATTCCATTTGGTGCTACATATCCCCTTGTAATGGCTATAGCCTTTACAGCTTGATTAACAGCTCCGGCACCTACAGCTTGAATTTCTGCTGTAGATCTTTCCCTCAATACAGCAGCAAGTGCTCCAGCAACAGCTTTAGGTTGTGATTGAGCTGATACTTTTAAAATTTCCATGATGATTCCCCTTTTTTCTTAATTATTGTTATATATTCTATAAAAATACATCAAATCCTTCTTAAATTAGCAAATTTTGCAAAATCTTTTATTGACATTTTTCTACTTAAAGTATCAGCCTCAATAACAACCTCAAGACTGCTTAAATTATCATCAATAAACACCCTTATTGATTTGTCCTTATATTCATTTACCAAAAGATTAAAATAATATTTTCTATTTGTATATAATTTAGAAATAGTTTTGTTATTTATAAATATTCTAATTTCCTTATACTCCTTAAAGTATTCATTAAAAATATATCGTATCATATCGCATATAATAGAGCCTTCAACCAATTCTCTAAATGCGGGATGAAAGGGCCCTGCTACCACATCTCTTCCTAACGCTATTCCTTCGCTTGCCTGCAGTCCAACCCGAATAATGTTTATGTCGTTCTTAATAAATATAAGATACACTTTTTTGTAATATTCACGGCATCCTGCAATGAAAGAGGAATATATAATCCTTCTTTAAACATCTTTTCCATCTCAGTATCCTTTATTACCAACGCCGGATAAATTCTAACAAAATTTGGTTTTAAATTTACTATTTCATTAGCCGTTTTAATATCTTTTTCTTCATTGTCCTTAGGAAGTCCTATCATCATCTGTAAACCAAGTTCAAAGTCAAATTCCTTTATTAATTCAACTGCTCTATAAACATCTTCTACAGTATGTCCTCTCTCTGCCGCCCTAAGAACCTCATCATCCATAGATTGAATTCCTAATTCAATTGTTTTAACTCCAAATGCTTTTAAATTATTTAATATAGTATCGTTTATATAGTCGGGCCTTGTTGATAATCTTATTGAATCTATTTTCCCATCATCGACAAGTTTTTTGCTGCACTTAATAACTCCTTCTGATAATCAAAGGGAATACCAGTAAAACTTCCACCGAAAAAGATATTTCAACAAAGGAATTTTTCTTATCGATGGTGCTCAAAACTTCCTCTGCCCTATTAATCACATAATCATCATCGACATGATCGTCTCTTCCCGTTATTTTTTTGATTACAAAACACACAATCATGTGGACATCCAATATGGGGAACAAAAATTGGGACAATATAATGCTTATTACTCATTAACATCTACTCCCAACTTAATGAGGGCATTTTTAGCTGCCATCTGTTCAGCCTCCTTCTTGCTTTTGCCAACCCCTAAACCGTATTTTATATTATCTAAGTAGACTTCTATTTCAAACGTCTTATCGTGATCAGGACCCCATTGATTTGCAACTTCATATTTTATAGTGGATAATAAATTTCTTTGCACATATTCCTGAAGCCTAGACTTAAAATCTATATATTCCCTTCCTCTCGCAACGTTTTGTATTTTATGCTTTAATTTATTTAAAACAAAATCTTTAGCTTTATTATATCCTTGATCTAGATATATAGCCGCAATAACTGCTTCAGTGGCATCCGCCAACAAAGAGTCTTTATTTCGACCACCAGTTAATTCTTCACCTTTACCTATTCGTAAATACTTTTCAAGCTTTATTGCCCTTGCTAGTTCCGCTAGTGAGGACTCACAAACTACGCTTGCCCTTATTCTGCTTAACTTACCCTCTTGCCTATCTTTATACTTTTTAAATATATACTCGCTAACTATTAAGCTCAATACAGAGTCTCCTAAAAATTCTAATCGTTCATTATGGTCGTTATATTTTAATCCATTTTCATTAGCATAGGAACTATGAGTAAGTGCCTTATTCAATAAATCTTTGTCATGAAAATTTACTTCAATTATTTTTTCAAATTCCTCAAGATGTTTTCGTCTTATACTATCCATAAGAACCTCCATAAAATTTAAAGCCCCGAATAATCGGGACTATTATATGTCGGTATGTTCCTTTATGTAATCTACAACATCACCTACTGTTTGCAACTTTTCAGCATCCTCATCTGGAATTTCTAAATCAAAATCTTCCTCAAGAGCCATAATAAGCTCTACTATGTCTAATGAATCAGCACCTAAATCATCAATAAAATGTGAATCCATAGTTATATCGTCTGGATCTACTCCTAATATGTCTGAAATTCTTTCTTTTATTTTTTCGAATATCATTATATTCACCTCCCTTCAAAGGATTCATCTATATAATATTATATAAAGCATAAAAGCGTCAATAAATTTATTAATTTTTTTCTTACTTATTTATTTATTACCAATTTCAAAAAATATTCACATTAGCTATCAACTTCTTTATTTTTTTCAATTTCTTCTCTAATAAGTTCAATGACATTACCCTTTACACAATTTATAGATTGCCTTACAGCATTTTTTATTGCCTTTGCATTTGAACTACCATGAGCCTTTATTACAACTTTATTTACCCCAAGAAGAATTGCTCCTCCATATTCAGTATAATCAAAATCTTTTTTAAACTTTTTAAATACAGGTTTTAAAATTGCTCCACCAATTTTATAGATTAACGAAGAATATATTTCCCTTTTTAAAATATCAAAAATTGTCTGGGCTACTCCTTCGTAAAGTTTCAATATAACATTGCCCACAAAACCATCTGATAAAACAACATCACATTCGCCTTTTGGAATTTCCCTTGGTTCAATATTGCCAATAAAGTTTAAATTGCTAGTTTTTAGCAGATTAAAACTTTGCTTAATAAATTCTGTTCCCTTTTCCTCTTCTGCTCCTATATTTACAAGACCAACCTTTGGATTTTCCTTTCCTAAAACCTTCTTTGAATAAATACTTCCCATAATACCAAACTGCAATATGTTTTTAGGTTTACATTCAGCATTTGCACCTGAATCCAAGAGCATAAAATGTCCCTTCTCCCCAGGGATTACTGGAGCTAAACAGGGTCTATCTATGCCATCTATCCTTCCTACTATAAACAAACCTCCAGCAAGAAGAGCTCCTGTGCTGCCGGCTGATATAAAAGCATCAGCCTTACCCTCCTTTAAATATTTTAATCCTACAACCATAGAAGAATCCTTTTTTCTTCTTATAGCTAATGTTGGAGATTCATCGTTAGTTATGATTTCTGTGGTATGAATTATTTGCAATCGATTCATTATATTTTTAAATTCCTCACTAATCTCTTTTTTATTCCTTCTTCATCCCCTACTAAAATTATCTCTACATCATATTCCTTCGCTGCCATTAAAGCACCCTTGACAATCTCTGAAGGTGCATTATCTCCACCCATACAATCTATAACAACCCTCATAAACAAACCTCCTATTTTATTTTAAAAGACAAAAGCACACCTTACGGTGTGCTAAAACTCAATTACTTTTCTACTACAACTTTATCCTTGTAATAACCACAGCTTGGACAAACCCTATGAGCCAATTTCATTTCATGGCATTGTGGGCATTCTACCATACCTGGCATAGCTAATTTCCAAGTTTGTGCTCTTCTTTTGTCTCTTCTTGATTTTGAATGTCTTCTGGCTGGATTACCCATATTTGCACCTCCTCAATCACCTTTAAAGAACTGTTTTAATGCCTCAAGTCTAGGATCGATAACATCCTTTAAACATTCACACTGGCCTTCATTTAAATTTTTACCACAAACCGGGCAAAGGCCTTTACAATCATCACTACATAAAATCTTTGCTGGATAGGACAGAATAATATTATCAATTATCATATCTTCTAGATTTATTCTGTCCTCTGTAATCATATATATATCTTCCCCCTGCTTTTTGAATACTTTTCTTCAAAATCTATCGTCAGAGGGTAGTCAACAGGTGCTAAGCATCTTGAACAAAAAGATTTTATTTTTGTTTTAATAGTTCCCTTTAATAAAATATCTTCCCCATCTAAAATGGCTGTCCCTTTAATTTTTAATTTGTCTGCCAATTCTACAACAAAATCATCACGTTGTAACTTGCTAATATCAAGCTCTAAGTCAAAGCTCATTTCATTTGTCTTTTTTTAATTAAATCCGTAACATTTAAAATCATACGCTCACCTCAAACAGCGCTACAATTCATTATATAGGCTTATATAAAATATGTCAAGGCATGAAGTTTAATTATTTTAGCTTTACTACTATTTCCTTTGTATCCCTTGCTATCATAAGCTCTTCATTTGTTGGGATTAAGAACACCTTAACCTTTGAATCTGGTGTAGAAACCTCAGTTAATTTACCTCTTACTTTATTTTTCTCTTCATCTATCTTAACTCCTAAGAATTCTAAACCTTGGCATACAAAATATCTACACTCTGGTGAATTTTCTCCAAGACCTGCAGTAAATACTATAGCATCTACACCACCCATTGCAGCTGCATAAGCTCCTATGTATTTCTTCACTCTGTAGTAGAACATATCAAGGGCTAATTGTGCTCTTTCGTTTCCTTTTGCAGCAGCATCCTCTATATCTCTAAAATCGCTGCTTACTCCTGAAACTCCTAAAACACCCGATTTTTTGTTCATAAGGTTATTAACATCCTTTGAGGTCATATTTTCAGTTTCTTCTAAGAAAGTAACTATAGCAGGATCGATATCTCCACATCTTGTTCCCATTATAAGTCCTTCAAGTGGAGTAAAGCCCATAGAAGTATCAACAGATTTACCACCATTTATAGCTGCAACAGATGCTCCATTTCCTAAATGGCAAGTAATGATCTTGCAATCCTTTATATTCTTTCCTAAAAGATCTGCAGCTATTTTACTTACATATCTATGGGATGTTCCATGGAAGCCATATCTTCTGATGCCGTGCTTTTCATATAGTTCATATGGAAGAGCATACATATAAGCATGCTTTGGCATGGTTTGATGGAATGCTGTATCAAATACAGCCACCATTGGTGTATGTGGCATAAGCTCTTTGCAAGCATAAATACCTGTTAAATTCGGAGGATTATGTAGTGGAGCTAAATGTGAAACCTCTTCTAATGTTTTTAAAACTTCCTCGTCTATTAAAACAGAGCTTGCATACTTTTCTCCACCATGAACTACTCTATGGCCTACTGCTGATATTTCATTCATGTCTTTAATTACGCCATATTCTGGGTGTGTTAGTGCTTCTAAAACCAATTTAATTGCTGTTTTGTGATCAGGCATTGGATGTTCAATTACAACTTTATCTTTACCCTCTGGTCTGTGCCCTAATACTGAACCTTCAAGTCCTATTCTTTCAGCTAATCCCTTAGCTAAAACTGTTTCATTCTCCATGTTGATTAATTGATACTTTAATGATGAGCTCCCGCAATTAATTACCAAAATATTCATGTGTATTACCCCTTTCCTTTAATTTATTGCGCTTGAACAGCTGTTATAGCAACAACATTAACTATGTCTTCAACGCTGCAACCCCTTGACAAATCGTTTACAGGAGCAGCAAATCCTTGACAAATTGGTCCTATGGCTTCAGCATTAGCTAATCTTTGAACCAACTTGTATCCTATATTTCCTGATTGCAAATCTGGGAAAATTAAAACATTAGCCTTTCCTGCCACTTGACTTCCTGGTGCCTTAAGTTCTGCAACCTTTGGAACTATTGCAGCATCAAGCTGTAATTCACCATCTATCATTAAATCTGGAGCCATTTCCTTTGCAATTTTTGTAGCTTCTATTACCTTATCAACAAGCTCATGTTTTGCACTTCCCTTTGTTGAGAAAGAAAGCATTGCAACTCTCGGTTCCATACCACATAAATTCTTGGCATTCATCGCACTTGCAACGGCTATTGAAGCAAGTTCCTCTGCAGTTGGATTAGGATTAACAGCACAATCTGCAAATATAAACAAACCATTATCCCCAAAATTTGGGTTTGGAACTTCCATTATAAAAAGCTTGATGCAATTGAAACTCCTGGTGCTGTTTTAATTATTTGCATTGCTGGTCTTAAAGGTCTCCTGTTGAATGTATAGCACCAGATACCATTCCGTCGGCATCCTTCATTTTAACCATCATAGTCCCAAAATACATTTCATCTTTAACTGTTTCAAGAGCCTTTTCTAGAGTCATTCCTTTATTCTTTCTAATTTCATACAACTGATTAGCATAAAATTCTAATTTTTCGCTCTTTTTAGGATTAATTATCTTTACCCCTTCAAGTGAAACCCCATTTTCTTTAGCAATGCTCATTATTTTTTCTTCATCACCAAGCATAATTAAATTAGCTAAACCTTCTTTAACTATAATTTCTGCAGCTTTAATCGTTCTTATTTCTTCTCCTTCAGGCAAAACTATGGTCTTTTTATTAGCCCTTGCCTTTGCTTTAATTTCCTCCATTAAAGCCATGATAAAACCCCTTTCTTTTGTTAGTATGTATTATGTTGCATTCTACATTTTATATTATATAATATTTATGTCAATAAACAAACAATAATATGTAAAAAAATATAATTTTGTATAAAAAGGAGATGCAAAATGAAAGTAACAGGAATTATTGTCGAATATAATCCTTTACATAATGGCCATTTATATCACCTACAACAAACTAAACAAGTTACAAATTGTGACTATGTTGTTGCCGTTATGAGTGGTAACTTTGTCCAAAGAGGTGAACCAGCAATAGTAAACAAATGGGCTCGAGCTGAAGCAGCTTTAAATGCTGGTGTTGATCTTGTTATTGAGCTGCCTGTAATTTATAGCATTAGCAGCGCAGAAAATTTTGCTTATGGAGCTATATCAATTTTAAATAAGCTTAACATTATAGATTCCATATGTTTTGGCAGTGAATCTGGTGATATAGAACCTCTTTTTAAAATTGCACAAATTTTAGCTGAAGAACCAAAGGAATATAAAAACTTATTAAAAAAATTTTTAAAGCAGGGGCTTCCATATCCAAAAGCACGTGAATTTACTTTAAATAATTATTTTAAAGATACGAATAATCTTCTTCAAACTTCAAATAACATTTTAGGTGTTGAATATCTTAAGGCTTTAATAAAACTTAATAGCAATATTAAACCTTATACAATAAAGAGAATAAAAAATAATTATAATGATATAAACATCACCTCAAACATCGCTAGCGCAACTTCTATACGCCATAATTTCGATAATTATGATCTTATAAAAACTACCATGCCTGAATTTTCCTTTGAAATTATTCAAAGGGAAAAACAACTAGGAAAGGGGCCTGTAAATCTTAATAATTTAGCAGACTTAATTTTCTATAAAATACGAAGTTTAACAGCAAATGAACTAAGTAAAATCCACGATATATCAGAGGGCCTTGAAAACAAAATAAAATATGCTGCTGAGGAATCTTCTACAATTGAAGAACTATTGAATTTAGCTTTGAGCAAAAGATATACAAAAACAAGGCTTCAGAGAATTCTCTTATACATATTATTAGATATTACAAAAGAAGTTTATTTGCAGACTATAAAAGAAATAAACTATATTAGAATATTAGCTGCTAATTCAAAGGGCAGAAAACTTCTTAAGTATGTAAAAGATAAAGAATTAGTTGATATTCCTATTATAATAAATCCATCTAAATATGATAAAGAGCTCTTGTCATTAGATATTAAGGCAACTGATATATATGTTTTAGGATATAATAATCCTAAGTATAAAATAGCAGTCCAAGACCTAAAAAATAAACCAATATTACTTTAAACATAGTATTAAATCCTATTGCATAAATATTAATTAAAGAAATTTGACGGTGTTTTATATTATGGTTATATTTATTCAATTGATGATATTATTTTCAATTATTTTATTTTTAATGGGTCAAAATAAAAGGGCAGCAAAAATTTTCGTAATATCAATGCTGATTACCATGTTTCTATTCCCCAAAAACTCCATTGAAGCAGCAAAAACGGTTTTAACCTATGGATATATGTAGTAACGCCTTCCTTATTCCCTTTTTTTATATTAAATGACATAGTAATTTCCTTAGAAATTCCAGATAGTATATCGAAATTATTCAAAAATTATTTTAAAAAACTTCTTAATACATCTGGATATGGTGCGTATGTCTTTATTATGAGTATATTCACAGGATACCCAACTGGGGCAAAAATAGTTGCTCAGCTTATTAGCGAAAAAAATATCAAGTTATGAAGGTCAAAAAATATTAAATTTTGCAAGCACTTCAGGTCCCTTGTTTGTAATTGGAGCAGTTGGTATTGGAATGTTTAATAACATAAAAGTTGGATATATTTTGTTTATTTCTCATATATTAGGTGCAATTATTAATGGTTTGGTTTTAAATAACATCTTATATCCAAAATCAAATGTTGCTGAGTCATGTTGGTTATATAAAGATAAAAATACAAATAGGAATTTTTTAACGAAGTCCATCCTCAATTCCCTTACAACTACTGGAATAATTGGAGGATATATTATTTTCTTTTCTGTCCTTATAGAACTGATTTATAAGCTAAATATTTTCAATAAAATTGAATGGCTCCTTGATTTATTTTTAAATAAATCATTATCTAAATCTATAATATTAGCACTTCAAGGAGCAATAGAAATTACTAATGGATGTAATTTAATAAGTAAATCAAATATTCCATTTTTTTTAAAAATCCTGATTTCAACCTTTATTATATCCTTTAGCGGGATTTCTATTATAATGCAAGTTTTTTCAATAACTTATGAAGAAAAAATATCTATAAAAGCCTATGTAATATCCAAAATATCGCATTCTATATTTTCTGTGTTAGTTGCATTACTTATGTTAAATTTTATTTCTATTGATAGCGAAACCTTTATGGTTGAACCTAATATCCCTTATTTTATAAATTTATTTCCTCTATTAGAGATTTTATTAATAACAATACTAATTTTAAATGTTATCTACTTTATAAAAATTAATATTTTGGGAGAAAAATATTAATTATTTAAATTTATTCCTTATATCGTCTATTATTTCCTCAGGAACTAAATCCTTGATGCAGCCTCCATACATTGCAACCTGTTTTACCAAACTAGAGCTTAAAAAGGAATATTTATTATTCGTCATCATAAAAAGAGTTTCTAATTGGTTATTCAATTTATTATTCATCATTGCCATTTGAAGTTCATACTCAAAATCAGAGACTGCCCTAAGTCCTTTAATTATTACCTTAGCTGACTTTTCCTTTGCATAATTTACAAGAAGTCCCTTAAAACTTTCAACTTCAACATTATCAATATCCTTTGTTACTCTTTTGATTAACTCAACACGTTCTTCAATTGTAAATAAGGGATTCTTTTTTCTGGATTCTCTAAAACTGCAACAATTACCTTATCAAATATTTTTGACGCCCTAACTATTATGTCAAGATGACCATTAGTTATTGGATCAAAACTGCCAGGATATATTGCTATATTATTCATATTTGTCCTCCTTAACCCAAAATATAATTTTGCATCTTCCATATTTTTCTGTTCTAAAGTTTTTAAAAATCCCGACGACTTCTGGGATATCATCCTTTTCATCTAGTTCCGAAATAATCAAAGTATTATCATTATAAATTCTATTTTCGCTTATTGCTTCAACGGCTCTTTGAACCATTCCCCTTCCATAAGGGGGATCCAAAAAATCAAATCATATTTAAAATTCTCCTTTGATAAATTTTTTATAATTTTAAAGGAATCTCCAAAATAAGCTTTACTTCTATCTTCGAAGTTTAAATTTTTTATATTTTCTTTTAAAACCTTATATGCAGATTTGTCATTTTCTATAAAGGTACAAAATTTTGCCCCTCGGCTTATTGCTTCAAGACCTAAGTTACCACTACCTGCAAACATATCTAATACAATAGCATCATAAATCTTATTTGATATTATATTAAACACAGACTCCTTTACCCTATCTAAAGTGGGTCTTGTGTTCATACCTTCAGGTGCCTTTATAATTCTTCCCTTTGCTTCACCAGTTATTATTCTCATGCCAAGCCTCCTTTATTAAAATAAAGAAAAGGGAAGATTGCCTTCCCTTTTCTTTATTTTATATCAATTATTGTCTTCCTGCAAGGCCTCTTTCATAAGCCTCTACCATCTTCTTAACCATATATCCACCTACTGAACCACATTCCTTTGATGTCATGTTTCCCCAGTATCCTGTTGGTGGAACCTGAACTCCTATTTCATTTGCTACTTCATATTTGAATTGTTCTAGGCCCTTCTTAGCTTCTGGAATAACAGTTTGATTTGTTCTTCCTACTAAGTTTTCGTTCATTATTTTCACCTCCTGTTTCAGTTGCTTATTATTAATTTCTCCATTATTCGACAATATATTCATGTAAATATTGGTAATTGAAAACATAACATATAATCAACTTTAAAAGGGAATAGAGAGAGCTCTATTCCCCTTTTATATTTTTGTGCTACCGCCTAATTATCTTTTTCCTGCAAGGCCTCTTTCATAAGCCTCTACCATCTTCTTAACCATATATCCACCTACTGAACCGCATTCCCTTGATGTCATGTTTCCCCAATATCCTGTTGGTGGAACCTGAACTCCTATTTCATTTGCTACTTCATATTTGAATTGTTCAAGTGCTGCCTCAGCTTCTGGAACTAATGCCCTGTTTCTTGGTTGAATGTTTATCATATTGTTTCACCTCCTGTTTCTGTTTCTATTATTAATTTAACCACTTAAACTGAAATTATAACAGGAAGTTTTTTCTCAATTAGTTTATAGATATATTATCACCAATATTTTGTATTAATTCTTCTATCCTTAATTTTAACTTATAATAATCCTTATCTAATAGTCGTCTTGACTGAATTAACTCCCTTGCCACTTCTTTTGTTTGCATAAGAATATCTATATCTTTAAATAAATTCGCAACTTTAAGCTCCGGAAGTCCATGTTGTCTTGTGCCAAAAACTCGCCCGTTCCTCTTAATTCTAAATCCTTTTCAGCTATCTCAAATCCACTGTTAGTTTTAGTCATAATTTTCATTCTTTCAATAGCATCATCAGTTTTTGCATCGGCAACTAATATACAATAGGATTTATAATTTCCTCTTCCAACTCTACCTCTTAATTGATGTAACTGTGCCAAACCAAACCTATCAGCATTCTCAATTACTATTATAGTAGCATTAGGCACATTTACCCCTACTTCAACTACTGTTGTAGAAACCAGCACCTGAATCTCATTATTTTTAAATTTTTTCATAATTTCATCCTTTTCGCTTGCAGACATTTTTCCATGTAATATTCCAATTTTGTTATATTTTAGAAAATCATTTTTTAAATTTTCAGCCATTTCTAATACCGATTCTGCTTCTAATTTTTCCGATTCCTCCACTAGCGGACATATTACATATGCCTGTCTTCCCTTCTCTACCTCCTTTTTACAAAATCATAAACCTTTTCCCGCATATTAGGCCTTACAAAATAAGTTTCCACTTTTTGTCGTCCAGGTGGTAACTGATCTATAACTGAAATATCCATATCGCCATACATAAATAAAGCAAGAGTTCTTGGAATCGGCGTTGCAGTCATAACTAATACGTGAGGATTATGGCCCTTATTAATTAGAGTTGCTCTTTGTCTTACTCCAAATCTATGCTGTTCATCAGTAATTACAAGGGCTAAATTTTTAAATTCCACATTTTCCTGTAATAGTGCATGAGTTCCAATAACAATACTTATTTCTCCTTGAGATATCTTTCTTATTATCTCTTCCTTTTGCTTTTTAGAAGTGCTTCCAACCAATAATGCAATATTTATATTCCAATCCTTTAATAATTCTAAAATAGTATTATAATGTTGTTCTGCTAAAATTTCAGTAGGAGCCATTAATACTCCTTGATATCCGTTCATTGCACAATTAAATAAAGCAATAACTGAAATGATTGTTTTTCCAGAACCTACATCACCTTGAAGCAATCTATTCATAGGTGTGTTTTTTTCATATCAATCAAAATTTCTCTTATAACCTTCCTTTGGGCCTCTGTAAGTTCAAAGGGTAATTTTTCCTTTAAAGCCTTTAGCTCCTTACTAACAGCCATCGAATAGCTTGTTGTGCTTGAAGAGTATTTTTTCTTTAGTTCAAATAAGCCTAGTTGTATTATTAGCAATTCCTCAAATTTTAATCGCCTTTTAGCCAGTTTAAGCATATTTTTATCTTTGGGAAAGTGAATATTTATAATTGCATTTTTTATGTCCAATAGATCATATATCTTTCTTAAACTTTCTGGTAATAATTCTTCAACCTCTTGATCTATAAAATTAAGGGCCTGTTTTATAATTTTTCTCATAATTTTTTGAGTAAGATTTTTATTAATGGAATAAATCGGATTAATTCCTTGTGTTTCTTCATAGTCCTTTTCATACTGGGGATCAACTAAAGTAATTTCTCCAAATTGTTTTGATACTTTACCGTAGAGCAACACTTTTTCGCCAATTTTAAAGTTATTTTTTATATACGGCTGATTAAACCATATCCCCGATATAAAACCAGTTTCATTTTTAAATAATATTTTATTTAATGTTTTACCTGTTTTAGTTTTCTTACTCGGAAAAATTTGTGCAACTTCAACTATTACACTTGCCATTTCATCATTTTCTAGTTTGCTTATAGGTTTTATGTTAGTTCTATCCTCATAGTCCCTTGGAAAATAAAATAGTGCATCCTTAACTGTATTAATTCCTAAACTTGATAAATACTTTGCAATTTTAGGTCCAACTCCCTTCAAATATTGAATCTCCATATATCCACCTCTTATGTGGTTAAATTTATAAAGGCATGCACTTTGGCATGCCATAATCATTCCACAGAAATTATATAATAATAAATAGGTTGCCCTCCAAAATAAACGTTTACATCAAGGTTTGAATACTTTTCTTTGATATATTCTTGAACTTTAGCAGCATCTTCTTCACTGACTTCATTTCCGTAAAATATTGAAATGAATTCGCTGTCTTCATCAATCATATTATCAATTAATTTAGTAACTACTTCATTCAAATTAGCTCCAGCATTTACAAGTTTCCCATTTAATATTCCTATTACATCGCCTTCGTTTACATCTATACCGTCAAGATTGGTGTTTCTTACTGCAAATGTAACTTGCCCTGTCTTAACCTTCGATATAGCTTCCATCATTATTTCTTTATTTTCATTAGCATTACTATCCGGATTAAAATTTAACATTGCAGTTATACCTTGAGGTATGCTTCTTGTTGGAATAACTACAACATTCTTATTTGAAAGATCCCTTGCCTGTTCAGCTGCAAGAATAATATTCTTATTATTAGGCAATATAAATATGTTTTTAGCATTTATATTATTTATTGCATCTAAAATATCTTGTGTGCTTGGATTCATCGTCTGGCCGCCTTCTATAATTTTGTCAACCCCTAACTCTTCAAATATCTGTTTAAATCCTTCGCCAAAAGAAATTGTAATAAATCCATATTCCTTTTCATCTTGACTTGTATATTCAGTCTTCTCATCGGAATATGTATCATCTGTTAAACTTCTGTGTTGTTCCTTCATGTTGTCAATTTTAATCTTTATCAACTCTCCTAATTTTAACGCCTCTTCTAATACTATTCCTGGATTATTAGTATGAATATGAACCTTGATTAACTCTTCTGTTCCAACAACAACTATCGAATCACCATATTTTGTGATTTTTTCTTTAAATTCTTCAGGTTTTGCATTTTTAGTCTTAATAAAAAACTCTGTGCAGTAAGAAAATTTTATATCTGATGTATCTATGTTACTATATTTTACTTCTTCCTTCTTTTCTTGCTGTTTTACTTTTGCTTCGTTTATCTCCCCTAGCAGAACCTTCAAAAAGCCTAAATATATAAGCGTTAATCCTTTACCTCCTGCGTCAACAACTCCTGCTTGCTTTAAAACAGGAAGTATTTCTGGCGTTTTATTTAAAGATACGTTTGAATATTCATACATAAGCTTTAAAAAAACTTCAAAATTACTTTCTTTTTTGCTATTTCTATCGCCTTATCTGCAGTCTCTCTTGCTACAGTTAAAATAGTTCCTTCCGTTGGTTTCATGACTGCCTTATAAGCAGTATTTACTCCTTCCTTTAAAGCTTGAGCAAAGTCCTTTGTATTTATAGTTTCTTTTGTTTTTAAAAATTTTGCAAAACCTCTTATAAGCTGAGATAATATAACTCCAGAATTGCCTCTGGCACCCATTAAAGATCCCATTGAAATTGCATCACAAACATTTGTAACATTAACATCCTTGATTTTCTCCAATTCACTTACAGCAGCCATTATTGTAGCTGCCATATTTGTTCCTGTATCTCCATCTGGAACTGGGAAAACATTTAATGCATTAACATCTTCTTTGTTGTTTTCAAGCTCATATGCACCATTTATGAACATTTGTTTCAATAGTTGTCCATCCAACAACGTAGTTTGTTTCAATGCTTAAACCTCCTTGCTTTAAACTCTAATGTCCTGAACATAGACATTAACTTTATGAACTTTTATTCCTGTAAAATTTTCAATTGTGTATTTTACTTTTTCTATAATGTTCTCAGCAATAACAGGTATTTTAGTTCCATATTCAACTATTATAAACAAATCAATAACTATCTCATCATTGTTAATTATTACTTTAACCCCTTTGTTTAGCTGCTCCTTCTTCAAAAGTTCCCACAAACCATCCGTTGCTCTTTTGGAAGCCATTCCAACAACTCCATAGCACTCAGTTGTCGCTGCACCAGCTAATTTTGCTATTAGCTCATCTGTAAATTCAATATAGCCTAATTCGTTATATATTTTTACTGACATACTTAAACCTCCCAACCTTACTAGGGATACTAGTCTTTATTTTATAATTTTATATTAATTATTAAAATTCTTCAAGATAAAATATTTATAACTGTAAAGTAAAAATACTTTACAAAATCAAAAATGCATTATATAATTATTATTGTAATAAATCGGACTTGTAATGTTTTCTAGTTTCTGTTAAAATAATAAAGGTCTTATAAATGAAGTATTGTTCTTATTAAGGAGGTGCCACAATGTCTAGAAAATGCGAAATTTGCAATAAGGGGTTAGTTTTTGGAATTCAATATAGCCATTCCCATCGTAGAACAAACAGAACTTGGGCTCCAAATCTTAAGAAGGTAAAAGTTATTATAAACGGAACTCCAAAGAGAGTTTACGTTTGCACGAGATGCTTACGTTCTGGAAAAGTGCAAAGAGCTTTATAAAAAATGTGCTTTTAAGCACATTTTTTATCTTTTAAAAATACCACGATAAATATATTAAGCAAGCACCTATAATAATGATCCAAATCCAAAAAGGTATAATAACAGCCAATAGCATCCCAAACCCAATGCCAAGTATTATAATGGCTAAAACATCGATTATTTTTAGTTTTATTTTGTCTTTTAGCATACTTTCCTCCATTAACTATTACTAAAGAAAAAAGGCCAGAATATATCAGTCCTATTCCAAGTAAAACAAGCCAAATCCACACCGGCATCCAAGCAATAATTATAAACATCCCCATTAAAATCAATAATATCCCCAATATTTTTGATTTTTCCCTTTCATTTTTTATCATATGATCACCATTTTTATTTTATATATTCATTATATGTAAATCCTAATAAAGTTGATACTGCTTATATCTTTTTAAATATCAATACTTCTCCATCTCCAACCTTAATTTCGCATTGCCTATCGATCATTACATTTGATATACCTAGTGGTCTTCCAAAATCAATAGTAGTATTCTCTAATCTATACATTAGCCCCTTAGAATACAGACCCTTTGCAGACTTATATATAGGAATAATTGATAAAGTATCACCAATTTCTCCTTCTATTTTTATAAAATCTTTGCACAAATAAATATAAAAATCATCAGTAACGATATAACCCTTTGCATTATTTTCATATATATAGTGTAGAAGATATAAATTTGCCAATGTGTGGTCAATCCTTCCGCCTACCCCTCCTAGTATACATATTTCATCGCATCCTTGTTCGATAGCTTTATTTATACAAAGCTCTGTATCAGTATAATCCTTTTCTTTAGGATATCTAATAACTTCCACACCTTTGTCGATAAAATAATTTAAAACTTCAGTTTCAATGGAATCAAAGTCCCCAATTAAAAAATTAGGAATAATGCCTAACTCATAGGCATAATTCCCTCCTCCATCAGCACATAATATAATACTTGCTCCCTGAATTTCTTTTTGTAATAAAGTAGAATTATTTATCCTACCAAAGTTAAAAATTAATGCTTTTTTCATCCTAACCACCGATTTCCTTAAATTTCCTAACTGTTTTTTCTACATCATCTGAACAAAAAATAGCAGAGCCAGCAACAATCACATTGGCACCTGAATTAACAACATCTCTCAAATTATTTAAATTTATACCACCATCAACTTCAATATCGATATTTAACTTCCTTTTTTCTATCATTTGTTTTAAATTTTTAATCTTACTTATGGCATAAGGTATAAATTTTTGACCTCCAAATCCAGGATTAACGCTCATAATGAGAACCATATCAAGATTTTCTAAAACATAGTCTAAAACTTCCAATGGGGTCGCTGGATTTATTGCAACACCAGCTCTTTTCCCAAAAGATTTAATTAAATTAACAGTTCTATCAAGATGAATACATGCTTCCTGATGAACTGTAATTATATCTGCTCCAGCTTTTACAAAATCCTCTATATACTTATCTGGATTTTCGATCATCAAGTGCACATCAAATATTAAACTCGTTAATGGTCTTATGGCTTCAACTACAAGTGGACCAATTGTTATATTAGGAACAAAATGGCCATCCATAACATCTATATGGACATAATCTGCTCCAGCCCTTTCAATTCTTTTAATTTCTTCTCCCAATCTGCTAAAATTTGCTGAAAGTATTGAAGGTGCTAACTTCATCATCTAGTGTTCCTCCTATTTTCAAGTATTTCATTTAGAAAATCTAAATAATTATTATATCTAATTCTACATATGTTTCCTTCTTCTACATTTTCTATTATAGCGCAATCCTTTTCTTTTACATGTAAACAGCTTGAAAACTTACATTGACCAATAAAATTTCTAAATTCTTTAAAATAATACTGCAAATCATTTGGTTCTATAAATGACAAATCTAAGGTGGAAAAGCCTGGTGTATCTACTAAATACGTCTCATCATCTATTCTGATTAGCTGTGCATGCCTTGTAGTATGTTTTCCTCTCCCTATTTTTTCACTTATTGCTCCCGTTTCCATCTTAACCTTATCTTGAAGAGAATTAAAAAGCGTAGATTTTCCAACTCCTGACGGCCCTGCAAATACGGTTATTTTGCCTTTTAAGAAGGCTTTTAACTCTTCTAAACCTTCTTTTTTAAAGCATTTGTTTTTATTACTTTATATCCTGCTTCTGTGTAAATCGAATACACCTTTTCAAATTTGCCATCTTCATCTAAATCAGATTTATTAAAGCAAATGAGACAATCTAAATCCTTTTCTTCAACATGAACCAATAATCTATCTAAAAGTGTAAAACTAATATCAGGATCCTTAAGAGCAAATACAACAACTACTTGATCTACATTAGCAACTGGTGGCCTTATAAGTTGGGATTTTCTTTCTTTAATTTCTTTAATAAGCCCCTGCGAATTATTGATTTTTTCAATATAAACCCTATCACCAACTAAAGGAGTTAAATTATCTTTTCTAAATTTTCCTCTTGCTTTGCACTCAATTAATTCTCCATTCTGCAATTCAACATAGTAGAATCCACCTATACCTTTTACAATGATACCCTCCTGCATAAGTTCCTCCTTTATTATTGGTTGTCATTTTCCTGTTGCTGAAGATTATCATCTAATTTATTTACAGTAACATTTATTAACGTTCCCTGTCTAACTTCAACACCATCCACTACACTTTGCAATATAATTTCTCCGTCTTTATAGTTAGGATCATATCCATAGTTTACAATTCCAAGGTTTAATCCAGACAATTTTAATGTTTGTTTTGCCTGCTCCAAACTCATACCAAGTAGGTTGGGAACTTTAACTATTTTAATTTGTGGCCCATCGCTTAAAATTATATCAATTGCAGTTCCTTCTTTAACCTCAGAACCTGATAATGGATTTTGATCAATAATAAATCCTTTTTGTATTTCATCACTATATTGTTTTTCAATATTACCTAAAGTTAATTTGTATTTCCTTAACAGAGTTTCTGCATAGGTTAAATCTAATCCTTTAAGATCCGGAACAGCTACCATCTTCGGGCCCGAACTTACTATAACCTTAACAACAGAATTTTCTTTAACCGTGGTTCCTTCTTCAGGAATGGTAGATATAACCGTCCCTTCTGGCAAATCACTGCTTTGTGTTCCTTCTATTTCCATAATCAACTTATTACTTTCAAATATTTTGCGTGCTTCTTCTTCACTTAATCCCACTACATTAGGCACTTTTACATCTTTTATAACAAAATACTTATTAAAAACAAAATATCCTAACGCTGTTATGGATAAGAATAATATAATAACTATAGATATAATTAAAGGCTTCTTATTTCTTTTACCTTTGGCTTTACTTTTATTTAATTCATCTTCTATGCTTTCTTGGGAAATTATTCTAGTTTTTTCTATGTCATCACCTTTATTTAATAGGGAAATTCCAGGATTATTGATTGCTCTATTGATATCCATAATAATTTCTTTTGCATTTTGATATCTTCTTGTCATATCCTTTTGCATCATTTTAACGACAATATCATTTACTGCTATTGGAATATTGGGATCAACCTTTATAGGTTCCTCTATTTCATCCTGTATATGTTTTATTGCTATAGTTATTGGACTTTCTGCATCATAAGGAGGTCTTCCAATAAGCATTTCATAAAATACAACCCCAAGGGAGTAAATATCAGTTCTATGGTCGCTATATACACCCCTTGCCTGCTCTGGTGATAAATAATGGACAGACCCCATAACCTTTCCAGTATTTGTTACTGTGTTAAAGGTTGATGCCCTAGCAATACCAAAATCGGTAACTTTTATAATGTTATCTTCTGTTATTAAAATATTATGTGGCTTTACATCCCTATGGACAACACCATTTTTATGTGCATGATCAAGGGCTTGGGAAATTTGTAAAATAATCCTTAATGCTTCATCATATTTAATTTTACCCTTTTCTTTGATATAATCCTTTAACGTTTTTCCCTTTATATACTCCATAACAATATAATTTAACCCATCATTTTCGCCAACATCAAATATGCTAACTATATTAGGATGGGATAAGCTTGCTGCGGCCATAGATTCTCTTTTGAATTTGCTTAAAAATTCTGTATCGTTTGCAAATTCTGGTCGTAATATTTTTACTGCTACAAATCTATTTAATAAAGTATCCTTTGCCTTAAAAACTAAAGCCATTCCTCCGTCGCCAACTTTTTCAAGAAGGATATATCTATTGTTAAGTATCTTGCCACTTAATTCCTTCATCTCCCATCCTCCTTTCTTGCAATAACCACAGAAATGTTATCAGATCCTCCCCTATCATTTGCAATTTCAATTAGCATTTCTACTGCATCTTCTTTTTGTCATTAACAATTTCAAATATCTCTTCCTTTGATAGATAGGAAGTCAAACCATCGGTGCATAATAAAATTAAATCGTCTTTATTAAAATCTACTACGATAACGTCAACAATTACATTTCTCTCTAATCCTATAGCCCTTGTTATAAGATTTTTCTTTGGATGATTTTCTGCCTCAATTTCTGTAATTGTTCCATTTTTAACCAGTTGCTGAACAAAAGAATGATCCTCAGTAAGTTTTCTAATACCATCTTTGTTTATTAAATAAGCTCTGCTATCTCCAACATGGCCGATATAAGCTTTATCAAAAACCATCAAACAACATGTTAGTGTTGTTCCCATGCCACTTAACTGATTTGCATCTTTGGATTTCTCATAAACTCTTAAATTAGCCTCAAGCATAGCATCTCTTATCAATTCTGTTTTATCGTTATATTTATTGAAATTATTAAAGACAAAATCTCTAAGAGCTAATGAAGCTAATTTACTTGCTACCTCTCCTGCATTATGTCCTCCCATTCCATCTGCAACAGCAACAAGTGCATAGCTGTTGGATCTTAACATAATAACATAGTCTTCGTTTAGCTCCCTTGCCTTACCAATATCAGTTTTGCATTTGATATACACACAACCACCCCTTAAGTAAGAAACCTTCTTCTTAGTTGCCCACATGCAGCATCGATATCAGTTCCAAGCTCCCTTCTTATAGTTGTATTAATACGTGGGATTCTAAAATGTCCCTAAAATTTTCTATCCTTTTTCTATCAGGTCTTTCAAAATTTCTTTCGCTTACTGGATTAACTGGAATCAAATTCACATGACATAAAAGTCCTTCTAATCTTTTAGATAACTCTTTTGCATCCTCAATTGAATCGTTGATATCCTTAATCAACGCATATTCAAAGGTTATTCTTCTATTGGTTTTTTCAACATAATATCTGCAAGCTTCTAACAATTCGTTCATACTATACCTATTTGCAATCGGCATGATTTTTCTTTCTTTTGTCATCGTTTGGAGCATGTAAAGATATGGCTAATGTAAGTTGTAATCTCAAATCAGCTAAACGTTTTATTTCAGGAACTAAACCGCATGTCGATAACGTTATATGTCGCATTCCGATATTTAAACCTTCTTTGGAATTAATAAGTTCTAAAAATTTTAAAACATTATCAAAATTATCTAAAGGCTCTCCTGTTCCCATTAAGACAATATTTGAAATCCTGATATTTTGGTCCTTAGAAATTGCTAAAACTTCCCCAAGCATTTCACCAGGTGATAAATCTCTAATTTTCCCACCAATAGTAGATGCACAAAAGGAACATCCCATGTTGCAACCTGCTTGTGTTGAAATACATACCGAATTCCCATAGGAATATCTCATTAAAACAGCTTCAATAAGATTACCATCCTTCAATCTTAATAGGTATTTAACTGTGCCATCTGACGATTCTTGCTTAGCTTCTATAAAAATATTCTTAATTATAAAGTTCTCCTTTAACTTATCCCTAAGTTTTTTAGGAATATCTGTCATTTCATCAAAATCTTCTATCCCGATGTTTATCCATTTTAAAATCTGCTTAGCCCTAAATTTAGGTTCCCCTAAAGAAACAATAAATTCTTCGATTTCCTTTAATGATAAATCCCTGATATCATACATTGTAATCACCATAACCTTTTTAATTTGCAAATAAAAAATCCATCAGTATTATTTATATTGGGATATAATCTTAAATAAGTTCCATCGATTAGGCTGTTTTTAAATTCAATAGGAACTAATTCACTAATATTCACTAATTCAAAATTAGTGTTTTCATTTAGAAACTTTTCAATAATTTGCTCATTTTCATCCTTTGTAATTGTGCAAGTACTATATAGGATCTCTCCATTAATCTTAACATATTTAGATGCATTCTTTAACAATATAGATTGAATTTTAGTAAGATCCTTTATATTCTTCAAACTTACATTCCATCTAATTTCAGGCTTTTTTCTAATAAGCCCCAAGCCAGAACAAGGGGCATCTAAAAGGATCTTGTCAAAGTTATTTTCAAATTCTTTATAAAAACAGTTGCATCTTTTAACATCGGCTTTATAATGTCTATTCCTAATCTTTTTGAATTTTCATTAATTAGATTTATTTTATGCTCATGGACATCAAAGGCAATTATTTCTCCCGTGTTTTCCATAAGCTCTGCCATGTGGGTTGCTTTACCTCCAGGTGCAGCACACAAATCAATAACCTTTTCTCCTGGTTTTGGGTTTAAAATTATCGAAGCCATCATAGAGCTTTGATCTTGCACATAAAAGAGTCCATCTAAAAACTCCTGCATCTTTTCTATTTGGCCTACTTCCTCTATTATCAGTGATTCCTTTAGTTGTCCATCTTTTACTTTTATTCCTCTACTTATAAGTTTTGCCTTTAAGTTTTCTTTTGAAGATTTTAATGTGTTTACCCTAACTGTCAATTCAGGTGCTTGATTGTTTGCATCCATTAAATGGATTAAAAAATTTTCATCAAAATATTTAATGAAATAATCTATAAACCATTTAGGATGTGAATACTTAATGGACAAATATTTAGTTTTATCTTTTTCGTTTATAATGTCAAATTCCTGTTTATTTCTTATAATGTTTCTTAAAATACCATTAACAAAGCCGGATAATCTTGGTGCTTTTAATTTGCATAAAACAACAGATTGATTTACTGCTGCAAATTCAGGAACTTTATCCATTAAAAATATCTGATATACTCCAATCCTAATGCAATTTAATGCCCATACATTTAAATCCTTTAAGTCTTTTTTGGAAAATTTTTGAATTAAATAATCTATCTTAAGCTTCCATCTTAAAGTTCCATATACGATCTCTGTTGCAAAAGCTCTATCTAATGATGATAAATTGTATTTCTTAAAATATTGATTAAGCCTTATATTTGAAAAGACTTTCTTTTCATCTATTTCACTTAATATCTTTAGAGCTACATATCTAGCTTTGTCCTCCATATTTTCCTCCTAATCTCTGTCCCTTGTAATAAAAAGCAATCTGAGAAGTTGAGAAATTGCCATTAAGGTTGCAGCAACATAAGTAAGTGCAGCTGCATTTAGAACCTTTTTGCGCCTTTTAGTTCATTTTCAAAAGGAGTCCATTGCTGTCTAGTTCAATTAAAGCCCTTGAACTAGCATTGAATTCAACAGGTAAAGTAATAATTTGAAAGGCTACAACAGCTGTAAACAATAAAACACCTAACCTTGCAAGTCCCATAGCCCCCATGAATAAACCTAATAATATTAATATCCATGACAAATTAGAACCTATATTTGCTACAGGAACTAAGGAATTCCTTATCAATAATGGAACATACCCTTTATTATGCTGAATTGCATGCCCTGCCTCATGGGCTGCAACTCCAATAGATGCTATTGATGTGCTGTAGTAAACATCCTCTGACAGCCTTAAAACTCTTTGGGAAGGATCATAATGATCGGTTAACCTGCCTGGAATAACAACTATCGGAATATCATAAAGTCCATTTCTATCCAATATTATCCTGGCTGCCTCAGCTCCTGTTAATCCTCTTATTGAAGCAACTTTTAAATATTTAGAAAATGTCATTTGAATTTTACTTTGAGCATAAAAAGCTAAAAGCAAAGCCGGAACTAAAAATATAAACGTAGGATCATAAAAACCATAATACATACGTATCCCCCTTTACTCTACGATACTTCCAACTTCTATTTGATGTCCATTCAAATAAGAGTCTACAGACATGCGTTTGCCGCCCATCTCCTGCAGCTCAGTTATAATTATTGAGCCTTCTTTACAAGCGATTTCAATGCCGTCCCTTGTAACATTAAGTATCTTACCTGGAATATCGCTAATATTATTATTTCCAATTTTAGCTTTCCATATTTTTATCATATTGTTTTTATAATAGAAATAAGCCCCTGGCCAAGGTAATAATCCCCTAATAAGATTATAGATTTTATTGTTATCCCCATCCCATTTTACATGTCCCATTTCCTTAGTAAGCATTGGTGCATAACTTGATAGGGAATCCTCCTGTTTTTGAGGAACAATGCTTCCCTCTTCAATTTTTTCAAAGTTTCAATAAGCAAATCTGCACCAATGATCATCAATCTATCGTGCAATTCTCCTGCTGTTTCATCATCTTTTATCTCGATTTCCTTTTTAAAAGCATATCACCAGTATCTAAACCTACATCCATAAGCATCGTAGTAACTCCAGTTGTTTTAAATCCGTTTATTATAGCCCAATTGATAGGTGCAGCACCTCTTAACTTTGGGAGCAATGATGCATGGACATTAATACACCCATATTTAGGAATTTCAAGTATCGCTTTTGGTAAAATCTGTCCGTATGCAACTACAACGATAACATCTGGATTTAATTTTTTAATTAAATCAATTACTTCATCGTTATTTCTTAATTTTTGTGGTTGATATACTGGAATATTATTTTTAAGTGCAACCTCCTTTACAGGTGGAGGTTGCATTTTTGTCCCCTTCCTTTAGGTTTATCCGGTTGAGTAAACACTGCCAAAACTTCATGATTTTTAATCAAATTATTCAAAGTTGGCACAGCAAAGTCAGGAGTTCCCATGAAAATTGTCCTCATTAGATCACCTCATCACTCTCTATTCTATCTATATAAAGCACTCCGTTTAAATGGTCGATTTCGTGGCATATTGCTCTTGCAAAAAGATCTTCTGCATCTAAAATTACTTCCTCTCCTCTTTCGTTCAATGCTTTAACTTTAACTTTTTTAGGACGTTTTACAGTTCCACTTCTGTTTGGAATACTTAAGCATCCCTCTTCGTCCACTTGTTCTCCTTCCTCAAAAACAATTTCTGGGTTAATAAGTTTATAAAGTCCTTCACCAACATCAACAACTATTATTCGTTTTAAAATTCCAACTTGAGGTGCTGCAAGTCCCACTCCATTTGCTTCATACATGGTATCCACCATGTCATCTATTAAAGTCAAAATTTTATTGTCGATTTTTTCAACAGGTTTGCTTATCTTCCTTAGAACATCATCCCCAATTGTTCTTATCCTTCTAATTGCCATATAATTACCTCCTATCAAAGCATATTGTTTGGATTTATATCCATCGAAAAAGAAATCGGACTATTTCCTAATTCATTATACAATATTTTGTTTATTTTATAATAATATTCTACCACTTTACCTTTAAAAATCATATTCCATCTAAAAGTATTCTTTATTTTAGAAATATGACAGGGCGATGGTCCTAAGATTTTTACATCTTCGTGTTTTAGGGCTTCTTCAAAAATATATCGCAATTTATTTGAAGTCTTTATTAGCTCATTTTCATTTTGAGATGTTAGTAAAACATATATTATATCGGTAAAGGGAGGGTTATTCATAATTTGTCTCATTTTTATTTCATACTCATAAAAATTTTTAAAATCATGCTGACTTGCAAATTGAATTATAGGATTTTCTGGATCATACGTTTGAATAATAACTTTACCTAATTTATCTCCTCTACCTGCCCTTCCCGAAACCTGGGATATAAGTTGAAATGTCCTCTCTGCTGATTTATAATCTGGCAAATTAAGAATGGTATCTGCTGTGATAATGCCAACTAAAGTAACGTTTTTAAAATCCATTCCTTTAGCAATCATTTGGGTCCCAATTAATATATCCGCTTCACCATTTTTAAAGGCTTTATAAATTTTTTCATGGGCGCCTTTATTTTTGTTGTATCCATGTCCATTCTTAATACGCGTGCATCTGGAAAGTATTTTAATATTTCATTTTCTATCTTTTCTGTTCCGGCTCCAAAGTATTTAATATATTTGCTTCCGCATTTAGGACATACATTGGGAATATTATAATCCTTACCACAATAATGGCAATTTAAGGTATTATTATAATAGTGATATGTTAATGTTATATCACAATCGGAGCACTTAGCAACATATCCGCAGGATCTACAGGAAACGAAGGTCGAATAACCTCTCCTGTTTATAAATAGAATCGTTTGATTTCTTTCTTGTAAATTAATAGAGATTTCTTCTAAAAGTTTTTTACTAAAAACACTTCTATTACCATTTTTTAATTCTTTTTCATATCAACTATAGTGACTTCTGGGAGAATGTTGCTATTTGCCCTTTTAATATTTCAATTAGATGATATTTGCCATTTTTAGCATTATAGTAACTTTCTAACGATGGTGTTGCAGAACCTAATATTAATAAACCATTGGTTGCCTCAATTCTTAGTTTTGCTACATATCTTGCATCATATTTTGGAGTTATTTCAGATTTGTAAGTATGTTCGTGTTCTTCATCAATAATAATCAGTTTTAAATTTTTTACTGGAGCAAAAACTGCAGACCTTGCTCCAATAACCAAACTTACTTCTCCATTATAAATTCTTCTCCATTCATCAAAGCGTTCTCCTTCAGAAAGCCTACTATGTATAATTGCTACATTTGAACCGAACCTTCCTTTAAATCTTTCCACCGTTTGAGGAGTCAGAGAAATCTCTGGGACTAAAACTATTGCCCCATAACCATTTTTTAGAAATCTTTCTATCAAAGAAAGATAAATTTCTGTTTTTCCTGAACCAGTAACCCCATAAATTAGTGAGGTATTCTTTCCGTTATTATAAGCAGCTAAAATCTCATCTATTGCTTTTTTTGTTCTAAATTTAATTCGATTTTATTATATTTATACTCTTCATTATATGGGTTTCTAAAAACCTCAACGTATTCCTTTTTAATTAATCCTCTATTAATTAATGTATTTAATACTGAGGAAGAACAGTTATTACTACTTTTCAACACTCTTGATGATAAAGAACCATTATTATTTATTAATTGATTTAAAGTCCAGATATGTTTTTCATACCTTTTAGAATTTTTATTTACTTCTATAAAATTATAAGCATCATTTATATCAACTAAACTGTATATAAGTTCCTTTTTAGGTTTTACCATTAAATCTATAGTTTCTTTAATTTCAATTAAGCCTTTTTATAAAGATTTAAAAGCTGCGTCCTTTTAATGCTGTATCCAATTAATTTTTCTATTTTTTCTAAAGGAACAAATTCATTCTCAATATACCTTAAGAATTCATATCTTTGTTCATACTTTTCGTCAAATTTAAATCTTTTAACATAAATTTTTGTTTTAACATTATTGGGAGGCAAGAACAATTTAATAGCTTCAAACAAAGTGCAAAGATAACGTTCTTTAATTTTTATTGCTATTTCGATCGTTTTATCATCAATAATTATATTTTCATCTAATATATCGTATATTTTTTGAGTTCATTCTCAACACCTGAATATTCCTTTATATTTAATACTAAACCCTCTACTAATTTATTTCCTAATCCAAAGGGGACGATAACTCTTTTCCCTCTTTCAACTAAATCATCAAACTCTTCAGGCACTATGTAATCAAACTCTTTATCAAGTTCTTTAAGATTTGTATTTAATATAATAGAGGCTATTTTCATGCAAACCCTCCTAAAAGAAATAAAAGCGCCTTAGCGCTTAACTTTTAATTCCAAGATATAATTTAATATAATGTTTGCTAGTTCCTCCTTTAACATATTAGGAAGCTGAATAATTTGTCCATCATTCTTAATAATCTTAACAGTATTTGTATCATGATCAAAACCTGAATTTTCTTCTGTTACATCATTAGCAATTATCATATCTAAATTTTTTCCTTCTAATTTAAGCTTTGCATTTTTAATTAAATCGTTTGTCTCTGCTGCAAATCCAACAAGTATCTGCTTAGATTTTGCTTTTCCCATCTCCTGTAAAATATCTTTATTTTTTATTAACTTTAATTCAAAGGAATCTTCTGTTTTCTTTATCTTAACCTTGCTTGTCCCTTCAACTTTATAATCGGCAACTGCAGCTGCCTTTATAGCAATATCAACTTCTGGATAATATTTCATTACTTCTTTAAACATTTCCTCTGCTGTCTTTACTCTAATGACTTTTACACCCACCGGTGGTGCTATATTAGTAGGTCCTGTAATTAAGATTACCTCTGCACCTCTGTTTCTAGCTGCTCTTGCAATTGCATACCCCATTTTTCCTGATGACCTATTAGATATAAATCTTACAGGATCAATATATTCAACAGTTGGACCTGCAGTCACAAGAACCTTTTTGCCTAAATAGTCTTTTTTCTTTTCAAGAAGCATTTCAATATAATCAAATATCAAATCAATATCATTTAACTTGCCCTTTCCTACATATCCGCAGGCAAGCCTTCCTTCTATCGGTTCTATAATATGATAACCGTATTGTTTTAATATTTGGATATTCCTTTGAACTATAGGGTTTTCATACATATTAACATTCATTGCAGGTGCTATTAAAACAGGTGCCTTTGTTGCCATGGCTGTTGTAGTAAGCATATCATCGGCTATACCATTAGCAATTTTACCTATAACATTTGCAGTGGCAGGAACAATTGCTAAAACATCCGCCTTATCAGCCAATGAGATATGTTGTATTTCCCAGCTCTTTGGCTCTAAAAACATGTCAACTATAACCTGGTTTTGACTTAAAGACTGAAAACTTAACGGAGTTACAAACTTTGTAGCCGATTCTGTCATTATCACATCAACATTAATATCCTTTTTCCTAAGTTTACTTACTAAGTCAAGTGCTTTGTATGCGGCTATACCTCCCGTCACACCCAAAACAACATTTTTAGACATACTAACACCTCAACATTACTTAATTCCGGTTTTAACAGCGTGATATTTGATTTTCCCCTTATTGATTTCATGAATTGCAATTGTAACAGGTTGATTAGAATCAACCTTAACTAAAGGTTCTTCCCCTGCAACTAATTGTCTTGCTCTTTTTGCAGTAACAACAACCAAAGAGTATCTGTTATCTATTTTTTCTAAAAGCGATAATATAGGTGGATTAATCATTGAGCTTTCTTTACTAATATGCATACATTATCCCTCCTGCTCAAAATATCCTGCTCTTAACATTCTATTGCACTTGCATTTTTCTGCAACAATTATACATTCAATCTTTTTAACAGCCTCATCAACATAGTCATTAACAACGGCATAATCATATTTAGACATATATTTTATTTCTTCAAATGCCGCTGTAAATCTTGTATTTAAAGAATCTTCTGTTTCAGATCCACGTTTTATTATTCTGTTTTTTAGTTCCTCCATAGATGGTGGTAAAATAAATATAAACACTCCTTCTGGATATCTTTCTTTAACCATTAGAGCCCCTTGAATGTCAATTTCCAATATAACATCATTACCCTTTTTAAGTTCCTCTTCCACATATTTTCTGGGAGTTCCATAATAGTTACCATAGACAGTAGCATATTCTAAAAACTCATTTTTTTCTATCATATCTTGAAATTTTTCCTTTGATACAAAATAATAGTTAATACCTTCCCTTTCACCTTCTCTTGGTGATCTTGTGGTGCATGAAACAGATATCTTTAAATCCTTATTCTTTTGTAACAAAGCTTTACATATTGTTCCCTTCCCCGCACCTGATGGACCTGAAATTACTATTAATAATCCTTGCCTTTGCATCATATACTCCTTTCTTTATTATTCTTCATCATCTTCAGTATCTTCTATATCCTCCTCAACATCCTTTGATGTTAGTCTATGAGCCACCGTCTCAGGTTGAACAGCTGACAAAATAATGTGGTCACTATCTGTAATTATAACAGCCCTTGTTCTTCTACCGTAAGTTGCATCAATAAGCATACCTCTATCCCTTGCTTCTTGAATTATCCTTTTTATTGGTGCAGATTCTGGGCTTACAATGGCCACAAGCCTGTTGGCGGAAACTATATTTCCAAAGCCTATATTTATTAGTTTTATACCCATACTTTAACCTCCTAATTATTCTATATTTTGAACTTGTTCCCTAATTTTTTCTAATTCGCTTTTTATATCTATAACTAAATTTGCTATACTTAAGTCATTTGCCTTTGAGCCTATAGTATTTGTTTCTCTATTCATTTCTTGTATTAAAAATCCAGTTTTCTTCCGACAGCTTCATCGCTTTCTAAGGATAATCGTAATTGTTCAATATGGCTTTTTAATCTCGTTATTTCTTCATCAATATTAACTTTATCAGCAAAAATGCTACTTCATTTAACAACCTAGACTCATCTATTTCTACATCCTTTAAAAACTCAGAAACCCTTAATTTTATCTTTTCTCTATACTCATCAATTATACTAGGACTTCTTTTTTCTATCAAATTCACCTTTTCACTTATGATCATACATCTTTCTAAAATATCTTGTTTTAATTTTAAACCTTCTTTAGTTCTCATGTCAATAAATACAGATAAAGCTTCATCTAAAGCTTTTTCATAGTATCCCAAACTATTTCGACATCATCCTCATTTTTTCGATAATAATTACGTCAGGTGCCTTAGCAAGAAGTGAAAGAGTAATCTCCTCTTGAAGATTGAATTTCTTTTAAGCTCAGAATAAACATTATAATAATAACTTGCTACCTGTTCATCTAAAACAACTTTTATATCGTCATCACTAAATTTTTCTTGACTTACAAAGACATCTATTTTCCCTCTAGATACCCTTGAAGATATGTATTTTCTTATGTTATCCTCTAAAGATATTAAATGTTTTGGTAGCCTTATGTTAATATCTAAATATCTATTGTTTACTGATTTTAACTCAATTACAAATCGTCTATTATTTTCTTCACATTCTCCTCTTCCATAGCCAGTCATACTTTTTATCATATTTTTCACCTACCGTTAGTATATAAATATATTACATTCTTCCTAATTATACATAATAATATATCATTTTTTCAAGTTCAAATTAAAATTTAAATTGGACATGCAATGCATGCCCTAAATAATTTTTATAATTCTTTCTGCTGCTGATTTTAAAATATCTGTTTGAAAGGTCAATGAAATCCTACAAAATCCCTCTCCCATATCTCCAAAGGCATTACCAGGAGTAATCATAACTTGTGCCTTTTTTAAAATTATTTCACAAAATTCCTCTGAAGAATAACCATCAGGAACTTTAAACCATACATAAAATGTCCCTTTACTATCATAGATATCAAAATTCCCTTGTTTTAATATGCTATTAACAATTTTTCGCCTTTCCCCATAAACACTATTCATATAACTTATAAAATAATCACCATAATCAAGGGCTTTTGACGCAGCTAATTGAATAGGCAAAAACTGACCAGAATCAATATTTGATTTTATAATTGATAGTCTTTTTATTATCTCCTTATTACCTACAATATATCCAATTCTCCAACCAGGCATATTATAACTCTTTGATAAACTTCCAATTTCAACAGCTATTTTTTAGCCCCTTCAACTTGTAATATGCTTTTTTATATCTTTCATCCGTTACTAAATTTACATAAGCTGCGTCATTCACTATTGCTATATCATTTTTAATTCCAAAATTAATTAATTCAGAAAAAACTCTAAATTCCCACAAGCTCCTGTAGGATTATTAGGATAATTAACTATTAATATTTTAGCTTTTCTTACTACCTCATTATGGATCCCATATAAATTAGGCATATAGTCCCTTTCTCGTTGTAAATATATCTTATAAGGAATGCATCCTGCAATTAATGATGAATAAAAATAAACAGGATAACCCGGATCAGGGATTATACAGTAATCTCCTGGGTCTGTTAGTGCCATTATTAAATGTGCTATCCCTTCCTTTGCTCCAATTAGTATTCCAACTTCATTTTCATAGTCTAAATCAACATCAAAATGTCTTTTATAAAAGTTTGCAATTGATTTTTTAGCTCATTAGTTCCACTATAGGGCGGATATTTATAAAAATCTTTTCTATTAAGGGCATGAATTAATTCATCAACTATAAACTGAGGTGTTTTTATATCCGGATCCCCTATGCTTAAATCGATTATTTTAATATCATTTTTTCAAATTCCTTTTATATTCTTCTAATCTTGCAAAAACATAATGTGGAATTGCTGATATCCTATTTGATAATTTCAAAAAAATCCCTCCAGAAATTTACTAATATTATAATATTCCGGAGGTTTTCAGAGGTTACTCAAAAAATTCCCTTCACATATAAATTCAGCAGGACCTTCCATATAAACATCATCATTATACTCTATAAATAAGCTTCCAGCTTCAAGTTCTACCTCAACTAAATTGTTTGTTAAGCCATTTAAGTATGCTGCAACCACTGAAGCACAGGATCCTGTCCCACAAGCAAGTGTAAGTCCAGCTCCCCTTTCCCAAGTTTTTACCTTAATTTTTTTATTGCTTATCACTTTTACAAAATTAACATTTGTCTTATAAGGATAAAAATCCAATTTTTCAATTTGAGGTCCAAAAATTAAAATATCTTCATCTTTAATATCTTCAGTATATATTATCGTATGGGGAACTCCCATCAATAAAGTTGAAGCGATGAATTTTTTTCATTTAAATTTATTTCATAATTTAAATTATCTACCTTTAAATTGAAAATACTTTCGATATTATTAATTTGAGGTTTTCCCATATTAATTTTAACAAAATTAACTAAAGAATTATTAATTTTTAGTTCCGCAACCATAATTCCTGCTAAAGTTTCAATAATCATTTTTTCTTTTTTAGTATCTCTTTTTCAAACACATATTTTGCAAAACATCTTATTCCATTTCCACACATTTCAGCTTGACTACCATCGCTGTTAAATATGAGCATTTTTATATCTGCAATCTTTGACTTTTCTACTACTAAAAGGCCATCAGCACCAATACCAAAATGCCTATCGCATATTTTTCTTGCCAAATTTGAATAGTCAATATTTCTTCCGTCTAAATTATTTATTACAATAAAATCATTACCTAATCCATGCATTTTTGCAAAATACATATTAAAACCTCCTTTTACATTTATAAGTTAAATGCTATAATCAATTATGACTTTAAGAAAGGGGGAACATTCATGCCATTTGACGGCGCTTTCACTCGAGCCATAGTAAAGGAAATATCTAATTTAAAAGGTGCAAGAGTTGATAAAATTCATCAACCCACTAAAGATGATTTATTAATAAATCTTAAAAAGGATAAAATCAATTATAAATTACTTCTATCTTCTAATCCATCCTATCCGAGAATTCAAATAACTAATATTAACAAAGAAAATCCCCAGACTGCACCCAATTTTGTAATGGTATTAAGGAAATATTTACAAAACTCTCGCTTGGAGGATATAAAACAGATAAATTTTGACAGAATTGTTGAAATTAAATTTGAAGGTAAGGATGAACTAGGCTATTCTTCATATTATTATATTATTATAGAGATTATGGGAAAACATAGCAATATAATACTTCTCGATGAAAAATATAAAATTATCGATGCTATTAAACACCTTGGTAGTGATATGAATAGATATAGACTTGTTCTCCCGGGAGTGGATTATGTTTTTCCACCAAATCAAGGGAGAATAAATCCACTTGAAATAGATGCACAAACTTTCGAAAATTTAATAGTAAAAATCCTTCTAAAAAATTAATTAATTTTTTTCTGAAACATTTTTAGGCCTTAGCAAACAATTAAGTGCTGAAATATGCAAAAGTTTTGAGGATAAAAATATAAAAGATTTATCCGATAATGATAAGCTTATTATTAAAAATAATTTCTTCTACTTTTTAGCAAAGATAAAAAGCAATGATTTTCTATATATTTTATATTCTCAAGACAATAGACTAATAGACTATTACATTTTTGACCTTGAAAATTATAAAAATTATCAAAAAGAAATACTAAATTCTCCCTCAGAATTACTGGATAAATTTTATAATCAAAAGGATATCCAAGATACCCTTAAGCATAAATATAGCGATCTCATAAAATTAATAAAAACTTTATTAGAAAAAACATAAAAAAATCGAAGCTTACAATAACAAAATATCCGAATGCCAAGGATATGAAAATTTTAAAATTTATGCAGATATATTGATGGCAAATCAATATAGCATTAAGTCTAATCAAAAAGAAATTAGTTTACCAAATTTTTATGATAAAGATTTAACCCTTATTAACATACCTCTAAATGAAAACCTTAATGCAGTTGAAAATGCTCAAGAATACTATAAAAAATATGCCAAATACAAAGCAACAACCGAAATATTAGAAAAGCAATTAAAAGAAGCCCTTCAAGAAAAAGAATACTTAGAAGGCATCTTATATAGTATAGAAAACGCTAACGATATTGATACATTAGAAGAAATTAAACATGAACTAATGTCTTCTGGTTATTTAAAGCAAAGGAAAAATACAAAAAACAAATTAAATCAGCCCCACATCATTATATTTCAAGCGACGGCTTTGATATTTATGTAGGTAAAAACAATATCCAAAATGATTATTTAACTTTAAAATTTGCAAATAAAGATGACATTTGGTTACATACAAAAATATCCCAGGATCCCACGTAATAATTAAATCAAGATCGGGCTTTGTGAGCGAACAGGCTTTATTAGAAGCTGCCTACCTTGCAGCATATTATAGCAAAGGTAAAAATTCAACCAATGTTCCCGTCGACTGGACTTCTATAAAAATGTAAAAAACCCTCCGGCGCAAAGCCTGGAATGGTAATATATTATACCAATAGAACTATCTATGTTACTCCAGATGAACTAAAAATAAAAAATTTAAAAAAGATTGAATAATTAAAATGGGGCTACATGCTGTAGCCCTTTATTTATTTTTGCAATTTCAATATTTACCTTTTTACCCTTAATTGTATTATTCTTCATGATATCTAAGACTTCATTAGCATAATCTGTTGGGACTTCTACAAATGAAAATTTATCAAAAATATCTATTCTTCCAATCAAATCACCTGGTAACTTAACCTTATCAGCTATTGCCCCAACTATATCTCTTGGGCTTATTTTATGATTCTTTCCTACGTTAACAAACAACCTTACCATGCCTGGTTCTGCTCCAGTGCCTTCAAAGGCATCCTCAATTTCATCATACCTTTTATCTTCACTCATTACTATTTTAAGTAGAGCAGCAGCAACATCAAGGGATGTATATTCATCATCTATTATTCTTTCAATAATGTCGCTATATTTTTCCAGATTACCTTCGTTGATGGATTCTTTAATCCTATCAATAATTTTACTTGTTCTACTTTCCTCAACATCGTGTAAGGTAGGAATTTTTGAAGCTTTATTTTTGTTTTAGTATATCTTTGAATATCCCTAAGTTTATATATATCCTTTCCAGAAACAAATGTAAAGGCCTTTCCTTCCCTTCCTGCTCTTCCTGTTCTACCTATTCTGTGGACATAATATTCTTCATCCTGAGGAACGTCGTAATTAAAAACTATCTCTACATCTTCAACATCAATTCCTCTTGCAGCTACATCAGTTGCCACAAGAACATCAATAGTTCCTGAACGGAATTTAGCCATAACCCTATCCCTTTGATTTTGTTTCATGTCTCCATGTAGAGCATCCGCAAGATATCCCCTTGCCTGTAGGCTTGATACAACTTCATCTACTTTTTTCTTTGTATTACAAAATACTAAAGCTAATTTAGGATTATATATATCTAAAAGCCTTGATAAAATCTCAATCTTATGTGCTTCTTTAACCTCAAAATAAATCTGTTCAATGGTAGGAACCGTTAATTCCTTATGAACAACTTTAATATGTTCTGGATTTTTAAGATATTTTTTGTTAACTTTAGTATAGGATCTGGCATCGTAGCAGAAAATAACAAAGTCTGTTTATCCTTTGGTGTTTTATCTAGAATAAATTCTATGTCCTCAATAAATCCCATATTGAGCATTTCGTCCGCTTCATCTAATATAAAGAGTTTGATATCTTCAAGCTTCAATGTTCCCCTTTCGATATGGTCTATACATCTTCCTGGAGTTCCTATTATTATGTTTACCCCTTTTTCAAGGACTGTATTTGCCTTTCAATCGATTGTCCACCATATATTGGTAAAATACCTATGGCTTTTTTATATTTTGATAACTTTTTTAATTCCTCTGAAACTTGAATAGCTAATTCTCTTGTTGGACACAGTATCAAAGCTTGAATAGTTTTCTTAGATGGATCAATCTTTTCAAGCGTTGGGATCCCAAAGGCAGCTGTTTTTCCTGTCCCAGTTTGTGCCTGACCAATAATATCCTTACCTTGAAGTATTATTGGAATGGTTTTTGCTTGAATAGGCGTTGCTTCTTCATATCCTAATTCTTCAATTGCCTTTAATATTTCCTTGGATAAATTTAGTTCTTCAAATTTAATTTTTTCCATATTATCACCTCATTAATTATTATGCTAAAAATTATGCCGGATAAACCGGCATCTATCTTATAAAGTTAAATTATTTTTCTAAAATAATCACTTTATCTTCACCATCGGTTTCATATAGCTTGACTTCAACAACTTCATTTAATGATGTTGGAACATTCTTGCCAACATAATCAGGTCTTATAGGTAGTTCCCTATGTCCCCTATCTATTAAAACTGCAAGCTGAATTGCTTTAGGTCTTCCTAAATCTATTACAGCATCCAGTGCAGCTCTTACCGTTCTGCCAGTAAAAATAACATCATCTACTAGGACAACTCTTTTCCCATTAATGTCAAATTCTAATTTGTTTGTCTTTACCATAGGCTCTATATATTTTTCTGTCAAGTCATCCCTATAAAATGATATATCTATTTCTCCAACTAAAACCTTTTGCCCCTCAAAGGACTCAATGAATTTTGCAATTCTTTTAGCTAGAGGAACCCCCTCGTCTTAATGCCTAAAAGAACCACATCTTCAACACCTTTATTTTTTTCAATTATCTCATGGGATATTCTCTTTAATGCCCTAATTATACTATTTTCATCTAAGAGCATAGCCTTTTCCTTCATCTTCATACCTCCTCATGACATCCTTCGCAATTTTTCAATCAAATTCTGGAAATAATCAGGCAACGGTGATGAAAACTCCATATACTCACCGGTTCTTGGATGAATGAAGCCCAATACCATCGCATGTAAAGCCTGTCCTTTTAAATTAAATTTTTGTTTTTTAAACCCATAAACCGGATCACCTACCAATGGATACCCAATATATGCCATATGAACCCTAATTTGATGGGTTCTTCCCGTCTCTAGTCGTGCCTCGACTAATGTGTTTTCCTTATATCTTTCTAAAACCTTAAAGTGAGTTACTGCCCTTTTGCCATTTTCAATAACTGCCATCTTTTTCTATGTATAGGATGCCTTCCTATTGGTTTATCAATTGTTCCTTGATCTTGTTTTATAACCCCTTCGGTTAAAGCAATATATACTCTTTTTACCGTGTGCTCCTTTATCTGCTCAGCTAGATGTTGATGAGCATAATCGTTTTTAGCTACAACTAGCACCCCAGAGGTATCTTTATCAATTCTATGAACTATTCCAGGCCTTATCACACCATTAATGCTTGATAAAGTCTTACACTTTTTAAAAGAGCATTCACTAAAGTTCCTGTGTAGTTACCTGCCGCAGGATGAACGACCATTCCTTGAGGCTTGTTAACAACAACAATGTCATCATCTTCGTATAATATATCAATGTCAATATCCTCTGCTTGTATTTGTAACATTACAGGTTTCGGAACTTCAACAGTAATCTCATCACCATTTTTTATTTTATAATTGCTCTTAATTTCCTTTGCATTCACCTTAATTTTATTATCTTCAATTAACTTTTGTATTCTTGACCTTGACATATCTTCAATTTTTTCACTTAAAAAACATCAATTCGTTTTCCCACATCGTTACTTTCCACCAAAAATGTTCTTATTTCAGCCATAGCATCACTCCATCATTTTTTAAAAATAAAATCGAAAAAGCTAAAATTATAGCACCAATGACTACTAAAATATCGGCGATATTAAACACAGGCCAATCAAATATATCTTTTATGTAAAAATGGATAAAGTCAACTACATAACCTCTAAATATGCGGTCTATCAAATTGCCAATAGCACCAGATATTATAAAAATAAGGCTCATTCTTTCCCACTTATTCAGATTTGTGGTCCTAACTAAATAATAGATCATTCCTATAATAGCAATCGTAGTTATTCCTACAAGAAAAAATTTTTTATTTTTTAAGATTCCAAAGGCTGCCCCTCTATTTTCAACATATATAAGTTCTAAAAAGCCATCAATTAACGTGACGGACTTTCCGTAAGATAATTGAATTTTTGCTATGTATTTTGTTATATGGTCTATAATTACAAGAAGTAAAATATACAAGATCTGCATAACATCCCCCATTTCTTATTTAGCTATTAACATAATAAAATAAGACTTGCAATAATGCAAGCCCTTTAGGGTAACTGATTTTTATATTGTTGATTGCTAATATTATCAGTTTCCTCTACTGTTCCGCTTATATACTCATCTTCATAATTTCGTTTCATTTTGGGAATTTTATTAAATTCGTCAACATCCTGCCATGCATCTTCACCGTCATACTCAACCGATTCAGATATATCATTAAAGGTCCTTCCAAAGGGATAATTAAGAACCTCTTCCTCTGCTGGTCTATCATACCTAAAGGTATTATGATTAATCATTTCCTTTTCACAGTTAGAACACCTTAGGGCATAGGGTAACAAATTTAGCCTTTCCTCCTCAATCTCTCTTCCACAGACTTCACATTTTCCATATGTTCCTTTTTCTATATTTTCAAGGGCTCTATCTATTTGATATAACATATCCTTTTCATTGCTTAAAAGGGCATATCCCCTTTCTTTATCAAACATTTCTGTCCCCATATCCGCAGGATGATTGTCGTTTACAGAAAGCTCACCAACCTCCTCCCGCTGTGGACTTGCAAGACCATTTTCATACATAGAATCTATGGTTTGTAAAATTCTTTGTCTTTCTTTTTTAATTTTTCTTTATATTGTTTTAATTTGTTTGAATCCATAAAACCACTCCTTATGCTCCTGGCAATCTATATTTTACAAGGCGTATTATTTCAGAAATAATACCGCTTATTAAGGGTAAATTAAGCATAACAAGCCGCTGTAAAACATAAATTATAAAAGCGCTTAATATTGTAAATCCTATTCCTATGCCTACTCCCCTTGCTATCCCTGAAATAAAGTTTAATAAAATCAAACGAGTTGGATTTTGCATTAAATCTACATAATCACCTATTTTCGCTCTTTCAAGTTGTAGCGATAAATTCTTAATTAATTCTAAATCCTTTTTTTCCTTCATAAAAGGCCCTCCAAAATTATTTTGCCTTAAAAACTTATTAAATATGTATTTATAGTAATTTTATATTGATTAGATTTCATAAAAAATATAAAATTAAATTAAAATATGTCTGGACCTTTATGGCCGGAACATGGAGGTGTTTTTATGTTAACTAATCCAAATCAAGTCAAACCTTTTCCATTAAAAACTTTAACTCGTATTTCTATTTTAGGTGCAATTTCTATTTTTATGAGTTTTACTGCATTTGGTTACATCCAATTAGGAGCCATCAGGGTAACATTTATGCACATTCCAGTTATAATTGCATCTATTTTTGAAGGTTATTTTGGTGGAATAATTGTAGGGTTAATCTTTGGCCTCTCAAGTTTAATCAGTAATCTTTCTGGTCCTTTAGCCCCTGTTTTTATAAATCCAATGGTTTCTATATTTCCAAGAATTATGATAGGTATAGTCTCTGCTTTAGCTTACAAGAAAACAAAAATGCATCTTTAACAGCAATTTTAGGAACTTTAACAAATACCGTTTTAGTTTTATCAATGATTTACTTATTTGCTGCCCAATCCTTTGCCAACATAAGAAAAATTGCAATAGATACTTTAGGAAAATTCCTATTATTAGTAGGTCTTAAAAATGGAACTCTAGAAATTATAGTAGCAGTAATAATCGTTACTGCCGTAGTAAAGGCTCTTAAATCTTCTTTTAAAGAGTGAAAAATGGGGTTGATATCATTCAACCCCATATAAAGTTTTATACTATCTTAATTTTTCCGTTTATTCCCTCCATAACTTCTACAAAATCTGGGAAAGAGGTTTTAACATTGTCACAGCCATAAACTCTAACATTATCCAAAACAAAACCAACTAATGAAAAAGCCATAGCTATTCTATGATCTTTAAAGGAATAAAAATTATAACTGTCTTTCAAAATATATGTATTGCCTAAAATCTTTAATCCATCATCTCTGATTTCGTATTCTATTCCCATTTCCTTTAAATTATAAGCTATGCTTTCTATTCTATTGCTTTCTTTGTATTTCAATTCCTGTGCATCTTTTATTATAGTTTTACCTTCAGCAAAAGCTGCTAGAATTGATATCAAAGGAATTTCATCTATAAGCCTTGGAATTATCTCCCCTCAATAGTAATTCCCTTTAATTTACTTCTATAAACCTTTATACTGCCTACCAACTCATTGTTAACTTCTCTTAAATTCAATATTTCAAATTGACCTCCCATATTCTTAAATGCTTCTAGAAAACCTATCCGTGTTGGATTTAAAAGCACATCCTCAATTGTAACCTCCGAATTTTCAGTCAATGCAGCAGCTGCTATAATAAAGGCAGCTGATGAAAAATCAGATGGGACAAATAAATCCCTTGCTTGTAATTGTTGCCCTCCCTTTAATCTTATTTCATCCTTCTTAATTTCTAATTCTGCCCCTAAATATTTTAACATCCTTTCAGTATGGTCCCGTGATCTAACCTTTTCCTTTATTTTTGTTTCCCTATCTGCATTAAGTCCAGCCAAAATAATAGCAGATTTAACTTGAGCAGAAGGAACTTCTAAGCTGTATTCTATTCCCTTTAGTTTCCCTCCCTTTATTAATAAAGGTGCCCTATCGTTATTTAATATTGACTTAATATCAGCTCCCATCATGTTAAGGGGATCGATAATCCTTTTCATTGGTCTTCTGCAAAGGGATTCATCCCCATAAACAGCAAAATATCCATCTATGGATGACAATATGCCAGATATAAGCCTTATAGATGTCCCAGAATTTCCAAGATATATACTCTTAACTGGTGGTTTTAAACTTTGTAGTCCTCTGGCTTTAAAATGAACTTCATCATTAACTATTTTTATATCTGCACCAAGCATTCTCATTGCATTTAAAGAATTTATCGTATCCTCAGCAAACAAAAATTTTTAACCACTGCATCGCCATGACACAGTGGTAAAATTAATGCAGCCCTATGGGATATCGACTTATCCCCTTTTAATCTAACTCTTCCCTTTAGATTATTACATTTACTTGTAATAAAATTCATTTAATCACCTCGTATTTACACGTGATATGTGGCAATTACTTTGTTATATGTATCCTTAAATTCCTCAAAATTTAATGACTGGAAACCATCCGATAAAGCGTTATCCGGATCAGGATGAACTTCTATTAATAATCCGTCAGCTCCAGCTGCAATTGCTGCAAGACTTAATGGCTTTACCAATTCTCTTCTTCCAGTTCCATGGCTTGGATCTACTATTATTGCCAAATTAGTCCTTTGCTTAACCACAGGAACACAATTTAAATCAAGAGTATTTCTGGTGTAGTTTTCAAATGTTCTTATACCTCTTTCACACAGAATTATATCAGTATTTCCTTCCAAAGCTATGTATTCCGCTGCATTTAACCATTCATCAATTGTTGCCGAAATACCCCTTTTAAGAAGAATAGGTTTTTTATCCTCCCTAATTCCTTTAACAAGGGATAATTATACATATTCCTTGAACCAACTTGTATTATATCAATCGAATCTATCATTTCTTCAAGATCTCTAATGTCAAGTATCTCTGAAACTATTTTAACACCATATTTTTTCTTCATATCTTCTAGTATTTCTATTCCTTCCATTCCCAAACCTTGAAAACTATAGGGAGATGTTCTTGGTTTAAATGCGCCACCCCTAATGTATTCAATTCCTAACTCCTTTAAAAATTTAACTGTTTTATCCATAATATCATAATTTTCAACACTGCAGGGTCCAGCAATTATTAAAGGCTGATTTATATTAACCTTAGGACCTTGCTTTATTTTTTGACCATAGTATCACCTACAGCTTTTTTAACATATTTGTTAAAATTGAAATAGAATTCTCTATTGCTATATTAATATACTTTTCATAATCTGCAACATGGTTTTCATCTGCAAAATCTGAAATAGACCTTATTACTACAAAGGGAATATTATTTATATAGCTGGCATGGGCAATAGCTGCCCCTTCCATTTCAACAGCTAACGCATCAAAGGTTTCCTTGAGCCATATAAGCTTTTTAGAATCTGCAATTACTTGATCTCCTGTTGCAATCCTTCCTATATGAACATTAAAATGCTCTATGTCCTTGGTTGCTTCAAATGCCAAGCTTATCAATTTTTCATCTGCTTTAAAAATATAATCATCCATTCTTGGTATTTGTCCTGGCTTATAATCAATGCATGTTCCATCAACATCATGTTGAACTAAATCCTTTGATATCACAACATCACCTGGATTTAATTTTTCGTTAACTCTGCCTGCTACTCCAGTATTTATCACTATATCCACATTAAAATCGTCTATAAGTATTTGTGTGCAAATGGCAGCATTGACTTTTCCTATGCCGCTTCTTACCACTACAACATCTTTATTAAGTAAAATTCCTTTGTAAAACTCCATATTAGCCTTTTTTCTATTCTATCTACCTTCATCATTTTCTTTAGCTTTAATATTTCTTCTTCCATTGCTCCAATTATTCCGATCATCTATTTAACCTCCCAAACAATATTTTATAGCATTTTTTACAAAGTTTTCTTTTAAATCCCCTGTAATTATAGCATGGCCAATATTATATGGTAAAGCAAATTTTATATTTTCATTTATTTTTTCTTATCTTTTTTATGTATTCCATTAATTTTTCGATATCATCGACTTTTATTTTTACGGGTAATCCGATATTCTTTATCAACTCGATGATCCTTTGATAATCTGAAAAATTAATATATCCAAGCTGATAAGATAAATAAGATTCAACCACCATGCCAATGGATACTGCCTCTCCATGTAAAATTTCAAATTTAAAGTAGCTTTCAATTGCATGACCTATTGTATGTCCAAAATTAAGAACCTGTCTTCTATCATTATCATACACATCTTCTTCTACGATTTTAGCTTTAATTTTAGAGCATTTATGAACTATATGCATAAGTTTATCAGATTCCCTTTCAAGCAATCCCCTTTTATTTTGCATCAGGTAGTCCCAAAGGCCCTCATCGCAAACTATAGAATATTTGATAACTTCAGCAATTCCATTTAAAAATTGCCTTTTATCCAACGTTTTTAAAAAACTTACATCAGTAAAGACAAATTCCGGTTGATAAAAAGTTCCTATAATGTTTTTAATTCCGTTATAATCAAATCCTGTTTTTCCACCTATACTGCTATCACATTGTGCCATAAGAGTTGTAGGTATATGAACTACCCTAATCCCTCTCATAAAGGTTGAGGCTACAAAAGCTGCTAAATCGCCAACCACTCCTCCACCCATGGCTACTATTGCCGTCTTTTTATTAGCGTTACATTTAATTAGCGAATTGTATATCTCAAGAACTGTATTTATGTTTTTGCTTCCTTCCCTGGTTTAATTGATTTTAATCCAATTATATATGGAATTTGATTAAAATAATTTTTATATAGATTATAAACTGTATCATCGGTTACAATAAATAATGAATGACATTTATATTTCTCCAGCAATCCTTTAAACAAGTTAAAATCATGGGATATGTAAATATTATAAGGTTTTGAAACATTTACTTTAACTTCCTTCATAACTAACCCCTCTAATACACTTCTTTAAAAATATTATAACAATTAAACATTTTAATGAAAAGAAATATATAATATTAAAAAAGGAAGGTGTTTTAAAATGGTTTTAGGACGTTTTTTACAGTTATTGTTGCAGTTTCCTTGTTTTCTGCTATCCTTACATTTGTTTTGTTTAAATATTCGAAGGTTAAATTTTTAAAATACATAATAGGAATTTTATTTCTTATAGGCGGTCTCATAAACATATATCTTGGCAAAAAGCGACAGTAGGATTTGAAGACCTAGCAAGATTTATCCTAGCAACTATGTTTTTTATCGCAGCCCTTACAAATATATTATTTTCACTTTTCCTTGACATAAAATATAGTAAAAGTAAAAACCCCTTAAGGTCGTCCTTAAGGGGTTTTTATTATAGACTCTTAACTACCTCTAAACATCTTGCACATAAAGTCGGATGTTCTTTTGACCTTCCAACTGTTTCACTGTATACCCAGCATCTTTCGCATTTTTCTCCGTCAGCTTGAGAAACAAGGACAGCCAATTCTTTGATTTCCTCTCCTTTATAAGCATTTTCAGGTGCTTTATTAATTCCTTCAATCAACTCCACTTTAGAAACTATAAATACTGTTTCTAGATAGTTTCTAATTTCATTTAAGAAATTATAGGTTTCACCTTCAGCAAATATTTGAACTTTAGCATTTAATGAATGTCCAATTATTTTATTAACTCTTGCCATCTCTAATGCCTTTAAAACTTCTCCTCTTATTCTTTGAACATTATCCCATCTATTTTCTAATTCTTTATCAACATACTTTTCAACGACTTCCGGCCAATCTGCAAGATGAACGCTTTCAAAATTATTATTTTTTGATTTCGGCATATACTTCCATATTTCATCTGCTGTAAAGGATAAGACAGGAGCAATCATTTTTACTAAAGCATCTAATATCGTCCAAAGAACAGTTTGTGCAGCCCTTCTTTCCTTAGAATCAGGTCTTTCCGTATATAGCCTATCTTTAATTATGTCTAAGTAGAAATTGCTCATGTCAACGACGCAGAAATTATGGATATCGTGGTATAAAATATGGAACTCATAGTTTTCATAAGCATCTGTAACATCTTTTATTAAGTGTTGTAATTTCAAAAGAGCCCATTTATCAAGCTCATTCATTTCTTCATAATCAACCATATCGGTATCTGGATTAAAATCATACAGATTTCCAAGGAGGAATCTTGCAGTGTTTCTTATCTTTCTATATACTTCAGAAAGCTGCTTTAAAATATCCTTTGACATTCTAACATCGCTTTTATAATCTGCTGAAGAAACCCAAAGCCTTAAAACATCAGCGCCATATTCCTTTATAACATCAAGTGGATCAATTCCATTTCCTAAGGATTTTGACATCTTTCTGCCTTCACCATCAACAACCATACCATGAGTTATAACCATCTTATATGGTGCCTTTTCTCTTGTTGCAACCGATGTTAAAAGTGAAGATTGGAACCACCCTCTATATTGGTCGTTACCTTCTATATAAAGGTCAGCTGGCCAGCTTAGCTCATCCCTTGTCTCTAATACCCCTACATGGCTTGAACCTGAGTCAAACCAAACATCCATAATATCAGTTTCTTTTCTAAATTTATCCGAGCCACATCCGCACTTCGTTCCTTCTGGTAGAAGATCCTTTGCTTCTAATTCAAACCAAGCATTTGACCCTTTTTGTCTGAAAATCTCTGCTACATGGTAAATAATATTTTTATCAACCAATTCCTTACCGCACTCTTCACAATAGAAGATTGGAATTGGAACTCCCCATGTTCTTTGCCTTGAAATACACCAATCGCCACGTTCAGCAACCATGCTTTCAATTCTATCTTCTCCCCACTCTGGAATCCATTTTACTTCCTTTATGGCTTCTATTGCTGACTTTCTAAAGCCTTCTATTGAAGCAAACCACTGTTCTGTTGCTCTAAAAATAATTGGGTTTTTACATCTCCAGCAATGTGGATAGGAGTGGGTAATCTTTTCCTCTGCAAGAAGCATATTGCTTTCTCTTAAATCCTGTAGAATAGCCTTGTTCCCTTCCTTATATGTTAATCCAGCATATTTGCCTGCAAGCTCAGTAAATCTTCCTTTACCATCAACAGGATTTAATACTTCTAATCCATATTTTTGACCTATATAAAAGTCCTCTTCCCCATGTCCTGGTGCTGTATGAACACATCCTGTTCCTGATTCTAATGTAACGTGTTCGCCAACTATTATTAATGATTCTCTATCAAAGAAGGGATGATGGCATACCTGTCCTTCAAGTTCATATCCTTTAAAGGTTGCTAAAATTTCTTCTCCTTCAAGTTTTGCAGCTTTTTTAACATTTTCAAGAAGTTCCTTAGCAACTATATACACCTCTTCATTGAACTTAGCAAGCACATAATCAAAGTCAGGTCCTAGACATATAGCAAGGTTAGCAGGTAACGTCCAAGTTGTTGTCGTCCATATTACATAATAAATATTATTAAGGTTAACGCCAAGATCCTTAAATAAACCTTTATCATCCAATAATCTAAATTTAACATAAATTGAATTTGAAGTTTCATCATCATATTCTATTTCTGCTTCTGCAAGGGCAGTTTCACAGGATGGGCACCAATACACAGGTTTTAGCCCTTTATAAATATATCCCTTTTGAGCCATATCTCCAAAAATCTCTATCTGCTTAGCCTCAAATTCCGGTGATAACGTAAGATAAGGATTTTCCCAGTCTCCTATAACTCCTAAACGTTTAAACTGTTCCTTTTGTCTTTCCACCTGCTCAAGGGCGTAATCCCTACACATATTTCTAAACTCAATAGTTGACACATCATGGACCTTTATACCTAATTTCTTTAATGCCTGAAGTTCAATTGGAAGACCATGAGTATCCCATCCCGGAACATAAGGTGCATAAAAGCCTCTCATAGTCTTATATTTGTTTATCATATCTTTTAATATTTTGTTTAGAGTATGTCCTAGATGGATATCGCCATTAGCATAAGGTGGTCCATCATGAAGAATAAATGGAGTTTTCCCTTTATTCTTTTCAAGAGCTTTTTTATAAATATCAATATCTTCCCATTCCTTTAAAATATTAGGTTCCTTTTGTGGTAAATTGGCCCTCATAGCAAACTCTGTTTGTGGCAAATTGAGCGTTTTGCTATAATCCATGCTAAATCCTCCTCCTGTATATTTTTTCCAAAATAAAAAGCAGACCTCACCATGGGGCGAAGTCTGCTCGCGGTACCACCCAAATTTATATCTTAATTATAATAACGGCTATGCCGGCACAGCTTACTAAAATTCAGCCTGCTACTCAAGGGTGATTTTCAATAGCTGGTAGTTTATGGGCTTTCACCTTCCCCCACTCTCTGTAAAACCCCATGCTATCTACTCGTCCCTTTCATCGTATCATAATATTAAATTTATTCATAAATATACTACAATATGTAATTGATGTCAATATAATTAATCATTCAAACTTTTCAATGGTTTCAAGTTGTGCCTGTAATAGCCCTTTAAATCTTGATCTAAACATATTAAATTCTTGTCTAAGCATTTCATACTCTTTATTAATTTCGAGGACCCTTTGTTGTGCCTCTGAAATAATTTGATTAGCTCTATTTTGAGCATCCTTAATAAGCTCTTCAGACTTTTCCTTAGCATTGTTTAAAATCATTTCAGCTTCTTTTTTGAGTTTTCCTTTGCCTGTTCTGCAGCAGATTGAGCTAATACAAGCGTATTTTGTAATGTTGATTCTATATTTGCATAATGTTCGATTTTTTCATTCAATGTGCTTATTTTCTCCTTTAAATTCAAGTTTTCCTTGTAAATTTTTTCATACTCCTCAACTATTTGGTCAAGAAACTCATCTACTTCATCTGCATCATACCCTCTAAAAACCTTCTTAAATTCTTTATTAGCAATATCATTAGGTGTTATTGTCATATCAAACCCTCCTAAATAATTTTCTTTGCGTTAAACACAAATCTACCGTTGCGCGTTGTTCCAAGGCATTCGCCAAGTTGAAATCTCCCATAACCTTTTATAGATAACACAGAATTAGGGTCAACTTTTTTATCTACTTCTTTTATCAGTTTAAAGTTTAATTTAACCTTCTCATTGCGTATGAGCTCTGATGCTTTATTCCTTGAAACTCCAATTAATTCCGCAACAATAGCATCAAGTCTCAGTGAAGCAATATTTATATTAAATTCTTTAAATTTTACTTGTTTTTCACGAGCTTCTTGTAATGATATTTTCTTTATTTTTACACTTGTATGTTTTATTTGTGTTAAATTCAATAAAATATAATCGCTTAATTCTTTTAATACGTAAACCTCAGCTCCATCTTCATAAACGTTAATATCGCCTATTTTTTCCCTTTTTATGCCTAAAGATAAAATAGCACCTAAATAATCCCTATGCTCTAACTGTTCAAATTTAAAATTGCCTTCTATTTTAAGAACATCGATAGGATACTCTATATTATCATTCAAACCAAGCTTAGCTATTGTTCTTTCTAGCTTACCTTCATCAAAAAACAAACTTCTACACCTTCATCAGAACAGAGCTCCTTTAACGCAGCCTGCTCCTCTGGGTTTAAAAATCTGTAAAAGCTGTTTGCCATTTTTTAGATTGATCTATCTTGTTTAAAAAAGAAAGATATGTATTTTTATCAATAATAAAGCCTTTTATGTTAATCTGATTCATGCCATCACCCTGCCATTAGTCAAAGTTAATAAATGTTCCCTTATCGAAATGCTCCTTAAGTTCATTTGTTATTTCTACTGCCTCAGGGGCAACAAGGTAAACAGATTTTGCTATTTCTTCTATGTCCCCTCCTAAAGCATAAGAACCACCAACAATTATATCTAACATTCTTTGTGCAAGATCACGGTCTAAATTAACCATATTTAAAACAACTATCTTCTTCTCCTTTATAGCTTCTATGATGTCTATAGTATCTTCTAATTCTTGGGGCCTTTTTAATAACACTTTAGGGAACATAGTCTTAAAACTATTTATACTAACTACTTTGTTTATTCCTTCAATCTCTTTATCTTCTTCCTCTTTTATTTCCTCTTCCTCTTCTTCTCCTAAGCCTAATACCCCCATAACCTTATTAAAGGGCTTTAAAATCTTATTTGGCATAATATCCCTCCTTACATTCTCCTACCAAAAATACCGGTTCCTACTCGAACAATATTAGCTCCTTCTTCAATAGCAATATCAAAATCATCCGTCATGCCCATGGATAAGAACTTTATATTACTGTTAGGTAAATCAAATTGCTTTAATGTTTCAAATAAAAATCGCATTCTTTTAAAATAATCCCTTGTTTTATTTTTATCCTCAGTTACAGGTGGTATTGTCATTATTCCACTTAAAATTATATTTTCAAACTCCGAAACTTTTTGACAAATTCATCAAGTTCTTCTTCATAAATACCAGACTTACTAGGTTCTTTTCCTATATTAATTTCAATTAAAACTGGCATCTTTTTCCCTATTTTTTTAGCTCTTTTATCTATTTCTTGAGCAAGTTCTATACTGTCTAAAGACTGGATAAGATCTACTTTATCTATTATATATTTTACTTTATTTCGTTGTAGATGACCTATAAAATGCCATTTAACATCAGGAACCATTTCATACTTTTGAAGTAATTCCTGTGCTTTACTTTCTCCAAAAATAGACAATCCATATTTTTTAGCTTCCAAAATTTTTTCTACAGGATGCATTTTGCTTACAGCTACTAATGTGATATCATCTCTTTTCTTACCAATTTTGCATGCTGCTTCATCTATTTTTTTAATACTGCTTCAATATTTTCTGCGATTGCCATAAAATCACCCCTTATTACTGGTGAATATTGTCCAATGATATAATTCTACATATAAATAAAAAATCCTTCATTTTTCATTTATATTTAATTTTAATATTAATTTTTGAAAACTCAAGCATTTTACAATAAAGTATATAGGAAAACGGAGGAGATTGTAGAAGAATTGAGGAAAGCAGAACCTATTGTATTTAAAAGCTCATAGAAGCTATTAAATATTTTTATACAATTTAACAAGATTTGTATTATACAACAGCTAATGTTATTATATAAGTAGATAAATAAACATATATGATTGGGAGGTTTTATAATGTTTCTTATAAATGTGGAGACCTTTTAAAAAGGTTTACCACAAAGAGGATGAATCTTTTACCTAGAGCCGAACCAAGAACCAATAAAAAAGTAAAGGAGTTGATATAATGGAAATCGGCAATATAACAAAGGTAAAAGAGGACGTAATAATAAAAACTACAAATAAAAAGGAAAAAAGAATCCTACAAAAATCAAGGATGTATAAAAATGAACGATTATTTTGCATTTTAAATAAGTCCCCAAATGGGGACTTTAAATTTATATCTCTAGTTTTAAACTATTATTGGGACATTCTTTTATACATTCAAGGCACTTAGAACATTTAAAATCCAAAAAGGTTCTTTTTATTGTCTCTATATAAGCTATAATCGTTATTTAATGAAGCAATATAACAAACATTATCGCATTTTCCACATTTATTGCAACTATTTATATCTCGTTTTATCTTAAATAAACTATATCTATTTAAAATTCCATTAATCCAAGCAATAGGACATCCTCCCTTATAATACATATACAATTGTTTACTTTTATCATCTTTTTTACTAAATAAAATTTCCATAAAAAACCTATTGGGCAAATCCACCTGCAAAAGGCTTTTCCCATAAATATTCCAGTTATAATACCTGCAAGAACAATCCACTTAAGGCTAATATTAAAAACAAATAAATAAACATATATTGTTAAACCAATTATCCCTTGAATAATAATCCTATTTTTGATTATATTTTTGATTATATTTTTCATTATACCCCTCCTTTATACCACCTATGGGTATTATACCAATTCAGCCAAAAATAAAAGCCCTTTTTTAGGGCTTTTATAATATAATGCAAATTAAACCTCCATTACCTTCATTAATTATTTTTGTAGTGTTCTTTGAAGCTTTTCTTGAACATCTTCAGGCATCTTGTATAGTTTATTTTGTAATCCTTCTTTTACAAGTTCTTCTAAGGTTTTTCCAAACATGTTAGCCTGCCAAATCTTTTGAGGATTATTTTCAAATTCTTCTAGTAATGATCTTAATAGTTCTTCGCTTTGCTTTTCAGTCCCAACAATTGGAGAAACTTCAGTTTCAACATCTACTTTTATTATGTGTAATGAAGGTGCACTTGCGCGCAATTTAACTCCAAACTTATTGCCTTGTCTTACAATTTCTGGTTCCTCAAGTTTCAGTTCATCTATTTGTGGTGGCACCATACCATATCCAGTTTCCTTTACTTCCTTTAATGCCGATTCAATTCTGTCGTATTCTCTCTTTGCTATTGTAAGGTCCTTCATCAAATTAAGTAGATCAAATTCACCAGAGATATTAAACCCTGATATCTCACCAAGAATTCTATAGAAAAGTCCGTCCTTAACCTTCATAGTAATACTTGCACTGCCTTCACCAAGGTTCATTTCATCTAAATTAACGTCTCCAACAAATTCGTATTCCTTATATGAATTTATGATAGGTTTAATATCTCTTATCTTCGAGAGATCTTTTATGGAATTTTTACAGCAAGAATAAAATTCTTCTTTAACCAATGATCATTATCTAAATGCTCTACCCAATCAGGAAGTTTGATTCCAATTTCTTTTATTGGGAATTCATGTAGAACCTTTTCAAATATATTATTTACATCTTCAATCCTCAAATTAGCAGCATCAGCAATATATACAGGAACTTTATACTTTTCCTCAAGACTTTTCCTTAAGTTTATTGTTTCTGGATTATACGGATGTGTAGTATTTAATACAATTATAAATGGTTTATTAAGGCCTTGCAATTCCCTAATTACCCTTTCCTCTGCCTCAATATAATTTTCTCTTGGTATTTCTGTTATACTGCCATCGGTTGTAACAACTACTCCTATGGTGGAGTGTTCATTTATGACTTTCCTTGTTCCAATCTCAGCAGCTTCTGTAAAGGGTATTTCTTCTTCAAACCATGGAGTTTTAACCATCCTTATCTGATCATTTTCTAAGTGCCCTGTAGCTCCATGGACCATATAACCTACACAGTCTATCATCTTTACCCTCATCTTGGCATTATCATTTAATTCAATTTCAACTGCTTCATCGCTTGGAACAAATTTGGGTTCAACTGTAGTAATTATTTTACCTGAACCACTTTGTGGTAGTGCATCTTTAGCCCTTTCCTTTTTATGCATGTTACTTATGTTCGGTAAAACAAGCAGCTCCATAAACCTTCTAATAAAAGTGGATTTACCTGTTCTTACAGGCCCTACTACCCCAACATAGATATCGCCTTGTGTTCTTTCAGCAATATCTTTATATATATTGAATTCCTCCACAGTTCAACCTCCTAATACATTTTATCTAATTCATATATATTTAGCATCATTATTTTTTAGAACTAATTGTGGAGGAATTATTAAAAAATAATATATCCTAAAACCCCACCTAAAATAGTTAAAATTATTGGATCAACCTTGTATTTTAGAGATACAACGAAGGATAAAAGAAATACAATAAAAGTTTTAATATCAAAGACGGATTCATTAAATACCAATATGGCAGCTGCCAATATCAGTCCTATTACTGTAGGCCTTAAATTTGAAAAAATAGCTTCAAAAATTTTGCATTATTGAGTTTTAATACTAATTTAGTTAGAAATATCATAATAATAACCGACGGCATTGAAACTCCTAATGTGCTAGATATAGCTCCAAAAATTCCTGCTAACTTGTAGCCAACATAGGTTGCACAATTAATTGCTATAGGTCCTGGAGTAACTTGAGAAATAGCAACAATATCAATAAATTCTTTATGGGATAGCCAATTATTTTGATTTACTACATTTAATTGTATCAAAGGTAGCATTGCATAGCCCCCACCAAAGCTAAACATCCCTATTTTAAAAAACGTAAGAAATAACTTTAAAATCATATTTTATTTCCCCTTGTTAAATATCTTAATGAACCAACAATAATTGATAATAAAATAATATAAATTGGTGTGATTTTAAAAATCCATATTGATATTGCAACTAATAAAACAAATATAATGCTTATTCTATTTATTTTAGCACTCTTTCCCAATCTGAATACTGATGCAAAAACCATCCCTGCTACCACAGGCCTTATTCCTAAAAAAATTTTTTCTATTGTAGGGCTATTTTTTATTTCAGTAAAAACAGCTGCAATTAAAACTATTATTATAAAAGAAGGAAGAACCGAACCTAAGCAGCTAAAAATAACCCCTTTGTTCCCATTAATTTATAGCCTACAAATACAGCTGTATTTACAGCTATGGGTCCTGGTGAAGCTTGAGCAACAGCCACTAAATCAAGGAATTCTTCACGCCCTATCCATTCTCTTTTATCTACTACCTCCCTTTCAATAAGGGGGATCATAGCATATCCCCTCCAAGGGTAAAGGCACCAATTTTAAAAAAGTTATAAACAAATCTAATGCATTCATTATATCACCTTACAAAATATGAAGAATATTGTATTTCATCCTTTTTATCTCTTTGCATAAGCTCAGTAACAGCTTCTTTGGCATCTTTGCCATTAAAAAGAACGTTATAGAGCTTTTCTGTTATTGGCATTTCTATACCTATTTTCTTGGATAGTTCATATGTAGATTTAGTCGTATTTACCCCCTCAACAACCATCTTTATTTCGCTTAAAGCTTCCTCAACCTTTTTACCCTTACCTATCAAAATACCTGCCCTTCTATTCCTTGAATGCATACTTGTGCAGGTTACGATTAAATCACCTATACCGCTCAATCCTGCAAAAGTCATTGGATTAGCTCCAAGAGCTGTGCCAAGTCTTGCAATCTCAGCTATACCTCTTGTCATAAGCGCCGCCTTTGTATTATCCCCAAATCCTAAACCATCTGAAATGCCAGCAGCAAGTGCTATAATATTTTTAACTGCACCTCCTATTTCAACACCAACAACATCAGTATTGGTATACACTCTGAAATTAGGAGTCATAAAAATGTCTTGAACTTTTAATGCAGTATCTTCGTCCTTTGATGCAGCAACTATTGCTGTTGGGATATCCTTTGAAACTTCCTCGGCATGTGAAGGACCTGAAAGAACTGCAATCTTATTATTAGGGAAAAACTCCCCCAATATTTCTGACATTCTTTTAAATGTTTTATCTTCTATGCCCTTTGTCAGGCTTACAAAAATCTGATTTTCATTAACAAATTCTTTAATCTTTAAACAAAGCTCACGAACTGCATGGGATGGAACTGCAACTACTATAATATCAGAACTTTTAATCGTTTCTTCTAAATTAAACCTTACATCGACATTCTTTGGAATAATAACATCCGGTAAATACTTAGAGTTTTGTCTTTTATATTTTATTTCTTCTAATATTGAAGCGTTGCGATCCCAGATGTAAACGTCATTAGACTTTTTGATAATAAAACTGCAATAGCTGTTCCCCAGCTTCCCCACCTAATACTGCTATCTTCATTTTAATCCTCCTTTTTGGATTTATAAACAAGCCTTATCGGCGTCCCTTCAAATCCAAAATGTTGCCTAATTTGATTTTCAAGATATCTGTCGTAAGAAAAATGAACTATTTCTTCATCATTAACAAATATAGCAAATGTAGGTGGTTTCGTCGAAACTTGTGTAGCATAATAAATCTTTAGTGCTTTGCCTTTTTCAACTGGTGGTTGCCTTAACATAACTGCCTCACTTATCACTTCATTTAGAACACCGGTCTTAACCCTCATTGCATTTTGAACAGCAACATATTTTATAAGGTCTATTAATTTAGTTACTCTTTGACCAGTTTTGGCCGAAATATAAATAATCGGGGCATATGTCATAAAGGATAATGCTGTTCTGATTTTATTATTATATTCATTCATCGTTTTATCATCTTTTTCTATTAAATCCCATTTATTAACAACTATAACTATACCTTTCCCTGCTTCATGGGCTATGCCTGCAATTTTCTCATCCTGCTCCGTCACTCCTTCAGTAGCATCAATCATAATAAGGCAAACATCTGCTCTATCTATTGCAGCAAGTGAACGGATGACACTATATTTTTCTATCTCTTCTTTAATTCTGCTCTTTCTCCTTATACCCGCTGTATCAATAAACAAAAATTTCTCACCGTTAATTTCCACTAAACTATCTATTGCATCCCTTGTAGTTCCAGGAATATCACTAACTATAGCCCTTTCTTCTCCTGTTAATCTATTTAACAAAGAAGATTTACCAACATTTGGTTTCCCAACTATTGCAACCTTGATTAATGGTTCTTCTTCATCATCAGCTTCTTTATCTTTAAAATATTTAACGATTTCATCAAGCATATCCCCAAGACCTAAACTTAAAGCTGCAGAAATTGTAATTGGTTCTCCTAAACCTAATGAATAAAACTCAAACTTGTTATCCTCTAACTTTAAATTATCAATTTTATTTACAACAAGAACGACTGGCTTATTAACCCTTCTTAACATTTCTGCAACTTCAATATCTGTAGCAGTTAACCCTTCCTTGCCATCCACCATAAACAATATTACATCTGCAGTTTCAATTGCTATTTGAGCCTGTCTTTTCATTTGTTTAAGTATAATATCTTCACTTTCAGGTTCAATGCCGCCTGTATCTACGAGGGTAAACCTGTAATTTAACCATTCAACCTCAGCATAAATTCTATCCCTCGTTACTCCAGGAGTATCCTCAACTATAGATATTCTTTTTCCAACCAGCTTATTAAAAGAGTAGATTTCCCTACATTTGGTCTTCCAACTATTGCAACAATTGGTTTCGCCATTATATCACCTCACCTTTAATTTTTTCTATCAAATCTTCTCCAGTATATTTTACTTTAATCACCTTTGCCTTTAATTCATTTTCCAATTCCAGTAAACTGACATCATCCAAAAATATATCTTCGTCAGCTTTTAACATATTGTTTGGAACAAAAATATATTTTTCTGTAATTGAATTTTTTAACTGATTAATTATATCCCTACCTGTCAATAAACCTGCTACAGTTATCTTTTCTCCAAAGAATTCATTATAAACTTTATAAACTTCAATATTTAAATTAAGTTTTTTAGAGATAATTTTCGATATATCATTTAAATAACTAAAAAACGACTCTCCAGTTATAAAAGCAATTTTTTTACCCTTTCCGTCAAAATCATTTGTTTTTAAATCCTCAAGAATGTTTCTTTCAAAAATCTAATCATACCAATGCCATCCTCAAGTTGTTCAAAATCCCCGTAATGTTCATAATCAGGTAGCTCCACACCTGCCATAACATAAAATTCATCAGCAAGACGTGCAAATGGAGTTCCTAGTTCTTTCTTATACTTTTCTTGAAGAGGCTTTAAATATTCTATAAGTTCTAATGATTTTTGGGCATCATAACCTTCTATTTTATATAATTTATCTCTATATTTTGTAATTCCAACGGGAACTATTGCAACATTTTGAACATTAGGATAAAGTCCCTTTAAATCTTTAAGAGTCTTTACTAATTCTTCTTTATCATTAATTCCATAACATAAAACAATTTGGCAGTTAATAGTAATACCACCTTCAGCTAACTTTTTAAGCTGATTATTAATTTCAGCTGCCCTTTTATTATTAAGCATTTTTACCCTTAATTCAGGATTAGTAGTATGAACAGATACATTAATTGGACTTATTCTATATTTTATAATCCTATCTATTTCCTCATCCTTTAAATTTGTTAGTGTTATAAAATTTCCTTGAAGAAAGGATAACATGGAATCATCATCCTTAAAATACAGTGTCCCCCTTAAGTTAGGAGGTAATTGATCTATAAAGCAAAAATGCATTTATTATGACATCTTTTAGGATGCTCGATAGCTGGATCTATAAGCTCTAATCCTAAATCTTCATCATAATCCTTTTCTATCTCAATCTCCCACTCTTCTCCATAATTTTTTCTAACTACCAAGTTTAAATATTCATCCGTAGTTAAATACTTATACTCTAGAATATCCCTTACCTTAACTCCATTTATTTCAAGCAAAACATCTCCAGCTTCTATTCCTACTTCCTGTGCAATAGAATTAAAAGCTACACTTTTTATAACAAGTCCATCTCTTTTCAAATTCGACACCTCAACTTTAATTATCATAAATTTAATATTAACATTTAAAAAAATAATATCAAGAAAAATACTAACTTCGAATAACCGAAGTTAGTAAACTTACATAGGCAATGTTATCTTAAAAGTAGTTCCTTCTCCTACTTTACTTTCGACATCTATTTTCCCTTGCATGAGATTTACAACATGCTTAACTATCGCAAGTCCAAGTCCCGTTCCTCCTAAACTTCTTGATCTTGCTTTGTCAACCCTATAAAAACGCTCAAAAAGCCTTGGCAAGTGTTCTTTTGGAATACCAATTCCATTGTCAATGACAGAAATGATTACTTGATTCTTGCTTTTTCTAATATAATTTTTACTTTTCCTCCCTCATTGGTATATTTAATCGCATTATCTAATAAATTAATTAGCATTTGCTTAAATTTATCTCTATCTCCGTGAACATAAATATCTTCACATTTTTTTCTAAATATATTTCGATATTTTTACTTTCTGCCAATGGTTTCATAATATATTTAATTTCTTCTAATATTTCTATAACATTTAATTTTTCAAAATTAAGAGCATATTCTTTATTCTCTAGTTCTGATAAAGTTAAAATATCATTAATCAACCTCGTTAATCTTTCCGCCTCAATATTAATTATATCTAAAAATTTCTTACGAATATTTTCATCTTCTACATCCTTTAGTGTTTCAGCAAATCCCTTTATCGATGTTAAAGGTGTCTTTAATTCATGGGAAACATTAGCAACAAATTCTGAACGCATATTTTCAAGCATTTTCATTTTTGTTATATCCTGAATAACCATTAAAGTTCCAACATTTTCAGTATTTTTTCACTATTTATCTTAATTATCTTTATTTTAAAATACTTTACATCAGGATACGAAACTTTTATCTCGATTTCATCCTCTAAATTTTGTTTAATTAATTCTTCCAATTCAAGATTTCTTATAACTTCAATGAAATGTTTGCCAGTAACATCCTCCTTGATATCAAACATTTTCTTTGCAGCAGGATTAATTAAAATTATTTTTTCATTGTTGTCAAAAGCGATAACACCATCTTCCATACTTTTTAATATTGATATTAATTTATTTCTTTTATCCTCTAAATCCAGTATTGTTTCCTGTAATCTTGCAGCCATTATATTAAAAGCATGTCCAAGCTTTCCTATTTCATCCTTGGTTTTTATCTTTATTCTTTTATCATAGTCCCCCATTGATATTATAGTTGCTATTCTTGTAAGGTCTCTTATTGGTTCAATAAATTTACCTAAGAAAATCCAAGCAAGTAAACTAGACAAAATTAAAGCAATTAATATTGTTACTAACAGAAAGTATATAATATTATGCTGCATGTATTTAATCAAATCAAACCGCATTGCTAATCTCATAATACATATTTTGCCATTATAATCAAAACGCTTTGCATAATAAAAAGATTTTGATTTATAGTTGAGCTTTTTCTTAAACTTATTCCTTTACCATAATAAATAGCATCTAAAAATTCCTTCCTGTTCTTATGATTTTCCATTTTAAAACTTTCTACATCTGAATCCCCTAATACCACACCATCATTTCTTATTATAGTAACCCTTTTATTGGTAGCTCCTTTAATTTTTTTAGCTAATTCATCAAAATTATTAAACTTTGAATATTGCACAAAATCTATAGCTAAATTAGCTTGATAATCCAATTCATTTTCAACAGTATTTATTAACAAATTTTTTGTATAGTAATAAAACAAAAACTAATAAAAGATATAGTTGTTATTAAAATAGTAGTAATAAAAACTAATAACTTCTTTCTCATTCAATCACCTATTCTTTAAATTTATATCCTATTCCCCTCACAGTTTCAATATATCTAGGATTTTTATCATCGTCTTCAATCTTTTGCCTTAAATGTCTTACATGAACGTCAACGGTTCTTGTCTCACCATAGTATTCATATCCCCACACTTTATCCAGCAAAAAGTCCCTTGTTAAAACCTTACCTTTATTTAAAATCAAAAGTTTCAAAAGTTCAAATTCTTTTAAGGTCAGTTCTATTTTTTGCCATCTTTTAAAACCTCATGTTTATCAAAATCCAATTTTAAGTCATGAATTTGAACGACATTCTTTTTTCTTCTTTGCTATTTCTTCTTAATACTACCTTTACACGGGCCAATAATTCCCTCACCGAAAATGGTTTTGTTATATAATCATCAGCACCAAGCTCTAAACCTAAAATTTTATCAAACTCTTCGCTTTTTGCTGTAAGCATAATAATGGGTATATTGGATATACTTTCATTCTTCTTTAATTCCTTACAAACATCAAATCCATCCATCTCAGGAAGCATTATATCAAGCAAAATCAAGTCTGGCTTTTTCTCAATAGCTAACTTAAGTCCTTCCTTCCCATTTAATGCATAAAAACCTTGTAACCATTTGTTTCCAAGTTATACTTTAATAATTCAATTATATGCAGTTCATCATCAATTAAAAGTATTTTTTCTCCCGCCATAATATCACTCCTTTATTTGTATAATATTTAGCTGTCTACCAGTCATAGTTCCATCCCTTCTATAGGAATAGAAATCATTTCTGCACATAGTGCAAATTAAACTTTCATAAATATTTTCTTCTAAAATTCCTGATTCAATAAGTTGTTTTTTATTTTCCTCACTCAAGCTTATATAAAATTTTTCGCCTTTATTTATTAAATTGAAAAATACGCCTAAATCTTCCTTAACTTCATAGCAGCATAGTCCTATTGATGGTCCTATAGCAGCAATTATATCATTAGGGATACTACCAAAATACTCTGTCATCCCTTTAACAACCTTTGTTACGATTTTAAGGGCAGTCCCCTTCCATCCAGCATGCACAGCAGCTACAATCTTCTTTTTTTATCCACTAAAAAATTGGGACACAATCTGCTGTAAATATCACAATTGGAAGGTTTAATTCCTTTGTAATTATTGCATCTGCTTCTGTCCCAAGTATATTTTCTCTATTTTCATGAGTCACAATAATTACTTTATCTCCATGAACCTGTTTAGTAAAGACTAAATTATCTGCATTAAAATTTAACTTAAATATTTTTTCAATAACAGCATCAGGTATTCTTAAATCATTACGCATTAAACTATACTCGTTAAAATCAATACCAAAATATTTATTTGTAAAAATATGATTTATAAATCCTAATTCTATAAAGGCTTTGACTTCAACTCCTTTATCTGAATAAATAAACATAATAACACCACCATCAATTTCTTTATAAATATTTTATCATAAAAAATAAAAGGATTCAGCATAAAGCTAATCCTTATTTTCACTTAATAGTTTTTGTAATTCTTCTAAAAAGTATTAATATCTTTAAATTGCCTATATACCGAAGCAAATCTTACATAAGCTACATCATCCAACTCTTTTAATTTTTTCATAACAAGCTCACCGATCAAACTGCTTTCTACTTCTTGTCTCATTGTATTATAAACTTGTTTTTCGATTTCATTTGCAAGTTCCTCAATCTTTGAAATCGATATAGGTCTTTTTCGCACGATTTTAAAACACCAATTAATATTTTTCTTTTATCAAAGGGTTCCCTTCTACCATCCTTTTTACAACATAAACAGGTATATCCTCCACCTTTTCATAGGTAGTAAATCTTCTATTGCAATTTAAGCATTCCCTTCTTCTTCTAATTGATGTATTATCTTCAGTTGGTCGTGAATCTAAAACCTTAGTCTCAACATGATTACAAAATGGACATTTCATTTCCTTCATCTCCATCGTATAACTTTTTATTGATAAATTATAGCATCATTTTTGTTTATTGTCTATTATTCTTCACTGTTATCCTGTAAGAGATCTATTAAAATCACATCTACCCCTATAGTCTTTACCTTGTTCCAACTTATCAAGATTTCATCCCTTTTTTAAAAAGGACAAAAAGCATTTTCTGGGGAATAACAATATACTCAATTCTTTCTAAATTATCGTCAAAAATAAGATCACTTATAAAGCCTAATCTCTTACCCTTATTGATATCTATAACCTCCATCTGTCTTAATTCCGATAAAGTAACATGGACATTTTCTAAATTATCCCTCATAACTTCACCTCCTAAAAAATTATATGATATAAATAAAAAAATATGGGTGTAATTTATAAACACCCATACTTTAAACAAATTTTCTCAAATGGTTCAAAGCTGACTTTTCTAATCTTGAAACCTGTGCTTGGGAAATTCCAATCTCTTCAGCTACTTCCATTTGTGTCTTTCCTTCAAAAATCTCATCATTAAAATCGTCTTTTCTCTTTTATTTAATTTTTTAAGGGCTTGCCTAATTGCAATATTTTCTATCCAAGAATCATCATCATTTTTTGTGTCACTAATTTGATCCATTACATATATTGCATCTCCTGCATCATGATATATAGGTTCAAATAAAGAAACAGGATCCTGAATAGCATCTAGCGCAAAAACAACTTCTTCACGGGGAACATTTAGCTCTTTTGCTATTTCAGAAATTGTTGGTTCTTTATTGTTTTCCAAAACCAATTTATCCCTAACCTGTAAAGCTCTATAGGCAATATCCCTTAATGATCTGCTAACTCTAATAGAGTTGTTATCTCTTAAATATCTTCTTATCTCACCAACAACCATAGGAACAGCATAAGTTGAAAATTTTACATTCTGATCTATATCGAAATTATCAATTGCCTTAATAAGCCCAATGCATCCAACTTGGAACAAATCATCTACATTTTCTCCTCTATTATTAAATCTTTGAATAACACTTAGAACTAGCCTTAAATTTCCCTTTATAAACTTTTCCCTAGCTTCTTTATCTCCTTGTTTCATTCTCGTCAACAATTCTTTCATTTCTTCATTTGTAAGAACAGGCAGCTTTGAAGTGTTTACTCCACATATTTCAACTTTGGTGTTTGCCATAGCGATGCTTCAACTCCTTCGGTTAATTTTGTATTATAATTATTCCCGAAGGATATTTTTTTATTCTTTTCATAAATTTACAATAAATTTATAATTTAAACCATTTTAGTTATTTCCTTTTTTAATCTTTTAATTATTCTTTTTTCAAGCCTTGAAATATAGGATTGTGAAATTCCTAATATATCTGCGACCTCCTTTTGTGTTTTTTCTCCTTCACCTTTTAAGCCAAATCTTAGTTCCATTATTTGTCTTTCACGCTTACTTAGTCTATTTATTGCATTCATCAATAGTTGTTTTTCTACTTCGTCCTCTATATAATGATAGATTAAATCATTATCAGTTCCTAATATATCTGAAAGCAATAATTCATTACCATCCCAATCTACGTTTAATGGTTCGTCAAAGGAAATTTCACTTCTAACCTTACTGTTTCTTCTTAAATACATTAATATCTCATTCTCTATACATCTTGATGCGTATGTTGCAAGTTTTATTCTTTTTGTAGGCTCAAAGGTATTAACAGCCTTAATTAATCCTATTGTTCCTATGGATATCAAATCTTCTATACTTACTCCAGTATTTTCAAATTTTTTAGCTATATATACAACTAATCTAAGGTTTCTTTCAATCAAAACATCTTTAACTTTGTAGTTGCCATTTTTTAATTCTTCAACCAACTTATTTTCCTCTTCATTCGATAAAGGTGGCGGTAAAACATCGGCTCCCCCGATATAATACACAAAACTTCTTCTAAAAAATTTATTCATTATGAAATTAACAAATTTTATCAATAAATTAATTATAAAATTTATAATGCCCATAACATTTCCCCTATCTTATAATTTCTGGAAAAGCTAATGCATCAAAAATTCCCTCTTGAGATAATGGAAGATGATAAAATGTCATTATTACATCCTCTAAAACCTTTAAGTGTCCTTCCTTTTTAACTATTAACTTATCTATTTTTATTCCTGTTATTAAACCGTTACTGATTCCTATTGCATTATATGGTATAACTCTTATTCTATTTTTGTATTTTGAATTTAAAATGCATTTAACAAAGTCTTCATAACTTTTAGATAGATTTAAATTATGATATAAATCATTAGGCAATAAATCCTTTAAAGCCTTATAATATACTACAATTACAGGATCCCCTGAGAGTGGATCCTTTAAATTATTTCCGGTATCAATAAGTGCCTTAATATTCTGGTGTTTTTTGTCTAAAAATATCTCTAAATCAACAATAAAATTGTTATCAAAAAATATGAATCGATGTAATCAAAGGCTATTTTAGAAAATACTATTCCTAATAGACTTCCAATAATCAAATAAATTTGTGACATTCTATTCAACAAAATGACTCCATTAATATTATTAAGATCCCCATGTGTCAAATAAAAGATAGCCATTATACTTCCACCTATGAGAAAAGTTTCTAAATAGAATAAGAGGACCAGTTTTATTACTTCCCGGAATGTATAAGGAAGAAATGCAATTACAATCATCAACAATGAGACTAGAATTTTCATTGACAAATTAAGATAAATTTCCATACTTGGCATTAAAATAACTAAAACATACAAAGCCCCAATAAGTGCACTTAATAACAATCTCCAGATAGGTGCCTTTGACCTTACGAGACGTTTAAGGAGATAAAGCAGAAAATAATTCATAAAAAGATTTTCTATAAATACTATATCGATATATAGAATATCCCCCATATTCACCCTCCAAACCTATTTATTATAATTATAAAACCTTTAGTCCTTTCTTTTTGTCATTTCATAATACTATAAATACACAATTTCTCGTCAAATTATTACTTTTTTACTTTATTTTGTTTTTTACAAAATAAATAACGTATTAACCATAAGTTAATACCGTTATTGTTAGCACTGTTTACCTTCTTTTCTGATTTCTAATAAAGGGTGGCAAATCGAGATCTTCATCATTTATATCAATATCCATTTTAATTTTTAAAGGTGAATTTTCTTGTTTATCTGCTGCCACTTCTTTGTTGCTTAATCTTGTGTGTTCTTCGAATCCAGTTGCAATAACCGTTATTCTTATTTCATCTCCTAAAGTATCATCTATTACAGCCCCAAATATTATATTCGCATCAGGATCCGCAGCTTGTCTTACTTGATCAGCAGCTTCTGCTACTTCAAACATAGTTAAGTTAGAGCCCCCAGTAATATTTAATAATACTCCAGTTGCTCCATTTATTGTTGTCTCCAACAATGGACTTGATATAGCTTGTTTTGCAGCTTCAATTGCCCTTCCTTCTCCAGAAGCTCTACCGATTCCCATATGAGCTAATCCTTTGTTAAGCATTATAGTTTTGACATCAGCAAAGTCTAAGTTTATTAAACCAGGAACAGTTATTAAATCCGATATACCCTGAACCCCTTGTCTTAAAATATCATCTGCTATCTTGAAGGCTTCAGTCATTGGTGTCTTTTTATCAACAACCTGTAGTAATCTATCATTTGGAATCGTAACTAATGTGTCAACCTTTTCCTTTAACTTCATAATTCCTTTTTCAGCGTTAAGCATTCTTTGTCTTCCTTCGAATATAAATGGCTTTGTAACAACTCCAACTGTTAATATCCCCAATTCCTTTGCAATCTCAGCAACTACAGGTGCTGCACCTGTTCCTGTTCCACCACCCATACCAGCAGTAATGAAAATTAGATCAGCACCCTTTAGAGCTTGAGTTATTTGCTCTATGCTTTCCTCAGCTGCTTTTTGGCCAATTTCAGGATTTGCCCCTGCACCTAATCCCTTTGTTAATTTATCGCCAATCTGAATTTTTGTTGTTGCTTTAGAATAATTAAGAGCTTGTCTATCAGTATTAATTGAAATAAACTCTACACCCTTTAATCCAAATTCAATCATCCTATTTACTGCGTTGTTTCCACCACCACCTACTCCTACAACTTTTATTTGAGCACCGGCATCTACGTTGAATTCAAAATCTAGCACAATAATACCCCCTTTGTTAATTAAAAGAAATCTGCAAAAATTCCTTTACCTTTTCAATCCAATTTGTTTTGTTTTCTTCTGTTTCATCAATTGAAGAACTTTCTTCATTCTCTTCTAATACTCTATTTATTTTTTAGAATCAACATGAATTGTGCTGTTTTTCTTTTGTTTTAATACATACATCGCTATTCCTGCAGAAGCTGAATATGTAGGATTTGCTACCCCTATATAATTAGGATATCCAAATCTAACAGGGATATCAAAAAGTCTTGAGCATAATCTTGAATACCCTTAATATTAAATAATCCTCCACCCGTAATTACAATACCAGCACCAAGATGATTTAGCAAATTATTTTTCTCTAATTCACTTTTTATCAAATATAACATCTCTTGAATGCGGGCTTCCATAATCTCTACTACATTTATTACTTGGATTTCCTTTTCACCTTTACCTGCCACGTTACTTATCTTAATAATATCATCACTTTTCACTAATTTTGTTGAAGCAGCTCCGTATTGTCTTTTTATTTTTTCAGCATCGCTAAAGGTAATTTTGCATATCAAAGAAATATCGCTAGTTATATGATTTCCTCCAACTGGAATAAGTTTGGAAAATACTAAGGTTTTATTTCTAAAAACTGAAATATCCATTGTTTCTGCACCAACATCTACTAAAGCTACTCCAAGTTCTCTTTCATCATCATTTAGGACTATCGTCGAAGTTGCTAATGGTTCCAATACAATGCCATCAACATTTAAACCTGCTTTTTGAACTGTTCTAATTATGTTTTGAACATTAGTCATAGATGCAGCAACTAATTTTGCATCAACTTCAAGTCTTACTCCAACCATACCAACTGGATCCCTTATTTCATCATATCCATCTACTATATATTGTTGAGGTATTATGTCTATAATTTCCTTATCAGGTGGAAGAGCAACAACTTTAGCTGCTTGTATTACCCTTGCAACATCTTCATTTGTTATTTCCTTATCCTCCCTTGAAACAGCTATAACTCCTCTATTATCTATTAATGTCGTGTAACCTCCTTTAATATTAACAAAAGCCGATTTTATTTTAATATTCGACATCTGTTCTGCCATCTCAACAGCAGTTTTAATGGCTTCTACTGTTGCATCTATATCAACTATTACTCCTTTCTTGACACCCTTGCATTCGGAGGTTCCAACACCTATTACATTAAATTGTTTTTTATTTATTTCTGCAATAACTACGCTTACCTTCGAAGAACCAATGTCAAGTGAGACTACTACATTGTTCATTCATTAATGACCTCCTTAAATCTCGTTTTATGTCTATTTATATAAATTCAACACAAATCATTAATTTCCTTTTTATTCAGCATAAAAATTATTTAGAAATTTTAATGTATTTTGGAACAGTCTTCCTATTGTAACCTGATATTTTTATCCTTTTTTCTTTTACTATTCTAACATACAACTGGCGAAATTGTAATTCCTTTATTTTGCTATCTGGCATAGTCATCGCAAAATAAAGAGCATCCGGATCGCCGATAGCTAAAATTTCAAAGGGTGGAACAATATATTGATTATTTATTTTAATAATTGGGCCCTCACAAGTAACTTCAGAGGTTGAAATTATTCTCTGGCCATTAACTGAAATAGCTTCAGCACCAGCATTCTTCAAATCATATATAACATATAAAATATCACTATTGTGTGTAATATAATCCAATATATTGTCATCAGATATATCGTAGTTTCTATTATCATCAATAATAATCCTAACTCCTGGCCCCTCAACATCGCAAAAACCTGAAAACAATCTAACATCATCTAATTCATTTTTCATTGTCATCAATACATTTTGAGTGATTCTACTGCTATTTTGATATTCTATTAACTTTTGTTGCATATTTTCAATATCTTTATTTAAGATGCTTATTTGATTCTTTAACTGGTTTAGTTCTAAGTTTTTTCTTTGAAACTCCTTATAAGTTAAAATTAGTGTAGGTTTAAATGGATTCGTTAAAATAAAAGAAGTTAAAATAATTCCGCACAACACTCCTAATGTAAGAAGGAAAATATTTTTAACATTAAGCCTCATCATTTTTCCTCCTTACATGTTTCCCTTCCTTAGCCATGTCAATTATTTGCCTTCTTATAATTGCGAAGTTATTAAATAACCTGCTTCCAAATACAAATACTGCAGCAAGATAAATTGGGACATTTAATCTATCTCCTAAATATGCAAGAAGAGCTGCTATAATTACATTACCAAAAATCCTGAAATAAATATATCTGATTGAAATTTACCTTCTAAAGATGCCCTAAATCCTCCAAATACAGAGTCTAAAGCAGCAAGAATAGCTACAGGAACATAAGTTGAATATGCAGCTGGAATATCTACCTTTAGAAACATCCCTAAAATAATACCAATTATCAATCCAATTAATGGGATCAATTTATCACCTACTTCCTTTGAATATATTTATATTCAAGATTTTTATTATACTTTAAAATTTTTATTTTATCCGATCTTACAATTTTAATTTCAAATCCACCAATTTTTTTAAGAATCTCAATTATACTATCTGGCATTTTAAAAGCTCCTTCTAATATTGCAGGATCCCCTATTGCTTTAATAACAAAGGGTTGAGTTGGATCAAATTTGCTGTCATTTATCTTTATCGATAGCCCTGCCTGTCTTATCTGAGTTCTTCCTACAAACCTTTCATCATTTATTGATATAGCTTCCGCACCAGCTGAATTAAGTTCATTCACAATGTCAATTAAATCCTTATAATAAACCTGCGACGCCTGTTTGTTTGAAAGATCGTTTACTGGAGTTATTGTTATTTCAATTCCTGGTCCTTCAACATCTGTTAATCCCGATAGTAACCTTAATTGATCAAGCTCCTCCTTCATTTGGCTAGCAACTTTATTTGAGCTTGCTACGGATTTTTCAATTTCATCAATTTTCATTTGTAGCTCTTGTGTTTTTATTAATAATTCATCTCTTTGTTTTTTAGTGTCCTCTGTTTTTTAACAAGGTTTTCAAACTGCCTTGTCGTATACTGATATCTCGGAGTTTTTATATATCTTAACTGATACGAAACCATAAACCCTAAAATAACACAAATAAATCCTATCCATAGCTGAGAAGATCGGTTGTTCATCTTTGATCTCCTTTCATTGTTTTTTAAAAACAGCTATTCCATTTGAGGTTATCTCTATTACACCACTTTTATTATTAACAAGCTTGCTTTTAATTATAGTTCTGGCATACCCTAATTTATAGTCTAAATTACTGCAATCACCAACATCAATAACCAAATTATTTTTGGTTTTAAACTTTATGTTTTCAAGGTCCCTTAAATCAGCAGAAATAATTCCTAGCTCTTTAGTATATTCGCAAACCTTTAATACTTCCTTTAATGATTCTAAAACATTTTTATCCTTTGAAACGTATTCGTTTGGAATATATTCCTTAACATTGATCCCTTCAATAATAAACACCTTATCATGTGGAAATGTATCGAGTGCTTGGACCATTCTACCTTCATTATCTATATTAACAAAGGAATTATTTAACTTAAGCACCCCTTTAATTTTCTTTTCTTCTATAGTAATTTCCAATGTGGCAGGCAACTTACGTTTTATTCTTACTTCTTCAATATAAGGGTTATTTTTAATATTTTCTGTTATTCTATTTTGGGATATTAAAAATATATTTTTTCCAGAACGTCTGATAGTGCAATTATTTCTTCTTTTGAAACTAAGTAATTCCCTACAACATTTATCGACTTAATATTAAAAAACTTGACTTTATTAATAAAAAATAAATACAGCTATAAAGAAAATTAAAAAAGATAATCTTATAAGCTTTTTCTTGTTTTTTCCCATAGTTAATCATCCTTTTTAACAAGTTCTGAAATTATTTCACAAATTTTATCAGCAGCATCTATTTTTGCAAATTTTTTAGCATTTGAAGACATTTTAGTTAATAAGTCTTTATTTTTGGCAAGGCTAATAACTTGCTGTGAAAAAACATCATCTGAAATCTGCGACTCCTTAATAACAATCGCAGCTCCATTCTGCTCAAGGGATAATGCATTATATTCCTGATGATTGTTGGCAACATTTGGCGATGGAATAAGTATAGAAGGTATTCCAAGGGCAGTTATCTCAGAAATAATTGTAGCTCCTGCCCTACTAATGATTAAATCGCAGGCTGTCAAAGCATCGTCCATATTATAGGCATATGGAATAATAATGATTCCCTCTAAATTGTTTATTCCCTTTTCTTTTAAGGTTCTTATAACCCTTTCATATTCTCTTTCTCCAGTTATAAATATTAATTGTATTTTTTCTTCTATTAATTTTGGAATTATATTTATAACAAAATCATTTAAACGACTCGCACCTCTACTGCCTCCAACAGCTAATACTGTAGGTTTATCCTTATTTATTCCCCATTTTTCTTTATTGCTTTCACCTATTTTCCTTAATATATTTTCTCTAATCGGATTTCCTGTTAAAACAACTTTACTTTTAGGGAAAAATCTTTCTGATTCAGAAAAAGTAATAGCGATCTTTGATACAAAATAAGACAATATTTTATTTGTAAGTCCGGGGATAGCATTTTGCTCATGGATAATTGTAGGGATTCCTTTTAAGCTGGCAGCTAAAACAACAGGACCGCAAACATATCCCCCAGTTCCTATAACGATATCAGGCTTAAATATATTTAGTATCTTATTAGCATCAAAAATCCTTTAAATACCTTTTTATCGAAGATAAAGTTTTTTTAGATAGCCTTTTATTCAATCCCTCAACCGTTATAAATTGAATTTCAAATCCCTCATGTGGAATTAATTTTTTCTAGCCCGTTTTCTGTTCCAACAAATAAGACCTTTGCATCTGGATATTTTTGTAATATCTTTTTTGCTATTGCAACACCAGGGTAAATATGGCCACCCGTTCCGCCACCTGAAATTAGAACTCGCACCTTAATCACTCCATTCTACAAATCCCTCGAAATATTTAGAAGAATACCTAGAGATATTAACGTAAACAATAAAGAAGAGCCTCCATAACTAATAAGTGGCAATGTTACGCCGGTTACAGGCATTGAAGATGATACAACTAGTAAATTTATACTTGATTGAATTGCTATTAAACTCGTTATTCCTGCTGCCAAAAGCATTCCAAATCTATCTTTACAATTTATTGCAATCCTAATCCCTCTCCATATTAAAATTGTAAATAACAAAATAATAAAAAATACTCCAATGAATCCAAACTCTTCACCAATAATTGCAAAAATAAAATCGTTTTGAGCTTCAGGTATATAATAATTTTTTGTCTTGACTGTCCAAAACCCACGCCAAAAAATCCACCTGCTCCTAATGCATATAAAGATTGTATAGCTTGATAACCATCGCCAAGGGGATCAGCCCAAGGATTAAGGAAAGCTGTGAATCTTCTCCATCTATAATCTGCACTTTTCATTGCAAAAAGGCCACCACTGCCCCTAAAATTAAGATTACACTTAATTGACTAACTTTTGCACCAGCAACAAACAGCATAGAAAATGCAGTTGCCATAACAATTACAGATGTGCTCATATTGGGCTCAGCAATTATAAGTCCAGCAAAAATTCCAGACACTATAAGAACTGGCAATACACCTTGTAAAAATGTCTTAACCTTCTCTCCCTTTCTTGAAAGATTATCCGACAAATAAATAACTAAAATTATTTTAGCAAGTTCTGATGGCTGAATTCCAAGGTTTCCAAACCCAATCCATCTCCTTGCACCTTTTATAGGAGGTAAAAGCAAAACCACAACTAACAAAAATATTGTTATAAGCATGCCTAATGCTATTAATTTACGGTTTTTGTATATTTTATAATCAATTTTAGATGTAAAATACATAGCACCAATTCCTAAGGATGCCCATATAGCCTGTTTCCTCAAATGATAAAATCCATCATTATATAGTTCCTTATCGATATACATGCTGGCACTAAATACCATATTTATACCTATAGCAAGCAAAATCAGTATAACACCAAACAAAACATAGTCAAAGGGCTGTTTTTTATTCATATAAACCTCCTAAATACTAATTGCTAAAAAACCTATTAAACATAAAATAGCAGTAAAAATCACAAACCATGCCACTATCTTTGTTTCATGCTCGCCTTTTTGTTCAAAGTGATGATGTAAAGGAGCCATTTTAAATATTCTTTTGCCAGTCAATTTAAATGAAATAACTTGAAGAATTACAGATAACGTTTCAATAACATAGATTCCACCAACTATTACTATTATAAAGGGCATTCTGAGCAAAACAGCAAGGGCAGATATTGCACCACCCAATGCTAAGGATCCTGTATCTCCCATAAATACTTCTGCAGGGTATGCATTAAACTTTAGAAAACCAAGTAGGCTCCCTGCCAATGCACCACAAAATACAGATAAATCCTTTTGGCCTAATCCATATGTTATTACTGAAAAAATACGCTTACAATCAAGGTTACCGATGCGGCTAGTCCATCCAAACCATCAGTTAAATTAACTGCATTTGTTGTCCCAACTATAACAAAAACCATAAAAGGAATATACCAATATCCCAAATCAATAAAGAGATTTGTAAATGGAATATGAACTTTACTTCCTATCTGTGGATTTGTAAAAGCATAATAAGATAAAATCAAAGCTAATAAAATTTGTCCTAATAATTTTTGATATGCCCTAAGTCCCAAATTTCTTTTTCTTATAATCTTAATGCTGTCATCAAGTAATCCAATAAATCCATACCCGACGGTCGTTAAAAGAGCAATAAACAAAGCGCCGGAAAATTTATTTGTTATAGCTAAAACAGTTAGAATTAGGCTTAGAATAAAAATTATTCCCCCATTGTAGGAGTTCCCGCTTTTTTAAGATGGCTTTTGGGGCCCTCCTCCCTAATACTTTGTCCAAATTTGAATTTTCTTAGGGCAGGTATTATAACAGGACCTAATAGAAGCGAAATTATAAAGGAAATTATCGTAGCCAATATTGTTATCTGCATTCTTTTCCCCTCTTCCTTTAAGATCTTTCGTTAAATTTCCTGTAATAATTCATTAACTATCTCCTTTTCATCAAAGTGAACCGTTTTATCCTTTAATATTTGATATGTTTCATGACCTTTTCCAGCTATAACAATGACATCATCCTTCTTTGCATTCATCAAAGCATACTTAATTGCTTCTTTTCTATCAACTATGATCTTATAAGGACACCCTGTATTTTCAACACCTGGAATTATATCTTGTATTATTTGCTCTGGCTCTTCATTTCGCGGATTATCTGAAGTAATAATACAATAATCAGCAAAAGTTCCGCAGCTTTTCCCATCAAAGGTCTTTTAGTTTTATCTCTATCTCCACCAGCTCCAAATAAAATAATTAGCCTTCCTTTTGTATATTCCCTTGTTGCCTTTAAAATATTTTCAATGCCATCCGGAGTATGTGCATAGTCAATTATAACAGTAAATCCCTGTTTTGCCTTAATTCTTTCACTTCTACCTGGAACTGATTTTAAAGCTTCGAGACCTTTTTGATAGTATTTATATCTATTCCTAAAGACAATGCTGCAGCTGCACAACCTAATGCATTATAAACATTATATTTCCCTGGCAAATGCAGATTAACTTCAATTTCATTTGATTGATAGCATAACTTAAATTTTGTCCCTTCATCTGACATTGTTATATCTTTAGCATAAACATCAGCAACACTATCAATACCATATTTTAATATGTTCCCTTTTACATATCTTAAAGCTTCTTTTCCATAATCATCATCTATATTTATTATAGCATTTTTTGCCCTTTCAAAAGTTTTAGTTTGGCTTTAAAATAATTTTCCATTGTTTTATGAAAATCTAAATGATCTTGAGTTAGATTTGTAAAGATTCCTGCTTCAAAGTCCACTCCATATACCCTTTCTAGTTCCAAAGAATGTGATGAAACCTCCATAACACAATAAGTGCAATTATTATCAACCATTTCTTTAAATAAACATTGCAAATCTAATGATTCTGGAGTCGTTCTCTTAGCTTCTATTATTTTATCTCCAATTATATTATAAATAGTTCCTATTAATCCTATTTTTGGCCGTAAGACTCTAGTATACTTTTCATCATAAAAGTTGATGTGGTTTTTCCATTTGTTCCAGTAATACCTACAATTTTTATTTTTTCAGCAGGTTTTTATAAAAATTTGATGCTATAGTGGCCATGGCTTTTCTCGTATCTTTAACCTTTACTAAGGTTATATCGCCATCGATATTTATATCTTTACTTATAATAAGGGCTTTAGCTCCCCTATCCACAGCCTCCTGTGCAAAATGATGTCCATCAACTTTAAAACCTTCTATGCAAATGAACAAAGATCCCTCAGTGACATCCTTACTATTATAAGTAATATGTTTTATGTCAACATCATTTCCAACAAAAATACAACTATCTATTCCCGATATTAATTCACTTAATCTCATATTCTTACCTCCCTTTATCAAATTAAAAACGAAGTCATGCCATAAGGCATTGACTTCCTATTAATCTTCTGGAACCTCTAATATTATTTTAACTATAGTTCCTTTATTAACTTCAGTATTTGGTGAAATATCTTGTGAGGCAGCAATTCCATCTCCTAAAAATTCAACCTTTAATCCAATCTTTTCTGCAATCTCTATTATTTCCTTTTAGTTTTTCCAGTAAAATCTGGAACAGCTACTCTTAAGTTTTTATTTTCTGATGTTCCAAGATATAAAGCTATTTTTGTATTTTCCTTTACTATTATACCAGGTTTAGGACTTATATCATATATAATTGTCCCATTTCCTTGAGTTTCATAATCTAATTTTAATTCCTTCAAAGTTTTAATAGCTAGTTCTATGGATTTTCCTCTAACTTCAGGTATCATCACTTCCTTGGGAATATTCGTTGAAGAAATTTTAGGCTGAACATTCATGTATCTTAAAACATCTTCAAGTATCTCCCTTGCAAGTGGTGCAGCTGTGCTTCCTGCATAATAATTTGAAGGATCAGGCTCATCGATAGACAAAAATATGACAACCTTTGGATCATCTATCGGAGCAATTGCAGCAAAGGATGAAATATATTTTCCAGGTGCATATCTACCATCTATTACCTTCTGAGCTGTTCCGGTTTTTCCTCCTATTCTATATCCTTCAATGTAAGCCTTATTTGCTGCCCCATTTTTTACAACGCTCTCAAGCATGAGAAGAAGTTTATTGGCCGTTTCCTTTGAAATTGTTTGCTTTAAAACCTTAGGCTCAAATTCCTTAACGGCAGTTGTATTACCTTCGTCATCTGTCTTAACAATCCTTTTTACAAGATGTGGCTGCATCATCTTACCGTCATTTGCTATTGATCCTAATATTGTTATAAATTGTATTGGAGTGACTGAAATTCCTTGTCCAAATGATTCTGTCGCTAATTCCACAGGTCCAACTTTACTTACATCTCTTACCTGGCCTAAAGCTTCCCTGGATAATCTATACCTGTTTTTTCCCTAAGTTAAAAGAGAATAATATTTGTGTAGTTTCTCTTTTCCAAGTTTTTGGCCTAAAATAACAAATCCAACATTACAAGAGTTTTCAAGTATATTTGTAAAATTTTGTATGCCGTGTCCCCTTGTCCTCCAACAACGAATAATTCTATTAGCTACTTTTATAGAACCGTTGCAGACAAATCTATCCTTCTCACTAACAATTCCTTCTTCAATCGCAGCAGCTGCAGTTAATATCTTTAAAACCGAACCTGGCTCAAAGCTATCATTAACTGTTCTATTTTTCCAAAGCTTCAATGCCTCTTCAACCGAACCCTTAACTGGATTATTAGGATCGTAATCGGGTTTATTTGCCATGGCAAGAATTTCTCCAGTTTTGGGATCCATTACAATTGCTGATATTTGCTTTGCTTTATATTCCTGCAACCCCTTTTCAAGGGCCTTTTCAGTATAATATTGAATATATTCATCTATTGTAAGGACTATATCTGAACCGTTTTGAGGTGGAACATAAGTAGCTAATCTATATGGAAGTTCCCTAAAGAATTTATCCGTCTCACCCATAAATCTGCCCGGAACTCCCTTTAATATATCATTATAATAATACTCTAGCCCTGCTCTTCCATTTCCATCAATATCAGTATTGCCAAGCACATGAGCTAAAAAATTGCCATTAGGGTAGTATCTCTTAGTATCTTCAGAAACTACTATCCCAGGCAATTTCAGTTCCCTTATTTTATTTCCCTGTTCCTTTTCTATTCTTCTTGCAATCGTTACACTTCCAATTGGCTGTCCATTTGACAATTTCTTATTAAATTTTGCTAATATAGTCTCCTTACTTATTCCTAATATTGGAGAAAGCTTTTCAGCAATCTCTTCACGGGTTATTTTTTCTCCTTTTCAGCATCAAATATATCCTTCATAAAAGCGTCGACCCTTTCAACATTGCCGCTCACAGCCAAAGGGTTTCCATTTCTATCAAGTATCTTGCCTCTTTTTGCGTCAATCTTTATATCATGTGTCCATTGCTCAACTGCCCACTTCTGAAGCTTAGGAGACCAGATTATCTGAATGTAGGCATATCTTGTTACAATACCCAGCTGTAATAAGAATATAATTAATAATAACCATGCTGCTCTTTTTTATTGATAATTGTAGTCTTTGGCCCTGTCAAACAGATACCCCTAATTAATTAATCCCAATAATCTATAAATAAACGCCATTTTATTATTTGTTTTTTCATCTTCTTTATCTGCTATATTTAAAGGTGTAACCTCTAAATAGTGAACATCGCTTGGATGAGGAACTATCATGCCATATTTTTGAACAGCAATTCTATCTATATCTTTTATATTATTAAGTTTTGCAATTTCTACTCTCAAATTGTCATTTTCATCTTGCATTAATTTAATTTCCTTTTTATGCTTCTAATCTCAGCATTTAATTTTAAAATATAAAAAATCTTACTAATAATGCAAAGGAAATAAAAGAAATGAAAACAACAGTTATTACGAATTTGGCAAAGTTCTTTTTAGAATTCTTTTCAACTTTCTTAGATCTTTCTTGCTGTGCTTCTATAGTCTTTTTTCTTCTAATTTATATGCAACAGAACCCCTCATATAAGCTTTATTGCTTGCCATTATCAATTTATTCACCCCTCAATTCATTTAGAACTTATAATTTTTCTGCTATTCTAAGCTTTGCACTTTTAGAACGGGAATTTTCCAAAAGCTCTTTCTCCGATGGAAGAACCGGTTTTTTAGTTATAACTTTTAATTCTGGTTTTTTTCCACAAACACAAAAGGGTAAATCTTTAGAACAACTACAAGGGTTTTCACGCTCTTTAAAGACATTTTTAACAATTCTATCTTCAAGTGAATGAAATGTTATTATGCATATCCTCCCTCCTGATTTTAAGACATCTATACAATCATATATTGCCTTTTCTAGTATTTGTAATTCTTGATTCACCTCTATTCTTATAGCTTGAAAAGTCCTTTTTGCTGGATGTCCACCTTCTCTTCTTGCCCTTGCTGGGATTGCATCTTTAATTATATCGACCAACTCAAAGGTCGTATCTATTGGCTTTACTTTTCTTCGTTTAACTATAAGATCTGCTATTTTTGATGCAAAGTTTTCCTCTCCATATTCTTTAATAATCCTTGTCAATTCTTCCTTAGAATATTTATTAACAACATCCCAAGCCGTTATTGAATTATCTTTATTCATCCTCATATCCAATCTAGCATTATGCATGTAGCTAAATCCTCTTTCTGGATTATCAAGTTGATAGGAAGAAACTCCAAGATCTAACAAAACACCATCTACTTTATCTATTTCTAATTCATTTAATATTGACTTTATATTTGAAAAGTTATCATGAACAAAAATCACATTGTTATAATTAGACAGTTTTCTTTTGAGTATTCTAAAGCCTCGATATCTTGGTCGATACCGATTAGCTTTCCATTTGATAATCTTTTTAATATTTCACTAGAATGTCCTGCTCCTCCTAGGGTTCCATCTACGTAAATCCCATCGCTTTTTATATTTAAACCTTCTATACATTCATTTAACATAACAGAATAATGCTTAAACTCCATACACTTCACCTTTTCTTTTAAATTCCAAGCTCCGACATTTTTTCAGCAATTTCATTATAATCGATATTTTGGTCATTGTATTCATTCCACTTTTCCTTGCTCCAAATTTCAATTCTACTTAATACTCCTATTGTTACTATCTCCTTTATAATGCCTGCATATTCAATTAAATTTTGCGGAATTAAAGCTCTACCCTGCTTATCGATTTCAATTTCTGCCGCACCAGAAAATATAAATCTTACAAAAGCCCTAGCATCCTTATTGGTTAACGGAAGGGCTTTTAATTTTTCTTCTAATTTAGCCCATTCATCCATAGGATATGCGTATAAACATCCATCTAGTCCCTTTGTCATAACGAATTTTGAACCTAGCTTTTCTCTAAACTTTGCTGGAATAATTATTCTGTTTTTGAATCTAGGGCATGTTGATACTCTCCGATAAACATAACTATCCCCCGTTAACCACTTTACTCCACTTTCCACCACTACATTTATAATTCTATACCATTTTTCGTTTTCCTGCTATATTTTAAAAAAATTTAAAATATATATTTTACAAAAATTAAGAGGTGCCTTTGGCACCTCTTAATGCTCGATAATATTTCTATTTTCCTTACCTTTCATAATGTAAAAATCTATATAATAGCTATTAATTAGCCTGTCTAATTCTTGACTTAATTTAACTATAGTTTCATAATCACAATTTGAATTAATCTTTTCATACAATTTATCTCTTAACTCTTCAATTTTATTTCCAATCATTTTAATCACCACCGATTTTTTGTGGTGGAAAGTGGTGATGATTATATATTATTATAAATACTATTTTTGTCAACATATCCATTATTATTATTTATTTGTTAAAAATAATACATCAAGTGATACTAAATGACAAATAAATAATTATATAGAATTTATTAATTTCTACATAATCATACTTACTTGAATAATGATTTTGTATATTATATAATTACAATGTCGTTAACAAAACATAAAGAAAGGAAGAAAAATCATGAAACTTGGTATTGTTGGATTGCCAAACGTGGGTAAAAGCACATTATTTAATGCTATAACTCAAGCTGGTGCTGAGTGTGCCAATTACCCTTTCTGCACAATAGAGCCCAATGTTGGCGTAGTAGCTGTTCCAGATGAAAGACTTGAAAAGTTGGCTGAGATGTATAACCCTGAAAAGGTTACTCCTGCAGTAATAGAATTTTATGATATAGCAGGCCTTGTAAAGGGAGCAAGTAAAGGAGAAGGGCTTGGAAATAAGTTTCTATCTCACATTCGCGAAGTAGCTGCAATAGTCCACGTTGTAAGATGCTTTGAAGACTCAAACATAGTCCATGTGGAGGGATCTATTGATCCAATAAGGGATATTGAAACCATTAATCTCGAACTTGTATTTTCTGATATGGAAGTTCTAGAAAGACGAATGGATAAAACAAAAAGTCAGCAAGATCAGGAGATAAAAAGCTCAAGATGAACTCCAATTTATGGAAAAATTATATACTCATCTAGAATCAGGAAAACCAGCAAGAACATTAGAAATGTCTGATGATGAGCAGGAAATGTTAAAGCAATACTTCTTATTGACTTCAAAACCTGTATTGTATGCCTGCAATATTTCTGAAGATGATCTTATCTCGGGTAATGTAGAAAATCAATACGTTCAAAAAGTTAAAGAGTATGCTAAGAATGAAGGCTCTGAAGTTGTAGTTATTTGTGCAAAATTAGAAGAAGAAATATCTACGCTTGAAGGCGAAGAAAAGATGGAATTTTTAGCAAGCTACGGTCTTGAGGAGCCAGGATTAAATAAGCTAATAAAAGCTAGTTATAAATTGTTAGGCCTTATAAGCTTTTTAACAGCTGGTCCCAAGGAAGTTAGAGCTTGGACTATTAAAGAAGGAACTAAGGCCCCTCAGGCAGCAGGAAAAATACATTCCGATATGGAAAAGGGATTTATACGTGCGGAAGTTGTTGCTTATGATGATCTTATAAAATGTGGCTCTGAAATTGCAGCAAGAGAAAAAGGACTTATCCGTCTAGAGGGAAAAGAATACGTTATGCAGGATGGAGATATAGTAGTATTTAGATTTAACGTTTAATCATAAGGCTGCCTAATTAGGGCAGCCTTCATTGTAACTTTTCAATTTATTTTCTACCCTCTCTCTTATAACATCCATAATTTTTTGTCCTTTACCATTTTTTCGTCGCAAAGTATTTCAAAACATTCCTCTATATTACTAACTGAATATATATTAAATGTTCCCTTTCTAACAGCTTCTATTATCTCCTCCTTTAATACTAAATCTCCAACATTGCTTGCAGGAATAATAACCCCATGAGTTCCATCAAGTCCATATAATTTACATATATCATAAAAACCTTCTATTTTTTCATTTATTCCTCCAACTGGTTGTATCTCTCCCTTTGATTGACAGATCCTGTTATTGCTATGCTTTGTTTTATCGGTATATCTCCTAAACTTGAAATTAGCGCAATAAGTTCTGCTGCCGAAGCACTATCCCCTTCTATTCCCCCATACAATTGTTCAAAGCAAATGCTGGCATTAAAGGAAAGAGGATATTTTTGTCCAAACATTTGGCCTAAATAACCCGTTAAAATTAAGACTCCTTTATCATGTATAAAACCAGACATTTTTACTTCTCTTTCTATATTTATTACTCCTCCCTTACCTCTATAAGTAGTAACAGTTATTCTATTTTGTTTTCCGAAGGCAAAGTCTTCAAGTTCAATCACCGATAGAGCATTTATTTCTCCTATCTTATATCCGTTTAATTGTATAATATATTTGCCTTCTTTATACATTTCCAAAATTCTTTCTTTATAAAGACTATGCCTTTTATATAATTTTTCTATAGCCTCTTTAATATCTTTATCAGTAATGTGTTTTCCTTTCCTTTCTTTACATATTAACGCCGATTGGTCAATAATATTTGCAATTTCTCTTAGTCTTGCAGTAAAATATTTCTTGCTTTCTGCTAATCTTAAAGCATATTTATATAATTCTAAAAATCCTTTATAAGTAACATGTGGAATATTGTTCTGGGAACAATAGTAACTTATAAAACCTAAGAATTCGTTTACGTTATCTGGAGTATTTTTTATTACACTATCAAATTCTGCTTTAATACTAAATAGTTCCCTAAACTCTTCATCATACTCATAAAGCAAACTATATAAAAATTCACTTCCGATTAAAACAATTTTTATTTTTAATGGTATTTTTTCTGGTTTTAAAGATACAATAGGGATTATTTCTAATTGATTTCTTAGATTCTCTATTGAAATGCAACCATTTTTCAATGCATTCTTTAACGCCTTCCATCCTTGATATGTGCTTAATAGTTGAAGTGCATCTATTACAAGGTAGCCTCCATTTGCTCTGTGTAAACTTCCAGGCTTAATCATCGTAAAATCTGAAACTAAAGCACCCTTGTAATTTTCATATTCGATTGTTCCAATAAGATTATTAAATTCAGGATCCTCTTCATAGATAACCGGTGCTCCTTCTTCCTTATTACAAGTTATTATATTAACATAATATTTTTTAAAGTAATCATCCTCAAGAGTGTTTTCATCATCCTGCATAAATGCATCTATATTATTTATTAAATCATTCTGTAAATCCTTTAAATATTGAACTATTTTATCGTTATAACTATACTTATTAATAAACTTATTTATTTTCCCATTTATAAGCTCAAAGGATTTCTCTTCATCAAGTTTGCGTAGCCTTTCAGCCATTTCCTTTCTTAATATTTTGGTCTTTCTTAAAACTTCTAATGCTAAAAGTTTTAAAGTTTTAACATCTTCTGCTATTTTATTCTTTTCAGACTGCTCAAGTTCATTATACTGGATCTCGCTCATCTCTTCATTATCAATTAGAGGAATAAAAACAAATCCTTCTTTTGTAGACTTCACTTGTAAAATTCTTACTTTTAGCCTCATCATATAGTCTATCTAATATATTAATTGTTTCTTTTTGATAATAATCAATTATATCTTCTCTTTGTTTTTCATACTCTTCATCTGAGAACATCTTCGGAACTTCTTCAAATAAAGATTCTATCATCGTTTCAATATCGCTTTTAAATTCTTCTGCTGTTCCACCCTTTAAATTAATTGCTAAAGGGCTTAGTGCATCATTAAAATTATAAACATAACACCAATCGTCCGGTGTTTTTGCATCTTTGCAATTTGTTTTAACTTATCCAAAACAAATTTTTTCTCCCACTCCCATTTGTTCCACATACATAAATATTGTAATAAGGTTTGTCAAGTTTTAATCCCATCTCAAACGCTTGAACAGCCCTCTCCTGCCCTATTAAATCATAATAATTTGCAATTTCCTCTGTTGTTTTAAAATCTGGCACAAAATCCAACTTTACAACTAAGTCTTCATATTTTAACTTTTTATACTTAGCCATTAAATCCCCCTTATAGCCTTATTATATAAATATTCACCAATAAAGCAAAAATATCCTAAAGGATTAAAATATAATCCTTTAGGATATTAAAATTAATAGGATTGCTCATCTTTTGACTTGCCAATTATTTTCAAAGATGAACTTGCTCCTATTCTATTTGCCCCCGCTTCAATCATTTTAACAGCATCTTCAAAACTATGAACTCCACCGGATGCTTTAACTCCCATTTCTGGTCCTACTGTATCCCTCATTAGCTTAACATCCTCTGCTTTTGCTCCCCATTTGCTAAAACCTGTTGAAGTTTTAACAAAATCCGCACCAGCTTCCTTTGCTAATTTGCACGCCATAATCTTTTCGTCATCAGTTAAAAGACATGTTTCTATAATGACCTTAACTAACGCCTTACCTTTAGCTGCATCTACAACTGCTTTTATATCTTCCTTTACATAATCATAATTTCCTGCCTTTAGCATACCTATGTTTATAACCATGTCAACCTCATTAGCACCATCTTCGATTGCCTTCTCTGTTTCATAGGCTTTCACTTCTTTAGTTGTTGCCCCCAATGGGAAGCCTATGACAGTGCAAACTTTAACATTTGATCCCTTTAATTCATCTGCAACTAATTTAACATAACAAGGATTAACACAAACAGATGCAAATGAATTCTCCTTTGCCTCATTGCATATCTTTTTATATCGTCTGGTGTAGTCTCTGCCTTTAGAATTGTATGGTCGATGATTGAGGCTACATATTCCTTTGTAATCATATTTACCCTCCTTAAATATGTAATGCATCTATAAATAGCCGATTAGTATTTTATTTGCCTTATCATAATAACATACTTCTTTTGGTTTTACAATAGTAATACTTATTTAAGCAAACTTTGTCACTATAAAACTTTCTTTTTACATACTTAGATGTCATAGCTGAAAGAAGACCACCATATAAAACACGAAACTCAATTACATCACCTATCCTAAGTTCTTTATCAGAGTCAGTTATATCAATTATCAGATGATCGCTACTACTTCCTAATACCTTAATTTTTTCATCAATAGGTTGCAAAAACTCAGGATAAACATCCTGCCTTCCTAACGCACAAATTGCTCTTTTTCTAAATCCTCTATCCTCAAATTGCGGCTTAGCTCCAAAAGCATCTATCCCAATTGTTCCAATAGGAACTGATGGCTTTACCTTTATTTCTACTATTTCTGCATAAAGCTTTATTGTATCTGTATTTAGTCCCTCTATCGGCTTGTCATATAAGCCTATCCCCATTGCCAATGCTACACCAATTCTTAATTGGTTTATTTCCATTGGCATTTCATTCATCCTCATAATTTGAATATTCTCTGAGTTGCCTCCCGAAATTATAGGGATTCTAATATTAAAGTAATTTTCTAAATCTTTTTTGACACCTACAAGCTCAGTTAGATTATCTTTGGTAGGAATCACCCCACCATAGCAGCATAAATTAGTCCCAATTCCATGGAGTTCAATGTTGCTAAGTTCTAAAATTTTTTTTACTGTTTCATATATCTCCTGTTTTTCCTTATAAAATATTCCTTCCCGTAAATCGCCGACATCTACCATTAATATTATCTTGTATTTTTTGTTTTCTTTTTAGCATATTTTTGTAATTCTTTAATAGTATCAAATTCCGAAACCAATGCTATATCTGAATAGTTTATTATTTCTCTTGCCTGACTTTTCATAGGAATTCTTATTAACATTTTAGGGAGATCGTATTTTTTAAATTTCTTTAAATTTTCAATTCTTGAGTCTGCTATTATGTCTATTCCCCCATCTACTATTGCCCTAACTATCCTTTCGTATCCCGCAAAAACCTTTGTTACCCCAGCAACTTGTATCCCTCTTTTGTGGCATTCATCAACAATAAGTTTGGTGTTTTCTTTTATTTTACTACTGTTTATTTCAAGCATTGGGTAACCCATAACCCACCCCCAAAATTGCTATAATTTATATAGTAAATATCCATATTGCAAACTCTTTCTTTAAAGGTTTTTCAACGTTTAACACTACTTTTTTAATAAATTCTTTTATAAATATATTCTTCACCAAAGTTTAAATTCCTTCCTATAAGTAAAAAAGCCCTAAGGCTAAACCTTAAGGCTTTTTTAAACTTATTCAGTTTTAGCTGCCCCTTGATTTTGTTGATTTTGAACTTGTTGTTGTGGTTGAACAGGAGGCTTTGGTGGAAGCTTTTTATAAATGTTCCTGAAACCAACAAATCCTTTTCATCCGTAACAGCAAGATGATAATTTTTAGTAAGTTCTATTGCTCCTCTTGGGCAAAAGTCAGCACAAAGAGAACAGAAGGTGCATTGACCTTGATAAAAATTAAAGGTGATTTTATCTCCCTCTTCGGTCTTTTCAATAGTTCTAGTAATACAACCAGGAGCACAAACCCTTATACACATTCCACAATTTACACACTTTTCAGGATAATAATTTATTTTACCTCTATATCCTTCCGGTGCCTCTTTATTTACTATTGGATATATTTCTGTGCTTGGTTTTTTAAAGACAGATTTTATCGCTTCTTTTAAATAAGGGAACTTCATTTCATTGCCCTCCTTTTTTCTCTGAGTATCTCTATAGCTTTAGCAAGCCCATCGATTATGGCTTCTGGTTTTGGAGGACAACCTGCTATAGAAACATCAATTGGAACATATTTATCTAGTGGGCCTTCTACAGAGTAACTACCATTAAATACATTTGTAGACCTCGGGCAAGACCCAATTGATACAACAACTTTTGGATCTGGAACCTGGGCTAAAGTTCTTATTAACCTATCTCTTGACTGCGAAGTTATAGGTCCTGTAACTAAAATTATATCTGCATGTCTTGGTGAACCAGTTAACTTAAAGCCCATTCTTTCAGCATCATACCTTGGAGTTATAACCGAAACTATTTCTATATCACAGCCGTTACATGATCCTGTATTTAAGTGAAATAACCAAGGCGATTTTTCAAAGCTTTTTTCGATTAACTTTTAAACAAAAGTAACACCTCCTATTAACGACCAATCCAAACAAGTATCAAACTAATTAAAGCTAATGCCGTTGGATAAGTCCAGAAGAATTTCAAAACCTGTTCTACCTTAAGCCTTGCTGTAATCGCTTTTAATGTGGATATAGAAATAACAACTATTACTGCACTTAATAGAACTTGCAATACTATATCTAATATTAGTATTCCTGTTCCTTTACCGCTTAAAAACAATGTTACAAATAATGAAGTCATTATGAACATTTTTATTGCATGATTTAACTTAAATATTGCAAGCGGTGCACCACTATATTCTACAAGTGGTCCTTCACAAATTTCAATTTCCGCCTCTGCAATATCAAAAGGAAGGCTACCAACCTTAATTGGAATTATTAAAAGTAACGCCAATGCAGCTGGAATTAACCTCCAATTAGTAATCATCGGTCCAAATTCTGCTTGATAACTTACTATTTGAGAAAGCGAAAATGTTATTACTCCCTTATTTAAAGCCATTCCTACATGTTTACCAATAGTTAGAAGAACTATCACTAAAGGGAGTTCATAAGATATAATAGCTACCATTTCCCTGGAAATTCCAACGCCGGCATATGGTGAACCCGATGCTGCTCCACCCATAATTAAGGCAACTGCAGGGATTGTTAAAAGATATAAAATAACTATTATATCTGCAACTGTTGAAATTGCAGTATATTTATAAATAGGGATAAAGAGTGTCACAGTTACTAACGCCAAAAGTCCAATAACTGGTGCGTATAAAAATGTTCTTCTTGATGCTGCTCTTGGGACAATTGTTTCTTTACCTAAAAGCTTAAAAAATCATAAATTGGCTGAATTATTGGTGGTCCAATTCTCTTTTGCATTCTAGCAACAACTTTTCTATCTAAACCTGATAAAAGTAAACCAACCAATGCTGAGAACAATAAACCTGGAAAAACTAAAACATTAAACAAATACTTTAAAACTACCAAATCCAGTCCCTCCTTATGGAACAAGTAAGAAAACATATACTATAAATATTGTTGTTGTAAAGATAGCCCACAATGCATAGTCATTAATTATCCCACTATGTGCATCATGCATAAACCCAAAATAGTGTCTTAAATCATGTTTTAATCCCCAGAAAAGGTCATTTCCCTTAACGTGAGAATGCTCACTTGCTTCCCCACTAAAGAATACATCATATTTTGGATCATCAACTTCTGTAGGAAGAGAAACTGCATTAAATCCTCCTGCTACTGCAACTATGGTTACTGCTATCAATAGCAAGGCAAACAGAACAAGCCATGCAATAGGATCCCAATAACCTGCAAGAGTAAAATCAACAGCAGGAATTTCAATTGGTTTACCTAATATTTTTTCTGAATATCCATTCCCCATCATAAGATCAATATATTTGCCTATATTTAGAGCCGCAGTAACTGCCGGCGATACTAAATATTTTGTCACTATATTTGGTAAAACCCCTGTTATTACACAAAGGATAGCCATAATCCACATTGGAATTCTCATTGATAATGGAACCTCTTTAACGTTTTCAAATTCCTTTGGCATTTGTCCAAAGAATATTGACTGTGCAACCTTTATAAATGAAGCTAAAGTCATTACACTTACTAAAAGTGCTATTATAGTAACTGGTGCAAGATTAGCCTGGAATGTAGCTTGGTAAACAAGCCATTTGGAAACAAATCCGTTGAATGGTGGTAAACCACTGATTGAGAAGGCACCAATTAAAAATATTGCTGCTGTCTGTGGCATTTTTCTTGCTAAGCCGCCAAGTTTATTTAAATCAGTTGTTCCAGTTGCATAAAATATTGCACCAGCAGTTAAGAACAACAAACCTTTAAATAAAGTATGGTTAAGAGCATGATATAAACCTGCTGTTAATCCCAATGCTGTTGAAACCCCAACAGCTGTTATAACATAACCTATCTGAGAAATACTATGAAAAGCAAGTAAACGTTTGAAATCATTTTGTGCAAGCGCCATTGTAACACCAATAAACATTGTAATCGTCCCAATGATTATTAATAAAATTTGAACTGACTTAAAGTCCATTGCATGAAAAAGAACATAAACTAATCTAATAATAGCATATACCCCCGCCTTATTAACCATACCCGAAAAGGCCATTGACACTGACGAAGGTGCTGACATATACGCATCTGGTGCAGCAGGATGGAAAGGAACCACAAATGCCTTTAATGAAAATCCTGCTAAAAGTAATGCAAAGGCGAAAAGTGCCGATGGAGTAAGATTGTTAAACAATAAAGCAGAAATTTGAGCCATATTCAGCGTATGAACTTGTGAGTAAATAGTAATTGTCCCTGCCAAAACCATTGATGATCCGATAGAACCCAAAACAAGATATTTAAAAGCTGCTTCTAATGCTCCTTCTTGATAATTTCTAAAGGCAGTTAAGCCAACTGCTGCAAAGGTCATAATTTCTATCATTACAAACATATTGAAAAGGTCACCAGTAAATACAAGACCTAATACAGCACCAGAAAGCATTAAGAATAAAACATAATACTTGTCTGTTTCAGAATCCTTTTTGTGTATTTGAATGAAAATATAATTGATAAAAAGATTGTTAAAACAGCTATAATCCCGAAGAATAATCCTAGTGCATCAACCTCAAGGCCTATACCTATAGCCCAATCATGAATGGGTCTCCAATTACCTAACCAATATTGAATAACATTGTTCTCTATCATAACTGGCTTTATAAGCATTAAAACCAAAATTAACGATATAGATGAAGCAACTAAAGCTATAAACTTTCTTACAGTTTCATTTTTGCTTCCAAAAATTACCGTAAGGAAGGCTCCCAAAAATAACGTAACAATTGATAAAATAGGAAAATGTTGCATTAGCCATTCAACCTCCTTACCTTATCTGCATCAAGGGTTCCATACTTTTCCTTTATTTTTATAACTAAGGATAAAGCCATCGCCGTAACACAGGCACCTATAACTATTGAAGTAAGAGTAAGTGCTTGTGGAACAGGGTCAACAAAGAAGGATTCGGGTTTAAGTTCAGTAAAAGTAAATATTGGTGCTGTTCCCCAGGATTGAATCCTATGCTTATTATTAATAAATTTATTCCATAATCAATAAGCCCCATACCGATGATAATCTTTAAAATATTCTTTTTGTTAGAATTACATAAAAACCTAATACTATTAATATAATGCAGGCGATATAGTTCACTAATATCAAATCTATCCACCCCTTTTAGTTATCATTATCTGGAGCTAAAAGCCCTATCATTAGTAGGATCAAGAATCCAACCCCAGTTAAAACCTTGTATCCTACTGAATTGTTCATAAACATAATTGTTCCTGCACTAATTAAGTCTCCAACATCACCTATATTTGTAAATACATTTGCAAAGAAAACCGAGCCATATATAATACCGGCAAGACCAAATACTGTAAATAATATAGCACCAAGAGCTTCATTTTTCTTTATGATTTCCATATTAAATTTCTTCGAAACCTCATTATATCCATAGCCTAAATAGATTAACACCACCGCAGAAGCAACTAAAACTCCACCTTGGAAACCTCCCCTGGGCTTAGATGTCCATGTAATATTATATAAAATCCAAGGACCAAGGCTATCGGTGTAAAAAGTCAGCAGCAGTTTTTACTATAACATCCTTTACTTGTCTATTCTTGCCCTTCATCATGGTCACTTCCCTTCTTATGGCTCTTTAAAATAACTACTGAACCGGCAATTGCTGTAAGAAGAATAAAGGATTCTCCAAGTGTGTCATATCCTCTATAGTCAAATACAACAGCAGTAACCGCATTTACAGCCTTTGTTCTTTTTAAGTTTTCTCTCACGATAATATTAGCAACTCCATCTGGTTTATTCATATCGTAATTTTGTTCATTCTTTAAAACCTCAGAAAGTTTTGTTCCACTATAAGTTCTATCTAATGTAGATGAATAATACATTGCATAACATCCCATTAACAAGAAAACCACCAACGAAAAAGCTATAGCAAATCTTTTCATCTTTCCTTGCCCTCCTTTACTTTTTTGAGGGTTATAATTAAATATCACAGGTGATAAGACCGCTCCAACAGCAGCTTCTGCTATTGCAACGTCGGGTGCATGTAGCAATATAAACTCTAATGCTACAAAGGATCCTGTAACTGCTAAAGCTATTATTGATGATAAAAGGTTATCAAATTTTACAGTCAAAATTGCAGAAACTATAATTGCAATTATAACCAGTGTATTTAATATAACTATACTATTCATTAGGATTATCCCTCCTATACTCATCAACCACTAAATTCTCCGGTCTTATGCCATGTTTATATCCTCCCTTTAGAATGGCATGTCCCGCAACTGCACTCGTAAGAACTATAAAAATTCCTATCATGACCGTTTTGATTCCAAAAACAAAATTTTGATTTGAAAAGGCATATACAGCTACACCTAAAACCGTCCAAAGAACTCCAAAGGTTGCAATGTTAATACTTGATTGCATCCTAGTAAAGGAATCTGGCATTCTAAGAAGACCAACTGCTCCTGCAAAAGCAAAAAGCAACCTAATATTAAAAACAAATCAATTATTATCCTAACTATCATAGTCTTCCCTCCAAATATCTTGCTATAAGGACAGTCCCCAAGAAACCTAAAATTGCTAAAACAAGCGCAATATCAAGATAAATGCTTCTATTGCTATAAATCGAAAAAACAATTAAAGCAATGGCAGTTAAAATATCAATGCTATCAGCTGCAACAGCTCGATCTACAACACTAGGTCCTTTTAAAACCCTATATAAAAGCATTAATGCTAGTATAACATAAAATATCCCAACATAAACAAACTCTATCACTTCCAAATCCTCCTTATCCAGTTTTCTAATTTTCCTTTAATCATATCACCAGCTTCTTTGCTATTCTTACTTGCAACATCAATCCAATGGATATAGTAATAATTCTGTCCATTTTCTTCTACTATTTCCATTGTTATTGTTCCCGGTGTTAAGGTAATCGAATTTGCAAGCATAGCAAGTCCATATTCGGATTTTAAGTCAACTGGAACTTTAACAATACCAGGATTAATTGGAAGTTTTGGACTTAATGCTCTTTTTGCAACATCTACATTCGCCTTCCAAAGTTCTACTGGAAATATAAATAATACATAAATTATGAAATTGATAAACACATTTGGTTTTAATAAATGGAATGCATCTTCATGGATAAAGTAACTTGATGTAAATAATGCAACTAGTAATGAGACTATAGCACCTGCTATTAATTCCTGTGCTGTAAAGGTTAATGTAAATAATATCCATACTAGAAAGCATAATATAAACGTTGCAATAACAGCAGCTGGTTTATTTTTCATCATTATCCCCCTTATTTATTTAATTTATCTTTTATTTTTCTTCTTAATGATGCAAATAGGTCTTTGTTATCAAATTCTTTTTTGAAGAAAATCTATATATTTCAAGATTAGGATTTAAACCTTTTGCATACATGGATACCTTTTCATAGTCAAATTCGAAAAATTCCTTCATGTCGTATTTGTTTAACAAAAGAATATTTGCAACTGAAAACATCAATGGATACTTTTGAACTTTGTCATCTCCCTCTGGAATACTTAAAATTGCTACTTTTAGGTCCTCTCCCAAATTAAATTCAGCAGGACATACCAAATTACCTATATTCTCAATTAATAATACATCGATATCATTTAAATTAAAATAATTTAATATATTTTTTATGGACATAGCCTCAATATGGCAAGCTCCATCTGTATTAAGCTGAACCACTGGAATCCCCATCTGACTAATTCTCTCAGCATCAATTTGTCCAGTTATATCTCCTTCAATAACAGCGAGCTTATAATCTTTAGAAAGCTCTTTTATTAATTCAACAATTACACTTGTTTTTCCTGCACCAGGAGATCCCATTATATTTATCATAAAAACCTTTTTTCGTCTAATTCCTTTTTTACTTCATTGCTGCAATCCTCATTCCATTCCATTATCTGTTTTACTACTTTAATTTCCACTATTCCACCTCCAATGCTTCTACGTAAAATTCTTTACCACTAATAATCCTATATCTATACCCACCGCATTTTGGACATCGTATATCGCTTCTTTTTATCTCACTTTCATTATTGCATTCTGAGCATATAATTTTAATAGGAACTCTATCTATAATAAGTTTAGCACCTTCAACTAAAGTTCCTTTAGAAACAATATCAAAATACTCTTGAATTAAAGAAGGAATAACCCCTGAGAAGTCCCCGCATTTTACCTTTATATTTAATACCCTTTTGGCATTATTTTTTCTGCTACTTCCTTTGCAATTTTGATTATTCCTTCAGTTATAGCTAACTCGTGCATAATATCACTACCTATCTAAGCATGAGAAACAAGGATCTATACTTGCAATAATAAGTCCTGCATCTGCAACGGTATTATTCCTTAGCATATAAGGAACTGTAGGTGCTGTTTTAAAGGTCGGAACATGTATACTTACTCTATAATTTGTTTGTCCTCCATCTGTAACAACATAATATATTACTTGACCTCTTGGAGCTTCAACCCTTTGTGTAAACTCCCCAGCAGGAACTTTAGGGATCTTCATTCCTAAATTAATTGGTCCTTCAGGTAGGTTTTCTAATGCTTGCTTTATAATCTTTATACTTTCATCAACTTCTAATGCCCTTATTAATATCCTTGCAAAAACGTCTCCATCTTCAACTACAGGAACATCGAATTCAAAATCTTCATAAGATGAATATGGAGCATCCTTTCTAACGTCTACCTTAACTCCAGAAGCCCTTGCATGGGGACCAATTGTTCCCATTTTTATAGCTATATCCTTTGGTAAAACACCTACTCCCTTTGTTCTCATGGCTAAAGTTTTATCGTTAAGAACAATTTCCTTTATTTTTTCGTGTTCCGCTTTAAATTCATCTAAAATCTGCAATATATTTCTTCTTAAATCATCACTAATATCCCTTCTTGAACCTCCTATAATTATCATACCATAGTTAACTCTATTGCCAGATATAGCCTCTAAAATATCCATTATCTTTTCCCTTACATTCCAAATATGCATGAATAAACTATCATATCCAACTAAATGGGCAGCTATACCCAGCCAAAGATAATGGGAGTGAAGTCTTTCAAGTTCAGCCATTATAACTCTTATATATTGTCCCCTTTTAGGAACCTCCATATTGGCAATCTTTTCTATAGCTTGAGCATATGCAAAGGGATGAGAGTGAGAACAAATACCACAAACCCTTTCTACTAAAACTAATGTTTGGATAAAATTCTTTTCTTGAGCTAATTTTTCTATACCTCTATGATTATAGCCTATAAAAACTTCAGCATCCTTTATTATTTCACCTTCAGTATAAAGTTTAGCATGTATGGGTTCTTCTAAAGAAGGATGATATGGTCCAATTGGAATTACGTAACTCATCTAATCACTCCTTTATTCCTTGAGTTTTTTCACTAGTTCATTTAATGGAGTAACAAGTATCTGACCCTTTCCTTCAAACATCGTATCTGGAAGGAAAAGCCTGCCCTTCATATTTAAACCTTCAAAGTTAACTCCAATAAGTTCATGAAGTTCTTCTTCTGGCCATGAGGCTGAAACATCATAAATATGCGATATTGTAGGTAAAACATCTTCTCCTTTAACCGTATAGGCTTCAATAGTATCACCAACTTCATAATGGTAACTCACTATTTTTGCCCCTCCTTATCCACATATCCGTGGATCATAACAAGTCTTCTTCCTTCACCACTCATCTTTTCTGCAATAGGAACTATTTCTTCCTTCTTAATTTCAATTGACTTAAAATTTTGCATTAAATCACCTCCATTTAACATATCCTGGGAAGCTGTGCCCCAGTTAACTTATTTAATATTCTTGAACCTCCGATTGGAGTTTTTAACACAACTAAACCTTTATGGTTTGAGGTTACTTTTCCTATAATAGCTGCATTTTTACCCTCAGGTAGATTTTTAATATCCTTTACTAAATCTTCTGCTATATCTTTTGACGCTATCAAAACTATCTTTCCTTCATTTGCACTGTATAATGGATCAATTCCAAGTATTTCACAAGCAGTAAATACATTTTGTGCAATTGGAACATCTTTTTCTATAAGTTCAATAGAAAATTCAGTCCCCTCAACAAACTCATTTAATGTAGTAGCTAATCCCCTCGTGTAGGATCCCTCATTATTTTAACTTCTCTACCATACTTAAAAATAGTTTTTGCTAAATTAGTTAGGGGCATACAATCCGATTTAAGATCCGTATCCAAAAAGAAGCCATTTCTTGCTGACATAACTGCAACTCCATGATCCCCAACATTTCCCGTAACTATAACTACATCTCCATCATTAATCCTTGCCTTAGCATACCCTTCTATTTCCATAAAACCTATACCTGAAGTATTTATATATATGCCATCTCCCTTTCCCTTTTCCACAACCTTTGTATCTCCTGTTACTATCTCAATACCACATTCTTTTGCGGTTTCGCTAATCGAATTTACTATTTTTTTAGGTGCTCAATTTTGAATCCTTCCTCTATAATGAAGCTCAAACTTAGATACCTAGGGATTGCACCACACATTAAAGGTCATTAACAGTCCCACAAACTGCTAATTTGCCTATATCTCCTCCAGGAAAAAAATAAGGTGAAACAACAAAGCTATCAGTTGAGAATGCAATTCTTCCTTTACTTTTTAGAACTGCTCCATCCATTAATTCATTTAACTTGCTGTTATCAAATTTAGGTAAAAGAATTTCTTCTATTAAACTTGAAGTTTTCTTTCCACCGCTTCCATAGTCTAAAGTAATTATTTCTTCCATAATTTCACCTCAGAATCTTAAATACTTATAATATGCCGCACAGGCCCCCTCACTTGAAACCATACATGGACCTATTGGATTTTCAGGTGAACATAATTTAGCAAACAATGAACACTCCTTAGGTTCTATCTTCCCTTTTATTATATCACCACATTTACAAATTGTTAATTTATCTTTAAAATCTAATTTTATATCAAACCTTTTAACCGTATCAAAATCACAATAAGTATCCTTAATTCCCATACCACTCTTAGGAATGATTCCTATACCTCTCCAAATATCATCAACAGGTTCAAAAACATCCTCCATTATTCTTTGAGCAAATTCATTTCCCTCTAAGGTTACAATTCGCATATATTCATTTTCAATGATAGCAATATTTTTTTCAAACTGCATAATTATTTTATATATTGCTGTTAAAATATCTTCCGGTTCGAAACCTGATATTACAGAGGGCTTTTTGTAGTCATCAGCTAAAAATCTAAATCCCTTTATTCCAAGAATAGTTGATACATGTCCTGGACAAATAAATGCGTCGATTTCGATCTCCTTTGAATCTAATAAGGCCCTCAATGCTGGTTCTACAAATTTATGCATAGAAAAAACCGAAAAATTTTTAATATTCCTTTCCTTTGCTTCTTTTATTGCAACAGCCGTTCCTGGAGCCGTTGTTTCAAAGCCGATTCCCAAAAAACAACCTCAAAATCAGGATTATTTTCTGCTATTGAAATTGCATCCATTGCAGAATAAACAAGTTCTACTTTAGCCCCCATAGACTTTAATGTAGCCAAATTAAATCCCTGACGACTTCCTGGAACTTTAAGCATATCACCAAAAGTAGCTATCAAAACTTTAGGATTTTGGGATAGAGTTAAAATTTCATCAATTCTATTAATTGCTGTGACACAAACCGGACACCCTGGCCCAGAAATTAATTTTATATTTTCTGGAAGTATCGTTTTTATGCCACTTTTAGCAATAGACATGGTATGTGTTCCACATACTTCCATTATTTTTATTTTCCTTTTATTATAGTTTTTTATAAACTCTACAATGTCCTTTACCTCACTTGGATTTATTTTTAGCTGCATTGGCAACCTCCCTAAATAATTCTAAATTTTCCTTTGCAAGCTTTTCATCAAGTTTGTTTATTGCAAAACCAGCATGAACATATACATAATCACCAATTTTTATATCTTTGATAAAATCTACTCTGATCTTCATCTTAATACCATCTAGCTCTGCTACAGCATCGTTGCCATCAATTTCTATTACCTTTAAAGGAACTGCTAAACACATAATATTCCTCCCCCTTTTTCTGCAACAGCTAATTGTCCTAATGCCATTCCTTCATCATTAGTGGAAACCCTATTATGATAATATACTTTAAAATTATTGTTTCTAAGAATCTGAACTAATTTACTTAGTAGATAAATATTTTGAAAAACTCCACCAGAAATAACAACTCTGTCTATCTTATAAATATCCTTTAGCCTTAAAACTATTTCAACAGCTGAATTTACTAAAGTATTCATAAATGCAGCTGTAATAATATCTACATTCTTACCTAAAGTAACATCATTTACTATATCTCTTATAATAGGCCTCCAATCTATTTTTAATATTTCATCATTGTAAATTTCATATTTATAAAACAAATCATTTTCCAAAGCCTTTGACTCTAATAAAACCGCTGCTTGACCTTCATAGGATACCCTATCTTTAATACCAAGAATGCTTGCAACGCCGTCAAACAACCTGCCTATGCTGCTGGCTTTAACTGTGTTGAAATTTTTATTCAACATCATATTTATTACTTGCAGGTCATCTGTTGTAGCAAATTCATTTGGAATTTCTCCTAATGCATCCATTAATATAGAATACTTTATCCTATAAATATCCTTTATAGCCATATCTCCTCCAGGTAAAGCTATGTCTCTTATAGTAGCTACCCTTTTAAATTCTTTATAATCACCAACCAAAAACTCTCCACCCCATATTTTCCCATCTAACCCATAACCTGTTCCATCCCAAATGATACCTATTACTTCCCCTCCAACTTATTATCCGCCATACATGATGCCATGTGGGCATGGTGATGCTGCACCATATAAAGGGGAATATTTTGCTTTTTGCTTATCTCCTTCGCATATTGTGTTGACAAGTAATCAGGATGCATATCACAGGCAATTCTATCAATATCTATATCAAATAATTTTTTATAATGTTCAATTTGATCTATATAATGCTTGTAGGTTTCAATATTTCTTAATTCTCCAATATGCTGACTCAAAAGACAAAACCATTTTTGCTCAAAGCAAAGGATCCCTTCTGTTCTGCTCCACAGGCTAAAATCTTATTTCTTGAATTATATCTTATCGGGAAAGGAACATAGCCCCTTGATCTTCTAATAAAATATTCCTTGCCCTCAAATACCTTTACGATTGAATCATCACACCTTACATGTATATCTCTTTCATGAATCAAAAACCCATCTACGATATCCCAAAGTTCATTTATAGCATCTTCATTTTTATAAACTATTGGAACATCATGAATATTTCCACTTGTCATTACAAGCACGTCTAATTCCTGCATAAGTATATAATGTAAAGGAGAATATGGTAGCATAACTCCTAACCATTTATTTTCTGACACATGATCCAAAAGATTATTTCTTTTTTTAAGCAATACAATAGGCCTCTTATAACTCTCCAAGATATTTTTTTCTTCTTTACCTAAATAGCAATAATTTTCTACAGTATTTATATCCTTCATCATAAGGGCAAAGGGCTTTTCATCCCTACCTTTACGTTGTCTTAATTTTACTAATGATTCTTTATTTTTTGCATCACAGGCTACATGAAATCCTCCTATGCCTTTAATTGCAATTATTTTACCATCCTTTAAATATTCTATTGCCTTTTCTATTCCTTTATCGAATTTTTCCATATTTTTGTCTATAAAATACACCTTAGGTCCACAATCGCTGCAGCAATTAGGCTGAGCATGGTATCTTCTATCCTCAATATCTAAATATTCACTTAGACATTTATGACACATCTTGAACTCTTTCATTGTGGTTTTATCTCTGTCATAGGGAACATCCTTTATTATTGTAAAACGTGGTCCACAATTGGTGCAATTAATAAAAGGATATAAATATCTTCTATTCTCCTTATCGAATAATTCACTAAGGCATTCATCACAAATGCTAACATCAGGAGATATAAAGGTAAACTTGTCTTCTTTATCTTGGCTTTTTATAATTTCAAACCCTTTATAATATTTTAAATCTTGAAAAAATTCATATTGTAAATCTTCTATATAGGCTAACTTTGGAGGGTTATTTATTATTTCCTCTAAAAAACTTCTAATATAAATTTCTTCACCTTCAACCTCTAATTCAACCCCCAAAGAAGTATTTTTAACCCAACCTTTTAAATTAAAATTTTGAATTAACTTATTTATAAAAGGTCTAAAACCAACACCCTGAACAATACCGTTAACTCTTATTACAGCTCGTATCATAATTTTATCACCTGTATTTTATTTGATATAACAGTATCTATTTTTATATATAACAGATAGAAAAATTAGTTAAATTTTGGGCTTTATATAAGTATAACACAATTTATTTATTTTTTAAATAGATTTAACAGATTAAATTATTAACAATCTATTCCCCCTCGACTACACTCTAAATTATTGTTATAATATAATAATGTTAAGATTTTTTTAAGCAATTTTTTACAATAAATTTAGTATAAAGGAGAATGAAATATGGGATTTAAAGAAAAATTAAATCAAAAACTTCAAGATGCTTACTGGGAAAAATATAAAGATCGCCTAACCCAGGTTCACGGACATGTTCTAAGTGTAAAAGTTGCTGAAAAAGTAATATTGGGATTTATTCACTTGCTAAAGGTTGATATTGTTGTAAAACCTGAAAGAAGCAAACTTGTAGTTAAGTGCCAATACAAAAAAGAAGGTTCTTTAAAAAGCCAGAATTTATTCAAGTAAATCAGGGGCATTTAGTTTTAATTCAAGGTTTAAAACCTAAAAAGAACAAAAAGAAAGATTCTGATGTTATAGAAATAATGAATGTCATAAATATGACAACTAAAAAGAATTAATTCCTATCGGACTTGACCTTAAAAAGCTTCAACAAAAACAAATAATAAGGAAGTAAAGCTGTCTTTACTTCCTTTAATTTCTTTTATACCAATAAAGGCTAGAAATCAAAGAAATTATACCTGAAAATAATAGCACTATAAGCCATTGAATAGTATTCAAAGGTTGCGTATAAAAAACCTTCTGCATGAAGGGATTGTAAATTATAAAAATCAACATAAATAGCGAAGATAAAACTGCATATATTAAATATTTATTAGTCAAAATACCTATATTAAATATAGATTGTCTCTCTGAACGACACTCAAAAACATGGAATAACTGCGACATTATTAATGTGCCAAGGGCTATTGTTCTAGATATTACAATGTTGCCAAAATAATTTAAACTTATTGCATAGGATGCCACTGTGCACAAACCTATAAGTATTCCTCTTAAGATAATTTTGTGTAACAATCCCTCCGAAAATATGCTTTCATCCCTTTTCCTTGGCATCCTTTGCATGATATCCTTTTCTCCCTTTTCCATGCTAAGAGCCATTGCAGGTAGGCCATCCGTAGCTAAATTTACAAATAATATCTGTATCGGTAATAGCGGAATAGGTAAACTCAACAATGAACTTAAAAACATAGTCAATACTTCGCCAATATTGCATGAAAGAAGATATCTTAAAAATTTTCTTATGTTATCATAAATAATTCTACCCTCTTTAACTGCAGCAACAATAGTTGCAAAATTATCATCAAGCAATATTAAAGATGCCGATTCTTTAGTTACATCTGTTCCACTTTTACCCATAGCAATACCTATATCGGCTTCCTTTACCGCTGGAGCATCATTAACTCCATCGCCAGTCATTGCAACTACTAGTCCTTTTCTCTTATATGCCTTTACAATTCTGAATTTATGTGTTGGAGTCACTCTAGCAAAAACTTTTACTTTCATTATTATATCATCAAGTTCTTTTTCTGAGATTTTATTTAGTTCTTCTCCTGTTAATACAAGTTCCTTTTCGTTTAATATGCCTAATTCCTTTGCTATAGCCTCAGCTGTTAATTTATGATCACCTGTTATCATCACTGGAACTATTCCCGCCATTTTTGCCTCTACTACAGCATCATAAACTTCCTTTCTTGGGGATCAATCATTCCTGCTAAACCTAAAAATATTAGTTCCTTTTCGTCCTCCGTGTTTTCAATTTCTTTATAAGCAAAAGCCAATACTCTCAATGCTTCCTTTGCCAATTTATCATTAGCAGATAAAATTGCCTTTCTATCGTTTTCTGTTATAACTCTTGTCTTCATATCTTCCAAAAGAGCTTTACAATTTTCCATAACCTTCTCAGGTGCTCCTTTTACGAAAAGAAATTTTCTATTGCCCTTTTGCACAAGAACCGACATCATCTTTCTATCAGAATCAAAGGGGTTCTCCTTTAATATTTTGAATTCCTTTAGTTCTTCCTTTTTGTATCCAAATTTTGCCGCTAATACAAGTAATGCAATTTCAGTAGGATCTCCTAAATAATTATTCCCTTCAATCGAAGAGTTATTACATAAAACACAACATTCAAGCAATTTTTTAAAGGCTTCCTTATTGTTTAAGTTTACCCTTATTCCTTCATATAATAATTCTCCCTTTATGTCATAACCTTCACCAGCTATTTTATATTCCTTATTCAAAATATATAATTTCCTCACCGTCATCCTATTTTGAGTTAATGTTCCAGTTTTATCGGAGCAGATTACCTGGGTGCAGCCTAATGTCTCCACTGCCGGAAGTCTTCTCACAAGAGCATTTTTTCTCATCATCCTTTGAACTCCCAATGCTAATGAAACAGTTACTACTGCAGGAAGACCTTCTGGAATAGCAGCAACTGCTAAACTTACACCAACTAAAAACATTTTATATATGTTTTCGCCCCTTAATATCCCTGTAATAGTAACCAATGCGCATATTGCCAATATTAGATATACAAGATATTCTCCTAATTTATCAAGTTTTTCCTGAAGAGGGGTCTTGTTATCATTTATATTTTCTAGCATATCTGCTATTTTACCCATTTCTGTATTCATCCCAGTTGCTATAACTTTACCTAAGGCCTTCCCTTTAGTTACTAAACAGCCCATATAGACCATATTTTCTTGTTTTATTTTATCTCCATTATAAGCTTTTTATCAATCGGCATTGATTCGCCAGTCAAAATTGACTCATCGCTCTGTAGGGCATCGCATTTTAATATCAATATGTCTGCAGGAACCCTATCACCGCTTTCTAATTCTACTATGTCTCCTATAACTAATTCTTTAGCCTTTATTACCATTTTCTTTCCTTCGCGAATAACCTTTGCCGTTGGGGCAGCAAACTCCTTTAAAGCTTCTAAAGCCTTCTCGGTCCTATATTCCTGAAGGAAGCCTAAAATTCCGTCCATCAATATTATTATAAATATAGTTATTGCATCGGCGATTTCCCCAAAAATATAGAAATTATAGTTGCAGCTAATAGAACCCATACAATAAAATCATTGAACTGTGACAAAAAGATAATTAATGATGATTTCTTTTTCTTTTTAGCTATTTCATTATACCCATATTTTTGTTGCCTCTTTTTTACTTCGTATTTTGTTAAACCTAAAAATTCATTTTCTTTTTTATGTCGACTCCATAAAATGCCAAAATACCATCCCCCTTAGTTAAAATTAAAGAAGATAAATCTAATTAAAATATATTTTTAAATATATAGTTATATCACAAAAAGAAGTCATTATTTAAAAAATAGTATTTATTGGTTATAATATTTAAGTATATAGGAGGTGTTTTAATGACAGATATTATTTACATATTTGGCCACAAAAATCCTGATACTGACTCAATTTCAGCTGCAATAGCCTATGCTGAGCTAAAAAACGTTTAGGTTTTAACGCAATCGCTAAAAGACTTGGGGATATCAATCAAGAAACAGACTTTGTATTAAATTACTTTAATATTCCAAAGCCAGACATCCTTCCAACTGTAAAAACTCAAGTTTCAGATTTAAACTTGGATAAAGTAATCCCAATATCCCCAGATTCTTCTATAAAAACCGCTTGGATGCTTATGAAAAAAACAATGTCAAGACGCTGGCAGTTATCGATGAAAACGAAAAATTTTTGGGGCTTGTGACATTATCCAATATTACAAGTAAATACATGGATACACTTGAAAACAATATAATTAAAACGCCATTGAGAAATATATTGGAAACCTTAAACGCTAAAATTATTTTGGGAGACGAAGCGAAATTTAATTCCAACGGTAAAATAGTAGTTGCAGCTTTGTCCCCTGAAAGCATGAAGCCGTTTATTGAAAAGGGAGATATCGTAATAATAGGCAACAGAAAGGATTCCCAAAAAAGGCTATAGAACTTGGAGCTAATTGTTTAATTATAACTGGAGGGTTTAGTGCTGAGGATGAAATTTTAGAACTTGCAAAACAAAACAACTGTATTATTATAAATACACCTAATGATACCTATACTACTGCCAGATTAATAAATCAAAGCATACCTGTAAAATATGTAATGACTACTGAAAATATAATAAGCTTCCATATCGATGATTTTGTAGATGAAATAAGAGATAAGATGCTGCAAACAAGATATAGAAGTTATCCTGTTCTAGATGAAAATAATAAAATCTATGGTTTTATATCAAGATATCATTTAATATCACAAAAGAAAAAGCAGGTTATTTTAGTAGACCATAACGAAAGATCCCAAACTGTCCATGGAATTGATGATGCTGAAATCCTTGAAATTATAGATCACCATAGAGTTGCTGACATTCAGACGGGTAAACCTATTTTCTTTAGGAATGAACCTGTCGGAAGCACATCGACTATAATTGCAGGGATGTATTTTGAAAATGGGATTAGACCCCCAAAGAATATTGCTGGTTTACTTTGTGCAGCTATTATATCAGATACAGTTAAATTTAAATCACCTACCTGCACATACATAGATAAAATAACAGCTGAAAGGCTGGCAGAAATAGCTGGTATAGATATCGAAGGCTTTGCCCTTGAAATGTTTAGAGCTGGAACATCTCTTCAAAACAGAACGCCAGAAGAAATTTTCTTCCAAGATTTTAAAGAATTTAAACTTGGAAAATATAAAATTGGTATAAGTCAAGTTAATACTATGAACGTTGAAAGCCTTGGTGAAACCAAAAATGATTTATTAAATTTCATGAACAAATTGTGTAACGAAAAAGGATATGATTTATTAATAATAATGTTAACTGATATTATTAGAGAAGGTTCAGAGATAATATTTACAGGAAAGGAAAAAGATCTTATAGCAAAGGCCTTTAACGTGGATGTGCATAATAATTTTGTATTTTTGCCTGGAGTAATTTCAAGGAAAAAGCAAATAATTCCTCCACTTTCACAAATAATTGAATAACACAAATAAAAAATGCGTCCTTGTGATTTAGGGCGCATTTTTGAATTTATAACGATGAAACTTTTACTTGAACAGGTTGATCAAACAAACCTCTTTTAACTTCAGTAGCAGTAATATGGGTTGCTCCAAATTTTTCAGTCATATAATTACAAGCATCCCAAGGATTTATATGATCGCCGCATGTAAAGACATCTACTGCAGCGTATCCTAACTCTGGCCAAGTATGAATTGTAAGGTGAGATTCAGAAATAACTACAACGCCACTAACGCCAAGTGGACTAAATTTATGAAAAGCTACTTCCCTAACTTCAGCACCAGCCATAAGTGCAGCATCAACCATTATCTTTTCAATCTTTTCTCTGTCGTTTAAAATTTCTGCATCACAACCATAAATCTCTGCAATTATGTGACGACCCAAAGCGTTCATTCTAACTCTCAACCTCCTTTTTCATTTTTTACAATAATTAAATTTTATCAAAATAACACAAAAGTCAAGCATTTTAAACAAAATCCATAATTATTTAAAATTACAATTAAAACATATCAATTTTTCTCAATAAATCTCTTATTTTTAAGCAAAGTTACTATTTCTACTACTTATATTATATGACTATTTTCAAAAATGCAATATAATAGCAAAAAAATAGCAGGATTCTCACCTGCTATTTTTGCATCCTTTATAGATAGTGATATTCTTTTGTTTTCATAATCAATATCTATTATTTTTACTTTTACTTTTTGGCCAATCTTAGCAATATCCTGAGGCTTATTTATTCTTATATGAGACATATTCGATATATGAACTAAGCCTTGAACACCTTCTTCTAATTCTACGAAGGCTCCAAATTCTGCAAATGCCACTATTTTACCTTCTACTATATCTTCTACAGAGTATTTTTTAATAAACTTTTCCCAAGGTGTTTCCATAGTTCGTTTTATGCTTCCAGTAACCTTTCCTAATGCTTTATCCAATTTTATTATTATAAATTCTACTATATCTCCTATTTTAATTACATCGCTTGGTTTTTGAATTCTCTTCCAGGATAATTCTGAAACTGGGATAAAGGCATCATAATCTCCAGTATCTACAAATACACCAGAATCTATTATAGTCTTAACTTTACCTCTTTGTGTCATACCTTCCTGAAGATTTAATATTATATTCCTAGACCTTTGTTGCCTTTCATGTCTTGCAACTTCCCTTCTTGATACTATTATTTCAATTTTACCATCTTCTTTTACTTCTAAAACATTTGCCTTAAGTTTTTTCCCAACTAAATCCTCAGGATTATCCTTTACTAAATCAATGCCTGAGTGTGAAAGGGGCATAAAGCATCTTAATTCTCCTATTTTACATTCAAATCCTCCCTTAATCACTCTAATAACTTCTATATCAACTAATGTCCCATCATGTTTATAATTCTTTAGGTTTTCTATGAATTCTTCCTTTTCTAGACTCCTTCTGCTTAATAGAACATTTCCTTCTCCATCATTTAGCTTTATAATCTCAACCTCGTATTCTTCTCCTATTTTGAATTTTTCCTTAAGATTAATCTGCAAGTTAGATGCTTCTTCCTTTGGTAAAATTCCATCGGATTTATAGCCTATATCAAAATACACCTCTTCATCTGTAACATGGAGAACCTTACCCCTTACAACATCTCCTACTTCAATTTTTATAAAATCACTAAAATAATCTAAATCCATATCATTAGAATCTTCAATTTTAGTTTCTAATTTATTTTTCTCAAAAACATCATTAGTAATCTTATCTTCATTTGATATACTAACCAAATTATTCATTACTTCCTCTATAACAAATTGTGGAGTAGATGCGCCAGCAGTTATTCCTATTTTATTAAATTGTTTTATTTTTTCTATGTTAAGTTCATCAGCATTTTCAATAAGCATAACGTTACTACAATTTTCCTTTGAAATTTCGTAAAGTTTTCTTGTATTTGAGCTATTTTTCCCACCAATAACTATCATTAGGTCAACTTTTTTTGATATATCCTCAGTTTCTTTTTGCCTTATTTCAGTGGCACTACAAATTGTATTAATTATTAAAGCCTCTTTGGTTAAAGCAATAATTTTACAAGCTATTTCATGCCATTTTTTGCGTTAAACGTGGTCTGTGAAACTACGCAAACTCTTTGATTTTTAAAATTATCCTCCACAACTCCATCAATATCCTTAATAATAATTGCTTCGTTATCACACCAACCATTAATCCCTTTTACTTCAGGATGTTCAGAATCACCTATGATAACTATCTTATATCCGTTTTTGAAGTTTTTCTCTACAATGTTGTGTATATTTTTTACATATGGGCAAGTGGCATCTATCACCTTCATAGCCCTGCTTTTTAAGATTTCGTATTCACCCTTTCCTATTCCATGAGATCTTATTATTATCGTGTCATCTTCTCCAACATCCTCTACGCTATTTAGTGAGCAAACACCCTTTTCTTCTAAAAGTCTTACTGCATCCGGATTATGAATAATAGGCCCTAATGTTTTTACATTTTTTCTTCCTCAGAAGCCTTTAATGCTTTTTCCATAGCATTTTTAACTCCAAAACAAAATCCGGCATTTTTAGCAAGAAGAATTTCCATCATTTATTCCCCCTCTTTTAATTCTTTAATCTTTTCTATAACTATTTGGCTTAATCTTAAATAATCCTCACCAGTTAGCTTGTCCTTAGTATATGCTGAAAAATCAATTGGCTCTCCAAAAAACCCTCATTTTTGTAAACGGAACATAGTTTCCTCCTATATATACAGGAATAACTTTTTTATTTGATTTAATTGAAAGTAAAGCTACACCAGAGTGGGCCTTCCCTAAGTCTTCTCCCTTTACTCTAGTTCCCTGTGGAAAAAGCCCTAATAAATGTTCATCCTTTAATAACTTCAATGCTGTTTTTATAGCATTTAAATCAGGCTCCCCCTCCTTACAGGAAAAGCTCCTAAATTTTTTAATAAAAATCTCAAAAAGGGTTCTGAAAAGCCTCAAACTTTGCCATAAATCTTATAGGTCTTGGTGTTGTAATAGCTACCATAACAGGATCAGCCCATGTATAATGGTTCGGACAAATTAACGCCCCTTCATCCTTTGGGATATTCTCAATTCCTTTAACTTCGATCCTATAAATTAATTTAAATACCCCCTTAGCAATAAACCTTAAAATCCTGTATAAGCTCATACTTTACACCTCAACTTTTTACAAACTATATTTAGAATTTCCTCAACAACTTCTTCTAATGTCTTATTTGTATTATTAACTACTATTGCGTCATCAGCTTTTCTTAATGGGTTAACTTCTCTGGTTGAATCTATATAATCTCTTTTTTCAATTTCTTTAACTATATCATCATAGGATACCTCTATTCCCTTTTCTAGAAGCTCTTTATATCTTCTTTTAGCCCTCTCCTCAACAGATGCAACTAAAAATATTTTTATCTCTGCATCCTTTAAAACGTTTGTTCCAATATCCCTCCCATCCATAATAACGCTTTTATTTTTAGCAATATCCCTCTGAATTGCAACTAATTTTTCTCTTACTTCTTTTATTGCAGCTACTTGTGAAACAAGCTTACCTATTTCAGGCAATCTTATTTCTTCCGATACATCTTCGCCGTCCAGATAAACTCTACCATTAATAAAATTTATATCAGTTTTCTCCAATAACTCAATAATTTCATCTATGTTATTAATATCAGTCCCATTTCTGATAATCTTTAAAGTTATTGCCCTATACATTGCTCCTGTGTCAATATATTCTATTTTTAACCTTTGGGCAATAATTTTTGCTATAGTGCTTTTGCCTGCACCTGCAGGCCCATCAATTGCTATAGAGAATTTTTTCATTCACAACTCCCCTTTATTAATAATTCTATAAAAAAGCTAAATTCCTTCATTTAGTTCTGGTCTTAAATTAATTGCTTCTCTTAAATACACATTTTTAACTTCACTTTGTCTTTTATCTCCATTTACTAATACTAAAATTCTAATGCATTTATTTAGACTATTTTCTACGTCCATCTCCTGCATGCACATATATGAAATATGCTTTAACCCTATATTTCTTAATGCTTCAGCAGGATATGCACTTTTATATCCTTTGTTGCTGTGAAAATGATAGTAAATACATCTTTAATATTTAAATCATTTTCCTCAACTATTTTTTCAAATAATTCTGTTGTAGCAGTAAAAACTTCCTCTTTAGTATCACGTTCAACAGTTATAGCACCTCTAATTGAATACATCGATATCACCCCTAACAGTAATATCCAGCACAATATCCTGTTGAAAAGGCTATTTGCAAATTAAATCCACCAGTATAAGCATCAACATCCAAAAGTTCTCCCGTTATATACAAATCTTTTATTATTTTTGATTCCATTGTTTGCGGATCTACTTCTTTTATTGATATACCACCCCTTGTAACGATAGCTTCTTCTATGGGGCGTGTTCCAACAATCGTTAGTTTAAACTCCTTCAAAAGACTAGCAAGCTTTAATCTTTCTTCCTTTGTAATCGAATTAACCTTTTTATTTGGATCAATACCAGATAATTTTACTACAATAGGAATAAGTTTTTGAGGTAATAAGTCATCTAAAGAATTTTTAAAGTCTTTATTTTTATATTTTTCAAAATCCCTTAAAATTCTTTTATTTAATTCTTCAAATGATAATGCAGGTTTTAAATCAATTATAAATTCAACTTCCTTTGGTAAAATATCAACGATATTTCTGCTTGCAGAAAGAACTATAGGTCCTGAAACTCCGAAATGTGTAAAGAGCATTTCACCAAAATCCTGATATATAACTTTGTTGTTATTTTTAACTTTAATTTCTACATTTTTAAGAGTAAGTCCCATTAATTCTCTAACCCAGTCCTCCTTAACAACGAGTGGAACTAATGAAGGTTTTAAATCAATCACAGTGTGTCCCAATTTTTTAGCAAATCTATAACCATCTCCGCTTGAGCCTGTCCCTGGATACGAAGCACCGCCGGTTGATAAAATTACTACATCAGAAAAGATTTTCTCCTTTCCATTTATTTCAACCCCAATAGCTTTATTGTCTTTTACTAAAATGTCTGTTACTTTTGTATTTAACATAATTCTCACTTTATATTCTTGCATATATTTTTCAAAGCATTTTATTATGTCGCTAGATTTATCGCTGTCAGGAAACACTCTGTCACCTCGTTCAATCTTAAGTTTTACCCCCTTATCCTCAATCATCTTTATTAAATCATAATTTGAAAAGGTATGTAGTGCTTTATACATGAATTTCCCGTTTCCAGGAATATTTTTTATTATTTCATCGATGCTTTTGCTAGTTGTAACATTGCATCTTCCTTTCCCTGAAATAAATATCTTTTTCCCAAGCCGATCGTTTTTTTCAATGAGCAAAACGTCTTTTCCATATTTTGCTGCTATTATGGCAGCCATCATCCCTGAAGCACCACCACCAACTACTATAACCCTTTTCATATAGGCCTCCTTATTTAATAATTTACACTAAAAACTCTATGTAAAATTAAACATTGTTTATTATAACATATTTTATCCAAAAAATATTATAATAAATCACCTTGATTAAATATAACTTTTATCACAAGTATGAAAAATATATTCAAAGCCAAAAATAAATAAGGTAGGCACATTCTGAGATATGCCTACCTTAAATATTGGAAAAAAGATTACAAATTAATAATTACCTTGTGAGTGCATTGCATCTGCAACCTTAATAAAGCCTGCTATATTTGCACCAGCAACGAGGTTGTATCCAAATCCATATTCTTCTGCAGCTTTCATTGCCATATTATGAATATTTACCATTATTTGGTGTAGCTTTTGATCCACTTCTTCAGCAGTCCAAGCCATTCTCATGCTGTTTTGTGACATTTCAAGGGCTGAAGTTGCAACTCCACCTGCGTTTGCTGCCTTTGCTGGTCCAACATGAACCCCATTAGCTAAGAAATATTCTAAAGCTTCATTGGTGCATGGCATATTAGCACCTTCAACAACATACTTAACTCCATTTGCTACTATTTGTTTTGCATGTTCTAAATGAATATCATTCTGAGTAGCACATGGCATAACTATATCTACTTTTACACCCCATGGTTTTTGTCCTGGGAAGAATTGAACACCAAATTTATCTGCATAATCCTGAACTCTATCTCTTCCTGAATTTCTCATTTCAAGTAGATAATCTATCTTTTCACCCACAACTCCATCTGGATCATAAATATATCCATCTGGTCCTGAAAGTGTTACAACCTTACCGCCTAATTCTGCAACCTTTTTGCATACACCCCATGCAACATTACCAAATCCTGATACTGCAACAGCCTTTCCTTCAATAGTTTCTCCTTCATGCTTTAACATTTCCTGTGCAAAATAAGTAACACCATAGCCAGTTGCTTCTGGTCTTATCAAACTACCACCGTATGATAATCCTTTACCTGTTAACACTCCGTTTTCAAAGGCCCCTCTAATTCTTCTATATTGTCCATATAGATATCCTATTTCCTTTATTCCAACACCAATATCTCCTGCTGGAACATCAACGTCAGGACCTATATGTCTATATAGTTCAGTCATAAAACTTTGGCAAAATCTCATTATTTCAGCATCAGATTTACCCCTTGGGTCAAAATCAGAACCTCCCTTTCCACCACCAATTGGAAGCCCTGTTAATGAATTTTTAAGAATTTGTTCAAAACCAAGGAACTTAATGATGCTTAAATTAACCGATGGATGGAATCTAAGTCCTCCCTTGTAAGGTCCAATTGCTCCATTAAATTGAACTCTATATCCTCTATTGACATGTAGATTTCCCTCATCGTCAACCCATGGAACTCTAAACATTACAACTCTTTCTGGTTCACAAAATCTTTCAAGCAAATTAGCCTCTATGTATTCTGGGTGCTTTTCTAAAACTGGTTGTAAAGTTGGTAATACTTCTTCTACTGCCTGGAGGAATTCGGGCTCATTTGGATTTCTCTTTTTACGTTTTCGATTACCTGTTTAATGTAATCAGAGGGAGAGATGTTTTTCTTTGCCATTTTAATGACCTCCTTCAAAATAACGAATCCTTACAACTCTATTATGAATGATTTCTTGCATTATTTCAAGTCAAAAAATAATTAATTTCATTTTAATCATTTGTTTTTTAGATTTATCATCCGTTTTTTATTATTTTTGAATTTTTATAAATTTTGCACTAATCGTTATTTTTTATCTTACTATCATAAACATTATATTCTTCCCAAATATTTTCAAGTGTCTTAAATGTTTCCGAAATCGTTTCTTTTTCCTTAACTCCTACTGCTACAATTAAAGCATTAATCAAACTCAAAGGCGCCACAAGTGAATCAACAAAGGATACCATATTGCTTTGTGCAATTAATGTGTAATCAGCATGGGAGGCTAGAGGCGAAAGCAAGCTATCTGTTATAGCTACCACTTTTGCACCTCGATCCTTTGAAAATTTTAAAGCTTCAATAGTTCTTGTTGAATATCTTGGAAATGAAATGCCTATAACTAAATCCCCATCACCAACTCTAAGAAGCTGCTCAAAAATATCACTAACTCCTCTTGATACAACCCTTACATTATCTAATATTAAATTCAAATAAAATCCCATAAACTCAACAAGGGCCTGTGAACTTCTGAATCCAACTATGTAGATTCTTTTTGCCTTTAATATTTCATGCACTACTTCATCAAAAGTATTTTGATTTATTTTTTCTAAAGTGACCCTTATATTCTCCATATCTGCCTTTAGGACACTTCTTAAAGGATTTTCCTCATCTATAAGATCATTTGTTATCTCAATTCTTTGAACCGAAGTCAATTTGTTTTTTATAAGTTCTTGCAATTCTTTTTGAAGACTTGGATACCCGCTGAATCCTAACTCATTAGCAAATCTTACAACTGTAGACTCACTTACCCCTACAGCCTGACCAAGTTTTGCTGCTGTCATAAATGCGGCCTTGTCATAATGTTTTAGAATATATTCTGCAATGATTTTTGCCCTTTGCTTAGCCTTGGAAATTTCGTTTGAATTATTTTCATTAAGTCTTGCCTATTTCCATCCATAAAAATACCCCTTTTCTATTAAATATTCCCCATCTAAATTAATAAATTAACCTAATTGCAATTTTCTAAAAATACAATTATATTTTATCATTTTATTTTGTTTCTTGCAACATATCCTTCATTTGAATGTAAATTAATTTTAAATCTTTATTCTGTTGGACTATCTGGTTCAGCATCATAAATAGAAATCGTATCCTTACCATTTTTGCTTGTTAGACCAAAAATTAAGCCATATTTTTTAAATTTTTATTCAAAAGTCAACTACCTTATACATTTCATCATAACTTTTAAATTCCATAATTGCTATTAGATTTAAATCTTCATGAATTTTTTCATTTAGATCCCTCCTCTGTTAGCCATGAATTTACTTGTGCAATAATGTTAAAGTTAGTAAGATCATAATGTAAAGGTGTAACTGTTATATAACCCTTCTTTATATAAAAAACGTCAGAATTTTCATCATCATTATCCATGACTGTTCCGGCAAGTTGGAATCTTCTTTCATATTCATTGTCAGTATCTTCCTCAATATAGGCATTTTTATATACTCTATTTCCCAAAATGCATACCCTAATACCCTTATTAGTTTCATCTTTAGGAATGTTAACATTAAGAACCACATCATCCTTAAGGTTATTAAAGGATCTTTCTGCAATTTCTTTTGATATTTTTGCTGCCCTTTTAGATATTCTTCATCAGCATCAAAATCTACCGAAACAGCTATTGAAGGTATTTTATATATTGCACCCTCAACAGCAGCTGATACTGTCCCTGAATATAACACATCAGTTCCTAAATTATATCCATTATTTATTCCAGATATTATTAAATCAACCTTTTCATTCAACAGTTTTTCAATTGCAACCTTTACACAGCCTGCAGGTTTTCCATCAACGCTATAAACCATACTTTTTATTCCTTCTAATTTTACTATTTTAACCGTTATAGGTCTGTGTAGTGTAATTGAATGTCCTGCTGCACTTCTTTGTTTATCAGGTGCAACAACAATGCATTCATGATGGGCTTCAAGTTCCTTTGTAAGAAAATATATACCTTTAGCATTGACTCCATCATCATTGGTTATTAAAATTCTCATAATAAAGGCCCTCCTTTTTGGAAAATTAAATATATAAGCATGAAAGGAGTAAAGCTATGATACAAATCGACGATGCTGGAAGCGGCAGCCTCGTTGGAGGCACAGCCATTGGACTTTTAAGAACATCAACTCTTGAGTATTATTATGAAGTTATCCCAATTAAATATTTTAAATCACCATACTTTAAAGAAAAAAATTCGAAGATCATTGTATAAAAATAATCGAAAATGGAATAAAAGCATTAAACATAAGTAAATATGAAGAAATCAATATATGTAGAGGATATATGTTCAATAAGGCAAGGAAATATTTATCTGAAAAGGGATACACAGTAATCAGCTCAAAAATAACTGATCCTCTTCAAACTTTAATCGAAGATACATTCAAAGAATATATCATTAATTTAGGTGTGCCTCAAGATTATATAAATTATACAAAGTATCCATTTCATTTTCATAAATTATTACGCTGGGTATTAGCTGATCCATCTAACAGAATTAAGCTTTGTAAAACCGGATGGGATAGTTGGCAAAAATATATTAACAATTTAAACATCGAAAGGCATACGGATTATATTTTAAATGGCAATTATATTTGCTTAAAATGTGGCTATAAAATAACCCCACCTGCTAAAATAAAGGTTATTAAATTTTTTACTAACAGAGAATATTATGTTTATCTTCATTATAACTGCCATTTTTCTCAATAACAATTAAATATGGAGCCCTTTCATCCCTATTTACAAATTTAATCTGCATAACAGAATAAATCTTAGGATCTAACTTTTTATAAATTCGTCTATTAAAAGTCCTTCTTCAGCTCCTCCTAAATGTCCTGTATATACAACTAAAGTTATTACCCCTCCAGGTTTTAAAATTTTTAATGAATCTGATAAGGCCTTTAATGTTGTATCTGGTCTTGTAATAATTTTTTCGTCTCCACCTGGCAAATATCCTAAATTAAACATAATAGCTTTTGGTGCTTCCATAACATAATTTAGGATATTTTCATGCCCGTCATTAATCAATATAACATTTTTTATGTTTCTTTCATGGATTGTTTTTTTAAATTTTTCAATTGCAATAGTTTGAATATCAAAAGCATAAACTTTCCCTCTATGAAGAAGATTACTCAAAAATAATGTATCATTTCCATTTCCTAATGTTGCATCTACAGCAATATCAGTTTCATCTATAACCTTCTTAACTATATCTTGTGCCATTCTGGTAGCCTTTAAAACAATCCTATACATCCTTTTCCTCCTTTTTATAATCTTTTAACCCACTCTATCTCTTCCTTCTTTAAATATCTCCATTTTCCAACTTCCAAGCTTCCTAATTTTATTTTGCCTATTTGAACCCTTTTTAGTTTTAACACCTTATGCCCTATTTTTTCACACATTTTTCTAACTTGCCTATTTTTCCCTTCATGTATCACTATTCTTACAAGTGCATTTTTATCGATTATTTTAAGAATTTCTATTTTTGCCTTTGATGTAATATAATCTTCTATTTTTAATCCGTTCCTAAACATTTCTAATTCCTTCTCAGTTGGGATTCCCTCAACCTCTGCTATGTAAACCTTGTCTACCTCCTTCGAAGGGTGCATAAGTTTATAGGCAAAGTCCCCATCGTTGGTTAAAATAAGAAGCCCTGAAGTATCATAATCTAATCTTCCTACAGGATATATTCTTTCCTTTACATCAATCAAGTCTAACACTGTCCTTCGTCCTTTTTCATCCTTAACCGTTGTAACATATCCAATAGGTTTATTTAACATTATGTAAACTTTTTTCTCTTCAGGTTTTATAATTTTTCCATTTACCTCAACTATATCCCTTTCAGGATCAACAAGAATGATATCCTTTATTAATTCACCATTAACTTTAACTTTTCCTTGTTTAATTAGCTCCTCAGCCTTTCGCCTCGATGTTACACCACACCTTGCTATATACTTTTGAATTCTCTCCATCCTTTCACCTCAATTTTATATTTTTGCTTAAAGAATTATATCATCAAAATTTATTATAAACAACTTTCATCATATCCCTTTGCTATTCGTATAATAATATTTTTATCCTTCCCAAAAATATTTTATTGACTCTGATATTATTATTGTATATAATTTATATATACAGTATATACATTATACACACTGTAAAGCGAGGTGATTAAGTGTTCATTTCTATTTCAAATACCTCTAATGTTCCAATTTACGAACAAATCATTAAACAAATAAAAGAACAGATTATAAGCGGCACATTAGCACCAGGAGATCCTCTACCTTCTATCAGAAATCTTGCTAAAGAGCTACAGATTAGTGTTATTACTACAAAACGAGCCTATGAAGAACTAGAAAAGGAGGGATTTATAGTAACTCTTCCTGGAAAAGGAAGTTTTGTTTCCGAAACAAATACTGAATTTATAATAGAACAACAAATAAAAAAATAGAAGAATTAATTGAACAGGCAGTTTGCCTAGCAAAGTCTATAGGACTTAAAAAGGATGAAATGTTTGAATTATTAAATATTTATTTTGAAGGGGTGGAATAATGGAAAAAATACTTGAAGTTGAGGGGTTAACAAAAAATTCAATAAATTTACTCTTGATGATGTTACCTTCCATTTAGAAAGAGGCTATATACTCGGATTAATTGGCCCAAACGGTGCAGGTAAAAGCACTACAATTAAGTTAATTATGAATCTAATCAATCCTGATAAAGGCAAAATAAGAATATTTGGTAAAAACAATAATATTTCTGAAATAAAAGATAAAATAGGTTTTGTATATGACGAGCTTTACATCTATGAAGATATAAAATTAAAAGAAGCAAAATATATCATAAGTAAATTTTATAAAAATTGGAATGACAAAGAATTTAACAACTTAATAAAAAATTTGATCTAGATTTAAACAAGAAAATTAAAGCATTATCAAGGGGAATGAAAATAAAATTTTCAATTGCAATAGCTTTATCACATAATGCCGAATTGCTTATTATGGATGAGCCTACTTCAGGTCTTGATCCTCTAGTTCGAAGGGAAATTCTCGAAATTTTACAAAATTATATTGAAAATGACAAACATTCAGTTATATTTTCTACCCACATAACATCTGATTTAGATAAAATTGCAGATTATATAGTTTTTTTAAATAATGGGAAAATTATTTTAAATGACGAAAAAGATAAAATCTTAGAAAATTATGTTTTAGTAAAGGGGCCAAAGGAGATTTTTAATGATTTAAGAGATAAAGTGATTGGATTTAAAAACAATTCCTTATCAATGGAAGCTCTTATGCATAAGGAAAATACAAAAAATTACAGGGAACAAAATGCATGCTCGAAAGACCAACGCTTGAAGATATTATGTTTTTTATGACAAGGGGGAATGCAAAATGTTTAATTTGATTTTAAAAGATATAATTCTATTTAAAAAAACTTTAGCATTCAGTTTTGCATACGTTATTTTTTTATAATTATTATATTTAAACAAGAAAACTTTCCAACTTCCCTTGCTACACTTTCTATTTTGCTTGTATCAACATTTACTCCCATTTTATTTATGATAGGAACATCTATCGTATATGAAGATAAATTTAAAACTGATCGATTTTTTAACAGCTTACCTGTAAACAAGGAAAATATTGTTTTATCAAAATATTTATCAGCTTTTCTTTATTTCATTATAGGGATTGTATTTTACATAGCATCATTATTTATATTTAAACTTTTCAATTTCAATATAGCAATAAGAATAAACTTACTCTCGCTTTCCTTCTCTCTACTTTTGTCTTCAATTTATATTGGAATAAATTTGCCTTTATATTATTTATTAGGATATAATGGCACTAGAATATTTAATTTTGTTTATTTTATATTCATATATTTTTTATCTAAAGAACTAAGCAAATTTTTTAAAAGGCTCAATTTATCTTCTACAATCTTTAGCTATATTCAAAAATTAAATCATGTTCAATTAAGCTTAATTTTATTTTCATTCTCATTATTTATTATAACAATCTCATTATTTATTTCTGTAAAATTATATATGAATAAAGACATTTAGGGCTGTATTACACAGCCCCTTTAATTTATATGTATACATTTTAGTTAAACATTTTAGTTGAGTAAGCCTGTAAGCCGAGTTCTGTTTTAGATGGTCATCTATCTAGGCCTACTGTTGCCAGCAGGCTCAAGCGACACTACCCGGGAGCACGCCGGGCCAGCGCATTTGCTCCCTATTCGGTCTTGCTCCAGGTGGGGTTTACAGAGCCACACTGTCGCCAGTGTGCTGGTGAGCTCTTACCTCACCTTTCCACCCTTACCAGGCAGCATAAGCTGCTCTCACCAATCCAAGGGATTGGTTCTGGCGGTATATCTCTGTTGCACTTTCCTTGAGTCGCCTCCACTGGGTATTACCCAGCACCCTGCCCTATGGAGCTCGGACTTTCCTCTCCCGCTGAATGCGGCAGCGACCATCCGGCTTACTCAACAATTATTCATTTGACTTTCAAGCACAAGTTATATAATATCATCTTTTTGTTATATTGTCCATAATAATTTTTTTCAAAGACAAGTAAAATTTTCTTTTATAACACCGCAAATGGATTTTTATTAGTTTCCGTTAAAATACATTCAACATCAAAGCTTTTTTAATTATATCCAATAAATATGGAACTGCTAAATATTCACTTGCAAAATGTCCTACATCTATAATATTTAAACCTAATTCAGAAGCTATAATAGCATCATGGTGCTTTATATCGCCTGTTACTAATACATCACATCCTTTATTTAAAGCGTCTCTAATAAAGGATGAGCCGCTTCCCCTACTATTCCTATCCTTTTAATCTTTTTATCTAAATTACCTACTATTCGCACATTATCAACATTAAATTTTTGCTTTATTAAATTGATAAACTCTTTTAACCTAATTTCTCCTTTTAAATTTCCCACTCTTCCTGTTCCCTGCTTTAAAGAATTTTGTAAAGGATAAACATCATAGGCTACCTCTTCATAAGGATGAGCTTTTATCATAGATGATATAACCCTATTTAAGTCCTTTTCTTTAACAATAGTTTCTATCCTTACTTCTTCAACATATTCTATTTTATTTTTTCTCCTATAAAGGGATTTGAACCCTCCAAAGGCATAAACGTTCCTTGCCCCTCTACATTAAAAGAACAATAGCTATAATTTCCAATGTGACCTGCTCCTTCAGTCAATATTGCATTTCTAACCACATCAGCATGGAACTTAGGAACAAAAACAACAATTTTAAAAAGTTTTATTTCCTTATGGGGCGACAATATCTCGATATCTTCTAACTCTAAAAGCTTGGCTAAAAATCATTCAATCCTTTCTCTGCATTATCAAAATTAGTATGAACTGCATATATGTTAATATCGTTTTTTATTGCCTTTATAATTATACTGCCAATATATTCATCTGTCTTAATTTTTTTAAAGGTGTAAAAATTAAAGGATGATGGGAAATTATCATATCACATCCTAGTTTTATGGCTTCATCTAAGGTATCCCTTGTAACATCTAACGTAAATAATATTTTGTTTATGTTTTTATCTTTATCTCCTATTAACAAACCAACATTATCATAATCCTCCGCAAGAGAAGGGGGAAACATTTTTTCTAAGTAGTCTATAATATTTTTAGCACTTACATCCATTCTCCCACTTCCTTAAACTCTAATAATAATTGATTTAATTCATTATATCTTTTATTATCCTTTGGAACTGATCTTAAAATTTCTTCTAAATTTTTTATTTTATAATTAATAAATTCTCTTAAAACTGGATGTTTCTTTTGAATTAAAATTTTCCCAGTATAATAAAACACTTCTTTTTCATAAGGAGGTTCACTACCATTTGATACCTTTAATATATGATAAAACTTTTCATCTTCTTTTACTATATCCTCATCAATTATTCTAAAATCATTTTCATTCAAATATTTCCTTAATATTTCTGGATATTGCATGGGCTGTAGGACTAATATGTTCGTTGATCTAACAATTTCTTTGCCTTCCTCTAATATTTTTACGATTAAGTTTCCGCCCATTCCAGCTATTAAGATTGTGTCCGCCTCTCCTTTTTGAAGTGGCTCTAGCCCATCCCCTATCCTGGTCTGTATCTTATCTAAAACCCTATATTTTTTAAAATTCTTAATAGCAATTTCTAAGGGACCTTTATTAATATCTGTTGCAATACCTCTTTACAAAGCCCTTTGTTAATACAATGCACAAGAATATAGCCATGGTCTGTTCCTATATCGGCTATGCAATCGGAATTGGGAAGCATATCCACTATATGTCTTAATCTTTCAGATAAAATCATGTTTCACCTCCAATTATGCACCCTTTTCTTTATCCTTCACTACATACGGCAAATCCATAACGAAATTATAAAAGTCCATATAATTACCTTCAAAGTCAGCAAAATATTTTATGTTCTTTTTATTTAATATGTTATCTTTTATTAAAAAGTCTTTACTCCAATTTTTGAGGCAATCAAATCCTCCTCAACATCATTACCTACCATTAAGCATTCCTGGGGTTTTTGTTTATTATGCCTAAAATTTCTTCATAATACTTTATATTTGGTTTACAATAGTGCATAACTTCAAAGGATGTTATAAATATAAAATCCCTTTCATCAAGTCCTGCCCACCTTAATCTTTCGATTATGGCTTCCTTGGGGAAAATGGCATTTGTTGCAACTACCAAATCATATCCTTTTTCTTTTAAAATATCAATGGATTTAACAATGTGTTCTTGGGGCTTAAAATGTTCACCGATAGTTTTATACTCATTTTTATAAAAATCATCAATAATGCTTTCTACTACTTCATATTTTATTTTGGAGTATTCTGTAAATTTTTCCATAAATACCTGTTTATTAGTCCTATTAAAGTCTGAGTTCCTAATCATATCAAAGGTTGCATCTAAAACAAATTTAACTGTATGCTCAGGAGACAAAAATTTTTCAATTTAAAGCAAAGTCTTTTAAAATATTCCTTTTCAAAAATATCCATATCCATGGGCAATAAAGTTCCATCTAAGTCAAACAATATTGTATTCATAATACCCCTCCGTTTACCACTAAAAATTACGGCTTACAATATGTAAGCCTAATCTAAATAATCCTTTAGTTTTTGCTTCTGCTTGGATGTCGTAATTTTCTAAGAGCTTTTGCCTCGATTTGTCTTATTCTTTCGCGTGTAACTTTGAATTCTTTTCCTACCTCTTCTAATGTTCTTGCACGGCCATCATCTAAACCAAATCTTAATCTCAATACCTTTTCTTCCCTTGGAGTTAAAGTATCTAAAACATCCATAAGTTGTTCCCTAAGCATCGTATACGCTGCAGCTTCAGCAGGCGCAGGTGCATCCTCATCAGGGATAAAATCGCCAAGATGGCTATCTTCTTCCTCCCCAATTGGTGTTTCAAGAGATACAGGTTCTTGAGCTATTTTCATTATTTCTCTAACCTTATCAACTTCCATATTTAATTCCTTTGCAACCTCCTCTGGAGAAGGTGCTCTACCTAATTCCTGCAATAGCTGTCTTTCTACTCTTATCAATTTATTTATAGTTTCTACCATATGAACAGGAATTCTTATTGTCCTTGCCTGGTCAGCAATTGCCCTTGTTATAGCCTGCCTAATCCACCAGGTAGCATAAGTAGAAAACTTATAGCCTTTCCTATAGTCAAATTTTTCCACAGCCTTTAAAAGTCCAAGATTTCCCTCCTGTATTAAGTCAAGGAATAACATTCCTCTTCCAACATACCTTTTGCAATGCTTACTACTAGCCTTAAATTAGCTTCTGCTAGTTTTTTCTTTGCCTCTTGATCTCCCTGTTCGATTCTTTTTGCAAGCTCAATCTCTTCTTCTGCAGAAAGAAGAGGAACCTTTCCAATTTCTTTTAAATACATCCTTACAGGGTCATCGATACTAATCCCTTCAGGTAAAGTTAAATCAAGATCTTCCTCTAATAATTGTTCTGGGTTAAAGTCATCCATATCATCGATAACTTCAATACCCATAGATTCAAGTATTTCATATACCTTCTCTATTTGTTCTGGAGATAATTCAACATTTTCCAATGAATCCATTATTTCTTTATATGTCAAAACCCCATTCTTTTTACCCTTTTCAATCAATTGCTTTACTATAGACATTCTTTTATTGTTAGCTTCGTTCTTTTGATTATCCTTTTTCATAATTTCAACCTCCCTTCAAAACCTAAAGCAACGATAATTGCCTCTTCAGTTCTTCCAATTGCCTAGTCAAGTTAAGAAGATCATTAAAATCATTGGATCTTTCTTTTTCTTTTATTTTTAATTTAATATTTTCAATTTGTCGTTCTATCTTAGTCCTTTTTAAAGTTCTTATAAGTCCTTCTACTGTCTCAAAATCCATTTCAGTCAAATCTTCTTCAGCAAAGATTAAAGCCACATCCTGAATTTCATTTTGTTCTTCAAAATGTTTTATTATGTCATTAACTTCCTTTAATCCATTTTCCAAAATTAACGTGGCAACCTTTTTATATGAAGGAGTTATAAAATCCTCCCTATTAACCTTTTGTAGAATATATTCCTTTATATCATCATCCTTTAAAATTAACATCAATAGTTTTCTCTCTGCCTTCTTATATCCAGGTTCCATGAAAGTATTTCCACCAATATTATTATTTCTATTCCCATAATTGTTATTCCAATTATTAGTTTTCATATTTTTGACTTTATTTAATTGGTCTAAAATAACCTGAATACTTATTCCCGTTAGTTCATAAATTTTTGCTGCATAGGAATGAACCTCAACTTCATTATTTAATATTTTTAATATGTCAATAACTTCTTTTATAAAATTGCTTCTATCTCTGGGGTCATCAAGATTTTTATTTTCTTTAGAAGCATAAATCAAATGTTCTATTGCAGTAAGAGATTTTTCAATTAGCTTTTTAAATTCTCCAACCCCAAAGGTATTTATAAATTCGTCTGGGTCCTTCCCCTTGGAATATTTATTATTTTAACATTTAATCCTTCTGAATGAAGAACTTCAATTCCTCGCAATGTCGCAGTCCTACCAGCTGCATCTGAATCATAACAAAGATAAACTGTATTGCAATATCTTTTTATAAGCCTTGCCTGTTCCTTAGTTAGAGCAGTTCCTAAGGTGGCTACTGTATTTTCTATTCCATGTTGGTGAAGTTTAATACAATCCATATAGCCTTCAACTAAGATAAGTGCATCTGGAGTCCCCTTTTTCAGAACAAAATTTAATGCATATAAATTAGTCCCTTTTTAAAGACCGGTGTTTCAGGTGAGTTCAAATACTTTGGCTTTGAATCATCAAGAACTCTCCCTCCAAAACCTATTACTCTCCCCTTATGGTCAAAAACCGGGAACATTATCCTATTTCTAAATCTATCATATATTCTATTTTCTTTTTGAGAAACCAGTCCTGCCTTAATTAATAATTTTTCATCGTATCCTTTTTCTTAAAAAATTAATTAGCCCATCATATGAATCTATGCTATATCCAAGACCAAATTTCTGAATTGTCTTTATATCCAGTCCTCTATTTAACAGATATTTAATCTTTTCGCTATTTTGTTTTAAATTATTATAAAAGAACCTCGCAGCCTGAATATTTATTTCATAAATTTTTTCAATTTCAGTATCCTTATTTGAGCTAGTATCAAGAGTTATATTTACTCTATCAGCTAAAAATCTTATGGCATCAATATAATCGAGGTTTCTAATTTTCATTATAAATCCAACAACATTACCTGCGGCTCCACAGCCAAAACAATGAAATAGCTGTTTGTCAGGTGAAACACTTAAAGAGGGTCCTTTATCATTATGAAAGGGGCATACCCCCATAAAATTTCTTCCAACCCTTTTTAAGCTTACATATTCAGAAATAACATCGACTATATCATTCTTTTGCATTATATTATCAATTACTTGTTCTGGAATACGCATAGAAGCATCACCTGACATATTAATATTATTTTTCTACATCGAACATCAAAATTCCTTCTTATGAATATCTAATTTTATAGTTTTCTTTGACACAAATAAATAATATTCGACATAAAAAATAAAATTCCTGCTAGTTAAAAAAATTTTTTAAAATTTTATTTGCCAAGGCATAGGGATAAAAATCTTCGTAAATTCATGAATAGCATATCTATCAGTCATACCTGCTACATAGTCCAAAACAGTTCTTTCTAAACCATAGATATCGATTTTGTCATAATATTCTTTTGGCATTGAATTTGGATTATCCATATAATGAATAAACAATTCTTTAATTAGGTTTTTGCCTTATCTTCTTCCTTTTTGCCTCTGATGCAATATAGACGTTATCAAACATGAATTGTCTAAGTTCCCACGTTGCTTCGCCGACTTCACCTGTTAATTTTATTTCACCGTATTTTAAAGCATGTTCAATCACAGCTGTAATCATTTTATTTATTCTTTCTGAATGTCCCTTCCCTAAAACTTTAATGCATTCTTTTGGCAGATCCTCCACTGTTAATATTCCTGCCCTAACTGCATCATCTATATCATGATTTATATATGCTATCTTGTCAGCCAATTTAACAACCTTTCCTTCATTTGTTTGAGGAATAAGTTCTCCTGAATGACACAATATTCCATCCCTAACTTCGTGCGTAAGATTAAGACCGCTTTTCCTTCTCAAGATAGTCCACTACTCTTAAACTATGTTCATTATGTTTAAAGCCTGTTGATGAAATTTTATTGAGTGCATCCTCCCCGTATGACCAAAGGGCGTATGTCCAAGATCATGCCCTAAGGCAATGGCCTCCGTCAGGTCTTCGTTTAATCTGATTGCCCTTGCTATGGTTCTGGCAATCTGGGCAACCTCTAATGTATGAGTTAATCTAGTCCTATAGTGGTCACCCTCCGGTGCAATAAAAACCTGTGTTTTATGCTTAAGGCGTCTGAAGGCTTTAGAATGTATAATTCTATCTCTATCTCTTTGAAAATCAGTTCTAACTTTACACTTTTCTTCTTTTTTATTCTTCCTTTAGTATTTTTACTTAAAGTAGCTAATGGTGATAATATTTTCTCTTCCAGCTGCTCATATTGTTCCCTCAAATTCATAGTATCACCTACACAAATATTTTTTATTATATATATTCTACATATTTGTCAAGAAACCTTCTTTTAAATATATAAAAATTAAATCATTTTTTTTAGATATTTCTTTAAATTACTATAAAATTCTCAGTATTATTCATTATGTCAATTTTATCCTGTTTTTATTCAAAAAGCACTTCTAATTAACATAATCCCTCTTGTCATTTCATATAATTCAATTGAAATATTAAAATGGTGATAGTATGGAAAATATTAGCTCTGTTGAAAGAGCGATTTATGAAAAGGATATAATAATAAATAAAATATTATCTAATTACAACATTGAAGTTTATTCAATAGAAAACATAAAAATAAAAGAAACTGACAAAGAACGAGCTGTATATAAAATAGCTACAAATAAAGGTGACAAATGCTTGAAAAAGGTTTATTATGATGAGAAAACACTCCTTTTCATATATTCAGTTATTGAATGGTTAAACATAAAGGGCATCTTAGCCCCAAGATTTATATCAACCAAAAAGGGATTAAAATATGTTAATTACCAAGGTAACCTATTTATTTTAACCGATTGGATAGATGGCCGAAAATGTGATTATGATAATATTGATGACATAAAAAAATATCTGAAAATCTTGCTAAACTCCATAAGTCCTCTAAGGGTTTTTTCCCTATAGAGGGAAGCAAGCTTTTAATCAACGATAAAGACTATTTTAAAAGCTACAATAAGCATTTTAAACAGTTAATAGAATGTGCAAATCTTGCATATAAGATTAAGGACAAATTTTCCAAAATTTTTTGGATAGTTTTGATTACTATTTAAATTGCGCAAGGGAAAGTCTTTATATTTTGTCTAGCCTTGATTTCAATAATTTAGGTGATGAAATCAGCAATGGAGCTATATGTCATCTTGACTATGTAAACAAAAACTTAATTTTTACTCCCGATGATAAAGTTTATGTAATTGATTTTGATAAAACTCGCATTGATTGTCCTGTTCATGATATAAGCAGCTTTTGCACAGAATATTAAAGCGAAAAAAACTGCCTGGGATTTTAGTATTTTTGAAACTGCAATAAATAATTATCAAAATGTAAGAAAATTAAATAAAAATGAAATGATAGCTATTTATGCATTCCTTTTATTCCCCAAAAACTTTGGAAGGTTTCAAAGGATTATTATAAAAATATTAAATATTGCAATAAAGGACAATACATTGATGAATTAAAATCAGTTGTCAAATACAGACAAAACCATCAGGAGTTTTCTTTAAAAGTAGAAGAATTTATAGAAAAATTTTAGGGGTAAGTAAAACCCCTAAAATTTTTATCTTCTTGGATTTTTAACTTGTGCTTGTGCTGCAGCGAGTCTTGCAATCGGAACTCTAAATGGTGAGCATGATACGTAGTCAAGTCCTATATTATGGCAGAATTCAATTGATGATAGATCACCACCGTGCTCACCGCATATACCGAGCTTTAGATCCTTTCTTGTTCCTCTTCCAAGTTCAGCAGCCATCTTTACAAGCTTACCAACGCCAGTTGTATCAAGTTTAGCAAATGGATCGAATTCAAATATCTTCTTATCATAGTAGTCATTCAAGAACTTACCAGCGTCATCTCTTGAGAATCCGAATGTCATCTGAGTTAAGTCATTAGTTCCGAAGGAGAAGAATTCAGCTTCTTTTGCAATTTCATCTGCAGTTAATGCTGCTCTTGGAATTTCAATCATTGTTCCAACCTTGTATTCAAGCTTTACTCCTTCTCTTTCGATTATTTCATTAGCAGTCTTTACTATAACATCCTTTACATATTTTAATTCCTTAAGTTCACCTACAAGTGGTATCATTATTTCTGGAACTATATCCCAGCCTTTTCTTCTCTTTACATCAATAGCTGCTTCGATTATAGCTCTTGTTTGCATTTCTGCAATTTCTGGATAAGTTACAGCAAGTCTACATCCTCTGTGGCCTAGCATTGGGTTGAATTCCTTTAAGCTTTCAACTGTTGCCTTTAACTCTTCAAAAGTTATTCCCATATTTTCTGCAAGGGCTTTAATGTCTTCATCTTCATGTGGTAAGAATTCATGTAATGGTGGATCAAGAAGTCTTATTGTAACAGGTCTTCCTTCCATCGCTTCATAAATTCCAATGAAGTCTTCTCTTTGCATTGGTAAGAGCTTATCAAGGGCCTTTCTTCTTTGTTCTTCACTCTTTGCAACAATCATTTCTCTAACTGCTGGGATTCTATCTTCTTCAAAGAACATGTGTTCAGTTCTGCAAAGACCTATACCCTCAGCTCCAAACTTAACTGCTTGAGCTGCATCCCTTGGAGTATCAGCATTTGTTCTAACCTTTAGTGTTCTTATTTCATCAGCCCACTTCATGAATGTTTCAAAGTATCCTGTAATTTGTGGCTCAACAGTCTTAATCTTTTGTCCATATACATTTCCTGTGCTACCATCTATTGAAATGTAGTCGCCTTCGTTTATTCTTAAATCTCCAACTGTGAAATACTTGCCTTCTTCGTTAATCTTGATGTCTCCGCAACCAGCTACGCAGCATTTACCCATTCCTCTAGCAACAACCGCAGCATGGGATGTCATACCACCTCTTGCAGTTAAGATACCTTCAGCAGCTACCATTCCTTCGATATCTTCTGGTGAAGTTTCAATTCTTACAAGAACAACCTTTTCACCCTTTGCTGCAGCTTCCTTTGCTTCTTCAGCTGTGAAATATACCTTACTGCAAGCAGCTCCAGGTGAAGCTGGAAGTCCCTTTGCAATTGGCTTTGCTGCTTTAAGTTCAGCTTGATCAAACATTGGGTGAAGTAATTGATCTAATTGCTTTGCGTCAACCTTAAGCATTGCTTCTTCTTTTGTTATTAAACCTTCTTCAACAAGGTCAACAGCAATCTTCAATGCAGCTTGAGCTGTTCTCTTTCCATTTCTTGTTTGTAGGAAGTAAAGTTTTCCTTGTTCAATTGTAAATTCCATATCTTGCATGTCTTTATAATGTTTTTCAAGAAGATGTGCAATTCTTTCGAATTCTGCATATACTTCTGGCATTAATTCCTTTAATTGATCTATGCTTTGTGGTGTTCTAATACCTGCAACAACGTCTTCACCTTGAGCATTTAATAAGAATTCACCAAATATCTTGTTTTCACCTGTTGCTGGGTTTCTTGTAAATGCAACACCAGTTCCTGAAGTTTCACCCATATTACCAAATACCATTGTTTGAACGTTAACTGCTGTTCCCCAATCGCTTGGAATGTCGTTAAGTCTTCTATAAACAATAGCTCTTGGATTATTCCATGATCTGAAAACTGCCTTTACAGCTTCTAAAAGTTGCATTTTAGGATCCTGTGGGAAATCTTCGCCCTTTTCATTTCTATATAATTCTTTAAATCTTCTTACAACTTCCTTTAAATTTTCAGCAGTTAAATCTGTATCAAACTTTGCACCGTTTTCTTCTTTTACTTGGTCTAATATATGTTCGAATTTATTCTTATCGATTTGCATAACAACATCGCTGAACATTGTTATAAATCTTCTGTAGCTGTCGTATGCAAATCTTTCGTTGTTTGTTAACTTTGCAATACCTTCTACAGTTTCATCGTTTAATCCAAGATTAAGTATTGTGTCCATCATACCTGGCATTGAAGCTCTAGCACCTGATCTTACTGAAACAAGTAATGGATTTGATGGATCGCCAAATTTCTTTCCTGTAATATTTTCAAGCTTATGTAGTGTTTCAAAAATTTCTTCTACTATTTCATCTGCTATTTTTGACCATCTTCATAGTATCTCGTGCAGGCTTCTGTTGTCACAGTAAAACCTGGTGGAACAGGAAGTCCTATGTTTGTCATTTCTGCAAGATTAGCACCTTTTCCACCTAAAAGATTTTTCATACTAGCGTTACCTTCATTAAATAGGTAAACGTATTTTTTCTTTTCCATACCTCCTACCTCCTAAAACAAATTTTGTCACCATAGGGACAAGTTTTGTCCCAGATATGTATAAAATAACAATCCAAACCTTTAATTATTCCCTACCAAGTTCTACAAAAAGTCTTGTAATGGTAGTTTTAGAGACCTTACCAGTTATTTTATACATTTCTTTACCATCTTCAGTTTTTACCTTTTCAACAACTGGTAGGCTGTCGACTTCATGTTCAATAATTCTCCTTGCAGCTTCATAAGCGCTTTCATCATCTGTAATTGTTATGATATTAGGCATCCTTGTCATTATAATGCCTACTGGAACTTTGTGTATATCTGTATTACCAAGGGTAATTTTTAAAAATCCTTTCTTGAAACAGCACCAGTTAAATATCCATTATTTTCCACAAACAAGGTCCCAGTATCATTAATAAAAAGCTGGATTATTGAATCATAAATCGACATATCCTCTGAAACTACCGTAGGTTTGGATTTTATTTCGCCTACAGTAATTTCCTTAATCGACTTATACTTTAATGTGTTTTGACCTTTCTTTGAATAAACATACCCAACTTTAGGGCGCGCCTCTAAAATTCCTGTCATAGTTAATATAGCTAAATCAGGCCTTAAGGCTGCTCTTGTTAGATTAAGCTTTTCTGCTATTTGCTCGCTTGTTATAGGTTGATTTTTTTACTATTTCTATAATCTCTTCTTGACGTTTTGTAAGTTTAATAAAAATCACCTCTGTGCACAGTTTTATTTATTATATTATATATTGACAGAGGAATCATGACAATAGTAATATTCTAAAATTTTTACAATTATCCAAATAATACTAATGGTAAGTATTATTAATTCATAAATATTTTATTACATTAGACAAATATTTTCAATATTTTTAATCAAAATTTAATGAATAAGCCGATAGGCTTATTCATTTTCATCTTTACTTTCTTCATCATTTTTGAATTTTTCATTAAATGTGTTTTTAAAATCATCAACAGTATCCTTTATATTTTCCTTTACCTCCTCAACTTTTTCTTTAACTATATCTTCAACGACTTCTACCCTTCCATCTGGTCTTTCTATTTCTATTTTTATTTTGGATACTACAGCTGTTATTGCTCCAACTGCTATCAATAATGGATTAAATAAACTTACTGCACCTGCAGCTATCCCAGCAGTAACAGGGATATCGATTAACACTCTATCGTCTTTTTCACTTTTATCCTGTTAACATTTCCTTTTCTTATAATTTCCCTTATAGTCTCCACTAAATCGTTGCTAAATTCTGAAATTTGTGCCCCTAATTTTTTCTGATTCTGCTCAATATAAATCAAAGAATCGATCACATTACCATTGTGTTTTTCAAGAATTTCCTTTGCCTCAGCATATCCTATACCTGTCCTTTGCCTTAAAATGTCTATTTTTTCAAGAGTTATCTCTTCCATTTAGCTCATCTCCCTTTCAAATCTTTTATTAAATTTAAAGATTTAATTTCCCTATCAATATGATGTTTAAAATAGTCCTCCATAATCTCAATAAATTTTTCTAATATAATACTATCATATTTAATATTCCTCAATTCCTCTATTTTTATGTTTCTAATTTGTTTTAAAAATTTAACCTCATTATCACTTAATAAAATATTTTCTACTGATTTAACTGCACAATTACTGCACAATAAGCCTCCCTCTGTAATATTAAAGTATCTTAAATTTGTTTTTGATCTACATTTAATGCATTGGCTTACTATTGGCTGATATCCCGCAAAACTTAAAACTTTATATTCAAACGTAAGTTTTAGCAAATCTAAATTTATATCTTCATTATAAAGCATGTAAAGAGATTTTAATAACAATCCTAACATAAAAACATTTTTTACTTCCCTTTCATTTAAAACATCAATTAGTTCCAACATATAACTTCCATAGGCTAACCTATCCAAATCCATTATAATTCTTTGAAAAGACTCGATTATACTACTTTGATTTAAAGTATATAAATTCTTACCTTTATAAACTAAATATCTACTATAGCAAAAAGGCAATGTGGAGGATGCAATTGGACTTTTAGGTCTCCTTGCTCCATGGGCAACTACATCGATTTTCCCTAATTTGTCTGTAAATATGGTGATGATCTTGTCGGTTTCAGCAAGAGGCATTTCCTTCAAGACAACTCCTTGTAGGTTTATTAACGACAAAATCATCACCCCTAATAAATCTATTGATATCCTAAAGTTTTTAAAACCGATGGACTGTCTCTCCAATCCTTCTTAACCTTTACCCATAGCTCAAGGAAAACTTTACTTCCCAAAAGTCTTTCTATTTCTACGCGGGCACTTGTTCCTACTTTTTTAGCATTTGTCCATTTCTCCCGATTATTATAGCCTTGTGAGTCTCTTTTTCGCAATAGATAGTTGCATTAATATTAACGATACCCTTTTCATCATCAGCCTTCATTGATACAACTTCAACCGCAGTGCCGTGAGGTATTTCTTCCTTTAAATTATGCAATAATTTTTCCCTTATTATTTCAGATACAATAAATTTTTCTGGCTGATCCGTTATCATATCAGCTGGGAAATACTGAGGTCCTTCAGGTAATAATGAAACTATTATATTTAATAGTCTATCGGTGTTATCACCCTTTAATGCAGATATTGGAACTATTTCCTTAAAATCATATAATTTTGAATAAGTATCTATAGTTTTTGCCAATATTTCCTTTGATACTGTATCAACTTTATTAATCACTAAAATTATTGGAGTTTTAACTGTGCTTAATTGGTTTATTATATGTAAATCTCCTTCATTAGGCTTTTCGGATGGGTTGATCAAAAAAGAACAATATCAACCTCATTCAATGTTTCCTTTGCTACCTTAACCATATATTCCCCAAGCCTTGTTCTAGGTTTGTGTATTCCTGGCGTATCCAAAAATATAATTTGATAATTATCCCTTGTCATTATCGCCTGAATCTTATTTCTTGTTGTTTGAGGTTTGTTAGAAATTATTGAAATTTTTTCGCCTAAATAATGATTTAACAAAGTAGACTTGCCAACGTTAGGTCTTCCTATAATAGTAACAAAGCCAGATCTAAATTGGCTCATTTACATACCTCCTTCCATATCATCCGAGGAAAAGGCATAGGGCAATAACTCATTTAACTTAAACACCTTATACTCTCCTTTATTATTTGATACTATAACATCAATATCTAGTCCAAATTCCGACATAACCTGCCTACAGATTCCACATGGAAATGTTAAATTAGGACTATCGCTTGTTATAGCAATGGCTCTAAACTTGTTATAGCCTTCTGAAATCGCCTTAAATAAAGCAGTTCTTTCTGCACAAACTGTGCCACCATATGAAGCATTTTCTATATTGCATCCAGTAAAAATCTTTCCTTCTTCAGTCAAGAGCGCTGCTCCAACACGAAAATTTGAATATGGAACATAAGCATTTTCCTTAGACTTATTTGCTATTTCTACTAGTTCTTTATATTCCATTTATATTCCTCCTACAAATTATTTCTAATGATATTTTATGCAATTTCGGTAATACAAATTATATCACTAATTTTGTTATTGTAAAGAAATAATTTTAGGCACCAATTCGGTGCCCATTAAAGGAGTTTAAAAATAATTATAGCAACCAAAGTTCCTATGATAGCTCCAACTGTTACCTCATAAATGGAGTGTATTTTTCCTTCAACTCTACTTTGTGCTACAACAAAGGCAAGAAAAAAGCTAATGTTATTATTAAAGTATCCTGCGTTAACAATGAAATTGCAGTAGCAACTCCAAAGGCAACAGCTGAATGCCCGCTTGGCATACCGCCCTTAAGTGGAGTTCCTCTCCCATAAAATGCCTTTATCACTACTGTTATTATAGTTATCAATATTAAACAAATAAAGACTACAGTAGGGTCAGATTGTTTAATTTTAAAGATAACGGTGTTAGTAACTAACTTCAGCTTATCAAAAACAATAAATAACCAACCAAAACAGAGGTTAAGGCTGAAATCAAAACCGCTCCAGCAGCTACATTTTTGCAATCTTAGCTAATGGATGATAATAGTTTGCATTCAAATCAATTGTTACTTCTATTGCTGTATTAATCATCTCCAGCACAATAACTAGAGTAATCGTAAAAAACAATAGAAGAATTTCAAACTTGCTTAAATCAAAAAAAGACTTGCTAATAAAACTAATGTCGCTATAGCAAAGTGGATTCTCATATTTCTTTGTGTCTTTATAGCAAAAATTACACCTTCTATAGCATGATTAAAGCTTTCGGTAATCTTCTTCATCTTCATAAAATTCACCCTTATCTAGTAATACCAAGGGAATGTAAAATTTCTTCTTCCTTTTGCCTCATAGCTTTTCTTTCATCTTCAACTTCATGATCATATCCCAAAAGATGTAAAACACTATGCACAATTAAAAGGCAACTTCTCTAATAAAAGGATGTTCGTATTCCTTAGACTGTTCGAAGGCTTTTTCAAGGGACAAGACTATTTCGCCAAGGAGCACATTATTTGTTTCTGGATCAAAATCCTCCTCAAAAACTTCATAACTCCCTCTTTCTCTAAAATCAATCATTGGGAAAGATAGAACATCTGTTTCTTTATCAATTTTTCTATATTCTTTATTTATTTCTTTTATTGCCTCATTATCCACCAAATAAACATTTACATCATAATTAAATTGAATCCCTTCATATTTCAAAGCTTTGTCAATAACAACCTCAATCAATTCCCTTAATTCATTTGTAACCTCTATCTTACTTTGATTGTTCTCTATAAACACCATTTTCTTCACCTTCTTCTGTAATTTCCGGATATTCTATTCTGTTATGAAATATCCCTTGTAGAACATTTATAAAGCTAATTTTTATATTCATAATATCCTTAAGAGTTAAACTGCTCTCATCTAATTGTCCATCATTAATTTTTTCTTCTATTATTTTTTCCACCGTTTCCTGTATATCCTTTAATGTCACGTTCCCCAATGATCTTACTGCAGCTTCTACACAATCTGCCAGCATAACTATAGCTGATTCCTTTAATCTCGGTTTTGGACCTGAATATCTAAAGGATTCTGCATCTATATCTTCCCCATTTTTTTAGCGACAGCGTAAAAATATTTTATTAAAGTAGTTCCATGATGTTCTTCAATTATTTGTTTTATTATATTTGGTAATTTATATTGTTCTGCAAGTTCTATCCCGTCCTTAACATGGGAGGATATTATCATTGCACTTAATTTCGGAGTTAAGTTATCATGAGGATTGTCATTAGTAATTTGATTTTCTTTAAAAAATATGGTCTTTTTATTTTACCAATATCATGATAATATGCTCCTACTCTTGCAAGAAGGGAATTTGCCCCAATCTTTTCTGCCGCTGCTTCTGCAAGATTTCCAACCAAAATACTATGATGGTATGTACTCGGTGCCTCAAACAAAACTTTTTAAGGAGAGGCTGATTAGGGTTAGAAAGTTCCATAAGCTTTATTGGAGTTACTACATCAAAAATTTGTTCAAATATAGGCATAATACCAATAGCTAATACCGATGAGAAAATTCCACCAGCAATTGTATAAGACATATTAATAAAAACTTGTGTAAATTCTTTTCCTAAAATCAATCCTAACGACAAAATGATAAGTGAATTTAAAAAACCAATAAGCACTCCACCGAACATCACATTACTTCTATCATGTAGATTATGAACAAAAATTACCCCAAGCAAACCACCTATTAAATATATAAACAATTCTTCTATAACAAATTTAGTTAATATTGCCAACATTAAAATAGAAATAGAAAATATAAAAAGGCTAATTCATGATCAAATATCATAGTTAATATTATTGGCATAAAAGCCACAGGGATCACATATAAAGATATGTTTTTAGTTGCAGCTATAAGAACAGTATTCAAACATAAAATTAAAAATACTAATGTAAATTTATTTATATCAAAATAAACTCTATTTTTAAATTTATAAAGATAAAATAAAACTAAAAATTCTGTAAGAGTAATTATTAAAATTAAGCTTATATAATTTGCAACATCAGATTTAGAATTATTCTTCAAAACACCTGCTTTATTTAATAGAATAATATGCTGGGCAGTGACTGTTTGGCCCTTTGAAACAATAACTTGATTTTTTCTAATATAAACAGGTTCAACCTGTTTTTTCACAAGTTCCTGTAATTCATTTGTCTTTTTTACATCAATAAACATATTAGGTCTGATAAAATTTTTGATAATGTCAAAAGACTATTTTTGTTGTAAAGTCCAGGTTAGACTCTAAAATCCTTTTTTTAAGTAATCATAAGCATCATTAAAGGATTCATCATCATTTTGTAATATTTCTAAATTTAACAAATCACTTAATCCTTTAGTTAATAAAGTAGAAGCTTCATCAAGTTTAGAACTATCAAGATTCAAAAATATAATATTATTTCATCATCAACCTTTAAATTTAAATTTGCCTTAATATAGTCAACTTTATTTTCCTCAGATTCATCTCTAACTTTCATGTCTTTTATTAAATTAAAAAATTGCTTAGCTTTATTGATTGCATCCCTTTGAAGATCATTATTTTTAGAATATTGTAATGGAATATTTGCAATTGCCGTTTGAATTTTTTCTTTAGTGGCAATTTCATCGATAAAATCTCGTGGTGACTTTATATCGGCAGGCGATACCTGTCCTTCTTTTAAATCATATTTTTGAGGTATTACACTGTTTACGCTTAAGGCAAACAGAATAATAAAAGTTCCTAAAAGCACACTAAATCTTAAGAAACGTTCATCCTTAAGTATCTTTTGTATATTAAAAGGATTCATGTAATCACCTTTTTCCACTATCGTATTTATCATAGGCTTTAATTATTTCTGTTACCAATCTATGTCTTACCACATCTTTATGTGTAAAATATACAAACTCTATCCCATCGATATCCTTTAGAATATGTGTTACCTGTTTTAATCCGGACATCTTTTCGGGCGGTAAGTCTATTTGAGTTAAATCTCCGGTTACCACTATTCTTGAGCCATAACCAAATCTTGTTAAGAACATCTTCATCTGTTCTGGAGTTGTATTTTGTGCTTCATCTAATATTATAAAGCAGTCATCTAAAGTTCTCCCTCTCATATAAGCTAAGGGTGCAACTTCAATAATTCCATTTTCCATATATTTTTGAAAGGTATCTACTCCTAAAATATCATATAAAGCATCATATAAAGGTCTTAAATATGGATTAATCTTTTCCTGTAGATCCCCTGGTAAAAATCCCAGCCTTTCGCCGGCCTCAACAGCGGGACGAGTTAATATAATTCTTCCTATCTTTTTTCTTTTAAAAATTTTACAGCCATAGCTATTGCTAAATAAGTCTTCCCTGTTCCTGCCGGCCCGATACCAAAAACAATTTCATTCTTTTTAATCGCTTCTATATATTCCTTTTGGCCAAATGTTTTACATTTTACGTATTTTCCACGGGCCGTAACGATGATGACATCTTCAAGTATTTTTTCAAGATCCTGTGGCGAATCTTCTAAAACAAGGCTTATTATATAGTTAACAGTCTGTAAATTAATAATTTCTCCTCTTTTTGCAATTTCTAAAAGTTTTAAAACGGTTTTTGTAGCAAGTTCTATGTTACCTAATCCTGCAACCTTTACCTCGGTTCCTCTATTTATGATGTTCACATTAAAGGTTTGTTCAATAACCTTAATGTTTTCATCAAATTTTCCAAACAAATTCATTACATGCTCCATATTGTCAATTACAATTCTATTTTCTTGTTGCAATTTCTATCCCCCAATCTATTTTATCTCTTCTTCTTTTGAAATCTTTTCTTCCGTTAAAATCAACTTTCTTATCCTAACTTTGTCCTTCATTAATATTTTATCATATTTTCTTTCCAAAATCTTTATATCCTTTGGCATTATTTTTATAAGTTCTTCATCCGCAAGGTTTGTTGCAACATCTATGGCCTCATTATAGGATAAATTTTTGATTTTTTCAATTTTTTCATAGTAGTATTCAGTAACTTTAGTAACCGGTGAATTGAATCCTAACAATTTCACTTGCTCTTTTTCTATTATTTTATCATAAAATTGAAATTTGTTAATATTTGACCATAACTTAATAATTTTATTATTAGGTAAAACAAAATATATGAATTTTTCACATTTGCCAGTTCTCTCAAAGTATCTGTATTTTAAAGGAACTTCCTTTATTGACTCATACCAAGTCTTTGCATAAACTTCCCCTAAGGCTCTTGTAACATCAATTGGTAAATTTTGATGATCCTTTATAACTCCTGAAATCAATATTTGGCCTTTCTTAACAAAATCACCTTCTTTTACTAATTTTTGTCCCTTCAAAGCTATAACTTTTGTTAATATCCCATCCTTAGCAGCCACTATGTTCATTGGTTTTTCTAAATCTAATATAGTTGGAGGCATAGTCCTCTCTACAATCTCTACTTTAGCTTTTGTTCCATCTAAACTAATCGTCACCATAGATAATTCCTTTATGTCCTTTAAAAGTCTATTCTCTATATCCCTAAGATTAATATTCTTCTTATAGGTCCCTACCTTTAATCCAGCTTTATTTAAGGATTTTAAAATTAGCTGATCATTTACTACTTTATTTCCGACTATTTCAATATTCCAAATGATGTTTGAAAAATATATATCAGTAGAACAAAGATTACTAATCCGATTATAAAAAATATTCTCTTAAATAAACGCCTAAATAAAAAAATAAACCCATTTTTTCTCGCAATTTTAACTCTGCAATGTGTCTTTTTTGCTATATGCCTTATTTGTTTAAAATCCTTTTCTTTCATATTAAATCTCATATTAGTTATGCTAAGCCTTTCTATATCCCACAAGGTTAATCCATTTATTACCGCTAGATTTATAAATTTTTCTGGATTCAATCCTTCCACATCAACAGTTATATAATTTTTATCCATAGGCCCAGCCCTCATCACTTAATAAATTCTATTACTTCAATTTCCCTCCAAAATTATCTCATCTTGTGTGATATATTTTATAACAAAATCCTCTCCTTTTAGTGCTACAGTCCCTATCTTTGAATTAATTCTTACAATTGTTTTGCTGTATTCAATTATACCTTTATGATTTTCTATGATAATTTTATTATTACTTACTATCTTTATTACTGGAACATCTAAAACTATTTCTTCTGGAATATCAAGTGCATCAGAAAATCTTTGTTTTATATCCATATACTCTCCCTTAAAATTCATCCCATTAAATTTTATGAATAAAATAATCAATATTTGATTATTTATTTTTCAAAACTAAAAGACCCGCAATTTGCGGGTCATTATTTCACTGTAAAAACTTTTTACCATTTCACTAACCATCTTGCCATCTGCCCTACCCTTAACCTTTGGAGCAACAATGGCCATGACTTTTCCCATGTCCTTTATGCTATTTGCTCCCACCTCATCAACAGCACTTCTTATAATTTCAGCAATCTCATCTTCAGTAAGCTGCTGAGGAAGGTATTCAAGCAAAATCTCTATTTCCTTATTAACTTGTTCAACAAGATCTTGCCTGTTCCCCTTTTCAAATTCTTCAAGGGACTCTTTTCTTCTTTTACTTCCCTTGATAACACAGCAATAACTTCTTCATCATCAAGGATTTTACCATTAGTTTTTTCATCATATAATATAGCAGCCTTAGCCATATTAAGGACGCTTGCTCTAAAGCTATCCTTGGCCTTCATCGCATTTTTCCAATCCTCTTGGATCCTTTCTTTGAGTGACATATTCACCCTTCTTTCATTATTTATGCTTTCTCTTACGAGCAGCTTGTGATTTCTTCTTACGTCTTACGCTTGGGCTTTCATAGTGTTCTCTCTTTCTGATTTCAGCAAGAACACCTGCAGCTGCGCACTTTCTCTTAAATCTTCTAAGAGCGCTGTCTAATGATTCGTTTTCGCCAACTCTTATTTCTGACACCGTTCTCCCTCCCTCCGCTTAACAGAATAAAATAGTGCTGCGATGATAGACGCAAATAGCACATTAACATTATATATTACTAAAGTAAATTTTGTCAATCATAAATTACATCAAGATAGTGTCAAGATATTGTAGGTTAATTTTTTATAGACAACCCCTAAAATGTTTAAAATCAAGACTTTCGTAAACTTTTAAACTTTAAATTATATTTTCATATTTAATTGATTTTAATATCTTATACATCGGTGTTACTTTTCCAATGTTTAATATTGTTATATTATTTATTCCTTCTCGTGAAGAATTATTTATTCTTTTAATTGTTTCTTTTATCTTCTTTTTATTTAATCTAAATGTTTCAACATCTTCCTTGTATATACTTATTTCCCTTAAATTACCTCCATTCCTGCTAAATACCCTTAGCTTTGCCATTATCTTTAATCCCTCTTTACTCCATCCTAATGGCCTACTGCTTAATCTCGCTGATAATACATGGCTTATATGCCCTTCTGCACTGCATCCTATTACATCCTCGTCCTCTTTATATATTACTATCCCTTCCCAGTTATTTAATATATATCTCCTTGCTTCTTTTGCTCTCTCCTTTTCTGTCTTAGTTTCTGCTATATTTATTAACTCCTTAAATATCTCCCTTAAAACCTTCTTATCCCCTTCATTTATCGCTCCCCATATCTTTTGCCTATATTCTTCTCGCTTTGCTGTCCCTCTTATTATGTATTTGTTCAAATGATATCTATCTAATACAAATTTCGCTTTCGGAATCCATTCCATTCCTTCCTTTATCCATCTTGCTCCATCTCCTGCTATGTATATCTTTTCTATGCTCTCTATTTCATAATTGTCATACACATAATTCGCTACATCTATCCATATTTCTTCAGCTTCTACACCAACGTATGCTTTGTAATATACATTCTTTAATTCGTTTCTCCCATTTTTGCTTTGCCTTCCTTCATGTATATATACAAGCCTTGGCATCTCCTTCTTCCCATCCTGCAATGCCACATGATCCTCATCTGCTTCTATGTATAGCACCCTTACTTTCCTCTTTTCTTTTACTTCCCTTTTACTTCTACTTCTCCTACCTGTCTTATTGCATTAAATACTGCCTGTCTACTTAGTTTCTCCGGACATGTTATTTTACTACTCTCCTCATAGGACATATTAATTGCGTTCTCCACCAGCTTTATCTTTACTTCTTTATCTACCTTCTCATGTTTGCTTATCCCTATAATTTCATCAAGTAAATATCTATATTCCCCATTCTTCTTAGATTTGTAATACGTTCTTGCATATTCTATTTCGCCTAGCATTGTTACAATCTTTTTCTTGTCTTTCCTTTCTACTACCCATCCCTTTTTCCTTTTTTCATCTTCTTTAATCGTTTTATCTAATTCTTCTAAAAAGTCCTTTATTATGTTTGCTCCTAATTCATCAGTCATTTTTTTAACTACATCAACAAGTTTTGTTAGATCCCATTCTTTTGATATAGTTTCTTCAACATTTTTTATTAATTTAGTAGTGAAATTTATTAAATGTTGTTGTATAATATTATTCAAAAGAGACACCCCTTATTGGTTTGTGTGTTTTTTCACTTTTATTTTATCACAGGGGTTGTCTCTTTTAAATTTTTGTCTTTTTCGTCCTACAATAATTTTACACTATGTTACATCAACCTGGTGGCCATTGCATATCCTGTCCACCTAATAGGTGAAAATGAATATGCATTACTGTTTGTCCTCCAGCTCTATTACAGTTATTTACTATTCTAAAACCATCTTCAGCGATGCCAAGTTCATTAGCTAGCTTTTTAGCAACCATAAACACATGGCCAATTAAATTAAAATCCTCCCCTTCAAGCTTTAAAGCTGATTCAATGTGTTTCTTAGGGACAATAAGAACATGAACTGGTGCAACAGGATTAATATCCCTAAATGCAACTACTTTTTCATCTTCATATAAAATTTCAGTCTTAATGGTTCCATTTGCTATTTTGCAGAATATGCAGTCCATTATTTCACCTCCTCCAAAACTCCAATTGCCTTATTTTCCCTACTTTCTATTATTTTAACATTAATTATCTCTCCTGACAAATCCCTTTGTGACTCTACTCCAACTCTTATATAATTTTTAGTATATCCCCAATTATAACCTTCCTTATATTCCTCAAATAAAACATCCATTACCTTTCCTTCATGTTTTTTATAAACTCATGCTCTAATATTTTATCAAGTTCAATGAGCTTTTTGCTTCTTTCTTCTTTAATGACCTCTGGGACTTGATTTTTATATTCAGCTGCTTTTGTCCCCTTCCTTGGGCTATATTTAAATATATGCATCTTTGAAAGTTTAATTTCCTTCAAGAATTCAAAAGTCCTTTCAAATTCTTCATCGGTCTCACCAGGGAATCCTACAATAACGTCAGTTGTTATAGAGACATCCTCAAAAACCTCCCTTAAATTATCCACTATTTTTTTATATTCTGAGGTAGTATAATGTCTATTCATCCTCCTTAAGGTTTCATCACAGCCGCTCTGAAGGGATAAATGAAAATGATGGCAAAACTTGTCTATATATTTTAATTTTTCTATTATTTCCTCATTAAAAAATGTTGGATCTACTGAACCTATTCTAATTCTTTCTATTCCTTCTACTTTAGAAATCATTTCAATTACATCTATAAGATTCACATCCTTTAGATCTTTACCATAGGATGCTACATGGATACCTGATAAAATTACTTCTTTATATCCATTTCTTGACAGTTTCTCAACTTCCATTAAAATATTTTCAGGTTTTCTGCTTCTTACTGGCCCCCTTGCATACGGAATTAAGCAATAGGAACAAAATCTGTCGCAACCATCCTGAATCTTTAAAAAGCCCTAGTCTTATCCTGATATTCATCTATTTCAAGTTCTTCAAAATGTCTAATGCTCATAACATTTTCAACGTGCTTAATTCTCTTCCTATTTTTTAAATATTCATCAACAAATTCAACAATCTTACCTTTATCCTTTGTTCCAACAATTATATCCACATCTTCTATCTTTTCAACCTCTTCAGGTGCCACCTGAACATAACATCCTACAGCAACAACAACGGCATCATTATTCTTCTTTTTGCCCTTCTTATCATTTGCCTTGATTTTTTATCTCCTATGTTTGTAACTGTGCAGGTGTTTATAACATAAACATCTGCATAATCATCAAAATCCACAACCTCATAGCCGTTTTTAATAAACGTCTCTGCCATAGCTTCCGTTTCATAGGTATTAACCCTACAACCTAATGTATAAAAGGCAACCTTTTTCATCTTCCTCCTCCTAAATCTCCTAGTTCGTATAAAATTAGAGCTGATGTTACAAAACCAGCAGTCTCTGTCCTTAATATTCTTGGACCTAAAGTAACAGGAATAGCTCCAATATCAAGGCAGTTTTCTATTTCCTCCTCTTCAAAACCGCCCTCAGGACCAATAAATATAGCAATATCTTTTATATCCTTTCTATCTCTAAGATCCTTTATGCCCCTTTCTTTTTCTCTTTCATAGGGAACCACTACTAAATCCTTTTGCTTCATTTCTTCAATTGCCTCTTCAAAATTCATGACATCGCTAACAATAGGAACTATGCCTCTATTGCTTTGCTTTGCAGCTTCATAGGCAATCCTTTGCCATCTTTCTATTTTATTTTTTAAATCCCTTCCCTCTACTTTAACAACAACTCTATTAGTTATTACAGGAACAATTCTAACAACTCCTATCTCTACGCATTTTTGAACAATAAGGTCCATCTTTTGTGATTTTGGAAGCCCCTGATATAATGTTATATTAATAGGTGCTTCTGTCTCGTTATCGAAGCTTTCAATTATATTACACACAACTTCCTTTTTATCTGATTTTATTATTTCACAAATATATTCTTTGCCATTCCCGTCGCTAATTTGTATCTTATCGCCGTTTCTCAACCTTAAAACTTTAACGATATGGTCAACATCTTCTCCATAAATATATATATTAGGAAATCTAACTTGTTCTGCTGATACGAAAAACTTGTGCATACTTCATCCCCTCTACATATTTTTTACAACAATTCCTACCCATTCTCCCATTTCTCTAATTTCAATTAAATTAAAGTTATTTCTTTCAAGTGTGGATAAAACATCAGTTTTCCTATCCTTTATAATACCTGAAATTATAAATAGTCCATCCTTCTTTAAAAATTCCTTTGCAGAAGGAGTCATCATAATAATCACATCAGCAATAATATTTGCAACTATTATATCCGCCTTTTCCTCTAAAACATCAGTTAAATTTCCATGCCTTATTTCTACGTTTTCAATGTTATTATACTCAACGTTTTCCTTTGCAGCATCTACAGCTACCTCATCAATATCTACTCCAATAACCTTTTTAGCCCCAAACTTAGATGCAGCAATCGAAAGTATTCCTGAACCAGTTCCTATATCGTAAACTAATTCCCCACCCTTTATGTATTTTTCAAGAAGTTCTAAGCACAAAATTGTAGTTTCATGGGTTCCCGTTCCAAAGGCCATGCCTGGGTCAAGTTCTATTATAATTTCATCTTCCTTTGGAATATATTCCTCCCATCTTGGCTTAACAACAATTCTATTACCTAGTTTAGTCACCTTATAATATTTTTTCCATGAATGAGCCCAGTCCTCTTCGTAAACCGAATTGGTAATTATTCTTCCTTCGCCAATACTAAAACCTTCTTCTCTAAGTTCTTTTAATCTTTCATCTATAAATTTTACTATATCATCAATATTATTATCATCGCTGAAATATCCTTTTACTACAGCTGCCTTGTCTCCATGTTCAAATAAATTCATATCAACATAATCCCAACTTGGTTTACTTTGTTTTTCTAATATATCATTTGGGTCCTCTATGGCTACCCCTTAACATCTAAAGAATAAAAAATGCCGCTAACCATTTCAACAGCCTCAGGGCTTGTTATTACTTTAATTTCAATCCATTTTCCCTTCATTTTATCAACTCCTTTTTATTATCAAACATTATATTAATTCAAATATTTAATTACTGCAAGTGTTATTATTAATGTTTAATAGGTAAGCAAAAGAGAATAAAAGGGCGGCCGCAATAGCTATTAATGCCAATGCGGCTGCCCTTTTATACTCCAAATGCATCTTTAAATTTGTCTACAAAGGATTTTTCTCCGGTGCTGTCTCTCCAAACTCCTCAGCAAGCTTTTTCAATAGCTCCCTTTGGCGTTCTGTCAGCTTCTTTGGGACTTCAACCTTAACTTCAAAATATAAATCTCCCCTTACGCTGCTTCTTAGTTTTGGGATGCCTTTACCTTTTAGTCTAATTATAGTTCCAGGCTGAGTTCCCTCAGGAAGATTGTATTTTTCTTCACCCTCAAGGGTTGGAACTGTAATTTCACCACCTAGTGTTGCCTTTGTTATGCTAACCGGTATCGTGCAATAAATATCGCTCCCCTGCCTCTTGAATATCTTATGAGGCCTTACATTAATGTGCAGATATAAATCGCCTGCAGGACCTCCTCTTACACCTGGTTCACCTTCGCCTCTTAATGGTATTGTCATACCGCTATCAACACCTGCAGGAATATTTACTGAGATTATCTTTTTCTTTCTAACTTTGCCTTTTCCTCCACAAATTGAACAAGGACTATCTACAATCTTTCCCTCTCCATGACATCTATCACAGGTAGTTATGCTTACAAAACTTCCAAAAGGAGTTCTTCTTTCAATCTTCATCTGACCTGTTCCATGGCACTTATCACATGTCCTTGGACTAGTTCCAGGCTTTGCCCCTGTTCCATGACAGGTATCACATGTTTCATACCTGAAAATTTCTACATCTTTTTGGCTCCAAAGGCTGCCTCCTCAAAGGATAGATTCAATGTATATTCTAAATCAGCACCCCTTTGGGGGCCTGTTTTGTTTTCTTGAACCACCAAAGAAATCACCAAAAATATCTCCAAAAATATCTCCAAAACCACCAAAGCCCTCGAATCCTCCAAAGCCACCAAAATTTGAATAATCGAATCCCTGCCCATTAAAATCAGCTGTTCCAAATTGATCATATTGTGCCCTCTTTTGAGGATCCGATAACACCTGATATGCTTCGTTTATTTCCTTAAATTTTTCCTCAGCCTCTTTATTGCCGGGATTTCTATCTGGGTGATATTGAAGGGCTAATTTTCTAAAGGCCTTTTTTATTTCTTCGTCGGATGCATTTTTGTCTACTCCGAGTATTGCATAGTAGTCCTTTGCCAATTGTTTCACCACCTTTCACATACAGAAAAGAGGGATAAAAATCCCTCTTATATTATTTACCGTCCTTTACATCGTAGTCAACCTTTATATCATCGTTTCCTGTATTTTGCTGTTGACTAAATCCTTGATTTGCTCCTTGGTTGTATTGTGAATAAATTCTTGATGAAATTTCATAGAAGGACTGAGTAAGCTCATCTGATGCAGTCTTTATAGCATTAACATCAGTTCCATTCAAGGCATCCTTTAGCTTCTTTATCTTTTCTTCTATCTTTGACTTTTCATCTGCTGTTAATTTATCACCTAAATCCTTTATTGTCTTTTCAGTTTGATAAATCAATGAGTCAGCATTATTTCTGATTTCAATTTCTTCTTTTCTCTTCTTATCCTCTTCAGCATATTTTTCTGCTTCTTTAACTGCCTTTTCAACTTCTTCCTCTGAAAGATGTGTTGAAGCTGTAATTGTAATTTTTGCATCCTTTCCTGTTCCTAAATCCTTTGCTGAAACATTTAATATACCGTTAGCATCTATGTCAAATGTAACTTCGATTTGTGGCACTCCACGTGGTGCTGGTGGTATACCTGATAGAGTAAACCTTCCAAGGGTCTTGTTATCCCTTGCCATTGGTCTTTCTCCCTGTAGAACATGTATCTCAACGGAAGTTTGGCCATCGGCTGCTGTTGAGAATATTTGGCTCTTCTTTGTAGGAATCGTTGTATTTCTTGGAATTAAAACAGTAAATACTCCTCCTAATGTTTCAATACCAAGGGACAATGGTGTAACGTCAAGAAGCAAGAGGTCCTTAATTTCACCTGTTAAAACTCCTGCTTGAATTGCAGCTCCAACTGCAACAGCTTCATCAGGATTTATTCCCTTTGTTGGTTCCTTTCCTGTAAAGTTTCTTACAGCATCTTGTATTGCTGGTATTCTTGTTGAACCACCAACTAATATAACTTTATCAATATCATTGATTGTAAGTCCTGCATCCCTTAAGGCATTTCTCATAGGCTCAATAGTTGCTTCAACAAGATCTGCAGTTAATTCATTGAATTTTGCTCTTGTTAATGTCATGTTAATATGTTTTGGACCTGTGGCATCAGCTGTTATGAATGGAAGATTTATCTCTGTTTGAAGCATTGATGAAAGTTCTATCTTAGCCTTTTCTGCTGCTTCTTTTAATCTTTGGAGTGCCATCTTATCGTTTCTTAAATCTATTCCTGTTTCAGCCTTGAAAGTATCCATAATATAATCCATTATTCTTTGGTCAAAGTCATCACCACCAAGGTGGGTATTACCATTAGTTGCCTTAACTTCAAATACTCCATCACCTATTTCAAGGATTGAAACGTCAAAGGTTCCGCCACCAAGGTCATAAACTAAAATCTTTTGATTTTTATCCATTTTATCAAGTCCATAGGCTAGTGATGCTGCAGTTGGCTCGTTTATTATTCTCAAAACTTCAAGCCCTGCTATCTTACCTGCGTTTTTGTAGCCTGTCTTTGGCTGTCGTTAAAATATGCAGGAACTGTAATTACTGCTTGAGTTACAGGCTCTCCAAGATAAGCTTCAGCATCGGCCTTTAGCTTCATAAGTATCATTGCTGAAATTTCTTCTGGGCTATATTCCTTATCGTCGATTTTAACCCTATAGTTTGTTCCCATGTGCCTTTTTATTGATATCACTGTTCTTTCTGGATTTGTTATTGCTTGTCTTTTTGCAACCTGACCTACTATTCTTTCTCCATTTGGTTTAAAACCTACAACTGAAGGAGTTGTTCTTGCACCTTCAGAATTTGGAATAACAACTGGTTCTCCACCAATCATGACAGCAACACATGAGTTGGTAGTTCCAAGGTCAATACCTATAACCTTACCCATTTCTTCTCCTCCCCTTTCTTAATTTGCTACTTTAACAAGGCTGTATCTTATTATTTTATCTTTATATTTATATCCTTTTTGGAACACTTCAACTATGATGTTTTCATCATAGTTTTCATCTTGAACATGCATTATAGCATTGTGATAATTTGGATCAAATTTTTCTCCTTCTGCTTTTATTTCTTCTACTCCCATTTTTGAAGTGTATCTTTAAATAACTTCAAAGTCATTTGTATACCTTCAACTAAAGGATTTGACTCATTATCTTCAACATGTGCTACTGCCCTTTCAAGATTATCAAGGACAGGCAATAATTCCTTAATTGCATCTACAAAGCCATCTGTATATATTGTTTCTTTCTCTTTTTGAGTTCTTTTCCTAAAATTATCAAAATCCGCCATAGTCCTTTTCAATAGGTCTACATAACTTTGGCACTCATTTTCCTTATCTGAAAGTTTTTGTCTCAGCTCTTCTATTTCTTTGTTCTTGTCGTCTAATATTTCTTTTTCCTCATTAACTTCTTGACTTAAATCTATATTCTCCTCCTTCGTTTTTTCATTTTGTTCGTCTTTTTCTAAAATCAAGTTATCTTTTTCATTCACATTTTCATTTGTCATAAATTCACCACCCTGTTAGAAGGAATTTCTTAATATGTCATTTAAATTATCTGCTATAAACTTTAGTATTCCGATTACTTTGGAATAATCCATCCTCGTTGGTCCTATAACTCCAATAGTGCCCACAACTTTATTTCCAACCATATATGACGCTCTTATTATGCTGCAATCTCTAACTTCATCATTGTTGTTTTCTTTACCAATTGAAACCTTAAGGTTTTCTCCATCATCTGAGAATATATCAATAAGGGTTTCCTTTCTTTCTAATAATGATAAGAAGTTTTTCGCCTTGTTTATATCATTATACTCTGGATATTTAAAAATATTGGTTGTTCCTTCTAAATAAATGTCGCAGTCTACTGATTTTAAAGAGTCATATAAAACAGGAATAATAGCATTTAATATTTCATAATACCCTCTAAGTTCCATAAGAATTTGATTTATAACTGAAAGATCTATCTGTTCTACTGTTAGATTTCTTAATTTTTCATTGAGCATATTGTTTATTTTTAATAGTGTATCATAATCTATTCTTCTCGGCAGCTTAATCAAAACATGTTTAATCACAGCAGTATCAGTAACAACTATTGCTAAAACATCATAATCGTTAACTTGAACGAGCTGTATTGATTTTACTGCACTTTTTTGACCGAAGGCGATAAAACTGCCGCTGTATATCTCGTAACCTCTGACAAAAGTTTAGTCGTTCTTTTTATTATATTATCTATCTCACATATAGTTGCAAATTGCAATATATTTTTTATTTCTGAAGCCTCTTCAGGCGTTGGATCTTTTATGTTTATAAGCTTATCTACATAGTATCTATATCCTTTATCTGAAGGAATTCTTCCGGCTGATGTATGTGGTTGCTCTAAATATCCCAATTCCTCTAAATCTGCCATTTCATTTCTTATGGTGGCGGAGCTTATACCCATCTCATATTTTTTGCTATGGTTCTTGATCCTACCGGTTCTGCTGTTTCAATATAATCATCTACAATTGCCTTTAGTATATATCTTTTTCTTTCGCCAAGATCCATGCTCCCACCTCCTCTCTTATTAGCACTCTTTAATAGTGAGTGCTAACTCTAAGATAAAAATATCACTATCCTTTAAATTTGTCAATATATTCTATTAAAAATTCTTGTGATATAAAAATAATCCTTTTTATAGCATAATAATATTTATGCCATAAAAAGGATTATCACAATATTTTTATTCTAATGTAAACTTATCATTCTTCTGTCCAAGAAGCCAAGCATATAAATCTTTATTTCTATAAGTTTCAGTCCAAGAATCATGCCCTGCGTCTGGATATACGTAAATTTAACATTTCCATTATGCTGCCTTAAAACATCCACTAATTCTTTAGACATTTCAATAGGAACTATTTCATCCTTTGCACCATGAAATGCCCAAACAGGCACATCTTTAAGAACTTTAATCCTTTCAGGGAATCCTATTTTGGGAACCGTCCCACCGCAAATAGGAACAATAGCCGCAAAAGTTTAGGATGAGCCTCAGCAAAATGCCAAGTTCCAAAGCCACCCATGCTTAACCCTGTTAAATAAATCCTGGATGTGTCTACATTATATTGATTAATAACATGCTTAACTAGTTCAAATAGTGAATCTATTTCCATATACCACATAGAGTTTGTTGGGCATTGCGGTGCAATAAGAATAAAAGGAAAATACTCTAATTCATTAATAATATTGGGTAGTCCCTGTCTTTTAACAAGTTCCAAGTCTTCCCCACGCTCTCCCATACCATGTAAAAATAAAATAAGCGGCCATTTCTTGTTTTTATCTTTTTCATATCCTTCAGGCAAATATGCTAAATATTTTAATTTCACCTTTTTTATTATTTCACCTGAAAACTCCTCATAATTACATTTCAATATTTTTACCCCTTTACATTTATACCAAAATCTATTTTTAAATTCTTAAGGCTCTATCTAAGTTAGCATATAGCTATTTTATTTTTACCCTTCGATTTGCCTTCAATATATAAAGCAGCATCAGCCTTATTAAGCAATTCCTTTATATTATTTGCATCTTCTGGATACGAAGCTATACCACCTGACACTGTTACATTAATTGAATTACCGTTTATAATAATATTTGATTCTTCGAGCTTTTCTCTTATTCTTTCTGCAATTATGTATGCCTGTTCCTTTGATAGTCCCTTTAATATGATTAATATCTCCTCTCCTCCAAATCTACAAGCTATGTCAGTTTTTCTTATAACTTTCTTAATAACATTTGCAAATTCCTTAAGAACCTGATCCCCTGCTAAATGTCCATACGTGTCATTAACCTTTTTAAAATCATCTAAATCAAAAATTACAATAGAAAAGTTTACATTTTGTTTTATTAAATTGTCTATTTCTTTATCTAACACCTTTCTATTATATAGGCCTGTTAATGGATCTATCTCAGCTTCCTTTTTATATCCAAAAATATCTATAATTAGAAATTGCTAATGCCATTTGTTTTGAAAGTATATTTAATGGATCTTCAATGTCCTGCAATAGTAAATTTGACATGCTAATTCGTCCTGCTAAAAAGATTAATCCCTTCACTTCATCCTCTACAACAATTGGAACGAATACAGCAGATTCACACCAATTTTGAAGTTCCCCTACAATTGAAATATTTTTATCTCTTTTGGTATTTTTGCTAATATATATTTTCTTGTCTAAAATTCTTTTTATAGTATTGCCATTTTTAATATTAAGGTCTAATTCGTTTAAAGGAAGTTCTATAGGTAGATAAAAAGAAATAGGGATTGCAAAATCATCATTTTTATAATCGAAAAAATATATTGCAGCAATATCATAGGGTATTATTTCTTTTAAATTTATTAAGAAATAATCACACTTTGTTTTTAAATCGCCATATTTAATTAGGTCCTCACTTATAATGAGCAATTTTTTAATTATTGCATTTTTAAACTCCAATCTTTTAAAAAGATAAAAGGTATAACTTAATATAACTAAAATAACAAATATTAAAACCGTTCCTAATTTACCCGAGCTAAAACTTATCAAGCATAAGGATATCGACAGCGTCACAGCAATAATATAGTCCGTAAGTAAAATTTCCAAATCAAAGGCTTTAAATATAGATAGCCTCTTTCCATCCAAAATAATTTCAATGTATAATAGCAATATATTAAAAGTCAAGAAAAGAAGCTCAAACAATGCTGCAGACAATACAATATCTTCTAAATAAGGCAAATTTGCAAAACTAGATAATAAGTTGCTTATTTTACCCGATAAAAAACAATTATTGCAAACATTGAGGTATTTACCAATAATTTATCTAAATTAATATCTGCTTTCTTATAATAAAACGTATTAATAATAAATGTGGTGATACTATAAAGGGTTTCAAACAAAATCGCATTATAAAGTCCAGAGGTTAAAAAGATGAAGATGGTTATTGTTTCCGTAAAGTCGAATCTAATATCTTTAACAAAAAGGGTAAAATAATTCATAATAGATGCAACAAATAAGGCAAAAAGAAGAAAAACAAATCGCGAAAACTAATTATATTGATATTAAAAAGAGACTTTATGATAACTATCAATCCTATTGTAATAAGCAAAATTCTATAAAATCTTTTCTTCTCCATTTTATCACCTGCAAGAAAATATTTACTTAACATCGATAAATAATATTCTACATAAAAAAGCCAATTCCTTCTTAATTCAAAAAATAAAGGAACGTCTTAAAACGCTCCTTTGTTTTATAATATAAATCTCATAAAAACCTGATTTGCAATGTCAAGACCCCTAATCGTCAAAAAATATTTTTCCCATCATCCATTAAAAGCCCTTGTTCAATTAGTTTAGATATTTCCTGACCAAAAACATTATAAACATCATCACTAAATCTTTTATTAAAAACTTCTTTAGAAACACCTTTTATTTTTCTTAAACCAAGGATCATAAATTCGCTCATTTCATCCTTTTTGCTAATAAATATTTTTCTCTTTTTGCTTCATCATTATATACTAAGTTTACATATTTCTTAACATCATCCACATTGTAATATCTATATTTATCTATAAACGAATGAGCCGATGCCCCAACTCCATAATACTCTTCTTCATTCCAATAGGTTAGATTATGAATGCATTCATATCCCGGTAAAGCAAAATTCGATATTTCATAATGCACAAATCCCTTGCTTTTTAAAAAATTTACTGAATAATGATACATTTCTCTATCGATATTTTCATCAGCAACGTTAAGTTGTCCCATATTATATAATTCGTAAAAGGGCGTTCCTTCTTCTATTATCAAACTATAGCACGACAAATGTTCAGGTTTAATTTCTGCAATTTTCTCCAATGTTTCCTTCCAGTCATCCATTCCCTGTCCAGGAATATCAAACATCAAATCAACATTAATATTATTAAAACCTATTTTCCTTGCCATTTCATAGTTTTCTAAAAAATCGCTAAAGGTATGAATTCTCCCTAGACTTTTTAAAATCTTATCTTGAACAGCCTGAAGACCAATAGATAGCCTATTGACTCCATATTCTTTTAGCACTATCAATTTTTCTTTTTCCAAAGTTCCAGGATTAGCTTCAACAGTAAACTCCGTAAATTGAAATTTGCTTAAACTTCTTAACAGTTTTTCAAGGCTATTTTTAGATAAAACGGTGGGGGTTCCCCACCGATGAATATTGATTTTAATTTGTTGTCTTCAATTCTTTTTATTTCGCTTATTAAAGCATCTATATAATCATCCTGCAAAGACAAATCTGAAATAGAATAAAAATCACAATACAGACACTTTCTTATACAAAATGGGATGTGAATATATAAAGCCCTTTCCATTATTCCACCTTCAATACAGCCATAAATGCTTCCTGTGGAACCTCAACAGTTCCAATTTGCTTCATCCTCTTTTTACCTTCTTTTTGCTTTTCAAGAAGCTTTTTCTTTCTTGTAATGTCTCCACCATAGCATTTTGCAAGAACGTCTTTTCTCAAGGCCTTTACAGTTTCCCTTGCTATAATTTTCGAACCAATTGCAGCTTGGATAGGTATCTCAAAAAGTTGCCTTGGAATAATTTCCTTAAGCTTTTCACATATTGCTCTGCCTCTTTGATATGCCCTTTCCTTTGGAACAATTTGAGATAAAGCATCTACTGGATCACCATTTAGCAATATATCAAGTTTAACAAGGTCTGATTCCTTGTATCCTATAAGTTCATAGTCAAGGGAAGCATATCCCTTTGTTCTAGATTTTAAGGCATCAAAGAAATCATATATAATTTCATTTAATGGCATCTCATAATGAAGCATGACCCTTGTTGTTTCTATATATTCCATATTTTTAAATATTCCCTTTTATTTTGACAAAGATCCATTACCGCACCAACATATTCTGAAGGAGTTATAATAGTTGCCTTAACATAAGGTTCCTCCATAAATTCTATTTCTGTTGGCGATGGCATATTTGTCGGATTTGTAAGTTCAATTACCTCTCCATCCGTCTTAGTAATTCTATATATAACGCTTGGAGCTGTTGTTACTATATCAAGATTATATTCCCTTTCCAATCTTTCCTGAACTATTTCCATGTGAAGAAGTCCCAAAAATCCACATCTAAATCCAAACCCTAAAGCTACAGATGTTTCTGGCTCAAATATTAGGGCAGCATCGTTAAGTTGAAGCTTTTCCAATGCTTCCTTTAACTCCTCATATTTTGCACTATCTGTTGGATAAAATCCGCTGAATACCATCGGAATGGCAGGGCGATAACCTGGAAGCGGTTCTTTAGCTTCCCTTTCAGCTTCAGTAATAGTATCACCAACTCTTGCATCCCTAACATTTTTTATGCTGGCACAAACATATCCAACATCTCCAGCCTTTAGTTCTGCAACTTCCATATATTGTGGCCTAAAGATTCCTACTTCGGTTACTTCATATTCCTTTTTAGATGCCATAGCTTAATTTTCATGCCCTTTTTGATAGTTCCCTCTTTAACCCTAATATAACATATAACTCCTTTATATGAGTCATAGTAGCTATCGAATATCAATGCCCTTAGTGGTGCGTCCTCATCGCCCTCAGGGCAAGGTATCTTTTCAACAATTGCCTTTAAAACATCCTCTATTCCAAGTCCAACCTTTGCAGAAATTAATGGAGCATCAGAGCAATCAAGCCCTATTACATCTTCTATTTCCTTTTTAATCTCATCAGGCCTTGCACTTGGAAGGTCTATTTTATTAATTACAGGAATTATTTCAAGATCATGCTCTAAAGCTAAATAGCAATTTGCAAGGGTCTGAGCTTGTATTCCTTGTGTTGCATCAACAACTAAAAGAGCCCCTCACAAGCTGCAAGGCTTCTTGAAACCTCATAATTAAAGTCTACATGACCAGGGGTATCTATAAGATTTAGAATATATTCCTCACCATCTTCCGTTGTATGAACAAGTCTTATGGCCTGAGCTTTAATCGTTATTCCTCTTTCCTTTTCAAGCTCCATTGTATCAAGAACCTGATCTTCCATTTCTCTTTGGGTTAAAGTTCCTGTTTTTTCAATCAATCTATCAGCTAAAGTTGATTTTCCATGGTCAATATGCGCAATAATACAAAAATTTCTTATCTTCTTTTGTCTATCACTTGGCATATATATCCTCCTCATAGGTAGAGTGCAATCTTTTCTTCGATTTTGCTATTAAATAATTATATATTAAAATTTATTTTATGTAAATAAATGAAAGGAAATTAGTTAATCTATGCATTCTGCTAAAACCCTCGCAATAACCTTTGCAGAATTAATGGCTTCCTCAAGGGAATTTTCGTTTGACCCTACCTCTATCAAAACTATTTTTGAAGATAAATCCTGGTTATAATGACTTTTGGATTGTTTATACATTATTCCCCTTGAAAATCCTGGATATAAATAGTTAAACTTATCATTTATCTTTGTTGCTAAGACATTGTTCCTTGTGTGATTTCTATTTAAAGTATCGACAACAAACATAACCCTCCCATATCTTTCATTACCTATAATTGCAGTAGATTTATTTTTTCCTACATTTGCGTCCCTATGTAAGTCAATTATAATTTTAAAACTATCGTATTTTTTAAGATATTTTTGAGCTGTTGGTCTAGACTTAAGATATGCTCCCTCACGTTTGGGAATATCATGAAAAGTCGTATCATGGATTGTTGATATACCATACTTTTCTTCAAGTTCCTTTTTATTTCTGCCCCAACCCTTATTAAATTTAAATTTGAATCCGTTGTAAAGTTTTGTCCCTTACCATCAGGATTATAGCTCTCTGTGGTATGAGTATGATAGATTAAAATTAAAGGCTTTTTAGGATCAAGTTTTCTCTTTTGGGGCGGATTTGATTTTGCTTCCTCTATTATATTTATAGCAGTTTCCTCTTTTTCTTGTGATGAATTGTTTATTGCTTCCTCATCTTGAATTTCCTCTTCATCCTCCAATGCAACCTCTGTCCTTGGTATTACAACGATAGGTCCACTTTCTTTTATAGCTAAAATTTGTTGTTCAACCTCACCCATCATTGGAATACTACTTATTAATAACGTTTTATAATCATAAAAATCAATTCCAGTTAAATTTTTTGTTATTACAGAAAACCAATTTATGTCTTCTTCGTCATCTTCTTGATACATAGAAAGCATAGGTGTTGCTTGAATTAAAAGGAATTGATATGTATTTAACTTATATTTTGAATTAAAAAATATAAGCATGATGGAGTAAAACATAACTTAATAAAAGTTTTAATAGAATAAGAAATACTCCTATTTTCCCTAGATATTCTAATATTAACGTCCAATTTAACCTCTTATGCATCCCCATCTTCCCCTTTACAATTTACTCTTAATATTTATATGTTCAAATTTATAGTATTAAAACAAAAATAAGACACCTTATCGGTGTCCTTTTAATGAATGTATTTATTAATGTCCTCTAACTCAATACCAGGATGAACGGCAATATTTATCGCATTTGCTATAACTTTTGAAATGTCTTCAATTAAACTATCGATTTCCTTAGGAGTTACCATAAGATCACCAATATAAGGATTTAGTATTTGTCTTATTAAGGCATATTTTTCATCCTTATTGACATTTTTAAGCATATTATAAAAATCCTTATCATTAGACGTCTGTTTAATTAAGGAATCTATCATAAGATCAATAGTATCGTTAGCAAGAGTTGCAGCATCTACAACAGTTGGAACACCAATAGCTATTACAGGGATTCCTAAGGTTCTTTCGGATAATTCCATTCTCCTGTTTCCAACACCTGAACCAGGATTTATACCTGTATTCCCTATTTGAATAGTTGTTACAACCCTTTCCATTTTCCTTGAGGATAATGCATCTATCGCTATTACAACATCTGGTTTTACCTTTTCCACTACTCCTTGAATAATCTCAGCAGTTTCTATTCCAGTTATTCCTAAAACTCCTGGAGAAATTGCACATACTGGATTAATTCCTTCTTCTAAATATTGGGGCATATATTGTTTTAAATGCCTAGTTACAAATAACTTTGACACAACCTTAGGGCCTAATGAATCAGGTGTTACGTTCCAATTGCCAAGACCAACTACTAATACAGTTCCATCCTTCTTTAAATTTATTAGTTCTGCTAATTGTTTAGCCAAAGATTTTCCTAATCTATCATGAAATTCGGCATCATAGTGCCTAATTTTGGGAACCTCCATAGTAATATAGCTTCCTATTGGTTTCCCGATTATTCTTGCTCCTCTTTCATCTAAAACCTTAACAATGGTTATTTTAATATCTTCATCCTTATGATCAACGTCCACCGCAACACCTGGGACTTCTCTATTGCTGCCTTCCCTATAAATTTCCCGTGCTTCTATCGCAAGATCTGTTCTAATATTAAACATCGAACCACCCTCTTTTACAAAATTCTATTTATAGATTTCCCATAATTTTTTTCATATACTATTTGTGCCTACGAGCAAAATTATTGGACAAAAACTATATATTTTTCTTGAAATACATAAATATTAATGGTATAATATCCTTTGTTGTAATATGTAGAACCCTTCGCAGATTCCCCATCTGCTGGTATAAATAATTTATTTTTGAGGAGGGTAGTCAATGGCAAACATAAAGTCAGCTATAAAAAGAATAAAAATTACCCAAAAAAGAACATTAAGAAACAAAATGGTTAAGTCTTCAATGAGAACAGCTATAAAGAAGTTTGAAGCTGCATTAAACAGCGGCAACTTAGATGATGCAAAGGTTTTACTCGTTGAAGCTATCAAAAAATCGACAAAGCAGCTGCTAAGGGAGTAATTCATGCTAATGCAGCAGCAAGACACAAGTCAAGACTTACTTTAAAGCTTAACAAAGTTTCAAATCAATAATTAAAACACCCATTTAGGGTGTTTTTTACTTTTATTTGCATATATTTAAAATCAAAAGTTCTAATGCCAATTTACTATCTTGAAGTTTTCCAGACTTTATACTAAAATCCGTTTCCAAGCACAAATTAATATTTTTAATTATCTCATCTCTATTAAATTTTTGGTGCTGAATTCTTAGGTTTTTAATAATAAATCTTTTCTTACCATCCAAGGATAAATTTCTCAATATCTCATCCTCACCCATTCCCTTATGTCGTTCATCTATAATCTTCATCAAATATAACAATCTAAATTGCCTTATTATCATTCCCAATATTTTAAGTTCCGATTCCTTTTGATTTATGAGTGTATTTAAGATAGACAATGCAGTGTGAGCTTCCTTTTTGCCTATACTATCAACCATTTTAAAAATATTGCTTTCTAGTGTTTTAGTAACAATATCATCAATATGCTGAAGGGTTATTTTTGGCTCATCAAGGGTATAATCTATTAGTTTATTAAGTTCATTATAAACCTCCTGAGTTGAATAATTTATTGACTCTAAAAAATAATTAATCTCCGCTCGCCCTGCTTTTTTATATTCTTTGTTTACAAGTTTTTCAACGAAACTTGGTAAATCCTGCTTTGTAATAACAAAATGGGCCAAGCATCCTATTTCAGATACTATTTTACTTATTTGATTAGAAAGATCTATTTGTCCATCTATCGTAAATAATAAAACTGTATCAGAATCAACAATTCTAATAAGTTCAACTAATTCCTTTATTATGCCTTTATCAATATTTATTTTTTCTTCTTCTGTTCTCGCTTTAATTATATTAAAATTTTTAACATGAACCAATTTTGTTGTTACAAAAAAGTTGAAGTAAAAATAGCATTTTTAATATCATCAATAGATGTATTTTCAAAATCTAAAATTCTAATATCATATCCATTTCCATCATAAAATTTATAAGCTTTTTTTAATGATAAATCAATATCATTTTTATTAGTTCCACCGATAATAATAACTCGGTTTGATTGTAATTCCCTTTCAAAGGATTTTATATCATTAACTATCATCAAAATCACCTTTTATAAAATATTTTTTACCATTAGTATGTATTGTAATATTACCATTTATATCAGTTCTAAAAATTCTAACTCCCCTTTGGTAAAGGTATTCCATCAATAAGTTCGATGGATGTCCAAAATTATTTTTACCAACTGATACAACAGCAACACTAAATTTATATTTTTCAGCCGTATTTATATCAAAGGATTTTATTGAACCATGATGTGGAAGTTGAACTATATCATAATTCTTATTTTCTAAATCTATATTATCTAAATCTACATCCGAAGGCAATAGCATATAAAAATCTTTAAAAGATAATTCTAAAACAATAGCATTTTCATTTTTATCATCCTTTTGTTGTAAAACTTCTGGATATAAAACCTTGAGAACAACTCCATCCACCACAACCTCATCCCCCTTTAAAAGCAGAGTGGATTTTATGTTTTCTATTTTAAATGGTGCAGCGATATTATAAACATTAAAATTATTTAAAATAGTATGAAACCCAGAGAAATGATCCTTATGGGGATGGGTAATAATAAGTAGGTCTATTTTATTATATCCTTTCCGTTTAATAAATGGAACTATTCTTTCTTTTGCAGCAATATAGTCATCAAAACTTGGCCCTGTATCTATCAAAATTACTTTTTTATATGGAGTTTCAATTAAAATGCTATCTCCCTGTCCGACATTAATAATGTTTACTTTTAAATTTTTAGGATTATACAAAATTGAAGATATTAAAAATAAAACCAATATATAGTTAAATTTTCTATATTTCTTTTTTATTAAGTTTATAAATATTAATAAATAATAACTAACTAATGTAATGTAGTTCATGCTAAAAAACATTTGAATATTATATTTACTAATTTTTGTTATAATCTCAAATAACTTTATCCCAAAAAATAAGGGTGGAAAAAGTAAAATGTCCAATTTAAACACTAAAAATATTATAGAGGATAAAAAGATAAAATCGTTAATATACCAATAAAAGGTGATAATATAATATTCAAAATAAGGCTATATATTGAAAAATAACCATTATAAATTAAGGATATCGGCGTTATAAACAAAAAGTAGAAAGAGCAGCTGATATATCATTATTAGCATTCTTAATGTAATGTCCTAATATCAGGATTGAAAACGTTGCTAAATACGAAAATATAAATCCTCTATTAAAAATTAAATATGGGTTAAAAAGTAGCATCAATAGTGCTGCTATAAAAAAATTGTTTAATCCTAACGATGGTCTTTTTACTATCTTTGAAAGGCTTACAAAGGCAATCATTATAAACGCTCTTAGAACTGAAGGTTCAAGTGACGAAATTAAAACAAATATGAAACAAATAATTAGGGATAAAATTTTTCTTAAATTTGCTCCAAAGCATTCAAAAATTCTATTAAAAAACAAAAATATAATTCCAAGATTAAACCCAGATACAGCTAAAAAATGCGATAATCCTAAATCATTGAATATTTTGTATTCCTCTTTCATATTTGATGTATATCCAAATAATATTGCAGCTATTAACCCTCCTGCCTTTTTGTCAATTAAAGTTAGTCTATTTATCAAAAAATACTTAATTTTAACTAAAGATGATAAAACTGTTTTTTTATTTATAATTGTAAAATTTTCATTTTCTTTTATTTTTCCTATAATTCCCCTTGAATAATAATTTTTCTTTTTATAAGTTTGAATGGGTTCAAATTTTGAATATATTTTTATATAATCTCCCGGTGAAAACTCCTTAGTAGTATATAACAGAATCTTATAATTTTCTTTATAATTTACAATCAAATAACTATCTGAATTTTTTCAGCAATATATCCATCAAAAATATTATTATTCCTTAACAATTCCTCCTTCTTCACAAAATTGCTGTGTTTAAAATTAGCAACCAATATTCCTAATACTAAAAATGCTATTAAAAAATATATCAAACTCCTCTTATTGATAAAAATCAAAAAAGTGCAGTTAAAGCTGCACTAATTAAAATAATGCTTCCTGAAAAATAAATCAAAACTCCTAAAATAAAAAATAAAGTCAAATAAGGGATTAGCAAAGCTATTCACCTCTCGCTTTATTGAGCATATCTGGGACAGGACTTGCATCCGTATGATCATTATCAAGATAATGTAGTTCAGCCTTTATATCAACAATATGGCCATTTTTATTATGCTTTATTCTCACATTATCAAATCTTGCATCATCTTGATATTTAGAAAGATAATTTCCTAATATCTCAATTGCATTATATTCCGTCACGCTATCATAAACACTAAAATACTCACTTTCAGGTATTTGAAGGGTTATTTCATAAAGTCCATCCCTTTGAATCCTGGTTTCTCTAATTCTATTTAGCATATTTTCTTCACCTCCAAATTACTATTAATATTTTTTCCTAACTAATCAAAATATAAACAAAAACCTAAAGGCAATTTCGCCTTTAGGTTCAATTTACTTTATAACCTTCTTTAAAGTCCTTGAAAGTGGAATAGCAACAATGGCACTGACAATCGCCTGAACTAAGTTACCTGGGACAGCAGTCATTGCAGTTGCAAAACCATAAAGAACAGTTTCATATATAAAATATCCCAATACCATCCAAAGACCCGCTATAAAATAAGCCGAATAAATAAAATAAGGATTAAATTTCCTATCAAATATTCTAAGCAATGTCCCTGCAATAAATCCTTCCAAACCCTTAATTATAAATGTTCCGGGTGCATATATATTATACCCTAGGTAAATATCTGAAAAGGCTGACCCTATACCTCCAGAAATAAATCCAATATTACTTCCTAATATACTTGAAATAACAAAAATAAAAATATCTCCAAAATTAATATACCCCTTTACATACGGGATTTTAATAACTATTGTTGCAACAAAAACAAGCGCAATACCAAAACCTGAATAAATTATTTTTCTAAATTTTTCTGTCCTCATAATCCCCTCCTATTGTATCGATACATTTAATCAATTGTTTATTCATATATATAATATTCAAAAAATAAGTTTGTCAATACAAAAATGAACTATAGCAAAGCTATAGTTCATTCTTTTCTAAATAATTTAACTATCTCAACTACTACTAGTGGAGCTATTGAGCACAATAGGACCACTACAAGTTGTTCTCTATTTAATAATGTTACTTTAAATATCCTTCTTAAGAAGGAAGTCGATAAAACCGTAATTTGAATAAATAAAGATATTAGAACAGCAAGATTTAAGTATCTATTTTTAAATATGCCACTTGCAATTACTGACTTTAATTCATATCTATTATTATAAGCATGAACTAACTGTGATAAACTTAAAGTAAAAAATGCCATGGTTCTTCCAATTAACTCATATTCTTCAAAGGAAAGGCCTTGCTTTTTACCATAGTTAACACCATATACATAAGCAATAAGAGTTAAAGCTCCTATCAATATACCTTGCATCAATATTCTAAAACCCGTCCCTTTAGAAAAAATTCCTTCATTAGGATCTCGTGGCGGTTGTTTCATTACTCCTTCTTCAGCAGGTTCCATTCCTAATGCCAAAGCTGGGAGGCTGTCCGTTACAAGATTTACCCAAAGTATGTGAATAGGCAATAAAGGTTCAGCCCATCCTAAAAGCGTTGCAACAAAGAGTGTAACTATCTCTCCTATGTTACATGATAACAAATAGCTTATGGACTTTTTAATATTAGAATAAATCGTCCTTCCTTCCTCTACTGCCGCTACAATAGTTGCAAAATTATCGTCAGTGAGGACCATATCAGCAGCTTCCTTAGCAACATCTGTTCCGGTTATCCCCATCGCTGCACCAATATTTGCAGTCTTTAAAGCCGGTGCGTCATTAACTCCATCTCCTGTCATTGCAACAATTTGACCATTCTTTTTCCATGCTTCAACGATTCTTACCTTATGCTCTGGTGAAACCCTCGCATAAACGCTATACCTAGTTACATTATTAAACAACTCCTCATCGCTCATTTTTTCAAGTTCTACACCGGTAATAGCTTCTTCATCACTTGTTTAAAATTCCAAGTTCTTTAGCAATAGCAATTGCTGTTGTCTTATGGTCTCCTGTTATCATTACAGGCTTGATACCAGCGGTTTTACACTTTTTAACAGCATCCTTTGCTTCTTCCCTTGGAGGATCTATCATACCTATTAAAGCGACAAAAATTAAATCCTTTTCAGCATAATTAATATCCACTTCATTTGTGTTTTTGTATCCTACTGCTAAAACCCTTAATGCCTTAGCAGCCATCTCTTCATTAGCTCTTTTTATTCTTTCAATATCGTCAATTGTTATTTCTCTCACAGCATTGTTATCTAAAATAAACTTACATTTAGATAATAATATATCTGGCGCTCCCTTTACATTAACTTCTATCTTATCTTCATATCTATTAAATGTTGTCATTAGTTTTCTATCTGAATCAAAAGGTATCTCATCAATCCTTACATACTGCTTTTCTAACTCCCTTTTATCAATTCCTGCCTTTAATGCTATATCAACTAAAGCTGTTTCTGTCGGGTCCCCCAAAGTGACTATCTTTCCATTTTCCTCAACAACTTTAGTATCGTTGCAAAGATTAGCAATTATTAAAGCCTTTTTAGCATCTAATATATCATCTGCATAACCGTTTACTGTAAATATTTCTTTTACTGTCATCTTGTTTTGGGTTAAAGTTCCGGTTTTATCAGAACAAATTACAGTAGCGCATCCTAAAGTTTCAACCGCAGGCAATTTCCTTATTATAGCATTCCTTTTTATCATTTTTGAACACCTACAGCAAGAACAATTGTAACTACTGCAGGTAGTCCCTCAGGAATTGCAGCAACAGCAAGGGAAATTGAAGTCATAAACATATCAAATAATTCATGACCTCTTAATATTCCAATTAAAAACATAACTGCACAGATAACTAATGCCGTTATTCCCATCCATTTGCCTGCTTCTTCTAATTTTACTTGTAAAGGTGTCTGTTCCTCTTCTACATTAGAGAGCATATCTGCAATTTTACCTATCTCCGTTTTCATACCAGTTGCAACAACTACACCCTTGCCTCTTCCATATGTAACCATGGAGGACATAAAGGCCATGTTCTTTCTATCTCCAATTGAAATATTTTCATTATCTAATGCTTCACTACTCTTTTCAACCGGAACGGATTCACCTGTTAATGAGGATTCTTCTATCTTTAAATTTACTGCTTCTATAAGCCTCAAATCCGCTGGAACAAATCTACCTGCCTCTAGCACTACTATATCTCCAGGAACAATTTCCCTAACAGGAATCTCTTTTGAAATTCCATTTCTTACAACTACAGCAAGAGGTGCTGCCATCTTTTTAGTGCACTAAGAGATTTTTCTGCTTTGTTCTCTTGAATAACGCCAAGAACAGCGTTTAAAATTACTACAAATAAGATTATTATTGAGTCAGCAATCTCTCCAACAAATCCAGATATTAAGGCAGCAACTATTAAAATTATTACTAAAAAGTCCTTAAATTGATCTAAAAATCTTTGAAATAATGATTTTGTTTTTCTTTCCTTAAATTCGTTATACCCAAACTCTGATAACCTCCTTTTGACTTCTTCATCCGATATACCATTTTCATTTGTATTAAGTTCTGAAAATATTTCTTGTTTAGTAAGCATATAGAACGGCTTCATATAATCCCTCCTTAGAATATTTTTTCAAAAATAAAAGACCTTTATCCATGGATATCCATAGATAAAGGTCTTACTCACAAGGTTTCCCTTGCTAACCGACCGGGCTTTCGCCGAGGTGACGATCGGTTAAGGCTTAGGCCGAGTTACTCCCCTTTACATGTATAATTATAGTCACTTTCTTTTTTGTCAATCTGTCATTATCCTCCTCAAATTCGACTGCTTTAATTTTAGTAGAATATCTTTTATAAATAAAAGGTATTAAACTCAAAAGCAAAAGTAAAAGTATTGCTATATAAAATTCTTTAGACTTTATATTTTTAAGGGAACTACCAAAGTAGCTATAAATAAAAGTCCCAGGAATAATGCCTATTATAGTTCCTAAAAGGTAATCCTTGAATGTTATGTTAGAAATTCCACAAATATAACTTACAGCATCAAAGGGTAGTATTGGAACAACCCTTAAAATAAATGTAATAATAAATCCGTTTTCCTTTGAATTTATTTTTATTCTGCTGTATCTTCCTTTTAATAACCTATCCACCAAATCCCTTCCAAATTTTTTGCTAAAAAATAAGCAATTATTGAACCTAAAATACTTCCAACCAAAGTATAAAAGGTTCCTAATAATGCACCAAAAATTAATCCTCCCAATGTTGAAAAAATACCAACTGGTAAAAGTAGAAGTGGTCTTACGGTGCATAATATTAAAAATATAAAAGGTGCAATAACTTTATTATAACCAATTATGCCTCTTAACTTATTTATATCATAGAGCTGATATTTAATTAATAAGAACAATGAAATAGATAAAAACAATAAAATAATTAAAACATTTCTTTTTATACTTTTTTCGCCTATAACCTCTTTATGCATCAGTTTAACCCCTTTACTCATCCTTTTTAGTTAATTTTATCATTTTATGTGTATTATTTCAATTAAATTAAATATTTTTCAATTCATTGTATATTTTTATGTTTATTGGAAATATTATTAACATCACCAATATAAGTTAGGAGGTTTTTTATGGCAGACAAATCTATAATCTGCAAAGACTGCGGTAAAGAATTTATATTTACTGAAGGTGAGCAAAAATTCTACAAAGAAAAGGGATTTGAAAACGATCCAGTAAGATGTCCAAGATGTAGAAAAGCAAAAAACAAGAGCGAAGACCTTCAGCAAGATAAGGGAGTTATCCCCTTTTTTTATGTTACATAATTTTTATTAGATTTTTCATAGATTTAATGTTATAATAACCTTAAAATATTAGGAGGTTAATTTATGGAAAAAGTCGCTCTTGTTACCGACAGCTCATGTGATCTTCCACAAAGGATAATAGACGAATACGGAATTAATGTAATTCCTCTAAGGATCATATATAAAAACAATGAATATAAAGATGGAATGGATATTAAACCTATTGAAATTTATCAAAACTTAGATATTGAGGTTCCCAAAACGTCAATGCCATCTCCTTATGATGTTGTTTCAAAACTAAACGAATTAAAACAAAAAGGATTTACCCATTGCATTGCGTTAACTATATCTTCAGGCTTAAGCGGCACATATGATATGTTCAAACTTGTTAAGGAAGAAATCAGCGATATTTATATATCAGTAGTAGATTCGAAAATTCTTTCCTTAGGACTTGGGCTTTTAGTCTATGAAACAGCTAAAATGATAAAAAACGGATACCATTATGATGAAATTTTAGATAAAATAGAAGTTTTAAAAAATAGAGTAAAAGGATTTTTACAGTTGATACATTAGAATATTTAAAAAAGGGCGGGAGAATTAGCAGTTTTGCTGCTAAAATAGGATCTTTATTAAATCTTAAACCAATAATTTCTGTAGATGAACATGGCAAATATTATATGTTTTCAAAGGTCAGGGGTAAAAACCAAGCCGTAGCAAAGATGATAGATGAATTACTTTTGTATTCTAAAAATTATAAATCTATAATAGTTGGTATTCCCCATGCAAATGTAGAAAATGAAGCCAATGAACTTGCAAATAAAATTAAAAATATATCTTCTGTTAAAGAAATTATAGTAAACGAAGTAAGTCCTGCTCTTGGAGTGCATTCTGGGCCTGGACTTATAGGTTTAACTTTTTACCAATAGAATAAGGGGCACAAGCCCCTTAAATTATTTTATTCTTAAAAAGTCTTTCAAAAATAATCCCTCTACTTTTTACGTATTTTATCAACATCAGTAATATAAAGATTTAATTCCTTCATCCTTTCAAAGTAAACAGCCCCTGCAAAGGTATATCTTTGCTTTAAACCTTCAATAGTTTGTTTGCTTTCATTTTCAAATTTTATTATATCCCCAACAGCAAGCGAAGTAGGAAGTTCTACCAAATTCAATCCAAGCCCTGCTCTTACTGCATTATATCCTGCCAATGTTCCCGTTACAATAGCTTCTCCTTGCCTTCCTATTTTGCGACAATACATTTCTATAATGAAAAATATTCTAACCTTCCAGAAACAACTGTTGGCGAGAAAATTAGAAAGTTAAGGTTAATAAAAAACATGTCTCAAGAAGAATTGTGCAATAAAGCTGGTATTAAAAAGGAACATTAGACACATTTGAATTTAATGAAGCCTATCCATCACCAAATACATTAGTTAGAATTGCTAAAGCTTTAGGTGAGCCTGTTGAATATTTCTTTGATGAGTATTATAATTTTGTGTTTAAACAAAGTAATATTATTAAACAATGGAGAAAAAGCATAATTTATCTATTAGAGCTGCAGCAAAAGGTTAGACATTAATGTAAAAACACTGTGGCAATGGGAAAATAATGTTTGTTACATGAATAGAGTCACTTATGAAAAATTAAAAGGAGCCTAATATAGCTCCTTTTGTATTCCCTCATTCGTATTTCACGCAAACGATTCTTTACCATACCACCACCTCTATTATAGTATTCGCTATTGAGGGGGAAATTCCTGCAAAGAAAAAGCCCCCAGGATTATTTCTCCTGGGGGCTAAAATCATCTAATACTTTCATTAAAAATTCCATCATCTAAATAATCCTTCGCTTTCTCATACAACCAATGAACAATTTTCCTCATAGTTGTTTCTGATATAAATATTGTCCAACTCTTGGGTAAGAATTGATAAGCCTTTTTACAACCCATTCCTCTTGTTGTTGACCACTTTTCAGAACTGCATCCTTGGCCATTCTCTTAGCTTGAAGCATAAGAGCATAGAGCTGAGCCTTAAAGCTGTTCCACTCTAATAGTGCATATATCAAAATTGACAATGCTAACACAATAATAAACCTAAACTCCCATGCAAAATTTAAGATTTCATTCATGATTTTACCCTCCTTAATTGAGTATTTTCACATAATCTTTACATACCCAGCCTTTGTTTGTCTTATACCAGCCTTCATTCTCGTCAATTATCTCGATTATTCCACCTTTTTTATATGTGCCAAGTATTTTCGCTGATGTAAAAGGCTGTTCTCTAATATTCAAAGTAGTCGCTAAGACTTGTCCCTTCTTTGTTTGTGACGCTTTACCCATTTGCTCTAATTCTTTCTGTATGAGCGGTATAAAATACTTATTCGCCGCTTCAACTGTGTTCCCACCGAAAAAGTTTGTTCCAGGGCAGGATTTAGTTACGCCTTTTCCATTTGTTCTTTTTCCTGTGTTTAAATCATACCAGTGATGATATACAATTGTATTTATGCTAGGAGTTAATTTAAACTTCTTACAAAGAACAGCATTTACAAAGACAATGCTCTTTTTTGTTCCTCCGTCATCTTATCCCCGCCGATGTCAAAGTTGCCAACGTTCTCTATGCATATACCATATTTGTTTGCACCTTTTATTCCTGCTGGAGCTGTGTCAATAGGTCTGCATATCGCAATCAATCCATCTGGAAATATTGTAATGTTCTGTGCTATCTCATTAAACCCCCTTGAAAGATGACATCTTTCCATCCCCTCTAAAAGTTTAAAATGATTATTTTTAAATTCCTTATAACTTGGAATATAAGTATGGTGATTTTGAATTAACTTTATTATCCTTTTTACCTTAAGTTTTAAAATATATTCTTTAAACTCATCTCTATTCATAAGAATAAATTTCCCCTGCTGTTGCATAGTATCACCTTCATTCCAAAATTTTTATACCTGCTATTATCCCTGCTATAATACCTATCGCCTTAATAAGCTCCATAACCACCTTAAGCCATTTATCTGTTGTGTCGCTTGTCCCAGTTTTAAATAAAGCTTTTAAATCGTCAAGCCTTTCAAATATTTGCTTTACATATATCCTCGTTTCAGCTTGTCCTTCTCTCAGCTCTGCAATCTCTTTTGAATGTAAAGCAAGAGAATTTTTTATTTCTGTTATATCGTTTTCTATATTTTCAAACCTTCTTGCTTCTATGCACTTTTCTTCTCCCATGTTGCACCTCCGATATACTCTATCACTTGTATAAAAAGAAAAGGGCTATTCCCTGTAAAATAGCCCCGGCTAAATAAAATTTATGTTTTATTTACTTGTAGCAATTATTTGCTCATATTCTTCTTGTGTGATGTATCCCTTTGCAACTGCGTTTTGTAGTCTTGTTTCATCTACTGTTCCATTCAACCAACATTGAAGGAAGAAATTATAAAGTTTGCTCATATATTACACCCCCAATAATTCAAGAATTGTTTCTTGAAGTGTTTTAATTTGTAATTCAAGTTGTTCTTCTTTTGTAAGTGGTCTATCCTCGTATTCATACCAAACATCTTTAGTTACAGGATTGCAATATAGAACAGCAATTTTCCCCTCAATTTGTTGCGGTTCAGGCAATTCCTCAATCAAAATTCCTTCTTGCTCAAGCTCTTCTTGTGTCTTGCCTAAGCCGTGTTGAGGATGAAATGGGAAATTATGAATAAAACCCACTCTATACTTATTTGCATCAATTTGAATTAAATCACCTAAAAATTTCATAGTTATAAACCTCCTTTAGTTTAATATTTTATAATAAATTGCACCATCAAGTTTTCTTTCTGTTTTGGAACCTGCAGTTAAATAATGTGGAACATATACATAACCTTTTTTATCAACTGATATACGTTTTACCTGACCATTATCAGCTTTATTCCATACTTCATTTCCATTTGGGTCAAATTTTTTCAAACCAGCACCACTGTAAGAAACATATATATTACCACTTATATCTGCGGTGATATTTTGAGGTGTTCCCCTATGTTTTTGAAAAACAATATTCCCATCGTTGTCATATTTTATTATCGATTGCCCTCCGTTACCACCATATGAAACAATAATACTATTATCATTTATATCAACACATACATCAATTGCATAATAACTACTATAATTTTTAGCCCATATTTCATTTCCATTCGCATCTAATTTTCTTACTGCTTTAAAGGAATTCATATCATAGACTACATAAACATTACCTAAAGTATCAACAGCAACAGCAATTGCATAACCAATATCTGTTTTAGCCCATATTTCTGACCCGCTCGAATTTAGTTTTCTTACCGACCTACTACCGGCAGCGACATTATGAGCCGTATAAACATTTCCGTTAGAATCTACTTTTACATCTCTGCAATAAGCAACATCCGTTTTTGACCATATTTCTGTTCCGCTTGAGTCCAACTTGATTATTGATTTATTGCCTACACTAACATTTATGGCTAAATGGATATTACCTAAGCTATCAATTGCTATACCATTTATGGCATCAAAACCTGTTGTTTTTGCCCAAACTTCAGTTCCTCCCGAAGTTAACTTTCTTAATTGTTTACTTCCATCTGAAACCCAATGAGCAAAATATACTACATCATTAATTACATCAACAGCACTCGCATATCCCCCTTCTACATCAGTTTTCGCCCAAATTTCTGTAGCATTGCCCTTAGTATTATCCTTTTTCATGTTTATATCTGTAATATACCCATTTTTCCTATACTTCCCTACATCCAGTAAATGGTCTTGAATACTTGGAAACATCTTTTTCACCTGCCTTTAAGTCATGCTAACTATATTTCCATCACTATCGTAAGTAATGGTATAAGTTAGAGTTTTTAAAACTGTTGTTCCATTTTCATCATATACTGTAACTGTTCTTGTTGTATAATTAGGACTTGTTCCACCGCTTAATACACTTCTCATATATAATTTTCCTGTTGATTTTCTTTTGTAATCTACTTGAGTATAAATCCCATTACTATCTTTACCACTTTTTTCAACTGTTAATTCCCCAATTAATTGATGTGCTTCTGAAATTCCTTTTTCTATTTTATTTCCCCACGCACTTGTTATAATTTGACCATCAGAAATAGTTTCTTTAGTGTATGCCAATTCAACCACCTCCTGTTAAGCGTTTTGCAGCCCTATCTCCCATGTAACTGTTGCAGTTCTTAAATTATCTTTATCTTCATTGACAACGACTCGTGCAACAAGCGTTCCACTATTAGCCTGTTCTGTCCCATTAGCAAATAGTCCAATTTCTCTCCAATAAAAATTACCCTCATCTGTACCGAAAAAGTTTCAATAATGAGGGTATCTTCATCTCTTACTATTGATGTTATTGGTTTTCTTGTTCTTTCATTATAAAGTTGGGTATCTCCCAATGTTACTTGAGTTGAATCATCTCCTACAGCTATATAATTGATGCTTTCGTTTTTCAATCCTCCAATAATATCTAGTAGCCAATTAAGTCCTGTTTGAACAACATTATTTTTATATTTCTTTTCTTTATCCCCTATTTTTACAGTAACATTAGGGTAAGCCTTTAGATTAGTCATCAACTTTTCACCTCCACACCCCATACAGCTGTTCCAAACTGTGCTTTTCCTAAAAATGCAGTTCCGAGTTTTACATATTCACTCACAGCAACATCCTCGTTTTTATTTAATGTGATTTTCTTTCTTATCTCTTCTTCAAGATTTAAATTATCATAACTGTAAACATTACTTGACCAACTTCTCTTAAGAGCTAATACATGGCTTTCTATCAAATTGTTCAAATCATCTTCAAAATTCTGCTTTATACCTCCCTTTACAGAGCCAGCGATATTTATCTTTAAATTTTTATTTCCTGCTCTTAAAATTCTTTGAACAACAACATCTTCAGGTCTTTGACTTGCTTCTAAACTTGAAATCCTTTTTGCAAAGTCTTTAAGCCTTTGTGCTATTCTACTTTCTGCATCATCTGCAATGTTTAAAGTAACTCTCCTTCTAACCCTTGAAGCTTCAATCCACTTTTCAATTTCTACGATTTCATATAGCCCATTTGCATTGTATTTTGGAAGATTTACAGTTATAAAATCACCTGCTCTAAGTCCCTCAACAAAAACTTCACAGCTTCCATAACCTTTTGGCCATGCATTTTCTCTTAAAACCATTTTCCCAAGTTCCCTTGCTGTCTTAATATCCTTGATGTTTGTATCTTGTATTCTGTGTTCTGAAAGTCCAAAATTTTTAATGCTTACATCATCAGTTAGATGAACAAGTATTGGATAAGAATATCTATATGTTATTGATATTATTGCATCCTTTGAAGGTTTATTATCCTCTCTCCATTTCAAAGTTTTTTCATTAAAATTTAAGAGAACATCATAATCATCAGGATTATGCAAATTCGCTATACCAATGCTTTGTGAAACTCCGTTAACCTTTACTGTTATTCCACTGCTGTCTGATATTTTGTAAGGCTTTGTAGCAAGGGAATAAACAGTTCTTTGGCCATCTGCAACTATATTTTCAGTAAACGGATCTGAAAGTCCTTCTCCTCCGAATACATATACACTTGTTTAATAGCTTATTATCTTGTCCAAATCTTGCTGTTCCTGCAACAACGTTTTTATTTTCAACACTTAATGTAACAGGTTTTACTGCAACTGATGGAGGAAAAATCTTAATATCCTTTCTGAGCCATTCCATTCGACATACCATACCCAGCCTAGAAGCTGTGCTATCTTCTCAGTAGCATCAAAAAGCGTATCATAATTAAAAATAAGGTTATCAAGTGATTTTTCACTATGAACAACCTCATTGACGTTAATAGGATATCCAAAATATTTCTGCCACATTTTTTTAACAATATCAGTTAAAGTACCGTCTTCTGATGTATAATGCTCACTTACAAAAACATCATGTGCAGCTGAGGTCCAATCATCAACAGTTATTTGAATCTCTGATGTTATTGAAGACCTTGCACTTACAGGATTGTTGACTATTCTTCCACCGAAATAATCCGTTATACCATCACCATCAACAAGGTAAACCTTAACTTCTGCTCTTTGTCTTGCTAAGTTTAGAACTTCAATAGTGGGAGAAGGAATAGTAAAACTACATGTTGAAACCCTTTCTTTTGCTGAATGTTGTATCCTTAAATTAATTACTGGGACTTGAACTCCTTGTATAAAAACTTGTTGTAACAACGTCACCTTCCTCCCTTTTAAGCTATCCGATAAGCCTATCGGAAGCTCCTCAAATCCTAATAGGGCTCTTATATAATATTCATCGATTATTCCCACAGGATTTTCTGCCATTTCTTTGGTTGCTTTTATACCTAACAATTCAACTAAAGAAATTACTTCATCCTTAGCTGATTTTACTTTGAAGTAATAATCATCCATTATAGTTAAAACTTCATCACATATCTTTATAAATCTAAAGTATGCACTATCCAGCACTTCAATTAAACCATCCATTTGACGTTTCATTTGCAATGATAAAACAATATTATCAGCTATTACTTGCATATCATTAGATGGAGCTGAATCCATATTTTTATAAATATCTTCAACTAAAGAAATTGCTTCATCAATGCTCTTTTCCATGATTATTTGAAGCAATTCATCAGATATACCAAGAATTTCAGATGCTTTAGGTAGAGCCTTTAAAATTAAATCATCAATAATATCTGATATATCATTCGCTCCTGTTTGTATTTTATTTGCTATTTCATCCAAAACACCTAAACTATCAGCTAATGCAATTGATGCCTTAAATTTAATAATATCATCAACTTGTAATTTTTCTCCTATCTCATCAAAACCACTTATACCAAACTGAGCCATCCCAAAAGTTGAGCCTACAACAAACTTAATCAATCGTTCAATACTATCCGAAATATCCACATTGTCATTGAAAGCATCTAAAACTATCTTTAAAGCCAATTGCTCTGCAATATCTATCACATCATTTGTATTTAAACTATAATTTTTAATTAGTTCCTCAACTATTGAAGTTGTATCATCTATAAATTTTGATATTTTATAAGTTTTATCATCATCCAAAGTAATTAATTCTGCAATAAGTTTGCCCGTTTTTATACTATCTATAACATCCCCAGATTCAATTAAATCGCTAATAACTAACTTGGCAATATTATAAAAATCATCATTGATGCTAATTGTATCAGCAATACTAAATATTGCTTTTTTAAGAATATCATCGGACATTGATAAGAGTTCTAATAATAATGTATTTACCTTGTTGCTATTATCTTCTGTTAAGCTAATATCTTCAGTAAATATATTTTGAACCTTCTTCAATATATCATCATTTAAAATAGCGTCATCAGTTAGCAATGATTTAATGTTTGCACTTAAATCTTCTAGAGCTGATAATACATCTTCCAATAATAGTCCTAGTCCTCTTATATATGTTAAGTTGTCTGATATAGATATTGAATCACCATTTATCATACCAAACTCAGAATCAGTAAATCTTCCTGTGCCAAAAACAGCTGCAATAGGTCTTATAATCCCTATATTTTTTGATATATCATCAGCTAAATCTATCGCATCATTTAAGGCTTTTTGGATTTTAAAACCTATTACATCATCTATATATGTCATATCATCATTTACAGGACTTGCTTTTAACTTTAAATCATCAATTGCACTTTGAAAATCAGAAAGAACAATCTTTACGTTTGCTACTATACTATCTGTTAAAAAAGCTATATCATCGTATTTTGGTTGAACTTCTAAAGAGTAGTTATCACTTGTGCTTAATGAATCATCTGTTGCCTTCAAAATTTTCATTGCCAAATCCTCAGCAATTGATAAAGCTTCATTTTCCTGTCCTCTTGATATCTCAAGTGCAATATCTTCAAGGACCAACAATACTTCATTAGAAGGTAAACCTGCTTTAATTGATATGGCATCTGCTAAATTTAATAAATCACTTTGATATTGTCTAATAATTTTTGTTAAATCATCAGTTAAATTTATAATTTCGGCAATTGAAGGTTTTACACCAAAACTGTAATTATCTAGCACTGTATACATGTCATCTTTTAATGACTTTGTTTTATTGCTTACATTATCATCTAAGCTTAAACTATCTCCTTGAACTGCTTTAACTAAGGATAAAATACTATCTGTAAAAGCTACTTGTCTCAGCAAAAAGAATATATGCCTTTTGTGTAGCATTATCGTTTAAACTCAATACGTCGTTCTTTACAAGTGAAATTTTATTTAGCAAGTTGTCAGCCAATGTAATTGCTTCATTCCTTGAAAGTTTTATTGTTTTTGTTAGATTATCATTTAATGCTAAAGCATCACTCAAGCTTTGTGGTATTGTTTGGTTCCCCCACTTACTTATGCCCCACCTATCAACTCCAAAGCCATAGTATGGCAACCTATTCACCTCCACCTCCAATAAAGTTAGGAGGTAGAGTGCCTACCTCCAATTAGCCTATTGTATATGTCCATGTAAGCTCTAGTGTGTCATTTGCTCCTTTGTTAATTGCTGAAAATGTTATTCTACTAAACATTGTTCCTCCAGATGAAGCATTAAATATTCCTGCCTCTGTTATTGCTCCAGTTCCATTACCTGCTCCAAAACTTGCAACCATTGTAACAACATTATTTGACCTTGTTTTTGAAGAAAATGCCTGCCTTGTTCCTACTTCTGCTACAAGTGCAGTATCCCCAACTGTAGGGGCTGTTGTTCCAGTTCCTATTCCCATGTGTGTAGGCTTACCTATCGTCGGCGAAGCCAAAAGCTGATCTGCAATGCCATACTTCCCGTTGTTTACTATAAGATTGTCTTTTTCAATTTCTTCCCTAACGTTACCATTTTCATCAATAAGCCTTATTCTTAATTTACCTAACACTTTTAATTCTTCTCTCATAACGCTTTCCTCCTTTAAGGTAATGTAATTACAAAATCTATATTATGAATACAACCTGTCTGTGGATGAGGTCGTGCTTTTATAAGCAAAGAATAGCCTGAAAAATTCCTAAAAGGATGTTTTATATCCTTTAAAATTCCTTTACAATAAGGGAATCTGTGTCTTATATAACCTTCTAATTGCCCATATTGAAGCGAAGGTATATATACATCTACTTGGAACCTTTTCGGATTGTTTCTTTGTTCTGTGATTGATGGTAGCTGCAGGCCTGTAATCTTATTATTTTCATCCAAAGACAAAGTTCCACCAAAAATATTGTATATTAAGTTTAAATCAAATTTATTTAACCCAATTTCCATGTCAACTCCAAGTAATGTATCATCTTCTTCATGAATGCCTATAACGCCTACTCCATCTGCTTTATCAATAACTCTTTCTCCTTGCTCGATTAGTGATTGCATTGGAATTTCAAGAGTATTAGTTATTCTTAATATATCAGGTATAGGAGAAGGTAAGCTGCCATCTATCTCAAGCTGTTGCAAGGTAATTAGCTTTGTTCCATATATTATTCCATTCATTATTTGTGTTGTTGGCATAAGCTCATCTCCTTACAATCCTAATCTTCGAATAGCTTCCGATATTTTGTCGCCAGCTTCTCGGCCATCTTTAAATACATTATCATATACATAAACATTAATTGGTGTTTTAGAATTTCCTCCTGTTTTATTTAGTTCATCTCTTACAATGAATCTTAAATCATCAAGAGCACCCACAAACTCTGGCCGTCTTTCAGCAACTCCGATTATTGCTGGTCTTGTAAATATACCACCTGTATCATACCAGTTTACATCAAAACTGGGTATTGGTATTTTTGCTCCTGCTATTTCTTTATAATCTATTCCAACACTCAAGTGTGGTAATGGAATATGAATATTACTAAATATATCTACAATGAAATTTTTAATTCTATTAAATATGCTTGCTGTCATATCCCATATAGAGTTCCATATATTGCTGAATGTATTTTTTATTTCTCCTAAAACACTTCCAATTAAATTTTTCAAACCTCCTAAAGTGTTTGAAATAACATTTTTAATTCCATTCCAAACACTTGTGACTATTTGTTTTATACCTCCCCATGCACCTTGCCAATCGCCTTTTATTAGAGATGTTACTGTTTTAATAATACCAGCAATTACATTAAGAATCGTTGAGATTATCGTTGAAATATTCTTGAATGCAGTATTGACTACAATCATTATTTCGTCTCCCCATTTATTCCATAAAGCACTTACAAGCTGTGTAAAGTTTTGAATTATGCTTTTTATTTGTCCTGTTATTGAACTTATTAACTGCTTTACATTGTTCCATGTTTGATTACAACTATTTCTGAAATCCTCGTTATTCTTATATAGTGCTACAAATATTGCAATAAGCCCTGTTATAGCAGCAATTGCTATCCCAATCGGTGCCACCAAACCCGCAAGTGCTCCACCTGTTGCTGTGGCTGCTGTTCCTGCTACCGCTGTTGCTGTTGTTGCAGCTGCTGCCGAACCCGCAAACGTGCCAAATAACCCTATTATGTTACCTATTGACCCTGCTAATGTCCCAACAACTACAAGCAGTGGTCCAATAGCTGCTGCTATACCGCCTATAATTACTATTACCTTTTTTGTATTATCATCAACACCTTGAAACCATTCACTTAACTGTTTTGCTTTTTCGCTAATAAGTTGAACTGCGGGTGCAGCAACCTCCATTATTGTATTGCCAATGTCCGCAAGTGCTATTTTTAAATTATTCAATGATTGTCGCAAAGGTCTGGAGGATCTAAAGTTGCTTCAAAAGTATCTGATACTACTGTTGCAAATTCCTCCATATCAATGCCAAACTTGTCTAGTTCAAACCTTCCTTCTCTTATAGCTGCGGTCATCTCCGCAGCCCCTTTTGTTCCAAATACTTCTGCGGCAATTTGTAGCGCTTTTGCTTCTGTTTTAGCATTTTTTATAGCTTTTACTGTTTCTTGTAACCCTTGTGTTAGTGTTTTCCCGTCTTTTGCAAAGTTAATAGCTGCTTTTCTTAATGCAGTTATTACAACTTCTGCATTAATACCGTTTTTTCAAACTCTCCAAGAATAGCAATACTATCTGAAAGAGTAAATCCCATTTGTTTTAAAACTGAACCGTTTCGCTGTATGCTATCCATCAGCTTATCAATACTAATTCCTGAAAACTGTGCTTCGTTTGTAAGAAATCCCAGCAATCCACTAGTTTTGCTTATATCAAGTCCCCACTGGCTCATTATTTTTTGAGTTTTAGCAATAGATTCACTTAAATCAGTTTGATGTATTTCTGCAAACTGTATGAAAATTTTCGATAAGTTTTCAAGTTCTGTACCTGTTACCCTAAACCTTGTATTTATTACTCCTATCGCAGTACTCAACCTGCTCGGCTGATGCAGGCATTGAACTGAAAACATTTTTAAAACTTTGTTCAAGCTCAGCAAACTTTTTTCAAGCTCTACAAACCCTTTACCAGTTATGCCGGTTTTAATTATAATTGTATCTAAACCTTCATCAACTTCACTAAATGCAGCTATTGAAGCTGCACCAACCGCAAGAATAGGTGCTGTAATGCCTTTGCTTAACCCTTCTCCTACATTTTTAACTTTATCACCTATATTTTGCAATTTTTCTCCAGCTTCTTTTGCTTTTTCAGAGAGTTTATACCATGCATTAGATTGTTTTTCTATTTCTTTAGATTGTTTTTCTATTTCTAATGTAGTTTGTTTTAGTTCGCTTTCCATTTCATTAAGTTTAGCTTTTGCATTATTGAGTTGTATTGTATAACCTTCAATTGACTTCGCACTATTTCTAACCTTCTGCTCTTGCTGTTCATATTCTTTTTGAGCTTTTCATACTCACCTTTAAGTTTTTGTGTTTCTTCTGCATTTTCCCCTAAAGTTTTCTTTGAGTTTTCCCATGCTATTTTAGCTGAGTCAACTTTGTCCTTTAGTTCAAGCATTTTCTTTGCATTGTCTTCAAGTCCTTTTTAGACTTGTCTAACTGCTCTTGATATGCTTGAATTACTTTCTTTGAATATCTATCTTTTGAGTGAGTGTATCTGCGTAGCTTTTTAAACTATCTAAATTCTTTCCCCAGTCCTTTATGCCTGCTGTACTTGCTCTAAATTGAGATTGCACCACTTCCATTTCCCTTTTAAGTTTTGAATTCCCTGCTGGAAGGATGTGTTGTCCATAGCAATTTTGACCGCCAGAGTGGTTAATTCTTCTGCCATATTCTCACCTACCTTTACAAGAAGGCAATTTGGTCAGCGAATACTTCCTGTTCTTCTTCTTTTGTTTCAATTCCTTGAACTTGTTTATGCACTTCAAAAAGTGCAATAAGCTTCCTTAGAGTACATCTCCAAAATTCTTCTTCTGACATTCGTAAAATATTTGTTCCCAAATAGTAAAGCCATGCCCAATCCCAACCTTTATTTTGAGATTGAGCAGGCATTATGCGTTTTTTTCTTCATCATCTACTTTTGGCATTGCTTCTGAAATTGCTTTTGATATTGCTGAAACAATCTCATTTATATTTGTCATATCAATCATGCTACCGACTTGTTTAATTGTAAGTTTTTCATCTTCGTGTATTAAGCCAGCCCATAGCATAGCTCTTATTGCTTTTATACTCCCTTTTGACATTGCATCCATTGCAGTTTGAAAATCACCATATAATTCTTCAAGCTCTGCAAATGCATTTAAGTCAAATTTTAAGTGTCTTTCTTTATCAAGCTGTATTGGTATCATTTTAACTCTTATATCATTTACACTCATTTTCTCACCTCATTGGTCAAATTTGTCCCGCTTAAAATCGTTTTAGAGCGTTTATTTTTAATAGGATAATATCTTTATATTTCTCAAATTAAAATAGGGGCTATTTTAAGCCCCTGCGTTAATCTTAGTTTCACTAAACCAATTTAGTGCATCAAAACCTGTTTCGTCTTCGTCTCCGACCATTTTCCATTTACCATCATATATTCTTGCAACAAATGTGCCTGTAATTTTCGCTGTCTGAAAATTAGCCTTATCTTCTTTAGTTTTGCTTTCATCATCTGGAATTTGGAATTTTCCCTTAAGTAGCCAATAATATCTATACTTGCCATTTGATTTTAAGCTACGCCATCCTATCGCTACATAAGGTGCTTGATCTGTATTCTTTGCTTCAAGCACTCCGTTTGTTACTGTATGCCCAAGCAAATCAGCTTGAACGCTTAAAGGTAAATCTGCTAATTCAAGTTCAACTGTAATTTCACTAAGTTGACTTGCTGTTTCAAAAGCCCCATCGTCAGCGTATAGCGTTTGTGTATCACTCTTAGGACTTACCTTCGCACTAATAGCTCCTGCTGTCAATATAGGTGTTTCATAAGTTACACCTGTTGCATCATCTTTAGTTAATTTAGCATAATACAAATCTTTCATACCTATTTTTACAGCCATTATTATTCTACCTCCCTATTTATCACATATCTTAAAGCTTTATGATATACCTGAGTATCTTCCTCATATAAATCCGCTGCACTTGTTCTCCCAAAGCCTATATTTTTCATAGTCTTGTCCACTTCATCTGCAATCGCTGTTGTATTACTTTTATGCCATATATCAATTTGAACATGTATTTCGCTTGCTTTTTCTTCATCATCAGCATATAAGCTGCCGAAATTGTCTATTTCAAAATAAGTAATACGTGGAAATTCGTTAGGATTTGGTGCAACTTGAAAATATATTCTTTGTCCGCCTAATAGATTGATTAAGTTAGAATTGCTTTTTAAGGAATTTACTATTGTTGTTTTTATATTTATCATAGTCCCAACGCCCTTCTTATGACATCTTTCATTTTATTTACTACCTCGTCCTTGTTCTCCATCATTGCTGGATACATGAAAGGTCTTGCAGGTTGTTTAGATGTCCCAAATTCAATAAACTTGCCATAAAAAACTTATCATTATCTCCTCTTTGTGGGCCTACCTCAATATACTTAACTCCATTCTTTGTTTTTACTTTACTTATTTTTATGTTATCGGCTAAATGCTCCTTATTTCTATCGCTCCTCGGGGCTTTCTCACTTGCCGCTTTTTGAATTATTTCAGCTCCTTCTCTAAGTGCTTGATTTTCCACTCGCCCAGCTTTTTCTCCAAGTTGTTGTAGTTGTTTTAAGAGTTCGTCAATTCCTTCAAATTTAACTTCTACGCCCACCTAAATCACTTCCTGTGCCTTTATCTCAATAAACTTATTTTGATACTTAATATTGTCGATGAATATGATGTTGTAATACTTGTTATTAAACTTAATCCTCATTGTATTGTCTATATCATTTCTATATCGTATCGTAAATTTCACTGTATTCTCAGCCTGTATTGCAGCCGCTTCCCAGTATTCTCGACCATACAAATTCTTAACAGCTGCCCAAACACTCGCAATATCTTGCCATTCTTGAGTTGCAAAGCCTTCTTCGTCAATTGTAGAAATATACTTTTGAAATGTTATTCTGTGTCTTAAATCGCCTATTTTCATTTTATCACCACCTAAAAGGTGATTAGCCTATATGGCCATAATAGAGCTGACACACTATAAGCTATTTCTCCTGTAAGTTTATCTCCAATCACACCTCTATTTTCATACCAATGTGCTATAAGCATTAGAATTGCAATTTTAATCGTTTCTGGAACTTCCCATCTATTCTCATCTGTCATTTTTTCTTCATTAATAGGTCTTCCTAAAAATACTTCACAATATTGTATAGCTGCTGTTAATAAACTATTAATTAAATTATCATCATCATTATTTTCTACCTTTAGATAATTTTTTACCTCCTGTAGTGTTATTTGCATCATTCTCCACCTCCTCAGCTAACCCTGCTTTAATGAGCTGAGAGGCATTTTTGTCATCTATTTCTACAATTTGCCCTGCATAAAAACTAAAATCTAATCCTGCAAGGCTTTTAAGGATCTTTATTTTCATTTTCTCACCTCTCTAATAGCAAAATAGAGAGGGTCAGCCCCTCTCTATTAAGCATTCATTTGAAGAACTTTAACAGCTTCAGGAAGAATAAGCTTTCCATCAACTCTTTCATATCCTCTAAATCCTACTTGTCCATTTGCAGCATATAATTCATTTAACCTTTGAATTACTCTTCCTTGTCTATCAGCTATCCAGTAATATGAGAAATCACCAAATGTAATAACTTTTGCATTAGCAGCAATAGTTGGCATAGCTGATGTTGTATAAACAGGTCTTCCTAAGAGCATATCTGGTTGTCCTTGTTGAACTGATGGTTGCCATAGATATTGACCGTCATTGTCCTTTAATTTTCTTATCACTTTTGCAGTTGTGTCATTCATTATGAATGCAGCCCTGTTCCTATATGGTGTTTTTAAGCTATAATATAAGTCTATAATTTCATCAAATGTAATTGCATTGTTTGCAGCTGTTGTTACACCTACTTGAGCTGTATTTATTATTCCTGTTGGTTTGTTGTTACCATCGCCAGAAACAAATGCAGCTTCTTCTGCCACTCCAAATCTTCTTGCAAACGCATTTATAATATATGATTCTAAATCAAACGCACTATCATCAAGAAGTTCTTCTGATACTTTAATTAGAGTTGTTAGCTTATATGCACTAATAACTGCTTGGTTAAATTCTGCATCTGATTCTTGATAAGCACCTTCTTCAGCAACCCATGTTGCAGAACCTAAATCTGATTCAACTGGTATCTTTGTATCACTTGAAGTAGGTATAATTGTTGCTAATCTTCTCATAACGTTTTCTTCTGCAAGAGCTTGAACTAATCTCTTTTCAAAATCAGTTGGAACTATATATCCACCTTTGCCAGCATCTCCAACCTTTAAAGCTCTTAATTCATGAGGGTCTAATGCATGAATTGTTTGCCTAAGCATTTTCATGAATACATCTCTGTATTCAGCATTTGCACCATCATTTCTTCCTTCAATAATAGGCTTAATTGGTGGCTGAGCACTTGTTCTAAGTTCTTTTTCTAATTGTTCCATTCTTTCTAATCTTTCAATATCTTTTGCAAGCTTATCAACATCTTCCATTATCCTGTCATACTTTTGTTCTTCCTCTGCTGTTAAATTTCTGTTTTCTTTCTCTGCTGTGTTAAGAATCTCCCTTGCCTGCATGATAAGATTCATTCTTTTTCTCTAAGTTCCTTAGTGTTCATATTAATTCCTCCTTTTCTTTTAGTTGTAGTTTTCTTTTAATATTGAAATTTTATTTACATCCTGCTTTTTATACTTTTCCTTGGCCTTTTCTAAACTTCTTTGTGCTATAACACTTTCAGTTTGTTCATAAGCAGGATAAGTAACGGGTGATACATCATAAAGCCTTTTAATTTTTTTAATCGTCCTGATATAAATATCATTGTCCTCATCATATTCCCATTCTTCTGCGTCCGGATCGTTGTAATCTAAAGTAAAAGCAAATGAACTTTGATTAATGTCGCCTCTTTCCATTGATTTAATTAAATCATTTGCCCATGTTGTGTCTGGTGGTATTATTTCATATCTAAGTCCTATATCATCTACTGTCAATTTAAGAGTCCCATTTTTAGTTCTTCCTAAAACATAATTAGGATCATGATTAAAAAGAGCTCTCACATCATCATCTAAAACATTATCAAATGCATGTCGGTCTAATTTCTCTTTAAATCCCCACATTCCATTGCTTAAAACATTAAATTTTGCTGCATATCCTACTATAACTTTTTTACCTTCTTCATTTGACCTAACCTCTACTTTTTCATGCAGTGTTCTTATTTCCTTTTCCATCATCTCCACCTCCTTCCTGTTTCCCAGCTTCAACCATGTTGAGAGGCTGGAGATATATATCGCCATTCGGTATGCTATTGAGGTTTTCTAATGCTCGTATTTCATTTACACTCATAAATCCCCATTGTCTTGCTATTGCGTATGCTTCATACCTACTCTTTATATCTCCCCTCAAAAGCCCATCAACACTAAATTCCGCAAAGAATTTAGTTGATGAACCGAATAGCTTCCAATTAATCGCTTGTTCCCATCTAACTATCCAAGGTCTAATTGTGTGAACCACAAAATCTATTGATTGATGTTCTATATTGCTAAAAGTTGCATGTTCAAGATTCTGTATTAAATGTAATGGAACCCTAAATATTCTTGCTATTTCTTCAATTTGGAACTTTCTTGTCTCTAAAAATTGTGCATCCTCTGGTGGTATTCCAACTTGCTTGTAAGTCATTCCCTCTTCAAGTATTGCTATTCTGTGTTGATTAGATAATCCTTGATGCATTTGATTCCAAGAGTCTCTAAGTTTATCCATTGCTTCTTTTGATAATGTGCCTGGATGTTCAAGAACTCCACCTGGTCTTGCACCATTACCAAAGAATCTTGCTCCAAATTCTTCTGCTGCAAGTGAAAGTCCTATCGTTTCCCTTGCCATTGCAATAGGTGAAAGACCTATTATGCCATTAAATCCTAAACCAGGGATATGCAAAACTCTTTCTTTTGGCAATATAGCTCCTGTGCCATCGGGTAGTAAAACTCTATATTGCAATTCATTTTTGCTATTCCTTTCAGGGAATACATTGTCAGGTCTCAAAGGCCATAATCCTTTTACATTTCCTATTTGGTCATATTCAATTTCAGCGTATGCATTACCCCAAAGTAAAATATGTGTCATCATAGTTTCCCTAAATGTAAAAGATGTCATTTCTTCATTTGCAAGATCATGCAACACATAATATAAAGGATGGTCATAAGCTTTTTCTTTTCCTTCTTTCGTTATCCTAAAAACAAAAAGCGGTAGACTTGCTATCGTCTCCGCTATAACTCTAACACATGCATATACTGCACTCGCTTGCATAGCTGTTATTGGCGTAACTGATCTTCCTGCTGCTGATTTTTGAACTCCAAATAAGTCTATTGCTTCTGGTGATGTGAGCGTTATACCTGAACGTTCCTCTAACCATTTACCAAGTTTGTATAAAAATTTACTCTTCACTACCTCACCACCTTTCTATAACATTAATAGCCCTCTTTCTTCATATACTGATTTTTCATTAAAATTAGTCAATCTCATTGCTCTTACGTAAGCATCTATAACTGCAGCAATTGGGTCTATTCTTTCTGTTGATTTTGATTTGTCAAGCATTATATTCTCATTAACATCTACTTTTAACACCGCATTACTTATAGCCCAAGTTAGAACAGGATTATTATTATGAACTATATTTTTCGCATAGACTTGGGCTCTAAAATCTTTTGTAGGTTCACTTAATGTTTTTGTTCCTTGTATAATTTCAACCATTGTATATCCTTCTGACGCCATCTCTTGTGCAAACTGTGTTGCATTCCACTTATCATAGCATATCTCACGAATATGCCAATCATATTTTTTCTCCATATCTTGAATGTATTTCTTTATATATTGATAATCTACATAAGCACCACTTGTAACTGTTATCCAGCCTTGTTTTACCCATAAGTCATAAGGAACTTTATCTGTTTTCATTTTCTTTTGCAGCGTTTCCTCTGGAATGAAACTATGTGATAAAACTATATATTTACCATCCTTTTTGAATACAAATCCTATGCTCGTCAAGTCTAAAACTGCTGATAAGTCTATCCCAACTATACATTCCATACCTCTAAGCATTTCTAAATCAAAATCTTGACCACATTCTCTCCACTTCTCCATATCCATATATCCATTTTCCTTTTGTTGTATCCAAACATTTAAATTTTTAGTAAGGAAAGTTCTCATCTTTTCAGGAACTTCTCTCGCTATTTCAAAGCTTTCTTTAAGCCCTGCAATGCCTTCTTCGTATGTCATAACGATTGGATTGGCCTTCTTCCAATTCTCTATATTTGAAATATCATCATCTTTGTCTAATTCACATATCATTACAAAATAACTATCATTTTCTACTGTGCCATCTAAGATACTTGAACAGTATTTGTATTCCTGTTGATAACAAGGAACATTAAGATCAACTCCTGCTGTTGTAATAATTAAAAGCAAGGGTTCTTTCCTTGCTTTCATTCCTGTATCAAATAGATCGTAAAACTCGGTTGTTTCATGTTGGTGGTATTCATCAAGTAAACCAAGTTGAGGATTTGTTCCATCACCCTTTTGCCCATCTTCTTTTGATAGGGCTTTAATAAAGCTTCCTGTCTTTTTATGCACAATTTCAGTTCGTAATACCTTGAAATATTCTCTCAAAGGACTACCATTAAGCATTAACTTTGCTTCCTCAAATATAATCCTTGACTGATCTCTTTTTGTACCTGCTGAATATATTTCGTTTAGTTCATTATTCTTTGAACTGGTTACCCCGCACTCGTAAAGTCCAATCCCTGCCATCATTTGAGACTTTGCGTTTTTACGACCTACTTGAATATACCCTTTCCTGAACCTTCTATATCCAGTCTCCTTGTGATACCAGCCATAAAGATTACAAACAACAAACTTTTGCCAGATATTTAATTCAATAGGCTGCCCCGCCAGTATTCCTTTACTGTGTCGAAGCAGCCTAAACCAATTAACTATTCTTTGTGCTTCTTCTTCTACCCATTTATAAGGAAAATCATCTGTTTTAGAACGTTCCACATCCTTGAGGAACCTTTTGCATGCTTGCTTGTGTTTTTCACATGCTATTATTTTCCCTTCTAAAACGTCATTGCTATATTGTATTAGTTCTTCAAGTATTGTCATTATATATCACCAAACATCTTTTGAATTGGATCTTCTTTAGGTTCCTCTTTTGGTAATGCAAGTTTAGCCCTTGTACTAGGTGTAAATCCAAATTCTAAGGCAATTGCTTTCATCTGGTCAAATAGTTGTCTCTTTTTGGTGAGCAATGGGTGAGGAACCTTGTTCGTTTCGGCAGCTTTATTTGTATATTCAACCATTAGCCCCTCTTGTCTAATGATTTTTGTGCACTCTATATATTGAGAATAAGCATCGCAATAAGCTGCTAACATATCAACATCAATATTTGTTACCAAATCTATCTCTAAAAGCTCCTTCGCTAATCTCTTGAATTCCTTTTTGCCACATCATCAAGCCATGCAGGAGGTTTTACCTTATTTTTTGACTTTTAGCCTGTTTTCTGCCACTTTTCTGGCTTTTATTTCTTCCTTTGTAAGGTGTTTCTTCCCATGCAGCAATATTACGTCAACAGGTTTTGCTTTTCTCCCCATCACACTCACCTCCTTTAATCCCCTTTTGAAAATAAAGGGAAAATTGCGTGCAGAAAGTCCCGCCGCCGGTCCCAAGCGAAAGGTCCCAGAGATTGAAGGCCCCTACCCTATTCGCCTCTTGCTGTTCTTCTGTTATGGCATACCTTACACAATGCTCGCAGATTGCTCATATCTAAACGCTTGTCTGGCCTGTCCTTTACTTTCTCTATATGATGCACTTCCTTTGCTGGTGTATATATTCCTCTTTCCAAACAATCCTCACATAAAGGATGTTCTACTAAATACATCTTTCTAACTTTCTCCCATGTTCTATCATATCCTCTTTCCCTTGCACTTAGTCTATTGTCTTCATACCTTCTTTTATCCAGTGGTTTATGTTTATCACAATATCTTGCCCCTGCATCTACTAACTCAGGGCACATTGGATAAGCACAAGGTTTCTTTGGTTTATATGGCATATTATCAACCCCAATAAAAAAGACACCTTATTTCAAGGTGTCTAACTCTAAACTAATTTTAATTAAATAAATTCTTCATCACACATTAAAATAATATTATTGAAACTGTCAATACATCTTTCTTTTATCGTATATTTTATATTACAATTATAATCAATATATGAATCTATCTTAAAAGCTTCTTCTCTATCAATTTTTAGTGTATCTATTGTCTTTTCACTAACTATAAATATTTCATTTCTATGTTTTTTTAAATATTGATAATCCATTTCCATTCACCCCTTTCTACTTCCAATATTCTCCATAGAAAGGGGATTTCCTGCCATTGTCGAATTATTTTATCTGCCTAAACGCTCCACCACGCCCTCTTTTATACACATGTGCTTCTTCCATGAGCTTTTTTATATCATAAAAGGAGAGGTGCTCCTTTTCCTCTCCTTCATCAACTTTTTATATTCTTTTGGCTGTTTTTGTTTGATGTATTCTCCAATTTTCACCTCTCCTCAACTCCTTTCATGTAAAATAAAAAGCAGCCTTGGGGGATAAGGCTGCCCGCCCGCACAATGCGAGCCCCAGAGTAGCTGTGCTACTCAAATTTAACTTATTTATCTATCTTAAATTATAAAATACTTTTTCTCCTTTTTCTGTCTCAATTTTGTCTCAAAAATGTCTCACATTTTTAACCTATTAAATTAACCCATCTTGCAATATCTTCTATTAGTTCCTCTCTCTTTCTATATACTGTTGCCCTTGCAATATTAAGTGTATATGCAATTTCATCTATACTTTTTTATCTCCATATTTCAGCTCTAAAAATCTCTTATTTTCTTCCGACAACATTGCTATATTGCATTTCATGGTATTTATTTGCCTTTCCAGTTCTCTTATTTTAGCTCTTTTCTTCAAAAGCTTTTTCTAACATATATCCATTCCTTTTCAAGCTTTTCTATTTCTTTTACTAAAGCTTTTTCTGCATAACTGGTCCCATCGTTTGAAGTTTGGATCTTACTCCTGCTATAATCTATCCCCATGTTTAGTTCAGTATCTATTGAGACATTAGTTTCTTGAATGTCTTGCCTTATTTTTTCTTTCTGTTTCTCTAATTCCTTACATTCTTCCTCTAAAGCCTTAATCTTTTTTAATGTATTGTAATATCTATATAAGTGCCCTTCTGTCTTTCTAAAAACTTCGTCTTTTATCATTCCGTCACCACCTTATTGTGAACTTTTTATTTAGCCACTCATTCAGCCACGATATTATAAAAATAATCACTCGCAATATTAACACAAGTATTAAACACAATAAAAACATTGGAAAAAATATTATTACATAAATCAAATCTAAAACCCTTATTTCTATTTCATTATCTATAGCATCTAACATCATGTTGAAAAACTTATCTGCAGCAATCTTAAATCCAATTGTTAACCAGCAAATAAAAATTAAATTCAACATCAATAATTTTAAGTCCACCTATACATCACCTTCTATTCCATTTGTTCCATTCTTGTTCAAATTCATTCTTTTTCTCTCTAATCAAGTTTGCCTTTGCAGTAACTTCTCTCCATACTACCAGAGCTAATAATAGAGCTGTAAAAAGATTCCAAGCATCCCACCTATTATCATAATAATTATTGTTTTTAGCATACCTTTACCCTCCTAATTTTCATTAACTTTTCCCCATCTTTAAACACTTGTCCACAGTTTGTGCATAACTTTACGCTGCATTTTTCTTTTCCATGCCTATATGTAGCATTGATTAGCTTGGAACCACACTCGCATATATTCCCTTCACTTTTGTATATCTCCATTGCTTTTGCAACAAGCTCATTGAACTTTCCTATGTCTCCGCCCATGTAGTTAATTATACATCTGTAAGCTAATTTAACCACCTCTGGGCTCATAGCTTTCCCTCCTATACAATTTTTAATTGACCTGTTTTTTCTCGCATTACGTAAGGTCTATATTCAACACCTAAATAATCTAAAACTTCTCCTATTTTCAATTTCTCTATGCAATACTTGTAAAGTTGTGGATGTGTAACTGCCATTCTTTGAAACCTGTTTGGATATTCTTCAAGATGCACTCCAAACATACAGAACATACAACCAGTTCTTTGAACACCTGTGAGATAATATTTGCCTTCGTTGTCTTGCTTAACTTCCCCATATACACTTGCTATTTCAACTTTGTATTTGTGAATATACTCTAATACGTCTTGTTCTGTCCAAAATGCCATTGGAGTGCTTTTAGGTCTTTTCTTATCGAATGCATTGCAGCCATGATTGATATAGTCTATTTCTCGATTTTTACTTTCTATTGCCATCTCTGCTGTTACTGGAGCTATGTTCTCTCGTTCTTCTAATTCTATCGCAGGTTGTTTCTTCATTATATCGCAGCATTGTTCGCTAATTTTAAAAGGTGCATTTAGAAGGTAATGCCACTTGTTACTCAATTTCCCCATTATGTATTCTAAATACAATGCTTTATACTCCTCATTTGCACTGGAGAGGTCGGCTAATAACCTCTCCAGCCTGTCCATCAATTCTATGGGTGTCATGCTCCCATTCTCCTTTTCTTGTATTCTTCAAATGTTTTAATCTTCTCTATGTCCTTTTCAACTTTTATTCGAGAATTTTATTAATTTTTTCTTCCCAACTTATTTCTTCTATCTCAACTTCAACCCTTGAGTATCCGAGTAGTATTTATGCACCTCACAACTAACTATTTGTGCATCATCTTTATATGCTACTTTATTTAATGCATCACATATTATTTTTACTATATTATCTACATCTGGCTTTTTAATTGGTCTCTCTACATCTGCTCTCATCAACTCTGCTCTTCGCTTTGATGTGCCTTTTGGTATCTCAAAATATGCTCTAATTTTCATTTTTAAAGGCCCTGTGATTATGTTTTCATTCCCATATCTTTGCATGTAACACATTTTAACTAAATTTTCATATGATACCGTTTCTTTTGGTGTATATGTTATCCCATTTTTCATCACTCTTGGCCTTTGTTTGCCCATTGGCTTGCCTGGGATAGTAATAATTATCATAATTTCCCTCCTAAAAGCCATCTAATTATATCAATTCCTTTTACCTTAACCTGCTTTTCAACTATTGCAAAATTTTTTATTAGCCTTTTAACTATGCACTTTTCAATAAAATCTTCTTCCATATGCGTTATTTCAGCTATTTCTTTGATTGTATAGTATTTTTCATGCAAAAATTTCTGTTCGATATGCTTTTTATACTCCCTTTTGAGTTTCTTATCTAATTGAGGTGTATGATGAATTTTGTTGTGACATTCTCTACATACAAATACTAAATTGTCTATGTAGTCTCTTAACTCTGGGGCTTGACTCTTGTGTATTATATGATGGAGGTCGTCTCCTTGACCTCCACATACGTAGCAATGATAACCCTGCCTTTCCTTTACCCTTTGTTTTAAACCTGCATTCAAGGCATTCACCTCTATTCAATGTCTATACGTATCACCTTTTTATATCTCCAACCTCTATGTAATAGCTTCAAATTATGCTTTTCTATTGTCTTTCTAATGTTTACCCCTTCCTCGCTTAGCTTGTCCAATAATCCAATGCAAACTTGTATGACGTCAAGAGTTTCGGCTGCAATATTTTCTTTGTTGTCTATATTGTCTAATTCATATTTAAAAAGCTCCTCACATAGCTCATCTACTTCTTCTTTAGCTTTGTTGAGTATTGAAACATAAGTGTCATCCTTTTTAAAATTAGTAGTTCCATCTTTATGCCTCCTTAAAGTTTCATAAAAACTAACCAATGTGTTTTAGCTCGTTTGTTGCCAAAAAGCGGTTTGTAATCAATTATCTCTAATATTTGTTTTAACTTTATCTGCTCTTCATTCCACTTGAAAATTAGCACACCGTATTGTTCTAATACCCTCATGCATTCATTGAATCCTTGTTTAATATCTTTTTCCCAGTCTTCTGATAATTTTCCATATTTTTGGCCATCCATGAATTTTCACCTATTTTTATTAAATGCGGTGGATCAAATACTACTAAACGAAAGGTATTATCTGGAAACGGAATGTTCCTAAAATCTCCTATAATGTCAGGTTTTATAATCAATTTCCTTCCGTCGCATAATACTTCTTCTGTTTCTCTTATATCCATAAAAACTACGTTTGGATTGTTTTTGTCAAACCAAAACATTTTGCTTCCACAACATACATCCAATATGGGTTTACCCATATAAACACTCCCCTAAATGAACATTTTTATAAAATCCTTGTGATTAACACCCAACCTAATGCAAGCCTCGTCTAATGCTTTATTTATAGCTCTCGTGTAATCCTCCCCTGTTCTTTCTGTTTCCTGCAATGCCAATGCTGTTGCTAAATTCAATACCTGCTTCCTCAATACCTTTGTGTCTTCCTTCATGCCCCTACCCTCTTTCTTTTTCTCTCTTTTCTTTCTCATGCTTTTTTCTACATTCATAGCAACAATATTCCTGTCTTGATGCAATTTGAATAAATTCCCTATTGCATTGTTTACATTTTTCTTTTTATATTTTCTTGCCACAAGTTGCCCTGGATTCATCTAACTTCCCCTTTAAAATGGAATATCCTTTTCATCTTTCCATTCTTCCGGAATATCCTCATCTTTTTCTACTGGGCAAAACTCTTCTTTTTCTCTTTAGGTCTTTCCAAAAACTTCACTTCATCTGCCACAACCTCTGTCATATACCTGTTTGTCCCGTCCTGGGCCTGATACTTTCTCGTTTGTATAGAACCCGATATGGCAACAAGCCTTCCTTTAGTTAGGTTATTAGCAACATTTTCAGCAAGCTTTCTCCAGCAAACAACAGGGATAAAGTCCGCTTCTCGCTTTCCTTCTGCATTTGTGTATGGCCTATCTACTGCTAATGTGAATGTGCAATTTGCTATGCCTGTATGAGCTGTATATCTTAGTTCTGGGTCGGCAGTTAACCTGCCGATTAGCAATACTTTATTCATGTTTAGCCTCCTTAAAAATTATTGCATTTTCTAACATGTTTAGATATTTCTTTATCATATCTATTTTTTCTTCAAGCCTTTTTAGTTCTTGTTTCTTAGTTTTTATTTCATCATCAATGTTAGTTTTATAAGGGCTTCTTCCTATCAAATAATCAGTTGTAACTCCAAATTAGCTATAATATCTTTCTTTGACATTTAAACTACCCCTTTAATCTATAATTGTTTTCTTCACCTTGTATAACTACAAGGTAACTTTTGCACATTTCAATTATTCTACTGCCTATTGCTTCGTCAAAATCTAATAGCCTTTCTGGTGTATATTCACTGGACACTATAATCGGCATCCTTGCTAAATACCTGTGATTGATTATTTCAAACATAATATTTATGTCTGCTTCAGTTGTCTTACCTTTAAATAAATCATCAATTAATAGCACTTTAGCCTTTTTATACTTCTCTATTTCTCTTTGATAGAATTCTTCATCAAGCATATTTTGTTTAAGCTCTGTTATAACATCTCTGTAAGGCATATATCTAACTGGAATACCTCTATTCATCAATGCATTTGCTATTGCTATGCTTAGATGCGTTTTCCTGCTCCTACTTGCCCCAGGAATGCTATGCTGTTCTGTCTGTCATCCTTTATTTCTTCAAAGTTCATTACATAGTCTATTGCAGCCTTCTTTGCTAACTGTGTTGCCTGGCTATATACCTTATATTGGTTTACACTTATTTTTTGATATTCAATAGATATTCCCGACTGCTCAAGTATGTTTCTCATTCTTTCTATTTCCCTGCACTCACATTCTCGATAAAATATCCCTTCTTCTTTTACAACTTCAATGAATCCAAGGTCTTTGCACTTTAAGCATTTATATAATGCCTGCCCTTCTAAGTTCTTCTTCTGAGTAGTCTTGATATTCTCTCGTTGGGATTTTAAGTTCTCTACGATTCGGTTTATTTGCTGTTGAAAGTCCATCTTTTTCTCCCCTTTCTCTTGTATCCCACCGTTTCGCTTCCAGTTTTGTAATATTCCTTCTACATAACTAAGCTTGTATTTACCTTCTTTAACTGCTATATCTATTGCTTTCATTACCCATTCTTTTGAATAAATTTCAACAAATGTATCTAAATATTCTGCTGCTCTCGGGTTTATAACTCCAAATCCTGCTTTTTCATAATAACTGTAAATTTCTGCTATGTCATTGCTATTACTACTACAACTACTATTATTTAGTTCTATATGGTTATTGTTATATGGTTTTAGTTCGTGTTCATTTAGTGAACACCCCTGTTCATTTGGTGAACACCCCCTGTTCATCTAATGAACACCCCTGTTCATTTAGTGAACGCCCTATCCAATCAACTGGATTGTCTTTGATTATATAAATGTTACTTTTACCTTCATCTTTCCCACTTATAACTTCTAAAACCCCTATATTGATTAATTCTTTAATCGCATTTGATAAAGTTGCTTTTGATTTAATTCCTATATCTTTCATCAGCCTTTCATAACTTGGGAAACATTCTTTCTCTTTATTTGCATACATACAAAGTATTACATATAAAAGCTTTGCATTTGGACTTATATTTGCCTTTAGCACATGATTTTCAACTATCGTGTAGTGCCATTCCCTTCTTACCTCGAATTTGTCCATCTAATCACTCCTTTGTTAGTGCAAATTCCTTGTAAACTTCTTTTAACTCTGTCCTTCTCTTCTTTATTCTTTCTGCTCCTTGATACTTGCCTTGCTCTTGTAGCTTTTGTCTGCATCTTCTTATGCTTTCCAAACATGGAATCTCTGGCTTACAAATATCATCAATGCTTTCTACGTTATAAAATTCTTTAAGCACATAAGCTGTCAGTTTCTTATCATCATTCCTTGTTTCAGGGTAATTCTGCAAAATAAATTCAACCTGTTGCTTGACATTATGTAAATCCATCCTTACCTATCCCCCTTAACTGGCACTAATATTTCTTGCCCTGGATAAATTATTGGTGTTATATTGTTTATCTTTCTTATCTCATATATCAACTCTCTTGGATCTTCGTTAGGATTTGTTTGCTTTGCTATTTTCCATAATGTATCTCCTGCTTGAACTGTGTATGTTATAAAAATTTCTTCTTCTTTAGATGCATAAGTTCTATTCATGATGGATATAATAGTAAAAGAGGAAACTATGCAAATTGCCAGTATAAAAAGCAGTTTCTTTCTCAATTTTTTCAACCCCCATTCAATTTAATAAGCTTTTGTGTTATAATGAGGGTGCAGGGAGTGGCCGCTCCCGCACCAAACGGACTTCAGAAAGAGCCCTTTTGCCCAGGGCTTTTTCTATTGCCCTTCAAACAATGTCCCCTCGTCTTTTAGTTCAATCTCTTCTTCTTTTTGTATTCCTCAAGTGCCTTTAATACTGTTTCTGCTTCTTCAAACGTCATTTCTTTGCTGCTTTCTTTGCCTATTGTTGAAAGTAAGAATACTTTTAACTCGTCAGCATTCATCCCTTTTGATTGAGCAAGTTCCCATATTTTCTTTTTTGCATTGCAGTTATCTTTTTAACTGAGTTATCAATAACTTCAACGTTGTCATAAGTTCTTATTTCTTTTACCTCTTTTATGTCCTCAACATCTCCTATTTCTTCTTTTGTTACTAATCCACTTATTCCAAATTGCCTTTTTAATACAAAAACCTCTGCAACTTTTTGAATCATTGCGCTCGGATATTTATTCCAAGTAGGTGTATTTTGCTTATACTCATCAAAACTTACAAAACATATTGCAGCATTTTTACCTTTTCTATCGCATCTGGCCCAAGCTCCAATAATTTTCCCACGCTTAGCACCAAATTTATGATTTACTTTATAATTAGCCGCATCTATTTCAAATTCGTCTCCTTCACATACAACAAATGAAATTAGCCCTAAATACTCTGGGTGATTTTGAGCTATTTTTAAGTAACCATCTCTACTCGTCATTATCTTTGTTTCATTGTTGTATTTAATAAACCATATTTCCTTAGCAAATGGATCTAACTGATATTTCTGGGCCAACAATAAAAACATTTGTAATTCTTCATCAGTTGCACCTTTTGCTACTGTCTTTTTATTAATTCTATTTTTTCTCTAGTCATTACCTGTTTATTAGCTTCATTTAAAACTTGTAAACTATTTTCCATTTATAGCCCTCCTTAAACTTCTGTTTCTATAACAACCTTCTCTGGTTGTTCTTCAATTGTTATGCCTTCAATTATTTCTCCATTTTCGTCTACTACAAACTCTCCTACAATTTTTAACTTCTTTTTAAGCTCTGATTTATTCACTTCTTCTTTAATTCTTATAAACTCTGTTTTGCCAGACTGCTTTAAATATTTTAATAATGTTTCTTCGTCATAATTCCATTTAGGCTGCTGCTTTCTAAAAGTTAGTTTGCCGTATGGGGTTGATAACTTGAATTTTGCATCTTTTTCTTTTTGTTTTCTTGCATATTCTTCAAGCAAACCTTCAAAGAATTTTATGCTATTTTCAAGCTGTCGGTTTTCTCTTTCTAGCCAATTCTGAATCCTTTTAATTTCTGCTTCTGCAAGTTTCTCATTCTCTTGTTGTTTTTTCTTATAAACTGCAATCTTCCTAAGAGCCCAATTTGCTTGTTCTAAATCTCCAATTATAAACTTTTTGGTAGGTTCATCATTTTCTTCCCAATAAATCCAATCAATTTTACTCTCAGCTTCCTTAAGATCTTCCCAATAGTCATTCCTAAGGTCTAAGGCTTCTAAAGCGTTCATAACTTTACCTCCTCATTTAATTCTTTTAATATGCTCTCCCCTCGTCTAAACTTAATTATGTCAATCAGTATTTGATAAATCTGTTCTTCCCCGTATGTGTCGCACATCTTCCAGAGCTGATCCGTTACCTTATCATATGTTGTTTCATACACTTCACTTTACCCCTTTGTCGAAAACTTTTTGCAGGAATTTTCTCTTTCTTGTAGAAATTTTTTACAAGAAAGGAGGTGACACTATGTCTTTTAAAATTAAAGGTTTAAATGAATTTAGAAAAAATCTTAAAAAAATTGAGGACAATCTAAAAGAATTTGAAAAAACTAATACCGTAAGTTTCAATGAATTATTTAACAGTCAATTTATGAACAAATATACTAATTTTTCAAGTTTTGAAGAGTTTCTCTCTTATGGCGGTTTTATTGTAAACTCGCAAGAAGATTTTGAAGCTATACCAGATGACAAAATGAATGAACTTGTTCAGAAAACCACTATATTTTCTTCCTGGGAAGAAATGCTTTCAAAAGCTACGGAAACTTATTTAGCTAAGAAACTAGGCTTCTAATCTACATTTATTCCGACTTTAATTTCACCTAATTTAGTGGTGATTTGTTCAAGTCGGTTTATTGCTTTGTTAAATTCATCAATTGCCTCAACTAATTCTTTTAGTAGGCTACTATTTTCAAAATTAACTTTAACTTTTGGTTCCTTCATTCTCTTACACCTCCTCTCATCATTTTCTTTTGTATAAAATATTTAGCAGGATTTCCCTCTTTCTTGTAGAAATTTTTACAAGAAAGGAGGTGAAATCATTGAAAATTATTCGTTCTTTTAGTGGTTTTTGCCCTACGTTAAACAAAGATAATACTATTAATGTAGAATATCTTGATGCTAGAAGTTTTGATAATGATAATCTTTTTATAAAAGGTCTTGCTGAATGTGAATATCATAGTAACTTTAATTGTCCTATAGCCAATGATTGCCCTATACTTAAAACTGTTCCTGAAAAACTCAATCTTTAATTCTATTTATTAGCCAAACCGACTTTATTGGTTTGGCTATTTTTCTTCAATAAACTGGAAATCATTAGTTAACAGTTTTAATGTTACTTCTATCAAAGGTGCACTGTCCGCTGTAATTGAAGTTGATACAACATAAACATAAGGACTAAAATCATTGTCATTTATTAATACTTTATACTTCTGTTGTTCAAAATCAGTTTTTCTTTTGAGTTTTATTACCTTTACACTTGGTAACATTCCTCTTACCTCCTTTGTCGAATTATTTTCGAATGATTTTCCACCCCCATGTAAAAGTTTATCTAAGGGGATTTTGCCCAGATTCAACTTCTCGCAAGGATTTTACAGCTTCTTGAAAAATATCTTTTGGAAGAAGACATAGACAAATAGTTTGTAACCAATAAGAAATTCGGTTTAGTGGCTGTTCTTGAGCTTTCTTTTCAAGTTCAGCCACTCTTTTTCAAGCTCTGCTACTCTTTGCTCCAAGTTCATCACTTTGCACCTCCTTCTTGTAACTTTTTAATAAAGTAATCTATCTCATTAGCTGCAAACTTCTTTTTATCAACTGTGCAACTGCTTTTGTGTAGTTGATACATGCTGCTTCAATATCTCCTTCAATAGTTACTTTTATTTCCTTGGGTTTCACATTATCACCCCAACTCTTGTTTGTATTAATTTATGTTGTCAAGCTGCTGTGTATCATTAAATTTATAAATTTCTTTGAACTTGTTTATAAAATATATCTGTCCTTTGCCTGTTACTTTTGGTGTCTTGCTTATGCTTATATGTCCATCTGGATGTGTTATAGTTGTTTCTTTTACTTCAAATAACCCTAATTCCATTGCATATTGCGTTGGCATATTATAATCTGTTCCTTTTCTTTTTATTAGGTATCCATTATCTCTTAGCCATTGGAATAGCCTATTTTGTCCTATGTCTATTCCGTTTTGTTTTAGAATTTTTGCAAGCTCTCCAACAAGTATTGAGTTTTTAGCTGTTGATACTGCGTCTGCAAATATTACCTTGGGTTTTTGTTCTTCAAGTTGTTTTTCATAATTCATTGTTTTTTCAAGTAATAGTTTTACTTGTCTATTTGCCATCTCTAAAGCTCTTTTCATAACCATTTCTGGACTGTTCCAAAGCTTTTCTATTTTTAAGAAGTATTGTCTTGCCTGTTTGCCTTTTTCGTTTCTTTGTATCATTGCTAACTCTTTTGCCATTTCAAGTTTGAGTAGATGGTCTATATAAGTTGTTTCATTTCCTTGAGCTGTTACTCTTTTTGAGTAATAGCTATAAAATCTTGATTTTCTGTAAATCCATATTCAATCATTCTTTCAAACCAATCATTATATCTTGTTTTAATCTCTAAAAACTCATGTAATTCTCTACCACTTATAACAATATCTCCATTTTCATTTTGTCTGATTGGTATAAGTTGATTTTCTTGATGTAAAATTAATTCATTCATCTTTCCCCTCCATCCTTTGTATGTTTAAATTGCTTTTACATAAAATATATTAAGTTTTTATGCTGTTTCTGTTATACATTTGGTAACTTTGTCTGTAAAAAAATTTCTTCTGCTGTTTTATTAAATATAGAGCATATTTTTGTATTTCTGAAACTGTAAACTCAGTATAACCATTTTCTTTTCTAATATAAGTAGACACAGGCATCCCAATTTTTTTAGCTAAATCTATTTGTGTATAGCCATGTTCAACACGTAAAGCTTTTAATTTGCTGTTTGGCTTCTTACTCATGAAAATCACCTCCTGTAAACTGATGTTATTCAATCGGCAACCTTTCTGATTATAATATATTATATTTTTGGTAACTTGTCAATAAGATTTTAAAAAAATTTTTTATTTTTGGTAATATATCTTTTAATATTGGCAACAAATAGTATAATGTAAATAAAAGGAGGTGTTATTATGGCAACTTTTCAAGAAAGAATGAAAGAATTAAGAAAAGAAAAGAATCTTTCTCTTGATAAATTATCTGAAATGTTGAATACTACTAAGGCAACATTATCAAGATATGAAAATGGCTTAAGAGTCCCTAATATAGAGTTTGTAGAAAAATTGGCTAATATATTTAATGTATCAGTTGACTATCTTCTCGGTAAAACAGATGTTCGAAATCAAGAAGAAATAAATATTCAACCTCCCCAGACTATCCACACAAAATAACATCAAGAGATAAGAAACAATACTTAGAATACATTAAATCAATTAACGAAACATTCTTTATGAATGATGAATTTGACGAAGAAGATAAGAAAGCTATCCTCGACACTATGAATGAAATATTTTGGATGGCTAAAGCACAAAGAAAAAAGAAAAAGGATAAATAAGGAGGGTGCCTATGATAAAAAACATGCGTGTTAGAGTAAAACACTTAATACAAAAGTATGGCACCCGTAACCCTGAAAAATTAGCAAGGGAGATGGGGATTGTTGTCGTTAAAAAGCCTTTTAATAATACAATGGGTTTCTTTAAAAAGGCATTGGGAAAAAGTTCATTGTCGTAAATTCTAATCTAACACCTTCACAGCAACAACTCGTAATAGCACACGAATTAGGACATGCTATATTCCATTCAAGCATTTCAGATATATTTCTTCATGAATACACACTTTTTCCCAGAGGTAGATATGAAATAGACGCTAACAGATTTGCTGCAGAGCTGTTAATTAACGATAAGGAATTTGACAAACACCAGTTTGAAAGCATGACAATAGAGCAAATAGCTCTTTATTTTAACGTTCCAAAAGAGCTGGTGAAATATAAATTTTATAAAGGAGTTGGGGTTAAATGAAAATCAAATCTTTAGCTGGTATATTTTTTACTTTGCTTATTTTAAGCTTGATTGGCTCTCCTATTATATCAAATATAAATAATCCTCTTGTAGGTTTTATTATTTTAGCTGTTTTAATTTATATTTCGTATAAATTAGGATTTAAACTGGCTAATAAGCTATTTAAGAATAAAAATTAAGCTTAAATGAAAATAATGAAGTAAATTTTGAAGAAGTTAAATCTATTACTAAAACAATTAATACACCTAATTATTCATTAGACATATTTGATGAATTTGTTGTTTTAGACTTTGAAACAACAGGACTTGACCCTGCTACTGATAGAATAATTGAAGTATCAGCACTTAAATATAAAGATGGAATATTAATTGATGAATTTCATACTCTAATAAATCCTAAAATAAAAATACCTTATGAAATAACTGAAATCAACGGAATAACAAATGCAATGGTCAAGAAGAAACCTACTATTGATGAAGTATTACCTAAATTGCTTGATTTTATAGGTGGTTTACCAATAGTTGCACATAATGCACCCTTTGATGCTAAATTTTTAAAATATAATGTTTTACGATATTATGGTGAGGACACTATAAACAATACATTTGTTGACACTTTAGCAATTGCAAGAAAATTATATCCTAACTTGAGAAATCATAAATTAGAAACAATAAAAAAGCATATAAAAATGGATGTTGATAGTCATAGAGCTTATGATGATACATTAGTAACTGCCGAAATCTATCTGAAGTATTGTAATGTATTAGGCCAAAATAGAGCTGATAGAACAGATTATGAAAGAAAAACAATAAAAAATGAAATTGAACTTACATCTTTTTCTGAATTAGATTTTCCTACAAGATCTAAAAAGAAAAACCAGGTTATTATCAAGGTAAACATTATACCGAATATGTTGATTTAGTAAAAAATTTAAAAAAAGCTGGTGAATACGATAAAGCTGAAAAATTATTGTTAAATTTAATTGATGCTGTTGAATGTGAAAGCAAAAAGAAAATTGTGGAGTTGCTCCATGGTATTATGAACAATTAGCTATAATTTATAGTGAACAAAATAATTTAGCAAAAGAACTTGAAATACTAGAACGTTTTTCAAAGCAAAAATAGGACCTGGAGCTAGTCCACCAAAACTTTTAGAACGTTTAGAAACAGTTCGCAGCAAAATGGAGATAAATTAGTATGCATTACTTGAAAATTTTATATAGGAAGTAAAAGAAATTGGTGAAATATAAATTTTATAAATAAATGGAGGTATATTAATATGGAAAAAGAATTAATCATGAGTAACGTTGTTTTGGTATGTCCTGCTCTTAGTAAGCCATATTTTGATATAAACAATTTTATAAAAAATTACAAAAAGGTAACTATCATAAATTGGGATATTTTAGGACATTTGCAATTCAATGAATTTAAAACTGAAGTTTTATTCATAGAAAATAGAATTCAAATCCAAACCATTCCACACTTTAAAAATAACAACAATAATGTAATTGAAACTTGTAAATTAATTCTTTCTAATTCAAATCCAGATAATTTTGTTACTGCATATGGATATAATTTTGATTTTAGCATTTCACCAGATACTATTGATTCTTTAATTAAAAACTTTAATTTTTATAATTTAAAAACTTTTACACCTGTAAATAATTGTTTTATTAGATTAAATTTTATTAAAGATGATATTCCTTATCTTTTGGAAATTAATAGACAAGACAATCAATCTATTTTACATATAAATGTCCATTATGGAAGACCTACCTTAATTTCTAATTTAAGTGAAATTATTTCGTCAGAATTTGAAATTGTATATAACAATGTAGAAACATTAATAAAAGAGGTGTTTAAAAATGCGTAAGCATGCTCTCGCTGGAAACACTCAATTAGAAGTAATAAAAGGCGGGAAAGACATAAATATGTCTACAAATTCTTCTGAAATGATGTATAATAAAATTAATAATACTGATCATTCAATTAGTGATGAATTTATGAATAAGATTAGTGAAATTTTAGCATACTCTAAACAAGAATTGCATAACTATGTTGATGAAAGATTATGTGACTTGTCAAATATGAATATAGAAGGTGGTGAAAATATGGATTGGCAAGAAAAATATATTGAAAAATTAAATCAAGACGTATCTGAAATTAAAAATGATATTAAAAATTTAGAAAATAAAATTGACGAAAAATTAGACAGAGTTTTAACTGAATTTAGAGATAGAGATAACCAAAGACATTTAGAAATAATCGAATTGCATAAAAAAATTGATAATAATATAGATAATATCCATAAAGAATTAAAAGAAGATAAAAAATGGTTAATTGGTTTGGTAATAACAAATATTTTCGGTATGATTGCCACTATAATTGGTATTGTAACAATAGCAATTACTGTTTTTCAATTTTTAAAAAATAATTTCTTAGGCTCACTATTTTTGTGAGTCTAAAATTTTATATAAAAGGTGATTAATATGAAATTTGCCATATACTCAAGAAAATCTAAATTCACTGAAAAAGGTGATTCTGTTGAAAATCAAGTTATAATGTGCAAAGAGTTTATAGAGAAAAACTTTAAAGATATAGAATCTATATTAGTTTATGAAGATGAAGGATTTTCAGGTGGAAATACTAATAGACCTGAATTTCAACGCTTATTAAAAGATGCTAAAGAAAAAAAGTTTGACGTTCTTATATGTTATAGGCTCGATAGAATAAGCAGGAACATAGCCCACTTTTCCTTGCTTATAAACCAACTGCAAGAGCTTGGAATATCATTTATTAGTATTAGAGAACAGTTTGACACTTCTACTCCAATGGGTAGAGCTATGATGTATATAGCAAGCGTATTCGCACAATTAGAACGAGAAACTATTGCAGAAAGAGTTAGAGATAATATGCTTGAACTCGCAAAGTCAGGTCGTTGGCTTGGGGGCAAACGCCACTTGGCTTTGAAAGTGAAGCAATTGAATATTTTGATGAAGACATGAAACCAAGAAAAATGTATAAGTTATCACCTGTTAAGGAAGAATTAGAAGTAGTTAAACTTATTTTTGATAAATACCTTGAATTAAAATCTTTAAGCCAAGTAAACAAATTTCTATTAAGTAACAACATAAAAACTAAACAAGGCAAGGACTGGAATAAAAAACAAATTCAACAGGTCCTCACTAACCCTGTTTATGTAAAATCAACAAATGAAGTTGTTGAGTATCTAAATAGCCTTGGCATGGCTGTTATTGGAAAAACAGATAACAAACATGCTTTTTGACATACAACAAAAAGATAGGAACTAAAGCATACAGAGATATAGATGAGTGGATAGCTGCTGTAAGCAAACATGAAGGTATTATTGATGCTGATAAATGGCTTGAAGTGCAAAGAACACTACAAATTAATAAAGAAAAAGCTCCAAGGTTAGGTAAAACTAATACTGCTCTTTTAACAGGATTATTAAAGTGTGCTCACTGTGGAAGCAATATGAGAGTTGCTTATGGACATAATAAAACATACTATTACACATGCTCTTTGAAAGTAGATTCAGGTAAAACAAGATGTGATAATCCTAATGTTAGAGGGGATGAATTAGAAGAAATCATTATAAATAAGTTAAAAGATATTACAATTAATCCAGAACTTTTAATGGAAGAACTAATTAACTTAAAAGAAACTGCTGCGACAGAAAATCTTGATAGTTTGATTAAGGATCTAGAACATAAAATAGAAGTTAAAAAAGCTGCTATTAATAATTTAGTTAAACAATTGGCCTTTATTACAGATGAATCCGCTTCAATGTATATTATTAGTGAAATTGAAGCGTTAAATAAGGAGATAAAGCAACTTGATAAAGAAATCCTGGATTTGAAAGAACAAAAGAAAACATAAAAAAGAGCAGTTAAATATAGATATATTTACTCAAGCACTAAAACAATTTAGCACTCTAATTGAACATTGCATACATGAAGAAAAGAAATTTTTAATTTCAAGTATAGTGGAAACAATTACATGGGATGGAGTAAATGGTGAGATAAAGATTAAGTTATTTGGTAAAAAAGTAGTAAGAATATAAGATATATTTCATCGCAAAATGGTGGTGCAGGCTTCTGTATGTCCAACAAAGAGCCCGCTCTTTTCTCCACCTACAAATAAATTGTCAATACCAACTACCTTCATATGATTATCCCTTGGTGCCATTGATAGATACCTTATTGAATTAGCTTTGCCTCCTGAATAGGGGTCTATAAATCTTGCTCTTTCAAATCCAGGAATTTTTCTAAGTTTTTCTAAAGGATAATAGCTTGTCATTAGTTTTGCATGGCCTGTATCTAATAAGACAATATTTTCAGCAAATTCCTTTAGAGCATATTGTTGACAGACTTTATTTTTTAATTTATCTAAATTTATATCTTCTTTAGGAACCGGAATAACTACTACTCCATCTTTATCTAGTTGTTCTTGTAATTCTTTAGAGAGGGAATCCTTTTCTAATTTGCAGGATCCGCTCATGGCACCAAAACTTTCATCCCCTCTAAGTCCTTGAAGATCTTCAACCCCCGCCCTCATTGAAATACTTATTCTTGGTCCATAAGATGGGCAACGCAATATACACATTGAACAACCCGTTTCCATATCTTAAGCAATTCCCAATAGGTCCCGTAGATCCAGTAGTCTCAATAAAAACATCACCCTCAATTTCGGTTCCATCGTGTAAATAAACAGATTTAATCCTTCTTCCTTCCATTTCTACATCTACAACTCTATTTTCAAACATAATATTAATTCCCATTGAATATAAATATTTTCTAACCTCAGCTTCAATAATATTAACATCATATAAAGTTGCATGTTTGTGGCCTGGGAATTCAACATTTTTGTGCCTTGCACATCTATCAGCTATTTCAAATAGGTCTCCTCCTCCTAGGGCTATCATCTCTTCTGCGGCTGTCCATCTACCATTATTTCTAATTATCCCTCCAACATTTCCAAGTCCCAAAAGCATATCAGTTTTTTCAATAATTAAAACCTCAGCACCACATTTTTTAGCCTGTAATGCAGCTGCACAACCTGCCCATCCTCCACCTATAACAATTACCATCATATATTAACATCCCCTTTTATATTGATGAAAACCTCCGCAGGATTATATTGTTGTTTACATCCCCTAATAACTTGTCCGTTGCAAAGTTTTAATTGACAACTCCCGCATACACCCTCACCACACGTCATCAAAGCATTATTTACCGTTGCAAATTTTAAATTTTTATTTACTGAATAAATATAATTAAGATAAAGTCTATGAAACTCATCGCTGCCACCTGACATAGTTACTTTAAAATCATGCTTCCTCATCAGCTCATTAATTAGTTTCTTAAACTCATCCTTAAGTGTATAATTTGAATAGTCTATCATGTTGACATCGTATACTTTGCATCCTAAATCTAAAAATTCTTTTTTGGCAAAATTTTCGTTACTACGTCCTTTGTCTAATATGACAATTACATTATTATTGTGTTTTTTAATTTGTTCGCCACCATAACACAGGGCGATGCAGCAACTCCCCTTGCAGATATTAATATTTCACTATTTTTTAAATTTTTTAAAAATATCTGACCTTGAACTCCATTCCAGTATGGACCTTTAATCTCAACTTTTTCTTTGCAATCTAAAATATCTTTTGTTTTTACCCCCAATATTTTAATTGCCATTGTAATTACATTATTTTTTATATCGCTTTTCATAATCGAAACTGGCATTGCAAAACAGTGAGGGGATTTAGGCTTTTTTAAAAATACATATGATCCGATATTATTTAATTGTTTTGCTAAATATGGGTTTACAAATACCTCCATTATAATCAAATCATCTCTTAGAAAATTGATGCTCTTTAGGACATATTCTTTAAAATCTCTTGCTTTTTGGCTTTATTATTGTTCCACGTATATTCTTGAAATATGCAAGTTCCCTTCCAGTTTAGGCAATCACAAAAGGCCCTTCCTTTTAATTGAGAACAAATAATGCACTCACCCTTTTCTGCTAAATAGCAAGGACAATATTCCGTGCCAGCATCAATGCAGTCTACAAATTTAAACATAACCGTCCCCCTTCCCATATAATTAAAATATTCATTATTGTTAATTTTGGTTACAAAAATGAGCTGTTATTTTCTAACAGCTCGTAAAAATACATCCTTTATCATGTCTATAAAGTTTTTTCTTCTAACATCTCTATCACTTATCAAAGGGGACTTTGATATAATAATATCATCAATTTTCACTACAACATTCCCCACTATCTCATCTTTTGCTATAGGCGCAAATAGCACCGAAGGTGAAAAAAGCTCAACTTTGATTTTATTCTTTTCTTCTGGAAGAATAGGTAAATATAAGTCTGATTTTGTTTGGGCAAAGATATTTTTTCGGTTCCTCCATAAAGCGGAATATTTTTTATTATTTCATTTCTATCAAAAGCTTTTATAAAAATATATTTTTTGATGCATATTGCACTAACTTCTCTGCATCCTTCCATCTATCCGCACTATTTAAAACTACACAGATATATCTTCCAAACTTGTGTCTAACTGATGCTACTAAACATTTGCCTGCATTACCAGTGTATCCCGTTTTAACACCATCAGAGTTATCAACTCTAAACAAAAATTTATTTATATTGTTATAAGAATACTTAAAAGGTCCTGTAATTCCACTAGAAATTTCTTTTGTTGCAACTATTTTTGCAAATAAATCATTTTTCATTGCATATGCAGTTATTTTTGCTAAATCATTAGCAGTTGTAAAATGATCCTCTGCATCTAGCCCATGGGGCGTAATGAAACTTGTGTTTAATGCCCCAATTTCTAATGCTTTATCATTCATCAGTTTAACAAAATTTTGCACATTACCAGCGATATGTTCAGCAATAGCAACTGCAGCATCGTTTCCCGATTTTAGCATAAGTCCATAAAGAAGTTCTTCTAAAGTCACTTTATCGCCTGCTCTAAGACCAGCTGAACTTCCAGGCACAGATGCTGCTTTAGTTGAAACTGTAACTACGTCTTTTATATTTCCCTCTCAATAGCCACAATGGCAGTCATTATCTTAGTAGTGCTTGCCATTGGCAATATTTTGTTTCCATTTTTGCTATACAAAATTCTACCAGATTCTTGATCTAATATTGTGGCCGCCACACAATTTAAGTTTAATTCTTTAGAATTTGCTAAAACATTTAAGCAAGGGACTGAAAGAATAAATAAAGAAAAAATAACTAAAAAATTCTTCTCAATTTTGTCCTACCTCCATAGCCTTAATTTATGTTGCATTAAAACCTCCATCTTCGCTTGAATATGCATTTTTTATATTTACACTTTTATCTTTTTTAAAATAATTTACAATATCTTCAATAAGATCAGGTATTCCATCTATAATTCTTTCAATTGAATTAGCTTGATTTACAGGAAGTAACTTTACCGAATCCTTTGAAACTACTAAAAATGCTACTGGACTTACAGCCATCCCTGCACCGCTTCCACCGCCGAATGGAAATTTTGCTTTTTCATCGATTTTCCCTTCCCTTGCAAATTCACTTCCTCCAGATGCAAAGCCTATGCTAACCTTCGAAATGGGAATTATGACACTTCCGTCCTTAGTTTCCACTGGATCGCCAACTATCGTGTTGACATCTATCATCTCCTTGAGGCTATCCATTGTAGTTCTCATTAATGCTTCTATTGGATGTTCCATACCTAAAACCACCCTTTCCTTTTTTCTTTATGTATTTTGATAAAAAAATTATTGACATCCATATTAAATAAAGATTTTGAATTTTTATTAGAATATCTAATTTAAGATCATATAATTCTTTGTCGAATACAGGAGTAATATTTATTTTTGATTATAATTTTTAAATGTATCTTTTAGTATTGGATAAAGCGAACCTAAAAAGAATTCATCATACCATAAAGTATAGCAGTAATATGCGGTTCCTTTGTCCCAAATAAAAAATCTATATCTAAATTTACATCAAGGCGGTGAAGTATATTACTTATTAAAGCCCTTACTAATTCTAATATTTCTATATTACCCCTCGTTCTTTCTTTCCTGATAGATTTAGTTTTGTTTTTCTCTTTAATATTTTTTCAAATAGTTTTATTTTTATAACATATAAAAAATTTAATTTAATATTTAGTTTGTTTAAATCAAAATATATTTCTATATACGTTTTTGAAAATATGACTACAATAATAAAAAAATCAATAATAATAGAAAAAATTTCATATAATTCACCCCATAAAAAAGGAAGAATAAATATACCTTCATATATTTATTCTTCCTTTTTTCCAAATTAAATTCAATTAAATTTGGTAATTCACTTAAATTTTTAAATCCAAAATACTTTAAAAATTCTTCCGTTGTTTCATAAATTATTGGTCTTCCAACTGTTTCTAATCTACCAGCCTCACGAATTAATCCATATTCTAATAAGGTTGAAATTGCCTTATCGCTTCTTACTCCTCTAATCTCATCTATTTCAGATTTAGTTATAGGTTGTTTATATGCAATAATTGCTAAGGTTTCTAAGGCAGCCTGCGACAAATTATGTTTTGATTCAGGCCTAAAAAGCTTTCTTATAAAACTGCTGTATTCAGGTTTTGTAGAAAACTGAAGCTTATCATTAAATTCCAATATAAAAATTCCTCTTTTTTCGTTTTCATATTCATCAATCATTTCCTTAATAATCCATTCAAAATCCTTCTCATCAATATTTAATACATTGATCAAATCCTTTTTAATACTGCTTCACCTGAAACAAACAATATGCTTTCAATGATACCTTTTATTCTATCTATATCCCTCTGCGTTTTTAAATCAAATAAGTATTCATCCATCAATCTACCATCCCCTCGATTAATATATCTGAAAAATTATCCTCTTGAAATACCCTAATATGTCTTAACTTAATCAACTCCAGCATAGCTAAAAATATAACTACAATTTCCAGTTTTGTTCTTGCACTAGTAAAAAATTCGCTAAATTTCATCCTCTTTTTATTTTTTAAAAGTCTCAATATCTCATCCATCTTATCTTCAATCTTATATTCGTCGTGATCTATGTTTTTGGGAATGCTACTTCGCTTATTATACCTTTTTTGTATGAATCCATTACCCTTTTAAAGGCATGCATAATATTTTCTAAGTTAACATTTTTTAAAAAGATGTCTTTATTTTCTTTAATGTCATCAATAACTTCAGGTTCCTTGAAATATAATTCATAATCCTGAGTTATTTCCCTTAAAAAATTAGCAAACTCTTTAAATTTTTTATATTCTACTAGTTTTTCAACAAGTTCTATTCTTGGATCCTGATCAGCAGCCTCTTCTTCATTTATTTTTGGCTTTGGAAGAAGCATCTTAGATTTTATCTCCAATAAAGTTGCAGCCATAACTATAAATTCACTGGCTATTTCTAAGTCTAATTCCTCCATAGCCTTAAGATACTCTAAATATTGTTCAGTAATCTCAGCTATTGGTATATTATAAATATCAACTTCTGCCTTTTTAATCAAATGCAATAAAAGGTCCAAAGGGCCTTCAAAAACATCAAGTTTTATATTAATTGACATATAATCACCTGCTAACTAATTGTATTGCAATAACAATTACTCCATTAAATACAAATTCTATTAACCTAGCTATAAAATTTTCAAAAGGTGGAAACATCAATAGTAGGAACAAAATAAATATTCCTTTGCCTTCAATTGAATAAATTATTTCAGCTATTTTCCCCCTAAATAATTCAGCAAAAATCTTTGAACCATCAAGGGGAGGAAATGGGAGCATATTAAATACAGCAAAACCAACATTGATCAAGATTAAATCCTTTAAAAAATAAATAACCGCATAAGATTCAGGCTGAAACTTAAAATAAATAATTGCAGCCAAGAATGATAGCAATAAATTAGATACCGGTCCTGCTAATGATGTCAAAATAGTCCCAAGTCTTTGATTTTTATAATTAGAAGGATTTATAGGAACTGGCTTTGCCCAACCGAACTTAAATAAAAATAATGATAAAAGTCCTAATAAGTCCACATGGGAGAAGGGATTTATAGTTAATCTATTATAATATTTGGGAGTTTCATCCCCTTGGGCAGTTGAAATCAATGCATGGGAGTATTCATGAACAGTCAAAGACAAAACTATAGCAATTGCAGTTAATATAAAAGTTCCAAAATCATAATTGTTCATCTTATTCTCTCCCCCAAAATTCCAATAATTTTTCTATTTTATAACTCACTATATCTTCCTTTTCAAATCCTTTAAAGTCATATTTAATCCTATCTATATTTCGAATATAATTGGCAATACTTTCATATTTACTGAATAAACAATATAATACTTTTTTATTGATTTTATTTATATTTATTATTAAATACCTATATAATTCCTTAACATTATCGCCTATTAACTTATTAACCTGCTTTAGCAGTTCACAATTTAATTTAAAATTATTACTAAGGTTTAGGATTTCCATTGATTTTAAGATAGTTTCTTCATCATTTTTATAAAATAAAACAATAAATTTTTCTTCATCTTTAAGAGTGTTGAACTCTTCCACATCAAAATTCATATTTAGTGTAAAATCCTCGCCGATTAAAGTATTAAACAGTTTTAATTCCTGTAAGATACTCAAAGTATATTTAATATTTTTTTCTTTTAATGCTGCAATAATCTCATTTCTAAGTCTATTTCCTGGCAATAAATTAACATATCCAGTAGATAAAGCAAGTTTAATCAAGTCAAAGGTCCTTTTGTCGAAATTAAAGTTAAATCGTGAAGCATATTTTATTCCCCTAAAAATTCTTGATGGATCATCTCTAAAGCTCAAATCATGCAATACCCTTATCCTTTTCTCCTTAATATCCTCTAACCCATTAAAAGGATCAATTAAAATTTTGCCTTTTAAGTCATAGGCTAAAGAATTTATAGTAAAGTCTCTTCTTTTTAAATCTTGATAAATATTTGTAGGAAATACAATTGGTTTAGATGCAGGGACATGATAAAACTCCCTTCGCGACATAGCTAAATCTATTCTTTTATCTTTATATTGTAAAATTGCCGTTCTATAGTGCTTATGATACTTAAAATCAAAATTTAATTCCTTTGAAAGGCTTTCCACAATATAAAAATAATCATCTTCTTCTGCTTCTACAACAAAATCGTAGTCCACTGGTTCCAAAGTAAGAATTTTATCCCTTATAGCTCCCCCAACTAAATAAAACTTAAAATCATATCTATCAAACAACTTTTTAAAATAACTTATAATTTCATCATTTTCAATATTAATATTCATGTCCATCACCCTAAAAATGAGCATCTACTTAAGTATATAATTTTTATTTAAGAGATTCAAGAGATAATTTAAACGGGTAGAATTGCCTACCCGTTTACTATCTTAAGTTTAAATATATTTTAAACATCTTCTCCAGCAAATCAAAATAAGTTGCCTTATTAATATCTTGGTCTACAATAACTTGTGCTTGAGCATAAACCTTTTCCCCTTCAACTGCTTTTATAATCCCAACAGCATCACCCTTTTTAATCGGAAGCTTTAGATCTTTAAAAAGTTCAATTTTTGTTTCATAATTAATCTTCGTTCCTTTTTCCAATAAAATTTTTAAATCTTCATTAGCTATTAATCTTACTTTTTCAGGCTTTGCCATTGGCAATTTAATTTCCCCAACAATATCACCCTTTTTACAACGGTAATAGATTCATACTTTGCAAATCCAGTATCCAATAGCTTTGCTGCCATCTCATTTCTTTCCTTTGCTGATGGAGCACCCATTATTACTGCAATGAACCTTATTCCATTTCTTTGAGCTGTTGCTGATATACAATACATAGATTCCTTTACATACCCAGTTTTTAATCCATCACATCCATGATAGCTTTTTATCATTTTATTTCTATTAACAAGAGTAAATGGTTCCTTTCGACCTTCGCTAATAGTTTCCATCCATATTTTGGTATAATCTAAAATTTTGGGGTATTTTAAAAGTTCCCTGGACATTATAGCTACATCCAAAGCTGAGGTATAATGATTTGGATCAAAGAACCCTGTGCAATTTACAAAATGGGTGTTATTCATACCAAGTTCCTTTGCTCTTTTGTTCATCTTCTCAACAAACGCTTCCTCTGTTCCTGCCAAAAATTCTGCAAGGGCAACCGACGCATCATTTGCTGATTCTATTGCAACACCCTTTAAAAGTTCCTCAACAGTTCTTATTTCACCCTGCTCCAAAAACATAGTGCTTCCGCCCATGGATTTTGCTCTTGGACTTACGACGACCTTATCAGTAAGTTTAATATCTCCCTGTCTATGGCCTCCATAGTTAGTAGCATTACCATTATTTTAGTTACGCTTGCTGGATAAACCTTCTCATTTGCATTCATTTCATATAAAATTTTGCCTGATGAGTTCTCCATAAGCAGAGCTGATCTGCAATCCAATTTTAATCCATCAGGATTTTTAGCAAAAACTTGGGTTGGAGTTAATAGCATTATTAATGATATTAGTAAAGCTATGTATCTTCTCATTAAATTCCCTCCCTGTTTTTTATCTAATTTTATTATTCCCTGCTTGAATCTTTTTATTATCTTACTTAGGAGGTATTCTCAATATAAAAAGCACGATATAAAACTATATCGTGCTTACAGATTGTAGACAAACTCTCATTGGTGTTTAGACTTTACAAGAGCCCCGTGAATGGATTTCAAAAGGCATCTCTCATGAGTTTTAGCAATTCTTGCTTTTCGACTTTTCAAAAGTCCGTAATTCTGCACACGGAAGTGCAGAGCCGAGTGGCCGACAAGGATGTCGGCTCACGAGGGTAGGACTTTGAAAACAAAGAAAAGCTTAGAATTGCTTAACGAAATGAGCGAATGCCAGGGAAATCCTTCACGGGGCTTATCAAAAACAACTTTTTCAACAGTCTGAAAGCACGATATAAAACTATATCGTGCTTAGTATCTTTGTATTCCTTCTTTTGTAACAACACCAAAAATAAGTGGTCTGTGTTCTGGTTTTTCCTTTGTTATTTGGAAGGCCCTCTTTAATCTTTCTTCACAATCCTTTAATTTGCTCATATCGTTTACATGAATATAAGCAAGCGGTTCTCCCTTTTCCACATAATCTCCAACCTTCTTATTTAAAACAACTCCAACTGCAAGGTCTATTTGGCTTTCCTTTGTTTCCCTACCTGCTCCTAAAACAAGGGCAGCTAAACCAACTTCAATTGCCACTATTTTATTTACATAGCCGCTTTCTTCTGCCTTAAACTCTATAATGTGTTCTGCCTTTGGTAAAAGTTCTGGATTATCTATAACTTCAGGATCTCCACCTTGAGCTGCAACAAATTCTTTGAATTTATTTAATGCTGCACCAGTTCTAATTGTATCTTCTAAAATCTCTCTTGCTGTTTCTACATTATCGGCCTTCTTTGCTAAAATAAGCATATATGAACCGAGGGTCATGCAAAGCTCATATAAATCCTTGGGGCCTTTTCCCTTCAGTGTATCAATCGCTTCCTTTACTTCTAAAGCATTACCAACAGCAAATCCAAGAGGTTCATCCATATCTGAAACTATGGCAATAGTATTTCTTCCTACATTAGTTCCGATATCCACCATCTCTTGTGCAAGGGCAAAGGAATCATCTAAAGTCTTCATAAATGCTCCTGCACCAGTTTTAACATCTAACACAATGGCATCAGCACCTGCTGCAATTTTTTACTCATAATACTTGAAGCAATTAAAGATATATTATCAACAGTTGCAGTAACATCTCTCAAAGCATAAAGTTTTTTATCTGCAGGTGCTAAATTAGCAGTTTGACTCTGCTACTGCAAGTTTTACTTTATTTACATTTTCAATAAATTTTTCCTTAGGCATTTCAATGCTAAGACCTTTTATTGATTCAAGTTTATCTAAAGTTCCACCAGTATGTCCAAGACCTCTTCCTGACATCTTTGCAACAGGTGCTCCTGCTGCTGCAACCATAGGCCCAAGAACTAAAGTTGTTGTATCTCCAACTCCCCTGTTGAATGTTTGTCAACTTTGATTCCTTCAATTGCAGATAAATCAACAACTTCTCCTGAATTAACCATAGCCATTGTAAGGTCTGCAGTTTCCCTTTTATTCATCTTTTGAAAATAAATTGCCATAAGAAGGGCTGAAACTTGATAGTCTGGAATTTCTCCCTTAGTATACCCATTAACTACAAATTCAATTTCTTCTTTTGTTAGTTCTCCACCATTTCTTTTCTTCAAAATAATATCATACATTCTCATAGGATTATCCCCTATTACATGGATTTGATGATTTCCTTAACTAATTTAACAAATTTTTCTGTTGCCTTTGCTGCTGTAGCAACAACCCTTTCATGATCAAGGGGCTCTAAATTATCTGGAATAGCCATGTCAGTAATACAAGAAATACCAAGAACCTTCATACCACCATGGTTTGCAACAATAACCTCAGGAACTGTTGACATTCCTACTGCATCTGCCCCAATATATCTTAACATTCTAAGTTCTGCCGGTGTCTCATAATTGGGTCCTGATACAGCAACATATACACCCTTTTGAACTTTAACATTTATCCTTTGGGCACATTCTTCTGCAAGCCTAATAAGTCCTCTATTATATGCCTCCGACATATCAGGAAACCTTGGCCCAAGCTCCTCATAGTTTTTACCTATAAGTGGATTAGCTCCTATCATATTTATATGGTCTGTAATAATCATTAGGTCACCCGCTTCAAATTCTGGATTCATTCCACCAGCTGCGTTTGTAACGATTATCTTTTCAATGCCCAATGCCCTCATAACTCTTATAGGCAAAGTCACGTCCTTTAAATCGTGTCCTTCGTAATAATGGAATCTTCCATTCATGGCCATAACATATTTATCTCCAATGTATCCAAAAATAAATTCACCAGCATGCCCTACTACTGTTGATTCTGGGAAATGCGGAACTTCGCTGTATTTAATAACCATTTTGTTTTCAATTTCGTCAGCAAGTTTTCCAAGTCCTGATCCCAATATAACAGCAACATCAGGTGTCCTTTCAATCTTGGATTTTATGTATTCCTTTGCCTCCATTATTTTTTCTAAATAATTCATTCTTATCCCTCCTACATTTTACTTACAATTCCTCTAACAAGCTTTATAAACTTTTCTCTAACCTTCATTGAAGTTTCAATAACTTCCTCATGATTAAGAGGTTGATCTAATATTCCAGCTGCCATATTAGTTATGCAGGAAATGCCTAATACCTTTATTCCTGAATGATTTGCCACAATAACCTCAGGAACTGTTGACATACCAACAGCATCTCCACCAAGCTTTCTTATTGCTCGTATTTCAGCTGGAGTTTCATAGTTAGGTCCTGTTAGCATAAAGTATACACCTTCGACAACAGGAACATCAATATCCTTGGAAACATTTTTGGCTATTTCTATTAATTCCTTATCATAAGGATTAGACATATCTGGAAATCTTGGTCCAAGCTCTTCAATGTTTCGTCCTATTAATGGATTAGCCATTGAAAAATTAATATGGTCCTTTATAATCATAAGATCCCCTGGCTTAAAGTTTGTATTTACCCCACCTGCCGCGTTCGTAACAATTAGCTTTTTAACTCCAAGCATTTTAAATACTCTAATAGGAAGCGTAACTTCCTTCATAGAATAACCTTCATAAAAATGGAATCTACCATTCATGAGCAATACATTTTTATCCTCTAATCTTCCAAAAATAAATTTACCCGCATGGCCTGCAACAGTGGAGACAGGAAAGTTTGGAATATCGCTATAAGGTATTTCAATTTTATCCTCAACTTCATCTGCTAATATTCCTAATCCAGAGCCTAGTATTATAGCAATTTCTGGAACATGTGGGATTTTGCTCTTTATAAATTCTGCTGCTTCCTTGATTTTAGTTAATTCCTGCATGATATCACCTCTTATTTCAATATTTCCTTTGCAAAACTTTCACCGTTTATGTTTGCATTTACATTTAAAAGTTCAGCTATTGTTTTTCCGATATCAGCAAAAGTTTTTCTTGTCCCTAAATTCACTCCACTTTTAATTTTTTACTGTAAATTAATATTGGAATATATTCTCTTGAATGGTCTGTGCTTTCTGTGGTCGGATCACAACCATGATCAGCTGTTATTATAAGAACATCATCATCCCTTAAATTATCAATTATTTCAGGAATCCTTGCATCAAAATCCATTAAGGCTTTAGCATATCCTTGGACATCATTTCTGTGCCCATAGAGCATATCGAAGTCAACTAAATTAGTGAAAATTAATCCCTTTGTATTCATCTTCATATATTCGATTGTTTTATCTACTCCATCCATATTATTTTTAGTATGCACTGCCTTTGTTATTCCATATCCATCATAAATATCTTCTATTTTTCCAACTACACATACATCCATTCCACTTTCTTGAATATAGTTTAACAATGTTTTATTAAATGGTTTCAAAGCAAAATCTCTTCTGTTGGATGTTCTTTTATAGTTCCCTGATGTTCCTATAAAGGTCTTGCAATTACTCTTCCTACGCCATGTTCTCCAACGAGCATTTCTCTTGCAATTCTGCACATTTCATAAAGCCTTTCAAGAGGAATAACCTCCTCGTGGGCTGCAATTTGAAATACGCTATCTGCAGATGTATAAACTATTGGATAGGCTGTCTTAACATGCTCATCTCCTAATTCCTCTATGATAGCTGTTCCAGATGCCGGTTTATTCCCTAGAGTTTTCGTTCCTATTCTTCTTTCAAATTCTTCTATTAACTCTTTTGGAAAGCCATTTGGATATGTAGGGAAAGGTCTTTCAAGAATAAGCCCAGCAATTTCCCAATGTCCTGTAGTAGTATCTTTACCTTTAGACATTTCACCTGATCTTCCATAGCTTCCTTCTGGTGCATCAACAGGCTCAATACCCTTTATGTCATCTATATTTCCAAGGCCTAATCTTTGCATATTTGGAAGTTTTAATCCCCCAATTGCCTTAGAAATATTACCTAAAGTGTCACTACCTTGATCGTTATAAGTATGAGCATCTGGTAATTCGCCTATTCCAACGCTGTCCATAACTATCAAAACAACGCGGTTAATCATAAAATATCCTCCTTCGCACAGCCAGTAAATATTTTTGGAATTTTATTATACAACATTTTTAAAAAATAAAAAGGGCATTATGCCCTTGGATGCGATTTTTTATAAACTTCACCAATTTTATATTTATAGAGTTCTGCATAAATTTGAGTTGTTGATATATCTGAATGTCCTAATAATTCCTGTAAAGATTTTAAATCCGCTCCATTTTCTATCAAATGTGCTGCAAAGGAATGCCTTATTATATTTGGGGTTATTTCTTTTTGTATATTAGCCAAATTAGCATAATACTTTAATATTTTCCAAAAACCTTGTCTTGTCATCCTTTCTCCTTTATTGTTGATAAAGAGTGCTTTTTCTTCCTTTCCTGCCAATAATTTATCCCTCAATGTCATATATTTTTCTAGGGATTGTAATGCTATTTTCCCCAAAGGTATAATCCTTTCTTTACTGCCATTACATCTTAAATATCCCAATTTTAAATTTACATCATCTACATTAAGATTTATTATTTCTGAGACCCTAATACCCGAAGCATATAAAACTTCAAGCATTGCTTTATCCCTTATTGCTTTAAAATCTTCTCCTTTAGGCATTGCAAGTAACATTTCAATTTCTTCTAAGGATAAAATAGATGGAAGCTTTTTTCTATTTTAGGGGTTTCAATCTCTAAAGTAGGATCCGATTGAATTAATGATTTTTTATAAAGCATCCTATAAAAGGATCTAATTGCAGCCAAGCTTCTTGATATAGACGAAGTTGCTCTGCTCTTTTTTGCATATTTAAAAAATATGCTATAATATTCGACTTTTTAATATTCTTATAATCTAAATTATTTTCTTCCAAATACATCAAAAATTTTTAATATCTCTAACATAAGATTCCAATGTATTTTCCGATAATCTTTTGTTCTTTAAAAATACATTAAACTCCTTTAACAACTCTTCCATCGTAAAATCCCCTTTATTTTAGATTTAAATACATCTATCTAGGAATATTTATTATTTTTTTACTATATCTAACAACCCTTTATCATCCAAGCCATAGTTTACAACAAAGATAGCATCATCTTTATTGATGTTATGATTTTTTACCAATATTGAATTTATAAGGAGAGGAAATACAACACCAATTGTCAATATAATAATTAGTATCTTTAAAAACAATTTTATTTTTTTCATTCCATCACCTTACTGAATTACTAAATATGTAGATAATGCTTTAATAATCTTTGTTATCACAAAGGATTCTAATATGTTGCCAATAAATATAATGAAAAACAAAGCTAAAATGTTAAAAGAATACCCTATAACATCATTTTGATTTCTAAAACTACTTTGTTTTTTAATTAAGTTTAAGCTATAAGCAAAACTAAAGGAGCAAATAAATAAATAGGCAGGGATATAAAATAAGTTTTGTGGTAAAAATGATAATAGTATAAATAAAAATCCCTTCATCCCAAAGGCTTGAAGTATAAAGGCTACATTAAAGCCAATGATAAATCCTTTAAAAAGGGATACTAAATTTGAAAAAATTAACCCTAAATATGTCAAGCTTAAAATCCATAATATAAAAATTATTATAAAATTATTCTTTAAAAGTTTCAAAAATATTATAAAACTATTAGTATTTTCTTTATTAATTACCTGAAAAAAATTATTTAAATACATTACAAGTTCCTGTTTTTCTGTGTAATTAATTCCCTTTGCACTTAAAGCTCCTAATGCGATACCAAAGGTAAACATTAGGGTTATTATAAAATAAATCCATAGGTTGTCCTTAATATTTGTATATATTTTATAATTTACTCCTTTTCTCGTAACAACCCCCTTTATTAAATGTTCCCTACAATAATATATGTGAAAGGGGGGTAAAATGATTAAATATAATCTTTAGCTAGTAATATACCAATAATTGTTTTTGCGTCCTTGATTTCTCCTGTTTTTATCATGTTAAATGCTTCCTCCCATGTCACTTCAAAAGTCTCAACATGTTCCCCTTCATCTAAGTTAACCTTTCCATTTTCTAATTTATCACTAAAATAAATATAAAGTATTTCAGAAGAATATCCTGGCGAAGGATAAAATTTAGTCAATAATTTTATTGATTTTGGAATTTTTCCCGTTTCTTCCTCAAGCTCCCTTATCGCACATGCTTCAGGATCTTCATTAAGTTCAAGCTTACCTGCAGGTATTTCTATCAAAACTTCCTCTGTAGGCTTTCTAAATTGTTTTATAAGCAATATCTTCCCTTCATCTGTTATAGCAACAACACCTACTCCTCCATTGTGTTGAATAATCTCCCTTGTTGCCTCTTTTCCATCAGGCAATAATACCTTATCTTTCCTTACACTCAAAATCCTTCCCTTATACTTTACCTCAGATTCTATTGTTTTTTCATAAAAATTCATATATAACACCTCTTTAGAACTACATTAATAAGGCCATTCCTTTCGGAATAGCCTATTTTTTATCCAAGTTTCTGTTTTAATCTTAATTTGTCAGCAATCATGGCTATAAATTCAGAATTTGTCGGTTTTCCCTTGTCATTATGAACTGTATATCCAAAAATTCTATTAATCGTTTCCACTTTTCCTCTTGACCAAGCAACTTCAATTGCATGTCTTATAGCTCTTTCAACTCTGCTTGCTGTTGTATTATATTTTTTAGCTATTGACGGATATAATTCCTTTGTTACTGCACTTAATAACTCTATATCATTTACAACCATTTGTATTGCCTCACGCAAATATAAATACCCCTTTATATGAGCTGGAACCCCTATTTCATGTATAATATTTGTTATTTCTGCTTCTAAAGAATTTGAATTATTTATATGTATGGTTTCTGATACACTAACATTAGTTCTCCTTACTTCTGGTGCTGATCCTGAAGATGCAAAGAGTTGTCTGATTCTTTTGCTAAATATATCCATGTCAAAGGGCTTAACTACGTAATATTCTGCTCCCAAGTTAATAGCCCTTTGAGTAATCTTATCTTGTCCAACTGCAGATAAAATTATTACCTTAGGCATTGGAATATCATCCATCGAATTTAACTTTTCCAAAACACCCAATCCATCCAAATGAGGCATTATTATGTCTAAAACTAAAACATCCGGTTTATTAGCTGCTACAAGCTTAACTGCCTCAATTCCATCCTTTGCAACACCAACCACATCAAAATCCTCTTGAGTCCTAAGGTATTCACTGAGAATTGTTGTAAATTCTTTGTTATCGTCTGCAATTACAATTTTTATTTTTCTATCCTCCATCGAATAACCCCCTCACATTTCCATTATCTAACAATATATCTATTCGACAAATCAAATAAAAATCCTGCTAACAAATTAAAAAATTTTTTAAAAATTGAAATAAAATGAAAAAAACTGTTAAAAAAATTAAGGGGACTATAAATCATACCCTTGTTCTTTAAGCATCCATTCTATATATATTCCATATCCCATATCAGGTCTATTAATAAAAACATGGGTTATTGCCCCTACTATTTTCCCATTTTGTAAAATTGGGCTACCACTCATTCCTTGAACAATTCCTCCAGTTTTTGCTAAAAGTTCAGGATCTACTATTCTAATTATCATGCTTTTAGGACTTGGTTTTGTTTGTTGAATAATTTTTTCTATTACAATATCATACTCCTTAACTGTATTTCCGTCTAAAGTTGTTAAAATTGTAGCTGGTCCTTCCTTAACTTCATATTGATGTGCTATTGGCATCGGATTTTCGTATATATTATTATTATAAACTTTTAACAATCTTCCGTAAATACCACAAACAGTATTTTTTCAATTTCCCCTAATGAAGAATCATCCATGAATATCCCCTTTAATTCTCCTGGTTTGCCTCTAAGTCCTTGTTCTATTGCTATTATATTGGCATCATATATCTTTCCCTTTTTAACGGAAATAGCATCCCTGTATCAACATCATTTATAGGGTGTCCTAAAGCTCCAAAATTTTTGTTTTTAGGATCATAATAGGTTAATGTTCCTATGCCTGAAGTTGAATCTCTAACCCACAATCCTATTTTATAATCATTGTTTTTTGCCTTTATAGGCTTTAATTTTATGATTTTAATATCTCCTTTTCTTTTTATTCTTAGCTTTATTTCTTCTCCTTTTGAGTTTTTAACAATACTTAGAAGGTCATATACGTTTTCTAATTCCTTGCCTTCAGCTTCTATTATAAGATCTCCTATCTCAACGCCACCTATTGCAGCAGGACTTTGTTTAAATCCTTCACTGGTTTCTATATCCGAAAAGCCTACTACTATTAGGCCATAACTATATATCTTAACTCCGATCGGCTGTCCACCTGGAAATAGCCTAATTTCAGGAGTAACATTTACCGTCATTGTTTTAACTGGAATTAACCCTAACAACTTTATCTTAAAATCAATTTTGGGTTGATTTTTATTTATATTCCCCTCTACTTTAAATAAATATTTATTCTTTAAAACATTTTTATAAAGAAATTCACTTGATATTTCGTTTTCTGTAGCATTTATAGTAGAAGGCATATATAAAATTTCACTTACTATTATTAAGGATAGGAATAAAGTTATATATATAAACTTTTGTTTTAAGCTTTTCAAACATTTCAAATTTATCACTCCTTATTCCTTTTTATTCCTCTCACCTTCCTTTCTCTATATCTAAATTAACCTTTTTATTGTCCATATATACTAGAATAATACTGTCATATTGGGCATTCTTGGACAATGTCTATTTTATCTATAAAATTAAAAAGACTAGTAGAAGATATTAAATTCTTCCACTAGCCTTTATTGTTTGTTTCAATCTATTCGCTATTTCAATCATTTCCTTAGCATGTTTTATAGTTAATTCTGTTACAATCGCCCCACCGACCATTCTCGCGATTTCATTAACCTTTTCGTTATCATTAAGGTGATGAACAGTTGTTGTCGTTTTCTCATCACTTGTCTCCTTATTAATTACAAAATGTTTGTCTGCCATTGCAGCAATTTGAGGTAAGTGAGTAACACAAAGTATTTGATGAGTTTTTGAAATAAGGCACATTTTCTCAGCAACTGCTTGGGCAGTTCTTCCACTTATTCCCGTATCAATTTCGTCAAAAATTAGAGTTGGAATCTCATCTATATCTGCAATAACTGTTTTTATAGCTAGCATAATTCTTGAAATTTCTCCACCTGATGCAACTTTATTTAATTTTTTTAAAGATTCACCTGGATTGGCGCTAAAAAGAAACTGAACTTCATCTTTACCGTTTTGTGAAAATTTATCCATTTCATTAACACAAACAAAAAATTTAGCTCTTTCCATACCTAAATATCTTAATTCTTCTTCAATCCTTCTAGATAGATTTTCTGCTGCTTCTTTTCTTAATTTAGTCAACATATCAGCATAATGAGTTAACTTATTGAAGCATTCTTCACGTTCCTTCAATAGCTCGTCTATTATTTTTCACTGTTTTCTATATTTTCATATTCATCTTTTATTTTTTCATAATATTCCATTATCTCTTCAATACTTTTTCCATATTTTCTTTTAAGCCTATTAATTAAGTCCAGCCTTTCTTCAATTAAGTTCAATTCATCTGGATTAAATTCGATTTTTTCTTTAAAGTCCCTTAATCTATCTATTATATCTTCAAGCCTATAATAAACATCCTCCAAATCCCTTTTTAAATTTTGGTAGGAATCATCAAATTTACTTATGTTATCTATTTGGGAAAGGCTAAAGGAAATTTCATCAAATGCAGAATAGCCTTCACTTTTTGATAAAGACTTTCATAAGCATTTGCTAATGAAGAATAAATTTTCTCAGCATTTGAAAGTAAATTTCTTCTTTTAATAAGTTCTTCCTCTTCTCCAATTTTTAAATTAGCTCTTTCTATTTCATCAATTTGAAAAGACAAAATATCTAATTTTTGAAGCTTATATTGTTCATCTCTTTTTAACTCTTCTATTTTTTGTCTATTTTATTAAATTTTTCATAATGTTCTACATATTTTATTTTAATAGAACTAAGTTCCTCACCAGAATAAAAAGAATCTAATATGTAAATATAATTTTCTTCATTTAAAAGGGACTGATGTTCATGCTGTCCATGGACATCGATTAAATATTGAGCTATTTGCTTTAAAAAGTTTACAGTTATCGTCCTACCATTTATCCTGGATATATTTTTTCCATTAATATTAATTTCCCTGGAAATTATTACATGTTCGTCAAAATCAATTCCGAAATTCCTCAATTCTTCTTGAAGTTTTTCATTATTACATAAAAATACGCCTTCTACATAAGCAAAATCCTTGCCTCTTCTTATTATATCTTTATTTTGTTTTTCTCCCAAAAGAAAATTAATACTATCTATTATAATTGATTTTCCAGCACCAGTTTCTCCTGTTAATATATTTAAATTGTTGGAAAATTCTAATTTTACCTCATCTATTAAGGCAAAGTTTTTTATATATAACTCAAGGAGCATTAATCTACCTCCTTATTTAAAATCCTTTTCATCCTCAGAGCAATCTCCTGAGCCTTTTCGTTAGTTCTTGCAAGAGCAAATATTGTATTGTCCCCCGCTATTGTCCCAACTATTCCATCAAATTTCAAAGAATCAATAGACTCTGCTGCGGCTGAAGCTGAACCTGATAATGTTTTAATCACTATCATATTTCCAACACAGTCTATATCTAAAACAGTTTGTGAAAAGATACTAACAAGTTTATCATAAAGTGCATTGTTTTGATACGAAAAGGGAGCATATTTATATTTGCCATCCTTTGTTTGCACCTTTATAAGCTTGAGTTCTTTAATGTCCCTTGAAACTGTAGCTTGAGTAACATCGAATCCCTCTTTTTTAATTCATCAACAAGTTCCTCTTGAGTCTCAATATCTTTTGGGTTATTATTTCAAGTATTTTTGAATGTCTGGTAATTTTCATAATAAAACCCCTTTCTTCCCTCAGCTGGAAAATTCCTTTAATTTTTTTGCAAAACTTCAAAAACTTCTATTGTAAAGTTTTATAAACTCTGCGTTATAAGGAGCCTTTGTTATCAATACCCTATCCCCTCTTTCAAGTTCTAATCCTAATTGGCCATCGGCGGTTAGGCAAACACCTTCATTTGCACTTACAATATTTATTTCTAAAGTTTTATTGCTCCCTATTATTATTGACCTTGAATTTAAGCTATGTGGACATATAGGGGTAACAACAATAATATCAAGCTCAGGATAAACGATTGGTCCTCCTGCAGAAAGGGAATAGGCAGTTGAACCTGTAGGAGTAGAAACGATAAGGCCATCTCCCCTATATGTTTCCATTACCTTATCATCTATAAATGTGTCAAGTTCAATTATTCTTGATAATGTTCCTTTAGTAATACAGATATCGTTTAGACTATAAAGCTCCTTTATTAGTTGCTCTTCTCTGTAAATTTGTGCCTTTAACATCATTCTTCTTTCAATTTTAAAATCATAATTTAGAAGTTTTGAAAGAGCGTCAAACATAAACTCTTTTTCCACTTCCGTAATAAAGCCTAAATGTCCAAAGTTAATGCCCAATATTGGCTTTATAAAAGGAATTTGTCTTCTTGTAACATTTAATATGGTTCCATCTCCGCCTAAAACAACTAAATAATCCGAACTTTTAAAGATATCTTCTTCATTATATCCTAATCCTTCTAGGTTAAGCTCGCCTGCTATATCCCTTTCTAAAATAACATTACAATTTCTTTCTATTAACCAATTAACAAGCTTTCTTGTTACTGTTAAATTGAAATCCTTTGTTCTATTTACTAATACTGCTATGTTCATCATGTTCATCCCATCTTTTCATCTATTTTAATTCACTATGGGCTTCATTTACTATATTTATTATTAATGATTCTAAGTTTTCGATGCCGTTATCGATATTTTTAGAAAGGTAAAGAAGATATTCTATATTCCCTCCGGACCTTTAATTGGTGAAAATTGCAATCCTTTTATCGTTAAATCGATCGATTTTGCAAAATCGATTATTTCTTTTATCACTTCCCTATGAACATCAGGATCCCTTACTACTCCCTTTTTCCCAACCTTTTCCCTTCCTGCTTCAAATTGAGGCTTTATCAATGCAACTATTTCGCCTTCATCTTTTAATAAACCTTTTACCACAGGTAGCACTAATTTGAGGGATATAAAGGATACATCTATTGATGCAAAGTCGGCAAATTCTCCTAAATCTTCAGGCTTTACAAATCTTATATTTGTTCTTTCCATAACTACAACCCTTGGGTCATTTCTTAAATCCCATGCCAATTGACCATACCCAACATCTATAGCAAAAACTTTTTTGCACCTTTTTGAGCATACAATCTGTAAATCCACCAGTTGAAGCTCCAATATCAATTGTAACTTTATCTTTTAGGTTAATGTTGAAACTTAATAAAGCCTTTTCTAATTTAAGTCCACCTCTACTAACATAAGGTATTGCGTTTCCTTTTATTTCAATTTCTGAATCAATATCCACCTTTTCCCCGCTTTATCAACTCTAACTCCATCAACAAATACCAATCCTGCCATTATATTTTTTCTTGCCTTTTCCCTTGTATCGAAAAACCCCTTCTGAACTAATAATACATCAATTCTTTCCTTGCTCATAATCACCTTACCCTTTTCCTAAATTTCTTTTAAAATAGTGTTGTATAAGCCCTCAACATCCAAATTATACTTTTTGTAAAGTAAACTTATATTCCCATGTGTTACAAACTCATCAGGATAACCAATGTTTCTGATTTTACCTTTATAATTTTTCTTAGCTGCATATTCAAGAACTGCAGAACCAAACCCTCCACTTAAGTAATGATCTTCAATTGTAAAAATTATATTGTAATCTTTAAAAATCTCATCCAACAATCTATTGTCTAACGGTTTTATAAACCTTGCATTAATCAAAGTTGGAAAAATATTATGTTTATTTAGCTTTTCTATAACCAATTTAGCGTTTTGTGTTAATCTTCCTGTTGATATTATACATACATCCTTGCCTATAGTTAATTCTTCCCATCTTCCATAGTTTATCTCATCATACTTTTCAAATTGAACATTTAAATCTCCACCTCGTGGATATCGTATAGCAATTGGTCTATTAAAATCTATAGCCCATTTAATCATCATTTTAAACTCTTCTATATCCTTTGGAGATATTATGGTTAAATTTGGAATTACCCTTAAAAATGATATATCTAAAATTCCCTGATGAGTTTCTCCATCCTCTCCAACAACTCCTGACCTATCTATTGCTAAAACCACAGGTAAATTTTGAAGACATATGTCGTGAACCACTTGATCATATGCTCTTTGAAGAAAGGTTGAATAAACAGCAAAGATAGGTTTTAAGCCCTGCGTTGCAAGACCAGCTGCAAAGGTAGCAGCATGCTGTTCTGCTATTCCAACATCAAAAAATCTGTCCTTAAAATGTTCTGAAAAGGGTTTTAACCCTGTTCCATCAGGCATTGCTGCGGTTATAGCGACTATTCTTTGATCTTCCTTTGCAAGTTTAATTAACTCCTCTCCAAAAACCTCAGAATATGTAATTTTAGATTGAGTAAAATTGTTTCCAGTTGCAACCTCAAAGGGCCCTACTCCATGATAAACATCCGGTTGATCCTCTGCATAAATATATCCTTTTCCTTTTTTAGTAATAACATGAATTAATATTGGCCCCTTTAATTTTTTTGCTCTTTGGAAAACATCAAGTAAATTTTCAATATTATGCCCATCTATTGGTCCTAAATATGTAAATCCTAATTCTTCAAAAAGCATCCCAGGTATTACAAGTTGTTTAACTCCCTCTTTTATTTTTTCCATCGACTTATATATGTTATTACCCAAAGCAGGTATTTTTTTACTAAAAGCTCTATATCATTTCTTATTGTTATATATTTTGGACTTGTTCTTATCTTACTTAAATACATAGCCAAACTTCCAACATTTTGTGAAATAGACATTTCATTGTCATTTAAAACCACAATAAGATCATTCTTTGATGCCCCTGCATCATTTAACGCCTCAAAGGCCATACCTCCAGTTAAAGCACCATCTCCAATAACTGCAATAACATTAAATTTTTCTCCCTTTAAATCCCTCGCCTTGGCAATTCCAAGGGCAGCAGATATAGATGTGCTGCTATGACCAGCACCAAAAACATCATATTCACTTTCTTTTCGAGTAGTAAAACCGCTCAAACCACCATACGTTCTTAATGTATCAAATCTATCCTTACGTCCTGTTAAAATCTTATGAACATAACACTGATGACCAACATCCCAAACAATCTTATCCTTAGGTAGATCAAAAATCCTATGTAAAGCTATTGTAAGCTCAACAACCCCTAAATTCGATGCTAAATGTCCCCCTGTTTTAGAAACTTTATCTATTAAAAATTTTCTTATCTCATTAGATAGAATATTTAATTCCTTTAAAGATAAATTTTTTAAATCTTTAGGATAATTTACCTTTTCTAGCACCGCCATTATCCTTACCTCTTTTTCTTTTGATTTTTTTCTTTTTAGTATTCCTTCTAAAAAATATCCAAAGTAAAAAACAATATTATTAGCTTGAGTAAAAGCAAAATTTTTCCCTATAGCCTTTCCGCCAATTGTCAGTGCTGCAATAATTGAACTTATTATTAATGCTATTAATGACTTATTTATATAAAAAACATAAACTGATAAATTAGCTGCTATAACAGCACCAGTTGCTCCGCTTATAATACCTACTATATCACCAATAACATCATTACAAAAATTTGAAACTCTATCTGCATTTCTAATAAGATAAACTGCCCAACTTGCCCCCTTAACCTTCCTCGATGCTAAGGAATGAAATGGTTCTTCATCAGCAGCAGTAACTGCAACACCTATGATATCAAAAAAACACCAATTGAAATTATAAAAAGTAATAGGACGATCGCATTAAAAATGCTTACATTTGGAACTAAAAATTCAGTTAAGGAATTTATAACAAAAGAAATAATTAATGTCCAGAAAATAATAACCAAAATCCATCTAATATTATTCTCATTATTAGTTTTTTCTTATAGAGCTTTATTTTTTATTTTTCCCCATGTCATCACCTTTATTTAATTTAGGTGGCAGCAGGATGAGTTAAGTTTGCGGCTTAGGTCTAGCAGGCTTTCCCATTTTCAGACCCAGGCGTCGCCGCCTAGGCGGTTTCCCTTTAACTGAAAATTCACACGTTGCCGAATGTGAGGCTAGATTACCACTTAGTCCACACTGCAATCCCCATCCTGCCTCAAAACGAGCAGTCTAGGAGCTTTCCTCAGCGGCATCATCTATTCCTAGCCTCTTTTGCAAAAATGGTTTCCTATAGCGATAATCCATATTCTTAGGCCTTATGAATATGGATCTGATCTATCCTCCACCATTCTTGCTCAAGGCAGGCTACGCTGCACGCAGCTTAACACCGCTTTGCAGGTTTAATCCCTTGCCGTAGGTTTCCCCACGCACAAGGGTCTCCGCGGGGGTAGGGTCGATTGCGCATGCCATTGCGGTCGCCCCATCCCCCTTACTCCCAGCACCAACCCACCACTGGGCGTAGCGAGCCAGCACAAGGAACTTCATCGATGTGCCCTTTAGCGGATTTTTAGCCCCGCCTTCAGAATAGACTAGCCGACTAGAATACTGCGCCACCTATTTATAGTATAATCCTATTATTAGCCCCAATATTGCTCCAGCTAAAACCTCAATCGGAGTATGTCCTATTAACTCCTTTAATTTTTCTTGTTTCAGTTTATTATGCATAAGATCATCGATAATTCTATTCAGAATTTCTGCTTGCTTACCTGCAGCCCTTCTAACACCTGCTGCATCATACATTACAACAAGTGCAAAACAAAATGCAATAGCAAACTCAACGCTATCATAACCTTTTAAAGAACCTATTCTTGTCGCTAAGGCAACAACAAAAGCAGAGTGGGAACTTGGCATTCCGCCTGATCCAACCATTCTTGATAAATCAATTTTCCTATGTTTTATAGAAACAATGATTACTTTTAAAAGTTGAGCAACAAACCATCCTAAAACAGCTGTAAGCAGCACTTCATTTCTTAGAATTTGAAGCAAACCCACTTTTTCCACCTAACTTTCACGATTCAAAAGGTATTTTGTTAAGTCTTTTAGAAATCCTGTATTATCTATTTTATTAGCAAGTTCTACAGCTTTCAAACTAAATTCCTTAGCTAATTCCCGCGATTTTTCCAATCCATATAAAGTTACATAGGTAGGTTTATTATTTTTCGCATCTTTTCCAACACTTTTACCTAATTTCTTCTCATCTCCTATAACATCAAGAATATCATCAACTATTTGGAAGGCTACACCAAGGTTTTTACTATATTCCCTTGTTATTTCTAAATATTCGTATCTATTTGCTATTATTGCCCCTACATTACATGAGGCTTCTATAAGCTTTCCAGTTTTCCTTTCATGCATTGAAACCAATAAATTCTCGTCTATAATATTGCCAACGTTAGTAATATCTATAACTTGACCTCCAATCATTCCCGTAATGCCACTGGCTTTTGCTATCTCGAAGGCCGCATCTACAAATCTTTTGTCATTTTTTCTTTTAAGAACTTTTAGCAATGTCTCAAATGCATAATTTAAAAGACCATCACCAGCTAAAATCGCAATAGCATCTCCATAAACTTTATGATTCGTTAATTTACCCCTTCTATAGTCATCGTTATCCATTGCCGGTAAATCATCATGAATTAACGAGTATGTATGAATCATCTCAATGCTACAAGCAATATCCAATACATCCTCCAAATTCCCCTCTAAAGCCTCACATACTGCAATGCATAAAATAGGCCTTATTCTTTTTCCTCCTGCAAACAAACTGTATTTCATTGCCTCTATAATAATTTGAGGAGCATCAACATATGAAAGAAGTTCTTCGAGCCTTTTATTTATAAGTTGTTGTTTATCTTTAAATGCTTTTTTAAAGTCCATCTTATTCCTCCTCGAGTTTAAACTCCTCTTCTGTTACTTCACCATTTTGACCCTTCAATATAATATTGATCTGTCTTTCAGCTTCATCAAGTTTTTTATTGCAATAATCTGAAAGCTCAATTCCTTCTTTAAACAATTTTAGTGACTCATCTAAAGATAAACTATCGCTCTCTAATTTTTTACAATATCCTCCAGCCTTTTTATCGCCTCTTCAAAGTTCAAATTAATCTGTTCCTTCATAAATTTACCTCCATCTTCTCTAGAACATCGCAATTTAATTTTCCATCATTAAGATGTAAAACTATTTTATCTCCTATTTCTACTTCATCAATACTCTTAACTATATTATCATCCTTTTGAACAAAGGCATAACCCCTAGTTAATATTTTTAATGGGCTCAAAGCGTCCAGCTTACCAACCAAAGCAGAAAAATCTCCTTTGCGTTTAAACAAAATATTTTTTCCTATATTACTAATTTGGGTCTTTTCCAAATCTAATTTTCTTTTTTGTTCGTCGATTTTTCTAGTTATAACATGAATAATTTTATTATGCAAATTATCAATATACTGGACATTTTGGACAATCCAATTATTGGGTGAATAGCTTAAAAGCTTTTGATTTAAAGTTTCAATAAACATTTGATATCCTTTAATCTTGTTTTTCAAAGACCTGTATAAAGCTTCTTGATAACTATCTATCTTAAATTTTAATTCGTCAAATTTGGGAACTGCCATTTCTGCAGCATGGGATGGAGTTGATGCCCTTACATCAGCAACAAAATCTGCAATTGTATAATCAGTTTCATGTCCCACTGCTGAAATTACAGGAATCCTACTTTCAAATATTGCTCTTGCCACAATTTCCTCATTAAAGGCCCAAAGCTCCTCTATTGAGCCTCCACCTCTTCCTATTATTATAACATCTATGTCATCTCGCGTATTAAAATATCTTATCCCTTCAACTATGCTTTCAGCAGCTCCATCTCCTTGAACCTTTGCAGGATAAAGAAGAATACTAATTCCACAAAAGCGTTTTGAGGATACATTAATAATATCTCTAATGACAGCACCTGTGCTAGATGTTACTACTCCAATCTTTCTTGGGAAAACTGGCAGTTTCTTCTTGTATTTTTCATCAAAAAGTCCTTCCTTTAGTAATTTTTCCTTCAATTGTTCAAATGCAAGATAAAGGCTTCCATACCCATCGGGTTCCAGCTTGCTACAATAAAGCTGGTACTGCCCATCCCTCTCATATACAGTCACAGAGCCATAGGCAATTATGTTCATCCCATCCTCTGGCATAAATTTTAGTCTAGAACCATATCCCTTAAACATAACGCATTTTATTTTTGCTTCATTATCTTTTAAAGTAAAATACATATGCCCTGAAGAATGTAATTTAAAATTTGATACTTCTCCCTTTACTATTACATCATTTAGCACTTCATCAAAGTCAAACACTTCTTTTATATATCTTGTTAACTGACTTACACTGAAAATCAAATTATCCATATATTCCCGCTGCCTCCAGAACGTTTTCTATCAGCATTGTTGTAGTCATCGAACCTACGCCACCTGGAACAGGAGTTATCATCGAAGCTTTTTTGCTACATTTTCAAAATCCACATCTCCTACAAGCTTTCCCTCTACCAAAGTTGTTCCGGCATCAATGACTACAGCACCTTCTTTAATCATATCTGCAGTTATCAATTTAGGTTTACCAACAGCACTAATAACAATATCTGATTCTATTAAAATATCCTTTAAATTTTTAGTCTTAGAATGGCAAATAGTTACTGTTGCATCATTATGGAGCATCAAAGCAGCAACTGGCTTTCCAACGATATTGCTTCTTCCAACTACTGCAGCCCTTGCACCTTTTATTTCAATTTGCATTTCCTTTAAAATTCTTAGTATGCCTTTAGGAGTGCAGGGCATTAAACATCTTTCCCCTCTATAAAGTTTTCCTGCATTGATAGGGTTAAAACAATCAACATCCTTATTTACTGCTATTGCATTAGCTATTTTGTCTTCATCAATATGTTTTGGCAATGGAACTTGGACCAAAATCCCATGAACAGTTTCATCATCATTCAATTTTTTAATCAAATCGAGTAGTTCTTTTTCTGAGGTACTTTCAGGCAATTCATATGTAATGGATTTTAGTCCTGCCTCAATACAAACCTTTTCTTTATTTCTAACATAAGAAACAGATGCAGGATCTCCGCCGACTATAATAGTCGCTAAGCATAATTTTTGTCCATTCTTATCCTCATACTCTCTAATTTTAACCTTTAACTCTTCCCTTATGTTTTTAGCTATTGATTTACAATCTATTATTAAGGCTGCCATTATATTTCCCCTTTAATATTTTATTCAATCCAATATATGCTACCCCAACTGCATTATCTGAAGCAAATCTTTTATTGGAAAAATAAATATTATTACCAAAGATTTTTTCTAACCTTCCTCTTAAAAATTCGCTTGAAGCAACACCTCCTAATAAAAGTATAGGCAATTTATATTCAATTATCAAATTGTTTATTAATTTTTCCAAAGTTTTAGCTACACAAGTCATAGCTGCATGTGCTATTTCTTCTTTTGATTTAGCTTCAGCTATATACTTTAACGCTAAGGTCTCTTGCCCCGAAAAATTAAAATCAAATCCATCTACCTTGGATGGTATTCTTAAAGGGCTATTTCTTACACCCATAGCTAATTGATCTAAATATTTTCCTGCTGGAAAATCAAATCCAAGTGCCACTCCTATCCTGTCTAAAAATTGACCTATACTTATATCCCTTGTTCCGCCAATCTTTTTTATTGTATAATCTATAAATCTATCAACCATCAAAACTTCAGAAGTTCCTCCTGAAATATGTAAAGCTATAAAACGTTTTAAATTGAGATTAGCTGTCCTTATTGCAGCTTCAATATGTCCCTCTTGATGGGTGGTAAAAAATAATGGAATTGAATTAGTAACAGATATCACCCTCCCAAAGGATTCTCCCGCCCTAAATACGGGCATATATGACCCCTCCACAGGTCTTGGTGCTATGCTTACACAAACAGCATCTAAATTGCTGCAACTTAAATCTTCAAATAACGTAGGCAAATTCATTACATGTTGAAAAAGGGCTTCAGATTGCCTTAAGCCCCTTTCACCCATCTTAACATTTAAAATTTTTCTTGAATCTAATTCTATTCCATTTTCACTAACGACTGCAATTGAAGTTGTATAATTGCTTGTATCAATTCCTAAAACTCTAACCATACTAGCCAATCTCCTCAACAACTTTAGCTAATACCCCATTAATAAATGCCGGTGACTGGTCAGTTCCATATATCTTTGCAAGTTCAACAGCCTCATTTATTGCAACCGGAGTAGGCACATCTTCTCTTTCCATTATTTCATATATAGCAAGTCTCATTATCGATAGATCCACCTTAGCTAATCTGTTAAGTTTCCACCCATGCGCATGCTTGTCAATCAATTCATCAATTTTAGCTAAATTTTTTCTACTCCATAAACGCAATCCTTTATGTATTCAATATCTTCATTAGAGAATTTTAATTCATTGTTATCAAAAAGTCCCTAATTATCTCATCTGCTTGAAAATTTGTCAATTCCATCTGGTAAATTAACGTCATAGCTTTTTCCCTTGCATTTTTTCTTCCCATGATCATTCCTCCATATTATCTCCAGGTGTTTAATATATTTTGTATGTCATTTAGAAGATTTTCATTATTATCTATCTTCTTACCTATATAATAACCAAAAAATATGCAAATAACAATAAAAATAGTTTTAAAAAAGCCTATAACAAGGACAAGAATAGAAAATAATAAACCTAAAAGGGTTCCTATAAATTTACCCGTATGGTTTTTAAACAAATTGATTAAATATTCTTTCCACATAACTATCCCTCTATTCCATTCGAAGCTTCGTATTGCTTGCAATTTCATCTACAATTACCTTAACTTCAGCAACAGGGATCTCAGCAACAGACTCTAGGTAGGTTTTTGTAGCCGTTTGAACTTGTAATACTAAATTGGGAATGTTGTGATCCGGAAATACTATGGCTTTAATCATTACACTTAATTTATCTTTGTTGGGTTTTAGAAACACCTTAAAATCCTTTAATCCTTTTACGTCACTTAGTGATTTCGAAATTAATGCTTTTATAGCTTCATTTGATATAATAAGTTCTCCTTCAGAAGTATATCTTGAAACACCAAGCTTAAAATTTTCCCTCTTAAAAAGATTTAATAAAACAATTAAATTTATAACTAAAACTACAAAGGCGAAAATAGTCACATAAAAATTTTTATTAGCTTCCTTAACAAAGCTTACAATAAAATCATTAGATAAAATATTTAAAGGCATCAACCCTACGACAAAAGCTAAAATAGAAGTTATTATTAAATAAAAAAACAGGAAAAATTTGTTTAAAATGTTCATTCGTAACACTCCCTATTCATAAATTAACCAAAATTAACCCTCTGCAAGCAGAGGGTTAATTTTGGTTATTTTTTAACTTATCGTCATCCTTTACTTCTTTTTGAAAGTTTACGCCTTGAATATGGACATTTACTTGAGTTACATTAATTCCTGTCATTGTTTCAACAGAAAGCTTTACCTTCCTTTGAACTTCCTTTGCAAGTTCAGGAATAACCACTCCATATTCAACGATTAAATAAACATCTATTAAAACTTCATTTTCTCCTAATTGAACCTTTATGCCCTTACCTGGTGATTTAACACCTACCTTTTCAAGCATATCCCCAGTAAAGCCAGCAGTTAAATCTGAAACTCCTTGAACTTCACTTACAGCCATAGACGCTATAAGGGATATAACCTCAGGAGCTATTTTTACTTGCCCCATTTCATTCACATTTATTTCTGTTTCCATTAATTACACCTCCTGTCGTATCCATCCTTATCATTAGTTTATTACTATTAAATAAAAAAATCAAGTAAAAATTATTTCTGTCTTACAGTAATTCTTGATGGCGATATTCCTGTAGTTTTTACTATAATATCCTTTATTTGATTAGCCTCTTCACTTGTTAGTGGATTATCAGCTCTTACGCAAACCTCTACACCATTATCATCGATAAAACATAATGCATCTTCAAATCCCTTTTCTTTAATAAGAGTCTCAATCTTGCTCTCCTTAAGTGCTCTGTCGTTAAGCTGCATTAATTTAGTTGTGGCAGCTTCCTTTGCAGACTTTGTTGCCTCCTGGCTATTTATTATTTTTTCAAGCTCTTGTTTTACTACGCTTCTTTCCTGTTGCCTTGTGATCCTGCTTTCTGCAAAATAATTAGTAGCTTCTAATTTTTCAGCATTTTTACCTATTGTAGTTAAATAAGCTGAATCGTTAAATCGCTTAGCTGCCCATCCCGCCACTGCTATTAACATTATTAGCACAGCAATTATAGCAGTTTGTCTTTTTACATCAGACATAGTCCCCTCCTAAAATATAATCTAATAAATTTATATGATATATATAATTTTTATATAATTAATTTTTCATAGGAAGAACAGATACTTTATTTGCTGGAATGTTTAAACCAGTTTTCACTGCATTTATAATTTGTTCCTTAATTAAAGGACTCTTAGCTCCCTCTGCTACTACAATAACACCTCCAATCCTTGGGCGAATTTCTTTTATAATAAAAGGTTTATTCGAAGTCCCCTCATTCATAAGAACAACATTTATATTTCTGCTATTTTCTGTAGTAATTCTTGTTCCTCCTTGGTTATCTTTTTCTTCTATTTTTCTTATGCTATTATTTTCATTGTAGGCTGGAACTGTGCTGGCACCCTCTTCAAAATAAATCATAGCATTAACTTTTCCTACACCATCTATTTGCATTAATATATCTATTAAATCCTTCTTTAACTTTTCCTCGTATGTAAGCTGTGGAGCATATGTTGAAACCTCAATAACAGACTTTTCCTCCTTTTTCTTTTTGTCTGCTAAATTGATACTTTTATAAACATTTGAAATAAGCATCATCAAAATACCTATCAAAATTACTATAATCATGTTTAAAATAAACTTCTTTGGATTTTTCATATTTTTATCTAAAAGGCCCTTTAAATCCATACCCATCCCTCACTTTATAACAGTTATTTCATCTTGACTTATTTTAAGATACTCAGATAAATATTTTTTTACCTTTATTGTCTCAGCATCTTCCTCATTTGTCCTTCCTATTACTACCTTTTCAACTGGTTTCACATTACTTTTGTAGCTTCTAATTAAAGTTAATGAGTATACCTTACCAAAGCTTAGCGAACTCATATTTTCATCAATTTTTATATCTTTAACAACATATTCAAGGTTTAACCTATTTTTTATATCCTCTTCTATTCTCTTTGATAAATTATTTTTAAACTCCAAAATTAATTGCTTATTGTATTCATTCAAATTAGTATTCTTTCCATCCTCTAAACTATATTTTTCATAATATGACGCGACGGTATTTTCAACATCAATATTTTTGCCTATAAATTGAAATATAGGCATAATTATTGTAATTAAGATTATAAAGCCTAAAACAAACCTAACATATTTTTTAAATTTATTTGTAGGCAAGACTATTTCTACTAAAGTAGCGAAAATATATATACTCAATATCATCTTAACCCAAGAACTGAAAAAACTCAGCATACCCATCACCCAACATTAACAATAACTTTGCCAGCGGAAGCTAAAATAGTTATCATTATAAAAAACATAACAGCAACGGATAAAACAGCGGCAAACACAATCGTTAAAGATTTACTAGCTGCATTTAAACCCTCTACAATTTTTTGTCTACTATAGGTTCTAAAACTACACAAGTGAATTTATAAATTAAACTAATAACCATTATTTTTATAAGAGGAAAAACACAAATTCCAACAATCATAACTACACCGAATACGCTCAAAGCATCTTTTAAAATTAAAGAATAGCTTGCAACAGTTGCAACCGCATCCGAAAGAGCACCACCAACAATTGGGATCAACTTATCAACAGCAAACTTAGTGCTTTTAAGAGCCACTTCATCAAAGGTATTAGCTGTTATTCCTCTAACTGTAATAATCGCTATAAAAACCGCCATTAAAAATCCTAAAACTAAAGTATTTATTGTATTTATAAAATCCCCTAATTTCCCAATTTTTATATCATCGCTTAAATTATCTACTATATGGACAGCTACAACGATTATAGTTACAGGTAAAACAAAGTTTTTTATTATATCGCTGGAAAACTTTATAAAAAACATAATGATCGGATCTAAAGTTGTTGCTGTTGCTACGCTACCTGTTCCAATCAAAATACTAATCATCGACGGAATCAATGCATTCATAAATTCAACCATATCAGTTATAGCTTTAGCTGCAATTGAAATAGCATATGTAAAACTTTTAATTATAATAGTAGTTATTAAAAGAAATATTGCAAAATTAGCGATTTTAGCTATACTATTTTCATCAAAGGAATTTTGAAGGTTATGCATAAGAGCCGAAATAATTCCAATTACCAAAAGTTCAATCAGCAATCTATAATTAATCAAGATTTCTTTAATCGAAAATCCAATAATATTCTTAGTAAAATCCTTAAAAGTTAACTTCAACGATCCAGAACTTTTATAATCATCTAAAATCTTTTTTAAACTTAATTCTGGGAAATATTCATATGTTTGTTGTAACGATTTCGATACTTTTTCTAAAGAAGAAAAATCAGTATAAGTTGGATTTTTATTCATAGAAAATACATATATGTTAATAAAAAACAAAAACAAAAATATTAATGCTGATGTTTTTAACATTATTTTCATATTTACCACATCCTATGGTAGAATTTTAATTATTAAGTCGATTACCGCAAGCATTATGGGCAAAGATAAAATCAATATCAATATTTTCCCTGCAAATTCAATTTTACCCGCAATAGAACTTTGACCTGAATCTTTACAAATTTCAATCCCAAAGGAAGCCAAATATGCTATTCCAATTATTTTAAATACAATGCTTAAATATGTGTAGTCTATGTTAGCCTTTATAGCAATTTGTTGAATGGCTTGTATTACTATAGTAAGTTTAGAAATCATCATAAAAAATATTATTAAACCTGTAACTATACTCAAGTGAACTGCATACTCAGGCCTGTCTTCTTTGATAAATAATATTAATACTGAAGCTATAAAAGCAATTGAAATAACCTTTATTATTTCCATGAAATCACCTTCTAAAATTGGAACATGGATTTTACAGTATCAAAAAGTTTTATTAGCATATTTATTGTTAAGAATAAAATTATAATTATTCCCCTAGTGTAGTTAAGGTAGCAAAATCGCTTTTACCTTGGCTATCAAATATTTTATCGAGAATAATTATTACAATTCCTATCATTCCAATCTTAAAGATAATATTAACATCAAACATAATCCCCTCCTAAACTAGTATAACAACTATAAGTATTCCTGAAGCAAACCCTAAGTATTTAACCAGTTTATCATTTCTTTGTCTTTTATCATCCGCCTTCTTTTCAAGCATATCTAGTTTTTTCATAGTTAAATTAAAATTCTTTTTTGTCCCTCTAAATCGCTTGTCCCTAAACTAGAAAAGAAACTAACTAAAACCTCAATTTCTTCCTTTTCTAGCAAAAAGCGATCCTTATGTCTGTCAAAAGAATTTATAAATATATCATGCAAGGTGTCCTTCTCAAAATCCTTTATTGAATTTGCTAAATCTAGAAAAAAACCTTTTAATGGTTCATTTACTTTTAACGATAAATTTGATAATGCCACATATAAAGGTTCTGCCGAATAAATTATCTCGCTTTCTAAAATCTGAAGAGCATATTGCAGTTCCCTAAGCTGCCTTACCTTCTCATAAAGCAAATGAGATATGTAAAAACCTGTTATAGTAGATGCTATAATAATAATTAATCCCCCTATTAACTTTAGCATTTTCCCCTCCTTTATGTTAGGTAAATAATTTTTTCTATTGTGCCCGGTCCCCTTTTATTGCTTAAAATTATAACTACATCAAAAAACTATTTTCTATCATTTCCTTAAAACCAGCTCTTACCTTAATCTCATCAAAAGTTCCTGCATGGGCAGTTGCAATAATTTTTACTCCTGCCTTTAAAGCATCCTGAATTGCTTTTGCATCATCTACCCCACCTATTTCGTCAACTGCAATAATTTCAGGTCCCATAGACCTTAAAAGCATATAAATTCCTAATGTCTTTGGACAGGAATCTAATACATCCGTCCTTAAACCCACATCAAGCTGTGGAACTCCTTGATGACATGCTGCTATTTCTCCTCTTTCATCAACAACACCTATTCTATATCCTCTTACATTTAATCTCTTATTGCCATCACTTAAATTTCTTATTATATCCCTTAAAAGGGTTGTTTTACCACATCCTGGTGGTGATATAATTAAAGTATGCTTTATACCATCTGAATATAATTTTTTACAATTGCATCAGAGCAACCCTTAATTTCCCTTGCAATTCTTACATTTAATGCAGAAATATTCTTAAGCGTTTTAATACCTTCACTGCCTAAAACCGTTCTCCCTACAATTCCTACCCTATGACCACCTTTTAGTGTCAAATAGCCATTTCTAAATTCATCTTCAAAGGAATACAAAGAATAATTTGTCATCCTTTGAATCGTCCTCTCAATATCCTTAATATCAACTAAAAACGCACTATTACAATCATAAGTAATGCCGCCATTTATCCCAATAAAAAATCTGAATTGTTTTTTACAATCATGAGGGGCTTATTTGCTCTTAGCCTTATTTCTTGAATGCCTTGCATATCGTTAGGCTCTGTCCTTCTAAAAACTAATGATATTTCTTCAGGAAATATTTCTATTATTTCTTTCGTTAAAATCAAACATATCCCCCTTTCTTAATATAAAGTTTATTATTGTCCTCAATTTTTTATGATAAAAAGTTACTTATTATTTTACGCATAAAAAAGAGTCCCTAAAAATTTAGGGACTAACAATTGCAGTTTTCATCATCACAGTTGCATTCATCTTTTATAAAAATAGGTTCACTGCAGTTAGGACATATAATTTCATCTTCCTCCTCATCTTCAAAAACATCTTCATCAAGATATATCTTCTCATGGCAGTGTGGGCATTCAACTTCTACAAATCCATCTTCCTCATCATCCTCATCATATATTTCATCCTCTAATCTTGTTAAATCTTCGTCTATTGCATCAACATAGTCCTCAAGATCAGACTGCTCATCATATATTCTGTCAATTTCCTCAGCGATTTCATCCAAAACATCGATTATAGCTATTAATAGCCTACCTTCCTTTGTATCTTCATTGATCCCAAGGCCATCAGCCAACCCTTTTAAGTATGAAACCCTTTCCTTAACTATGTTCATAAAATCACCCCATTTTAAAATTTAAGCAGTGGTATTTACCACTGCTTATTAATAGTATGCATCATACTCTGCTCATATATTCACCTGTTCTTGTATCAATTCTTATAACATCGCCAACATTTACAAATAGCGGAACCATAAATGTAGCACCAGTTTCAACTGTTGCTGGTTTTAATGCGTTAGTTGCTGTATCACCTCTAACACCTGGTTCAGTTTCAACAACTTCTAACTCAACAAATGTTGGTGGTTCAACTGAAAAAGCTTCTCCTTTGTAGAACTTGATTATAGCAGTCATATTTTCCTTTAAATATTTGATAGCATCTTCTACCTTATCATAGTTTAATGGAATTTGTTCATAAGTTTGAGTGTCCATAAAGTAATATAAAGTTCCATCATTGTAAAGATATTGCATTTCCTTTCTTTCAATAACTGCTTCTGGGAACTTTTCAGTTGGGCTAAAGGATTTTTCAATAACTGCTCCTGTTACTACATTCTTTAGCTTAGTTCTTACGAAGGCAGCTCCTTTTCCAGGCTTTACATGCATAAAATCAACAACTGTAAAAACTTGTCCATCGAGTTCAAAAGTAGTTCCTTTTTAAAATCACCAGCTGAAACCATGAATATTATCCCTCCATATTGTGAATTTTATCTAAATTATTAAAAATTACTCGATTTCAATTAAATGCTTTGGTGAATGAGAAAGAACTCTATATCCATCTTTAGTCACAACAACTAATTCTTCAATTCTAACTCCACCAAAGTCTGGAATATAAATCCCTGGTTCATCAGTAATAACCATTCCTGCTTCTAAAACTTCATTGCTTCTAAAGTTAACCCTTGGAAGTTCATGAACCTCCATTCCAACTCCGTGTCCTAAACCATGGCTAAATCTTTCCCCATATCCTCTTTCAGTTATTATATCCCTTGCTATTTTATCAAGGTCAAAGCAGCTAATACCTTCCTTTACTGCCTTTAATGCCGCTTCATTTGCATCTAAAACTGCATTGTATATCTCCTTTTGCTTTTCTGTTGCCTTACCAACGACAATTGTTCTTGTCATATCAGAACAATATCCATTATATATACATCCAAAATCTAAAGTTACAAAATCCCCATACTCTAACTTTTTATCAGTTGGAGTTCCATGTGGCAAGGAAGACCTAGCACCTGAAACTACTATTGAATCAAAGGACAGCCCTTGTGCACCCTGCTTTTTCATAAAGTATTCTATTTCTAAAGCAATATCTCTTTCTGCAACTCCTGGCTTGATAAATTTTAAAATATGTTCAAAGGCCATATCGGCAATTGAAGCAGCCTTTGCGATAAGTTCTATTTCTTCTTCTTCCTTTATCATTCTTATCTTTTCAATAGTATGATTTAGTTTAACTATTTTTATGTCTCCTAATTTTTCTTTATATATTTCTAGATCTTGAAATGTAAACCTATCTTCTTCTACTCCTAAAACCTTTACATCGTTTTCTAACAATATGTTTTTAACGGCATCATAAATAGGTGGCTTATATTCTATAACTTCGTAGCCTACAACTTCCTTGTGAGCTTGTTCTATGTATCTACCATCAGTTAGAAAGTAAGCTTTATCCTTTAAAATGACTGAAAAACTTTCATGGCCTGTAAATCCACTTAAGTAATTTCTGTTGTAGTCACCAATGATTAAAGCAGCATCAATTCCTAATTCATCAAAATGACTTCTAAAATTTTCTAATCTTTTTAAAATATTCATACTTCTTCCCCTTTGTAAAATAAAAAATTGCCAAAATATATGAATAATAGCCAAAACCACTTATTTGGCCAACACAAGCAGGAGCAATAACCGACTTTCTTCTAAATTCCTCCCTCGAATAGATATTTGTCAAATGAACTTCAATAGCTGGTATTTGAATAGACCTTAATGCATCATAAATAGCGATACTATAATGTGTATAAGCACCTGGATTTATAATAATCCCATCATAGATTCCCTCAGCAGAATGAATTTTATTTATTATCTCACCCTCTACATTGCTTTGATAAAAATCAACTTCAACATTATGCTGTTTAGCAAAATCAGATATCTTTTGGCACAATTCATCGTAAGTTAATTCTCCATAAAGGTCTACTTCACGTTTTCCAAGCATGTTTAAATTGGGCCCATTAATTATTAAAAGTTTCATAAGATCACATCCTCTTAAACAACAATTGTATTTTATCAAATTTATGCCAACAATGCAATTAATATTTGTCTTTTAAGCTGCTTAATGTATCAAGATATATTCTTTTAAGCTTTAATGCATCTTCCGCCATGTTTTTTCTTGATTCACATATTATCCTCAATGATAAATCTTTTTAACGAGAACTATTGCAAGATCCTTAAATTCAGGACCAAAGTCTATATCGTCAATCGTCCAATGCTTTTTTCACCTGCATTTGTCCACTCTATTCTGCTAAAATGACAATGGATATCTTTAACTCTATCTTTTCCAAGTTTCTCTTCAACTTTATTTATAATATACTCAAAATCATCAACGCTATTTAATGCTCCTCGTCCTAATGCATGAATATGTCCAAAATCTATTGTGGGAACTATTTTTTCGTCAAACTCACAAATCTCTAAAATTTCATCTAAAGTTCCTATTTGGTTTTGTTTTCCCATAGTTTCAGGGCATATCATTATATCTGGATATAGTTCTTCCTTTACAAGCTCATCTATTGCTTCATATATTCCTCTTTTACAATTATCAAAGGCTCTTTTCCTATCTGTCTTTGCTGAAGAACCTGGGTGAAAAACTACCCTATCTGCTCCCATTATTTTAGCAAAATATGAACTTTTTTTAAGTATCCTATTGATTTTTGGACAATATCTTCATCTTCGCTTGCAAAGTTAATATAATATGGTGCATGAATAGATAATTGAATACCATATTTTTGGAATTCTCTCCTATTTTTATTGCTGTTTCTTCCTTTAAATTTATTCCCCTACCAAAGGAATATTCATAAAGTTCCAATCCCATCTTATTTAACCACATTGGATAATCAATAGATGATTTATAACCATCCTCATAAAAAGAATCAGAAATCCCCGACGGTCCAAATTTTGTTGTCATATTAAACCTCCCGTTTAACAATCATCATTATATGCTTTGCAGTTTCATAAGCTGATTTATCATTGATAACTAAAAAGTGTGCACATTTTTCATATATTTTATGCCTTTTGTTATATAGCTCATATATTGCATTAGGATTATCCTTCAGCAAAGGTCTTTTTCAATATCAATATCCTTTAATATATCCTTTAAATCTCTTTTTATATAAAAGACTAAAGAATTTTCCCTCAATATCTCTATGTTTTCTTCAACTGTAATAACGCCCCCGCCTGTGGCTATCACTTTTTTGATCCTGCTATAATCTCTTTTAAGGATTCTGATTCTAATTTTCTAAAAAATTTTTCTCCAAAATTTTCAAAAATATAATCAATTCTCATTCCACTTTTATTTTCTATATATTCGTCTAAATCAACAAAATAGTATCCTAATCCTTCTGCTAATATTCTTCCAATTGTAGTTTTCCCACAGCCGGGCATTCCTATTAAAGAAATATTCTTCACTATTTAACCTCCTAATCATTTTTAATGGTTATCTGCTCACTTAAATAAGTTAAATAATCATTATAAACTCCCTTGACAGATATATTGTAAGTAATGTATCCTACTCCGTTAGTGCAGATTATCTTTATATAAACATATCTTTTACCAAGTAGGGTCTGTGAAACGTTAATATAGTCACCTTCGAATAATAAATAAAATTGCCTGTTTCCAGTAAAAATCTTATTTTTAATCCCTTCTATTGCATAATTAAGTCCTATTTCAGCATAGTATTTGGATTGAGTTTTATTTTTTATTTGATATATCTCATTGAAATTATTGTAAGCTGTATTTAATGCAAAAATGATATACTCATTAAGACAGCAAAAATAATTAAAACGATTAGTTCTACAAATCCCTTTTACCGCTTTTTTAATGATAACTTTATTAACATAGCTTCCCGATGATATATGAATTTCATAAACTCCCCTACCAAGATCTATAACGTTAAAATAATTTATTTTATCTACTACTGGAGTAGAGTTATATTCATAGATTAAAACATCTTTGTTTAGATAAATTTTTTGTTGTCAACCGTCAAAATACCATTATTAAAATAAATATTTTTAGAACTAAGTATTTTATCTTGTAAAAATTCGGTAGCAATTCTTGTATTTTCTCTGCCCTCTAATCCTTTAAAAATATTATTATATAACTTGTTTGAAAACATATAAAATTCAATAATCAGAATAAATATTAAGTTAATTACTAAAAAATACATAATAACTTCAATTAACAAGTAACCTTTGTTTCTCATAATGGTTTAGCATAAAAAGCTCTACCTCACCCCTTATTCCTTTACATTTAATTTTAAATATTTCAAAACCATAATTATTGAATACTTTTATCATCAATTGATATCTTTTATTTTCTTGAACATTAAAATTTAAATTTAAAAAATTTCTAACACCAAATAAAAGTATTTCACTTTTCAATTCTTCAAAATCATCAAATGGGACGATAACTTCTACTGGCCCTATCCTTTCTTCTTCAGATTTATACAACTCCACAATGCTTCTACATGTATTTAGCATATATTCAATTTCATCGGCTTTAAATATATTGTTTAACATTTTATTATTTAAATTAATAAATGACATTAAAAGAATTGATACAATCCCAGCAATCACAATTGTCCTAGCAACAATAAATCCCTTTCTCATAATCATCACTACTTATCTGTAATCCTCGTAAATCCAATTGTTAAAGTTATCTTTTTTGTCGTATTAGTTTTTTTATTTATTAAAACAATCGTGCAGGCATAAGGAGAAACACTTCCATTAGAATTAAAGGTTAATAGACCACTAGTTGGAATAGTGCTTAAACTTTTTGAAATAATTATATCCTTCGGAAAATAGGTCTTTTTACAAACTTAAGTCCCTGTGAAATATTGTAGCCAATGTAGTCGTTGGATTTATCATCTTTAATAAAAGCAAAAGTAACCTCCACTCCCTTTGAATATGCCATAATTTTGCTAAGTTTTAAATCGCTTATCAGCATATCCTTCGAATATCCCAAAAAATATTACTATAATTTTTAAAAGGGAAAACAAGTCCTGAAAAAACTAATAGCATAATTGATATTGATAAGGTAAATTCTAATAAAGTGAAACCCTTTTTCATAATCACCACTAAAACAATAATTTATTAATTATAAACTCCCCAAACAAAATAGAAATTACTGCTCCAATCGAAATAAAAGGACCAAATGGGATATAATCCTTTCTTGATTTAATTTTTAATATTATTAGGACACCTCCGGCAATTCCACCAATGATAAAAGATAAAAATAAAGTAACTAATGTCAACCTAACTCCCAAAAATAGACCAATAATGAATAAAAGCTCTGCATCTCCCCATCCCATTCCATTAGTCAAAAGAATAATCAATGAAATGACTCCTCCGCCGATTAAAGAGCCAATTATATAAATCATAATACTTCCTTCAACAAAGAAACTAATAATTGCAAATGCTATTCCTACAATTAATCCCACAATTATAGTATTAGTATAAATATCAGTAGTAAAATAATCGATAACACCAATTACAATAACTAAAGATGTCAAAAAGCAAATTTTATAAACTCTAAACTAAGTCCATATTTAAAATAGATTAAAAGATATAAGAATGCATTTAAAAATTCAATAAATGGATAAACAGGAGATATCCTGGCTTTACAATATCTACATCTGCCTCTTAAAACCGCATAACTAATCAAAGGAATTAAATCTTTCCATTTAAGGTTTAATTTACAGTTCGGACAATGGGAGGGGGAAAAACTATCGATTCCTCCCTTGGAATTCTATATATACAAACATTTAAAAAACTTCCAATAATAAGGCCAATAATAAAAATCAATATTGCCAAAATAATTCCCCTATATTTATAAATTAAAATTATTTAAAAGTTCAAACATCGGAAGCATTATAGATAAAACCAAAAACCTACATGCACTGATATGATAATTATGATTATAGGATTTATAATATTTACTAACGATTTTAGTCTTTTTAAAATCTCTGCATTTAAAAAATTCGATATATTTTTCAGTGAATCTTCCAGTTCACCAGTTTCCTCACCAACTGAAATTAATTCAATAAAAAACAAAGGAAAAGTTCTACTTATATTGAAAGCTTCTGATATACTTTTCCCCAGTTTAATGTCATTTATTGCTCCTTCAACATCTTCATACATAATTAGGTTCCCTATAAGTTTTTTGATGATTCAAGAGCTTCTATAATGGAACCTCCACTTTCTAATATTAAAGCTAAACATTTTGTGAATCTTGATATTTCTAAATTAGTTTTTATATCTTTATATAAAGGGACACTTAACATAATCCTGTGATAAAACATTTTTATCCTTTTGTTCCTTACAATGGACAAAACAAAAATGCCAAAATCATAAAAGCAAAACCTAAAATAAAATAATAAAAAATTTTGTTAAAATAAATTGCATATTTTGTTATTTGCGGCAACTCTTTAATATTAAGTTCACGGAATAAAACAAAAAATTTAGGAATTACTTGTTTGGAAATAATTAAAAAGGCAACAAATGATGTCGATAGTAAAAATATAGGATAATAAATGGCTTCCTTAAGTTTTGCTTCAAAATTGTATTCTTCTTCATAATAGCTAGAAAGTTCTAAAAAATTTGCTCAAGTTTTCCTGTATTTTCACCAATTTTTATTAATTCAATTACAAAGTCAGGGAAGCATCCAGTAAGTTTCATTGACTCGCTCAAACTATTTCCAATAGCTATATATTGAAAAATATTATTAAGAATATTATTGTATTTTCTATTCCTCAAAAACCTTTTAATATATTGATACCTTTAACTAAATTAATTCCTGAAGATATAACAAAATAAAAGCATCTAAATAAATTTGACAAATCACGTTTTGAAAAGCAAAAAGTTTTTATATTAACAGAACCCCCTTAAGGATTTTATTCTTTAATTCAATCCTAAGGGGTAGCATAAAAAACACCTCTTTATAGTCTCATTAATCTTTCCATAATATCCCTATCTACAGCATGGGTTAAAGCGTCTTCTTGTGATATCAATCCTTTTTGTAAAGTTCAACCAAAGATGAATCCATAGTCTTCATTCCATATTTTCCACCGGTTTGAACTACAGAATCTATTTGATGCGTTTTCCCTTCTCTAATTAGATTTCTCACTGCAGGAGTTGCAACCATTATTTCCATAGCACAAACTCTTCCGGAAGCATCAGCTCTTGTTATAAGCTGTTGAGAAATAACACCCTCTAATACAGCTGCAAGTTGCACCTTTATTTGCTGTTGTTGATGGGGTGGAAAAACATCAACTATTCTATCTATAGTTTTTGAAGCTCCAATGGTATGGAGTGTTGATAATACCAAATGTCCAGTTTCTGCAGCGGTAATTGCTATTGATATAGTTTCAAGATCCCTCATCTCGCCAACCAAAATAACATCAGGGTCTTCCCTTAGGGCAGCCCTTAGTGCACTTGCATAGGATTTTGTATCATAGCCAATTTCCCTTTGATTAACAATGCTTTTTTATGTTTATGTAAATATTCAATAGGATCTTCCAATGTAATGATATGGCAATTACGGGTATTGTTAATTTCGTTTATCATTGCTGCTAATGTTGTAGATTTTCCACTTCCTGTTGGTCCTGTGACCAATATCAATCCTCTTGTTTTTGTGCAAAGTTCTTTTAAGACTGGAGGCATTCCTAATTTTTCAAGGGTTGGAATCTGAAGAGCAACTATTCTAATCGCCAGTGCATCGCTCCCTCTTTGTTTAAAAACGTTTATTCTAAATCTTCCAACACCTTGAATAGAGTAGGATAAATCTATTTCACCATTTTTTATATAATATTCATACTGATTTTCATTTAAAATGTGTTTAACAAATTGTTCCGTATCCTTAGGAGTTAACTTTTCTTCACCTATATGTTGTAGAACACCATTAATTCTAAAGGTTGGTGGAATACCAACAGTTATATGAATATCTGATGCTTCAAGTTCAACAGCCTTTTTAGCAATTCATCTACACTAAGCAATGTCCATTCCCCTTAATCATATAAATAAGCTATTTTTAAATATTCATCAAAGGTTGTAATCCCTTGGACAACAAGCGTTTTGCAATACTCTATTAAATTTTTATAATCTGAGCATGTTTCTTTTATTTTTGTCTCATTAAAATTGTTTGCAATAACCTCCCTTTGTTTTTCTTTAATCTGCAAAAGTTCAAAAATACCAATTCGGCCCTTATAACCAGTAAAATTACATTCTCTACATCCTTTAGCCTTATAAATATTTTGGTCCCACCCCAAAGTCTTCATTTCAAAATTTGAAGGCTTATATTCTTCTTTACAATTAGGGCAAATTTTTTTACAAGTCGTTGTGAAATTATAAGATTAATTGCTGAAGCTAATAAATATGGCTCTATTTTCATTTCTAGTAATCTAGTTATAGTTGTAAAAACATCATTCGTGTGAAACGTAGAAAGAACTAAATGTCCTGTAACTGCTGCTCTAACTGCAATCTCTGCAGTTTCCTTATCTCTTATCTCACCTATCATTATAACATCCGGATCCTGCCTTAAAATAGCCCTAAGTCCCGTTGCAAAATTGAGCCCTGCCTTTGGATTAACATTTATTTGATTAATACCATCAACAGAATATTCAACTGGATCTTCAATCGTCATAACATTAAGGCTTTCCTTATTTAATAACTTTAAAATAGAATATAAGGTCGAGGATTTACCGCTACCTGTTGGACCCGTAACTAAAATAATACCATTACCTTTGCTTAATGCACCAAGTAAAATTTTTTATGTTCTTCTGCCATACCTATTTGATTTAAATCTAATATTTTAGATTCCCTATATAAAATCCTTATCACAATTTTTTCAGAATAACAAGTAGGGATTGTTGAAACCCTTAAATCATAATTTATTTCATTTAATTTAACAGAAAATTTTCCATCCAATGGAATCCTCTTTTCTGCAATATCCATGTTTGCAAGGAACTTAATCCTGTTAGTAATTAAATTATAAGCTTCATAGGATATTCTTAAAATCTCGTTAAGTTCTCCATCAATCCTTATTCTTACTCGTGCATATTTTTCAAAGGGCTCAATATGAACATCGCTAGCATTCTTAAAAACTGCATACTCTATTATCCAATCAAGTAAATTAGAGGCGGATGTTAAGTCATAATATCGGTTTTTGGATAAAAAATTGGTAGTAGATTTTATTTTTAGTTTTAATATCTCCTTTTGAGAAAAATTTTCTAAATCTTTAATCACTATTTCACTTGAATTTTCATTCACACCTAAAACCATTCTATTTTCATTTACATATAATGGAATAATATTGTTATTTTTTAATATAAAATGTTCTCTTTGAAGAATATCATCTAAATAAAACAAATCTAAACTTATTCCATCAAGAACTTCCATTTTATCACCTGTAAAAATTTTCTTATTATAATTTTTACAGGTTTTTACATTTTTAAAACATCTTTATTAAGAATTTCTATTATTTTATCTGCTAATTTAATATCTAAATTTGTTCCATTCCAAACTTCCTGAGCCTTTATCGCCTGGTAAACCAGCATTGCCATTCCATTATAGGAAGGAATATTAAATTGTTTTGCCCATTTCATTAGGATTGTTTCCTTTGGATTATAAATTAAATCATAAACAATACTAAAATTAGCAATGATGTCTCTTTCTATAGGTAAAATATCCAAATCCGGATTCATACCTAATGGAGTGCAATTGATTAAAATATCCCCTTTTCCTTTCTTTGATAGCTCATAATAATCAATAAGTTCCACATCCAGATCCTTTTTATTTTTTTGTTCCTTGTTACAGCAATTATTTTCTTTGAATTTAAATCCTTTAGGGCTTGAATAACAGCCCTTGATGCTCCACCTGTTCCTAAAACATAAACTATCTTATTTTTAACATCGATGTTATATTTTGACAATGAACTAATAAAGCCAAAATAATCTGTATTATAACCTATAGAATATCCTTCCATAAACTTTATCGTATTAATTGAGCCTATATTTTTAGCTTCCAACGATAATTCATCAACCAATTCCATAGTTTTTATTTTATATGGAATAGTTACATTGATACCCTTTATTTTTAATATTTTAAATCCTTCAAAGGCTAAATTTAACTTATCCTCTTCAACTTCAAATAAACAATATAATCCATTGATATTTAATTCTTTTAAAATAATGTTATGTATTATTGGCGAAAAGCTATAACCAAGTTTTTGCCTAATAGCCCATAAATTTCATTCATCTTTCATTATCTCCTTTGAATAGTTTAAGCTATTCCTTATTTTCCCTTCAACCTTTCTTATTATTTTTGTCGTAATAAATTCTTTTTTTCTGTAGGATCTACTAAAATAGTTATAATCCCGCACCTTTTGGCACCTAAAACATCAGTATAAATCTGATCTCCTATACAACAGGTTTCATTAGGTTTTGAATTTAATATCTTTAATGCCCCTTCAAACATTTTTTTCATAGGTTTAATTCCAAAAGCTGAATAATATTCTATATCAATATCTCCTTTAAACCTTGTTATTCTCCTTTTAGAGCTATTAGATAAAAGGCATACTTTAAAACCTTCATTCACAAGATAATTTAAAAGTTCCTTTGCTCTTTCATCTGGATTCTTTGCTCCCCAATACATTAATGTATTATCTATATCAACAATTAACGATTTTATTCCTATTTTTTTAGTTTAGAAAAATCAATTGAATAAATACTTGGAACATAAAAATCCGGTCTTATATCCCTTAACATACAGCACCCCATAATATAGTATTCACATATATTATACATGTAGTGAATATTAATATAAAGTTTTTTTTAGAAAATTTTACATAAAAAGAGCATTCCAGATTTTCTGAAATGCCCTTAAACCTTCATAGCCTTTGCAAGTTTTTTAAGAGCCCTTTTTTCTATTCTTGAAACATACGACCTTGATATCCCAAGCATTTTAGCAATTTCCCTTTGTGTTAAAGGCTCTCCTGATATTCCATATCTCAATTCGATTATTATTTTTTCTTTTTCATCTAAAATTTTATTTATAAGGGTCTTTAGTTTTTTGTTGAAATCTTATTGTCTACTTCATCGACTATTTTTTCACTATCTGTTCCTAATATATCAATAAGGCATATCTCATTGCCTTCCTTGTCAACTCCGATTGGATCTTGAAGGTAGACTTCAGATTTTGCTTTTTAGTGCTCCTTACATGCATTAAAATCTCATTTTCTATACACCTTGCTGCATAGGTTGCAAATCTGCTTCCCTTTGCCTTATCAAAAGTCTCAATCGCTTTTATAAGACCAACTGTTCCTATGGATATCAAATCATCAGAATCCTTTGGATTAGGGTTAAACTTTTTAATGACGTGGGCAACTAATCTTAAATTGCGAGTTATAAGTTCGTTTTTGCCTTCTGATCACCCTTTTTATAAGCTAAAAATAATTCCCTTTCCTCCTCCTCTGTAAGGGGCTGTGGAAAAGACTTGCCATTCGTTAGATATCCAATAAAATTTTCTGTAGTTTCAATAATTAGAAGAATAATTTGCAGCAACAAAGTTTCACCCCCAGGTGGCTATGTATTATAATATGCCAACTGGAGGGTATTTGTTACTAATTTTTCGCTAAAATTTGTTTTATTTTTGCTATTAATATATCTATTGCTACCTTATTATATCCACCCTCTGGTATTATAATATCCGCATATCGTTTTGTTGGCTCAACGAATTGCATATGCATTGGGCGAACAACATTCATATATTGATCTATTACCGAATCTATTGTTCTTCCTCTTTCCTTAATATCCCTTTGAATTCTTCTAATGATTCTAACATCGGCATCGGTATCCACAAATATTTTAATATCTAATAAATTTCTAATTTCTGGTTCTGCCAATATAAGTATCCCTTCCAATATAATTATATCCTTTGGTTCAACCCTTATAGTTTCTTTCTTGCGATTATGGACCTCAAAATCATACATTGGCTTTTCTATTGCTTCCCCATTAAGAAGCATTTTAAGGTGTTTTACTAAAAGTTCTGTATCAAAGGCATCGGGATGGTCATAGTTGGTCTTCTTTCTCTCTTCTAATGTTAGGTGACTTTGATCCTTGTAGTAGGAATCTTGTTCAATTACTGCTATACTTTCTCCTGGCAGACTATAAAATATTTCATTTGCAATAGTGCTTTTTCCTGAACCAGTTCCACCTGCAATTCCAATTAATATAGGTCTACTCATCTTTATCCCCTTTCTCTTTAACCAACATATCATATGGTTTTAATTTTTTATCCGTTTTTATTTTATATATCATCTGTGGATGGGGAGTAGAATCTATTTCTTCTCCATCAACATTCCACATATGCTCCAATGTTAAGGTAAAATTGTCACCCTTTGGAGTTAAAATTTCAACCATATCACCCTTGAATATTTTATTTCTTTGTTCTATTGTAGCTACTTTGCTATTTTCATCGTAATCAACAACAATTCCAACAACATCATGGGTTCTTATATATGAAGATGTTGAATAAATTTGCCTTTGTGGTTTGCCAAAATAAAAACCAGTAGAAAATTCCCTATGGCTTGCCTTTGAAACCTCTTCAAACCACTTAGGATTAAATTTATAATTATCCTTATCCTCAAGATAAGCATCAATTGCTTGTCTATAAGCTTTAACAACCGTTGCTACATAATAGGAACTTTTCATTCTACCTTCTATTTTAAAGCTTGTTATTCCACTTTCAACTAGTTCAGGGATGTGTTCTATCATGCACAAATCATTAGAATTTAATATATATGTCCCACGTTCATCTTCAAATACTGGGAAATACTGCCCGGGTCTTTTTCTTCAACTAAATAATATTTATACCTACAGGGGTGAGCGCAAGCTCCTCTGTTGGCATCTCTGTAGGTCATATAATTTGATAAAAGGCATCTTCCTGAATAGGATATACACATCGCCCCATGAACAAATGCTTCTAGTTCTAAGTCCTTTGGAGCCATTTTTCTTATTTCCTTTATTTCCTTTAAAGATAACTCCCTTGCAAGAACTATCCTTTTTGCTCCTAGCTTATACCAAAACTCACAGGTTTTATAGTTTGTATTGTTTGCCTGAGTGCTTATATGAACCTCCATATCAGGTGCAACTTCCTTTACTATTGAAAAACACCTGGATCTGAAACTATTATAGCATCTACGCCTATATCATTTAAAGTCTTTATATATGTAGGCATACCCTTTAAATCATCATTATGAGCAAAAATATTAACTGTAACATAAACCTTTGCACCATGTTCATGGGCAAATTTTAGTCCTTCCTTCATATCCTCAATATCAAAATTATCCGCCATAGCTCTAAGGCTATAGGCTTCACCGCCTATATAAACCGCATCTGCTCCATATAGAACCGCAACCTTGAGCTTTTCAAGATTTCCAGCTGGTGCTAAAAGTTCTATCTTCAACATTACACCTCCTTAATCTTAAGGCTTATTGCAAGCCCATCCCCTATAGGAAGAACTACAGTATCTAAATTAGGATGATTCGATATCGCATCAAGATATCTTCTAAGTCTTTTAACTATTGTAATTTTTCTTCTTTTTACAAGTTCATTTGTTGCTATCATTCCCCTAAATAAAACATTGTCAGATATTAGCATCCCGCCATCTTTTAAAAGCCTTAGACAATCAGGTAAAAAATGAATATAATGCCCCTTTGCAGCATCTAAGAAAATAAGGTCGAACTCGCCTTCAAGCTTTGGCAAAACCTCACCTGCTTCACCAAAAATTATTTTTATTCTATTATTAAGGTTTGCTTTGTTTATATTTTCCATTGCTTTATTTAGCATAGTTTCGTCTCTTTCTATGGAAGTGATTTTGCAATCTTCAGATGCCTTTGCCATTAGAATGGCAGAATAACCTATTGCAGTTCCAATCTCTAAAATATTCTTAACATCATTTCCTTTTATTAATATCTTCAAGAGCTGTCCAACTTCCTTATGGATTATTGGAACACTATTTTTGCTGCATAATCTTCTAATTCAAGTAGTATTTCATCCTTTTGTTGTATTAACCCTCTAATATAATCTTCGACATAGTCATGAACTATACTACTCATTTTTCCCTCCATGCAATATAAATACTTATATATATTTTAACACAACTTAATTGCAAATATTTTGTTGAAATTTGTTGATATTAACTTTTTAAATTATAGCACTTAATTTTATTTAACTCAAGCAGCAAAGGCTAATAAATAAAAGGAGTAGATGAATTAACCTACTCCCTAATGATTCTAATCTATCTTTTAATCCTTTCAAAAACCGTTAATAGCATTAAGCCTAAAATTCCTGCAGTAACAAACTCACCAAATCCAATTGTCCCAACTGTAATCCAATAGGGGCTAATGCCCTTTATTTTCACTTCCTCTCCAATAAATTGTTGAACCCATATTGCAACTATAAAGGCATTTAAGAAGATAGGTGGCAGCACGGCAAGATATTTATTAGGCATTTTTGAAGTTAAATATGCTGCAAGTAACGTTGTTAAACTTCCAAAAACAATGTCCACCCATCCTAACCCACCGAAATAATTAGCAAAAATGCATCCGACAAAAAGTCCAGGAATAGCTGCAGGTTCAACAAAAGGTAATACAGTCAGGGCTTCTGAAATTCTAAATTGAACAGGACCATAGGATATCGGCATCAAAAATATCGTAAGCACAGCATAAACTGCAGCTATTATCCCTGCCTTCGTTAAATATTGAATTCTTCCCCTATCCATGACAACCTCCATATTATAAGTTTGGATTTAAATCAATTCCAATTGTATCAGTAATTATCTTAAAAATATCCTGCCATAAGGTTAAAAATCTCATTTCAGCTTCTAAAAATTCTTTGACCTCTGGATTTAAACTAATAATATTAGATAAACTTTCAAAGGTCTTCATCTGCTCTTCGCTAGGTTGTTTACCTTGAAGCTGAATAGAGTAAATTTCAAATTGCATTTTTCTTAGGTCTTCCACCATTTTTTGTATTTTTCATTTGAGTTGATCTTGTCAAGGGCTTTTTGTAGTTTACAACTTCAGGCGTATCTTTAAGTTCCCTTGCAAATTCGTGAACTTTGTCATAAATATACAAAGAAACCACCCCTAAAGTAAAATTTATATTTCCATAATTATAGGTAATATCATTGGTTTTCTCTTAGTCTTTTCATATAGAAAATCCCTTAAAATATCTCTTATATTTGATTTTATTGTAGCCCATTCAGTAATTTGATTGCTTAGACATTCATCTATTGCTTTTTTACTAGTTTTTGCCTCTTCAATAAGGTCCTCCGACTCTCTTACATAAACAAATCCCCTTGATATAATATCCGGTCCTGCTAAAATTTTTCCATTTGATCTGTCGATGGTAACAACAACAGTTAAAATTCCATCTTGAGATAAATGCTTTCTATCCCTTAAAACTATGTTTCCAACATCTCCAACTCCAAGGCCATCAACAAGAACCTGGCCTGCTGGGATATTACCATTTAATTTTGCTCCATCTTTAGTAATTTCAAGAACCTGCCCTATCTCAGCAATAAATATATTTGATCTATCCATTCCTAGTTTTTCTGCTAAAAAGGCATGCTGTTTTAAGTGCCTAAATTCACCATGAACAGGCATAAAATATTTGGGCCTTGTAAGGGTATGGATAAGTTTCAATTCCTCTTGGCAAGCATGGCCAGAAACATGAACATCAGCAAGGGATTGATAATAAACATTAGCTCCCTTTTTAAATAATTGATTTATCACTCTTGAAATTAATTTTTCATTACCAGGAATAGGAGTTGCTGAAATAATAACAAGGTCTCCCTCTTTTATTTCAACCTTCTTGTGCTCAGAAGTCGACATCCTTGCAAGGGCCGACATTGGTTCCCCTTGACTTCCCGTTGTTAAAATTACTATTTGTTTATCGTTATATCTGTTTATATCATCAATGCTAATTAAAAGCCCCTCTGGTATGTCAAGATAACCAAGGGCATAGGCCACCTCAACGATATTTTCTACGCTTCTTCCCGATACCGCAAGCTTTCTATTGAATTTATAAGCAGAATTTATTATCTGTTGAATTCTATGAACATTTGATGCAAAGGTTGCAACTATAATCCTGCCCGTAGCCTCTTGGAATATGTTATCAAAGGTCTCTCCAACAACCCTTTCAGACATCGTATAACCTGGTCGTTCAACATTTGTGCTATCAGCAAGTAGTAAAAGAACTCCCTTTTTTCCCAGTTCAGCAAATCTTGCAAGATCCATAGTTGCCCCATCAATTGGTGTATAATCTATTTTAAAATCTCCAGTATGAACTATTGTCCCAAGGTTTGTATGGATGGCCAATGAGCATGAATCTGCAATGCTGTGGCAGTTTCTTATAAATTCTACCTTCATAGTATCAAGCTCCACAATATCCCCTGCGGTCACAACCCTCAAATCAGATGTGGTTAAAAGCCCATGATCCTTAAGCCTTGTTTCAACAATTCCAAGGGTTAATCTTGTTCCATATACAGGAACGTTTAACTGCTTTAAAATATAAGGAAGTCCACCAATGTGGTCCTCATGACCATGGGTTAAAAATATACCCTTAACTTTGTCTTTATTTTTAATTAAATACGAAACATCAGGAATAACAACATCTATTCCGAACATTTCTTCTTCTGGAAACATAAGACCACAATCTATAACAATTATCTCATTTTTATATTCAATCATGGTCATATTTTTCCCTATTTCATTAACTCCGCCCAATGGAACAATCTTTAGTTTATCTTTTTTGTCAAGCAAATTCCCTCCTTTGTATCCGACATAACTTCTATATGTATTTTACCACAAAATCCAAAATATATATAATCATTATGTTAAAAAATAAAGCATGAAAAGCTGTCAAGCAGCTTTCATGCATTTTACTTGCACCTTTTACAATAACCGTAAAACTTAACATCATGGTTTTCTATTGAGAAATCATATTTCTTTGATATCCTATCCTCCAAAACCTCTAATAAGTCATCCTCCACCTCTTCAATTGCGCCGCACTTTAAACAAATTAAGTGGTGATGTTGATGATCCTCTGTGTTATGGACCAATTCATATCGACTAACACCATCATCAAAATTCATTTTATACAGAATACCCATTTTTTCAAGAAGCTGAACAGTTCTATATACAGTTGCTAAACCTATTTCTGGGCATTCCATTTTTACTTGATCATAAATTTCCTCTGGCGATAAGTGTTTTCCTTCATTATCAATTATGACATTTAAAATTGCTCTTCTTTGTGGCGTTAATTTATAACCTCTTTCCTTTAAATCTTGTTTTAGTTTTTCTGTTTCTTCCTTTGTCATCATTATAATAACACCCCAATGAAAAATTTTCATTAGTTAAATTTTACATTGGTTATTCTTTATTGTCAATAGAATCTCAATTGAAAAAGTTATTTTTTATCCTTTTTAGCCAAACTGCACTTGGAACAATTGCCGCTGCAGTTAAAGCAAGAAATTAATTTTGTCCTACACCTTGGGCAAATGACAGAATCTTTAACAACATATCCACAGGTTGAACATTTTATTTCCATAACATCACCTTCATATTAAAATAAGTGCTAATATTCCACCAACTAAAAATGCCATGATAAAGCTTCCTATCCAAATTGATAATGCCTCCTGTTTACTCCTTTCCTTAAACATTACTATTATAGAAGCAATGCATGGAACAAAAAGAGTAATAGTAACAAGTGAAACCACCGTCTGTTCAGGAGTTAAAACTAAATCCGTAAGGCCTGCAGCACCAAAATCTCTTCTTATTATACCCATTATAAATGCGTTAGCAGCTTCCTTTGGAAGTTTTAAAATATTAACTGTAAATGGTGCAAAGAAGTTTTGAATATAGAGTAATAAATTTGTTTCATTTAAAAGCGTTATAATTAATGCACCAAGAGCAAATAACGGAGTTGCTTCCTTTAAAAACATCCAAGTTTTAGTCCACGTCTTTTTAAGCACATTGGAAAGTCTTGGCATTCTTACTGGTGGCAAGTCTATAAACAAATGGGATGATTCTCCAGGCAACAATTTGTTTAAAATCGTTCCTGTTAGTGCAAATACTATAAATATAGTGGTCAAGTATATTAATAGATATTTCGCTCCAAGTGGTGCTATCATCCCAGCAATAACACCAAGCTGTGCAGAGCATGGAATAGTAAGCCCTAATAGTGCTGTTGCAATAATTTTTCCCTTCTTGTTCCTAAAAGCCTTGTTGTGATCGTTGCCATTGTTATGCATCCAAAACCAAGTATTATAGGTATTATTGCCCTTCCATTTAAACCAAAGAAGGATAATACTTTATCAGTTAAAGCTGCAATTCTTGGAAGATAACCCGAATCCTCAAGCAATGACATAAAGAAATAAAAAGCCACAACAAGGGGCATTAAAAGACCTAATACATAGGTTGGAGTTAAAGTAAATAATCCAAATTCCCTGCAAAGGCTCTAAATAATACGCTATTTTCCCCAAATAAGTTAGAAAATATATTTTTATAAATGGTTCATAGTAGCCCTGCATTATAGTCTCTTCCGTTATCCCAACTATAGTTCCAGCAACAAACACTCCTATAACTTTATATATAACATATAAAACCGCAATTAAGAGAGGAATGCCTGTAATTGGGTTTAACATAAAGTATCCTATTTTTGTCTTATCGTGCTTCTATCATAATCTTTTAGGACTACCTTTGAAACAATATCATCAACCCTCTGTCTTCTTAACCTATAAATTTCCTCTCTAAGATTTAGAGGTTCTAAATTATAGTTATTCAGCATCTCCTCATCATCTTCTAAAACCATCAAAGCTTCACTTTGCAATTGAACCTTATCCTTTATTCCTTCTATATATTCTAAAATCTTTGGATGTGTCCTTCCTACCTTAGCATCATAAATTCTTTTCTTAACTTCATCTATTCCCTTGCCTTGAATAGCAACAGTTGGAATTACCGGAACACCTAAAATTTCACTTAATTTATCTACATCAATCTTGATCCCATTTCTTTCCACATCATCCATCATATTAAGAGCAACTATTAATGGTTTTCCCATATCGATAAGTTGTAAAGTTAAGAATAAGTCCCTATCTAAATGAAGTGCATCAACTACATTTAAAATAATATCGCCATATATAATAACATCTTTTGCAACTCTCTCTTCATCATTAAAAGACGAGACACCATATACACCTGGTGTATCCATGACAACGTCTTTACCAAATTTTCCATGGGAGATATCAACTGTCGTTCCCGGAAAGTTTGAGACATCTACATACATCCCTGTTAATGCATTAAAAAACACAGACTTTCCAACATTTGGATTTCCTGCAAGGACTATTTTTTTAGCTCCCTTAGGTATTTCAATCTTTAATCCTTCACAGCAGTTCATACATGTCCTCCTTTAAGTTAATTTAGAACATCGATTTGAATTTTTTTGCAAGTTCCCTTCCCACAGCTATCTCCTGCAATCTGTTTCCAATTATAATGGGCCCAAAGGGTATTTTAGCCGAACACTTTACATTAGCACCTTCATATAGCCCTAATCTTATGGCTTGAACTCTTATGTTATCATCAAGTATATTTTTAATAATTATTTTCTGACCAACCCTTGCCTTATCCAAAGTCATAAGGCCACCTCCATATTTTTGTAAATGATTTTTATTCTCACTATTATTATACAACGGGTGATAATGATTGTCAATATTACAATATTTTTTAAAATATTAATTTCATAATCCTACAAACGTTTATTTTTAATCATCTATAAGCCCTCTTGAATTCTTCAGCGGACTTAAAAATACTTTAGTAACGGTCTGATTTATTTTTATGATTTAAACAAAATAAAGGTGAGCAAACCTATTATCTGCCCACCTGAATTTGAACATAGAACCAAATTAAAAGGTAGGTAAATACCTACCTTAATTAGAATTCATCTTCTTCGTCATCTTCGAATTCTTCAAAATCTTCCTCTTCCAACCATTCTTCATAAGCCTTTGCAACTTTATCGAACTCTTCATCATCCTCTATAGCTGCTAAAGTTCCTTCTCCATTTTCATCCTCATCATATCTTAAAACAACAGCTTCATCATCTTCTGAATCTAGAGGATAAAGGACATAGTATAGTTTATCATCAACTTCTAAAGATGTGATAATCTCGAACTCTGTTTCAACGCCGTTTTCATCAGTTAAAACAACTATGTTTTCATGTTCATGATCGTGATGATGTTCATGTGACATAATTAACACCTCGTTTCATTTAGTATATTGTTATTTTAAGATTAAATGAAATTTTTGTCAACTATAATTTTCTATTTCTATCTAGATATGTCTGAAGAATAAAGGTTGCAGCAAGAGCATCAATAACTCCCTTTCTTTTTTCTTGAAAGATCTGCATCAATAAGAACCTTTTCTGCGGCCATGGTGGTAAGCCTTTCATCCTCATATATCAATTCAATATTTATTTTTTCCAAAAGCTTTTCACAAAAATTCATAACTTTTTGTCCTGATTCGCCTAACGTTCCATTCATGTTCTTTGGAAGACCCACCACCACCTTTTCTACTTGAAATTCATTGATTATTTTTATTATTTCCTCCACATCGTTTTTAATACTTTTTCTTTCTAATGTTTTTAAACTTTGGGCAGTCCATCCTAATGGATCGCTTAGGGCAATTCCTATCCTTTTTCTCCAATATCAAGTCCTAAGATTCTCACTCTTTTTCCTCCTTAAATTATTTTTAAACAAAAGTTCTTACAATATGCAGAACAATAACCACAAAGAAGGCATTTTTCTCTGTCACAAAATAGTTTGCCCCTTTAACATAAAGGGCATCATTAGGGCAATTTTCAACACAATTTCCACATGCCTCACACCATTCTTCTATATGCAATCTTCTTCTTTTATTTTTTAATTTTTCCTTTAAATCTTCATCAACTTTTTTCCCTTCAAACCTTTGAACATTAGCATAGACCTCTTCAATGCTTTGCATTCCAACTGCAATAGAATGGACATATGGAAAGTTTAAAACAAAATTAAAAGCCTCGTCCACATTCTTTATTAGATTACCTCCACCAAGAGGTTTCATTGCAATTATTCCCTTTCCACTATTATAAGCCTTTTTATGGCGGCAATCATATCTTCAATAGTTCCATCGATTATTCCAAGACCTTTTTGTTGAAAATAGGATGAACTATATCAACTTCTTCCATTTCTGATATTGCCTCCACAACCTCTACAGCATGGGTAGATACTCCAATAGCTTTAATAACGCCAGACTTTTTAGCATCTACTAAACATCTTAAGGCATCCTTGTGCCCCTTTAAAGTTAACCTACTTTCCTGTTCATGAAGCATAAATATCCCAAGGGATTTAACACCCATTTCCTTTAATGCCTCATTAATGCTGTCCTTCATTCCATCATAGGTGTAATCATAGGATTTGCTTGAAATAATAATTTTATCCCTATCATCAAACATTTCAAGAGCCCTTTTTATATAAGAATATGTTTTATAAAGTTTTGCAGTATCTATAATATTTACGCCAAGCTCAAAGGCCTTTAATATAATTTTTGCACCCTCTTCAATGGGTAAATTTGCCTGCAAAGGACCTATAGTCAAACTTCCAAAGCATAACTTAGATGCATTAATATCGGTATTTCCAAGTTTTATATATTCCATATAATGCCCCCTTAAAAGCAAAAATTTAGCATGCAAGACATCTTGCATGCATTACCTTTCAAGATATGCCCTTAAAAGCTCCTCCAAAAGCTCATCCCTTTCGATTTTCCTAATTAAAGACCTTGCATTCTTAAAACTTGTAATATAAGTTGGATCACCAGATAGTATATATCCTACAAGCTGATTTATTGGATTATAACCCTTTTCCTTTAAAGCGGCATAAACTTCAGTTAAAACCTCTTGAACTTTTGTATTTCCCTCAAGATTAAATTTAAACTGCATAGTGCCTTCCTTATTCTCAGCCATCCAAACCACACCCTTCTTATGTGACTGTGAAAAGATACTTATATAAATATTTTCCAATGTTTATTATAATTATACCAAATAAGGATAATAAATCAATCATAATATAGAAAGTTTATAATTTTTTTAACTCCTCCAAAATAAGTGGAATAAAATTTTTCTTTGCAGCTTCTACAGTATTTCCTCCAAAAAGTTTGTTCCAGGGCAAGATTTTGTGGTCCCCTTTCCGTTTAATCTTTTTCCAGTTTCTAGATCAAACCAGTGGTGATATACTATCGTATCGGTGCTTGGTGTTAACTTGTATTTTTGCATAGCAGAGCATTTACAAATATAATGCTCTTTTTTGTTCTTCCGTCATCTTATCCCCGCCTATATCAAAATTTCCGACGCTTTCTATACAAATTCCATTTTCATTTGCCCCCTTTATGCAGGCAGGCGGAATATCAAGAGGCCTACAGATTGCAATCAAACCGTCTGGAAATATTGTAATGTTTTGCCCTATCTCATTAAATCCCCTTGAAAGGTGGCTTCTTTCCATCCCCTCTAAAAGTCTGAAATGATTATTTTTAAATTCCTTATAGCTTGGAATATAGGTATGGTGATTTTGAATTAACTTAATTATCCTTTTTACTTTAAGTTTTAAGATATATTCTTTAAACTCCTCTCTATTCATAAGAATAAATTTCCCCTGCTGTTTCATTATCTCATCCCCTTTTAATTCTTCTTATCTTATTTTATGAATAATGATGTCATTTGGAGACGAAAATAATTAAACCAAAATCCAATTTATAATATATAGTATCTTAAAGAACAATTTTCATACATTGTGAATATTATGGAATATAATACTATATTATGGAAGAAGATATTAAATGGATTTTAATCTTTATATTCCGATATATATTAATAAAAATCTGATCTTAGACTATATTCTGTCCTCATTAATGGTTATATTGACAGCCGTGAAGAAATTCTCTTATCAACTTCCCTTTTACTCAAGCTGTCCCAATTGCCATGTATATCTAATGCCTATAGCAATTTACAAAATAATAAAGGGTAGGATTTTAAGCATCCCACCCCATCAATTATCTTTGTGCTTCATATTGTCTTAGAAGCTTTATGAATAATTCAGGAACCTTTGCCATGTTTTCTGGTGATTCTACGAATGAAATTCTAAATTGTGTAGTTCCTGGATTATATTCACCTTCTTCAACATTGTAGAATCCCTTCATAGGTGCTACTAATAAAGTTGTTTCAACTCCATCTATTATAGCTGAACCTTTTTCTGCACAATAGAGGACAAAATCTATTGAATCAAATCCTGGCTTTACAACATTTCTAACGTCAATTACCAAATATATTGAAGCATCTGGACTGGAAATAATTAAATTAGGCTCTAGCTTTTTGAATCCATTGTATACGTTTATAATTTGTTCCTTGTAATAATCTCTAATGCTCTTGCACCAACCTAATATTTGTTTCTTAGATTCATGGGCAAGTGCTCCAAATATATATTGTCCTATTACGTTAGCACATAGGTTTGCAGTATATTCTGCTACAGCACGATTATGGAATTCATAATTATCAGTAATTATTGCTCCGATTCTTAAGCCGCATGCATTCCATACCTTTGATGCAGTTTCTATGCTTATTCTTCTTCCTTCTATTCCAGGAACCTCTGCATCAGTTACTCCCCATATGCTTACCAATTTAGTATCTTCTGTATAGTAAAGTTCACGATATGCTTCGTCGCTAATCATCCACATGTTATATTTTACACATAATTTAGCTAACTCAATAAGGGTTTCATAATCATAAAGTTGCCCTGTAGGATTATCATATGGTATAACAAGAAGTGCTCCTGGGTTATGTTCCTTAATCATTTCTTCAATTTTGTTTATTTCTGGTAGACTAAATTTTCCATTTTCATCCAAACTACGTTTTACTGTAACGATTTTTCTTCCTATTCTTTCTGCAAAGGAAATATAATTAGTATAAGCTGGGTCAATCATAAGTAGCGGTCTTTCATCTGAACCTGCTGGGCCGCATACGCCTAATAAAACAATTTCCATCGCAGCAGAGCCACCATCAGTTATCTGAACATAAAGCTTGCTTGTATCAAATCCTTCTGCCTCAAGTATATTTTTAAAGGCATCCTGAGTTTCTTTAAAACCGACAGTAGTTGAATATCTTATAACACCCTTTGCAAATGGGCTTTCAGGTGCATCAAGTGAAAACATTCTTTTCATCATCGCTGGGTTTGTTGGTAGAGAAACATTACCAATACCAACGTTAATAACAGCTTGAGGTTTAACTTTTCTTTCTTCATATTTCATCTGTGCTAATCTAACATCTGACGGCGTTCTTGATTCAAAATGAGCAGATAAAACCGGTTTACTCATTTTAAAAGCTCCCTTCTATAAATATTTTTAATTATTCAGATTTTTATCCCAATTATTATTTTAACACTATTTTTTACTCATTTCTACTAAAAAACTTAAACTATCATTAAACAAAGCACATAATTTTTCTTTTCTTTGTCAAAAATTAAGAGGCTGCAAATGCAGCCCCTTTACTATTTAACCATATCCTCCACCAATTTATAAACAGCATCCAATGCTTCATTAACCTTTGATTTATCCTTTCCACCAGCTTGAGCCATGTCCGGTCTTCCTCCACCGCCGCCACCTGCTACTTTTGCTACTTCTCTTATTATATTTCCTGCATGAACTCCCCTTGTTACTGCATCCTTTGTTGCCATAGCAACAAAGCTCACCTTGTCATCCTTTGTTGAAGCAAGAACAACAAGACAAGTCTCAATCTTTTCCTTTAATTTATCTCCAAGTTCCCTTAAGGCATCTACATCTAAATCGAAGCTTGCAGTTATTACCTTTACTCCTTTAATTTCCTTAGCATCGTTTACAAGATTCATTGCAGCATCCTTTGCAATTTTTGATTTTAAAGCTTCTATCTCCCTTTCCTTTTCCTTAAGATCTTGAAGGAGTATTTCTGTTCTTCTTGGAACATCCTTTACATTACTCTTTAATGTAAAGGCAACATCCCTTAACATATTTTCAAGGGATTCAATATATTTTAGTGCACCCTTTCCTGTTACAGCTTCAATTCTTCTAACTCCAGCTGCAACTCCTCCCTCAGAAATAATCTTAAATAAGCCTATTATAGCTGTATTTGAAACATGGGTTCCTCCACAAAGTTCCATGCTGTATTCACCAGCTTTAACAACCCTTACAACATCAGCATACTTTTCATCAAACAGAGCTGTCGCTCCCATCCTTCTAGCTTCATCTATTGAAGTTTCAATAGTTTCAACAACAAGGGATTCCATTATTTTATCATTAACTATATTTTCTATTCTTCTCAAGTCTTCAGATGAAATAGCTTCAAAGTGAGTAAAGTCAAACCTTAATCTATCTGGCGCAACTAAAGAACCTGCCTGATTTACATGACTTCCAAGAACATCCTTAAGGGCTTTATGAAGTAGATGGGTTGCTGTGTGGTTTCTTGCAATATCCATCCTTCTTGCCTTGTCAACAATCGCAGTAACTTCACTTCCCTTTTCAATTTTACCTTCTAAAACCTTACCCTTATGGACTACTTTATTGTTTGCCGTTTTCCTTGTATCTTCAACTTCTACTTTAAACCCTTCGCCTTCTATTATTCCCGTATCTCCAACCTGTCCTCCCATTTCTGCATAGAAGGATGTTCTATCAAGGATTATTTCTACTTTATCTCCCTTTTCTGCAAAATCAATTATGTTACCGTCTTTAACTAAAACCAAAACCTTACCCCTTGATATAGTGTTATTATATCCTTCAAATACAGTGTTGATGTCAGCAGGTAAAGTCATATAAACATCAATATCTGTTCCCATATAATTTGTTTCTTCTCTTGCAGCTCTTGCCCTTTCCTTTTGAGCCTCCATTTCCCTATTAAAGCCCTCAAGGTCTATATCCATTCCGCTCTCCTGTAAAATTTCAAGTGTAAGTTCTATAGGGAATCCGTAGGTATCATAAAGCTTGAAGGCCTTTTCGCCATCCAGAATATTTTTATTTTCCTTCTTAAGTTCATCGATATATTCCTCTAATATATTCATTCCTTGATCTATCGTTTCATCAAATCTTTCCTCTTCAACCTTTAAAACCTTCTTTATGTATTCCTTCTTCTCTTCAAGTTCTGGATATGCATCCTTTGAGTTTTGGATAACGACATCGCTTATTTCCCAAAGAAAGGCCCCTTCAATTCCAAGAAGTTTTCCATGTCTTGCTGCTCTTCTTAAAAGCCTTCTTAATACATATCCTCTTCCTTCATTTGATGGCAATACTCCATCAGAAACCATAAATACAACGCTTCTTATATGGTCGGTAATAACCCTTACGGAAACATCCTTCTTATCGTCGCTGCCGTATTTATAATTTGCAACTTCGCAAACTTTATTTAAAATATTTTTCATGGTGTCTATTTCAAATATGCTATCTACACCCTGCATTATAGTTGCTATTCTTTCAAGGCCCATTCCTGTATCTATATTTGGATTTTTTAGTCTATGATAATTTCCTTCTTCATCCTTGTCAAATTGGGTGAATACAAGATTCCAGAATTCAACAAATCTATCACAGTCACATCCTACTCCGCAGGTTGGCTTACCGCAACCCTTATCTTCTCCTCTGTCAAAGTAAATTTCTGAACATGGGCCGCAAGGACCAACTCCAATTTCCCAAAAGTTATCCTCCTTGCCCATTCTTACAATTCTTTCTGCTGGTATTCCAACCTTCTTGTTCCATATTTCAAAGGCTTCATCATCATCCTGATATATAGTAATCCATAATCTTTCCTTTGGTAGTTTCAAAACCTCAGTTACAAATTCCCATGCCCATGGTATAACTTCTTCTTTAAAATAATCGCCAAAGGAAAAATTACCTAGCATTTCAAAAAAGTGGCATGCCTTGCAGTTTTACCTACCCTTTCAATATCACCTGTTCTTATGCATTTTTGACAAGTAGTTATTCTCCTATTTGGTGGAACCTCCTGTCCTGTAAAATATGGTTTTAATGGTGCCATACCTGCATTGATAAGCAAAAGACTCTTGTCATTCTTTGGAATCAATGAAAAGCTTGGAAGCCTAAGATGGCCTTTACCCTCAAAGAAGGATAAATACTTTTCCCTTATCTCATTAACTCCCATATAATTCATAATATCACCTCCTAAAAAACTATAGCAAAAACCTTCGTCCCTAAAGGGACGAAGGTTAACTTCGCGGTACCACCCTAATTACCGAAATGGTCACTCATTTGGATAACGGCAAAGCCGTCTCTGCCTACTTAAGTTCGGCAGGAAGCTCCGAGACTGCTTCCACATCCCCTTGTAAAGGCTTGCACCAACCGCCTTCTCTCTAAAATCAAAAAGGATGTATACTCCTTCCCTTCACAGCCTTTATAATATTACTAATTAACATTATATAGAAAATACCGAAAAAATCAAGCATTTCAGTAAAGCTTATTTACTATATAATTGTATGTAACCTTAATTATCGCAAACACAGGCACTGACAAAATAAGTCCCCAAGCCCCATAGAATTTGCCTCCCAATATTAAAGCTATAATAACAAATATTGGATGAATCCCCATTGTATTTTCTAATATTTTAGGTGCTATAATTCCACTTTCCAATTCTTGGATTATAAAAAAGGAAAGAGCTACTAATACTGCCTTTGAGGTCGAATCAGAAAGAGCAGATAAAAAGGCAGGAATAAACCCAAGAACTGGACCAAAATAAGGAATAATATTAAAAAAACCATTAACTACTGATATCAAAAATGCATATCTTACTTTTAAGATTATCAGCACGATCATTGTAAAAATAGTAATAATAATTGATAATATAATCTGGCCTTTGATAAAATTCCCAACTATTTTCTCATAGCTTCTAAAAAGCTCAATAACCTTTTCCCTTCCTTTATAGGGAATCAATGATTTAAGACTTCTTTTAAAATATTCTGTATCAACAAGAAAATAATAAACGAAAACAGGTATTAATATATAAGTAGGAAGTGAGGATATAAATTTTAAAATATTATCAAATAAATTTCTCATTTCATTAAAAACTCTGTCCTGAATCTTTAAAATAGTGTCATCTAAAATCGATCTTAAATATATTGGGACTTTAATTTTATCTATTATGCCGAAAAGTCTTTTAATCTCATTTGAAATGTCATCTGCATTGTTAATTAACTCTATAAGTTCCTTTGTTATAATCGGAAAAAGATAATAAATTATGATAATGATTAGAAATATAAATAAAGTCAATGTTATAAAGACGGATACTTTATAATTTTTAATCCTTTTATCGATGTTTTTAACGACTGGATGTAGTATATAAGCAATAAAAATCGAAACAAGCAATGCTCTTAAATAATTTATAATTATATATAAAAATATAAAAATAAAGAGCAAATATAAACTAATCAAAAAGCATTTAATCACTCTATTCATAATACCCCTCATACAATTGAAATTTCGTTAATTATTTCAAGAGAAGTATTCTTTACAATTGTTTCCTCACTATCTAAAATATCTTCATTATCCAGCAACACTACTCTTCTTCCATTAACTAGGTCATCAAATATTCCAAGGGAAATAACAAGGGCCCTAATCCTTCCTGTTTTTTCATCAAAGATAACATCAGCAAGGGAACCATACTCCTTTGAATTATCAGTTCTTACGTTAGCCCCTAAAATTCTAGTTAACAAATATTTTTGAAGGCATTTATTTTTAATATTGTTTACCTTATAACACTTATTGTTTAAAACTATGTTATCCTCTTCAAAGATAACATCATTAATTCTAACATAATAAAAACCTTTTTCATTAGTAGGATTAATAACGTATAAAGCAATTTTTTTATTTTTGCAATCAACAATTATATCCTCTAAAAAACCAATTTTTCTATTACTGAAAAAAACTTCCCTTCCCTTAACATCCAGAAATCTCAACATACAACCACCCCAAACTACTACTACTTATTATTTACCATTTTCAAAAATAAGCCTTAAAGATGTAATCTTTAAGGCTTCTATAAAACTTCTTTAATTACTCCTCCACCAACTACTATATCACCATCATAAAATACAACCGACTGTCCCTTTGTAATTGCCCTTTGGGGCTCATCAAATTCTACCATAACTCCTTCCTTGTAAGGTGTTATAATAGCCTTTGCCTCCTTTGCAGTGTATCTTATCTTAGCACTAACCCTCATAGGGCCATCTAGCTTATCGAAGGGAATAAAGTTTAAATCCTCTGCATAAAGTTTATTCTTAAATACTTCCCCTCATCGCCTATTACAACTAAATTCTTCTCAGGAATAATATCCACTACAAACACAGGTCTACCAAGAGCAAGTCCAAGTCCCTTCCTTTGTCCGATTGTATAATGAACTATACCTTTGTGTTCACCCAAAATATTCCCATTAACATCAACAAAATATCCCTTTTCAACCTTATCAGGGACTCTTCTTTCAATAAATCCTGCGTAGTCGTTATCAGGAACAAAGCAAATTTCTTCGCTATCAGGCTTATTAAATACCAAAAGCCCTATATCCTCCGCTATTTTCCTTACCTGTTCTTTAGTATATCCCCCTAAGGGCATTAGGGTATGGGCAAGCTGATGCTGAGTTAAATTATACAGCATATAGGTTTGATCCTTCTTTACATCCCTTGACCTTATTAAAAGATATCTTTTTCTTTCGTCATCATATTTAATTGAGGCATAATGCCCTGTTGCAACATATTTAGCCCCAAGAGCATTTGCCTTTCTTAAAAATTCGTCAAATTTTATATACTTGTTGCAGGCAATACACGGATTAGGTGTTCTTCCTGCAAGATACTCATCGATAAAATAATTTATTACCTTCTTTTCAAATACTTCCCTAAAATTCATGACATAATAGTATATTCCAAGCTGATCAGCTACCCTTCTTGCATCATTAACAGCAGAAATCGAGCAGCATCCTCCAACCTTTTCCTCATAAAATACATCCTTTGGAACTAAAGTCATAGTTATACCTATAACATTGTAACCCTGTTCCTTAAGTAGGTATGCAGCAACAGAACTATCTACTCCTCCGCTCATTCCTACTACAACCGTTTCCTTCATTAAATCACCCCACTAAAATACCCCGGAAAATCCGGGGCTTTTATTATTCATGGTGTTCGTGATGATCATGGTCTCCTTTGGAGAATTTATCCTCCCACGGTTCTAGACCGTTTTTAATCCTATAATCATTTATCGCCTTATGAATAGCTTCTTCGGCGAGAATTGAACAGTGCATCTTCACCGCTGGAAGCCCATCCAAAGCTTCAGCAACTGCTTTGTTAGTTAAATTCCAAGCCTCCTCTACTGTTTTCCCTTTTATTAGCTCTGTTGCCATGCTGCTTGAAGCAATTGCTGCACCACAACCAAAGGTTTTAAACTTAACATCTTTAATAATATTATCTTCTATCTTTAAATAAATTTTCATCATATCCCCGCATTTAGGATTTCCAACTTCTCCTATTCCATTTGCATCAGGTATTTCACCAACATTTCTTGGATTCATAAAATGTTCCATTACTTTATCGCTGTATTCCATAGTTATTTTTCCCCCTTTATAAATTTTTCATACAAAGGCGACATCTCCCTAAGCCTTTGAACTATATTAGGTAATACTGAAAGAACATAATCAACATCTTCTTCTGTATTCATATCCCCAAGGGATAATCTCAAGGAACCATGGGCTATTTCATGTGGAAGGCCAATAGCAAGCAGAACATGGGATGGATCTAGTGATCCTGAAGAACAGGCACTTCCAGTTGATGCACATATTCCAAATTGATCAAGAAGTAAAAGTAAAGATTCTCCCTCTATAAACCTAAAGCTTACATTTATATTTCCAGGAAGTCTCCTTTCAGGATGTCCGTTTAGTTTTGTATAAGGAATCTTTTCCATAATACCATTCAAAAGTCTATCCCTTAACTTTCTAATCTTTTCATTATGTCCATCTATGTCCTCTGTAGCAAGCTCAATAGCTTTTCCAAGCCCTACAATACCTGGAAGGTTTTCGGTTCCGGCCCTCCTTCTTCTTTCCTGCCCTCCACCATGGATTAGGTTATCGATCTTTACACCTTTTCTTATATATAAAGCTCCGACTCCCTTTGGCCCATAGAACTTGTGGGCAGCTAAAGATAGAAGATCTATATTCATTTCCTTAACATCTATTTTTACATTTCCAATTGCTTGAACTGCATCTGTGTGAAATATAATTCCCTTTTCCCTTGCTATTTTTCCTATTTCAGCAATAGGCTGTATTGTTCCAATCTCGTTATTTGCAAACATTATTGTGATTAGGATTGTTTTATCAGTAATAGCTCTTTTAAGTTCATCAAGATCTACCATTCCATATTCATCTACATCTAAATAAGTAACTTCAAAACCATGCTTTTCAAGATATTCGCAGGCATGCAAAACCGCATGATGTTCTATCTTAGTTGTTATTATATGGTTTCCTTTATCTTTATTAGCAAAGGCAACTCCTTTAATTGCCCAGTTGTCCGCCTCAGAACCACCGCCTGTAAAAAGATCTCATCTGGAAGAGCATTTAAAGCCTTTGCTACCTTTTCCCTTGCATCTTCAATAGCCCTTTTTGATTTCCTTGCAAAGGTGTAAACCGACGATGGATTGCCAAAGTTTTCTGTAAAGTAGGGAAGCATTTCCTCTAAAACTTCTTTTTAACATATGTTGTTGCGGCATGGTCCATGTAAACAAATCTTTTCCCTTCCATACCTATTCTTCCTTTCCTTTAGTTTTTTCTTGCAGGTTATTATAATCGTTAACCACATCTTGTAAAGTAGTTGAATTTAAAATATCATTGATGCTATTGCTAATCTTTAACCATAAAAGTCTTGTTGCACAATAATTTATCCTTGAACAATTCATTTCTTGCGTTATGCAATCAGAAACTTCAATTGGACCTTCTAAAACATTAAAAATATCTGCTATAGTTATTTCCTCGGGTGGACGTGATAAAACGTAACCTCCTTGTGCTCCCCTAATGCTCTTAACAAGCCCAGCCTTTCTAAGGTTTGAAAAAGCTGTTCTAAATAATATTCAGATATATTTTGCCGTTCTGCAATTTCTTTTATTGAAACGGGGCGCCACCATGGTGAAGGGCAAGTTCAAACATTGCCTTAACCCCATATCTCCCCTAGTTGAAAGCTTCATCCTATCACCTCTAATTCTGACTAAAAAGTAGGATTTCATTTTAAGATTAACATATCCGAGTAAAATTGTCAATTTTATAGTTAAAAAAATTTCAATTATTTTTTCCATAAGCGGTTAATTCTTTCTTTAATTTTTGCTTCATAACCATTTCCAGAAGGCCTGTAATACTTTCTATCCTTTATTTTTTCTGGTAAATATTCTTGATATACAAAATTTCCTTCAAAATCATGGGGATATTTATAGCCTATCCCTCTACTGAGACTTTTTGCACCTTTATAGTGGGCATCCCTTAGAAAACCTGGAATTTCTATATTAGGATTCTTCCTTACGTCTTCTATTGCCTCATCGATTGCTAAATAGGAAGCATTGCTCTTTGGTGCACAAGCTACATACAGAGCAGCCTGGGATAAAATAATCCTTGCCTCTGGCATGCCTATAAATTCAACAGCCTTTGCAGCAGATACTGCAACATTTAGAGCCATAGGATCAGCATTTCCAACATCCTCGCTTGCACATATAACTATCCTTCTTGCTATAAACATCGGATCCTCCCCAGATTCTAACATTCTTGCAAGATAGTAAACAGCAGCATCAGGATCCGACCCCCTCATGCTTTTTATAAAGGCTGATATCACATCGTAATGGTTATCTCCATCTTTGTCATAATTTAAGGGCGGTTTTTGCATACATTCTGAGGCATCCTCTAAAGTTATAACTACCCTGCCATCTTCCTTTTTAGATGTCAAAACCGCCATTTCAAGAGCATTTAAGGCTCTTCTTACATCCCCTCCACTACATTTTGCAAAAACCAAAGAACCTCATCAGAAACTTCGATATCCCTTCCTTTGTATCCCCTTTCACTAGTAAGTGCCCTTTTAGCACCTTAAAAATATCCTTTTCTTCTATGGGTTTTAATTCAAATATTAAAGATCTTGAAAGGAGAGCTTTGTTAACTTCAAAATAGGGATTTTCAGTTGTCGCTCCAATCAAAACAACAGTTCCCTTTTCAACATATGGGAGGAGGGCATCCTGCTGAAGCTTATTAAATCTATGTATCTCGTCAATAAAAAGAAGGGTTCTTTTGCCATATAACTTTTGGACCTTGCTTGCTTCATCAGTAACCTGCTTTATCTCACTTAAATTGGATGTTACTGCATTTATCTGCCTAAACTCTGATTTTGTAGTATTGGCTATTATCCTTGCAAGGGTAGTTTTTCCTGTTCCAGGTGGGCCATAAAGTATTACAGATGTTAAATTATCTGTAGCGATAGCCCTATAAAGCATCTTTCCCCTTCCTACAAGATGCTCCTGCCCGACAAACTCTTCTAAGCTCTCAGGTCTCATCCTTTCTGCCAAGGGCTCTAATTTTTCTTTATTTTGTTTATTTATATAATCAAACAAATCCATATACATCACCAAAATTTATTATACCACAAAAATTAAAGGGGCGCTTAAATTGCCCCTTATATTATACAGCATTATCGATAGGATATTTTTTTACTATTAATCTTTTTCCCTAATCCTTTTAATGAACATATAAATCGTAGTTCCTACAAATCCACCAATAAGTCCTCCTATTGCTGCTAATAATAATGCTATTATTACTTTTTTAGGACTATTAAAACCAAAGGGAGCTAAAAGGCCTGGAATTGGCGATGCTGTCCCCGGTGCATTGTTGATTATTTTAAAATAAGCTGCAACAATCCCTGCAATTCCACCACCTATAAAATCAGAAAAATAAATTACAACAGCATTTTTGGTTACCAAATCTGCCTGTGTCAATGGTTCAAGCATAACTGCAATCACATTACCTTTGTCTCCTATTTTTAACCTTTTAAAAACAACTCCATTCGTAAAGGCTCCTCCAAAGCTTGCAATCCCCGCAATCCCCATTGCTAAACCCTTTAAATTTAACATCGCAGTTAAAGCCATAGAACTTAGTGGTGATGTGCAAATTATCTTAATAATTCCGCCAAGCAAAAATCCCATAACAAAGGGTGATTGTTCAGCTGCTACTCTTATAACATCTCCGATATTTAAAAGGGTGCTATTAACTAATGGTGTAGATGCTTGAGCTATTAGTCTTGATAGCGGTGCAATAATTAGCGCACCTCCAATTATATCAATGCCCTTGGGTAATTTTTTCTCTAAAATTGGTCCAGCAAGACCAATTAAATATCCAACAAAAAGCCAGGCAATATTCCCATTCCCTTTAAGGCTGCAGCTGCAACAACAGCATATATAGGGTTTGCACCCATGTTTATCGAAACAAGAGCAGCTGCAATAACTCCACCCATGCTTCCTGAAGATGACCCAACTTCACCTAAAAATTTAATTCCTAAAAAATCCCCAAAAATATACTTAAAAATTGCCTCAATTAAAAATGTAGCAACTGCAGCACCTGCAAGTCCTGACATAGCCTTTTCTCCCTTTGGCGCCTTAAAGCTAAAGGCTGAAAAAAGCCAAGAACAATTAAAAGCAAAAAATTCCCTTTAATACTTCTAGCATAAAAACCCCTCCTTTATGATATAAAAATAAAAGGACAAGGAAAAAGAAGCATAAAAAGATTGTGCTTCCCTTTCCCTGTCCTTTTATCTGAAAGCTTCTCTGCATGAAAGTGCAGATTACTTCTTCGATGCCCAAACGGGTCTCTCCAGGGTTGTGTCCGGCCATTGTATCTAACCTGAAAGTTTCGGAATGGATCGGAAACTTCCATTCCTTGCTTCTCCGGTCATCGAAAATTCGATGTCTTCAATGGCCTTCATCCACCAATATTTAGTTTGTAATGTAATTATATTCCAAAACTATCCTGAAGTCAATTAAATATTTGTAATATCTATAAATATTATTAATATTATCAATAAATATATTTATTTTGTCATAATATTGAATTTTATCAATACAATGATATAATTTATAAAAGGTTAAAGCTAAATTTAGGAGGTTAAAAATGAAAATAGATAAAAAACTGAAATGGAATATGACGTATTATCTTTTATTCGAACTTTTTTTAGGCATATTCGTAGGTGCATATGGATTTTTGCTTGGGCCATACGTTATGCATAGAGGATATAAAGAAGATATAGTAGGAACGTTATCCTTGATTCAAACGATATCCTTTGCACTTTTTGCTTATGTTACAGGTATTTTAAGCACTAAATTCAGCGATAAAACATTGTTTGCTGCAACATCCTTTTTATGCTTTATCAGCTCAGTTTTACTGGCAACTTCTAAAAACTTTATTTATATAATTCTAGCAGTAATTGTATATGCATTAGGTCTTTCCATCGTCGTGGTTATAAAAACTCCCTTTATAGTTAGAAATACTAAAGGTTTCAATGCCGTTAAGGTTATAAGTATTGTATTAACCTACTGCGTTACTACGAACTTAGTAGGAAACTATCTTGCTGGAAATTTAACAAACAAATTTGATTATGAAAAAACATGGATAATCTTCGCTTTTTTGCCCTAGTAAGTTTCTTACCTGCTATTTTTATTAATACCGACAAAAAGAAGTTACTTTTTCAAAGGCAAATATAAAAATTAATTTTACTCCAAGAATGTTCTTTTTAATAATGTATACATCTTTAGGTTCCTTTGCCTTTGGACTTATTGGTCCTTTTTATACAACCTTTCTCATAAGCAAATTAAACTTAAATACATTAAGTGCTTCCTTTATCAACAACTTTAATATTATTGGAATGATTCTAGCTATGCTGCTTTCTCCATATTCATCTAAAATATTTGGAAAGACAAAAACCCTCTGGTATGCTAAGCTCTTGTCTTTTCCAATAATATTTATCCTTTCTTTTGTAAAATTTAATTCAATATTTTTAATCGGCATTTTATCTATTTTATATCTTTTAAGGGCTTTATTTTTAAATGTTCCTATCCCCATCGAAAGTGACCTTATTATGAAATCAGTTGCTGAAGAGGAACAAGCAAAGTTTAACAGCGTTGTAGTTTTAGCAAACAACCTAACCGTTGCTCTTTCTTCCCTCATGGCTGGATTTATAATCGCAGAGATGCCTAATGGATATGAAATTACATTTATAATGAGCTCTATATTTTTCTTAATGCAAGGATTTTTGTTTTATAAATTTTCATCAAATTTTATAAAGAAAAAAGAAATGATGGCTTATCCTTTTAGCCATCATTTCTCTTTCCAAAACCTTTTTAGTGCATTTATCACATCTTCATTTCCTTTTACTATTTTCAATGGTTTCCAAAGGTCAGGAATTAAATTATTATATGGTCTTTTTAAAAACCTATCATCAAACAATAGGGCAACTCCCCTATCATTTTCTGTCCTTATAAGCCTTCCAACTGCCTGCATCACTCTATTAAAGCCAGGATAAATATAAGCATATTCAAATCCCTTTCCAATCCTTTCGTCAAAATATTCCTTTAGCACATTTCTTTCAAAATTAATCTGCGGAAGGCCTACACCAACTATACAAACACCTATAAGTTTTTCTCCTGGAAGGTCTATACCCTCACCGAATAGTCCCCCTAAAACTGCAAAGGCTATTAAGGTTTTTTCGCTATCTTCGCTAAACCTTTTAAAAAATCTTCCTTTTCTTCCTCCGTCATATCGTTCCTTTGAACGATTAATTCTACATTATCCTGAGGAAACCTTTTTAAAACCTCGTTTAAGTATAAATAAGAAGGAAAAAACACTAAATAATTTCCCTTTTTATATGTTAGGCTTTTTATTCCATCAACAACCCTTTCATAAGTATTTTCCCTATCATTAAGTCGCGTTGAAATATATGGGTTAAGCATAACACAAATATTTTCCTTTGAAAAAGGAGAGGAAAGTTTAAGTTTATAAGAACTGTCCCCACCTAAAAGGTCCATATAATAACTTAAAGGAGTAAAGGTAGCTGAAAATAAAATAGCTGCTTGTGCTTTATCCATAATGTCCTTTAATATTTTAGAAGGATTAATACATAATAATTTAACTAAAATATCTTCCTCCTTTAAAAAAGCGTTCTATAATTTTCATCATAAAGTTCCACTATTTTTTTAAATCTTTTTATGTCAAAATACAAGTTTAATAATTCTTCATCTTTCATTAAATTTTTTAGGACAAATTCCTCTATAACCTCTTCACATTTGTTTATTCCTTTTAAAAACTCATCTTCTATAGTCATAGCGACTTTATCCATTTCAATGCTTTCTCTTAGCCCATTAAAATAATTTATGACCCTTCCTAAAGCTAAATTCAGTTTTCTAAAGGATTTAAATTTTTGCTTAACTTTAAAAAACTCGTTATATGATAAAGTTATAGAAAACATATCCCTTGCTCTATCTACAAGGTTATGGGCTTCGTCTATAAGATAAACATAATCGTTCTTACTTTCAAAGGAATATCGCTTTAAACTTGAGGTTATGTCAAATATATAATTATAATCACAAATTATAACATCGCAAAACATTGATAAATCTAATGAAAATTCAAAGGGACAAACATTGTATCTTCTCGAGAGCTCTTCTATCCTTCCCTTATCAAAAAATCCATAGAAAGAGAATTTAAAAGAGCATCGTTTATTCTATCATAATGTCCTTTAGCAAACTGGCATTCTATTGGATTACATTTTAACTCATTAGGACATATTTTTTCCTTTGAAGTTAATGTTATTGATTTAATAATCAATCCCTTTTCCTGCAAAAGCTTAATAGCATCCTCTGCAGAAGCTTTTCCAACTGTTTTTGCAGTTAAATAAAATATTTTTGAAGTAGGGCCTAATAACGTCTTAAGAGCAGGAAATAGAGTCCCCATCGTCTTTCCTGTTCCGGTAGGGGCTTCTAAAAAAGTTTTTTACCCTCCATTATCGTTTTATATACCGCAACTGAGAGTTTTCTTTGACTTTCCCTAAAGGCTGGATAGGGAAATTTTATTTCCTTTATCGTTTCATTTCTTTTATTAATATGTTCTAACGACTTTTCTAGAAACTTTATGTAACCCTCAACCAGTTCGTCAAAAACTCTTTTAAATCATTGATTGTATAATCGTATTCAAAGGCTCTACTTTCTAAGGAATCTGTATTAACATAGATTAATCTGACTTTTATTCTTTCTAAATTATTTTCCTTAAGGAACATATAAGCATAGCACCTTGCCTGAGCAAGGTGCATAAAATTTACATCTATATCCTCTATTTTCTTTGTTGTTGTTTTTATTTCTTCTAAAGTATAAATCTCTCCAAATCGCAATCCATCTATTCTTCCTGAAATTTCAATACTATATTTTTCGTTTTTGATTAAATGTTTAACATAAACCTCAGCCTGATCATTTTTTCCGTAATTTTTTGAATCATCCTATGAATCCGTGCACCCTCCTGTGCCCTATCAACAGTAGCTAATAATCCTGTTTCTATATCGCCCCTTCTTAATATAAATTCCACAAGTTCCCTTACTGAAATTTTTATTAATTTTTCCATTACGTCCCCTCTCTTATTTTTTATTGCTAAAAAGATGAATAACATTACCCTCTTTATGGAGTTTTCTTTTCGGTTTTTCTTCAACCACCATCTCCTCAGTTTTTTCATCCAAAAGCTTAATTAGCTCTTCTAGCTCTTTAGGGTCTATATTCTGCCAAAAATCCTGCATTTCAGGATTGCTATATATTTCATTCTTAGTCATTAAGATTTCATCGATATTTACAGGGGTGTCAAAAACATCCTGCAATCTACTCCTGTCGCTTCTTTTCATTAGTTTATTACCAAAATGGCTAAGATCGTAAATTAGGAATGGATCATTTAAAGGTCATATGAAGAATATCCTTCTTTTAGTATTATTTCGGCATCGTTAAAAATAAAATCAAAATTAACTTTTGATATATAACATGGCTGAATAATAGGAATAAAATAACTTAAAGGAATAACAAAATATTTTACTAAATAGGCTGAAACTATAAAATAATTTTCATAATAGGTCTTTGATTCATCATTATCTATTCCTAAGGCATAATTCACAAATTCGTCCTTATTTATATTTAGTGCTGCTAATGTTTTGTCTAAAAGTTTTTGGAGCATAGTTTTATTTTTAATATATCTTTTTAGACAGCTAACGGTATAAGGATTCATGTCCCCAAAGAAATTTTCAAATAGCTGAGCCGCTATTGGTAACCAAAAATCTATTATTTTTAAATATGATTTGCTATCGTTGAAAAAATTCACATCAAAATCGTTTCCTGTTAAAAATACCTTTTTGCCTATATCCTCATAAGAAAAGGCACTAAAATATGACGCAATGTTAAATAATTGAAACAGGTAGTATTCATCTTTTACAAATATATTATCCTGTACATTTTCAAAAATCGTTTTAAAATCCATTTTTTTAACTCAAATTTTTTACCTAAAAAGAATCGTTGTAGAGATCTTATGTCATCAAATATAGAGTTATTATCAAGAGTAAAAACTCTATACTCTATCTTAAAGTCCCTTATTTCATTTTCAATAAATATCGGAACAACGTTAGGGACAACAGCGATTTCGTCTCCAAAGTTTTCATAAATTATCCTATTAAAAATATTTGCTGGTGAAAAATATGTGTTATCAATCAAGGTTGAATAAAACCACTTTAAAAAATAATTTGGCTATTCTTCTTTATGGCTAATTTCTTTTTCTTCTCGCTTCTTTTTATCCTTTTAAAGGATTCTATAAATTCATTTTTGTATACGCTAAATAATTTATTTATTTCTTCATTTGATTTCAAAAATCTAATACCTGCATATTCAACCCTCTCCCTATAAATTTATAAATTAATTATAAAACAAAAAAGAAAAATAAAAAGGAGAGGATACCTCTCCTATGATAAAATTTCTTGTAAATCATGTTCTGCATTAGATATCGGCATAATATTGTAGTTGTCTATAAGAACCTGTAAAATATTTGGAGTTATAAAGGCAGGTAATGTTGGTCCTAGTCTTATATTTTTAATACCTAAATGCAAAAGCGTTAATAATATAGCCACTGCTTTTGTTCATACCATGACAACACAAGGCTTAGCGGTAAGTCATTAACTCCACACTTAAAGGCATCAGCTAGAGCTAGGGCAATTCTAATAGCAGAATAAGAATCGTTGCACTGCCCAACGTCTAATAGCCTTGGAATTCCATCTATATCTCCAAAGTCAAGTTTATTAAATCTATACTTACCGCAAGCAAGAGTTAAAATTATTGTGTCCATCGGGGTTTTTGTGCCATCTCTGTATAATAATTTCTACCAGGCTTAGCTCCATCACATCCACCAATTAGCATGAATCTCTTAATTTTGCCTTGCTTTATCAAATCAATAACCTTATCAGCTATACCAATGACCGCATCATGGCCAAAACCTACCATTATTTTTTTATCTGGTTTATCTTCTTTAAAGCCTCCAAGTTCCAAAGCTTTGTTTATTAATGGGGTAAAATCTTTTTCCCATTTTTAACTTCTATATGTTGAATTCCTGAATATCCTACCATGCTTGTTGTAAATAACCTATCTTTATAACTATCTTTAGGTGGCATCAAGCAATTTGTTGTAAATAAAATTCCTCCTGGTAAATTATCAAACTCACTTTGTTGATTTTGCCAAGCCGATCCAAAGTTGCCTACTAAATGCTTGTATTTTTTAAGCCCAGGATAACCATGGGCAGGAAGCATTTCACCATGGGTGTATATATTAATCCCTTTTCCTTCTGTTTGTTTTAAAAGTTCCTCCAAATCATGCAGATCATGACCCGAAACTACAATAAAAGGCCCCTTATTCAAACTTAAATCAACTTCCGTCGGTTGAGGTGTTCCAAAGTGTTCCTTATGTCCTTCATTTAATATTTCCATACATCTGTAATTAGCCCTTCCGCATTCTAGGCATAATTTTACTAAGTCATTTACAGTTAAAGAATCATCTAATGTTGCTGCAAGTCCCGTGTGGAAAAAGGCATTAACCTCTTCATCCTTTTTACCGAGAATATAGGCATGATGAGCATAGGCTGCCATTCCCTTAAGACCATAGATCAACATTTCTCTTAGTGCTCTAATATCCATATCCAATGTTTCGTCTGCCATTATACCCTTTCCTTTTGATTGTTCCAAAAGTTCCTTTTCTCCTCCATTTGGTCTGTAAAGGGCAGCCTCAGGTTCTTTAACATCCCATTTCCCATTCTTTTTTCATATTCTCTCTTAACTATTTCTTTTAACTTTTCCTTGTATTCATCCGCCTTAAATATAAGCCCAACAAATCTTTCATTGTCAAAATTAACATTGGTTAAAGTAGAAAACATCGAGTATGCAATGAAATGGTCTATTTCTTCATCTTTAATTCCAAGCTTTCTTCCTATGTTGCCATAGAAGGCAATTCCTTTTAAAAGATAAATAAGCAGATCCTGTAAATTTGCTGTATCAGGTTGCTTCCCACAAACGCCAACCTTAACACAACCTTTACCTCCAGCTGTCTGTTCGCATTGATAGCAAAACATTTCCATTTAAATCACTCCCTTTATTTAATTTTCAATAACTATTATTTCCTTTTATTTATTTATTTATCAAAAAGGCGCCAAACAAAAGTTTGACGCCACTAAATTAATAATTCTCTACAAATACCTCAAAATATCCTTGTGGATGTTGGCATGTTGGGCAAATTGCTGGTGCCTCTTTGCCTTCATGAATATAACCGCAATTATTGCATTTCCAAAGAACCTTTTCATCCTTTTTAAACACCTTATCACTTAAAAGATTTTCATAAAGCTTTCTATATCTAGCCTCATGCCTCTGTTCAACTTCTGCTATCTTTCTAAAAGCTAAAGCAATCTTTGGGAAACCCTCTTCTTCTGCAACTTTAGCAAACTCTGGATAGAGTTTTGTCCATTCTTCATTTTCTCCGTTTGCTGCATATTTTAAATTTTCTAAAGTTGTAGAAAGCCCAACAGGATAATCCGCTGTGATTTCAACAGTTTCACCCTGCAAATCTTCGTTTAAAAATTTAAAAAATATTTTAGCATGTTCCTTTTCATTATCAGCAGTTTCCATAAATATGTTTGAAATTTGAATAAAGCCTTCCTTTTTGCTTGACTTGCATAATATGTATATCTTGTCCTTGCTTGGGATTCGCCAGCAAAGGCCTTCATAAGATTTTCTGCTGTCCTTGTCCCCTTTAAGCTTGTCATAAAAATTCCCCTTATATAAAATTCTCATAGGCTTCTGCTACATCATTAAAGCCAAAATTTTTAAGCACTTCAATTGTAACTTGCCTTATCTCATGGGTTGTTACTTCTTTTTTATTAAGGTTTAATAAATTTTTTCCACTTCACGGACTACATTTTCTACATCAGACATAGTTAAAGGTTCCTTAACATCGTCGGATGCATTTTCGATAGAAGTAATTATCTTATCTTTATAAAATTCTTCAACCCTTCCATCTTTTTTATAACCTTCATAATATCACCTCAAATTTTATCTTGTAAAAAATTATACCAAATATAGTATGAATTTTCAAACAAATTTTATAATTTCTTGACAATTATTGTTCAATATAATAGTATATAGATAAATCCAATGACGGGAGCAAGTAGGCTTAAAAGGAGCTTACAGAGAGCCGCTGCTGGTGGAAATGCGGTAGCATCCCTTAAGCCGAATGGGTCCCTAAGGAGCATGGTGAATCAAGTAGCCAGAGCCGTTTGCCTTACGTTATAAAGGCTTTTACAACGAGGGGAATATATTTCCTGAAAATAGGTGGCACCGCGCACCATGCGCCCTATACTTTTGTATAGGGTGTTTTTTATTAGTGCCTGCCACTTAACATTTTAACTTTTTGACATTTTCATTATTTACCAATTTATATAGATAAAGGGGTGTTTGACATGGAAGAAAAAAAGGTTATATTTAGCGGAATAAAGCCATCCGGGGACTTAACCCTTGGTAATTATCTTGGTGCTATTAAAAATTGGGTTAAACTTCAGGATGAGTATGATTCATATTTTTGTGTTGTTGATTTACATGCTATAACTGTAAGGCAGGAGCCTGCCCTTTTAAGAAAAAGAACCCTTGAAATTTTAGCAATATATATCGCCTCAGGCATTGACCCTGAAAAAAATACTTTGTTTATTCAATCCCATGTCCCCGCCCACAAGTGAAGCTGCATGGCTTTTAAACTGCTTTACCTACATGGGAGAACTAAGCCGTATGACACAGTATAAGGATAAAGCTCAAAAACTTGGTGAAAGCATAAGTGCAGGACTTTTTAATTATCCTGTTCTTATGGCAGCAGATATTCTTCTTTACAATACAGACCTTGTCCCTGTTGGAAAGGATCAAAAGCAGCACCTTGAACTTGCAAGGGATATTGCAATTAGGTTTAATAACCTATACAGTCCAACCTTTAAGGTTCCTGAAGCATATATACCTGAAAGGGCAGCAAAGATAATGGATCTTCAAGATCCATCAAAGAAAATGTCAAAGTCAGAGGATAACCCAAACGGTTATATTTTAATAATGGACCCCCAGAGGTGATAAGAAAAAAATATCAAGGGCAGTAACCGATACAGTAGGTATTGTCAGATACAGCGATGAACAACCGGGTATAAAGAATTTAATAAATATATTATCTGCAATAACAAATATGACTCCTGAAGAAATAGAAAGAAGATATGAAGGATCCGGGTATGCTAAGTTTAAAGAAGATGTTGCAGAAGCTGTTATTAATGAACTTACTCCGATTCAAAATAAAGTAAAGGAACTTTTAGATGATAAAACTTATCTTGAAAATATTTACAACAAAGGTGCAGAAAAGGCAAATTATGTTGCAACAAAAACATTGAGAAAGATGCAAAGAAAGATTGGGTTTATAATAAAGCAATGAAATTGATATTGATATAAAGTGAAAAGCCAACTGATGAACGTTATCATCAGTTGGCTTTTGTTAAACTATCACCTTTTTACATACTCCGAAGTCATAGCCCTCAAAAGGGCACCATATTCCATTACAAATTCTACCGTATCCCCAACTTTATATTCCCTCTTGCTATGGGTAACATCTAAAATTGTATGATCGCTGCTTGCACCAACTATTGATATATCCTGATCCAAGGGGATAAGCCCACTCGGATCAATATCCTGCCTTCCCATGGCAACAATTGCCCTTTTCATAATTCCCTTGTCTTCAAAATGTGGTTTTTGCCCAAAGGCATCCATACCAATGTTGCCAATAGGAACAGAAGGCTTTTCCTTTAACTCTATTATCTCAGCCCTTAAAATAAACACATCCTTATGAAGGCCATCTACAAAATTCCCAAAGGCAGTTTCTCTGCCTAAAAGTAGAGCTTCACCGAACCTTAAATTGTTTATCCCCTTTGGTAATCTATTCTCTAAGAGCAAATATAAACTTGAGGAATTCCCTCCTGATATAATCTCAAGATCTAAATTATATTTTTCCTGCATCTTTTTGCAATCTCAACAAGCCTTCCAAGATTGTTCTCATCGGGAATAACTCCACCATAGCAGGTTAAATTAACACCAAACCCAACAATTTTGATTCCTTCAATTTTTATAGCTTCAGCAACAAAGCCATCAACATCCTCCGGCCATATCCCCTCTCTTAAATCCCCTAGGTCTACCATCAAAATTACTTTATGAATTTTTCCAATCTCTAAAGCCTTTGCCCCCAATAGCTTTAAAGTTTCCAATTCGAATTTTGACTGTAATCTGAATATTTTACAACAAGCTCAGCTTCACTTTGCATTGGAATTCTTAAAAGAACCTTTTTAACATTAAGATCCTTAAGCTTAATCAAATTTTCAATCCTTGAATCAGCAATATATTCAACTCCACCTTCTACCAAAGCTTTTGAAAGCTCTGGAATTGCACAAAAGCACTTGGTAACCCCCATGATCTTAATTCCATGCTTTTCTGACAACTTTGCTAAAAAGTTTGCATTTTCCTTTAATTTGTTTAAATTTACCTCAACTCTTGGATACATATCAAGCACCTTCCAAACCCAAACTTTCCATTAATAGTTTTAATGCAGCTTCCTTATGTTTTTTAGATAATACTCCAAGGGAAGCCATGATATAATAGTTGTCGATAAGCACCTTAACTCCCTTTTTGGGATAAAGGAACATATCTCCTGTGTTATCATAGGGAATGCTGGACAATATTTCAACCCGCTTAGGCAGCCTTGTCAAGGCTCCTCCAGTCCCTATAATATATTTTACATTTGTAAGGTCCTTTCCCTCTGCAACAGTTTTCTTTCCCGTAGGACCAAATATATGCCTTAATCCACCCGCATGCCTTCTTACAGCAGTTAAAACTGCCTCTTTTGTTAACCTTTCTATGAATTCCTTTTCCCTATCGGTTTCTGGTATCGGCTTTCTATTTTCTATAAGCTCTTCTGCATCAGGAAATTCCTTTTTAACTCCTCAAGACCTATTTTTTCAACTATATGAGGAAGATTAACATAAACTCCAAGGTCCCCTTCTACTGTTCTTTTTGCAAAGGGCTCTGGGCTTATTAAAATTCTTTGTATTTCGTCGCTGCCTTCGGTAACAGAGTGAACGTCTGTAGTTGCCCCCAACGTCTAAAACCATCAAATCCCCTAATGCTTCGTGAAGCAAAATAGCACTTTCCATTACTGCCCCTGGGGTTGGAATTATGGATTCGTTAACCATGTTTCTCACCTTTGACATCCCTGGGGCTTTAGTTATATGTTCTTCAAAAACCTTTTGTATTACCTTTCTTGTAGGTTCAACGTTTAACATATCAATCCTTGGATAAACGTTTTCAACTATATAAAGAGGCTGACCAGCTTCTTCAAAAATTAGCTTAACCTCTTCATGATTTTCGATGTTTCCGGCATAGATTACCGGAACGTTGAGCTTTAGGTTAGCAATCTGTTCTGCGTTATAAAGGGCTGTTTCCCTTTCACCATAATCAACGCCGCCTGCAACAAGTATAATATTAGGCCTTATTTCCTTTATCTTTTGAAGGTCAGTCCTTCTTAACTTTCCTGCAGTAACCATCTTTATAATGGCCCCGGCCCCAAGGGCGGCTTCCTTTGCCGCCCTTACAGTCATGTCATAAACAAGGCCGTGGACCGTCATTCTTAACCCTCCAGCTGCACTGGATGTGGCAAAAATTCATCGTATTCTATATAATCTGCACCTATATTTTTGCAAGGGAGTCTAGAGCCATGTTAAGGCCTATTGTGACATCCCCCTCAAGGACAGCCGTTGGCCCCTGTCCTTGACCTATGAATTTAATCTCATTTTTAATATTAAACGCATTTAATACCGTCGTAGTGCTACCTATTTCAGCTATTAAGCAATCAATTTTCATTCCTATCCTTCTCCATTTCCCATCTTCTCTTTACAAGGAAGGATGCCACGTGAACTCCCTTAGTTCCTCTACCAAATCCTGCGTCCATACCTGCTTCTTTTGCAATATCGTCGTTGATTTGAGTTCCACCTGCTGCAAGGATTATTCTGTCTCTTATACCCTTTTCAATACAAAGTTCATGAAGCTTTTTCATGTTCTTAATGTGAACATCGTTGTGGGTTATAATTGTGCTTGCAAGTATCGCATCAGCGTTGAGCTCGATTGCAGCGTCAACAAGCTTTTCAACTGGAACTGAAGTTCCTAAATAATGAACTTCTATTCCATATTTTTCTATTCCGCCATGTTTTATGTCTATAACTTCTCTAAGTCCTACTGAGTGTTCATCTTCACCAACAGTTGCCGCAACAACCTTCATTCCCTTTCTTTCAATGTCCTTTCTAATAACATCGTCATCAAGAACTTCTGGCTTCTTTGGAATAGTAAGCTTTGAAACATCTATTGTAAATGGAACTCTACCCTTAATTTCAACTACCGTTCCTTCAGATGGATGGGCAGGTAATTTATGAATTACTACAACATCTTCAAGTCCCATCTTCTTTCCTATTTCTAATGCTGCAGCCTCAGCAGTATCTTCATCGCAGGGTAAGAATATAGTTGTTGCAACTATTCCATCACCAGTCCATTCAACCTCTGGCTTGATTTCTGTGGATTTTCTTAAGTGTTCTGTTTCCTTTAGTCTGTTGTATACATTGTCGTTTTCATCAAGCTCATCGATAAATACTATCTTTTCTGGTTTATGGAATGTGCAGCCATCTATAAGATCACATGGCTTTTCTAACCCTTCTGGAAGATTGTTATATCCAAAGTGTTCGCAAACTGGTGCCATGTAATCCTTATCCCTTTCAACTACTGTTCCTGCACCAATTCCTCCATCTATATGTCTTACTATCCCATCTCCATTTCTTTCTGGATACATACCTGAATCAACAAAGAAGCCCATTTCAACAGCCTTAAAGTATCCACCAACTTCAAGGATTTCCTCCATAAATAGAACGGCTCTTTCCTTAAGTTCTCTAACCTTTTCAGCAAGGTAACCATCTTTTTTGAGCTCTACCATTTCTAAAAGTCCGTCCATACCAACAAGTGCCTGCTTTGCAGTGCTAATTGCTTGAATGTTATAGTAATGCCATGGAACGTTTCTTCCTTCATCTGGAGTTATTGTTGATTGTATATCTGCCCTTGTAAGCCTTGAAATTAAAAGGTTCAATACATGGGTTACTGTAGCTTCCCTCGTATCGCTTTCCATATATTTTGTATTCATCTGAGCTCTCATCTTGTAATCTTTGAATAAATGTCTTAGGGCAACAGCATATGGAAGGTCAAGTCTTAAGCATGGTGCTGGTGGAGCTGTTGGTGGAACTGTAGATAGCGCTATATTTTCTGGCTTCATTCCAACAGCCTTTGAGAAGGCACAGTTTATAGCGTGCTGAACCATAAGCTCTGGCATAACCTTCCATGCCTTCATTGCAGTTGCGTTGGCATTATGAGCACCATCGATTTGAACCATATCCGCCCATGCCATTATCTTCTTTGCAACAGCTGCATCAACAAAGGATCTTACCATGTTTATGTTTCTGTATAAAACGTTGTATTGTGGGTCCTGATGAGCACCGTTAACTCCTTCTTCAGCAAACATAACAGCAATATCTGGTCCAGCTACACCTGATACGTATGAGTGGAAGTTTATTGGTCTTCCAACTTCTTCTTCTATAAGGTCAAGGGCCTTTCTTGTTGCTCTAACTTGTTTTCTTGATATTGGAACACCACCAATTCCTTCAGGAGTTCCTTCAATTAGCCCATCATAATGGCTTTGTCCTGCTGTTCTAATAACCATTATGTGGTCTGCACCATGCCATGCAGCCATTCTCATTCTTCTTATGTCGTCTTCAAATCTACCTGATGCAATTTCAGTTGTTACAATACAATCAGGCTGTGGGTCAATGTTTCCAAAGCTTCTTGCAGCTGGAAGTGGAATGCTTTGCTTTAATGGTTTTGAAGCTTGATGATATTCAAATTCACCATAGATTTGCCTACCTTGTTCTTCCCTCCAGTGCCAACCTCTTCTTTTTGGTCTATAATGTTCAAGGTCCTTTAAAATTTCTTCTATATCAAGCTTTTTGTTCTTTTCAAGCATTTGCAGCACCTCCCTCAAATAGTCCTGGAACTTCCTCCCAAGCCTTTCCTTCAACAAGTAGTAAACCTGCTTCTCTTATTGGTAAATTTTTCTTTTTTGCAAGTCTATAAACTACATTTCCTGCACCTTTACCTAAAAGGCCAAGCTTCATAACACCTTCAACAATTGCCTTTGCTTCTATGCTTGAAAACCCCATCCTTAAAAGAACTGATCTTTCAACTGCTGGAGATGTATGATTGTAAGCAAGCTCAACTAAAGGCTTAACAATTTCCTCAGCAAGCTGCCAAAATCTTCTTTCAAGTTCTTCATCAGTTAAATTTTTAAGATGTTGTCTTCTTACTTCAAAATCATCTGGTCTCTTTGACATCTTACTCCCTCCTTGTTATTGGGGACGGTTCTTAATTGTTTATAATTTAAGACAATAAACCGTCCCTATATTTTTTAAATTTTTTATTATTTAAAACAATTAAGAACTGTCCCTATTCAATTTTTATACCAAGTTCCTTTAGAGCTTCTATTACAAAATCATCATCAGTTTTTGTATCTTGTGCTAGGAATTCTATATCTTCCTTTGTTAGGGATTCTACTTTATTTATCTCTATACAGTTTTTGATGTAGGATCTTCTTAGTTTGTTAAGATCAACTTCCCTTGCCTTAATAAGGCCTGGATGTTCAGGAAGAATTATGTTCTTTCCTGCTACTTCTTCATCTGGGTTTCCAAATCTTATATCAATTCCATTTTTCCTTGCAAAGCTTAATTGTGATAGATGATGTTTACCAACCCCTGTGTATTCAGTTTCCTGAACAACTATAACCTGATCCTCATCCATTTCCATCGCAAGGGCAAAGGCAGCCGTTAATGATGTATTTCCTGCCGGTCCCCTTTCAATTCCCTCAAGCTGTGCAAGGGCTTCAGTTATATAGAAAACTTCTCCCTGCTTAACTGTAAAATATCTATCAAGATATCTTAATGGTCTTGCAGCACTTCTTGGAACGTCTGATCTATCTGGCCAAGTTGCAAATGGTATTCCAAATCCTGTATGTCCTGTTGTAAAGGACTTTCTATTAAAATCATGGTCTGACGCCATATGAAGTCCTGACAAGTCCACACTAGCTCCATAAACCTTTGTGTCAAGGGCTCCAGCCTTTCTAAGTCCCCTTGCGGTTCCTGTTACATTTCCTCCACCAGCATGGGTTGCTATAACAACATCAGGATCTTTACCTATCTTTTCTCTACACTGCATTGCAATTTCGTATCCTAATGTTTCAACCCCCGCAATTCCAAAGGGTGAGTATAGCGATGCATTAAAATATCCCGTCTCCTCTAAAACCCTAAGGAACATATAGAAAAGTTCTGGACCAACTGAAAGCTGAATTGTTTCTGCCCCCAAGCATTCGCATTTTCTTTGTTTTTCCAAAATCTCAGGTTGTCCAATCTTTCTTGAATCATAGCACTCCTGAACAATAATAGCCTTTAAGTTTCTCATTGCAGCCTGGGACGCAACTGCAGCACCATAGTTTCCACTTGTTGCTGCAACTACACCTTTAAATCCAAGTTTTTCAGCATGATACACTGAAACCGATGCCCTTCTATCCTTAAAGCTCCCTGAAGGATTGCAGGCCTCATCCTTTATAAATATCCTTGCTCCCTTTCCCTTTGGTGCAAGTTTTCTAACGAGCTTAGTTAAATTTTTTAGCTCAATTAAAGGAGTATTTCCAACCCCAACACTGGATTGAATATTTTGTATTTCCTGAAGGGAATAACCTGTTTCCCTCATCATCCTTTCATAGTCAAAGGCAATCCTACCTGTTTCAAAGACAGAATAATCAATTCCTACTGCCCTTTTCATTATCTCATTTTTTCTTGCCATGACGGCCTGATAACTCATATCCTTACTCACGGCCATCACCTTCTTTCAATATGTTTCTCAATGTTATTCCAATCTGCAATACTTCAGGCACAAAATCTCCAAAACCATAGGTATAGGTTGGGTTTATTTCAACCAATTCACCCTTTACTATTCTTCCTGTTAAAGTAGTAATCTCTACTGTATCACCGATTTTAGCATCATGATTTAAAAACCCCTTAACCCACATTTCAAGTGGAACTTTTTTGTATCTTCGGGGATATTTGCAGTTCTTTCGTGGGGCTTTAGCACTACCTCATGAATTTGAACCCAATCCCCTTCTTTGCCATCATTTTTTATCACCCCAAATTATCTTCTGATATACTTTCTAATATCTGCCATCAAAGCATGTGGAAGTGGCATATCTATCATTGACTTTAATCCTGGCTCTGAATTAATAACATGAGGAATCATATTTACAGCAACTGCAATTGTTCCTATTCCTCCTGGAGTTTCTGGCTTTATTGAAAGGCTAAGGTTTGGATCTCCTTCAATCCAGATGTAATCTCCTGTTTCAACGCCTTCTAAATGTGGATGGATTTGTTGTGGATGTTCAAGCGTTATTACAACTTCTCCATTCTTCTTTCCATATGCAATATGTTTACATCCTGCTACCATTCCTGGTTCTACCTTAACATGTGGAGTTTCTCTATAAACACTTGATATAATTGGCTCTCTTGTTTCAACAACTTCGTCGATTTCAATTCCAAGAGCATCTGCAATCATTGGGATTGACTGTTGGAAACCAATATGACCTACTATTGTTCCTTCCTTGATTCCCTTTTCGAATTCTTCAGGAGGAGTTCCTACACCCTGTGTTCTCATAACTGTTGGTCCGAAGGGTGAAGGTCATTGATTCTTGCTGCTCTAATCTTGTTTACTCTTCTGCATGCTGCTGATAAAACAATTATTAAAGTATCAAGAACAAATCCTGGGTTAACTCCTGTTCCAAGAATAGTTACACCATTTTCCTTAGCAAGTCTATCCATTTCCTTTGAAAGCTCTGGTTCAATTGTATGTGGATATGACATTTCTTCTGCAATTGTAATAACATTCATCTTATGCTCTACTGCCATCTTAATTTGTGGGAAGACATTCTTTACAAATGAATCTGTTGCAATTATGCAAACATCAGCCTTTACAGAATCTAAAACTGCCTTAGCATCTGTTGAAGTTAACACGCCAACCTTTCTGTCAAGTCCTAAATATTCTCCAAGGTCCATGTTTGCCTTTTCAGGTTGTCCAATTATAGCACCTACTATTTCAATTCCTTCCTTATCTAGGATCATCTTTGCCATGCCACCGCCCATGGCACCGATTCCCCACATAACAACTTTTACTTTATCCATAAGATTACCCCCTTAATTTTAAAAATATTTTCACTTAAATTAATAAGCAAATATCGTGCCAAAGTTTTTATTATATTTAAAAAATTTTTAATTTTTAATAAATAAAAATTTACTTTTTATCAAACTATTTCGAATATTTATGCATGATTTTAGAATAGTCTAAAAATTCTGCTTTGATGCAAAAATTTTTGCAATTGTTAAAGTAACTACAAATCCCATTTTATAAAATCTCATAAAATAAAAAATCGGTCATGCAAAATATTTTGCATGACCATGCCTAATTTTCGTCATTTTCATTAATTTTATATTTTTTCATTTTATGTTGAAGGGTTTGTCTTTTTATTTTTAATTTTTCTGCTGCTTTTGTAATGTTGTAACCTGTTTCTTCTAATGCCTTTAAAATTAATTTTTTTCAATTCCTTCTAGATATTCATCAAGACCAACTTCATCCATAATATCCATGTTTGCTGTCCCCGATAAAGACTTTTTCTTAAATATTTTATCATGATTTATTCCTGAAAAATGTTCCTCCTTTAAAATACTGCCGCTTGCTAAATTCATCGCACTTTCTAAATAATTTTTAAGTTCTCTAACATTGCCAGGCCAATCGTAGGACATAAAGGCATCATAAACTTCCTTTGAAACATCATAAACATTTTTATTAAGTTCTTTATTGTATTTTTTATAAAATACTTAACAAATAAGGCTATATCCTCCTTTCTCTCTCTTAAAGGAGGAATTGTAATATTAATAACGCTCAGCCTATAATATAAATCCTTTCTAAATTTTCCGTTTAGAATTGCTGTATACGGATCCTCATTGGTAGTTGCTATAACTCTAACATCGATAGGGATATCCTTAAGTCCCCCAATTCTCCTTACATAACTTTCCTGCAAAACCCTCAAAAGCTTTGCCTGAAGTGAAAGAGGCATAGAATTTATCTCATCAAGAAGAAGGGTCCCACCATTAGCCTGTTCAAAAAGCCCTGGTCTGTCTATTGCACCTGTAAACCCCCTTTACTGTTCCAAATAAGATCCCCTCCAAAAGGCTTTCAGGTAGGGCAGCACAGTTTACTGCAATAAAGGGTTTATTTTTTCTTGCACTTTCATTGTGAATGCACGTGCAAAAACTTCTTTTCCTGTTCCTGTTTCACCATAAATTAAAGCTGTTGATGAGGACCTTGACGCCTTTTTGGCTATCTCGATAGCCTTTAAAAATTTGGGACTTAATCCAATAATATTTGAAAAAGTGGTATAATCACTAGAAATTCCTTCATCAGTTCCTTCGGTTAGTTTTATTATATTATCATAAAGCTCCTTAACCTTAGTAAAATCTTTAGAAATCTCAACTGCCCCTAAAATTTCTCCATCCTTAATAATCGGAACTGTTGTATTTACAGATGTGATGTTATATCCCTTTTTATTTAAATATGTCTGATATCTATCTATTATAGCCTCTCCAGTTTTTAACGCATGCAAAAGGGTGCTGGAATTTTCATTTAGGCTTGGGAAAATCTCAAGAAGATTTTTCCCTAAAACCTCCTCTTCATCCATCCCCTCTAAATTAGCCATTGCTTTATTATATATTATTGTATTGCCTTCTTTATCAATAACATGAATACCATCTTGTGTGTATTTTAATATTATTTCAAGCAGTTCCTTATAAAAACTCATTCTCCCCTCTCCCATGAACGTATTTCATTAATAAGCCAAAGAAGTGCTAAATTTGTTGTCAAAAGTCTAATCCTTTGTCTATCTCCAGAAAGCCTTAATTCCTTATATTTTTCCTTACCATTAAAATAAAGTCCAAGATAAACAAGGCCTACAGGCTTTTGTTCTGTTCCACCTAAAGGACCTGCAATCCCTGTTGAAGAAATCCCAATATCAGAGTTTGAAGTTAAAGCAGCTCCCTTGCCATTTCAATTGCACATTCTTTGCTTACCGCACCAAAACTTTTTAAAGTTTCTTCACTAACATTAAGCCTTTTCATTTTTGATTCGTTACTATAAGTTACTAACCCCTCCACCAAAGATGCTGAAATTCCTGGAAAATTAACAAGCCTTGATGTTATCATCCCTCCTGTGCAGGATTCTGCTACGGCGATTTTTAAATTATGCTTTAACAAAAGATTTCCTAAAACCTCCTCAAGGCTAGTATCTCCTTCACCATAAACATATCCTTCTAATCTTTCATTGATTTCCTTAACTAAAGGTTCAATTAGCTCTATGGCCTCCCTTTCATCCTTTGCTTTTGCAGTAATTCTTAAGGTAACCTCTCCATCCTTAACGTATGGAGCTATAGTCGGATTTGTCTGGTCTTCTATTAAATCCTTAATCCTATCCTCAACAAAACTCTCTCCAATTCCTGCAATTCTTAAAACCTTTGACATAAGAATATTATCAGTATATCTTAAAAGAATTGGAACAACCCTATTCTCAAATAAAGGAATCATCTCCTTAGGAGGTCCAGGCATCATAATTAAGACCTTACCGTTTTTCTCAAAATATATTCCAGGTGCTGTCCCATAATCATTTTTTAGAGCCTTAGCTCCTTCAATTATCAAAGCTTGTTTTTTATCCCCTCAGTTAATGGGAGCTTCCTTCTCGAAAAATATTCTTCTACTGATCTTAATGTTTCTTCATCTAAAATCAAATTTTTATTAAAATATTTTGCAGCAACTTCCTTAGAAAGGTCATCCTGAGTCGGTCCAAGTCCCCCAGTTGTTATCACTATATCGCTTCTTTTAAATGCAATTTCAAATGCATCCATAAGTCTTTTTCATTATCCCCAACAACAGTTTGATAGTAAACAAATATTCCAAGATCCTTTAGCCTTCTTGCTATATACTGTGCATTTGTATTAACGATATCACCAAGCAATAGCTCAGTTCCAATTGAAATTACCTCCGCTATCATATTACCCTCCTAATTTTTACTATTTTTATATTCCTCCAAAAGTTCTATTATCTTTACTGTGCATCTTTGACCTCTGCAACTACCTGAACCTGCTCCAGTTTTTCTTTGAATCTTTTCTAATGTGTCAGCTCCTTCTTCTATAGCTTTTTTATACTTGCTCGTGAAATGCCTTTACACAAACAAACTTTAGTAAGTTTATCAAGAATCTCATTATTTAACTTATTATTCACATAACCACCTCCCTACTATTATACCACAACAAAAGAATAAGTAGCCTATACAGGCTACTTATTCTATATCCTTTCATTCTTTATAATCTTCATCTCATCTAAATTCAAAACAGTAACTCCAACATTGGAAATTACGAACATTAACTTGTCAACAAATACTGCCCTATATCCATAATCATAGGCCTCAACTTCGCTAACGCCCTTTAACAAATCCATATGGGTAATCTTTTGTAGTAATTTAATTTCATTATCGTTAATCCTTAAAAGACAAAGTCCTCTAAATATTTGAGTATATGAATCATCATCCCTCGTTTCATACAAATCAAAGGCATAAAGATCATATGGTTTATATACAGTTAACGCCTTATGGTTGTATAGAGATTCTGAATAGCTTCCCCTTCCTCCTATTTCAAGCTTAGAAATTTGTTTTGGTTTTTCTAAATTTGAAATATCAAACAGAGCAATCTTTATTCCCTTATTTATTACCCTGCCTTCTAAATCCGCTGTTTCTAAACCTATTCCTATAAGTCTATTTTCTCCTAATGGATGAAGGTAAGTGCTGTATCCTGGTATCTTTAGATATCCTAATATCTTAGGACTATAAGGATTTTCAAGATCTATGACGAATAATGGATCCACCTGCTTGAAGGTTACCATATACATTTTTTCTCCATCAAATCTTACCGAGTAAATCCTCTCACCCTCAGCAATATTTCTTATGCTGCCTGCTATTTTAAGATTTCTGTCCAAGACAAACACGTTATTGCTAGTATTAAATTGATTTCCATTGTAACTTTCTTCAGTGGTTGCAATTCTAAAATATCCATCATATTCATCCATTGAAAATTGATTTATTATATATCCATCAACTTCACCATATCCCTTGTAAACTACATCTTTTTGTAAGTTAAACTTATAAATAAGGGTTTTTGTTTATAATTATCCAACGATTGAACTGTATCTTGACCATTATTTTTTTCCATTGGTTTTATTGCTTCAGTTTGGGGTGTTATAAGATAAAGATTTTCTTTAGACATATACATCTGATAAAAATTTCCTAAAACCGAATGCATTTTAAAGGTAAGATCATCTAAATTTATATTAGATATTACTGTAAAACTGGAACTTATATTATTTTCATTGTATAAAACATTTTTAGGTTCTATATAATTTTTACTATCAGGTTTATCATAATCTATATAAAATGGTAGAACCTTTTCACTTTTATCTTGAATAAAATAACGCATCCATTTATTAGTTACAAGATAGAAATTATCCCCATTTATTCTGCTGGATAGCACATTTCCCGAAACTTCAAATTGCTTAACTAAATTAATTTTTTCAATATCATTAATATCATATATTGAAATTAAAGTCGTCTCATCACCCCACCTTATAGGCATAATATCAACTTTTTCACTTGGCGTTGACTTTTTATATGGCTCTTCCGTTTCTTGTTCGTATCTAATCAATCCGGATAATAAAACTAAATATTTTTTATCTTCCTTTTCATAAATAAACATTTCTCTTAAATAGAGGTTATTTAAGTCAGCATTTATTATATTTGCATATAGTTCTTTTCCCTTTAGCCTTTTTATTATTTCAGCCCTATCGTTCGCCTTAAAAATTATCAGTTCATTTTTATAATTGTTAATTGAATATATATATTTCCCATCGGTTTTAATTATATCCGCCTCATCTATACCTTCTACTTGAACATTTGTAGTAGAATGGGCAGGACTTGCTGATTTTGCACTTTCTTGAGCAAGATTAAATACACCATCCCTTGCTGGCATTCCAACGCTCTTTAAGGCATTTAACAAATCCTTTTCACTTTTAGCTGCTTTAAGTTCATAGCTTTTCACAACCTTTATTCCTTTAGAATTATTCACAGCAATAGCAACATAGCTTAAAACAATAGCAAAAATTACTGCAAAAACTAGAGAAACCTTTGAAAGTAAAAAACTTTTAAATTTATTTCCATCATCTAAGCATCTATTTAAAGTCTTAGTCTTCAAATCCTTTGAAGCCTTAATCTTGTCAAGTTCGGATAAATCAAGCCTTTTTCTGTCATCCTTCATAATCAACAACCTCCCCTTCATTGAAAATATTTTTTAGCTGATCCCTTGCCCGTTTTAATCTACTTCTCACTGCAGTCTCTGATATCCCAATTGTTTTTGCTATTTCTATCGTATTGAAGTCAAAATAATAATATAGAAGGATAACTTCCCTATACTTAGAAGGTAAGCTTAAAACTGCCTTAATTACTTCATGCTTTTTAATTTCATCTATTACCAAACCCTCTACATCGGTAGAGCTGTTTTCCTTTATTTCATCTAAAAATATAAACCTTTTAATCCAAGCACTTTTTAAATAGTCCTTGCAGACATTTATCGCTATACGGATAATCCATGTTTTTTCGCTTGAATCCCCTCTAAAATTCTTTAGGTTTTTATAAACCTTTATAAACGTCTCTTGAAACAAATCCTGCGCTGCAGCATAGTCCTTTGTATATACAAAACAAATTCTCAAAACATCATCGCCATATTTTTCTACTAAATCTTCAATTTTCCTTGAATCCTCCGCTCTATCCACGATTAACCCTCCCTTCAACCTTTAGACGACTTTCATATGCTTTTCGTTGCATAAATTTAGGGACATATGTCCCCTAAACTTCTACTTTACTTGCCATCTCATATCCTTTTTGAAACAAGTCAAAGCAAAAATCCTTTTCAAACCTTATTGTATCCTCAGGATTTATTTTAAAATTTGGTTTAAACACAAATAGATCCTCTTCTTTATAATACTTATAAATATATTCAGGAACTTCAAAGGTATCCCTAAGGGCAATAATTATTATTTTATCCATCCTGTGATTAATAAAAGGCTGTAAAAGACAATTATTCATAATCCCTCCATCAAGTTTAAAGCCATCGTATAAGCCTAACAAAACATCCTGAGTAAACCTTTCAAATAAAAGTTTTGTATCGAACATTTTGCCTTTAAAATCCACTAAAGCTTTATTATTGTAGGGCAAAAGAGAACTTGCTTTAACAGCCTCTAAGGCATCTTCCTTCCCCTTTCCCTTTATATCAACGATAACTTCATATAAGCTGCTTTTTTGATTAAAACATAATTTATATAAACATGCTCTATCTTTTCATCTTCCCCTTCTAGCGAATAAAGTTCGTTTATTATCTTAGAATTATCAATTACCTTATCCAGTGAGGATTTATATCTTTCACCGTCCATATTTATCCAAAAGTCATATAATCCTTCATAGGCATTTTTCATCATAAAATATGCATTTATAGCTCCAATGGATGTTCCTTAAACAATATTTATGTTAAGGCCCTTTTCCTTCAAAGCCTTTATTATCCCAGCCTGAAAGGCTCCCTTAGCACCACCACCAGTTAAACATAATCCATACCTCAATTTGCATCGCCTCCATAAAAATTATATATCTATTCCTATTGTTTTAGCGCTCTGATTAGGCACCTTTACAAGCAAAATCCCACCAATGATAAACAAAATTATTATACTAAAAACACCATTATTAGTCCTTCCTGTAATTTGAGCAACAAGACCAACTAAAAATGGTCCCATTATTGCCGCAAATTTACCAAATATATTATAAAATCCAAAAATTCGTTTGAGTTCTCCTTTGGAACAAGCTTTCCGAAATACGAACGGCTGAGGGCTTGAATTCCTCCCTGGGATGTTCCAACCAGCATCGCAAGGACCCAAAAATCTAAAGCCGTCTTTATAAAGTATGCATAAATACATATAAATGTATATATGCCTATTGCAATAAGGAGCATAAATTTTCCGGAATACTTTTCAGCAAGTCTGCCATACAAAAGTGCAAAAGGAAATGCCACGAATTGAGTCACAAGTAAAATTATAAGAAGAGTTGTGGAACTTATCCCAAGATCCGACCCATAGGCTGTTGCCATCTTAATTATAGTATCTACTCCATCTATATAGAAGAAATAAGCAAGAAGGAATATAAATATGCTCTTGTGTTTTTTATTTCCCTTAAGGTTTTAAAAAGTCTTTTAAAACTAGACAAAACAGGATTTTTTCTATTTCTACATAATGGACTTGTTTTACATTTTTAAGCATTGGAATTGTAAATACTCCCCACCATATGGCAGTTATAACAAATGAAATTCTCGATGCAGTTTCTATGCTCATAGGAATCTTTTTAAATTGTGCAAGTATTATTATTGCTATACAGATAATAAATGGGATTGTGCTTCCTATGTATCCTAGACCATAGCCCATTGTGGATACCCTATCCATCCTATCCTCCGTCGTTACGTCAACTAAAAAGGCATCATAAAATATATTTGCCCCGGCAAAGCCAACTTCTGTAATAAAATATATAATAAGAAGAACCAGCCATTGATCCTTTGGAATGGCAAGCATTGCCGTTGAAATTACTCCAAGCATGAAAAAGAATCTAAAAAACTTTTTCTTATAGCCTTTATAGTCAGCAATAGTTCCTAATATCGGTGCTAGAATTGCAATCAACAACGTTCCAAGGGAATTTGCATAACCCCAATAGGCCGTTGAAATGTTTTTTCAATTCCAGCAGAATCAGTTATCATTTTAAAATACAAAGGTAAAATAGTTGAGGTTACCGTCATCGAGTAGGCTGAATTAGCCCAATCATAAAGGGCCCAGCTCCTTTCAAGCTTATTAAGCTTCATAAAAATCCCCTAACATTATAATTTCAAGCCTAAAATTTTATCAAAAACCTTCTTAAAATCTGTGACCTTTTTACACCGCTAATATCTACCTCTTTATCGCTCAATGCAAAAATGTTTTATGTTTTACAGGAAGCTGTCCATGAACCGCCTTATAATTTGACGGAGAAATTACATCTCCAAAATGTTTGCTTGAAAAACTATAGCCCTTGCCGCCCTCCAACATTAAAAAAGCAGCTTCATCAAATCCTAAGTTTACTGAATCCTCCCTTGTAAATATCCTTTCAATTGCATTAGGATAGTATTTATTAAATTCATCTAAAACTTCCATAACCTTATTTTTAACTTCTATATTACTATCATCCTTCAAATAAACATAAGCCGAACCGTCGCAGGATTTTAAATAGACATCATAATCTATAATCCTTCCCTTTTTATCCTCCCTTATCAATCCCCTTTCTAAAAATAATTTGTTTAATCTGATCTCTTTTTCAACATCTAAACTTCCATGATCTCCAAGAAGGCAAAGAATTGTATCCTTTGAAATGCCTGCATCCTCAATTGCCTGTCTTATCTTTGAAAGCCTAATATCGTGCCTTTTTAAAGCCTCCATAACCTTATTAGATTTTGCGCCATATTTATGTTTATGTGTATCGACATCGGTAAAATGAATGAGCATGAGATTAGGCTTATATTTTTTATGGTATATAATGAACATTCAAGGACAAAATTATCTAGGTCTGGCTGATTAAAGGATTTGAAAAGATGTCCAAATCGCCTTACAAGGTCGAGCTGGTAAAAAAACTTCCAGAGGATAAGGATACTGTAATCTGATTTTGCCATGGTCTATTTGCAAATATTTCAGGCATATTGTATTTTATGTTAGCCTTTGCTGTAACCGGCCATAAAAGTGCAGCAGTTATTAACCCTTTTCTTGCTGCAGCGTCAAATAAAGTATCCAACTTTATATATTTTCTTTCCCAATACCAATCCGGTCTTCTCATCCTTGGTTGAATTAATGTATTATTAATAATTCCATGCACCCTTGGAAGTTTGCCTGTCATCATGCTGACATGAATGGGATATGTTAAGGTTGGGTAAACAGGTTCTACGTCAAAGGTATAATTTGCATTAACTAGAAACTCACTAAAATTAGGCAAAGCCTTTATTACATCAAAATCATCTTTAGATACAGCATCAAAGGAAACGATAATCAAATGTTTAAACACTTTATTTTCCATTATAACACCCCAAAAATAAAAATCTGCCCTTTTTACAATTATACGTCAATTGTAAAAAATAACAACCACCCTTACCTTTAATTATATGTTAAAAGGCAGTTCCAACTTTAATGGAACTGCCTTAAAATTTTATATAAATCTTGCAACCTCATTGGCGCTTGTTATAGCTTCCCAGGCTCTTCCTACCTGTCTTGCATCACCAATAACGTAAATTTCCTTTGCTGCTCTTTCCCTCAACAGCTTATAATAAAATTCATCGTTTGCAATGCCACCTGTAGCAAATACAACATAATCCGTATCTATTACTATTTCTTCTGTATCCTTAGGATCAAGCTTCCTTTCAAAAGGATTATGGATATTTTCTGGAATTAAAGTCCTCCACGTGTATAAGGATCTTTTCTTTTTCTATTTGCCTTTATATAAACCCTTTCTTCATCAAACTTTACTACCTCTGAGGAGGTATAAGCTTTAATTGGTGTTTTTATCGCATCCTCCTTTTTACCTGATGGTGATCCCATGCCCATCATCATCCAAAGTAGCATTGCTCTATTTGCATGAACCACACCTGTCATAAGATCGGGAAGCTTTTCGATAATGGTTACCTCTAAATCCCTTTCATATGCAAGGGAATAAGCAACCTCACAGCCTACTAATCCTCCGCCAACTACTGTAACCTTTTTACATCATGAGGGATCGCCATTCCCTTCATCAAAAGCTCCCTTGCCTCTATATATCTTATCCTTTCAAGCCCTTCAATTTTAGGAATAAAAGGTTTAATGCCATTTGCACATATTATAACATCATATTTGTCCCTAAGATCCTCGATTTTAACTTCTGTATTAAGTCTTATATCTAGCCCCTTCTCCTTTAATAAATTCATTTGATAGTTTAAGTTTTCTATATATCTTGCTACGTCATGTTTAATTTTCATTGTGCTGCCTGCTAGTAATTGTCCTCCAAGCTTATCGCCCTTTTCAAACAAAGTAACTTCGTGCCCCCTTAAAAGGCAGTTTTTGCAGCTTCGCATCCTCCAGGTCCTCCACCTATGACAGCAACTTTTTTACCGTATGTGCCCTTTCAATTTTTTTGCAATCTTCAAATCCAGTATAGGGATTTATTGCACAGCAGGGATGTCCCCCTAATATAAAGGATTGAATACATCCTTCTTGATCCCCTATGCAGTGGTTTATTTCCCTTATTCTTCCTTCATAAACCTTCTTAGGCCAATAGGGGTCCGCAAGGAGGGGTCTTCCAAGCATAATAAAATCTGCAAATCCATCCTGCAAAACCTTTTCAGCAACCTCAGGTTTTCCAAGTTTTCCTACTGCTATAACCTGTGCCTTTATTCCTTCCTTATTGAAATAGTCCTTCAATCTTTTTGCAATTTCCTCTACATAAGGCATATCATCAAAGTATGCTGGCGGATGAGGGAAAACCAGTTATCATAGCAACCCTTATCTACATCAAAGGCATCAACTCCTGCCTCTGCAAGAACTTTACAAAACTCAAGTCCCTCCTCTATCGTCCTTTCCATACCTTTAAATCTTTTTTGAATACATCATCACCATAGGATTCCCTAAGTCCTTGAGTTAAGTCTACTCTATATATTATAGGGAAATCCTCCCCACATCTTTTCTTGATTTCTCTTACCACATCAACAGCAAATTGAAATTTGTTTTTATATCTTCCAAACTTCCTTCTATTCCAAGGAGCAGAAGTTAATTGATCCATAAGATATCCTTCATGGCCATGTAACTGAACTCCGTCAAACCCACTTACCTTTGCGTTAACAGCCGCCTGGCCAAAATTTTTGACTATTTTCCTTATCTCCCTATCGGTAAAGGGAATATGTGGGACTTGTGGAACATAAAAGTTTCTATTAAAGGATGCAGATTTTAATAATTTCCCTTTAAGGGCTGGTTCAGGTGAACCTACCCTTCCAAGGCCTGCTGTCAGCTGTATAAATATTTTTGCATCATAGGAGTGAACTGCACTAGTTAAGTCCCTCCACCCTGAAAGCCTTGTTCTTGATGAGCCGTCGATCCTTGGAAAATACGTAGTATCGTTGTCCTCAGAAACAGTTGGATCTATCCCATAGGAAACAGGAATTAAACCTGTAATTAAAAGTCCTGTGCCTCCCTTTGCCCTTTCAGCAAAATAATCTATCATCTTTTGAAGGGGCCTTCCAATAGGATCAGCCATGTTTATGTTTCCCATTGGTGCCATAATGATTCTATTTTTAATTTTGCATTTTCCAATATAGCCAGCCTCAAATAACTTTGAGTATTCCATACCCATCCCCCTATTCTATGATAATTGTGCCATCTTCCTTAATCTCAAGGATATCCCCCGTTTTAACTGTATTTAAAAATTCTTCTCCTAACTGGTCAATTGTAATTATTCTTTTATTTACCCAAACATCGCTTAAAATTACACCCGCCGCTGCTAAAGAATCTATATGCCCTGAAAAAGCATAGCCGCCGGTGCAGTCCCAAGCCTTGCAACTGCTTCTAATACCATTCCTCCTGTTGTTGAACCAATTGTAGTCGGTAGACATATTATTTTATCCGTCAAATCCTTTCCAAATAACTCTTCATTATTCTGGTCAGCACAAATAACCCTTTTGGATTTTTTTAGGGCGCTTTTCTGAAAGGAAGCAAGTATATTAAGACCCTTGTGGGTTACAACCGCTTCGCCCTTAAAAATTCCTCCTAACACTACTCTTCCCTTGAAGATTTTCGGCATAATATCCCCCTAATATCCCCTAACTATTCTATCTAAAATCTCGTCATCTAAATAAAATCTTGCTGTCGAATAGGTTCTTAATTTATTTGAATTGGTTATAACTGCCTCTTTTGCACATAAGGGATTATTCATATACATCAAAGGACAGATATAAGTTATTTTTGCTCCCGTTTGAATCAACCTATTATATGACTTCTCATCCCGTTTAAAGGCATCAATAACATCCGGTGGCGCACATAAAATAGTTGTTATCTTTAATTTCTTTTGTCCTACATTTTCAAGAGCCTTTACTATTCTTTCCGTCCAATAATAAAGTTGATTTAAAGAAAGGTGTGGACATCCGATAAAGCATACCTTAGGTTTTGCATTTATATTCTTCCACATTATAGGATAGGAATTAATTACCCTTTTAATTTCTTCATCATCTATAACATAGGTCTTATATCCTTCCTTAAGAAGCTGCCTTCCCATTTCAGCTGCTTCAGGAGTTATATTTTCAACATGATAAAGTCCAACGGCACCATTTGATGCACTTGCAGCCCCCATGTCCTTTAAATAATCCTTGGTATCTTCAGAAAGTCCTGTGCCTAAAAATCTATCTAGCCCTATTATGTAGGGAACATCCTCAACTACCTTCATTCCTATTGCGCTTCCTAAAACTTGAGGGTTAGGCAATTTGCTTGTTTTTACTTCTACTAACCATGCTGCTCTTCTTCCTTCATCTGTTAGAAAACCAAATTCTGGTGTTTTTCCTAAAATCCCCGACATTAGTTCTATTATTCCTGAGTTTCTATTAGTTCTTGCACCAATAACTGAATTAGCATAAACTACTGCAGATGATTCCGCCCAGGCAAGAATATCTCCCTTTTAGGAATATTCCCAACTTCAGGTAGATAACAAGCACAGGTAAATGCATTATCATCCTTAAGGCCTACAGCCCTTAATTGGTCTTCATAATCCTTTTGCTTTCCATACATCACTTTAAAAACTAGTTTTTTTAAAATATTAACAGGAACATTGCAATAATCCAAAGGTCTTGGATCAACCGTAAAGGGCTTTTGGGCCTTAATGTTTGATTTTATAAGTTCCTCCATCATTTCAAAGACAGGCGTTAGCATAGGAATGCCGAAGGAAGTAACAAGATGGACTGGTCCATCTAATTTCACAAGTCTTTTAGCCCCAAAGGTTTGTCCATACAATACCACCGTTTTCATAACCTTTTGAAGGGTTTCCCCAAACTCCCCTTCTAAAATCTTTTTTCCTCATCAGTTAAAAACATGCCGTTCCCCACAGGAATCCCCCTTAAGTTTAAATTTATTATTAAACCCACCCTTTTAGGTGGGATTATTTAATTATTTAATAGGCTATTTAGTTCCTTTGTCATCCTTTCTAATTCACTAAAGCTCTTTACTATATCCTGCACTCTTTCCTCCTGTGACTCTATGCTTGCCATAACCTCCTCCATAGCGGCGGTGTTTTCCTCTGTAAAGGCTGCTATAGTTTGAACCTCATGGCTTACCTTAGAGGAAGAAGTTTTTATACCTTCTAATCCATTGTCCACATCGTTAGAATAAGCAAGAACATTCTGGCTTATTGTTAATATATTTTTAAATATCTCATCCACTTTTTCTTTTGTCCTAATGCTTGTTTCTGCCGCTTCCTGGCCTAAGTTAACCTTTTCAGCAACATTTTTGTTTTGATTTCTATATCCTTTAAAATATTTGCAATCTCCTCCGTTGCCCTTCTTGAGCTTTCTGCAAGCTTTAAAACCTCACTTGCTACAACTGCAAAACCTTTACCATGCTCTCCTGCCCTTGCAGCTTCTATAGAAGCATTCAAAGCTAAAAGATTAGTTTGAGCTGCAATTGAAGTTATCGCATTTAATATTGATGATATTTCGCTGTTTTTATTGTTAAGTTCCTTCATTAGCTCAACAGTATTTATAATTATTTCATGCACCCTATTCATATCCTGTGAAAGTCCCTCTATGCTATCTTGACCATGTTGTGAAATCTCAGCAATCTCCTTTGATGCCCTTTTCATTTCGCCAGATTTCAGTAAAAGTTCTTCTACATTTTTATCTATATCTATAATCGATTCACTAATACCGTTTACGCTTATTGTTTGAGAATCCACTCCCTTTAAAACCTCAGAATATGCAGATGAAATATCAGATGTAATGTGCCCAACTGCCTCAACATTGTTTTGCAAATTTGAACTAAAGCTTAATAAAAATTCAACCGTCCTTTTAACCTCTTTCAATACCCCCTCAATTTTTTCCTTTGCTGTTGTTGCCTCATTTTGTTTTTCATCAAGCTCATTTCTCATATTTTCTCCTATTTTACTTTGTGCAATTAAGATTGCAGTATATAAAACTAAATAAAGGTTTAGAGAAATTAACGTTTTTGCGGAACGTTCTGAAACATAGTATCTCTATATGCAAAGAAAGAATAATTAGTTAAAATAAGGCCTAAAATACCAGAAACTATAATAACTCTATAATCATGATAAAGGGAAATAACTGCTATACTAAAATATATTATTAATACGTTTACAAAAGAAGTGGATCCCGTTGAGGCGTTTAGTATCATATACGAAAAGATTATTAATGAGATGGCTATCAAATACTTAATGCTGTGAATAAATTTTCTTTTAGCAATCAAATAAGTTATAATGGATGATATTATGCTTCCGGTTATTGCAACTGATAAAATTGTTTTCGTAGGAAGCTTGTTTGCAATATCCACAATAACTCCCAGCACAAGAGACAACCATAAAAGCCTAATAAGAAGTTTGTTCCTTTGATGAAGCATTTCCAAGTCCTTCATTAAAACCCCTCCATTCACTTGACATTTTTCATAATATTTCCACAAAATAGTTATCGTCTTAATCGTTATAAACTTAACATGCTATATTAATTTTTAAAAAAGATTCTATAATTTATGAAAAATTCAACTAAAAATTAATTAACAATCGTTATATATATCACATATATTAGCATTGATATTACTTTTATTTGGTGGGGTTAAATATGTTAAATAAAGGTGATTTTCATATTCATAGTAATGCCTCTGATGGTAAATACAACCCCACCGAAATAATTATTTTATCAAAAATAAATCAAATCGATGTGATTTCAATTGCTGATCATAATACAACAGCTGGAATATCAGAGGCAGTTGAAGCAGGTAGAAATTATGGTGTATCAGTAGTCCCTGCTGTTGAACTTTCGACTAAATTTAATTGCGAAAGCGTTCATTTGTTAGGATATTTTAAAAATAATCTTTATCAACATGATACATTCCAGGAAATACTAAAGCTTATTAAATCCCATAGGTTTAAAAAAGTAAGAAAAATACTAAAAAATCATATAGATTTAGAACTTAAGGAAGGCAAGTTATCTGTTCTTGAGGGGATAAATTTATTAAGATGTTTTGGGGCATCAGTTGTTTTAGCCCATCCAATGCGAATATCCAATAAAAACATAGAACAAGTTTTAAGTCTTCCCTTTGATGGTATTGAAGCCAAATACTCAAATACTGACTTCAATACATCTCTTTATTTTATAAACCTTGCACTATCAAAATTCTCATTTTATACAGCAGGTTCTGATTTTCATTCAATCAAAAATAAAAATTCAAAACATAGTTTTATTGGAACAGTTTATCTTAATAATAGTGAAATAAAATATTTCTTAAAAAGTCTGGAGCTATGCTGCTAAACTGAAAGAATTTATCCACACCTTGCAAATCATTTTTTCTCCAAGAATAATTATTATGACAAAATTAAAGGGACAGTTGCTATTTAGATTAGAACTGTCCCTATATTTCATTAGCATTCTTTACTAAATTCAATTTTCACTTTATTTCCCATGCAATTTTCATAATTTCCCTTTTATCTTCATCTGATTTTGCCAAAGCTACCCTCTCTAATAGCTCCTTCTCATGCTGTTCTCTGTTTTTAATAAATACTTCCCTATCAATTTTACCTTCCTCAACTTGCTTTATAAATTCCCTTTCCCTTCTCCAATATTCAACTGCCTCTTCTAAATCATCCTCATAGAAAAATACATCGCTATCTATAAACCAAAGGGGCTTATATGTTGACAAACAGGGCAGCGATGATCCTGTAGCCCATATATTAATTTGTCCATCAATAAGTTCTACAACCATACTTCCTGTTGTTTCACTTGAAATCATGCTTTTTTCATGCATACAAATATTTTTCATTGAACCATTAAAAATATTTTTTGAGTTTAAATTTGTATGATATCTTAAAATATCAAAAAGATCCTCTACTTTAAGTTTCCCTTCTTTTCCTTTAAAAAATTATAAGTAATATTTCTTCTAAAATCTCCAGATGCAATTTTAGCAATCAATTTGTTTTCATATCTTTCTTTAAAATTGAAGTTTTTTCTATTAGTAACTTTATTATAGATAAATCCTTCCTCTGCATCGCTACTTAGCATATCATAGTCATCAGTTATACTTAATGAATTAGATATGCTGTCAAAATCCTCTATCTTCTTAAGGGCCCATTTTTTGTCTGCTGTTTCTAATTTATAAGCTGAATTAAAATCGGCTATTATAAAACTATTGTGATACCTTAAATTTTTGTATATCCACATTTACCCCCTGACCATAGGTTTTGATAAAATAAACAATATGTTCAACTGCCTCAAGGGCAGTTTTACTCCTCTCAAGAGCAAGCCTTAGCATATCCATACCTAAAAGTGCAGGAGGGCCCTGCCCTTCCTTTGTAAAAACCGCTTCGTTACCTATTACAACACCAAATTCGTTAACTCCCATCTCTGCACCATAAATCCATGAGGGCTTAAATAAAATGCAGTCGTAGGTTTCCTCAACCTGCGGAATTTCAATATAGGTGCATTTAACCTTTTCATCCTTACTATGTTTTTTCTTGGAACCCTTATTATAACATGAGGTTCATCCTTTTCTCTATCGCTATTTTTGCCAAAAATAACAGCCCCATTTTTAGTCCAACTTTTAAGGGCAACTAAAGTATCACACATACAACACCCCACCCCAAAAATATTTATTTTAGAATTTCATTTAGAAACTTTTTATATTCTTCCTTTTCAAGCTCCTTCTTCAAATTGAAAATATTATAGCTACCTGTAGAAATAGAAGACCAACTTCCATTACCAGAAATTGTTATATCAAACACCCCAAACTCAACATCATATCCCATTTTTATAAGATAATCTTTAATCTCTTGTGCTCTTTTTAATTTCATCTCTTCTACCAAGGATTTATAATTTGTATATACATATTTAAACACAAGTCTAAAGTTTTCATCATTGATGATAATATTGTAAACATCAGGTCTATTTTCTTGTGCATATTTTAAATAACTTAAAATATAATAAGTAAATTCATAAAATGCCGTTCCACCTATTCTTTCATAATAAGTTGAGAAATTTTCAACTGTAAAAGGAATTTTTTGACATATTCAAAGGTATCATAAACTGCTTTATCTCCGTGGTAATAAGCTTCATATTCCTGTAACAAGCCATATATACCATAAACATTGCTAGCATTTTGGCTACCACTAGAAACATACGTTTTCCATCTTAAAGTTTTCAAATTTTCTGGTATATTATTTAAAGCAAGTTCAGTTTTAAATAATTTGTCCGGAACAAATTTTACAACAATCGGTTGCCCATTCAAAATATGTGTTTGATTAATAATCCAAAATCGATTATTCCAGTCATATTGGCTTTTATTCATTATATTTTGGTAGTCATGACATTCCTCATGGACAGCAACTTTTATAGTATTAAATAATTCATCCATTTTCCACTTCTTAATAAGATTTAATATAGTATCATTCTTTTTATTTGCTACTGATTCTAAAATATAATAACCATCCTTGCAATAATTTTTTATTACATACTCGGCCTGCTCTTCAAGAGGCATATTAGGAAAATTTTTAATCTCTTCATCTATAATACTAATTAAACATTTATCATATGCTTTTTTATCATGAGAATAAACTGTTACAACTGAATGCCCTAATTTTTGGCAAAAACTTTTCCATTATAAACTTCAACTATTTCTGGATTGCTGTTTATCCAAATTAAATCTTTATTTGTTGCATTGTTAGGATATACTTTTGCACTTAACTCATATGTTTCCCCTACCTTTAAATTTAATTTTCTTACATTTAAACTGATTTTTTCAACCTCATTGGGTTTTACTTGTATTATACAAGCTAGTCTTATATTTTTATCTTTAATTTCTGCCCTAATCTCTGCATAGCCAACTCCAATTGCTCTAACCCTTCCATTTTTATCTACACTAGCAACCCTATTATTGCTTGATGAAAAAGCAACTTTTAAATTATTTACACTTTGAGATTTTGAGATAACCTTTAAATTAAAACTCTCACCTATTTTTAAAATCTTTGATTTGAAGTTTAATTGGTAGCTTGTTTTATTATTTATACTGCTTTTCGCAAATGCGGAAAAATTAAATAAAAATAAAAATAAAAGTAAAAAAGTTAAACCCAATCTAACTCTTTTCATGTTGTCCTCCTAATATCCAATTTTTAAATCTATAAAAGGAGCCAGCTAGCTGGCTCCTTTTATGCATATAATTTAAACTTGTTTACAAGGGCCATAACCCTTTCCCTTGCAGGAGTTAAGTCCTTATCCCTATTTTCGATAACCCAATTGATTATATCTGCAATTTCTACCATTTCTTCTTTACCAAAGCCTCTTGTTGTAACTGCAGGAGTTCCTATTCTTATACCGCTTGTTACAAATGGACTTTCAGGATCAAATGGTATTGTATTCTTGTTAACTGTAATTCCAACTTCATCAAGAAGGTGTTCTGCATCTTTACCTGTAATATGTTTATTTCTTAAATCAACAAGCATAAGGTGGTTATCTGTTCCTCCGGAAACAAGCTTAAATCCTCTTTCCATAAGGGCATTTGCTAAAGTCTTTGCATTTTCTAAAACTTTTCTTTGATATTCTTTAAACTCTTCACTCATCGCTTCCTTAAAACATACCGCCTTTGCTGCAATAACATGTTCAAGGGGTCCCCCTTGTATTCCTGGAAAAATGGTCTTATCTATAAGTTTTGCATATTGTTCCTTACAAAGTATTGCACCGCCCCTTGGTCCCCTTAATGTCTTATGGGTTGTTGTTGTAACAAAATCTGCATATTCAACTGGATTTGGATGTAGACCTGCTGCAACTAATCCTGCAATATGTGCCATATCAACCATCATGTAAGCTCCAACTTCATCGCAAATTTCTCTTATTTTCTTAAAGTCTATTATTCTTGGATAAGCGCTGGCACCTGATACAATCATCTTTGGTTTTTCCTGAAGGGCAAGTTTTCTAAGTTCTTCATAGTCTATAAATCCTTCTTCATTTACTCCATATGCTATAAAATTAAATAGCTTTCCTGAAAAGTTTACAGGACTTCCATGGGTTAAATGACCACCATGAGACAAATTCATACCAAGAACCTTATCCCCTGGCTCTAAAACTGCCATGTAAACCGCCATGTTAGCTTGAGAACCTGAATGGGGCTGAACATTAGCATGTTCTGCACCAAATAATTTTTTCATCCTTTCCCTTGCAAGGTCCTCTATAACATCAACATATTCACATCCCCCATAATATCTTTTTCCTGGGTATCCTTCCGCATACTTGTTTGTAAGTTGTGATCCCTGTGCCTCCATAACAGCTCTGCTTGTAAAATTTTCCGAAGCGATAAGCTCTATTTTGTTCTGCTGCCTTTCCATTTCCTTTAATATGTATTCATATACCTCAGGATCCACTTTTTAACATTTTCAAGGCTCATCACAACACTTCCTTTCGCGAATTTTTGCAATATTTATAATTTTATTATAAATTTAATTATTATAAATATCAATAAAAAATTGCACACTTATACCTATACTGAATAATTTCATTCACACCTTGTAAAAAAGAAAAATCTCCCACGTCTAGTAGGAGATTTACTTCATAAACTTTAGTATAACATCGATAAGCTCTTGAATTTCCTTCTCGCCATCGAATTCTTGAGTTGCTGCCTTCATAATACATGATTTTGAATAATTTTCCAAAATCAAACCACCAACTTTGTTAATTGCAGCCCTCACTGCAGCTATTTGAATTAGTATATCAGAACATTCCTCATTATTTTCAACCATCTTTTGAATTCCCTTTACTTGACCTTCAATTCTTCTTAGCCTTTTGATAATATCTTCCTTAGAGCAGCATTGAACCATTTTTATCCCACCTTATCTATAATTTGTAAATTGAAGCTCTATTCCAAAGTCCCTTCCCCTTAGCATTTGAATAACTGACTGCAAATCATCTTTGCTTTTTCCTGATACTCTTATAATATCATCCATTATTTGAGCTTGAACCTTAAGTTTTGTATTTTTGATTTCCTGAACTATTTCCTTTGCCTTTTCCTTTTCTATGCCGTTTTTAATTTTAACAGTTTCCCTTACTGTTCCACCTGTTGCCGCCTCAATCTTTCCTTCATCTAAAAACTTTGGCGACACCCCCTTTTAACCATCTTAGCCTTCAAAATTTCTAATATGCTCTTTAGCTTAAATTCATCCTGAGCATGAATTTTTATTTCATCCTTGCCGTTAAATTCAACCTCTGCAACTACGCCTTTAAAGTCATATCTTTGTGATATTTCCTTTATAGTTTGGTTAACAGCATTATCTATTTCTTGAAGGTCTGGTTTTGAAACTATATCAAATGAATATGTTCCTGCCATAGTAACCTCCTTATAAAAATTATTCATGACCGATACTCACATATAATAATATACTAAATTTAACATTTTCTCAATTGATTATTACTTATTTTCTCCAAAAACTATATCTTTAATTACCTCACCGGCCATTATAAGACCTACTACCGAAGGCACAAAGGATATGCTTCCTGGGATTTGTCTTCTGTCAGTGCATTTTCTTGTTGCACCAGGTGGGCATACGCATCCTACCTTGCAGGACACAACTTCATCAAGCTTTGGCTTCATCGGTGGCTCCTTTGAATAAACAACCTTCAGTTTTTTAATTCCTCTTTTTCTAAGTTCGGTCCTCATGACCTTAGCTAATGGACACACACTTGTTTTATATATATCCTCAACCTCAAACTTAGTCGGATCAAGCTTATTGCCAGCCCCCATACTGCTTATTATTGGAATATTCATTTCATTGCATTTTACTACAAGCTCTATCTTTGAAGTTACTGTATCTATAGCATCAATTACATAATCTATGTCATTAGTTAATAACTTTTCAATGTTATCCTTTGAAACAAATTCTTTTATAGGTAGAACAACAGCCTTAGGGTTTATTTCTTTAACCCTTTCAGCCATTACCTCCACCTTTGGTTTTCCAACAGTTTTTGTTGTTGCATGTAGTTGTCTATTTATATTTGTTATACAAACATCATCATCATCTATTAAAATTAATCTTCCAACTCCTGAGCGTGCAAGAGCCTCAACAGCAAAGGATCCAACTCCTCCAACTCCAAATACTGCCACAGTGCTTTTTTAAGCTTTTCAACACCTTCTTTTCCTAAAAGAAGTTCTGTTCTTGAAAAGGTCCTAACATAGTTACCTCCTTACATACAAAAACCCACCATATCGCTGGATGGAATGATTGAACCTGCTCTCAGCAGGTGGGTGCCCTCCCCATGCTTCTTGTTCCCTACCTTTAGTAGGCCTACATTCCACATGGGGAGCCCGGGCTCCCTTTTCGTAGGTGTTGGCTCAATACATAATCCATCCTGGCGAATACGGCAGGCTCTTTTATTTAATTATTAATATAACACCTTTTGTCGAAAATATCAATAGTAAACCCTTATGTAAATTAAGGGATTATTCTTTTTCAATAACAGTTATACCAAGTTCATCTAACTGCTTTTCATCAACCTCTGATGGAGCATTTGTAAGTGGGCAGGCTGCATTTTGATTCTTTGGGAAGGCTATAACATCTTTAATATTGTCAGTTCCCGTAAGGAACATAACAATCCTATCAAATCCAAAAGCTAATCCTCCATGGGGTGGAGGTCCAAATTTGAAGGCCTCAAGAAGGAAACCAAATTTTTCATAGGCCTTTTCCATCGAAAGTCCTAATGCCTTAAACATCCTCTCTTGAAGTTTTGTATCATGTATTCTAATGCTTCCTCCACCTATTTCTTCTCCATTTAGAACCATGTCGTAGGCCTTTGCCCTAACCTTTTCCGGATTTGTTTCTAATAATTCTATATCCTCATCCATCGGACTTGTAAATGGATGGTGCATTGCAACATATCTTCCTTCCTCTTCATCGTATTCAAGAAGTGGGAATTCAGTAACCCAAAGGAACTTAAATTCTTTATTATTAGAACCAATTAACTCAAGTTTTCTTCCAAGTTCAAGTCTAAGGGCCCCTAAAGCTGCAAAAACAGTTTTTGGTTTATCTGCAACAATTAAAAGTAAATCTCCTGTTTCCGCCTGCATCTTGTTTTTAATTGCATTTAATTCTTCTTCAGACAAAAATTTTGCAATAGGAGATTTTATTTCCCCTTCCTTCAATGCTATCCATGCAAGTCCTTTAGCTCCATAGGTCTTAACAAGTTCTTCAAGTTTATCTATTTCCTTTCTTGAAAATTCTGCACATCCCTTTGCATTTATTCCCTTACTGTTCCACCATTTGCTACAGTATCTTTGAATACTTTGAAATTGCTATTCTTTACCTCATCGCTAATATCAACAAGTTCTAACCCAAATCTTATATCCGGCTTATCCGAACCGTATCTTTCCATTGCCTCTTTATATGTTATCCTTGGGAAAGGAGTTGGAATATCTATATTCAGGATTTCTTTAAACAATCTTTTCATTAGCCTTTCGTTTAAGTCTATTACATCATCAATGTCCACAAAGGACATTTCGATATCTATCTGTGTAAACTCCGGTTGTCTGTTTGCCCTAAGGTCTTCATCCCTAAAACAACGAACAATTTGGAAATATCTATCAAACCCTGAAACCATAAGAAGCTGTTTAAAAATCTGTGGTGATTGAGGTAGAGCATAAAATTTTCCCGGAAATTTCTGCTTGGAACTAAATAGTCCCTCGCACCTTCAGGAGTGCTTTTTGTAAGCATCGGAGTTTCAATCTCTAAAAATCCATTTTCATCCATAAAATCTCTTACTACCTTAGCTGCTTTATGCCTTATTATTATATTTCTTTGAAGGTCTGGTCTTCTAAGGTCTAAATATCTATATTTTAATCTTATTGCCTCTGAGGCATCTAAATTTTCCTTAATGTATATTGGTGGCGTCTCTGATTCTGATAATATTCTAAGTTCCTTTCCTTTAACTTCAATCATTCCCGTTGGTAGATTTGGATTTGGAGCTTCCCTTAAAACCACTTCACCAATAACTGCAATAACATATTCACTTCTTAACTCCTGTGCTTTTGTAAAAGCCTCTTTATTTATTTCCTCACCAAATACAACCTGAACAATTCCCGTTCTATCCCTAAGATCGGTAAAAATAAGTCCACCAAGATCCCTTCTTTTTGCACCCATCCCATTAAAACAACATTTTGTCCAACGTGATTTTCCCTTAGTTCGCCACACATATGGGTCCTTTTTAAGCCCTTTAAAGCCTCAGCCATAATATCCCTCCTAAATCCTTTCTTTAATTACTTCATAAATATCGCTTAAAACTATTTCTTCTTCCTGTCCTGTTTCCATTTCCTTTAATTTAGCCCTATTGTTTTCTATTTCCTCATCTCCAAGAACAATTACATATTTTGCACCGATTTTGTTAGCATACTTCATCTGCGCCTTCAAAGATTTATTCATAAGATCCCTTTCGCAGGAAATACCTTTATTTCTTAATCCATAAACTATCTTTGCAGCCTCATCCTTTGCCTTATCTCCTATCGATGCAACATAAAGACTTATTCCCTTTGGCTTTGGTATTTCAATCCCCTTGGATTCTAATGTTAATATAAGTCTTTCAAGACCAAGTCCAAAGCCAACAGCTGGCATGTCTGGTCCACCTATTTCTTTAATCAAATTATTATATCTTCCCCACCGCATATCGTAAGATTTTCCTTTATGCTACTTGATATTATTTCAAAAACAGTTTGTGTATAGTAGTCAAGTCCCCTTACTATATGAGGATCTACTTCATAAGGAATCCCAAGAAGTTCAAGCTCATGCTTTAATCCATCAAAATGATTTTTGCAATTATCGCATACATAGTCAGTAATTATCGGTGCTTCCTTTACAATTCTTTGGCATGTTTTTTCCTTGCAATCAAGTATTCTCAATGGATTTCTTTCATATCTATCTTTGCACACATCACAAAGTTCATCAAAATTATCCTTAAGATAATTTTTTAACGCCTCGTTGTAGTTCTTTCTGCACTCAGGACATCCTATATTGTTTATGTTTACCTTTAAATTATCTAGCCCAAGTCTTTTTAAGAAGGTCATAGCAAGGGAAATAACCTCAGCATCTGCCGATGGTGATGGTGAGCCGAACATTTCTATTCCAAATTGGTGGTGTTCCCTTAGCCTTCCTGCCTGAACGTTTTCATATCTAAATACGGGTGTTATGTAATAAAGTTTAGTAGGTTGAGTATCAAATTGAAGGCCATGTTCTATAAAAGCTCTAACGGCTGGTGCTGTTCCTTCTGGCTTTAGGGTTATACTTCTTCCAGCCTTATCGTTGAAGGTATACATTTCCTTTTGAACTATATCGGTAGTTTCCCCAACACCTCTTAATATTAGTTCTGTATGTTCAAAGGTTGGAGTTCTTATTTCCGAATATCCAAACTCAGCACAAATTTTTCTAACTTCACCTTCGATATAATGCCATTTATATGACTCCTTTGGCAATACATCCTTAGTCCCCTTTGGAGCTTGTGTTAGCATCTTTTAACCTCCTTTAAATTAAAATTTAAATAAATAAAAACCGCCCCTTAAAAAGGGACGGATAATTCCGCGGTGCCACCCTAATTGGCATAAAACCCACTTGACTTGATAACGCATCAGCGTCCCACCCTACTCATTTCAGGCGGAAGCTCCAGGGTGTCCTTCACCCTCCTTAACCGTGAAGATGCTCTCAATCGCGGCATCCCCTCCCTGTTCGGTGTTTGAAGGCTACTCCTCCCCTTCACAGCCTTTTGATATAAATTTTTTATTAATTATATTATCAATAAGTTTAACAAATGTCAATCAACATTTTTATTTTTTCATCTATTTGTTCATCTATTCTTAAGATATATTCTTTTACATCTTTAAGATTTGCAGCCCTTTCTATCCTTCCTGATTCCCCATAAACAATTTTAGTTACAGCATCAGCACCTAAGGCTATAACAGTTGTAGATTCTGCTATCATTTGAATATTGTATATGCATTCCTTACCCCTAAAGCTATACCCCACATTCTCAAGGGGCTAACCATATTCTTTTGCCTATACATATAATAGGGATGCATTCCTATACTTTTAACATAATCTGTTGCAATATCATACATTCTGCTTGCTAAATCCTTATCCCCTTTAAACATCCTTTCATTTAAAAGGCTTGCCCTTTTTACTGCCATAGTATGAATTGTAATGCTATCAGGCATTAAGAGTAAAATCTTTTCCATCGTCCTTTTAATGTGTTCTTCCTTTTCTCCTGGTAGTCCTATTATGATATCCATATTTATATTATTAAAGCCCACTTCCCTTGATAAATAAAATTTCTCAATTACATCCTCAACCGTATGCCTTCGTCCAATTAAATCTAGCGTTTCTTGATTCATGGTCTGAGGATTTATGCTGATCCTTGTAATTCCATTTTCCTTTAATATTATTAATTTTTCCCTATTTAAAGAATCAGGCCTTCCGGCCTCTACAGTAAATTCCCTTAATTTTTTAACGTCGATAAGATCCTTTACCCATGAAAAAGCTCGTCTAACTCTTTTTCATTTAAAGAAGTTGGTGTCCCCCACCAACATAAAGGGTATCAATTGTAATACCCCTATCCTTTAAAAAATTTATAACCGAATAGATTTCCTTTTTAATGCAATTAAATAATCCTCAACAAGGTTATTTCCTTTATATGGATTTGAAGTAAAAGAGCAATAGGCACACCTTGTTGGGCAAAAGGGAATGCCTATATAAAGGGCAACTAAATTTTTAGGCAGATCTAAAAACGGCGCCTCATTTTTAGCAACTTCCAGTAATAAATCTATCTTTTCCTTAGAAACTAAATATTTTTCTTTTAAAATTTCTCTTATACTTTCTTCATTAAGGCCCCTTTTAAAGGCATCATGAACTATTTTGGTAGGCCTTATACCAACAAGTATTCCCCATGGCATTTTAACTCCAGTTTCATTTTGCAAAAGCTTTAAAAGGGTATACTTTACTCCATTTTTACTTCTTTTTCATCATTAGAATTCAAATTCAACGATTCTAAAATTCCATTCAAACTAGCTGTAACCTTGTTGTTGTCCCTGTCATAAATAATTTCAAGCTCATATCCATCATCCATAAACTTTATTTCATCCTTAGGATAAAACAAAGATGCTATTTGAAAAACTTCATATCTATAATCATGTCCTTTTAATCCAATCTTCACAATACTCTCCCCTATATATCCTTTTGCGTTCTATCCTTTAAGAGCTTAACCTCCTCCAAACTAATATTAAGCTCCCTTGCAATTTCGCTGTCCTTAAGTCCACTACTTATAATATCCATATAAGTATCATAGTCCAAATCATTCAATGGATTTTCATAGTCAAAGGATCTAGACTTATATTTCCTTTTTTCATAAAAATCCCCCTTTTGGCATACTTCATATTTTAGTATGCCCTAAGAATGGTTATTCATTCAAAAAGGGGTTAAACTTCTTTTCTTTTTCAATTGTAGTAGATGGACCATGTCCAGGAAAAACCTTTGTTTCATCATCTAAGATTAATAGCTTGTTTTTTATTGAATTTATCAAAGTTTCAAAGGATCCCTTAGGGAAATCCGTCCTGCCTATTGAACCCTGAAAAAGTGTATCTCCTGATAATAGTATATTCCCTATCTTAAAGCACAAACCTCCCGGAGTATGTCCAGGCGTCTCAATAACTTCAATTTTTAAACTGCCAACGTCAATAATATCTCCTTCCCTTAAATATTCATCGGGTAGGAAGGGTTTAATATTTCTAAAAATAGGAATTAACTCCTGAGTCCCACCATTTACTAAATACTCATCCTCCTTGCCCATTAAAACTTTAGCACCGCTTTTTGTTTTAATCCTTTCAACTCCAGCAATATGGTCACCATGACCATGGGTTAATAATATATACTCAATTTTTAAGCCTAATTCCTCACATCTTTTAAAACTTTATCAGGAGTTCCACCCGGATCAACTAATGCACATTCTTTAGTCTTTTCATCTCCAATTAAGTAACAATTAGTTTGAAAATAGCCTAATTGGAATACCTCAAAAATCATATCCTCACCTCAAAAGTTTTTCTTACTGTCCAAAAGCAAAGTAACAGGCCCATCGTTTACAAGCTCAACATCCATATAAGCTTGGAACTTTCCTGTTTGAACATTTTCGACATATTTTTTGCATTCTTCAACAAATTCATTATAAATCTTTTCCGCATGTTCAGGTTTTGCAGCCATCATATAATTAGGCCTTCTTCCCTTTCTGCAGTCTCCGTATAAAGTAAATTGTGAAACCACCAAAAGGGAACCCTTAACATCTATAAGGGATAAATTCATTTTTCCATCATTATCATCGAAGATTCTTAAGTTGCATATCTTATCTGCTAGATATTTTATATCATCAGAATTATCGCTATCTTCAACACCAAGCAAAACTAAAATGCCATTATCTATTTTTCCTGTAAGCTCACCATCAGCTACAACCTGTGCCCTTTTTACCCTTTGAACAACAGCTCTCATAGTCTCACTCCTAACTTAGATTTCTATAAACGTCTATAATACCATTTAATTTTCTAAGATCCTTTATTAATTTTTCTATTTGTTCAACGCTTGTGACTTCAATCGTTAAGTTTATTAGAGCTAAATGATTTCTTGTTGTTCTTGCATTTATAGCTTTAACTGAAAGTTTTGAATTAGTTAAAGTTGTTGAAATATCAGCAATAAGTCCATGTCTATCGTTAGCTTCAATTGAAATCTCTGCAAGGAATTTTGCATTATGCTCACCTGTCCAGCTTGCATCAATAACTCTATCCGGTTCTGCTTCTGCAAGATGCTTAAAGTTGCTACAATCTTTTCTATGGATGGATACACCTCTTCCCCTTGTTATAAAACCAATTATCTCATCGCCCGGAACTGGATTACAGCATTTTGCAAACCTAACAAATAAATCCTTTTCCCCTTCTATTATAACTCCAGGTTTTTGATTTCTCCCTTTCTTGGCTTTTTTTCCGCCTTATCCTCAGTGATGATTTCCTTTTGTGGCAATACTTCTTCCTTTTTAATCTCTTCCTTTAGCTTGCTTATAACCTGATGGGCAGTTAAAGCACCGCTTCCTATTGCTGAATAAAGATCCTCAATATTAGAAAAATTGAATTTTCTTATAACTGGTTCTATATACTCTGTCTTCAACGCCTCATTTAAATTTAAACCTTGTCTTTTTATTTCTTTTTCAAAAGTTTCCCTTCCCTTTTCTATATTTTCCTCTTTAAAGGTTCTTTTAAACCATTGCCTTATTTTATTTTTAGCCTGTGAGCTTTTTGCAATATTAAGCCAATCTCTGCTTGGCCCCTTAGAATTGGCTGATGTTATTATTTCAACTATATCCCCTGTCTTTAGTTTATAATCAAGGGGAACCATCCTTCCATTTACCTTTGCTCCAACACATTTGTTTCCAACATCGGTATGAATCCTATAGGCAAAGTCTATAGGCGTAGAATCAACAGGAAGATCAATAACAGCACCCTTTGGAGTAAATACAAACACTTCATCGGAGAAAAGATCTATTTTAACAGTTTCCATGAACTCCGTTGCATCCTTTGCTTCCTTTTGAAGCTCAAGGATTTGTCTTAACCAATGAAGTTTTTCATCTATATCCAGCTCTTTATTGTTAATCCCTTCTTTATATTTCCAATGGGCGGCAATACCGTATTCAGCAGTCCTATGCATCTCCCATGTTCTTATCTGAATTTCAAAGGGCTGTCCATTAGGCCCAATTACCGTAGAGTGAAGGGATTGATACATATTAGGCTTTGGCATGGCTATATAATCCTTAAACCTTCCAGGAATAGGCTTCCACAGAGTATGGACAATACCAAGGGCTGCATAACAATCCTTAACCGTATCAACAATTACCCTTACAGCCAATAGGTCAAATATTTGATCAAAGGTTTTATTCTTATAATGCATTTTTCTATAAATGCTGTAAAAATGCTTAGGCCTTCCATCTATGTCTGCCTTAATACCTGCCTGCTCTAATTTTTCCTGAAGCATATTTTTGATCTCATTTATCTCCTTTTCCCTTTCAGCCCTTTTCTTTTGAACTTTAGAAACTAACTCATAATATTCATCTGGATGCAGGTATCTTAATGATAAATCCTCAAGTTCCCACTTGATTTTAGAAATACCAAGCCTATGGGCTAAAGGTGCATAGATATCCAAAGTCTCCTCAGCCTTAGCCTTTTGCTTTTCAGGAGGAAGATATTTTAAAGTCCTCATATTATGGAGCCTATCTGCAAGCTTTATTAAAATTACTCTAATATCCTTTGCCATTGCAATCAAAACTTTTCTTATATTCTCAGCCTGCTGTTCTTCCTTTGATTTATATTCTATTTTCCCAAGTTTTGTTACACCATCCACAAGGTCCGCAATGCTTTCATTAAATTCCCTTTTTACGTCCTCATAGCTCAAATGGGTGTCTTCAACAACATCGTGTAAGAGGGCAGCACAAATAGCGTCAGTATCAAGACCCATTTCAACAAGAATAATCGCAACTTCAACAGGATGAAGTATATATGGATCCCCTGACTCCCTTAATTGGCCTTCATGAGCCTTTTCCGCCACATTATATGCCTTTTTAATCATTTCAATATCAACGTCTAAATTATTCTCCTTAATCTTTTCTAATAACCTTTGTAGCATAATTAGCCCTCTTCCCCATTGTAAAATTTATGGCTGGTCAAAAACCAGCCATGTTTTTAATATATTATATATTAATTATCATCATTTTGCAAATTTTTTCGACATTTTAAAATTCATATTGAACTAATGAAAATACATCATATCCTTCAAGCTTTTCCCTTCCATTAAGGCCAGTAAGTTCAACAACAAATCCCATAGAAGCAACGACCCCACCAAGCTCCTCTACAAGCTTTGCAACAGCTGAAATTGTTCCTCCAGTTGCAAGAAGGTCATCCACTATTAGAACCCTTTGTCCTGGCTCTATAGCATCCTTATGAATTTCTAATGCATCATTGCCATATTCTAATGAATATTCGTATTTTAAAGTATCAGCTGGAAGCTTTCCAGGCTTTCTTACTGGAACAAAACCAACGCCTAAAGCATAGGCAACAGGTGCCCCAAGAACAAATCCCCTTGCTTCAGGACCAACAACCAAATCGATTTCCTTATCCTTAACTATTTCAACTATTTTATCTATAACATCCTTAAATGCCTCTCCATCCTTAAGAACAGTTGTAATATCCTTAAAGCTTATCCCCTTCTTTGGAAAATCCTCTATTATTCTTATTTTTTCCTTTAAATCCATTTTTATACCTCCCTGATTTTATTTTCTAACAAATTGATTATTTTATTAAAATTATCCTTCAAATCATCAGCAATTGTCAAAAATTCGGTGCTGTTAGGAAGAATTTTTATCTTATCATCCCTTGTAAATATTCTAATTGCCCCTATTTTTTTAAATAAACTATCATCCTATAAAGCAAAAATATATTTATATCAAATTTACATGCTATATCATCTAAACTACCAACAACTTCATTATACATCAAATCTCTAAGAAACTTAATAGCCTTTTTATCGTCAAATGTTATCATGTTTTTAAGATTTTTTAATCTATTAATAAACTCTTCATTTAAAAAATGATAAACCTTAACGCCTAAGCTATCTAAATACAAATAATCATCTATATTTAACAGATAATCATAGATAAGAACCTCATTATTTTTAAAATCAATTTCCTTAATTTTAGGAAGAAAAATAAATTGGGGTTCAAATCCAAAATTTTTGTAAAGGTTAAAATCCATAACCTGTCTAAATTCATCAACCTCTTCTATCGAATTATAATCGTTTAACAATATAATTCCTCTTTTAAAATAAACAAACTCCTTTAAAAAATTCAGATCATAGTTTAAATAATTTATATTTTTTATTTCAATAAAAGGAAAGTTGCTAAAATTTAGGACTTCTTTAATATTTCTAAAATAATTTTCCTTAAGCTTACTTCCACTATAATCTATAGAAGGCTTAATATCTTTTATATTAAGCTGAACATTTCTTGTATTATTCCATTCGTTTATATTCAGATTAAAGGCTATATCAATATATTCCCATTCTCTATCCATAAATTCCACATTATTTATAAAATCAACACAATCTAATGTTTTTGAGTCTTTTTCAATGAGCATTTTAATATACTGTCCTTGATTGCCTATCCTTCTTTTAGATAAAACCCTTGCATTCATAAGACAAAATATCGGCTGATTATTGCCCATCCCAAAAGGCTCTAACATATTTAAAAGTTCGCATGTTTCAATGCTCAAATCATCAGAATCAAGTTCTAAGTCTATGTCTATCCTTTCTGCAAAGTATTCACAATCTATTTTTGGGCAAGTTCATTGAGCCTTTTTCTAAAATCATCAAGCTTTGACCTTTCAATTGTAAGTCCTGCTGCAAGTTCATGCCCGCCATATTTAACAAGAAGGTCCTTACATTCTACTAAATTATCATAAAGATTAAATCCCCTTATACTTCTTCCTGAACCCCTTAGTGTTTCTCCTTCTTCATAAAACAATATAGTTGGTCTATTGAATCTTTCCACAATCCTCGACGCAACAATTCCAATTACACCAACATGCCAGTTAGGTGATGATAAAACTATTACTCTGTCCCTTTTAAGGTCTATCTCCCTTTGAATCTTTTCTATGCATTCGTCTAAAATCTCCTGTTCAATTTGCTGCCTTTTTTTATTTTCCTGATCAAGATATTTTGCAATCTGCATTGCCTTTTCATTATCATTTGTAATAAAAAGCTCTACAGCAATTTTGGCATCGCTTAATCTTCCTGCAGCATTTAGCCTTGGTGCAATTTGGAAGGCAACATTATAGGTTGAAATCTTGTCCTTAATTCCTGCAACTTGTTTTATTGCATTTATTCCAGCCTTATCGCTATTAAGTATTTTTTCAAGACCGTATTTTACAATAATTCTATTTTCATCTGTAATATCAACAATATCAGCTATCGTTCCAATAGCAACGAGATCCAAAAATTCCTCGTATCCCTGAAGATCATAAAATTTAAATAAAGCCTGAACAAGTTTAAAGGCTACACCACATCCAGCAAGCCCCTTAAAGGGGTATTGGCAGTCATGCCTTTTAGGATTTATTGCTATTGTATTTGGAATCCTTTCTTTACATTCATGATGGTCAGTAATTATTATATCCAATCCCTTTTCCTTTGCATATTCAACTTCTTCAATAGCGCTTATTCCACAGTCAACTGTTATAACAAGATCCACATCAAGGGAGCTTATATGGTCAATCGCCTCTCTATTAATACCGTATCCTTCGTTAACTCTGTCGGGAATATAAAAACTAACATCTACCCCTAATTTTTTAAAGGCCCTATAAAGAACTGCCGTGCTTGTGATGCCATCAACATCATAGTCTCCATAAATATATATCTTTTCCCTTTTCTTAATAGCTTCATCGATCCTATCTATTGCCCTGTCCATGTCCTTTAAAAGAAAAGGATCATAAAGCAACCTAAGATCAGGATTCAAAAAATGTCTGCCTGCTCCTTTGAACTTATACCTCTTGAAATAAGCAAACTATTTATAACTTTGTTTTCATGAACAATTAAATCAAAGTTTTTCTCTTTAACATCCCATCGTTTCATACTTTTCTCCTCGACAGACACAAAAATTAGGAAACAAAGATATTATATATAAAGTAAGGGCATTTTGCAATAAAAAGAGTTAGCAGAGCTAACTCTTTTTATCATACCCTTTGTCCTTGTCTTTTTTCAAATATCACCCACAATGGGCTGGCGATAAAGATTGAAGAATAAGCACCGCTAATGATACCTATGATCAATGGTAAGGCAAATTCCTTTATAGATGGAACTCCAAGTATATAAATTGCTGTTATTGTAAATAAAGTTGTAAGAACTGTATTTATTGATCTTGCTAAAGTTTGTGTTATACTTGCATCTGCTAATGTTTCAAAATCATGATATTTACCAAGCTTTCTGTTTTCCCTTATTCTATCAAATACGACTATAGTATCGTTAATAGAATAACCTAATATAGTTAACATCGCTGCAATAAAGCTTGAGTTTACTGGAATTTGTAAAATTGTATAAACGGATATAGTAACTAACAAGTCATGAACTAATGCAATTATGGCTGCAAGCCCTGACCATAGCTCAAATCTAAATGATGTATAAATAAGGATACCTAAAGTAGCAAGCAATGTTGAAATTATTGCACTTCTTCTAAGTTCCTTACCTATAGATGGTCCTATAGTATCTATTGAACGAAGGGCATCATCTTTTAGTCCATATTTTGTCTTTACATCATTAAAAATCTGATTTACCTGTTCTGTTGTTATTTTATTGCTTCTTATAGTAACTTCATATCCTTCTATTTCTCTTACATCGATTTGTGGGTCATATTTTTCAAGGGATTTTCTAAGTTCCACAACATCAAACTCTTTTCCAATCTTAATTGTGACAACAGTTCCTCCCTTAAAGTCGATACCAAGGTTTAATCCCTTAAATAGCCATGTTGCCATTCCTATGATAATTATAATCAATGATATTGTAAACCATATTTTGCTCTTTTCAACAATCTTAAACATTCTTTCCATTTTAATCCCTCCCCTATGCTCCGTAGAATTTGCTGTTAGTAATCCATCCTGCATTTACAAAGGATTTAAGCAAGAATCTTGTTACAGTTATAGCTGTAAACATACTTGATAAAACACCTATAATTAGGGTGAGGGCAAAACCTTTAACTGCACCCGTTCCAATAAAGAACAGAACAAATCCAGCAATTAAGGTAGTTACATTTGAGTCTAAAATTGAAGTAAATGCCCTCCTAAATCCAGCGTCGATTGCTGTCCTTAAGGATTTACCTAATTTCAATTCTTCCTTAATTCTTTCAAATATAAGAACATTAGCGTCAACAGCCATACCTATTGAAAGTAAAAGCCCTGCAATACCAGGTAAAGTTAAAGTTGCTTTAATAACAACTGTAAACACCAATGCTGTTATAATCATATATACCATAAGGGCAAGGTCTGCAATAAGACCTGGAATTCTATAGTAAAGTAGCATAAATAACATGACTAAAGCAATACCAATTGTTGCAGCTTTTAAGCTTGTTGGGATAGCCTCTGCTCCAAGGGCTGGTCCAATAGCTCTTATAGTTGCAGGATTCAACTTTACAGGAAGAGCACCAGATTTTATAATCCCTGCAAGCCTTTTAGCTTCTTCAACATTTTTGCTTCCAGTGATAATTGCTTCACCATCTGGAATAACTGATTGAACGGTTGGTGCTGAAACTAAATCCTCATCCATATAAATTGCAATTTGCTTTCCTAAGTATTTTTGAGTTGCCTCAGCAAACTTCTTTGCTCCCTCTTGATTGAGCTTCAATTGAACTACAGGTGCATTTGTCCTTTGATCTACTCCTACAGTAGCATCCTTTACATCTTTTCCAGTTATTATTTCATCATTATTAGGACCTACAAATCTTAATCTTCCTGTTTTCCCAATTTGCTCAAGGGCAGTCTTAGGATCATAAATTCCTGGTATCTCAACCCTTATTCTATTACTGCCTGTTATAGCTACAATAGGCTCACTAACGCCTAATGAATTAACTCTAAGTTCAATTAAATCCCTTGTTCTTTCAATTGTATCTTTACTTACATTCTGATCAACTATTTCCTCCTCAACATAAACTCCACCCTTTAAATCAAGGCCAAGTTTAACTATTTTGCTAAGCGGCTTTACCTGATAGTCCCCTAATGTTAGACCATTTACTAATACATAAGAAAGAAACAAAATTAATAAAGTAGTAACGATAAAATAAATCCTACCTCTGGTTTTCATATTAATCCCCCTTCATTACTATGTCTTTTGCATAAGGACAAATGCCTCTAAAAAAGCAAACTACTTAATATTATTCTACATAAAAGGCAAAATTCCTTCTAAATTTTAATTTTCTTCTTCAAAAACTTTTACAGCGATTGCACATTCAATTCTTTTTTCATCATTTCACATCCTAAATCGTAAGGTTCATGTATATTTCCGTTGAAGGAATAGTTGTTTGCTTGGCATCCACCGCTACAGTAAAATCTTGCCCAGCAATTCATGCATTTTGGTTTATTATATATATGGGCATTTTTAAATTCATTGGAAAGTTTCTCATCTATCCTTCCATCAAATACATTTCCAAGCTTAAATTCTTCCTTCCCAACAAACTGATGGCAGGGATAAATATCACCTTCCGGAGTCACTGCAACATATTCATAACCAGCACCACATCCGGACACCCTCTTATAAACGCATGGTCCTCCGTTTATGTCTATACTGAAGTGATAAAATTTAAAAGCTTTGCCTGCCTTTTTTCTTTCTATAAGTTCCTTTGCAATCTTCTCATATTGTTCAAATATAACAGGAAGATCCTCTTTTTAATTGCAAGAGGATTCTCATCCTCTAAAACAACAGGCTCAATAGAAATCTCGTTAAATCCCTGATCCGCTAAAAACACAACATCATTGTAAAAATCGATATTTTCATGGGTAAATGTTCCCCTCACATAGTATTGCTTATTTTTGTCTCTTTTTTCTACCATTTTCTTTATTTTAGGAAGTATAGTATTAAATGTTCCAGAACCATCGTATCTGATTCTTATATTGTCATTTACTTCCCTTCTGCCATCTATGCTCAAAATAACGTTTCCCATGTTTTTATCTATATACTCCATAATTTCATCGTTTAAAAGAGTGGCGTTTGTTGTTATAGTAAATCTTATATTTTTATTATGAATTTTTTCCTGCTCCTTTGCATATTCTATTATTTCCTTCACTGCATCAAAATTCATTAAAGGTTCTCCGCCAAACAGGTCGATTTCAATATTGTGCCTATATCCTGAATTTTTTATAACAAAATCAATAGCTTTTTTACCAACCTCTGCACTCATAAGGCTTCTTTTCCCCTCGTAGCTGCCCTCAGATGCAAAGCAGTATTTACATTTTAGATTGCAGTCGTGAGCAACGTTGAGGCACATAGCCTTAATATATGAAGGGCTCTTATCATTTAAAACTGTTTCTTTATAAAAGTCTTCAGTAAACAGCATATTTTCCTTAACTAAATATTCAATTTCTTCAAGAGCCTCTAAAATTGATTCCCTTGAGTGCTTGTCCAATAATATTTCAACGATTTCCTCCTTGCTTTTTGTTTCATAATAATCTAAACAGTCATAAACTACATCATCAACTACATGAATTGCTCCACTGTTTACATCTATTACTATGTTTTTATCAAACATTCTATATTTATGAATTTTCAATTTGGTTACCTCCTTCTAAATTTAAAAGCAGTAACCTTAAAGTTACTGCCTGATTAATTATGTTCACATGGTAAATTAGCAACTGTAGCTGAAGTTTTGCAAGCTGATTGGCATGAATTTGCGCATTCTTTACAACCTGGTTTTGTTAAACTTGCCTTTAATGTTCCAACGTTTATTGTTTTAATATGCTTCATATTAACTCCTCCTTCTAATTACTCAAAATTTACATATTTCCAAGGATAAGTCTACCATGTTAATTATACCAGCCTTGTAATGCAAGTTCAAGTATTAATCATTGCCTTTTAAAACCATCCCTATCATACCTGATAAAGCTCCAATAATAATTGAAGCGATAAAAATAACAATATAAGTTCTTATATTTACTGCTCCCTTATCAGACAATAAAGCAGCTAAAAACATTATTATAGAGTAAATCAATGCAATCAAAGCACCATGAAGATAACCTTTTTGCCAATCTTCAATACACCATATATTGCTGCATAGCAAATAGCAATTATATTAATTATCCATGTTATTGTCCTAAAATAGGATTCATCAATCTGCGCAAAATATGCAATAGCCGTTACTACAAAAATCAAAATTAGCGTTAGAATTATCCCCCTTAGAATAGCTTTTGCATAAATTGAAACAAACTTTGACTCCTTTTGATTGTCAGTTTTTGACATAAACCCACCCCCTAATAAATATTATGTGGTGGGCTTAGCTTTTATTCATTCGTATAGCCATATTTTCTAAAGAACTCTTCTTTAAAATCTAAAAGGCTATCCTCCATTATTGCCCTTCTGACATCCTCCATAAGCTTTAAAAGGAATCTTAAATTATGAATCGTCGCAAGTCTTGCTGCAAGTATTTCCTTGGCTTTAAAAAGGTGCCTTATATATGCCCTTGAATAATTTTTACATGCATAGCAATCGCATTCATCATCTAAAGGCCTAAAATCCTCTGCATATTCAGCATTTCTTACAACTAATTTCCCTTTGCTCGTAAATACTGTTCCATTTCTTGCTATTCTTGTTGGGAGGACGCAGTCAAACATGTCTATTCCTCTTATTACTCCTTCCAATAGGGCATCTGGACTTCCAACCCCCATTAAATATCTTGGTTTATTTTCAGGAAGGAAAGGAACTGTCCAATCAAGGACCTGATACATAATCTCCTTTGGTTCGCCAATGCTTAAACCTCCAACAGCATATCCCGGAAAATCCATTTTAACTGTTTGTCTTGCACTTTCTTGTCTTAAGTCTTTGAACATACCCCCTGAACTATTCCAAAAGAGCCTGCTTATCTGGTTTCTGGTGGGCTTTTAGGCACCTTTCTGCCCATCTTAGTGTTCTTTCCATCGAGTTTTTGTGTAATCATAATCCGCCTCATAGGGCGTGCACTCATCAAAGGCCATAATGATATCAGCACCCAGGGCATTTTCTATTTGGATTGCCTTTTCTGGCGATATAAAATGTTTTGAACCATCAATATGGGATTTAAATGTTACACCTTCCTCCGTTATATTCCTTAAATCGCTGAGGCTGAAAACCTGGAATCCACCGCTATCAGTTAAAATTGCTCTATCCCAATTCATAAAACTGTGGAGTCCACCGGCCTTTTCAACAAGCTTTTCTCCAGGTCTTAAATATAAATGATATGTATTGCTCAGAATAATCTGGGCCCCTATTTCTTTTAGCTCCTCTGGAGTCATAGCCTTAACCGTTGCCTGCGTTCCAACGGGCATAAATATTGGAGTATCTATAACTCCATGCGGAGTATATAGCTTACCTAGTCTTGCGCCTGATTGTTTGCATGTCTTAATAAGTTCAAATCTTATAGCCGACATAACTTACCTCCTATTTTATAAACATTGCATCTCCAAAGCTAAAAAATCTATACCTTTCCTTTACTGCAATATTATATGCCCTCATTATATTTTCTTTACCTGCAAAGGCACTTACGAGCATAATCAAGGTGGATTCTGGAAGATGGAAATTGGTTATAAGCCCATCTAATATTTTAAACCTATATCCAGGATAAATGAATATATCCGTCCATCCGGATGAAGCCTTTACAAACCCATCTTCATCTGCAATAGTCTCAAGGGTTCTGCAGGATGTTGTCCCAACTGCTATAACTCTTTTGCCATTTTTCTTGGTTTCATTTATTATCTTTGCGTTTTCCTCATCAAGATTATAAAATTCCGCATGCATCTTGTGTTCCTCGATATTTTCAACCTTAACAGGTCTAAAGGTTCCAAGACCCACATGCAAAGTCAAAAAGGCAATATTTATTCCCTTTTCCTTTATTCTTTCTAAAAGTTCCTCAGTAAAATGCAGCCCTGCCGTTGGTGCTGCAGCAGAACCTTCCACCTTTGAATAAACCGTCTGATATCTTTCCTTATCCTCAAGCTTTTCTTTTATATATGGCGGTAGGGGCATCTCACCTAATTTATCCAAAACTTCTTCAAAAACTCCATCATAGTGAAATTCAATAATTCTTCCTCCAAAGTCTGTGTTATCTAAAATCGTGCAGGAAAGTTCTCCATTGCCAAAAATAAATTTTGATCCAGTTTTAACCTTTTTCCCAGGCTTAACAAGGGCTTCCCACCTATCCCTATCCAATCTTTTAACAAGGACAAACTCCGCCCTTGCCATTGTGTCCTCCTTAACCCCAAAAGCCTTGCAGGAATAACCCTGCTGTTATTTAAGACAAGGCAGTCTCCTGGGTTTAAAAAATCAATAATTTCTTTAAATATTTTGTGTTCAATCTCTCCCGTCCTCCTGTCAAGGACCATTAATCTTGATTCATCCCTTTTTCTAAGGGTTTTTGTGCAATTAACTCCTCTGGAAGATGAAAGTAAAATTCCTTAACCTTCAATGTCCAACCCTCCTAATTTTATTCCTAAGTGCTCATATGCAAGTCTTGTTGCAACTCTGCCGCGTGGTGTTCTGCTTAAAAATCCTATTTGCAAAAGATATGGTTCATAAACATCTTCTATGGTTTCTGCCTCCTCTCCTATAGAATAGGCAAGGGTATCAATACCTACAGGGCCACCGCCGAATTTAAAAATAATCGTCTCTAAAAGTTTTCTGTCAATATTATCAAGACCTAATTTATCAACATCTAAAAGATCTAAAGCGCTGCTTGCAATCTTAAAATCTATATATCCATCGCCTTTAACCTCAGCATAATCCCTTACTCTTTTTAATAGTCTGTTGGCAATTCTTGGTGTCCCCCTTGAGCGTTTTGCAATTTCAATAGCCCCAGCATCATCTATCTCAACGTTTAAGATGCTGGCAGATCTTTTATTATAAGCTTTAATTCATCAACAGTATAAAGCTCAAGCCTTGTTACCACCCCAAATCTATCCCTTAAGGGGATGTTAGCATACCTGCCCTTGTAGTTGCTCCTATTAATGTAAATTTGGGTAGATCTATTCTAATAGACCTTGCTGAAGGCCCTTTACCTATTATTATATCCAAACAAAAATCCTCCATAGCAGGATACAAAATTTCCTCAACGCTTCTGTTTAGCCTATGAATTTCATCGATGAACAAAACATCTTTATCCCCTAAATTCGTAAGAATTGCCGCAAGATCACCAGGTCTTTCAATAGCAGGGCCTGAAGTTATTCTAAGACCTGATCCCATCTCATTTGCTATTATACTTGCAAGGGTTGTCTTTCCAAGGCCAGGAGGTCCATAAAGTAGAACATGGTCAAGGGCTTCTCCTCTTTTTTGGCAGCCTCAATAAAAATTTTAAGTCTTTCCTTAACCTTTTCTTGTCCTATATATTCCCTTAAGGTTTTAGGCCTTAGGCTTCCTTCATAATCTAAATCCTCTGGCTTTAAACTAGAACTTATAATCCTATCCTCCATAATCTCCTCCTACTTCATAAGGAATTTCAATGCACCCTTTATATAATCCTCAACCGAGCTTGCACCTTCAACTCTTTTTACCGCCTGAATTGCTTCCTGTTTAGTATATCCCAAAGTCAATAAAGCTGCAATAGCCTCTTTTGAGACATCCTTGTCTAAGAATTCCCTTTTATCCTCTTCCTTTTCATTTGCAAATTCATAATCTTTAAATTTATCCTTCAGTTCTAGTATTATCCTTTGGGCAAGTTTTTTACCTATTCCCTGGGCTTTGCTTAATGTCTTATCATCCTTTGTCACTACGGATAAAATAAAAGAAGATGGGGTAGTGCAGGATAAAATGGATAGCGCTGCCTTAGGCCCAACGCCCGAAACTCCCAAGAGCAATTTAAAAATATTTAAGGATTCTTTATCTAAGAATCCATATAATGATATATTGTCCTCTCTAACATAGTAATATGTGTAAACTAAGACATCCTTTTTATCCCTTAATGCATCAAGATCCCTTGATGGCATAAAAATCATATATCCTATACCGTTATTTTCAACCACAGCATAATCATCTAAAACAAGCGTAACAGTTCCTTTTATGTAAGCAAACACCTTATCACCTCATTTTATTCTAAACATATCGCCGAATTGATTTGAATGGGCATGGCATATTGCAATGGCAAGGGCATCAGCAACATCATCCGGTTTTGGAATTTCACTCAAATTAAGGAGCATTTTGACCATCTGCTGAACTTGTTTTTTATCTGCCCTTCCATAACCAACAACTGCCTGTTTTACCTGAAGGGGAGTATATTCAAATATATTAAGTTTATTTCTTTGAGCGCAAAGAACAGCAGCTCCCCTTGCCTGTCCTACAGTTATTGCCGTTTTAGCATTCATATTGAAAAAAGCTCTTCAAAGGCAACTGCATCAGGTTTAAAAATATTTAGCAAGTCCTCTAATTTATTATAGATTATCTCAAGCCTTTCCGGCATGGTATTTTTAGGAGTTGTAAATATCGCTCCATAATCGATAACTTTAAACCTATTATTCTTATATTCTATAAATCCATAACCCACAATTGCAATTCCAGGGTCTATTCCTAAAATGAGCAAAACAATCACCTTCCTGTCTTTAATAATGATATTTTATAACAACAAAAAGTCCATGCAAGTTTTTAGCATGGACTATGAGGTATATTCTTCTATAAGCTCATTGGCATCCTCTAAGGATTCATATACTTTTCCTTTTATGACTTCCTCCCTATCCGTATCAGGAAGGTCAGTTACTTTAAGTTCTGTAACTTTAACTAGTTTTAGCTCTCCATTCTCATCAACCTCAAAGATTGCTACAAAACCGTCCTTTTCCTTTACAACAAAGCAACCGCTGGGCCATTTGTCTTTAATATCCTTTACCAATAATACCCTTTCGTTGCTAAAATCAATAACCAAGTAACCTTTATTTTTAAAATATTCCTCTGCCTCCTCCTTCGTCATCCCGACTACTTCAGCTGTAGCCCCTTCAACAACATCTCTATTATACTCAACGCCCTTTACGTATCTTTCCCTATAGACTATTTCTGTATTTGGTCCTATTACGTTAAGTTCGGGAAGTTTTGCAGTATTTTCAGCTAATTCTTCATGGAGCAAATTTTCATTCTGCTGTGAAACCTTGTTCCTTTCCACATATCTTAAAGTCGTATAATAACCTGCAAAAAACTGGTTACTAACGATAATAAAAGCGCAGCAGCAATGCCAATTGTTTTTTTCATAACTATCCTCCTCTCATGAGGATAGTATTACCATATTTTATAAATTTATTCATATTCCTTGTTTTTGTATCAGTTTTATTACTACAATTTCCGATCTACTTCCAATCCTTATAGGCGGTCCCCATGTTCCAAAACCCGATGTCACTATTAAGTTATATTCCCCTTTTGCATAATGACCATAATCATTTACAAACAACCTTTTTGTAAACAAGTTTATCGGAAAGAACTGTCCCTTATGTGTATGTCCTGAAACTTGAAGATCAACACCATAATGAATAGCCTCATCAATTTCTTTAGGCTGATGATCAAGCAAAATGATATATCTATTTTTGTCAACGGCTTTAAAAAACTCATCAATGCTTTTCCTTTTCCCACCAAATCTATTAAATACAGCATCTTCCCTTCCTATAATAGTTAAAAAATCCCCTATATCGACAACTTCATCCCTTAAAACCTTTATATTTCCTTTTTCAAGGCTTTTCTTAATCTCATCCGTGTTTTCCCTAAAATACTCATGATTTCCTAAACAAGCAAATATTCCATACTTTACTTTTAATTTCTTAAAAAGTTTATCCATTTCTAATCTATCAAAAATCTCATGATTTTCATCTATGATATCCCCTGCAAGCAAAACTATGTCTGGATTAATTTCGTTTACTTTGTTTATAAATATCTTCAGTCGTCTTTCATTTATTATGTTGCCTAAATGGAAGTCTGATGCTAAAACTATCTTTAACTCTTCCTTTGGAAGTTTTTTATCCGTTCTTATTTCATACTCTGATATTACAATATCCTTAGCATTCATATTGCCATAAATAAAAATTAATATTAAGACACAAGTTGAAACTAAAAGCCTTAAAATCATAAATTTAGGATTTATCCAAAATTCATTTAATCCAAATATCTTTGCTACAATTCCTATAATATCGTAAAATAATAATATAATTAGCGAATATACCAATATAGCCAGCCAATAATTTGATATAAGCTCAAAAATATAGAAAAACTTACCCCTAAACTTATTATCAAATATTCTTACCACAAATGTTGAAGAAGCTAAAATAACAAAAATCCCCAATATAAAATTCCATTTGATATGCTTAAATAACTTAAGGCCTTGTATGCCCTCAACCCTATATAAAAATTAATCAATCCATAAATCCCTAAAAATAAAATAATAAAAATATAATTTATCACCTTCATACTATCCCCCTTAGAATTTAATCAGCAATAGTTTCATAAAATATACTAAAAAGACATGGAGGATGCCATGAAAATACTTGTTGATGCCGATGCATGTCCCGTTAAAGATATAATAATCGATACAGCTAAAGAATACAATGTTGAAGTTATTATGTTTTCAGATACCAGCCATATTCTCAATTATGATAATTGTAAGATAATCATCGTAGACAAAGGCAGAGATTCTGTAGATTTTGCCTTAATAAATGAAGTATCTCCAAAGGACATAGTCATAACCCAGGATTATGGCGTAGCTGCAATGGCCCTTTCTAAAGAAGCCTATGCTTTAAATTACAACGGCCTAATTTTTAATAAGCATAACATAGACTCCCTTTTAATGCAAAGATATATAGCTTCAAAGGTTCGTAATGCAGGTGGAAAGATGGGGGCATAAAAAAAGAAACAAACAAAACGATCTACATTTCAAAAAAGCCTTGAACTTTTAATCAAACAAATTAAAGGGCCCTAAAGGCCCTATTTTAAATTTGAAACTTCGATTGAATTTTTCATATTTATTTCCTTTGAAACCCCTAAAATATATTTTAAATCCTCACTATTAATCTTTTCATTGTATTTATCCAATCTATCCAATGTAATTGTTTTCACATGAAGTCTTCCCTTTTCATAAAACTTTAGTCTATATACAGGTATTAAATCCAAATCCTTAATATAAGTTCTTTTGTCTTCTTTTTCTAAAGTAAGATTAACAATAAGACCTATATCAGTATATTTGTCCTTTTGATTGGATATAAAATTTCCTAATGAATAATTAAATATTACCCATCTTCCATCTTTAGTTTTATATGCTTCACTTTCCCTTACAACATGTGGGTGATTACCTACTATATAATCAGCCCCTAAATCTGCTATTTTTCTAAAGAGTTCCCTTTCTTTAACAGTAGCATTTCTTATATATTCTGTCCCATAATGTAAATAAACGATGCAAAAATCACAATTACTTTTTATATTTTTTATATCCTTCTCTATTGTTTTTAAATCCAAAATATTAACATATCCAAGCCCACTAGACCTTCCGTTTATAAATTGAGTATAGGCTAAAAAACCAATCTTTATTCCATTGATGTCAAGGATCAGGGCTCTATCTTTTTGATTACCTGCTCCAATACTTTTTATTCCCTTTAAGCTATAATTTTTCAATGTCCCTTTTAATCCGTCAAGACCTGTATCAAGGCTATGATTATTAGCTAAAACTACAGCATCAAAACCAGCCCATTTTAATGCATCTATAGCCTCAATAGGAGAATTAAAATTAGGATATCCAGATGGAGGCAATTTAGTATTTACATTACCTTCAAAATTAAAAACTGCATAGTCAGCTTTACTAATAATGTCCTTAATTTCGCTAAAGGAGGGTTTAAAATCATATCCCTTATTCGTCCTTGCACTGTTTATCTGTGGCTTATGGAAAATAACATCTCCAACCATAACTATTTTTGCTGATTTTTTAGGTTTTTCTACTACTATTTTTTCTTGCTGCTCCTTTAATTTATCTACACCATTACAGGATAGAAATAAAAGCAATGTAGCTCCCGCTAAAAAAAACTTAAAATTCTTTTCATAACTCTCTCCTTTTTAAAAAGGAGCTGATTATCAGCTCCTTTATTCTCCCCATCCTTCTGGGAACTCTGCATTATGCCATACATTTTGAACATCATCATTTTCTTCTAATCTGTCTAAAAGTTTTTCAAACTTTTCTGCAGCCTCACCATCTAATGCTACATAAGTGCTTGGTATCATCGATACTTCAGCTGAAGCAAGTTTTATTCCATTGTTTTCTAGAGCTTCCCTTACCTTTGAAAAATCCTCAGGAGAAGTTGTAATTTCATAAGCATCCTCTTCAGAGGAAAAATCTTCAGCACCAGCATCAAGGGCCATCATCATAAGAGAATCTTCATCAATTCCCTCTTCCTTTTCAACTATTATAAGTCCCTTTTTCTCAAACAAGAAGGAAACGCAGCCTGTTGCCCCTAAGTTACCACCAAATTTTTCAAATATATGTCTTACATCACCTGCAGTTCTATTTCTGTTATCTGTTAAAGCTTGAACGATAACAGCAACACCATTTGGGCCATATCCTTCATAAATGATTTCTTCATATGTTACATCTTTTAGCTCTCCTGTTGCCCTTTTAATAGCCCTTTGGATGTTTTCCATAGGCATATTGTTAGCCTTTGCCTTAGCGATAACATCCCTTAATCTTGAATTTGCCTCAGGATTTGGTCCACCTTCCTTAACCGCAACCTGAATTTCTTTACCTATTTTTGTAAAAATTTTTCCTCTAAGAGCGTCTTGCTTACCTTTTCTATGTTTAATATTCGCCCATTTTGAATGTCCTGCCATATTTATTCCCCTTCTAAGTTAAATTACTATTATTCTTTTACATCACTTGCTACTTGGGACAAATATTTTAGGCATTTCCCTTTTATGCTGGCTCTTTCTATTTAATTCATCGACAATATTTCTAACCCTTTCTGTAGCTTTACCTGTCAATATATATTCATCAAGTTCTTTATAAGTTATACCCATTTCCTTTTCGTCTGTTTGGTTTTCCCAAAGTCCTGCACTTGGAGCCTTGTTTATAATCTCTTCAGGAACATTAAAGTATCTTGCAAGGTCCCAAACCTCATGCTTAACAAAGGATGCAAGCGGAAGGATATCAACTCCGCTGTCACCATATTTAGTAAAATAACCAACAGTAAGCTCACTTTTATTGCCTGTTCCTGCAACAAGGTAATTTAAAAGTGCAGCATGATAGTAGAGCGTAGTCATCCTTAGCCTTGGTTTTATATTGGCAAGGGCAAGTCGGTTTTCATTTCCTGTTGAACCTACAGCCCTTAAAAGCGAATCATAAACTTCATCTAAAACTACTTTTTTATATCTTATGTTTAATCTATCAGCAAGCAACAGAGCGTCCTTTTCATCCTGAGGATTGCTATAGCAAGGCATAATAATCCCTAAGGTATCATCAGGAAAAGCTTTTTGCAGCAGCAGCTACAACGGCAGAATCAACCCCACCGCTAAGCCCAAGGACAATTCCCTTTGCATTTGCTTCTTTAACCCTATCCTTTAACCATTCAACCAGCTCATTGGCAACCCTTTCTACATCAAACATCCTAATACCTCCCTGAAGCTTTCTTTTAAGATATTAGCATATTAATGAATAACTTTCAATATTGTAAGGTATAAAAACATCAATAATTAAAAAACTAAACTATAGGTGATATAAATGAGGGATAAGATAAAAATTTATATAATAGGCCTTTTAACAGGAATTTGTAATGGGCTTTTTGGTGCTGGCGGTGGAACTTTATTAGTCCCTGCCATGAACCATATCCTAAAAATAGAACAGCACAAAGCCCATGCAACAGCTATTGCAATAATCCTTCCTCTTTCTATAATAAGCTCAGTTTTTTATATTTCAAAATCCCTTGTAGACTGGAATTTAACCCTTAAAGTTGTGATAGCCAACGTAATCGGAGGATATATAGGTGCAAAAATACTTAATAAATTTACAGATGGAACTTTAAAGCTAATCTTTGGAATTTTTATGATAATCGCAGGAATAAGGATGGTGTTCTTTAAGTGATTATTTTTATAATTAGCTTAATTTCTGGAATTATTAGCGGAATGGGAATTGGAGGAGGGACAATTTTAATACCTGCTCTAATTATATTTTTAAATGTAAAGCAGCAAATTGCACAAAGCACTAACCTTCTTATTTTTGTTCCCACATCCATTGTTGCTTTATATACCCATATTAAACAGGGCAACATAGAAAAAACGTATTAAAAACCCTCATCATTTTTGGTATTATTGGTTCAATCATAGGCTCCATTCTTGCCGTTAGTTTAGGCTCAAGCCTTTTAAAGAAAATGTTCGGCATTTTTCTTCTCTTTATGGGAGCCTATGAAATTTATTTAAGCAGAAAAGAAAAGGCTCACCGTCAAAGCTGACGGTAAGCCCTTTAGAACTCCTTCATAACGCAATGTCCGTAAACAACTTCCATTCCAAAACCTTTTGACTTTTCTATTAGTTCTTGGCTTTCTGCGCCTGGTTGGAACCATATGTATTTAATATTTAATTTATTTGCTTCATCCACATAAGTTCCACCTAAGGCTGGATTTATAACCATATCTACAGCCTCAGGAACCTCTGGTAAGTCTAATAGTGATTTATATGATTTTTCACCATCTACGTCTAGTCCCTTTGGATCCACAGCGTATACCCTATACCCCTTATTTTTTAGAAAATTATAGATTTTGTAAGCAAACTTTTCCTTGTTAGATACGCTGCCAACAACAGCCCAAATCTTCTTTTCCTTAAACTCATTAATATTCATGATTCTTGCACCTCCATAATCCTTTCTGCTTCATCTACAAACACTAAATTATTGTCTGTAACTTTAATTATATCATTTCCCCCATTATTTCAATTATATCAGAATGAATTTTTTCAAATTCTTCTTCCAAACACACACCCTGTATCCGTATATTTTCCATGTATTCTACATCTAAAATTTTTATATTTTTACTTTGAAGATAATAATTTATCTTCCCATATTTTTCATAGTCTACAATCATAGAAAACTTTATTCCCATTTTTCTTTTTACCTTGCCTGCAGCATCCACACCTTGTTTGCAGGATGCACTATACGCCCTTACAAGTCCTCCTGCACCTAATAGAATTCCTCCAAAATACCTTGTTACAACAACTGCAACATCATTAACATTTTCCCTCTTTAAAACCTCTAAAACTGGTGGTCCAGCAGTTCCTTGGGGCTCACCATCGTCAGAATACCTCATAGATATGCCATTATTAGTTATATAGGCATATACATTATGAGTTGCATCCTTATATTTTTCTTTTATCGAATTTATAAAATCCATGGCCTCTTCTTCGTTTTTTATCCTCTTTATGTTACAAATAAATAAAGACTTCTTTTCCTCAAAGGAAACCTCAACTTGTCTTAAAACTGTCCAATCTTCCTTAAACATCCTCTCACCTCAGAACAAATTTTTGGTAAATGATAAATTATAATGTTGACTAATATAGTTGTATTTTTTAAAAATATATGTTAAGATAAATTAAGCTTAAATTTTATTTAAGGAGGTTTGACCCTATGATTACAAAAGATATGGGTATAATTGAAATAGTTCAAAAATATCCTCAAACAGCTCAAGTTTTTGCTAAATACGGAATGGGCTGTTTAGGTTGCATAGCAGCTAGATACGAAACTCTAGAACAAGGCGCTATGGCACATGGTATCAATCTAGATGCTATGTTAAAGGATCTAAACGAAGCTATAAAAGGCTAATAAATTGCCAGGGGTTACCCTGGCATTTTTATTTCATCAAAAATCTCTTTCAAAATATTTATTCCATTTGTTATATCATCATAATCAGTTTGAGCAAAACTTAGTCTAAAATTGTTACTACTTCTTGAATCGAAATAGAAGGCCCTACCAGGAGCAATCGCAATTCCCCTTTTCTTTGCGTTATAAGCTATTATCGTTGCATCCAATTCAGATTCAACCCAAAAATGAATTCCACCCTTAGGATCTTTAAATCTTATATCCTTTATCTCGCTTAATTTTTCCTTCATTAAGCAATATCTTTTATAATAAATATCCTTAAGATTGTTTAAATGTCTTGTCCACAAACCTTCCCTAAGATATAAATCAAAGGCCCTTTGAATTAAACTTGACGTTGAAATGTCCGTATTTTGTTTTGCAAAAACTAAATTTCTAGATATATTAAAAGGAGATACTATCACTGCAAGTCTAAGTCCTGGCATGAAAATTTTTGAAAAACTTTTAATAAAAATAACTCTATCACAAAAATCAAGAGTCTTTAAAGGTTCATTAGGCTTTTTAGAAAAGTTGATTTCAGTTAAAAAATCATCCTCCAAAATATATGTATTATATTTTAATGCCAAGTTTATAAGTTCCAATTTCTTTTCAACAGTATAGGTTATAGACGTAGGGTTTTGATAATTAGGCATTACGTATATAAGTTTAACTTTTTGCTTTTTTAATACATCCTCAAGTTCATCAAGATCCAATCCATCCTCTTTAAGCGGGATTTCGATAATATTTGCTCCCCTATTTTTAAATATCGCTGCTGCACCTGTATAGGTAGGACTTTCAACTACAATAGCATCATTAAAATTAACCAGCACCTTTGCCACAAGGTCTATTCCCTGCTGGGCACCTGAAACGATGCTAATATTATCTATTTCGCATTCAATTCCGCATTCCTCCAAATATTTCCAAATGGACTCCCTTAGCGGGAAATATCCTTGAGGCTCAACATAATTAAAGGCACTAGCTCCATCCCTATCTAAAATTCTATTTATGACAAATTTAAAATCCTCAACAGGAAAAAGACTGCTTTGCGGTGTTAATGTAGAAAAATTAATTGCTCCGTTGATTTCTTCCCTTTTGGTATTTGTTGCTAAAGGATTTTCTGAAAAAACTTGTATTCTTTCATCATTTTGTTTAGATACAAAAGTCCCACTTCCCACCTTTGTATAGATATATCCCTTTTGTTCTAGAAGTTTATATGCATTAACAACTGTAACGGTATTCACGCTAAGTTTTTTAGAAAGTTCCCTTATTGTAGGAAGCTTTTCATCAGGTTTTATGGCACCTTCCTCAATTAAATTTTTTAAAATCTCATAAAGCTGAATATATTTCGGCTCACTAGAAAACTCATCAAGCTTTATATTTTCATAAAATTTCATAAGACCACCTATTTTCTCATAAAGAAAACTGAAGTAGTTCCTTCGCCAACATGGCTTCCTATTGTTGGACCAATCTCCGATATAACAAATTCTTTAACTTTAAATGTCCTTTCTATTTCTTCCTTAAGTTGCAAACAAAAGTCTAAATTTCTTGAATAATTTAAACCTATTACTTGTTTTTCTATTTCATAACCTCTCTCCTGCATCGTTTCGATCATCTTCTTTATAATTGCCTTTTCTCCCCTTACTTTATCATAGGGAACTATATATCCATTATCAAACTGTAGAATAGGCTTTATATTGAGCAAATTGCCAATAAGAGCCTTAGAACTTGATATTCTTCCTCCTCTTTTTAACATCTCAAGATTTCCAACTGCAAATATATACTCCATCCTATCCCTCATGAAAGTTACTCTATCTATTATTTCTTCCCTTGTTTTTCCTTCCTTGAGCATTAAGGCAGCCTCCCTAACCATAAGGCCATACCCAACAGAAGCACCCTTTGAATCAATAACATCTACATTCTCTTCCCCAAGTTCCTCTCTTGCAACAAGGGCAGATTGATATGTTCCTGAAAGGCCTGAAGAAAAACTAATATATATTATATGATAACCCTCATCTATAAACTTTTTAAATTCTTCTATAAATCTTGCTGGTGTTATCTGAGTAGTCTTTGGAAGTCCCTTAAAGGTTTTTAGCTTTTCATAAAACTCCTCCGTTGTCATAGTTACTCTATCGTAATAAGCCTCATCATCAAAATAAACTATCATAGGGATAATATAAACTCCAAGTTCTTCTGCATAGCTCCTTTCAAGGTCGCAACCGCTATCGGCAATTATTTTTATTTTTTCATAATCCACCTCCAAATTAATAAACATAATAAACAAGCTCCTCAATGAGCTCCTCTTCTCCATATGTTGTAAAACTTCTCAAGGACTGATTGATTAATCCCTTTTGTGATAAATAATCTAAAAGATAATTCAAGTCTCCATTTAACTGTTTAAATTCAGGAGAATTTTTAATATCATGAATTGATAAAAACTGCTTTTTTTCCTTTAAAAATTCAATTATGGGCATGGCAAGAGTAGAAATATTTTGATCAAGATATTTTTCAATAAAATCAAGAACGGTATATATCTTTTCCTTTAAAGTTTTTTGTGTATTTAATATATTAAAAAGCTTATCTACTTCCTCATCCATACTAACAGCAAAGGATAAAATATCCTTATCGGTTATATATCCCTTTACATTTAACTGTAGCCTAGCAAAATTTGTAATAAGATCTACTATCCATTGAAAGGAAGTTTCATATTTTCCTGTATAGTAGTATTTTCTTGAATAATGTAAACAGTTAAATATATTACATAATATCTCAAGATTTCTAATATTTCTATCCCTATCATAGTAAAACCTTATTGAATTAAATAGATCCTTAATCTCATCATCTAAGCAATAAACTAATTTCCCTGTAAAAAGGCTTTATGGAAGGTTCCTCCCTTTAATAGGTTGGTATAAGACTTAATAAAAATTTCCTTTGATATATAGTTAACCTGAATAGGGACATCATTGATTTTGCTGTATAAATTCATTAATTTATTTTGTTCCTTGGTTATTACAAAGAAATCTATATCCGATTCCTCCCAAATATCGCCAGATACAATGCTCCCATAAACAATTATAGCAATAACATTGGAATTATTTTTTAACTTACCAAATGCCTTATCGTATGCCTCCTGATAGGATTTTATTAAATTAGTCACATTACCCTCCCCCATAAAATTTTAAAATAAAAAAATAATGTTTAATTTATTATATAATTATTATCAAATCATTGTAAAGTATTATTATTTTTGAATATTATAAATACCCTCTACATCCCTATAACCACAACTTGGACATAAAATTATATGCTTACAAATATAGCTTGGATCGCCATCGTTAAGATCTGTAATCTCATACGGCAGGTCTGCAGAATAACTGTCATAATAATTCTCAATCCTATCTAAAATCTCCATCCTATTTCCACATAAAGGACATTTCTTATTATAATCAACCAATCCATTGCAAACTGGACAAATCAACATCTTAAACACCCCTTTTCACATTTCTATCAATAATTTTCCCTTACAACATAAAAAATACACCCCCTAAATTGGGGGTGTATATTACATCTTTTCAAATTCCGATTTTGGAAGTCCACAAAGTGGGCATACCCAATCTTCAGGAATATCCTCAAACCTTGTTCCTGGAGCTACTCCGTTATCCGGATCACCATTTGCTGGATCATAAACATAGCCACATGCTGGGCATAAATATTTGTCCATAAAAATACCTCCTTATTAATAGTTCTTTTCCATATTATAACCCATTTATTTATATTTTCCAACATTATTATTTATTTTTTTCTCAAACTATTTATAGGTGATAATATGAAAATCTTAACCCAAATTTTTATTTTTGTTACAATATTTTTTATGTTACATAATTTTTGATTAAAACTCAGCTAAAAGCCTTAAATAATATAACTTTTAAAAAAACAAATAGAAAAATATGCATTGTTCTTGTAGATGGGCTGCGCTTAGATTCCATTAAGTATATGCCATTTTTATTAAATATGATAGACTACAAAAATGGAATCCTTTATAATTCAAAAGCTTTTCCTCCAACTTTATCAAGACCAGGTTACGAAAGAATTTTTACAGGCTCGCCAACTAATATAAACGGAATAACAAGAAACTTTCATCCTGTCCCTTCTTTAATTCCTGACATTTTTCTTCTTGCTAAAAGGTCGGGTTATAAAACAGCCCTATCAGGTTACTACTGGTTTATTGAGCTCTTTCCTTATTCATTTAATTACAGATATACCTATTTTAACAATGATTCAAAGGTTTTTAGCAATGCAATAAATATTATAGATAAATATAACCCTGACATATTATTAGTTCATCCAATGGAGGTTGATAAAGCAGGACATAGGCACGTGCCTTATCACCAGAATACGAAAAATCTTGCGAAAATGTCGATAATAATATTGAATTTCTATGGAAACATATTAAAGATAAAAATTATACATTAATTGTAACATCAGACCATGGCCATAAGGATGAAGGGGGCCATGGTGATGGCAATGTTCGGTGTATCGAAATTCCACTTATAATCATTGATAATGACATCGAGAAACTAAACTTAGTCCCAAAGGATTGGGTATCTCAGCTTGATGTTGCCCCAACAATCTGTGACCTTTTAAATATTCCTAAAAATTCTTTTATGACAGGAACATCCCTTATACAGGGCAACGACAATTTATCAGTCAATTTAGTTATGGATAATAGAATTATAAAGCTAAACAAGAGATTTCCATTAATTTTTGCCTCTTTTACAGCTTTTATTAGCATTATGATAACAAAATTATTTTATTACTTAAGGAATTTATTATAATCTTTCAATAACCTTAATAAAGGATTGGTTAGCATTTAAGATGGTTTCATTCTCCTTTATATCAAGAAGCTTATAATCCTTTAGAACCACTTTACCGTTAATTATCACTTGTCTTTATTTCAGAACCGTTAGCAGCATAAACAATATTTGAATATATATCCGTTGGAGGGTTAAGGTGAGGTTTATTAAAATCGATTAATATTATATCTGCCAAAAACCCTCCTTAATTTTTCCAAGTTTATCCTCCATACCTATAGCCTTTGCTGCATTTACGTTGCAAGCTTTAAAGTATCATAGGCGCTTAATGCTGTAGCATCATTGAAGCTGAGTTTTTGAAGAAGGGATGCAGATTTCATTTCATCTATCATATTGAGATTATTATTGCTGGATGCTCCATCAGTCCCTAAAGCTACATTAATTCCATTTTCCATCATCTTTACAATAGGTGCTACACCGCTTGCAAGCTTCATATTGCTTTGGGGGTTATATACCACAGTAAAATCATAATTCTTAACCATAATAATATCATCATCATTTAAGTAAACACAGTGGGCTGCAATAACTTTGTTTTCATCATAAAGTCCGGCATCTTTACAAACCTCAAATGGAGTTTTATTATACTTTTCCCTTATTATGTTTACCTCATCCTTGGTTTCAGCAATGTGAATATGAATAGGTAATTTGTAGTTTCTTGCTATTTCCCCAACCTTTTTAAAGTTTCAAAGGAACATGTGTATGGTGAATGGGGAGCAATAAATATCTTGATTAAATCATCCTCTTTAAATTCATCATATAAACTTAGCGTCTCATCGATCTGCCTTTCCCACATATCCCCAATTATTGGGCTTCCTAAAAATCCCCTGATGTTTGCCCTTCTGCAGGCCTTTGCAATTGTATCCTCTCTAAAATACATATCTACAAATGATGTAGTTCCGCTTTTTATCATTTCTATAATTCCTAAGAGGGCACCGTTATATATATCTTCCTCAGTTAACCTAGCTTCAAAGGGCCAGATTTTTTCATTTAACCATCTCATTAGGGGCAGCCCCTCTCCATAGCCCCTAAGGAGGGTCATAGGAATATGAGTATGGCAATTTATAAAACCTGGTAGTGCTACACAGCCCTTTCCATCTATAACCTCAAAATTATCCCTTTCTCCTTCATAAACTCCTTCTTTAACCTTTACTATCTTGTTATCTTCAATATAAATATATCCTTTAGGGATAATATAATCTCCTTCCATTGTAATTACTTTTATATTCTCTATTAATAATCTTTTCATCATAACCCTCCTTTTTGGCTTTTATATAATTATATTCGTTATATTCAGAATTTTCAATTAAAATAAAACAAAAAATTTAGGGGTGGTTATTTACCACCCCACTGGCTGCCGAGGTAGGACTCGAACCCACGATTGCCTGATCCAGAGTCAGGTGCCTTACCAACTTGGCTACTCGGCATCATCACTTATTATTATAGCAACTTTTTTTAAAATTTCAATATCAATTATATCATTAATTTAATATTTTTATTCATATAAATTAATAAAAATCCCTATGGTGATATAATGAAAAATGAAGTTCCATATCAAGTTCCAAATCCTACTGATGTTGAAAGGCATGCTATTTTAAGATTTTTCCTAAAATCAGATAATCGTGAGGAGGATTTTCATGAAATAATAAAGCTTCTTTCACCTCCACCAAACATTGAAAAAATCGCATCCAAAGAGCAAGGGAAAAAATTTAAAGTAGCCATTATAGGCGCAGGCCTTTCAGGACTTTGTGCTGCCTATGAACTTAATAAAATAGGATGCGACATTACTATTTTTGAAGCCTCAAACAGAATAGGAGGAAGAGTTAAAACCCACTTTTTGACAAGTCCAAAAATCAATATGGCGAGCTTGGTCCTATGCGCATTCCACCCTCCCACGAAACAACATGGCACTATATTAATGAATTTAAACTCAGAACCATCCCCTTTATAAGTAAAAGCACATCCTCTTTATTTTTGTTAGAAATTCATATGCAATTAATAATCCAGTTAGCATAATGGAAAATATATATCCACAATTTGATCTTCCTGATAGGGAGAAAAAAGAACTCCAGATGAACTAATCGGAAAACTATATAAAAATATTTCTTTAGCCTTTCAAAGGAAGAAAGAAAGGAACTTTTGCAAATTAAGAGGGATTATTCTAAAAAATAAAAGAAATTCAAAGCATTTCCTTAAGACAAGGATATGAAAATGTTGGCCTTTCCCAAAATGCTATTTCTTTAATTAGCAATATATCTGCCCTAGAGGGGATCTTATTAATATAAGCCTCATTGAAATTTTAGCAGAATACTATACATTAGACTTTTTATATACCTACACTATTAAAGGAGGAATAATAAATCTTCCCCTTGCCTTTTATAATCAACTTATAAATTCTAAAGGTCCTGGAAAAGTTAATTTTAGACTTCATAGCCTTGTTAATTCTATAATCCAGTCCCCTTACGATGGTAGAAAAATAATTTTGGAAATATTAGACCTTAACGACAACAGCTATTTTTATAACGATTTTGATTTTGTGATTTGTGCTATTCCCTTTTCAAGCCTAAGAAGAATAAAAGTCAACCCACCATTTACCGTTAGAAAAATGCAGGCAATAAATGAACTTAATTATGAAATAGGCCAAAAACCTTCCTCTATCTAAAGGAAAGATTTTGGGAGAGGGATAAAAACAACCCCTTAAGTGGAACAACATTAACAGATCTTATTACAATATTAACAGTTTATCCCTCAGATCATTTAGTTCCTATTAAAGGTGAATTATTTAAGTATAAACTAAAAGAAAATACATCATATAAAGAGCCCGGAACACTACTTGCCTCCTACAACTGGAATCAAAATGCCGTAAGACTTGGAAAAGAATACGAAAACTTAAGGATTACAGAAATAATAAGATCTATAGAAAAAATACACAAACTTCCAGAAGGATATATGGATAATAATTTGATAGATTATACCTACATCCTTTGGTCAGAGGTTCCCTTTATATGGGGAGGAGTTTGCTTTATGCTTCCAAATCAAAAAGAACTATTCCTTTATGATTCTACAACCCCAGAAATGAATGGAAGGGTTCATTTTGCAGGTGAGCATGTTTCAACTAAGCACGGATGGATGCAGGGTGCCCTTCAATCAGGGATGCTAGTTGCCAACAATATAGCTAAACTTATAAGGAATAACTATAAATCAGGCTGTTGAAAAAGTTATTTTTTGATAAGCCCCGTGAAGGATTTCCCTGGCATTCGCTCATTTCGCTAATCAATTCTAATTGCTAGAGCTTATGAGAGATGCCTTTTCTAATCCTTCCGGGGCTCTTGCAAAGTATAAACATCAAAGAACGTTTGTCTACAATCTGAAATAGGCACAGAAAATTCTGTGCCTATTCTACTTCAAATTCCCTTACCCTACCATAAACATCTTTAGTGGTATTTATACATACAAGTATCCCCTCTTCTGTATATTCTTCCTTTTCAATGCAGTTATTTTGATGCAGATAAGAAACAACTTTAGTATCAGAATATGGAATCAATAGTTTTGCCCTTATCATATCCTTGTAAACATTATCTTGAATAATCTTTAAAAGAACATCTAAATTGGTTCCTTCAACAGCCGATATTTCAACAACATCCTTAAATTTACCCCTTAAAATCTCTAAACTCTCACAATCAGCAATATCCATCTTATTTAAAACAAGAATTTTTCTTTTATCTCCCGCTCCTATTTCCTCTAAAACTGAATTTACGACCTTTATTTGAGCTTCAGCATTTTTATTTGAAGCATCAACTACATGTAAGATAAGATCGCTATAAATTATCTCCTCAAGGGTGGATTTAAAGGCCTCAACAAGTTCATGGGGAAGCTTCCTTATAAACCCAACTGTATCTGAAATTAAAACGTCTTTACCGTTAGGAAGATTAACAAGCCTTGTTGTAGTATCAAGGGTTGCAAAGAGCATGTTTGCTTCAAAAACCTTTTCCTTATCAACCCCTGCAATTTCACAAAGCTTATTTCTTAAAGTAGATTTTCCTGCATTAGTATAACCTACTATTGAAACTACAGGAATTTCATTAGAAAGCCTCTTTTCCCTTTGAACCTGCCTTGTATTTCTTACAGCCTCCAACTCCTTTTCCAAATCATTGATCCTTCTCATTATATGCCTTTTGTCGATTTCCAGCTTCTTTTCTCCAGGTCCCCTTGTTCCAATTCCTCCACCTGTTCTCGAGAGCATGGCTCCAAAGCCTGTTAATCTTGGCAATCTATATTTTAGCTGTGCAAGTTCAACCTGAAGCTTTCCTTCCTTCGACTTTGCCCTTTGGGCAAAAATATCAAGGATTAAGGCTGTTCTATCTATAACTTTACATCCTAAAATTTCTTCAAGATTTCTTATCTGTGCAGGGCTTAATTGATCGTCAAAAATCACCGCATCAGCCATTAGGCTTTGTCTTAAAAGGCTAATCTCCCTTGCCTTACCACTTCCTATATATGTGGCAGGATCAATTTTACTTTTTTCTGATATAATTTAAAAACCACCTCTGCTCCTGCGGTTTCAGCAAGTTCTTTAAGCTCCTCTAATGACTCTTCAACGGTATATAAATCATCGTTTCCTGCTGCAACCAATATAACCTTTTCCTTAGCTTTTTCCTCCAGGATAAATACTCTTTCCTCTAATTTTTCCTCAACTTCCCTAATAAGTTTTAATGCATCAATCGACTCAATAATCCCTGCTTCATAGGGACCTAATATATCAGCTCTTTTAGAGAGCATTCCATCAATAACACTTATAAGGCCTATCGAAAAATCTATAGGTTTTCCTTCATTAACTCCAACGGCTACCATCATATCAAATCGTAAACTAACCAGTGCCGTTATATCTACAACTGAAAGTTCCCCCTGCCCTGATGGATGGGTATGGATACATCTTATCCCAGATAGGCCTCCTTCTTTTCGTTTTTCAAATATTTCTTCAAGATTTACAGTTTCACTATCACCAATTGCTATATCTACTATTTTACCCCGTCTATTTATATATATAGAAATTTCTCTTTTTAATTCCCAAGAAATCCTTGATAAAACATTTAGGATATCCTTAGAAATTATTAAATTTTTATCTAAATCAATTTCAAACAAAGCCTCTAATTCATTTATATAAGATTTTTTTACTCCTTCTAAATTACCTCTTATCATATCATCACCTCGCTAAATAATTATACATTAATATATTGCTAGAAACAACCAAGACGCCTTGACAAAACATTAACTTTAACTTATATTAAATGATAACAATCTTCGTTAATGGAGGGAATAGGATGGAGTTAATAAATAAAAAGAAAACATTTTAATAAGTTCAGATGAAATTGCACAAAAAGTTTCTGAACTTGGCAAAAAATTTCCGAAGACTATAAAGGAAAAAAACTTTATGTTTTGTCACTACTTAGAGGTAGTTTTATATTCACTGCAGACCTTGTAAGACATATAGATGTTCCTGTTAAAATAGGGTTTATGGCAACATCTAGTTATGGACATGGTGAAACCAGCAGCGGTCAAGTAAAGATAGTTCAAGATATAGCAGACGATGTAGAAGGCTACGATGTTTTAATAGTTGATGATATCGTTGATACAGGCATAACTATGAAATTCGTTATGGAATATATCAAATCTAAAAACCCTGCAAGTGTAAAGTCCTGCGTGTTACTCGACAAGCCAGAAAGAAGAAAAGTTGAACTTGTTCCTGATTACTGCTGTTTTACAATTCCCGATGTTTTCGTTGTTGGCTACGGATTAAACTATGGCGATTATTACAGAAATAAGCCTTATATATTCAATTGGGAATAATTAGGGGCACCGTCCGGTGCCTTTTATTTTGAAATTTTAAAAATAATATTGACAAAATTAAATTATAGTAATATTATAATAGTGTAGACACTCCCTGGGGTATAGTGAGTAAACAAAGCTTAATATAGAGGAGGAATATATTATGGTAATTCATGTAACAGATGCTGATTTCAATGAAAAGGTTTTAAACTCAGATAAAGCTGTATTAGTAGATTTTTGGGCTGAATGGTGCGGACCTTGCAGAATGATAGCTCCAGTTGTTGAAGAAGTTGCTGAAAACCTTAAGGATAACCTTGTTGTTGCAAAACTAAACGTAGATGAAAATCCTATGACTGCTTCACTTTACGGTATTTCAAGCATCCCTACCCTTGTTCTATTCAAAGATGGCAAGCCATTGGGTAAAATAGTAGGATTTAGACCAGCAGCTCAAATTGAAAGTGCTATTAAAGGAGCTTTAGGACTATAATGTTCGATGTAGCTATAATAGGCAAAGGCCCGGCTGGCATTTCAGCTGCTGTTAATGCCTTTGCCAGAAACAAAAGCGTTGTTATATTCGGGGGCGATAGCAAAAAGTTTTGCTTAGCCCCTCTATTCCTAATTACCCTGGCTTGCCAGAAATATCTGGAAAGGATTTAATGGAAAGGCTTAACGAGCATCTAAAGTTAACTAATGCTACAATAATAAATAAAACCGTAATCGCAGTTTATGCTATGGGCAACTATTTTTCAATTCAAGCAGAAAACGATTTTTATGAAGCAAAATCAGTTATCCTTGCTACAGGCGTCGATTTTAAAAAATCTATAGAAAACGAAGATACATTCCTTGGAAACGGGGTAAGCTACTGTGCAACCTGTGATGCCCCTTTATATAAAGGAAAGGTTGTAGCAGTTGTTGGATATAATCATGAATCCCTTGAAGAGGCTAATTTTTTAGCTGAAGTTTGCCAAAAGGTATATTTTATCCCAATGTTTAAAGGTGACTTCAAATTCAATGAAAATGTTGAAATAATTAATGACAGTCCTATAAAATTTGAAGGATCCTTAAAGGCTGAAAAACTAATACTTAAAAACAACTCAATAGAAGCAGATGGTTTCTTTGTATTAAAGGACAGCCTACCCCTTACAAGCCTTGTGCCTGGCCTTGAGGTTGACGGGTCCCCATGTTCTTGTAGATAAAAGGATGGAAACAAACATTAAAGGGCTATTTGCCGCCGGAGACATAACAGGTAAACCCTACCAAGTAGCAAAGGCTATAGGGGAAGGACAAATAGCTGCATTAAATGCTGCTGAATACCTAGATCAAAAAAATGATGAGGAACTTCCTCATCATTTTTTAATATTATACTCCTGAATATCCTTAGGTGGATTTTCTGTTTTTATCTCAGCATAAGTATCCGGAACCTTTCCTACTATTATGCTCTCAGCAATAGGAATGCTGGAAGTTACAGTAACACTATTCCTTGCAAGAGGAATAATTACCTGAACAGTTGCAGAAACATCTAAGTAAACAATATGCCTTGTTTGGTTTATTCCTGCCGATGAAAATTCAGTCCTATAGGAAGTTAACACAGAACCTACCGGCCTCATTTTAAAGGGTATCCTTGGACCATAATTTGATAAAATCTCTATCCCTGTTAAAACAGCAAGTGGAATTTCCACCCTTCTTTCCTTTATATCGCCAATCCTTTTCTGAACTTCAAGGGCTATTTGAGAACCTAAAATATTTAATTCCACCGTATTCGCCTGAATCATAACAACATTTCCATCCTTATCAGTTTTAACCGACATAATATCGTCATAGGATATCTTATTCCCAAACTCAAATTTAACCGTATTGTTTATAGTTTCTACCGCTGTCCTTCTAGCCTCCTGATCACAATAGGCAATCAAGGTCGGCCTTAAAAAATAATTAAGATAAATCAAAAACAACGTCGCAAAAGTTAAAAGAAACATCAAATATAATATTAATTTTATTTTAATAGTCCTATATCTTTTCTTCATACAAATCAACCTTAATATTGCTATTTAATTATATGTTTTTCTCAAAAAATATTAAAGGACGCAATGCGTCCTTTATGCTACTGACTGGCTATCAAGATTTTCAATCTCATGTATGCTGATTTGTCTCGTGTGCTGCGTATGAGCCCATTCCTTTTTATTCTTATCTATTATTCCTTGTATTGTTATCGGAAGCCATGTTAATGTATAAACTCCATATAGTAAATACCATAAAAATACCTTTAAAGCTGTCTTGCCTTCAAACTTAGCTAAAATTAGTATAAATGAACCTAAAAATATCGTATGGGCAAGCATTATATATATAAGCTTTGAATCAGGATCAAACATATAGTCAAATAAGAATATATTCAATGAATAAAGCGAAAAATAAACTAATAACTTCTTAGACAATTTATTTTCTAAAAACATTACAAAGGGTGTAAATAAAAATTGAAATACCGAAAGCAATTTCCAAACAATTGGCGAGAATAAATAGCTTATTATAAAAATATTCATCCCATCCGCGCTATAGCTTTGAAGGAAGGTTAAAATTGTTGATAACCCAAGTGCAACTATCATAAATGGCTGAATAGTATACAAAGCACAGCCAAAGGCTACAAAATCCCTGTCTTTAATGGCTTTTTTCATTAACTTAAAGAAAAACCTCGAAGCTACATCAGCAAATCCTTGCATCCATCTTTTTCTTTGCCTCCAAGATTGCTTTAAAGTTAAAGGTTTTTCATCATAAACAACCGCGCTATGAGCCCAGCCTACCTTCTGACCATTTAAAACCAATTTACATGTAAATTCTAAGTCTTCAGTAAGACATGTAGCACCCCATCCAATCTCCTTTAAAACTTCCATATCTATGCAAAATCCTGTTCCACCAATTTGATTAGATAATCCTAAATTTGCCCTTGCAAGCTGGAAAAGTCTGTTGGCAGTCCAAAAGGATATTGAATAGGATTCTGATATCCAGGAATCATGGGGGTTTTTGCTGTCTATGTATCCCTGAACGACCTTATACCCCTCTTTAATTTCCTATTGAGTTCCTTAAGAAAGTTCCTAGATGCTAAATTATCGGCATCAAAAACCACAACTGCATCGTATTTCTTACCCATTTGAAACAAAATGTTAAACATCCATTCAAGGGCATATCCTTTACCTTTTTTGTAGTATCAAATCTTTCATAAACTATAGCACCGTGCTTTCTTGCAATATTTGCTGTATTGTCGGAGCAGTTATCTGCTATTACATATATATCATATAACTCCTTTGGATAATCAAGCATTTTAAGGCTATCCACAATATTACCTATAACCATTTCTTCATTATGGGCAGCAACTATAAGAGCAAAGGATTTTTCAGGTTCTGAATTTGAATTATTATCCTTTTTCTATAAAGTCCAAATAACGATATAATAAGATAATACAGTGTAACAATAAAAACACCTACTTGAAAGAAAAAGGTTAAGTTATAAATCATTTCCTTCATGTTAATTCCTCCATAACTTATTCTGTCTGTTAATATTTTTTGTTTAACCTTTGTTGAATTATACTAATCAAAAACTCCATATCATATTATAAGCCCTTCTTTAGTCCTTCAAAAGTCTGCCTTCGCAATGTTTACATAGTGTAAAATTATTGTAGGACGAAAAAGACAAAAAATTTAAAAGAGACAACCCCTGTGATAAAATAAAAGTGAAAAAACACACAAACCAATAAGGGGTGTCTCTTTTGAATAATATTATACAACAACATTTAATAAATTTCACTACTAAATTAATAAAAAATGTTGAAGAAACTATATCAAAAGAATGGGATCTAACAAAACTTGTTGATGTAGTTAAAAAAATGACTGATGAATTAGGAGCAAACATAATAAAGGACTTTTTAGAAGAATTAGATAAAACGATTAAAGAAGATGAAAAAAGGAAAAAGGGATGGGTAGTAGAAAGGAAAGACAAGAAAAAGATTGTAACAATGCTAGGCGAAATAGAATATGCAAGAACGTATTACAAATCTAAGAAGAATGGGGAATATAGATATTTACTTGATGAAATTATAGGGATAAGCAAACATGAGAAGGTAGATAAAGAAGTAAAGATAAAGCTGGTGGAGAACGCAATTAATATGTCCTATGAGGAGAGTAGTAAAATAACATGTCCGGAGAAACTAAGTAGACAGACAGTATTTAATGCAATAAGACAGGTAGGAGAAGTAGAAGTAAAAGGGAAGTAAAAGAAAAGAGGAAAGTAAGGGTGCTATACATAGAAGCAGATGAGGATCATGTGGCATTGCAGGATGGGAAGAAGGAGATGCCAAGGCTTGTATATATACATGAAGGAAGGCAAAGCAAAAATGGGAGAAACGAATTAAAGAATGTATATTACAAAGCATACGTTGGTGTAGAAGCTGAAGAAATATGGATAGATGTAGCGAATTATGTGTATGACAATTATGAAATAGAGAGCATAGAAAAGATATACATAGCAGGAGATGGAGCAAGATGGATAAAGGAAGGAATGGAATGGATTCCGAAAGCGAAATTTGTATTAGATAGATATCATTTGAACAAATACATAATAAGAGGGACAGCAAAGCGAGAAGAATATAGGCAAAAGATATGGGGAGCGATAAATGAAGGGGATAAGAAGGTTTTAAGGGAGATATTTAAGGAGTTAATAAATATAGCAGAAACTAAGACAGAAAAGGAGAGAGCAAAAGAAGCAAGGAGATATATATTAAATAACTGGGAAGGGATAGTAATATATAAAGAGGACGAGGATGTAATAGGATGCAGTGCAGAAGGGCATATAAGCCATGTATTATCAGCGAGATTAAGCAGTAGGCCATTAGGATGGAGTAAAGAGGGATTAAAGATAATGGCAAAGCTAAGGGTATTTAGCAGGAATGGAGGTAATTTAAGGGAAATAAGTATATACAAGGAAGATGTTGAAACATTTAGATTAAATAAAAAGAAGATAAAAGAAACAATTAAAAGAATAAATAATTCTTCACGAGAAGGAATAAATAATATAACAATATTAAACATTGGAAAAGTAACACCGATGTATAAGATATTAAAATCAATTAAATATGAAAATATAATTTAAAGTTTAAAAGTTTACGAAAGTCTTGATTTTAAACATTTTAGGGGGTTGTCTATAAAAAATTAACCTACAATATCTTGACACTATCCAATGTTTATAATTTATTTACAAAATGGTAATAAATTGTCCAAAATAATGTATGTGGATAAAAATGTCCACATTTGTTATAATTATTTTAATCAAGCTTTTGCATTCAAGGAGGTTTACTATGGCTGAAAAAAGGAAAAGTAAACGAAAAAACAAAAAAGAGGCGTATTGAATATATTGTTGATAATATTCCTTTTTATATTCCTTTTTATTTTTGCAGCAGGGATTGGAGTTGCAATTGCAGTTATAAAATCTGCTCCTGAAATTGACGCCAACATACTTGATAACTTAAAGCAGAGCAGCAGAATATATGATAAAGATGGAAACTTTATAGAGGACTTTTCTGATGTTCAAAACAGAACAGTAGTTCCCCTTAAAAAATACCAAAACATGTTCAGCATGCTTTTATTGCAATTGAGGATGAAAGATTTTATAAACATCACGGAATCGATCCAAAGAGAATATTTGGAGCTTTATGGTATGATATTAAAACAATGTCTAAAGCTCAAGGTGCATCGACAATAACACAGCAGCTTATTAAAAACATCGCTTTATCACCAAAAAGGATTTTTCAAGAAAACTACAAGAAATGTATCTTGCTATTCAGCTGGAAAGGAAACTTAGCAAGGATCAAATTCTTGAAGGCTACTTAAATACAATATATCTTGGCGGAAGTGCCTATGGCGTCCAAGCTGCTTCAATGTTTTACTTTGGAAAGGATGTAAACGAACTTACAATTGCTGAAGCTGCATTAATTGCAGGGCTCACTCAAAGCCCATATAAATACTACCCCTACAGCAAAAAATCAGGAAAATCCAAAGACATATTTAGATAGGCAGCAAACAGTTCTTAAAAAATGCTAAAGCAGGGGTATATTACTCAAGAGCAATACGATGAAGCGATAAACCAAAAACTTGTTTTTAAAAGCAAGGAATCCCCAAACACAATGAAATATCAGTGGTTTATAGAACCCGCAATTGATGAGATTGCAAAGGACATGGCAGACAAGCTAAATATAACAGAAAGTGAAGCAAAGCAAAGGTTAAGAACTGGAGGATATAACATATATCTTACAATAGACACCAAAATTCAAGAAGCCGCAGAAGCTGTAATCAATGACGATAGTTTCTTTAAACAATTTAATTTAAAACCCTATGCTTCAACAGAAAATTCTCCAAAAGTTTCACAACCTCAAGCAGCTGCAGTTATAATGGACTATTCTACAGGTGAAGTTAGGGCGATAGTTGGCGGACGTGGACCTCATCCATTAAGATCCATGAATAGGGCAACAGACGTAAAAAGGCAGCCAGGTTCAGCAATAAAGCCACTATCAGTTTATGCTCCAGCTATCGATACGCAGCTTGCAACTGCCGCAACCATAATTGAAGATAGTCCCTTCTCACAGGAGCTTTTGGCTGCAACAGGAGGATGGGAACCTAAAAACTACGATAATTCCTATAGAGGAAATGTAACGGTAAGAGAAGCAATTACGCGTTCTATAAACGTTGTAGCAGCTAAACTTTTACTCCAATTAGGAATTGGAACATCCGTTGATTATCTGCAAAATAAATTTCATATATCAACCATAAAAAACTCTGACAAATACGTAGCACCACTTTCCCTTGGTGGTCTTACAGAGGGAGTCTACCCAATTGAAATGGCTGCAGCCTATGGAGTGTTTGGAAATAAAGGAATTTACTCAGAACCTATCCTTTACACAAAGGTTACTGATAGATACAATAACATAATTGTGGAAAGAACCTCTACACAATCAAGATCAATATCAAGTCAAGCTGCTTATATTATGCTTGATATGATGAAGGATGTTGTTAGAAAACCTTACGGAACAGGTGGAAGGGCAAGGTTTGGTTCAATGCCTGTTGCAGGAAAAACAGGAACCACTTCAGACTATACTAACGTTTGGTTCTGCGGTGTAACGCCATATTATTCCGGTGCTGTATGGATAGGCCACGATAAGCCCAATACATCTATTCCTGGACTTAAAAGCTCCCTTGCAGCAAAATTATGGGGAGAAATAATGAAAAGAGCTCATGAAGGCTTAAAAGTAGTTGATTTTGAAAGGCCAAGTGGAATAGTATATGAAAAGGTATGTTTAGATTCAGGAAAATATCCGACAGATTTATGTTTTAATGATCCAAGGGGAAATAGAGTTGTTACTGAGATGTTTATAGACGGAACTCAACCTGTTGAATTGTGTGATTACCATGTAAATATCGTCCCTGAACCAGATATAACAACGCCGGAAAATCCCAGTAATCCACAGGATAATGGGGGCAAAATCAAGAAACGCAAAATCCAACAAGTAATCCCACCGACCAAAACCAATCCCCTCCTCAAGAGGGTCAAAACCCGCAGCAAACCAATCCAACGCAACCCAAGCAATAGGCCTTTTAGGCCTATTGCTTTTTAATTTATTTTTCAGCTCATAAAGCTTAATTACCTCTTCTAATGCCTTTGTAATTATCGGCGCACCAAATTCAACATCGTCTGAACCTTCCATCTTACCAGGATCTCCTACTCCTACTACTGGAATATCATATCTACTTAAAACATCCACCGTATCTCCCTTAATTATCTTATCATCCTTTGGGTTACCATCCTTATCAACCGCCTGATGAGTAACATTACCATTCCTATCTATAGAAACATCCACTTCAACGCCAGTTACCTTACTGGTATTTGAAGCTACTGCAACTGCTCCAATTACTTCAACTTCATTTGAATTCAGAATATACTCCATCGCCTTTTCACCATCACCCTTATGGGTGTTGCCCCTATCATCTACCATCACAATTACAGGATCATGCTTTGCTTCCTTGATAAGATCGACTATTTCCTCTCCCGATAATATAGTTGGATTTCCAGCTGATCGTGATATTACCCTTGCACCAATATTTTGTGCTGCTGTTTCTATAGCCCTTTGGGCCATTAAGTCTCCATCCGTAACTATTATTACCCTTTTTTCATTTAATCAACTCCTAATTTTTTGTCTTTGGATTAAACAATAGAGCCATAATATATCCAAAAAAATTGCAGCAGCAATTCCAGCAGACGTTGCCTTGACTCCTCCTGTAAAAGCTCCAATTAATCCATACTTTTCAACCTCTCTAATTGCACCTTTAGCAAGGCTGTATCCAAATCCAGGAAGTGGAACTGTAGCTCCTGCTTTACCTATTTTAACAATGGGTTCATATACTCCAATAGCACCTAATATTACACCTGCAGTAACAAAATAAACCAAAATCCTCGCAGGAGTTAAATTAGTTTTATCCATAAGTATTTGAGCAATCAAGCAGATACTTCCTCCAACTAAAAAGGCCCATATATAGTCCATCATGGCATAATACTCCTTTCAATTGTTATAGCATGTGCTATTCCCGGAATGGATTCACCCTGTTGGGTGCTGGTTGGGCTTAAAAGAGCTCCTGTAGATACTATCATTATCCTATTGAGATTTCCATTTATTAATTGCTTATATATATATCCTCCAAATACAGATGCAGAACAGCCACATCCACTTCCTCCTGCATGAACATCTTGGGTTGTAAGGTCAAATATCTCTATTCCAGCATCTGTAAACTTTGTTGTGATATCATATCCATTTTGCTTTATAATATCAGCTGCAATTTCTCTTCCAATTTTAGCCAAGTCTCCGGTCATTATAAGGTCATAATCAGCTGCAGTAAATCCAGTATCCTTAAGATGTCTTAAGATAGTATCAGCTGCAGCCGGTGCCATTGCCGCCCCCATGTTATTGGCATCCTTTATACCAAAATCTACAACTCTTCCTGTGGTAATATAAGTGATGTAAGGTCCACCGCCTTTACTGCCTAAAACTACCGCTCCTGCTCCGGTAACTGTCCACTGAGATGTTGGCGGTCTTTGATTCCCATGTTCTAAGGGGAATCTAAACTGCCTTTCTGCTGATGAAAAGTGACTTGAGGTTGCAGCAATTGTAATATCGGCAAATCCTCCATCCACCATCATTGCAGCAAGGCTCATAGCCTCAGTTAAGGTAGAACATGCACCGTATAGACCAAAAAGGGGATGCCAAGTTCTCTTGCAGCAAAGCTTGAAGAAATTATTTGATTAAGAAGGTCCCCTGCAAAAAGTAATCAACCTGGTCTGGCGATAAGTTTATTTTATTCATAGCAAGCCTTACTGCTTCTCGCAGCATTTTTGACTCTGCCTTCTCCCAAGACTTTTCACCAAAAAGGTCGTCCTCTAAAACGATATCAAAATAATCCTTTAAAGGTCCCTCTCCTTCCTTAGGTCCTACTATAGTTGCAGTAGATAAAATAGACGGCGGATTTTTAGCTTTATAGTATGAAGGCCTATCTTTTTTCTGCCATATGCTTCACCTCGCAAGCATTTTAACAAGATAATAAATTATACCAACAATAATAGATGAAGAAATCCCATAAACTAAAATAGGTCCTGCAATAACAAACATTTTAGAACCTACACCAAAAATATATCCTTCCCTTTTATATTCCATTGCAGGCGATACTATTGAATTAGCAAAGCCAGTAATTGGAACGATAGATCCTGCTCCTGCATACTTTCCTATATTATCATAAACCCCTAATCCAGTTAAAAATGCACCTAAAAAAACCATGACTGTAGCTACATAGTATCCGACATCATCCTTTGAAATTCCAAAGGATAAAAACAAATTCATAAAAAACTGACCTACATCACAAATAAGACCTCCAACTACAAAGGCAAAAATAGCATCCTTGATAAGGGATGACTGGGGAACTTTTTTCTGAACTAACTGCTGATATATATTTTTTATTTCATTTTCCTTGCGTTTTTCCATACTATCACCTTACTTCCTTTATCTTTTCATTTTCTCCTACTATAAAGGAGTTAAGGTCTATTTTATTTTTATCATAATCAAACCTTAAAAGTTTATCCTCCTTTTGCCTTACCGTTGAAACATCGCTTCTTTTATGATTATTAAACATAAAACCACCTCCGACTACTAAATATTTTTCCCATCCATAAAAAAAATACAAAAATAAACCCGGCAATAGCCAGGTTACTTTAACGACTCTTTTATGTAATTCAAAACCTTTTTTCAATCCTTGAAACCTGCACCTGGGATATCCCAAGCATTTTAGCAACTTGACTTTGGGTTAGATCTTTAAAATATCTCAAGATTATTATTTGTCTTTGTTTAGGTTCAAGTTTATCTATAACTTCCTTTAAGGCAATTTTGTCGATGTGATCCCCTTCTGAATCCTCATCTTCACTTATTCTATCTATCAAAAGTATCGGCGAACCATCATCCTGATGAATTGTATCATATAAATATTCAGGACCGCTGATGCTCTCAAGGCTCAAAATTACATCTTCAGTAGTTATACAAAGCTCCTGAGCAATTTCTTCAATCGTTGCTTCCCTTCCCAATTCCTTAAAAAGCTTTTCCTTGGTCTGCTTAACTTTTTTGCAGTATCCTTCATACTCCTACTAAATTTAATAAACCCATCATCCCTCAAATGCCTTCTAACTTCGCCCAAAATCATCGGAACTGCATAGGTTGAAAACTTTACATTTTGTTCTACTTTAAAGTTTTTAATAGCCTTAACAAGGCCTATACATCCAATCTGAAAAAGATCCTCATATTCAAATCCCATATTTACGAATCTTTTTATAACAAGGTTAACTAATCCTAAATTATTTTTAACTAAAATATCCTGGGCTTCTTTATCCCCATTTTGACTTCTAAGTATCAATTGATAAACTTCCTCTTGATTATCCATCAATTTTGTGGGCGAATCGTTCTGCATATGAATTCCCCCAAAATCATAATTGTTTAAACTCTTTTGTCATTATAATTCTCGTTCCCTTTCCAGGTTCTGATTCTACCTCAAGGGAATCCATAAAGGTTTCCATAACAGTAAATCCCATTCCTGATCTTTCAAGTTCGGGCCTTGATGTATAAAGGGGTTGTCTTGCAAGCTCAACATCTTCTATTCCCTTTCCATAATCGATAACCTCAACAGTCAATTTCCTTCCCTCTATTTTGCACTTTAAAACAACTGTTCCTTGAGTATTTTCATATCCATGAATAATAGCATTAGTGACAGCCTCAGAAACAGCAGTCTTAACATCAGAAAGCTCCTCTATAGTAGGATCAAGTTGTGATGCAAAGGCAGCCACAACAACTCTTGCAAAGGCCTCATTTTGAGATTTACTTGGGAATTCTAATTTCATTTCATTTTGAAACATTTTACTTCCCCCTTTTAAAATTCCAATAAAGCTTTTTGTAAGTTATCATATTCTTTAATAATTTTAAAAAGCCCCCAAGTTCAAATATCTTTTTAATATGGGGCCTTAAGTTAATTATAGCAACTTTTCCATTAAAATCTTTAACTTTTTGTATCTTCCTATTATTACTCCAATTCCCGAGCTGTCCATAAAGTTTACTCCCGCAAAATCAAAAATCACCTTATTAAGCCCAGTTTCATCTATTTTATTATCAATTTTTATTCTAACTTCCTCAGCTGAATGATGATCAAGCTCCCCCATAAGCTTTACTATAAGAACATCATCTTTTCTTTCAAAAATAAGCTGCATCCAAATCCCCCAAATTAAAACTTACAGTATATATATTCTATAAAAACCATTAATTTCCTTCTTATTTCAAAAAATAATTTACCCAAAAGGGTAAATTATTTATTACTTCTTTCTAAATTTCATAAGATAAACTGCCAAAAAGATAACTACAATTACCAAACCCAAAATAGCAGGATTTTGTAAAAAGGTTACTGATTGATATAATGTTAAAAGTCCAAAGGCAATGAAGATAATTCCTGCACCAATTTTTATATAATGCTCAGGCATTTTTGAACTGCAAACCTTCCAAATAAAAACCCTATGCTATCGGCTATAAACATACCTATTACAGAACCTATTAAAACTGATACAGGACTCTTTAACTGTGCTGCAAGGGTAAAGGCCATGATTTGAGTTTTGTCGCCAAGTTCAGCAAGAAAAAAGCCAAAGCGACAACAATAAAATTAGGTAGTTTAAATTTAGTCTCCTTGATTTCCTCCTCTTCTTCCTCTTCATCCCTCAAAGTCATAAATCCAAAGGCTAAAAATAAAGCCCCTGCAATAATCTGAACTAAATTCATGGGAATAAGATTCCCTATGCTGCTGCCCAACAAAACAGCAATAATGTTTAATAAAACAGTGGCAATAAAAATTCCAACTGCAGCATCCCTTACTTTGTATTTACTGCAAGAGCTGCAGCAAGAAGCTGGGTTTTATCTCCCATTTCAGCAATAAGGACAAAAATAACGTTTTGATAAGTGCCATACTATCCCTCCTGTCATTATTTTTTACAAAATAAAAGACCTTTAACACAATGCCAGAGCATTGTGTTAAAGGTCTCGCTTGCATTACGCCGATAAAGCCAGGCCATAAGGCCAGTATGTTGACTTTATCAACCCTTTCGGGCAGCTACTCCCCTTTAACATAGATTTAACTTCTGGAAATATTATAATATATTTTTCCTTAAAAGTAAATATAATAATTTTATAAGGTTTCTCTTGATAAGCAGTAAAATAAATGTTAAAATCCTATATTGTATAGATTAACAGAGGGAGGAAAATGAAAATATGGAAATGTGGCTTAAGGAAATGCAAATCGAAGGCGCTGCTATGACCTATAAGGTAAAGGAAACATTAGTTAGAAAAAGACGCAGTATCAAGACCTTGCAATAGTTGACACAGATGTATTTGGAAGAATGCTCGTCCTTGACGGTATAGTTCAAACAACAATTAAAGATGAGTTCGTTTATCATGAAATGATAACACACATTCCTCTCTTTACACATCCAAATCCAAAGAAGGTTTTGGTTGTTGGCGGTGGAGATGGCGGTGCAATTAGAGAAATATTAAAGCATCCAAGCGTTGAAAAGGCTGTTCTTTGCGAAATCGATGGAGATGTTATAGAAGAATGCAAAAATATCTTCCTGAAATAAGCTGTGCCCTTGATGATCCAAGATGCGAAATATTTGTTGGTGATGGTATACAATACGTTAAAGAACATAAAAATGAATTTGATGTTATAATAGTAGATTCAACAGACCCATTCAGCATTGCTGAGGGACTATTCGGTGGAAACTTCTATAAAGATATATACAACGCATTAACAGAGGATGGTATATTTGTTGCTCAAACTGAAACTCCTTTTTATTTACCTGAAACAGTAAAGAAGGTATTCAACGATGCAAGAAACATATTCCCTGTAACTAAACTATTTATGGCTGCTATTCCTACATACCCAGGAGGATATTGGAGCTTTACAATAGGATCCAAAAATATGACCCAACGCAAGTTGATACAACAAAAATTCCAGAATTAGATACAAAATACTATACTCCTGAAATTCACAAAGCATGCTTCGTATTACCAAAATATATCCAAGAATTAGTAAAATAAGCCCTCTTATTAAGAGGGCCTATTTTTTAACATATCTTCAACTACCTTGCTTTTGTCGCATTTTCCTGATGCTAAAAGCCTGTTATATATTTTCTGTGCTTCTTCCCTTTTATTGTTTAAAATATAAGATCCGACTAATTTTATTAAAAATTTTTCTTCAATTTTAATGTAATCCGTCCTTAAAGCCTCATCTACAACCCTTTTAAAGGCTTCACATGCCTTTTCGTAGTCCTTCAATTTATAATATTCTAAAGCTAATTGCATGGATAAAAACAATTTTTCATTATCCTTTAAACTATCTAATTGTAAGCCCTCCTCTAATGTTTCTATGGCTTTTTTCCTGCTAAATAGACTTCTTCTTTGATATATCCTATTTATATCTTTAAGGCTTTTTACAGGCCTTCTTGATTCATAAAATACAAACAGCAAAACGAACAGAACTAAAACTATACTTTTAATAGTTGAAGGTAAAAATTCAAATATCCTGAAAATCCAATCAATAAAACTATAATAAACAAAAGCAAAATCATGCTTCTAAAAGCTCTATTATCCACCTACTTTAATCCTCCTACTTAATATAATCTATGTAGTTTATTATGTTGGCATTTTCATCAATATATCCTTCTATTTTATCATACTTACATGTCAATATGGTTGTAATACCAGGTCCGTGTCCCATCTTAATGCAGTCGCTGTGGATAACAACGCCAACGCTTACAGCTCCCTTTAAATATCCTCTTCCATAGGTATTATCGCAATCTTTTAATAGGACTAAGTCGCCAAATTTTAATTTATCAAGCCCAAGTCTTTTAATTTCCTCCATATCCTCCGTCATTATATCATAATCCCCAGAAAATGCAGTAGCAGCACCTATTCCTGACCCCATAAGATAAGCAGGAACCTCTGCAACAACAGGAACTTTAAGTTTGCCATCTTCCTCCCTTATAGGAATATTTAAAAATAGCCTTGGATCAACATTCATAACTTCAACATCCGGATAATCCAAAAGTTTGAGTCCCTGTCCCCATGCTTTAATCAAAATCTTATCATCTACTGCCATCTCCTCTAAGTCTTCCTCTTTAAATTGAATTAAAACGTGGTCAATTCCTCCGTGTTTTCCAATGACAAATCCTTTAGCGCCTTTTGCATCACCTGTTACAACCCTTGCCTCATTTCCAATGCAGGCAAAAAGCATTAGGGCCCCATTTTCATTCTTGTCCTCATTCCTAATCGAAACTCCTGGTTCAACATGATCTCCAGACCATCCAAAAACAGAATCTCCCACCTTTACATTATAGGTTATTCCACCTGTTGCAGGCAAAACATGTGCCTTTCCGTTAACATCAACCCTAAATGGAGTTGCATTAACAGGATGATGGATTTTACCTTGAACCGATTGAATAACAGTCCTTTCAAAATTTGTTCTTATCATGTTAATCCCCCAAAAATCAAGCTAATTATATTATAACAAATATAAATTAACATAGGATAATTTTTTATAAACTACACATAATTTTATTAGAAACTCTATCGGAGGTGAAATAATGGTAAGAAAGAGCAAGAAATGGATATTAGGCAAGGAACTTCCAACAGCATCCAAAAGATATAAGATAGGTCCTGGAATTGATCTTATAGATGAAAAGTTTAGAGAAACATTTGGGTATAGAAGAAATGATACAAGATAAAAGGACTGCGAAGATGCAGTCCTTTTATTATAGGGCTCTATCTATGGCTTCCTTGTCAAATCCTACAATAATCTTGCCATTAATATCAACTACTGGAACTCCCATTTGACCGGATTTTTTAACCATTTCCATAGCTGCTGCTCTGTCTGCTGCAACATTCTTTTCAGTAAATGGAACGTTTTTTTCCCTTAAGTATTCCTTAACCCTTGTGCACCATGGACAAGTTGGTGTTGTATATACTGTAACTGCCATATTTATTCCTCCTTCATATACCCCATGTAGGTATTATATTTTCTAATAATATTATATTACTTGGTATCTAAAAATCAACCACTTAGCCAAAATTTTACTTCATTAAATTCTTTATCTGTTATTTTAAAATATTCTTTAAGTATCTTATCTATTATTTTAATATTAGCATTCCCATACTTTAAGACTTCATTCTCTACATCTTTTATATATTCTGGTATTTTAATCCTTAAAAGATTATAAGGATAATACTCATATAAATTATCTCCAAGCTTTTTAAGGTGGGTTTTTATATAAAATTCATATATTGAGCTGTTTAAAATACCCACCAAAAACTCATAGGAATATAATGATTCATATAAACCTAAAAGTTTTAATCCATAAACATCAGCGCTAAAATAACTTCCAAAATCTATGGCAAACTTATTGCTTGCTGCCTTATAAGGAAAAACAATTTTTTGCCTTCAAATAAATCCATACTTCTTCCCCACTGAAGCTCATACCACCTTCTGACTCCCTTTTGGCATTCTCTTCTTTTAATAAGCTTTTCCTTATATTTTTCTATATGCTTTAAAGCATTTCTATATCCTTTTTCATCATCAATCAAATTAGAATATATTAAGCATTTATCTGGGTTAATTATTTTAAATTTCTCTATATTTTTCCCTTTTATCCAGGGCTTTAATAATTTATCTTCTATTTTAAGCTTTTTGCTTCCTCCCAAGTTAAAACAAAGGCATCATCGCATCCGGTTATTATCCCTTGAAAAACTCTGCAATTTCGCATAAATATGCTCCCTTTATTTTTTTATTATGCTTTTTCTAAGCTATTTAAAAAATCCAGCCATTATTAGATAACTCATCCTTTAAAATTTCAACTCTTTTAGTATATAAACTTGTTTTTTCTCTATATCATCAAAAACATCATCAATATTTTTTTAGAACCTGGCAAAAATTTATAATACTCTATATTTTTCCCTTCACCCTTTATAAGGTAAATAATTATATTATCTATTCCTGCATTTTTAAAAACCCTAACCCCATAAAAATCTATAATTTTTTCTATTGAAGAATTGTTTAAAATAAAATTCCTTATGCCGGAGGCATGTTGCGCTTCTAGAAGGTATCTTGAAATAAAAATATTAATTTCCCTCCGTCCATTAAAGTTTCAAGGGATTTTTTAATAAAGCAATAGGAAAGATCCCCCTTGTCATAAAAAACATCACCAAAATTTTCTTTTAATTTTTCTCTATAATCTTTAAGAAGAACTTTATGTCCCATGTAGGGGGATTACCGATTATTAGATTAAATTTATCTTGAACATCGAATAAAAAATCTCCACAGACTATATTTTTAGGTATAATTCCGCTTCTTTTATAAACCTCTAATATAGTTATTTTTAAAGCTACATCATCAAGGTCCATCCCATAGATATTATTATTTACAACATGTTCCTTTGCATTTTTAATATTTAGTTTTTCTGCATATCCCAATAATTTTTCATAAACATAAATCAAAAAAATCCTCCCCACAGGAGGGATCTAAAATTTTTAAATTTGGATTCTTTCTATAATCTTCAAAACTTAAAGAGGAATCCACCATATACTTTATAACCTCATAGGGAGTATAAACGCTTCCCATTTTCTTTTTTCTTCCTTGTTCTTTAATCTTTGATATGTATCTCCTAAGCTTTCTCCCCATTTATCAAATATGCTTAAATCAATTATTCCATTAATTAAGCTTTGATAGGTTTTGTCTAAGTCATCTAAAAATTCTTTAAGCATATATCCTCCTTTATATTCTCGTAACTTCCTTCCAATCTAAGTATTTATTTAGCTTTTCAACCAGCTTTTCTAAAAGATTTTATCAGTATCATCAAATCTATTGAACTTAGGACTGTCAATATCCAAAACCCCATAGAGCACATCATCTTTTATAATCGGAACTACAATCTCAGAATTTGATGCACTATCGCAGGCTATATGCCCTTCAAACTCATGGACATTGGGCACAATATATGTTCTTCTATCCCTTGCCGCACTTCCACAAACGCCCTTACCTATTTTTATCCTTGTGCAGGCAGCTTTGCCTCCAAAGGGGCCTAAAACAAGCTCTCCATCCTTCATCAAATAAAATCCCGCCCAATTTATATCCTCTAAATTATCATATAATAGTGCCGCAACGTTGCATAAATTTGCTAAAACATCCTTTTCAGCAGATAAGTAACTTTCAATTCTATATATTAGCATCTTATAAAAATTTTCTTTTGAATCAGCAACTATCTTATTATTATTTAACATATTATCGCCTCCAATCGCTTTTTATATTAATATATCATTATACAAAAATACCTTCAACTCCAAAATAAAAGGGTGCTAAAAATTTGCACCCTCATAAAAATCTTAAATCTTAAGTGCCAGGCACCTATTCTATCTCTCCTATTTTATCCTCCACTTCTTTAACAAGAGTTCCACTATCTACAAGTCGGCTTGCCTTATTAATATCAATATACATTACTCTATCCTCATCAAGATGTTCTATTTCCTTTCTAATTAGCTTATATGCAACTTCAGTTCCCCTTCCAAGTTTAAAATCACCTCTAAAATCTATGGCCTGAGCTGCAGCAAGGTATTCAATTCCTAATACCCTTGATACATTATAAATAATGCTTCTTGCCTTCCTTGCAGCAGTAGTTCCCATGCTCACATGGTCCTCTTGATTTGCAGAGGATGGAATTGAATCAACTGATGCTGGATGTGCAAGAACCTTATTCTCAGAAACCAAAGATGCTGCAGAATACTGTGCAATCATAAATCCTGAGTTAAGTCCGCCCTTTTTAGTTAAAAAGGCTGGAAGATCGTTTAATTGATAATTTACAAGTCTTTCTATTCTTCTTTCAGATACATTGGCAAGCTCCGATACTGCAATTCCTAAAAAGTCCATTGCAAGGGCAACAGGCTGTCCATGGAAATTGCCTCCTGAAATTACCCTCATCTCATCCTCAAAAATCAAAGGATTGTCTGTTGCAGAATTTATTTCTATTTCTATAACTCTTTTACATATTCTATAGCATCTTTGCTTGCTCCATGTATCTGTGGAATGCATCTTAATGTGTAGGCATCCTGAACTCTAAGTTCACCCTGCCTTGTAGTTAAACTGCTTCCCTCTAAAATCCTTAATAGGTTCCTTGCACATTTTAGCTGTCCTATCTGTGGTCTTACCTCATGAACCCTATGATAATAAGCATCAGTAATTCCCCTTAGTGCTTCAACTGTCATGGAAGCTATAATGTCTGAAGCCTTTGCAAGGTTTATAGCATCATAAACTGCTAAAGCCCCAATAGCTGTCATAACCTGAGTTCCGTTTATTAGAGCTAGTCCTTCCTTCTCAACAAGCTCAACCTTTTCAATTCCTGCTCTTTTTAAAGCCTCTTCCCCGCTTAATCTTTCGCCTTGATAATATGCTTCGCCTTCTCCAATCATTACAAGAACCATATGGGATAAAGGTGCAAGGTCTCCGCTGGCACCTAAGGATCCCTTTTCATATATAACAGGATGAACTCCTTTGTTTAGCATATCTATGAGAGTTTGAAGGGTTGATAATCTAACTCCAGAATGTCCCTTTGAAAGTGCATTAGCTCTTAAGAGCATTATAGCCCTTACTATTTCTATGTCAAATTCATCTCCAACTGCGCAGGCATGGGAAACAATGAGATTTCTTTGAAGTCTTTTTGCATCTTCCTTTGAAATTACAACCTCGGCAAACTTTCCAAAGCCGGTTGTAATCCCATATTCTACTCTTTCCTCTTGAACAAACTTGTCGACTAAGGCCCTTGCCTTTTCTACCCTTAATTTAGCCTCATCTGAAAGCTCAACATAATAACCATTTCTTGCAACATTTACGACATCCTGAATAGTTAAATGGTGTCCATCGATCACAACCTTGTTCATTATTTCACCCCCTAAAAAGTCACCAAACTAAAAATTTTACATAATTATTATAACATTTATTTAACTTTTTCGAAATATATAAATATATAAAATATTTTGTCAAATTTTATCTGAATATTAGTTAAAAACATAAAAAGCCCTTAAGAAGTATTTAACTTCTTAAGGACTCATAGATTAATCCTTTTTCACAACAAAGCTGTAAATCCAATAGCACAATACAAGTCCCATAACAGCTGAAGTCCATGGGCTTGAAGTTATTGCTGGAAGTATCTTTTCTCCAATTCCAATGTTTACTCCAACCATCGCAAAAACCGCAAGAAGTATTCCTACTAAGGATTCTCCAGCAACCATACCAGAGGCTAAAAGAACTCCCTTTTCTGTCTTTTCCTTTAGAACCTCTTCATTGTCCTTAAACTTCTTATCTACAATTGCCCTTACAATACCACCAATTACAACCCCTGCACTTAAATGAATTGGAAGATATAGTCCAAGGGCAAATGGAAGTATTGGAATACCCATAAGTTCGCACATTACTCCAAAGGAAATACCTGCAAGAACCAATGTCCATGGAAGCTGTGAAGTCATAATTCCTTTAACAACCATTGACATCATAGTTGCCTGTGGTGCTGGAATTTCCTTTGAACCAATTCCATAAGCTGAGTTGAGCATTAGTATAACATAACCTATAGCAGCTGCAGATGCTGCAGATGCAAGGAACATACCAATTTCAAGATTCTTTGGAGTTCCACCTATTATAAATGTTGTCTTTAAGCTTTGCGCTGTTCCTCCAGCTATTGCAATAGCAACACAAACAATACCGCCTGCAATAATAGCAGCAACCATTGCCTTATTATCAGCATGTCCAGTAAGCTTTAATATACCTGTTATAAATAAAAGTGATGAAATTGTCATACCTGATATTGGATTATTTGAAGTTCCTATCATACCAACTAATCTTGCTGATACAACTGAGAAGAAGAAGGCAAATATAATTACAAATATTGCACCAGCAACTGGAACATTAGTCATTGGGAATAACCAAGCCATGATAAATACAAATATTGCACCTGCAATAACATAAGTCATAGGAACGTCAACATCTGTTCTCTTTTGGCTTGCCTTTGCACCAATACCTGACATAGCTGACTTAAAGGATCTTGCTATCGTTGGCATAGCTTTGGCAATGCTTATAAATCCACCTGCAATAACCGCACCAGCACCAACGTATCTTATATATTTACTCCATATAGCCCAAGCATCCATGTCTTTAATTAGAGCTGCTGATGGGAATAGAGGTTCTGTAAGCCCTGCACCAATATACTTAATAAGAGGAATAAGCCCAAGCCAAGCAACAAGTGCTCCGGCAAACATATACATACCGATTTCAATGCCAACGATATAACCAACACCAATTAAAGCTGCTGTAACGTCAGCACCAAATATTGTTCCTTGTAGAGGCTTTATAGTCCATTCAGGTTCATACTTCCAAAGAAGTAACCCTTCTGATAAGAATTTGAATATTCCACCGCCTGCAACACCTGTCATCATAGTCTTAAATCCTGAACCACCAGCGCTTGAAGAAACTAAAACCTCAGCAGCTGCCATACCTTCTGGATAAACAAGTTTTCCATGTTCCTCAACTATTAAATATCTTCTTAAAGGAACAACGAATAAAATACCCAAAAGGCTACCTAAAATTGCAACAACAGTAATTGTTCCAATGGTTAGCTTATCACCAAAAATTATAACCGCAGGAATTATAAATATAAGACCACCTGCTAAGGATTCTCCCATTGAAGCCATCGCTTGAATCATATTAGCTTCAAGGATATTGTTTCTTCTTAAAATACCCTTAAGTATTCCAGTAGCCAAAATAGCACCAGGAATACCTGCAGCGATTGTCATACCGACCTTAAGTCCAAGGTAAGTATTTGCTGCACCAAATACGATTGCAAAAATAATACCAATAAAGATTGAAAGAACTGTCATTTCTGGCATAGCCTTACTTACAGGAACATATGGAACATAATCATCACCTGAAACTCCGCCATAAGCTCCTGCAGAAAGCCCTTTGTTTTCTGTCATGGTTCCCCTCCTTTAGAAATTTGTTATATTTTGTCGCACAAATATATAAATTCTACATAATTCTAAAAATTCCTTCTTTACATTCAAAAAATTTTTAATTTTTTATAATTTTTTATATTCTATTTGTCATTTTATGAATAAAAAAGCACCTCATTATGAGATGCTCAATTTAAAAACCTTTTCAATATTTTTATACGCTATTTTCTCAATATCCTCATATTTGTAACCTCTTTTAATAAGCAAATCAATCACATCTTTGGATTTTGACGCATCTTCAAGCCCTTTAGTTGCTTTATTTTCTTCAGAAAAACTTGATGTAGCATCAAAACTTAGAAAGTCGCAAAAATCAAATCCAAGAGCAACATGGTCTATTCCTGCCTTTTCAACCATATAGTCTATATGCTCAATAAAACCTTCAATCGTCGCATTAAATTCATCTATAAAATCCGGCCATGCATTAATACCAATGACTCCCCTTTTTCTGCGATAGCCTTTATCTGATCATCCTTTAAATTCCTCGGATGATGACAAAGAGAATAGGCATTTGAATGGGATGCTATTATTGGCCCTGTTGTAATTTCGCATATATCCCAAAATGTTTTTTCATTAGCATGAGAAACATCGATTAGTATCCCAAGTTCTTCAAGTCTTTTGACGGCAATTTGTCCAAGCCTTGTTAGACCTCTTTTTGGATCTCCCTTAACCCCTGTTCCCAATTCATTTTCCTCATTCCATGTTAAACTTGCATGTCTTATTCCTATTTCATACAAAAGATCTAAATAATGAATATCACCCTTTATTCCTGAAAGGCCCTCACATCCTAAAACAATCTGCATCTTACCTTCCTGTCTTATCCTTTCAAAATCCTCATACTTTAAAATGACCTCTGCTATATCTTTAACATTTTTTAATTCCATTAAACCCTCATTAATAATTTCATTCATCCTATCTAATGGGTCCATATTCATTTTATCTATCCAAATAACAGCAATTAAGCCTCCTATCCCACCCCTTTTAATTTTTCATAATGATATTTTCTAAAAACATCTCCTTCCCCTTTTGCCTTTTTACGGTTATATCCACTAAAATATCGGAATGTGCATCAAATATAAACATGTTTACCCCTCCCAAAATTTAAGAGAATTAGCAAGATAAGCAGGGAATAACCCTGCTTATCTTGCTAATTCATACATTGCCTTTGCATAAATCTTTGTAATTGTTATAAGGTCCTCTATTTCGATATATTCATTTGCTTGATGGATTACGTCTGGCTTTCCTGGGAAAAGTGGTCCAAAGGCAAGTGTGTTTGGCATTTCCTTTGCATAGGTTCCTCCACCTATTGCCAAAGGCTCGCTATCATCATTAACAAATTCCCTATAAACCTTCATAAGCTTTTGAACTAACTCATGATCCTTTGCAAAATAAAGAGGTTCCTGATGAGCGAGATTTTCTACCTTAATTCCTGTTCCTTCAATCCTTTTATTGAACGGATTCATCATATCCTCAAGCTTATATGTGCAGGGGTATCTTAAGTTAAGGGCCATAGTAACTTTATCTTCCTTCATGTCAATAACACCAACATTAAATGAAAGTTCCCCTGTTTCATCCTTTAAGTAGCATCCAAAAGATTCACCCTTCGTTTCAAATCCAACATATTTATTCATAAAGTCTATAAAATCCTTTATATCGCTATCTGTTAAATTAAGCTCTCCAAGGAAGGCAAACATAATCATTATTGCATTTTTTCCATGTTCTGGAACGCTTCCATGGGCTGAAACTCCAAAGGCCTTAACTATTAGTTTATCTTCCTTTTCTTCAACTTTAACTTCAAATCCGGTTCTTCTTACAAAATCTTCAGCCTTTTCCATTATCGCTCCTTTATCCTTTGCAACAATTCCTGCTTCGCAATAATCCGGCACCATATTAGCCCTTTGTCCACCCTTTATGTATTCTATCGTTATATCGCCATTTTCTTTTCTTTCAAGTTCCTTTACTATATTAAACACAGTTAATCCCTTTTCAGCATGTATTAATGGGAATTCAGCATCAGGTGTAAAGCCAGCAGCTGGAGGCTTTTCTGATTTTAAATAATATGGGATATCATTAGAACCTGTTTCTTCATTAGTTCCAAATATTATTCTTATCCTCTTTGAAAGGGGTAAATTTAAATCTTTAATAGCCTTTAATCCATATAAAGCAGCAATCATTGGTCCCTTATCATCAAGGGCACCCCTTGCATATATTTTCCCATCGTGTATTTCTGCACCGTAAGGTGGATACTGCCATCCATCTCCTTCTGGAACAACATCTAAATGTCCTAATACTGCTATGTAATCTTCTCCTTCGCCATATTCAGCATATCCAACATATCCATTCATATTAACAGCTTTAAATCCAAGCTCCTTAGATAAATTCAAAGCATACTCTAAGGATTTTGCAACACCTTCACCAAAGGGCATTCCTTCCTTTGGAGTATCCTCAACGCTTTTAATCTTTAAAATTTCCTGCGTTGACCTTATAATCTCATCCCTCATGCCTTCAATCTTTAAATTGAGATCCATATTGATTCCCCTTATTCTTGTTTTCCTCTTTCAAAGGCAATCCAGCCACGTCTGTTTAAATATCTTAAATACATAATAAGCCTTTCATAAACTGGTTCAGCCTCTTTTCCAAATTCCTCTAAAAGCTTTTGCCCTATGTCATAAACAGTATTTTCCCCATCGATAAGCTCCCATACCCTTGAACCTAATCCATCAAGCTCAATATCGCTTACCACGGGCTTTTTAACAAGCCATCTTAAAAATTTTTCGATGGGCTTGTTATGGTAAAATATTAAATAAATTTTCCCATCCCTTTTTTCAAATGTAAGATGTTTTTTCCTTGGGATATAAAGTAAAAAATTATCATCCTTCTTTTGCTTTGCCATAAAATCACCTGCCCAGTAAATTAAAGGAGAAGCAAAAGCTTCTCCTTTAATTATAACTTACTATCACAATATTTAAAAGAAATTTTTAACCTTCTCTTTTGTAGAAAAACTATATACCCAGAAGGAGAAAATCAAAAGAACAATTGCTGCAGTCCATGGACTTCCTGTGATGAGTGGAGCAATCCTTCCTCCAAAGGCTATATCTATGCCAAGTCCTGCAAAGGCTGCCACTAAAATTCCCATCAGTGCATCACCAGCAACAAGACCAGATGCGAGTAAAACTCCCTTTTCTATCTGTTCCTTTTGAACTTTCTCGTTATCCTTAAATCTATTTTCAACAAATAGCCTTATGAGCCCTCCAACTAATATTCCTGCGCTTAGATGTATTGGAAGATATAGCCCAAGGGCAACTGGAAGTATCGGAATGCCCATTAGGGCAGTCATAACTCCAAACACTGCACCTACTATTACAAGAGCCCAAGGAAGCTGTCCTGTCATAACTCCCTTAACAACCATCGACATTAATGTCGCCTGGGGTGCTGCTATTTGTTCTGAACCTATGCCATAAATTCTGTTGAGCATAAGAACAACCATTCCAACAAAAACCGATGCAATAGCAAGACCTATATACATACCTATCTCAACATACTTTGGAGTTCCACCTATGATAAAGGTTGTCTTTAAGCTCTGTGCTGCACCGCCAGCTACTGCAATTGCAACACAAACGATAGCACCAGCAACAAGGGCTGTTATCATTCCTGCATCCCCTGTATATCCAGTAAATCTTAGAACGGATGTTATAAATAGCAAAGTTGCAATTGTCATACCGGAGACAGGATTATTGGATGCACCTACAAGACCAACTATCCTTGCTGAAACTACTGCAAAGAAAAAGGAGAAAAATACAGCAAGAAGTGCCCCTATTGGTCCAGTTTTTACAACTGGAATAAACCATGCAAGGAAAAATACCAAGAAGGCTCCAATTATAACATAGGTCATAGGAACATCCATTTCAGTTCTTTTTGTGCTGCACCCTTTGCACCTATTCCTGATATCGCTGATCTGAAGGAGTTTATAATAGTTGGTAGAGATCTTCCAAGGCTTATAAATCCCCCTGCTGCAACGGCACCAGCACCGATGTATCTTATATATTTACTCCAAATCTGCCAAGCATTCATTTCTGAAATAGGAACTGTTGCAGGGAAAAGAGGTGTTGTAAGCCCTGCACCTATATATTTTATAAGAGGTATTAATCCAAGCCATGCAACAATGGCCCCAGCAAACATATAAAGGGCCGCCTCCATACCGACGATATATCCAACTCCAACAAGGGATGCCATGGCATCAACACCAAATATAGTTCCCTGAAGGGGTCTTATAGTCCATTCCGGTTCCTCAAGCCAAAATCTAAAGCCTCCTGAAAGGAGCTTATAAATTCCTCCACCAAATAATCCTGTCATGACAGTTCTAAAACCTGCTCCTCCTTGACTTCCTGTAACCAAAACTTCAGCAGCAGCCATCGATTCAGGATAGATTAATTTCCCGTGTTCTTCAACTAATAGGTATCTTCTTAATGGAACTACAAATAATATACCAACAAGACCTCCAAGCAATGTAACGAAAACAATAGTTGAAAGCTTTAGCTCAAATCCCCAGATTATTATCGCAGGTAATGTAAATATTACTCCACCTGCAATCGACTCTCCCATTGCAGCAATCCCCTGGACCATATTAGCTTCAAGGATATTATTTCTTCTAAAAATTCCCCTTAAAAGCCCAGTTCCTAAAATCGCTGCAGGAATACCAGCTGCAATAGTCATACCAACCTTAAGCCCAAGATATGTATTTGCAGCTCCAAAAACTATCGCAAACAAAACGCCAAGTAAAATAGAAACTATTGTGGCCTCAGGCATAGCCTCACTTGCAGGAATAAAAGGAATATATTCATCTCCACTTACTCCACCATAGGCTCCGTGTGAAAGCCCCTTCTTTTCTGACATATTATCCCTCCTTATAAAATTTTGTCAAACTACTATGATTATTTCTTCTTTAATGCCACATATTTTACAATTTTGTCTATTATTATATTAACCCTATTTTAATTTTTAATACCAAAGAAAAAGGCATCGGAGTTTAACCCCCAATGCCTTAATTGTTATTTTTTAACCATCTTAAGCATAAACTTTACCTCATCCATCTTTAATATAACTGCAACTAAAGCATAAACAACTATGCCAATGAAAACAGCACCGCCAACTCCTATAAGCTGCATAAGTTTCGATTCTATTCCAAAATTATATTCAAGAAATTTATATGTTACAAGGGCGGCAATTCCCATAACTATCGATGCTCCAATTGATTTTACGGTGGATATTATTATTTCCTTTTCCTTTAATCCATTTAGCTTTTTAGAAAGTCCCCTTTGAAGCAGAATCATATTTAATATACTTGATATAGAATAAGAAAGAGCAATTCCACCTATTGCAAGCTGTTTAAAGAACATAACAAACATTAAGTTCAAAAGTATATTAACTAAAACCGTTAAGGCCCCTACCTTAACAGGTGTTTTTGTATCCTGAAGAGAATAAAACCCTCTTGTCGATATCTGAACTGCCGATTGTCCGACTACAGCAAAACTGTAAAAGGCAAGGGCATAGGCAGTAACTAAAACGTCCTGCTCGCCAAATTTTCCCGTCTTAAATAAAAGCCTTATTATAGGAACATTTAAAGCGATCATACCAATTGCAGAAGGGATAGTTATAAACATTACCATCCTCATTCCGAGGGAAAAGGTTTCTTTAAATTTATCATATTCTCCCCTTGCAATATGCATATTTAAGCTTGGAAATATTGTTGTTGCAATCCCCATAGCGAAAATTCCAAGAGGCAAAAGCATAAGCCTATTTGCGTATCTTAAGGCAGTTATACTTCCCTCTCCTAAAACTGAAGCGATATTTTGATTTACCACAAGGTTAAGCTGAGATATTGAAAGACCAATGATTGCAGGTCCCATAAGCTGAAGCATCCTTTTGTATCCCTCATGTTTTAAATCGAGCTGGAATCTAAACCTTTTCCCAACTTTTAAAAAGTCAGGAACCTGAACTAAAAAGTTTAAAAGAGCACCAAAAATAACTCCTGCTGCAAGACCAAAAATTCCAAATCTATTTCCTAATAAAGCTGCACCAAGGATCATCCCAACATTATATAAAACCGGGCCTACAGATGGTGATGTAAATATGTTATAGGAGTTTAAAATCCCCCTCGTAAGACCAGCAAGAACCGTAAAGGTTACAGCCGTAAACATTATCCTTGTAAGCTTAACTGTTAATTCGAACATTTCCTTGCTATTTAAACTTCCAACAGCAACTAAAGGCACAAGAAACTTGGCAAATGTAATTCCTAAAATATTGAATATTATAATAAAAATAATTGCAACAGTAATAAACGTGTTTGCTGCCCTCCAGGCGTTATCATCATCTTCCTTGGCAATATATTGAGTAAAAACTGGCATAAATCCTGAACTTAATGCCCCACCTACCAAAAGGTAAAACATAACATCAGGAATTGTAAAGGCTGCAAAAACGCATCAGTGACATAACTTCTTCCATAAACCTTTGCAACAATCATTTCCCTTACAAACCCTAATATTCTGCTTAAAAAAGCATGAGCATAACTATAGCCGTTGCCCTGCCTATATTCTTCTTCGACATTCTTCTACTCCTTTCTAAAGTGCCTGGCACTTAAGATTTAAGTTTCTTTTTCATGTAAATTAAGCCCCTCAGTTATTTTACCACTTGAGATTGTTATCTATCAAGGGATAGAATTAAGTTAGGAATAAAATAAAAACAAAAAGCAGAGAATAATTCTCTGCCACTTAAATATTTATGTTGCTGAGCCAATCAATAATATTATTAATAAGTTCTTTCCCATCTGCGTCGATATCAATATTTCTTAAACTTTCATTAATAGTATCAAAATTAAAATCTAAATCTTTAATGGCTAAATTAATTTTTTCAATAACTTGAGTCTCTATAGCATCAGAATAAACGTATGACTTCACAATTTTACCCTTTTCAAGTTGCAAATTAAATTCTATCTCGCCCCATATAAACCTTTTTGAAAAACTTATATTAAAATCCGGTGTTTCTCCATAAATCCATTCCCAAGATGAATGTTTTTCATAAAATTTTTCTATATTAAATGCAATAGGATCTACAATTTCAATATTATTACCATAAACATTTTTAAATTCTTCTATCAGCCTATTTATTATCGCTTCTACAGTTATTTCAGGTTTAATATCTTTCAAATTAACGACCCTAGCTTTTACTGAATCTATTCCCTTTGAAATGATTTTTTCTTTTGATACATTTAGATATCTTATCATTCTTGATATATCAGTATTAACTAAAATTGTTCCATGGTGAAGTCCTACATGCTCATCGACATAAAATGCGTTACCTGAAAATTTCCTTCCATTTGCAATAATGTCATTTCTTCCTGAAAGTTCTGCGTTAATACCTAGCTTTTTTATTGCATTTAATATTAGATTAAATTGTTTAGTTTGATCATATTGCTCTTTATCGACTAAAAAGAAAAATTTACATTTCCAAGATCATGATAGACCGCTCCTCCTCCAGTAATACGTCTTGCAATTTTCCCACCATTCCTTTTTAGTGTAGTAATATTGCACTCTTTCCATGGATTTTGATTTTTCCCAATAATAACGGTTTTGTCATTTTGCCATATATATAAAAAATTTCTCCTTTATTTATTGAGTTCAAAATAGCTTCTTCAAGAGCTAAGTTGAACCATGGATCATGTATTTTTGAAAATACGATTTTAGGTTTAATATTTCTATGCAAAGTGAATTGCTCCCTTCTCAAGTCCTAATGCAGCCTCATGTATTATTTCAGAAGTTGTAGGGTGTGCATATATAGTTTCAATAATGTCTTCTGGACAGAGATTCTTTTTATCGCCAATGTTATGTTTGCAATAAGATCTGTAGCATGTATTCCTATTATAGTAGCTCCTATAATTTTCTTATTATGTATATCCTCTATAAGCTTTATAAAACCTCTGTTATCTCCATAGGTTAACGCTTTGCCATTTGAAGCAAAAGGAATTTTAGAAACTTTTATTTCAATGCCCTTACTTATAGCTTCCCTCTCATTTATCCCAACTGTTGCAATTTCCGGCTCTGTGAATATTGCTGATGGAACATTTGCATAATCCATTTCTTTTTCTTTGCCAAGTATATTATCAACCGCAACAATCCCTTGATGAGAAGCGACATGAGCCAGTAAGATTCTATCAGTCACATCACCTATAGCATATATATTAGATATGTTAGTTTGCATTTTTGAATTTACCTTTATTCCCCTTTTGTTATCATTCAATTCAATACCTAATTTTTCAATTCCTAGTTCATCCATATAAGGTTTTCTTCCGACAGCTAAAAGTATCTTATCTCCCCTTAGATATTTTCTTTCACCCTTCTGTAGAAAGCCTACTATTAATTCATCATCTTCAGTTTTAAATACCTCTTCCACCTTCGATCCAGTATAAATTTTTATACCTTTTTCAATAGCATTTCTACTAATTTCTGCAATAACATCATCATCAAGATTTGCAAGACAATTATCAAAATATTCAATTATAGAAACATCAACACCAAAATTTGCAAATATAAATGCGAACTCCATTCCTATAACTCCGCCACCGATTATTATCATTTTTTTAGGAAGGTCTTTTATCTCTAAAGCTTCATCACTAGTAATTATGTTGTTATTGTTAATTTCATTAATACCTTCTATTTGTGGAATATATGGTTTTGAACCCGTAGCTATTATTATATTTTGTGCTTTTACTATGTATTCTCTGGAATTCCCTTTTACATGAATAGTTTCTTTATCGGCAAAGCTTCCTAAACCCTCTAAAACCGTTACATTATTCTTCTTCATTAAATATTTAATCCCAGAATTAAGTTCATTTACAACTTTATTTTTTCGTTCTATAACCTTTTTAATATCAACACTTGGATTTTGTAGTAAACAACCAAATTTATCTGCATTTTTTATAATTTTATACACTTCAGCTGAACGAACCAAAGCTTTAGTTGGAATACACCCTCTGTTTAAACAAGTTCCTCCAAGTTTATCCTTTTCAATTAAGACTACATTCTTACCATTTTGTGCTGCATAAATTGCAGCAACATAACCACCTGGTCCTCCTCCGATTATTGCTATATCGCATTTTAATTCTTCCTCTTTTGGTTTTAGTATAGTTGCAAAATAATCAAAAGCAAAATTTTCTTCCGATTTAGTCTTTATTTCTTTTGTGTCTTTATTAGAATAATCTTCTTTAATAATTGCAATAACTGAATTCTTAGTAATTATATCGCCTTCATTTACATAAATCGATTCTATAATACCTTTTACTCCTGGTATTATGGGAATAGCTGCTTTATTTCCTTCAACTTCTATTAAAACATCTCCTGTTTCAATACTATCCCCAACTTTTTTATAAATTTTAACAACCTGTGCCTCATTTTCATGTCCTAAATACCTTTCAAGTGTTACCTTCATATAAATTCCCCATACAAAAAGGCAGCAATGCTGCCTTTTAAATTACTTATTAAAATCCTTCCTAAACTCTTCAATTGAATCCTTAACAAGCGTTACTGTATAGGCCATTGAAGGTCCTCCACCAAATGCTACGGCCACCATTGCAGCTTCCATAATTTCTTCAGGAGTAGCTCCAGCTTCAAGAGCTTTATAAACATGGAACACAATACAGTATTCACATCTATTGTATGCAGCAATACCAACACTAATTAATTCCTTTGTCTTAACATCAACAGCATTTGGTTTATATGCTGCACCAAGAAGATTCATAAAAGCTCCTACTTGCTCTCCATTAGACTTTGAAACAACTTGAAGTCCACCCATAAACTCATTTAACATTTCCCTTGGATTTTTTCCCATTGTTACCTCTCCTAATTACTTGCTATTCTAATTATTAGTATAGCAAGTATTATGCAAAAATCAATAAAAAATTTGATTATTTTTGACAAACATATTACATATTCATACATTCTCTAAATTTTCCATAAATTTATCTAAAACCTTTTTGAATATTTCTATCTCTTCATCGCTAATTCCCTTGAAGCTAATTGGCTCATTTTTTCACCTTCAGGTAAAAGTTCTTCTATCCTTTTTTCCCTTTTTCAGTAAGTTCAATATAAGTAATCCTTCTATCATTGCTATCTTTAAATCTCACTATAAATCCATCTTTCTCCATTCTATCTACAAGCCGAACTGTTGTAGACTCCTTTATATTCATTTTGTCTGATAATTCTTTTTGACTCATCCTACCATCCCTTAATAAAAATACATAGCAGTCCATTGAACTCGTGTAACTCCAAAAGGTAATAATCTTTCATTGAAGGTATCAGCTAGCTTTTTAGCAACCTTATTAGTTGAAAAGCATACACAAGTATCTAAATCAAACATTAGCATGCCTCCTTAGCAAACATTATTAACAATAACTTTCTATTATGAAATTATATTAGCATAGTGTAAAATTATTGTAGGACGAAAAAAGACAAAAATTTAAAAGAGACAACCCCTGTGATAAAATAAAAGTGAAAAAACACACAAACCAATAAGGGGTGTCTCTTTTGAATAATATTATACAACAACATTTAATAAATTTCACTACTAAATTAATAAAAAATGTTGAAGAAACTATATCAAAAGAATGGGATCTAACAAAACTTGTTGATGTAGTTAAAAAAATGACTGATGAATTAGGAGCAAACATAATAAAGGACTTTTTAGAAGAATTAGATAAAACGATTAAAGAAGATGAAAAAAGGAAAAAGGGATGGGTAGTAGAAAGGAAAGACAAGAAAAAGATTGTAACAATGCTAGGCGAAATAGAATATGCAAGAACGTATTACAAATCTAAGAAGAATGGGGAATATAGATATTTACTTGATGAAATTATAGGGATAAGCAAACATGAGAAGGTAGATAAAGAAGTAAAGATAAAGCTGGTGGAGAACGCAATTAATATGTCCTATGAGGAGAGTAGTAAAATAACATGTCCGGAGAAACTAAGTAGACAGACAGTATTTAATGCAATAAGACAGGTAGGAGAAGTAGAAGTAAAAGGGAAGTAAAAGAAAAGAGGAAAGTAAGGGTGCTATACATAGAAGCAGATGAGGATCATGTGGCATTGCAGGATGGGAAGAAGGAGATGCCAAGGCTTGTATATATACATGAAGGAAGGCAAAGCAAAAATGGGAGAAACGAATTAAAGAATGTATATTACAAAGCATACGTTGGTGTAGAAGCTGAAGAAATATGGATAGATGTAGCGAATTATGTGTATGACAATTATGAAATAGAGAGCATAGAAAAGATATACATAGCAGGAGATGGAGCAAGATGGATAAAGGAAGGAATGGAATGGATTCCGAAAGCGAAATTTGTATTAGATAGATATCATTTGAACAAATACATAATAAGAGGGACAGCAAAGCGAGAAGAATATAGGCAAAAGATATGGGGAGCGATAAATGAAGGGGATAAGAAGGTTTTAAGGGAGATATTTAAGGAGTTAATAAATATAGCAGAAACTAAGACAGAAAAGGAGAGAGCAAAAGAAGCAAGGAGATATATATTAAATAACTGGGAAGGGATAGTAATATATAAAGAGGACGAGGATGTAATAGGATGCAGTGCAGAAGGGCATATAAGCCATGTATTATCAGCGAGATTAAGCAGTAGGCCATTAGGATGGAGTAAAGAGGGATTAAAGATAATGGCAAAGCTAAGGGTATTTAGCAGGAATGGAGGTAATTTAAGGGAAATAAGTATATACAAGGAAGATGTTGAAACATTTAGATTAAATAAAAAGAAGATAAAAGAAACAATTAAAAGAATAAATAATTCTTCACGAGAAGGAATAAATAATATAACAATATTAAACATTGGAAAAGTAACACCGATGTATAAGATATTAAAATCAATTAAATATGAAAATATAATTTAAAGTTTAAAAGTTTACGAAAGTCTTGATTTTAAACATTTTAGGGGGTTGTCTATAAAAAATTAACCTACAATATCTTGACACTATCTTATATTAGACTTAAAATAAAAATTCCATTATATTATATTATAATAATTATTAGTAATAATTCTATAATAATATAAAGGAGATGTTCATATGAGGCTCTATTACCAAAATCCCTACATGTCCGAATGGGAGGCAAAAATAATACATCAAATAGAAAAGGACGGCCTTTATTTAATTGAGCTATCAGAAACCGCCTTTTATCCTGAGGGTGGAGGACAGCCAAGAGATTTTGGCTGGATTGATGGCATTGAAGTTGTAGATTTAGTAGAAGAGGATAAAAAAATATATCATGTAGTAAAAGAAAAAATAAACAAAGACATCGTAACTTGCAAAATAGATTTTGAAAGAAGATTTGACCACATGCAGAACCACACTGGGCAGCACCTTTTGTCGGCAGTCTTTCTAGAAATGTATAATGCTCCAACTAACAGCTTTCACCTTGGTGATGACTATTTGACCATCGACATAGGCCTTGAAAACATAAATGAAGAAATAGTTTTAAATGTTGAAAACAGGGTTAATGAGCTTATATTTAAAAATATCCCAGTAAAATCCTACATAGTTAATCTAGATGAAGCAAGAAAACTCCCATTAAGAAAACTACCACCAACAGACGTTGACATAAGGATAGTAGAAATAGAAGGAATTGATTATTCCCCCTGCTGTGGCACCCATGTAAAGAGCCTTGGGGAAATAGGAATGCTAAAAATACTTAAAACAGAAAAATACAAAAACATGACAAGGATATATTTTAAATGCGGAAAAAGGCTATTAAAGGATTTTCAAGAAAAGAATATTATTATAAATAGCCTTATTAAGAACCTTTCTGTTCCTCAATCAGAGATTTTATTAAAATTTGACTCCCTCCAAAGCGAAATAAAAAACCTTACAAGGCAGCTAAATTCCTTAAAAGAATTAAACGCAGAATACATAGCAAAGGAGCTTTTAAATGAATCTAAAGAAAATAAAATAGTAAAAATATTTGAAGATAAATCCTTTGAAGAGGTTCAAACAATTGCAAGCAAAATAACATCTCTAAAGGATAACTTAGTTATCCTTGCATCTTTAAAAGATAAAAAGGTTGTCCTTGCCCACAACGGTAGCCTCGACATAAACTGCGGCAAAATATTCAAAGAAGAACTTCCAAAGTTTAATGGTCGAGGCGGTGGAAGCCCAAAATTTGCTCAGGGAAGTTTTGAAAGGATAAACGATCTTAATGATTTTATCGCATTTTTAGGCAGATAATTTAAGAGAATCCCTACCTCGGGGATTCTCTTATATTTTCCACACCTCATCATCAATGTCGTTATCCCAAAAATCTATACTTGATTCGCTTGATTTTATAAGGTCATTGAATATCTTTTTATCATGCTTCATCTTTAAAAAAGTTATAAAATCTATAATTTCCATAACATCATCATCAGGTATATCTTTAATTAAATCAAATAGAAGTTTTTTAGCTGTATTCATAACATCACCTTCCAAACCATATGCTTATATTAATATTATATCACAATACCTTAAAAATAGCATATAACTATTAGTTATCCTACCACCCTCTTTCCAAGGTAAGCCTCCTGAACTTTTGGATCTGATGCAATATCCTTTGCACCTCCCTCAAGGGTTATTCTCCCCTGTTCAAGGACATAGGCTCTGTCGGCAATTTCAAGGGCTTTAAAGGCGTTTTGTTCAACAAGAAGAATTGTTTTTCCCATCTTCTTTATATCCAAAATTATCTTGAAAATTGTATCCACAAGCAGCGGTGCAAGGCCTAATGAAGGCTCATCAAGAAGCATAATTTCAGGCCTTCCCATAAGGGCCCTTCCTATTGCCAGCATCTGCTGCTCTCCTCCTGATAACGTTCCTGCCATCTGCTTTTCCCTTTCCTTGAGCCTTGGAAAAATCTCATAAACATTTTGAAGATCCTTATTTATCTCTGCCTTATCCTTTCTAAGATAAGCCCCCAAAAGCAGATTATCCTTTACAGTTAGATTTGCAAACACAAGCCTTCCTTCAGGAACCTGACAAATTCCTTTAGCTACAATCTTATGAGGAATAAGGGACAATTTTTCACCCTTATAAAAAATCTCTCCCTCCTTTGGTTTTACAATACCGGTTATAGTATTTAAAAGCGTTGACTTTCCAGCACCATTTGAACCGATTATGGTTACTATCTCCCCTTGATTCACCTCAACATTGATTCCCTTAAGGGCATGTATACCTCCATAATATACATGCAAATTTTTCACCTTAAGCATTATTACCACCCCCTAGGTAAGCCTTTTGAACCTCTGGATTTTGTTGAATTTCTTTAGGGGTTCCCTCGGCAAGCTTGCATCCAAAGTTTAAAACCACAATTTTATCGCATATCTCCATAACAAGATCCATATGATGCTCAATCAAAAGAACGCTAAGATCAAATTTATCCCTTATAAATGCTATAAGTTCCGTTAGCTTTTCCGTCTCCTCAGGATTCATCCCCGCAGCAGGCTCGTCAAGTAGTAGAAGCTTTGGTCTTAGGGCAAGGGCCCTTGCAATCTCAAGTCTTCTTTGAAATCCGTAAGGTAAATTGTTGGCAATAAAATTTCTTCTATCCTGAAGCCCTAAAATCTCCATGAGCTCCTCTGCCTGTTCCTTTAGAAGCTTTTCCTCCCTATAAAACCTTGAATTCCTTTTAATCTTTTTAGGAACTAAACCAAAAACCATCGCTTCAAATAGGCTATAATTGGCATTATACTGACAAGCAGTAAGGACATTTTCATATACCGTTAGCCTTTTAAAGAGCCTTATATTCTGGAATGTCCTTGTAATACCCATATTGGCTATTTTAAAGGCTTCTTCATTTTGAATTTCTTTCCCATCAAAAACTATTTTTCCTCCCGTCACCTTATAAACCCCAGTAACCAAATTAAATATAGTTGTCTTTCCTGCTCCGTTAGGCCCTATAAGTCCAGTAATACTTCCCCTTTCAACATCAAAGGTAACATCATTAACTGCAGTAAGTCCCCCAAATTGCTTAGTTAATCCATTAACCTGCAATATATTCATTTACTTGCCCCCTCTGCCTTAGCTTCTTTAACTCTTTTTCTAAACAAATTCCTTAAAACATCAAAACTAAGTTCCTTACCCCCCATAAGTCCTTCTGGCCTTGCAATCATAATAAATACAACTATAACTCCGTAAACCACCAATCTCCAATTTGCAAAACTTCTTAAAATTTCAGGAAGGGCAATTAAAAGAATAGTTCCAACAACACTTCCGGTTAAACTTCCAAGTCCACCAAATATAACTATAATCGTAAGTTCCGTTGATCTTGTGAGGCTGAAAATCTTAGGCTGTAAAAATCCAAGATAAGTTCCTAAAAGTCCTCCGCCTACTCCTGCGTAGAAGGCACTTATAACAAGGGAAATCATCTTATATTTAAAGGTATCAATTCCAATAATACTGGATGCGAGTTCCTCCTCCCTTACCGCAATCATGTTTCTTCCATGCCTTGACCTTATAATATTTCTAAGAAGAATGACTGCTATAATATCTATTATAATTACAGTTATCAAAGTTGTTTTAAGTGGAAGTCCAGGCCATCCCCTTGCTCCTCCAAAATATTGAATGTTATCTAATAGAAGCCTTATTGCCTCTCCAAAACCTAAAGTTGCAATGCAGAAGTAATCTCCCTTTAACTTTAATGTAAGCTTTCCTATGATAAAACTAAAAAATGCAGCAAATAGTCCTCCCATTAAAATGGCAGGAATAAAGGGAACTTCAAGCTTCATCATCATAAAGGCAGTTGTATATCCACCAATTGCCATAAACCCTGCATGTCCAAAGGAAAAAAGTCCAGTAAATCCTGTTAAAAGGGATAGCCCTAATACAGGCAGAAGATAAATTCCTGCAAGCATTATAATGCCCTTTAAATAATACCAACTCAGCATATAAATCCCTCCTTCTTACGCCTTGTCTTCTGTAACTTTGCCCATAAGTCCCATGGGTCTTACAACTAATATAAATATAAGAAGCACAAAGGCTATTAAATCCCTATATTGTGAGGATATATAACCCGACGTTATTGTTTCTATGATTCCTAAAAGAACAGAGCCTATAACTGCCCCCTGCAAACTTCCAAGCCCTCCAAATACAGCAGCAATAAAGGATTTTAAAGTGATATTCCCAATCTGAGGATATACTGTATATTTCATTCCAAATAAAACACCTGCAAGTCCTGCTAAAAAACCTCCAAGCCCAAAAACAAGAAGGATTATAAAATCCGTATTTATCCCCATTAAGGCACTAGCCTTCATGTTAAAGGATGTTGCCTGAATAGCCTTTCCTATTTTTGTATGGTCAATCAAGTAGATCAATAAAACTAAGAAAACAGCTGAAATTATAAACATCGTCAAATCTATTCTTCCGATAGCCAAATTCCCAATTTTAATAGGCTGAGCTGAGAAAACCTCAGGATAGGTTCTAAAGGTTGGCCCTATAGTTGCAATTATTATATTTTCAAGGAAAATCGAAACTCCCATTGCAGAAATTATAAAATACAAAAATGGAGCCCTTCTATCCCTAAGGGGTTTATATGCAACCCTTTCAACCAGTATCGCCATTAGGGCAGCACATATTCCTGAAGCAATAAAGGCGACGGAAAATGGAAATTTATAAAGGGTCATAAAGAAAAATCCAAAATAAGCGCCAAACATAATAATTCCACCATGGGCAAAGTTAGAAAAATTCATTATACTATAAACCAGCGAATAGCCCACAGCCATTAGGGCATAAACGCTTCCAATTGAAAGGCCATTTATAATCTGCTGAATAAATCCAGACATCTTTTTTCCCCTTTACATTCAATTAAGGTGGGAAAATCCCACCTTATTTAACTGCATATTTTTCAACAAACTTATATTTTCCATTTTCTATTTTAATTATTGCAGCTTCTTTGTTTTCAGGATTATGGGTATCCTTGCCTATTTTGATATTTCCTGTTATTCCTTTAATTTCAATACCTTCTAGAGCTTCTTTGATCTTTTCCCCTTCGAAGCTATTTGCCTTCTTTATTGCTTCAACTAAAAGCGTGCAGGCATCGGTTGCAAGATAGCCGTTTATTTCTGAATCCTTGCCAAACTTTTCTTTATATTTATTTCTAAATGGTTGAACCTCAGGATCGTCAAAATCCAAATGATTGATAATATATGAGCCTTCAACAGCATCACCGGCCATTGTCATTAGCTGTTCTGATGGCCAACCATCTCCACCCATCAAAGTCGCAGTGATTCCAAGTTCCCTTGCCTGCTTTGCTGAAAGGGCAACTTCCTTATAATAATACGACATAAATATAACATCTGGATTTGCTGCCTTTATCTTTGTAAGCTGAGGTCTAAAATCAACATCCCCAGTTTTAAATCCTTCCTTTGCAACAATTTGTCCACCCTTTTTAGTAAATGTTTCTTCGAAGTATTGAGTTAACCCTTGGGAATAATCATCGCCAATATCATAAAGAATAGCTGCCTTTTTAAATCCTAAAACATCTATCGCATAACCTGCTGCAACAGCACCTTGATATGGGTCTATAAAGCAAATTCTAAAATTAAATGGCTTTACCTTTCCATCCACAACAGTAACCTTTGGATTTGTTGCAACTGTTGCAATATCAGGAACCTTCATTTCTTCTAATATAGAAGAAATTGGTATTGCCTGTCCACTTGAATTAGGTCCTATTATTGCAATAACCTTGTCTTGGGATGTCAATCTTCTTACAGCGTTAACTGCCTCCGTTCCATCACCTCTTGTATCATAAGCCACAACTTCAACTTTCTTTCCTAATAAGCCTCCATTGTTGTTTAACTCCTCGAAAAACATCTTTACTGCATTTGATTCACACTGTCCCCATACTGCCTGGTCACCACTTAAAGGTCCAATCCAACCTACCTTAATAACGTCCCCTGCCTCCTTTTAGCACAGCCGCTAAATAAGGAAATGACTAAAACAAAAACTATAAGTAGGGATAAAATTTTTTCATTTGACATCCTCCTTTGTGCAATTTGTCCAATTAAAGTATATAATTTATTCAAAACATTTTCAATATTTAGAATTATTAAAATATTTTTACTTTATATCTAGAGCATTATTTTCTTTATTCCCCTATTTAAGATTTTGTAATAATCAATAAAATCATAAATATCTTCTTCAAACAAACTTGAAAAGCCTTTAAATTCTTCTAAACTAAGCTCATTTATGTTTTTTCCTTTTTCCTCACAAAACAGAACTATTTTTCCAACGATCCTATGGGCATCTCTAAAGGGGACACCTTTATTTACAAGATAATCCGCTACCTCTGTGGCATTTAAGTAGCCATCCTCTATTGCCTTTAAAATTTTCTCTTCATTTACCTTCAAGGTTCTAATAACTCCCTCTAAAACATCTAGGCAATTTTTAACCGTGTCTAAAGAATCAAATATAGCTTCCTTATCCTCCTGCATATCCTTATTATAGGCAAGCGGAAGCCCCTTTAAAATAGTTAATAAAGCCATCAAGTTGCCATAGACCCTTCCTGTTTTTCCCCTTATAAGCTCTAAAGAATCAGCATTTTTCTTTTGGGGCATTATGCTGCTTCCCGTTGAAAATTCATCATCTAAAGTTATAAATTTAAACTGGCATGAAGAGTATATTATAAAATCCTCAGAAATTCTGCTAAGATGCATCATTATAATGGAAAGATCCGACAAAATTTCAAGGACAAAATCCCTGTCCGAAACCCCATCTAAAAAGTTTTCGACTGGTTTTTTAAACCCTAAAACTTTAGCTGTAAATTCCCTATCTATATCATAGGTTGTTCCAGCAAGGGCACAGGAGCCTAGCGGGCATTCATCCATAATATCTATTGCATTTTGGATTCTTCTTTTGTCCCTTTCAAGCATGTTAAAGTAAGCCATTAGATAGTGCTTGAAAGTTATAGCTTGGGCAGGCTGAAGATGGGTAAAGCCTGCCATAATATATGGATTTTCATCAGCCTTTTTCTTAATAGTTTGTTGAAGAAACTTTATTTTTTCTATTATAATGCTGCATTCCCTTTTTAAAAATAATTTTAAATCGGTAACAACCTGATCGTTTCTTGACCTTGCCGTGTGAAGCTTTTTACCTAAAATCCCTATCCTTTGGATTAAGTGAAACTCCACAAAGCTGTGGACATCCTCAAAATCACCTATAAGTTCAAGCTTTCCTGATTTAATATCCTCTAAAATCTCTTCAAGGCCATTTATTATCTTACTTCCTTCTTCTTCCCTTAATATTCCTACCTTTGTCAGCATCTTTGCATGGGCTATGCTTCCTTCTATATCATCGAAGATCAATCTTTTATCGATCTCAAATGAGGAATTAAACTTTTTCATTAAGGGATTTTCCTCCTTTTCAAATCGTCCTCCCCATAACTTTTTCATTTTATCATCCCCATCTTCATCATTGCCTTAATCTTTATTGGAAGCCCATACAAATTAATAAAGCCTTCTGCATCCTTATGACTATAAACTTCACTATATCCAAAGGATGAAATATCCTTATCGTAAAGGGCAAATTTACTCTCCACCCCAGCAAGAATAATGTTGCCCTTATAAAGTTTAAGTTTTACTTTTCCAGTTACATTTTCCTGAGTTTTTTCAATAAATTCATCGATAGCCTCCCTTAAAGTTGTAAACCATAAACCATTATAGACAATTTCTGTATATTTATGCGAAATTATTTCTTTGAAATGAAGGGTCTCCTTATCTAATGTTAAATATTCAAGATATCTGTGGGCCTCGTAAAGTATACTTCCTGCAGGAGTTTCATAAACTCCCCTCGATTTCATACCCACCAATCTATTTTCAATGATATCTATAACTCCAATTCCATTTTCTCCGCCTATTTTATTTAAAACCTCAATTAATTCAACAGGGTTTAATTCTTCCCCATTAACCTTTTTAGGAACGCCCTTTTCAAATTCAATATCAACGTAACTTGCTTCATCCTTTGCCTTCTCAGGTGGAGTTACGATATCATACATTTCAATTTTATGTTCATTCTTAGGGTCCTCTAAATCCCCACCTTCGTGACTTACATGCCATAAATTTTTATCAACAGAATAAATCTTTTCCTTAGTAACAGGAACTTCTATTCCCTTTAAATTAGCATAGTCTATAGCATCCTCCCTTGATTTGATATCCCAAATTCTCCATGGGGCTATTATTTTTATAGTTGGATCAAGGGCAGCAATGCCAAGCTCAAATCTTACCTGATCGTTGCCCTTTCCTGTGCAGCCGTGGCAGATATACTCTGCTCCTTCCTTATGGGCAATTTCAACAAGCTTTTTGCCATTAAAGGTCTTGCAAAGGCTGTTCCAAGAAGGTATTTTCCCTCATAAAGAGCTCTTGCTTTAATAGCTTTAAAAAGATACTCCTTTGCGAATTCCTCCTTAACATCTTCAATATAAACCTTTGATGCTCCGGATTTTAATGCCTTTTCCTTGATCTTTTCCATGTCATCTCCCTGTCCTACGTCGATACACACAGCTACGATCTCTGTATCGTAGTTCTCCTTTAGCCAAGGAATAATTATCGAAGTGTCGAGCCCTCCTGAATAAGCAAGTATTATCTTCCCATGTAAACTCCTCCTCTTTGTTTTTTAATAATTATACAATTATTTTTATATTTATGCAATAGTTTTTTAAAAATTCACCCCATAAGATGCCAAATAAATTTATCGGAATCTTACAGGGTGCTTATTTTTACCCATCTTTATTTCTAAAAACTAATTTACAACTACATTTATTATTTTATATATTTTAGGATTTTGCCTTAAGCTCACTTTAATAGTAGTTTTTCCTTTACCTATCCCAGTAACTTTCCCGCTTTTATCAACAATAGCTATTTTTTTATTTGCTGATTCCCACACCAAATCCTTTATTGAAACATTTGTTGGTTTTGTAGTTACTTTTACATATGTTGATTTCCCTTTTGACAATGTAACTGATGTTTTGTTCACATTAACAGTAGTTTTTACCGTCTTTAAATCTGCTATAGATGGCTTTGTATATATATCGGCTGCTACAACATTAACCTTAATAATTTTATAGTAATTAGGATTATATTTATTATATACTTTTACATACGTTTCACCCGAATTTTGTGCTTTAATTAGTCCATTATTATCTACAGTTGCAATATACGGGTTCATTGACTCCCATATTATGTTTGATATGTCTGCATCCTTTGGCATAACATTAATAAGTTTTATACTTTCAATCTTTCCTTTTTCTAACTTAATATTTTGTTTATTGACCTCAAATTCCTTTGCAAAAATATTTTTTCTGTTAGGTTCTTTCCTTTACTTTCAAATAGTCTAATAGCATCCTCTAAGCTCTTTTCGTTAAATATATGTGTTTCCTTCATTTTTTCATTTGTTAAAAGAAAAAATAATAATCAATTCCTCTACCACCTATTGGATCATCAAAAGTAGTGTCCAAATGATACCACTGTCCATCTATATTAACAACATTCCAAGCATGATCCATTTCACTACTCGATATCATTAAACAAGGAATACCTGCCTTATTTAACATCTTATATGTTAACATTGCATATCCCTGACAGACAGCAGTCTTAGATCCTGTTAATGCTTCATAAGATGTATGCCTTGATAATGTTGTATCATAACTAACATTACTTACTATCCAGTCATGAATAGCCTTAACCTTTTCACGCACATTCATACTAGGCAAAATTATTTGAGTTAATATCTTATCTATTTCTTTATCAACAAATTCCCTTTGTTCTTTAGTTTCAAAATAATCCATAGAGAAGTCGAATAATATATAGCGACTCTGTAAATTAATACTTATTGAATATGGACCTAATAATCCATATCCAGATATATCCATAAAATATTGGGTTAAGTCTAAACTATTCTCAAGAATATCATCTGCACCATCATCAAAATAAACTATCAAAGCATTTTCTCCCTTTTCCAATGAGTAATACATCTTTCGATAAAAGTCCCACTCATCCTTAACTTTAATAATTCCCCTTTCATTGGAAGCAAAGGCCATATTAGGAAGAAAAATAAATACAGATAATAATAAAATAAAAATCCTTTTTGCAAATTTAACTCTCTTCACTTTAACACCTCATTCTCAACATTTAGTCTATATTATTTTTTCTTTTCAATTATTTCTTTAATAACATCCTCTATCTTTATATTCACGTATCCCGCTGGATAGCGGTATATTTTTGCTCTTTGAGTTGAATTTGTTAAGTCCCCTTTCGGTGGTAACGAAGTATTCAAAGCCTGCTCCTTTTGCAATTTCTAAAACCTTTTCGTTATACTGTCCAAAGGGAAAACATAAAACCTTAGAATCCTTGCCTAAAAGGTTTTTAATAACCTCCCTTGATTTTACAAGATCATCGTAAATTCTTTTCTCATAATCCCTTTCCCTTTCAAGCCTTTTAGCAATAGGATCATACCCTCTATGGGCAAGTTTTCCGCCCTGCTTTAGGGATTCATTTATATAAATATAATCGTGGCTCTCATGGGTATGGGAATCTATTTCTATAAGTCCGCTTGAATAAACTTTTTTACATCCTCTTCATTCATGGAAAAACTATCCTTTTCGCCCTTAGTTGTTATCCTTGAAGTTATAATAAAATTAACAGAAGGGATATTATACTTTTTAAAATTGGAAAGGCATATCTATAAAATCCCTTTAAGCCATCATCAAAAGTAATTAAAATTGCATTTACAGGCGGCCTTTTTCTTCCCTCAAGACAGGCAATGGTATCCTGTAAAGATATAAAATTAAACCCCATCCTTTTCAAAGTTATAATATCCTTCTCAAACCTCTCAGGAGTTATTGTAAGATTTGTCAAAGGCTTAGGACTTACATTATGATAGGTTAAAACGGCAATTTTATCCTTATAATAAATTTTTTGCCTTCCTCTGCATTAACATTAAAGGAAAAAAGGAAAAAAATAAAACTAAAAACCAGATCCTCTTCATCTTTTAAACCTCTCCCTTAAAACCTTACATAAAAACACAGGCAAAACAGACATCCTTTTATATCTCCATGGCTCCTTTATGAGTCTATAAAGCCATTCAAGACCTAATTTTCTCATAATCTTTGGAGCCCTTTTAATATTACCTGAAATAACATCAAGGCTACCTCCAATTCCCATAAGTAGGGGAACTTGTAGTCTTTCCATATGCTTAGTTATCCAATACTCCTGCTTTGGACTTCCCATTGCAACAAATAAAATATCAGGATTTTTTTCTTAATATCCTCAATAACTTCCTCTTCATCCTTAAAATATCCGTCCCTAACTCCAACCACATTAAGACCGTGAAACCTTTCCTTTAAAACCTTAACAGCCTCATCGGCAACTCCTGGTTTTGCACCTAATATGTAAACCCTATATCCTCTTTCAGCTGCTCTTTTGCAAATATTTATCATAAGGTCGATTCCTGTAACCCTCGACCTTATCCTTCCTCCGTTTAAAATCGAAGCAATAACAACTCCAACGCCATCGGCAATTTGAATTGTTGCGCTGTTTAATAGATTTTTTAAGCTTTCATCCTCCTGCGCCTTCATTATCTTTTCAGGATTTATAGCGACAATAAAGGAGGGTTTTCTTTCCATTATTATTCTATCAACTTCCAAAAGAACTTGTCCCATATTAAGAGGACAAACATCGACACCAAGATACCTTTCCTTTACCATATTAATCCTCCATTATCTTCTCGTATATTTCTTTATATCCTTCAACAAATCTTTCAATGGAATAAAATTGTCTTGCTTTATCATGAAGCCTTTTACCAAATTCTATGCATTTTAAATCATCCCTTAAAAGATTTAACATTTTTTCTGTTAGATCCTCAACATCCCCATATTCCACTAAATAACCGTTGTTTCCATCCTCAACAAGGTCAGAAATTCCTCCTACCATAGTAGACACAACCGCTTTTTTATATTTTGCCGACTCTAATATGCTAAGTGGAAAACTTTCACTCCTTGATGTTAAGCAGGTAAACCTAGATATGTATAAAAACTCGTCTGGTCTTTGAAAACCTAAAAATACCACACTATCAGCAATATCATATTCTTCAACATATCGCTCAAGCTGATTTCTAATTGGTCCATCTCCTACTATTAAAAACATAGCATCAGGACATTCCTTTAAAACCTTTTTGCCGCATCAAAGAAAAACTTATGGCCCTTAATTGGATGAAGCCTTGCAACCATAGTTACAAACTTTTTATTCCTTGGAAGGTCGTATTTTTCTATTATTTCATCATAGTCAAAATTATAGACCTCGTCAAAGTCAATTCCGTTATATACTACAAATATTTTTTCTTCTTCATATCCTCTTTCTACTAACATCTTCTTAAAATCCTTGGAAACTGCAATATAGTAATCAAAGCTCTTTAGGGCATAGGCGTTTATCCTTGAAAATATGAGAGTCTTAAAGGGATTTCCCTCATAGTCCATAAGGTAGTCACTTGTGAATAGTAGTTACAAAGGGTTTATTTATAATTTTCTTCAAAAACATTCCTAAAAAGTTTGCCCTTCCACCGTGACAATTAATTAAATCAACCTCTTCCTTAACCGCAACCTTTTAATCTCATCAAGGATACTAAGGTCAAACCTACCCCTTTGTTCGATAAGGCGAATGTCAAGTCCCATTTCTAGTCCTTCCCTATAAAGGGCACCATCCATAAGACAGATTATTATATTTTTAAAGGATTTAGCATTTGCGGCAAGGCTTAAAAGATGCCGTTTAGAGCCCCCAACTTCACCACCGCTTATAATATGTAAAACCTTCATAAAACCTCTCCTCATCAGATGAGTATTCTACAAATTATTTATACCATATATAAAACAACTAAGCAAATAAATTTTAAGGACGGCCCAAGCCGTCCTTAAATAGTTTTATATATAATCCCCGCATCTCTTAATACATCTTTAAATCCCTCAAACAAATTCTTTGTATCAAAAATTACAGCTCCCTTTTGAAGGCTTCCTATGATATCGTCAATCTTTATATCCTCAAACTCCTTCTGTTTTGCAAGGACCATTATGCCATCTGCATCCTTTATAGCTTCCTCAAGGCTATTTACCTTAAAGGGATACTCCGTAACAACAGCAGGGTCATAGGCTAGGACCTTCGCTCCCCTTTTTCTTAATATTTTAATTATCTCAATTGGAGGGCTTATCCTATCGTCGTTGGAATAATCCTTCATAGCAATACCTAAAACTCCTATTTTTGCCCCCTCTATTGTCTTTCCAGCACCCCTTAAAAGCTTTTCCATGATATTTACCATTATCTCAGGAAGCTTTGCATTCTTCTCCCTTGAAAGTTTCAAAATATCTAAATTTACCCCAAGCTCTTTAGCCTTTGGTTCTAAATAATGATATGCATTAGGAATGCAGTATCCTCCAACACCTGGGCCTGGAACTAAAAGATTTACCCTTTTATGGGTATTGGCAACTTTTATAACCTCAAATATATTGATTCCAAGGGCCTCTGTAAACCTTGCAAACTCCTGCACCATGGCAATATTTACATCCCTTTGAACATTTTCAAAAACCTTTGCAGTTTCAACAACTTTAATAGAGCTTGCAATTAAAACATCCGTCTTGCAAACAATCTCTAAAAGCTCCTTTGCCCTTTTGGCACTTTCTTCATTAACACCTGCAACAACCCGTTGGCATATATGCAAATTCTTCAAAGGCTTTACCCTCCGCAATCCTTTCCGATGAATAAGCAAGATAAAAGTCTACACCTGCCTTCATTCCTGATTCTTCTTCAAGGATAGGAAGTAAAATCTCCTCTGTCGTCCCAGGAATTACAGTGCTTCGTATAACCACTAAATCTTCCCTTTTCAAGTTTTTACCTATAAGCCTTGTGCATTCCACAAGGTCGGTTAAATCGTGCTGTCCATTTATTATCGGTATCCCAACGGTAACAACGATGTTATTGCACTCCTTTAAAGCTAAAACCCCATCAGTTGTTGCCCTATATCTTCCCTCTTCAAGTTGCTCCTTTAAGATCTCCTGAATAGTCCTTCCCTCAAAGGCCTCCTTATGATAAGTAATTCCTTTATTTATATCCTTAACAAGGTTTTCTACAACATCAACTCCATAAACATTGCATCCCCTCATTGCAAAACTTAATGAAAGGGGAAGTCCCACAAACCCTTGTCCAAAAACTGCAACATTTCTTAAGCTTTCCTTTATATTATCCATTAAAATTCCTCCTCAGCTTCTAAAACATAGGCCTTATATAAAAGAGCCGTTAAAAGCCATGCAAAAACATTTAACTGTGGTATAAACATTAGATTGTTAAAATTGTTTTGGAAAAGATACGATACCCAAAAGCCTATAAGACTAAGGGCAATAACCTTATAATCCCTTGTTTTATTATAAACCACAATAACCAAATAAAAAAGCATTATATATATGAAAATAAAATTAAGTCCACCAAAAATACCCATCTCAGCAAACATCTTTAAAAAAGAATTGTGGGGACTCCAAAGGTCCTTCCTTACAAAGAGCTCAGGGAACCTTTTTATATAATCATCGTAAAAATACCTATAATTCCCATGGCCAACGCCTAAAACAAAATGCTCCTTAAACATTAAATAGGCCGTCTTCCATAGCTTAAACCTTGCATCCTTTGTAATTTTTTCTATAGATAAAAGGGTTATAAACCTTTTTCTTGTAAAGGGGTGGGCAATTAACGGAAGTATAAATGCAGGCAATATTGCTATAAATTTTTGTTTTCAATCAAAAGTATTACAAATAAACCTAATAAAAATGCAAGCCAAGAACTTCTATTTAAGCTAAACAGAAGGTTAAATAAAAATAAAGCCAAGAATAAAACATTATAAATCTTTATTTTCCTTTCCTTTATCATATCAACTATCGGGTAAAATATAACAATATTTACTGCCGCTCCCCAATAGTTTGGATTTACAAAAGTTGAATTTAGCCTTATATTTCTGTTTACCGTATAAGGTGATAATCCAAATATGAACTGGGTAACCCCATAAAGGGCTGCTACAACCATCGAGGCAAAACAGCATAAATGCCCTTTTTATAGTCCTTTTATCAGCTAAAAGAACTATAAAATAAAACAGGAAAACATACTCAAAAATCTTAAACTTTCACTAATTGCTGCACCTTTATTTTCTGCTATAAAAAGGAAACTATATTTAAAAGAACAAATAAGCCAATTAATAAATTTAATTTTAAAAGCCCCTTGTCCTTTAAATTATAAAGTTCCTTTAATCCACCTTCAAATAAAAGGTAGCAAAGACCAAAGAAAATCAAAATAGATGATATTATAAAATCCGCAGAAAGGGGCAAAAATCCTAATTTTATTTTTAAAGGTAAAATTGGAACTAAAAGAACAAATACATATATAGATATATTAAAAAGCCGCTTAAACATACTTAACACCTTCTATTCCCTAAAGCTTTTCAAAAATAGAATGCTCATAAAAAGTGCGATCAATAGCCCATGGGTTTTTAAAGTGGTTAAAAGTGACGAATTAACAAGAGCTAAAAAGGAACTAAAGGAAATCAAAACTATATATTTTCTATTTCTATTGTTTTCGCTGAAATATTCAAAGCCAAGTAAAACTAACGCCAAAAGCAATGTAAATATTATAATCCCAGCAAATCCTATATGGGAATAGGCATTTGCAATAAAGTTTACATTTGCAGACATTTGAGGTTCATGATACACATATCTTCCTATAATAAATGGGCTGTCGATTTTGTAGATATTTTTAATGAATCTTTTTAAAATGCTACTGGATAAATAAAGTTTTGGATGCTTTGTAAAAAGTCATAATAAACAAAACTTAAGGATTGCGGAACGAAAAAGGCTCGTCTTATACCAACCGACATTATGAAATTATTCTTTAAAAGCAAAACTGAAGTTATAAAAAGATTCAATGCCGGAAGCATGTAATACATAAGTTTTTCTGAATAAATTAAAAATACAAAAAGGTTTATAATCAGCGAAAAAAGATAAAACTTTGAACCGTTTATGGTAAAGATTAATGCCTGAACTATTAATGGAATAACTATAAGGTAATACCTTCTTATCTTTGCAAAATATGCGATGCTTGCTGGGATAACAACAAGTGCTGACCATTGAAGTATATATTTTAAATAACCTGGAAGAATATCTCTTGATTTAAATCTTATATCATAAACCTTCTCGAGGTTAAACAAATAGTAAAGTGAATTTCCATATTTAACATAAGCTAAAATATTTATTATTGCAAAAACAATAAATGTTGCAACAAGTAAATATAAATAAAGTGCATTTGAAGAATAAATTCTTTCCTTCCTTATATTAATTTTATAAATTAGAAATATTACGTGAAGAATAATAAATGATATTACCACCATATAAAAATATGCTCTTGCATTATCAGACATCCAATAAAATACCGAAAGTGGGACAAACAATAAATTGTATAAAATAAAGCTGAAGCTTAAATAAATACTCTTGTTTATATCATAATAAAAATAAATAAGCCCAAGTAAAAATATAAATATTATTGCTTCAACAAGCTTTAAATAATTAAGATTTAGAGCATATCCTACTTGATAAGTGTAATCCTGATAAACATAAAAGTAATAATAATAACTATAACACAAAAGAACAAAGTATATTCCAAGGCTTATTATAAATCTTTTCCTCTCCATCAACCTTTCAAACATCATATGTTCCCCCAGTCAAACAAAAGTTTAATATTAAGCCCCCTTATTGGAGTAAAATCCTTTATCCTGTTTTGGGATAAATCAAGCTCCTTTAGATTCTTAAGATTCTCAAAACCATCTATTTTTTCTATCCTGTTTGCAGATAGATTTAAAACCTCTAGATTTAAAAGATTAGTTAAAGGCTTTGCATCTTTTATCTGATTGTTGGCAAGATCCAAATACTTTAATGATTTAACATTAGCAAGGGCAGATACATCCTCTATATTGTTTTCGTAAGCAATAATCTCCTCTAATCCTTTTAAATTTTCCAACCCATTAAGATTTCTAAGGTTATTATTAGAAATATTTAGTTTCTTTAAACTTTTGAAAAACCTTAAATCTTCTAAAGTTTCCACACCCTGAAACCTCAAATCCAGCTCCGTAATCCCAGCAACATCCTTTACATAAACTTCTCCTTCGCCTTTACCGATGTAGGATCTTATCGTCCTTTCAAGATTTTTGTCCTTAAAAATAATGGGGTTTAACCCGTCCTCAGCAGCAACATCATTTTTGCTATCTTATTTTCATAATTTGCCTTTGCGCGGAACCTTTCAGGATACATTATAGTAATCGAAGCATTAATAATAAAAATAAAGGCATAAATTATTAACAAGGCATTAAATATTCTACTTTTAAAAAGATTATCTATCTTTTCCTTAAACAATTTTATCACCTTCTAACTTTTTGTAGATATTTAAAAGCTTTTTCTCATTAACATCCCAATTATACCTTTCAAAAACTGCCCTAAATCCATTCTCACCCATTTTATAAGCTAATTCCTTGTTTTCAATGAGGTAATCTATAGCCTCTGCAATCTTTTCAGGATCAGTAGGATCCACCAAAAGGCCGCAGTTTTCCCCTCCACTATATTTCTCATCATAGGAAAGTCGCTTGCGATAACCGCCGTCTTAGACATCATGTATTCAAATAGCTTAATAGGCTCAGAATTTACATATCTCCAATTCTTAGGCTGCAGAAGTATAAAACCAGCAAAGGCTTTGTTTAAATATTCTAAAACATCCTTATGGCCTATTCTTCCAGTCCACTCTATATCTTTATCCTTTAAATTTTCCTTTGCAAAACTCATTATCTTATCTTCAGTTTCTTTGTCTCTAAAATTTCCAATAAAAATAAATTTTGCATCGCCCCTTATTATTTTTATTGCCTCCAAAGTCTTTAAAATACCCCTATCCTCAGAGAGCCCTCCAGCATAGACGAATATAGGCTTTTCGCTAAAAGTCTTTTTAGGTTCCCCTCTAAAACAGGATAGTTTGTAATAAGCTCAACGTTTTTATTCCATTTTTTAAACTTATCAACTAAAATGTCGTTAACAGTTACGATATAATCTGCCTTTTTAGCAAGATTTTTCTCATATATATAAATGAATTTCTTTGCAACATCATAAAGGCCTTTAAAGTGTTCAGCAAAGGCTTCAGGATAATATTCGTGGGAATCATATATTATCTTTTTATTTAAATTTTTCTTAAGCTTAACCGCAACTTGAAAGGAATCCGGCTCATGGGCATGATAGACATCAGCATTAATCTCTGCAGCTATCTTATACATATCCCTCATAGGCCTTATTCTGTCATACCAAGCCCTTCTTTTTTAAAACATCTTACAATAATTCCATCCTCAGTAACAAAATCCTTATCCCCAGGGGCAACCAAATATATTTCATCGTAAACCTTTTTAGGGACAAAATCTCCTTATAATAAATCCTATTATCAAACACATTATGGCTGGATGTTAACATGCAAATCCTCATACTGCACCACCAAATTATTTTTTCTTAAAACCAATTTTAAAGCATCATCAAGCTCTTCTAATTTTAATACTTTAAGGGAAATAAAATAAACTAAAATGCCTGTTATTACAGATAGCGTTAGATTTATAGCCATTCCAACAAATCCTTTAAGATAAAGCTTTAAAAAGGAATCTAACGCAAAAACACAAAAGCCCATTATAATGGCTGCTAGAGTTATTTTAGAGAATGATTTAAAAATCCTCTTTCCTCCAACTCCGCCAATTCTTTTACTTAAAGCAATTCCAAGTAGAATACTTGTTGTAATAGCAGAGATGGATGTTGCAAAAGCAAGTCCACCTATTCCAAGGAATCTCACTAAAATTAAATTTAAAGTTATATTTAAAAGCACTCCAACTATTCCGTTTAGCATTGGAGTTTTTGTATCGTTTATTCCATAAAATGCCCTATTAAATACATCCCTTACCCCATAAAAGGGAAGGCCTAAAAGTAAATAGGAAAGGGCATAGGCGGTAAGATTTAAGGAATTGTCGTTAAACATGCCCCTTTTGAAAAATATAGTCAAAATATCAACCTTAAGAACAAATAGGCCTACCGCAGCAGGAACCATTATAAGAAGGATGCTTACAATCCCTTTATGGATAAAAATTTTCATATTATCATAGGCCTTATTTGCACCTTCCCTTGATATCGCAGGATATATTACCATAACAATAGATGCAACAAAGACTCCATAGAGCATGCTGTTTACGTTTATTGCAAAATTGTAGGCGGAAATATTGCCTGTTGGAAGGCTGGATGCCATGGTTTTATCAATAATTGAGTTGATTTGATTAACCGTTGTCCCAATAAGTATTGGCATAATTAAATAAAGCATTTCCTTAACCTGTGGATCCTTAAAATCTATATTATAGCTATACTTATATCCATGTTTTATAAGATAAGGAATTTGAATTATAAATTGCATAGTATATCCTAAAAGCGTTGCAATAGAAAGCCCTACAATTCCAAACTTTGCCCCTAAGATTAAATAAATTATAATAGGAAGGTCAAGGGCAATTCCCACCATGGCAGGTGCTTTAAATTCGTTAAGCGTCTGAAGAATCGACATAAATGCCGCAGTCATGCTAAGGGCTAATATATTGAACATACTTATTCTTGTTAGCTTAACTGTTAATGAAAACTTCTCACCGTAAAATCCATGGGCAATAATTCTAACTATCTGAGGCGATAAAACAAAGCCTAAAAGGAAAAAGGCAACTGAAAATAAAAACAATATGTTCATTACATTATTTGCAAACTTTATCATCTCATCCTTTCCCTTTTGAGTTAAGTTTCTACTCAAAAGGGGAATAAATGTAGTATTTACAGCAGCCCCTATTACTGAATAAATAATAAGGGGAATAGTTAAGGATACCACATAGGCATCGCTCTCTATGGTGGTTCCAAAGCTGCTTGCAATAAGGATAGTCCTAAAAAGCCAAAAACTTTGCTAAGGATGGTAATAAAGATTACCACCCCTGCAGCCTTTGCAAGATTAACTCTTCCCATCACAACCTCCATTATCTTTTGAATAGTTTAACAGCTTCCTCAAGTTTTTCTGCAACATAATTTGCCTCTTCATCGGATAAATCGTTGTAGAATGGAAGTGCAACACATCTTCTTCCTGCATCTGAAGTTACCGGAAAATCTTCTTCTTTATATCCAAACATATCAACCATATAAGGCTGAACATGGATTGGTGTAAAGTATGGTCTACAACCTACTCCATTTTCCTTAAGATATGCCATTACCTTGTCCCTGTCAACATCCTTAGAAAGTTTAACAACATAAACAAAATAGCTCATGACATCAACCTTTGGATCAATATATGGAACTTCAACGCCCTCGATTTTGCTTAAAATTTCATCATATCTTTTAGCCACTTTTAGCCTCTTCTGAATTATTTCATCAAGCCTATCCATCTGAATGGAACCTAATGCAGCATTAAGCTCGCTCATTCTGTAGTTATATCCTAATCTTTCGTGGTGAAGCCAAAAACCAGTTATGGCTCTGCCTTGACTTCTTAAGCTTTGGGCAAGCTCTGCTATTTCTTTACTATCAGTTACAATTATTCCACCTTCGCCAGTTGTAATCTGCTTGTTTGGATAAAAGGCAAAGGCTGCTGCATCAGCAAGCTTTCCTGCCTTTACGCCATCGTAAACTGAACCGAGAGCTTCGCAGCTATCTTCGATAAGATGAAGATTATGTTTATCTGCAATTTCCCTTAATCTTTTCATATTAATAGGCTGACCAAAAACGTCAACTGCAAGTATCGCCTTCGTTTTTGGAGTAATATGCTTTTCAACTTCATCTATGTTCATGTTTAATGTTTTAGGGTCTATGTCAACAAATACAGGCTTTGCCCCCTCCATTAAAAAGCAGTTTACAGAGGCAACAAAGCTAAAGGGAGTTGTTATAACCTCATCGTCCTTTCCTATTCCAAGGGCCTTTACGATAAGGTTTAGGGCGCTTGTTCCGCTATTTACTGCAACTGCATATTTTACGCCGACATATTCAGCAACTTTTTTCAAATTCTTCTATTTTAGGTCCTATGCTTAAAATGCCGGATTTCATAACCTCCACAACGGCATCTATTTCCCTTTGGGTAATATCTGGTTTTGCCAATGGAACTTTCATTCTAAATCCTCCTTAAACTTTATAACTTTAGCTGGCACACCAACAGCAACGGCATTGTCTTCAATGTCCTTAATAACCGTCCCTCCAGCGCCAATAGTAACGTTTTTGCCGATGTTTACTCCAGGAATCACATTAGCGCCAGTTCCTACATGGGTAAGATCCCCCACCCTTACCGTGCCAGCAAGGTGAGCTCCGGGGGATATATGGGCAAAATCCCCTATTATGTTATCGTGCTCAATAACTGCCGATGAATTTATAATGGCAGCCCTTCCAATTTTAGCACTGTTGTTTATAACCGCCATAGGCATTACAACAGTTCCTTCCCCTATCTCCACATTTCCACCTATAACGGCGCTTGGATGAACTGCAGTAAAAAGATCAACACCAAAAGAATTTAGTTTTTGAACTATAATTTTTCTAATTTTATTATCGCCAATTGCAGGAACAGCCTTTAAATTGGGATAAATCTCCTTAAGACCTTTAATGTCATCCATCTTTCCTAAAATTTTATAGCCCAATATTTCTCCCTCTTTGTTATCATCAATAAAGCCTAATATGTTTATATTGTTAATATTTTTCATAGCAAGAAGAATATCAAGGATAACCCTTGCATGGCCTCCTGCACCTACTATTATAACATCTATCATACCATCACCTACAGCTCATCCTTATCTTTTATTATAAACTTTTCCTTTTCAGCGTAAACACCTTCACCCTTTAAAACAACTAAAAAGGTTTTAAAGAAAATCTTTATATCCATCCAAAGGTTCCAGTTTTCCACATAATAAACATCATACTTTATCCTTTCAGGCCAGGATAGGGAGTTTCTTCCGTTAACCTGAGCAAGGCCTGTAACCCCAGGCTTCATTAAAAGCCTTTTTCTTTGGAAATCGTCGTATTTTTCAACTTGATACATAAGAGTTGGCCTTGGACCTATTATGCTCATCTCGCCCTTTAAAATGTTTATAAGCTGTGGAAGCTCATCAAGGCTTGTTTTTCTTAAAAATCTCCCTATCCTTGTAATTCTCGGGTCATTTTCACCTGTATAATAGCCATCACCAATCTTTTCAGCGTTTTTAACCATTGTTCTAAATTTATATATCATAAATGGCTTTCCATTAAGTCCTGCTCTTTCCTGCCTAAAAATACCTCTCCCTCTGAATCAAGTTTAATGAGAATTGCAATTATTAAAAACAGAGGGGATAAAACAATAAGAAGGATTAGACTTAAAAGAAAGTCAAATAGCCTTTTTATAAAAAGCTGTAACTTTTTCATCCTCTCACATCCTTAAAACAAACTTTCAAGTCTATCAACAAGTTTTGATATATCGTGGTTTTCCTCGACGTATCTTCTTCCCTTTTCACCAAGGGCCCTTCTTTCGTCCTCTGTCATTCTTGAAAGTGTAACAAGTGCATTTGCAAATTCAACCGGCGATTCAGGGTTTATTGAAATTCCTGCACCGGATTCTTTAACTAAATCGTTTGTTGCCCTGCAGGAGAATAAAATAGGATTTCCACTGCAAAGATAATCGAACATCTTGTTAGGGCTAATTCCATATTTAAAAACATCAAGGTCTTTAAGGTTAAATAAGCATATATCTATATTTTTAAGAAGATGCGGAACATCAACCTTTTTGATTGGATCGTATATATAAACATTATCAAGCTGCATATCTTCTTTAAGCTTAATTAGCCTTTCCTTCTCAGGACCATCCCCAATTAGCAGGATATCTATATTGTTTATCCCCTTCTCTTTGATTATCTTTGCAGCCTCAAGGATTACATGAAGGGCGTTTGCAGGTCCCATAGCTCCAAGGTAAACCGCCTTTATTTTACCCTCATGCTCCTTTAAAATATTCTTAACATCCTGACTCATACCCTTATTTAACACATCATCAAACCTTTTTACTAATACTCCATTTGGAATATAAACTATCTTATCTTTATAGTTTCCAACAGATTTTATATAATCTCCTGCGCCGGGTAAAAGGACTATTATCTTTTCTGCTCTATCATAAATAAACTTTTCAATTGCATAAAACACCTTTGCAGGAAGACTGTCTTTTTCATAGCCCCCATGTCGATTAAAGTTTCCGGCCAAAGGTCCCTAATCTCTGCTATATACCTTGCATTAAAATTTCTTGCAAGGTAGTATCCTGCAATACATGTAAATGGATGAACGGATGACGCTATGATTACATCCGGCCTTTCAAATTTTTTCAAAAGTTTATATGAATTTATTGCAAAGGAAATCATATTGATAAATCTTTTATAATCGTTTGTTTTATATGGAAAAGTTCTAATCCAAAGGAATTTAACTCCATTTATATTTTCTATTCTATATTTTTCCCCTTCATTCAACCTTTCAGTTCTTGTTTTTAAATCAAAGCTGGAGGCAATAACTGTAACGTCATATCCCCTTTTACAAGTTCCTCTGCAAAATCAAAGTGCCTTGTCCCGCCGCCAATTGTTGGTGGAACAGCATAGTGGTTCATTATCCAGATTCTTTTCATCAAACCAACACCTCAGTCCAGCATTTATTTTTGCAATGTCCTGTTTATGATTTCCACAATTCTTTCGCTTGAATGCCCATTACCAAAATAATCGTGTTTTTCACCCTTTGGCATAAAGAATCTAATAGCATTTAAAATGGCCTCATAATCGCTTCCAACAAGGACATTCCATCCATCTTCAACCGTTTCAATCCACTCGGTCTCCTCCCTCATGGTAATACATGGAACGTCTAAGAAATAGCTTTCCTTTTGGACTCCGCCGCTATCGGTTAATATCTTTTAGCAGACAATTCAAGCATAATCATGTCAAGGTAACCAACGGGCTCTATAATCTCTATATTTTGTCCAACTTCTATGCCATAATCATTTATAAATTTTCTTGTTCTTGGGTGAAGGGGAAGAACTATTTTTTCATTAGAATCCTTTAAGGCATTGAATATATTTATAAGTTTTTCTTTATAATTTGTATTTTCAGCCCTGTGGATTGTAACAAGGATATATTCCTTTTCCTTAAGGCTTAATCTTTCTAAAATGTTTGATTTCTTCTTTGCAATTTCAATGTTATAAAGTATGCTGTCGAACATTACATCCCCAACGTTGTAAACTCCCTTTTCAATTCCTTCCCTTTTTAAATTCTTAACTGCTGTTTCCGTTGGGCAAAACAATAAATCTGAAATGTGGTCTGTTAAAACCCTATTTTGCTCCTCTGGCATTGCCTTGTTAAAGCTTCTTAATCCTGCTTCAACGTGAATAACAGGGATGAGAAGCTTACTTGCGGCAAGGGCACCTGCCAAAGTTGAATTTGTATCGCCGTAAACTAATACAGCATCAGGTTTTTCTTTTAAAATTACTTCTTCTATTTTTATTAGCATATTCCCCGTCTGCTCTCCATGTTTTCCCGATCCAACATTAAGGTTATAGTCCGGTTTTGGGATATTAAGCTCTTCAAAAATATATTCGACATATTTTCATCATAATGTTGTCCTGTATGGACTATTATTTCCTTAAAATGTTTTCTAATCTCCCTTGACACTGGAGCAGCCTTTATAAACTGGGGCCTTGCTCCGATTACCGTTAGTATTTTCATATAATCCTCCTTAAAATTGATTCTTTAAAAGCTGATCCTCTGGAACATCCTTGAAGTATTTTGCTGGATTTCCTGCAACGATCTTTCCAGATTCCACATCCTTAGTAACAACTGAACCTGCTGCCACAAATCCATCCTCATAAATAGTTTTCCCGGGCAATATAGTTGCCTGTGCACCGACTCTTCCACCTTTTTTTATCGTAACTCCCTTAAAATGTTTAAATCTTTCCTTTGACCTTGCTGCAAAATTATCGTTAGAGGTTACAACGCCTGGTGCAACAAATACGTAGTCCTCAAGCTCTGAATAGGCTGTAATATAGGCGTTTGTCTCAAGTTTACAGTTAGAGCCAACCTTACAGAAATTTTCAACTGCAACGCCGCGTCCTATAATCGTTTTGCTGCCAATTGTTACATTTTCCCTAATCGTTGCAAGGTCTGCAACCAATGTGTTTTCTCCTATTTCACAGCCGCAGTAGATTATAACTCCTGCGCCTACAAGGCATCCACTTCCTATCTTTGCAGGGGAAGCTCCTTTTCATCTTTAAATATGCTGTTTACCGCCCTCATTGGCTTTTTGCCTATAACAGTATTATCATCGATCCTTACATTATCCCCAATAACAGTCCCTTTATGAATAACAACGTTGTTGCCAATTATACAATTGTTTCCTATAAAGACGTCATCTTCAATTACAGTAAACTTACCAACGGATACATTATCCCCAAGCTTTGCGCTCTCCGAAATATAATTCATACAAATCCTCCTTAGTAATAATTGAGCATTACTAATGCTAAATCATATAAAAACTTTCATACAATCTTTTAATATTTTCTTTAAAATTTTCAAATGTAAATCCATTCCAATTAGCAGGATGACTTAAAAACAGTATCTTTTTCTTATTTTCTTTGATAGCATCAACCACTGAATATCCATCCCTCCAAAAGGGCTTTAACCTTGCATCTGAAACATAGGCATCCAAACTTTCTAATAGCTCTTTTTATATGTTTCCACTGTTATTCCTAAGTCTTCATAGCTATATTTTTCAAACAAATAATGATTTGGAACTCCTATATGCCTATTATAAAAATCTCCATGACTTGCTATGGATTTTATGTCATAGCCTTTAAAATACGTATTCAAGTTACTTACAAATTCGTCATAAATATTTTCCAAATCCTTTTCAATTATGCTAAGTTTACTTTTTATTTTATTCCTTTTACAATATGTTGCAAGCTCTTCGTAGTGATATCCAACTTCGCTGCTATATTTAACTATGTCGTCCATTAAAGAATAATCAATAGTGCTTAATCTAAAATAATATGATGCTTTAACATTATACCTTTTTTCTATTTCAAAGAAAATCCTTGCACCTTTTTTGTCAACATCGATATCATGTCTTAAAATTAATACCTTTTCATCTTTATTCATATAATTTCTATAATAATCTATAACAGAAGTTACGATGTATCCCTTTTCAATAGCTAATCTAATTATATCCTCATATTCCTTAAATCTAGGTTCTTTTAAAAAATCTGCATATACTCTTTCAAAAATCGCTTCATCCATCCCACCTTCGTTACCTTATGCCCTACTAATAAAATGCATATATGTTTTACATAAATTAACCTTATTATATAGTATCAATTTCGTATAGATTTTTATTTAATTTTAATATCCGCGTCCTTCATATCAAGGGTTGAAAATTCTCCAATTGGGAATTTAACAGGCATTCCTGTTTTTGTGACTTATACGCTGCAAGTATTATTTCCATTCCCTTTTTGCCTTCTTCGCCGTTAACAAGTGGCTCCCTATTATTCTTTATAGCGTCTATCATATCCTTAAATAAAGGTGTGTGGCCGTATCCGTAAACTGTATCAGGATCGCCTTCCTGCATCTTAAGTATTTCTTCCTCTGAATCCTTACCATCTGCAAATCTCCAAGTTTCAATTCTATTTACTGCAAGGCCGCCAATAACAACTGAGCCATTTTCACCAAATATACTTAATGTCTCTTCTAAATTCTTTGGATATACACAAGCGCTTCCTTCTACAATTCCAATTGCACCGTTTTTGAATCTGATTATAATAGCGCCAAAATCTTCAGCTTCTATATCCCTTATAAAGTTCCCTGTTTGGGCATAAACGGAATCGATCTCTCCTCCCATCATCCATTGAAGAAGGTCGATGTCATGTATGCACTGATTCATCAATGTTCCACCATCGAGCTCCCAAGTTCCCCTCCATGGTGCCTGCTTGTAGTAGTTCATATTTCTATTCCATCTAATGCTTGCCATTCCGTTGATTAGCTTTCCAAATCTTCCTTCCTCAAGGGCCCTTCTTAGCATTTGGATTGGCTTATTGAATCTGTTTTGGTGGCATACACAGAGTTTAACGCCTTTTCCCTTTGCGATTTCAATCATCTTATCGGCATCCTTTGTTGAAAGGGCCATTGGTTTTTCAACTATAACGTGCTTTCCCTTTTCCATACAGTAAATTGCAATTTCTGGGTGATATCCACTTTCTGTAGCAATAGTTACAACATCTATATCTTCCTTTTCAAGCATCTTTTTATAATCCGTATAAACATTTACCTTTGCACCTTCTATTTTATTTGTATATTCATTGGCCTTTTCTTTTGCCTTTTCCATATCAACATCGCAGGTTGCAACAAGCTCTGCCTCCTCATGATTATTTACAATCGCCTCAACATGCTTATATGAAATTCTTCCACATCCAATTATCGCAAACTTTAACTTCATGATACTACCTCCTTGAGTGCCTGCCTCTTGACTTTTTGACTTTTTGACATTTTCAAATTTTTCCATATAAAATTTTTAGCCATCTTAGTAAAATTATTTCACAATACTTTAATGTAACTTGCTTTTAAAACCAATAATCTCATTATCCCTTTTTTCTATTATTGGGACTTATTTTTTTTAACCCGATTATCGTCTCGAATTTTTAAGTCCATACTTTTATTTCCCTAAAGTTTATAAAAGTAATGAACCGTCCCTTTTACAAAGGCACTTTTGCAAAAGCAAAAGTGCCTAAGGGATTAAAGCTTGATTATCTTGTCTCTGTTTTCTAAAACTTCTTTAGTTGCATTTCTTGTGTCAAATACAACTTTTGCATTTTTTACTATAAAATCATAATCATACTTTGAATGGTCTGTTGTTATTATTACTATATCCGCATCCTTTAAAGTTTCTTCTGTAAGTTCAACTGACACATAATGCTTTCCGTTGTGTGTAAACTCTGGTATATATGGATCGTTGTATGAAACTTTAGCATTTCTCTTTTCAAGATGTTCAATTACCTTTAAAGTTGGTGATTCTCTTAAATCATCTATATCCTTCTTATACGCTGCACCTAAAAGTAAAACCTTTGAACCGTTTAGCGGCTTTTTAAAGTCGTTTAATATGTGTGATGCCTTTTCCACAACAAACTCTGGCATGTAGTCGTTTATTTCCCCTGCTATTTCAATTAGTCTTGTATGATAATCATATTCCCTTGCCTTCCATGTTAAATAGAATGGGTCTATTGGAATGCAGTGACCACCAAGACCTGGCCCTGGATAGAATGCCATAAATCCGTATGGCTTTGTCTTTGCTGCTTCTATAACTTCCCATACGTCTATTCCCATTCTTTCGCAAAGGATTGCCATTTCGTTTACAAGGGCTACGTTTATATTTCTAAACGTATTTTCAAGTATCTTTTCCATCTCTGCTACCGCTGGTGATGATACTGTAAATATTTCTCCTTCTAGAACGTTTCTATATAAAGTTGCTGCTATCTCTGTGCAGTCCTTAGTAACTCCACCTACTACCTTTGGTGTATTCTTTGTCTTGAAGAACTTGTTACCTGGGTCAACCCTCTCTGGTGAGAAGGCAAGATAAAAGTCCTCTCCGCACTTTAATCCTGTCTTTTCAAGTATTGGCTTTACAACTTCCTCTGTTGTTCCTGGATATGTTGTTGACTCTAAAACTACAAGCATTCCCTTATGAAGATACTTTGCTATGCTCTCTGTTGAATTAACAACATATGTTATATCCGGCTGCTTATACTTATCAAGCGGTGTTGGAACGCATATTGCAACGCAGTCAACCTCTGCAATTTTTGAATAATCAGTTGTTGCATAGATCATTCCCTTTTTAACAAGATCAGCAAGTTCCTCATCAACAACGTCCCCTATGTAGTTGTGTCCTTCGTTTACCATGTCGCATCTTTTTTGCTGAATGTCAAAGCCTATTACCTTATAGCCTGCCTTTGCCTTTTCAACTGCAAGGGAAGCCCAACATAACCAAGGCCCACAACACCAATTACCGCTGTTTTATTTTGTATCTTTTCTAAGAGCATTTCTTTAGTTGACATACATTTTCCTCCTTTTTCTTAAGTGCCTGGCACTTGACTTTTTGACATTTTGACATTTCCATATAGTTCCATTGAAGTATCGTTTTTATAGTTAAAACATTAACAATTAAATTTTATCTTAAAATTATCCTCATTACAACTTAACTTTTGGTGCCTGGCACCTTATTTTAAGTTTTCGAACTCCTTAATTTTTTCTGCAACATATTTTTGCTGCTCTAAAGTAAGTTCTGGATATAGTGGAATTGCAAAGGTCCTTTTGCTTGCATATTCTGCATTTGGAAGGTCCCCTTCCTTGTATCCAAGGTCCTTGTATACGTTTTGTAGATGCAGTGGAACCGGGTAGTATATTCCTGTTGCTACCCCATTGTCCTTAAGGTATTTTATTAGCTCATCCCTCTTTTCATGTTGAATTATATATAAATGATATATATGTTTATTATAATCCCTTGCAACTGGTAGTTTACAGCTTGTGTCCTTTAAAAGCTCGTTATAAATTTCTGCCTTTTCTGCCCTTTTTCTGTTCCATTCATCTAAATACTTAAACTTAACATTTAAAATGGCCGCCTGAAGCTCATCGAGTCTGCTGTTATATCCTAAGATCTCATGATAATATTTTACCTTGCTTCCGTGGAACCTTAGCATTCTAATCCTTTCAGCAACAGCATCATCATTTGTAACAACCATTCCTCCATCGCCGTATCCGCCTAAATTTTTAGTTGGGAAGAAGGAAAAACAAGCTGCATGGCCTATTGAACCCGCCTTTTTTCCCTTATACTCAGCACCAATTGCCTGGCAAGCATCCTCTATAACTATAAGATTATGCTTTTTAGCAATCTCCATTATCCTATCCATATCCACCATCTGGCCAAAGATGTGGACAGGGATTATGGCCTTTGTCCTCTCAGTGATTTTTTCCTCAATCCTATCTACATCAATGCAGTATGTATCAGGGTCTATATCAACAAAGACTGGCTTTGCCCCTGCCTGGGATATCGTCTCTGCCGATGCAAAAAGGTAAAGGGTGATGTTATAACCTCGTCTCCTTCTCCTATCCCAAAGGCCTTAAGTGTTAATAAAAGGGCATCTGTTCCATTAGCAACACCAATACCATGTTTTACGCCGCAGTATTTTGCAATATCCTCTTCAAGCTTTTTAACCTGCGATCCTAAGATATAGTGTCCTGACTCTATAGTTGATATTACAGCCTCTTTAATCTCATCTTTGATAGTCTCATACTGTGCCAAAAGATCCAAAAGCTGAATGTTCATAATTAAACCTCCCAAGCTTAATCTTGCTTTCTTTTATACGTTGGAACAAATTCCTCCATAAGTTTAAATATCTTTTCATCCTCATCATCTAAAGCATCAATAAGGCTCTCTATCATAGAATTAATCTTATCAACATCAAACTCTCCAGGCTTTCCGATAAATATCTTCTTATGCTTTGTCTTTTTAAGCCCCTCTTCATTCATCAAAAGCTCCTCATAGAGCTTTTCTCCAGGCCTTAAACCGGTAAATTCAATCTTTATATCCTTATCCGGCTCAAACCCTGAAAGCCTTATAAGCTGCCTTGCAAGATCCACAATTTTAACAGGTTTTCCCATATCAAGGACAAAAATCTCTCCACCCTCTGCCATTGCGCCTGCTTGAATTACAAGCTGTGCCGCCTCAGGTATGGTCATAAAGTATCTGTTTATCTCAGGATGAGTTACCGTAACCGGACCTCCCTTTTTAATCTGCTCCTTAAAAAGAGGGATTACGCTTCCGCTGCTGCCTAACACATTTCCAAATCTTACAGCAACATATTCGGTTTTACTTACCTTATCATAGGCCTGTATTATCATCTCGGCAAATCTTTTGGTGGCTCCCATTATATTTGTTGGATTAACCGCCTTATCCGTCGAGATTAAAACAAACTTTTCAACGCCAAATTCATCAGCACACTTTACTACATTTAGTGTTCCTAATATATTGTTTTTTATAGCCTCCTTAGGATTAGCCTCCATTAGAGGAACGTGCTTATGGGCTGCTGCATGGAAAACAACGTTTGGCCTGTATTTTTTAAATATCTCCCTTAATCTTTCCCTTTCCCTTATTGAGGCTATTATAACCTCCTGATCAAGGTCCTTGTATTGGGATTTTAATTCCATCGAAAGGTTGTAGGCTCCGTTTTCGTAAATGTCCAATATAAGAAGCTTCTTAGGATTAAACCTTGCAATCTGTCTACATAGCTCTGACCCAATTGAGCCTCCTCCACCGGTTACCAAAACAACCTTATCCTTTAAATAGTCGGCAATCTCGTCGATATTTAGCTCCACCGGCTCCCTTCCTAAAAGATCCTCTATCTCAACGTCTCTTATCTGGCTTATGGTAACCTTACCGCCGATTAACTCATATATCCCTGGCAAAGTCTTTAGCTTGCATCCCGTCTGGCTGCATAGCCTTATAATCTCTGCCCTCTCCTCCTTATCGGCCGAAGGAATGGCAATTAAAATCTCATCTATTGCCATCTCCTCTACTATATCCTCAAGGTCATTTCTATCTCCAACTATAGGAATTCCTTGAATGTATTTTCCCTTTTTAGACTTATCATCATCCACAAAGGCAACAGGAATGTATCCAAGCTCCGGATGCTTTTTCATCTCCTTTGCAACGATTGCTCCTGCATCTCCAGCACCAAATATTAAGATCCTCTTTCCTTTTTGCCTGAAAGGGCCTGCATCCCCTCAAAATGCATTATAACCCTTCTTAGGAATCTAAGTCCTCCACTTGCCATTATCGTAAAGGCCCACATGACAAAATAAACGCTAAGAGGAAGCCTATTTCTCATCACAACACCATATATAAAAGAAACAGCACTTCCTACCGATACCGCAACGATAACCGACAAGAGCTCCTCTATGCTTGCATATCTCCATATGCTTGTATACAGCTTAAATATGTAAAAGGATATAATCATTATTATTGAAATTGGAATAAAGGATTCTCTGTATCTTTCAAGGTATGCCGGAGGTATCCTCCAGGAAAATCTAAAAAGTATCCTAAAAATATCGCAGCGTTTATAAAAATTATGTCGCTTAAAACTAAAAGTGCCACCTTTATCCTGCGTTTCATATCATATTCCCCAATCTTTAGAAAAATTTTAACACAATCATTTATAATTATACTCCATTTGCAAATAATAGTAAAATGTTTTTGCCCCTCTTACCCTTCTTAAATTTTAAATTTTTTATTAAATTTAGGTGCCAGGCACTTAAGATTTAAGATTTTAAAAAAACCGCCCTAAACTTAGGCGGCATTACATTTTTATATTCTTCTTTATCTGTATAATTTCATTCCAATTCTTTGCAGTAATCTCCTCAACTAAACTAAAATCCTTTCTTATTGCCTTTACATCAGCTGCCATTTCAGCAACATCGTATGTAAGCTTATCTATCTCAGCCTTGTGAACTTCACTTGCATGTTCAAGAGCCCTTAAAATCTCCGTGTTTTCCTTTACCTGTTCTTTAATAAGTCCAACTTCACTCTCTAATTTATCCATTCTAGATTCTAACTTATCCATTCTTGATTCTAACTTATCCATTCTTGATTCTAACTTATCCATTCTTTCCTCAAGTCTGTCTAACTTTCTATTAGTCTCCCTTAAATCCTCCCTTAAACCATTGACACCTTCTGTTAGATTTTCAAGAAGCTTTAAAATCTTTTCCTCCATCACCTACACCTCCACTAAAATTTTACCACAAAGCAGCTTTAATAGCAATTTACATATATTTACACAAAAGGCAAGTAGAACCTACTTGCCCGTCCTCTTTATATTTTCTACCAGAAGGATATTGATCCTATTAACCACAGCCTTTCCTACAACCCCATCAGCAACCATCCTATTATCCTTCTGTAGCTTTCTAACTACATCTGCCGTCTTAGCATCAAAAACACCACTTGCTGAAAGTCTATATCCAAGCCTATTTAACGCATTTTGAAGCCTTTTTACATCATCGCCCTTTACATTTAGCTTTAATACCCTTTTATAGGTAAGCTTTACTCCTTCAAATGCCTTTGCATCTTTTAAAATCATGTTGTATAAAGCATCATCTACAACTCCCGTAGCTTTTAGTCCCTTTTTCTTTTGATAGTCTACAACTGCATTATACGTCTTATCCCCAAAATATCCCGTCGGAGTTCCTATATTATATAAAAGTGTATTCAATGCCACTTGCAAAGTTTTAATCCTTATATCCTTCATTCCCTTTTTTAATTGAAAGGAGCTTCCCCTTGATACAGGCTCTTTAACTACATTAAACTTTAACTCATAACTTAACACATTTTCTGGCTGCAGCTCATCCTTTACCTCTGCCTTAACAACATACTCCCCAATCTCCTGAGGAACAAAGGCAACACTATTTACAGAATTAAAATCCTGCCCATAAACCAGGTTCTCATCCTTATAAACCTCTATCTTATAAGCTATCCTATCGCTTCCCCCTCCGTCAAAACGCTTATATTAACAGGCTTTTTCTCATAAACAGTATTCTTGTCTAAAATAACGTTTACTCCGCTAATGGGCCTATAAACATAAAACTTAACTTCCCTGTAATCGTCATAATCCTTAGATGAGTAAACATTTCTAATATATGCCTTTAAAGTGTATTCCCCTTCTTCTTGAAGCTGATATTTAAAATCGATATTCTTAGAATATTCTCCCCTATTAAAAGGTTATCACCCTTGTAGAGCTCATACTTAAAAAGTAAATTGTCTATGCTTGAACTTTCAATAATAGGATTTGCCGTTATTTCTTCCCCAATCAAAAATTTATCTTTATTTGTGTTGAGTAAAATAAGTTTAGAATTCAAAGACTCAATCTGAGCACCGTCATAATAGAACTTTAAAATTTCATCAAACCTCTGCCCTGCAAGGGCTCTATTTCTTGCCCCGATTTGGCTCATTCCAACGCCGTGGCCATAGCCCTTTCCTATAAATGTATAAGTATCAGTTGCTGCATCAAAAGTAACATCATAAAGGGCACTTCTAAAGCTAAATGCCGTCCTTGGCTGCTCCTTTGTTAAGGTTTTTATAACCTCTAATCCATTTTGGTCTAAATAAACAACATCCATCCTTGCTATTCTTCCGCTATTGTTTCTCACAATCGAGTTTAAATCTATTCTTAAAAATCTGTCATTAGGACCCAATATATTCTTTGCCTTCAACCTTGAATCGATATCGATAACAGTTAAAACCACAGGATTTTCCGGCCAGGTGTAGGTATCAAATGTATCCTCCTTTGCAATCAAATAAGGCAATTGGCTTGTCCAAGGATTTCCAGAAGCCTCAGTCCACCCTCCATTGCTTGCTGAAAAATATGCCGAGATTATCCTTCCTCCATAGGTCATAATTATTCCCTTTGTCTCTTCAACCGCCCTTATGGAGTTTGCCTTTGTCTCATCATATCCTCCATAAACCTGGCAATGCACAGTATCACAAAGATCATACCCAACTATTCTATGTTTTCCAATGTTTGAAAGGGCATAACACCTTGCAGCAACCGCCTGGGCCTTTAATGCCTCAAGTGGGTAAGTATCGCTCATCTCCCTTGGAACAACACCCTTTAAATAATCCTCTATATTTAAAATATTAATTGGCAAAATTAAATTATTTATAGCCTTAAAACTCATCCTTCCAAGATACTTTGCTGATTTTGTTCCAGAGATGATCCGAATCCAAGAACCCTCTCCAACTGGAACTAAAGAAAGCTCCTTATATGTTTTTCCGTTAAATGATACTAATCCGTTGGAAATAGATAGGTTTAAAATTGAACCAGAAGGAAAAAGAGCCCCATCCACTAAATAGTCTCCGTTTAAAGACACAGAAAGTGCATTTCTTGCCATACTCTCAAGGCCAATCTTTACATCCTGAAAATAGACCTCCTGATATTTAGCAAAAGCACTAATTGGGGACAAAAGCATTGTAATTATCAAAAAATAGACAAGATCCTTTTCATCCCTCCACCCCCTTACATCCATTATATTCTATTTTTATCCATAAAACAACAAAAACCACCGCAAAATGCAGTGGTTACATTCCAAATACAGGTACAAGCTTCATAACTTCCCCAATGTCCAAATTAGAAAACAAAGCTGACTTTATTCTCGATTTTGACTCATCCGGAAGCTTTTTATACTTTGCCTTTACGCTTTCAGCATACTTTTTATAAGGATAATCGGGATCCTTCAATAAGTTATTTAATGTTGACTGAATAGTTGAAATTATGGCCTTTTCTTCAGGCGTCTTAAGATTTCCATATACCCTGTTTAGGCTTTGGTTAACGCTCCTTAAAGAATCCTCAACTTCCTTCGAAAACCTTTTAACAGTTTTTGTTACAGTCTTATTCTTCACAACTATATCCTTTTTTCAAGGACGACATCCTTCTTTTCAAAAGCTCCAAAACCTTTTTCTTAAAAGAAAGAACCAGCGCACCATCCTTTATTTCTAACTTTTCAACATCAAATGGGATAACTTTTTTATCAATCTCAACCCTATTTCCATTTATCCTTATATTCTCATCAAGCTTTGGAATTTTTCCTAATACCAATGAAACAGGAAGGGGCAATTTCCCAACCTTTACACTTTTAGGCTCAAGAATTATTTTGTCGCCCTCTACATAAATTTTATTGTCTGCATAAACATAGGCCTCTAAAGATTTATACTTAACTGGTATAATAACGATTAAACCATCCTTTGAAATATCCATCCAAATCCCCTTGATTGAAGCTCCATTAAAACTTTTCTCACCTACATTTAAATATTTTATAGCTCCATTTAACTTTTGACTATTAACAAAAACCTCTCCACCATTTATAACCTTACTCTTTAGCTCCTGAATAAGCTCATCTGAAGCTTTAGCCTCAGGAAGATTATATTTTGCCGTTGAAAGACCAAATAAAATTCCTATAAAAATTAATATAAAAGCAAAAATAAATCCTATTTTCTTCGCCATTTTATCCCCTTCTTCAAATTACTTAAACCTTATATTGATTTTATATTCCCTTAAATCATATTTATTCTTAACACTAAAATTAAAACTTCTTTCTTCACCAGCATCTCTTAATGTTTTTAAAGTTACTCCTTCAACACCTTCATCCTCAAATCCAAAATCCGTAGGCACCCTTATACTTCTTTTAACATTTGCCTATGCACCGAAGGTATATGAATCGTTAAAAACTATAAATCCATCATCGTTTAACACAAAATCAAAGCTTACAACCGAATCCCCGTCAGATAAATCCGACAGATCAAAATAAAATGTATCGTTTTTATAATCTCCTATTCTTTCCTCACCGTTTCCTAAACTTAAACCTACCGACTTTAGCTCAACTTTCTTTTAACAGTAAAAACGCTGCTCTTTAGAGAGGCTAAATAATTTTTAGCCCCAGACCTTTTAACATAGACAATTATGTAATATTTTCCTTCGTTTTTAATATTAAATTTAAAATTATAGGCATTCCTATAGCTTACCCTTTTAGAAAAATAGCTTGTGCTCTTTTTTGTTGTTAAATCATATAAAACAAACCTATATTCCACATTCCCTGTCATTTTATTTGGTTTAACAGAAATATATACAGGCTCATTGATATAATACTCGCTCTTTGGTTTTTTCAAGAAAGTTAAACTTATGCTACTTTGGGCATAAATAGTATTAGAAAATAAAAATATTAAAAGCAGAAAATAAACTATCCTTTTCATATTGCCTCCTTAAAATATAAGAGTCATCAAAAGATGACTCTTACTTAACCTTTACTACAATGTTGTAAGTTAACTTTTCTTTTCCTGAAACAAGGCTTATGCTTCCCTTTAGATATCCATTTCTGTCAGCCTTTTCTCTCATTGATGCAAGTGTTACTCCTTCTGGTGGGTTCTTGTCAACACCAAGCATCTTTGGAGTTATATTTCTTGAAACATTTCCGCTTAATGGGAAAGTCTTTCCACCGATATTTACAACAGCATTTTTATTTGCAACTATTAAAATATCAGTTAAGCTATCGCTATCTTCCATTCCTGTTAAATCAAAGCTAAATGTGTTTCCACTTAAAGACGCATTTACTACTTGACCTCCATTAAATTTAACGCTTATGCTCTTTAATGAAAGCTTAACATCCTTTACAACGAATGTTTTTGTCCTAACATAAGTATCATACTTAACCTTTGCTCCATTTCTTTTAACCATTACAGTTATATGATACTTTCCTGGCTTTGCAATCTTTGCGTTAAATTTAAAATCCATATCACCTTTAACAGCTCTATAATATCCATCTTTGTTTGCGCTGAAAATATCATAGGTTTTCTTTGTTGCTTCATCAACTATGTATGCTCTGTATTGAACATCTCCTGAATAATTTGTTTTTACAGTAACAGGGATAGAATCAAATACATTGTAGCTTGATTTAACTTGAGTTACAAGGCTGACCTTTGGATATTTAACCTTTGCGGCAAAGGAAACTACATTAATTGATGCAACTAGAAATGCAACTGTTAATACAAATGCAGCTATCTTTTTGCCCTTTTCATTATATTACCCCTTCCTTTTTAATTAAAATTATAACAAAACTTTAGTCAATATTCAAATAATTTTATTCATTTAATCATAATTTAACATGTTTTAAAAACTCATCCTTAATCCTTTTTACCTTATCCTTTGCTTCAGCATTATCCTTTCCCTTTACCGCAAAATAGAACTTAATCTTTGGCTCTGTTCCTGATGGCCTTGCGGTGATTATGCTCTCATCCTCAAGGATTATCTGAACAACGTTTGACTTTGGTAAATCCCCAATTCCCTTTAGGTAATCTTTAACTTCCTTAACCTTTATTCCTGCTATGTCCCTTGGTGGATCCTTTCTTAGCATCTCCATTATTTCCTTAATCCTTTGACTTCCTTCGATTCCCTCTAATGTAACTGATTTTAAATCCTCAACAAAGTAGCCATATTTTTCATATAAGGACATTAGTCCCTCATAAAGGCTCATTCCCTTTAGCTTATAAAACCCTGCCATCTCGCAAATTAGCATAGATGCTATAACTCCATCCTTATCCCTTACAAAATCCCCTGCAAGATACCCATAGCTCTCCTCAAAGCCAAATATAAATTTTCTGTCCTTCTTTTCCTCAAATTCCTTAATCTTTTCCCCTATGTATTTAAACCCTGTTAAAACATCCATAATCTCAACATTATAGCTTTCTGCGATCTTTCTTGCCATTTCCGTTGTAACAATTGTTTTTATAACCACACCATTTTCAGGCATCTTTCCTGTTGCCTTAAGGTTTTCCAAAATATAATGGGTTAAAAGGGCACCTGTTTGGTTTCCAGTTAAAACGACATACTCTCCCTCTTTGTTTTTAACAACAACCCCAACTCTGTCGCAATCTGGGTCTGTTCCTATAATTAAATCCGCCTCAAGTTCCTTTGCCATTTCAATTGCCCTTGTGAAAACCTCATGCTCCTCTGGGTTTGGATACTTTACAGTTGAAAAGTTTGGATCTGGATTTTCCTGCTCCTTTACAACATAAACATTCTTATACCCTATCTCTCCTAAAACCCTTCTTACAGGCTTGTTTCCTGTTCCGTGAAGTGGGGTATATATAACCTTTAAAGTATCCTTAACCCTATCAACAACATCCCAATTTACAGTAAGTCCCTTTACAAGCTCAACATAATCTTTTTCAACTTCATCATCTATGTAGTTAAAAAGGCCTAAATTAACTGCCTTATCAAATTCCATCGTCTTAATATCGCTATAATCAATTGAAGTTATCTCCTTTAGGATACCTTCTGCATGTTCCTCTGTAACCTGCCCTCCATCGGACCAGTAAACCTTGTATCCATTATACTGCTTTGGATTGTGGGATGCGGTTATAACTATCCCTGCAGTAGATTTTAAATGTCTTACTGCAAAGGAGAGCATTGGCGTTGGCCTTAATTCCTTATACATATATGTCTTTATACCATTTGCATTTAATACAAGGGCAGCTTCCTTTGCAAACCTATCGCTATATAGCCTTGAATCATATGCAATTGTAACAGAAGGATTTTCAATTCCTTGCTTTTTTATATAATTTGCAAGTCCCTGTGTTGCCTTTCTTACGGTATAAACATTCATCCTATTCGTCCCAGCACCTATTATTCCCCTAAGTCCTCCTGTTCCAAATTCGAGTTCTTTATAAAATCTTTCCATTATTTCCTTTTCATCAAGGCCCTCAAGCTCTTTTCTCGTATCCTCATCAAACTCAAGCCACTTTTTATACATATCAATATATTCCATCAAAAACCCCTCCTTAAAACGGCATTATTTTCTATTTTATACGAATACTTTTATTTTTACAACTAAAAAGCCCCAAGATGGGGCAAATATTATGCAGCTTTTTTTAGCTTTTTCTTTACAATATTTACAAAATACACATATTCCTCAAGCTTTAAAATATGAATCATTCCAAAGTAAGCCAAAGCCCCAACAAAGGCACAGCCAAATACCGAGATCACATCCCCCTTAAATCCTGTCCCAAACTTAAGCTGCATATATTTATTTAAAACAAACACAACCACTCCCATAACAAGAGAGGATAAAAGCATCTTATTAAAGGAACTTATAAGCTTTTTCATCCCTATATCCTCAATTTTCCTATTCAAACTTCTTATTAAAAGCAATGTAACAACAATTACAGAAATCGATGTTGCAAGGGCAAGTCCTGCAACTCCCATTATTTTAACTAAAACGATATTTAAAATTATATTCAAAATAACCCCTACAACGCCATTTATCATAGGCGTTTTTGTATCCTTAATGGAATAAAAGGCCCTTCCTATAACATCCCTAACACCTACAAAAATCATACCTGGGGAATAGAATAGAAGTGCAAGGGATGTTAAATAGGCAGCATTATTATCAAAGGCTCCCCTTTTAAATACAATATCAACAATAGGCTGCCTTAAAACCATCATCCCAATTGTCGCAGGAAGCATAATAAGTAAAATTACATTTATCCCCTTAATTAGAGCATCCTTATACGCCCTTAAATTCTCTTGAGCAGAATATGTAGAAAGGGTTGGGTATATAACCGTCGTTATTGCAACGGCAAAAATACCATAAACAAACATATTCAGCTTATTTGCAAAATTCAACACAGCAATTGAACCTTCTCCAACAGTTGTAGCAAGCATTCTGTCGACCAAAAATTAACCTGAGACACCGATGTTCCAATAATTACAGGAACCATAAGCTTAACCATTCTTAATATATTTTCATCTTTAAAATTCAAATAAAACTCATACCTATATCCCAATCCTTTAAACTTCGGAACCAAAAAAGCAAACTGAACAAAATAGGCCAAAATAGTTGCTAAAGTTAAACCAAAAATGCCAAACTTACCTGCCAAAAGAGCTAAATATGAAATTATAACAACATTCATCAAAACTCCAACAAAGGCAGGTGCCGTAAACTCCTTATGAGACTGCAAAATCCCTGTAAAAATAAATTGCATTGCAATAAAGATCATCGAAATAAACATCATCTTTGACACAGCAACAGCCTTGTTAAAAACAGCTAAATCCCCTCTAAATCCAGGTGCAAATAGCATTACAATATATTTCGAAAAAATGATTCCAAATAAAATAAATCCAATTACTATTATTCCAACAATATTAATAACATTATTTACAAATCTAATTCTATCCTCTTTACTTTTCTTTTCAATAAACTCTGTAAGAATTGGAATAAAGGTCGTTCCAATTCCACTTCCTATACTATTAAAAATTAAAATAACAAGCCCAATTGCAAAGGTATATATATCCGTATCATACGATGCACCAAACCTAAAAGCAAGAAGGGTTTCACGAAGAAACCCTAGGAATTTACTTAGAACAGTGAAAATAATTATAATTATCGAACCTTTTAGCAATTTCTTATTCATTTTATCACCTTATAACTTTATTATCTTGTCTCTGTTTTCTAAAACTTCTTTAGTTGCATTTCTTGTGTCGAATACAACCTTTGCATTTTTTAATATAAAATCATAATTATACTTTGAATGGTCTGTGGATTTATGTCAATATAGTAGACACTAAAACTCAAATTTTTATGCGGTTATTCTTAAAGCATCTTCAAACTGCTGAGTAGTCATATAACCGATACTGCTATGAAGCCTTTTTCTATTGTACCAGCATTCTATGTATTCAAATATAGCTATCCTTGCAGCATCAAAGTCATAGTATGTAGCTAAGTTTACTTCTTCCTTTTTAGTGTAGCATGAAAGGATTCTATACAAGCATTGTCATAGGGGCAACCCTTGCCACTGAAGGAATGAACTATATTATGTTCATTAAGATAATCATCAAATTTAGAGCTTGTATACTGTGAGCCTAAATCACTGTGGAGTATAACAGTATTCTTTGGTTTTTGAGTTATGTAGGCATTTTCTACAGCCTTTATAGCTAGTTCTGTATCCATAGTCTTTGAAAAGGCATAGCCAATAATTTTCTTTGTATGAAGATCCAAAACTGAAGCAAGATAGCACCATCCGTCTTTGAGTGTATAAATATAAGTTATATCAGTAACCCATTTTTCATTTATTGTAGTTGTTGAAAAATCTCTTTTCAAAATGTTTTCTTTAGACTCTATTTTGATTTTGGAAGAGTGAGGTCTGAATTTTTTGATAATTATGGACTTTATATTTAGTTTTTTCATAATCCTTTGGACTCTCTTAAGGCTTATGGCATGTCCTCTTTCTTCTCGAAGCACTTTATGTATTTGGGGAGCACCATAACGACCTTTACTATCTTTATAAATCTTCAATATTTCTTCCTCATACATCTTGTTTTCTACGCTTCTTTTGCTTTCGGTTTTGTTTAGATACTTATAAAAAGAGCTTCTTGAAACCTTTAAGACTTCACACATTAGCTTGATATCATGCTCTTCTTTATGATCATTAATAAACTCAAAAATAGAGGTTACTTCTTTGCGAATATGGCCATGGCTTTTTTAATATTTCATTTTCCTCCTCAAGCCTTGCCATCTTCTTTAACATTGCTTGATACTTTACTGACGTTATAGTTGTATCTTTATCCACAGTTATTGGTTTAGCTTTCTTAATCCATCCATTAATTGTTGATTTTGATATGCCATATTCGCTGTTAAGTTCTGCCAAACTCTTACCAGAGTTATAGAGCTCTATAATTGTCTTTCTAAATTCTTCTGTATAATACTTTTGCCCTTTTGCCATTGTAGACACTTCTTTCCCTTCTTATATTTTAAGGTGTTCGGCTTTTTGTGTCTACACTAATATACTAACACCAGAGACTTTATCCAAATACTTATGAAAGTTAAATAGTTCTATTTATTATAAATTATTATACATTTCTCTTAATACTAGTTCTAATAATTCCCATGTAAGATTAGCCTTTTGGATTATTCTTTCATCAATTTTAATTTTTTTTCATGGAACTTTTCTAAAAGTTCAAATACTATCTCCGAAGTTACATCAAACAAAGATACACATCTACCACTTTCTCCAATTTGTGAATAAAATCTTGCTGTTTTTTCGGGATGACAAGCGACAGCAACAACAGATTTTTCAAAAGAACTTGCTACTACACCTACATGCAACTTGCAAGTAATTACAACGTCTATAATTTTTAAAAGTGCTGTCATTTCAGATGGACTTTCATAAAGAAAATGCTCACATTTAATACCTGATTCTCTTTCAAATTCATTAAAATATTCTTCTTCACATTTCAATATTGAATCAGAAGCAACAATAACCATATATTCTCCATGTCTTGATATAAATTTCTTTACACCTTTTGCAAATTTTAAGAGAGCCTCTTTTGAATGATTATAATGAACCAAAAGTAATTTTTTATTATTCCTTATTTGCAGTAATTTTTGAATCTGTATGCTTTGATTATCTACTTTTAGAGGTCTTGTAATAATCAAGTCTCCACTTTCAAAAATATTTGCATTTGGACATAATTTTTTAATGATTCATATGACTCTTTATCTCTTACCGTTATAAATAAGGAATTGTTACATATTCTTTTTATTGCAAAATTCATAAGTAAACAACGATTAGGACCAGCTCCAATTCCAATTACAATGATTGGTTTCTTTTTAAATGATGCCCATAATCCTAAAGGCATAAAGCGAAAAAATTGCACTAAATTGTCTTTTAAACGTGCTCGATGCCCCTCACCAAAATACCCACCAGGTATGTAAATAATCAAATCTGCCTCTTGCCTACTAATAGTTTTACTTTTATAATAATCTTTTATATTTCTTTTGAAAAATGTAGAAGGTTGATAAAAGCAAACATTAAATCCTTTTTCTTTTAGATATTCATAGACCATTTCCCCATATATGTAATCACCATAATTACTTGATCCACAATTTGTAGCTCCATGCAAAATAATATTCATAATTATTTGCCCGCCTCCTCATACTAATCTTAGTCCAGTTAATTTATATAAAACTTTATACAAAAATGCAAATAAAATCATGCGTCCAAGATGTCATTCCTAAAATCTGTAATCAATAAGCACTTTTGGGTTCTCCCACAAATTTGGTGATAAATTAATCATAATTTATTAAATTTCATCTTTAAAATCTTAAATTTGATACAACACTTTCTTTCTAAGCAACTCAAATCCTACACGACCATACATTTGTATTTTTATAGTGTTAAATCTATTTACATGGCCTTCTAATAAAGCATTGCTAAAAACAGTTTTTAAAATATTTAAAGTTGCATCATAATCATTATAAATTCCTTTAACAAACACACTGAGTTTCTTAAATTCTGACTCTTCAGTTTCTTTCAACCATTTTATAAAATTATATACTCCTCTTTTACTATTATAATTTTAAAGTTTTGTATCAAATTATAAAGCCTTTTTAATTCATTGTTATTTTCTAATATTGTTTCAAGTTTGGACACATCACTATATTTTAAATGTTCTATGCCTTTCTACAAAAGTTCTATTAACTTTTCTAAAGATATCTTTTTTTCTTTCTTCTTTCTACTACTATAAATTTATCTCAGATTTCAATTTGCTTACATGGTATCTAACAGTTCTTTCGCTCCCTGTATATCCTTTTTCATTAATTAATCCATATTATTTTTTAATACATTAAAAACATTATTAAGTAAGTGCCATTTGTCCGCTATTTGTTTAGCTTTAGGGGCAACATTACTAATTGCTTTGTGATAAGTTAAAGATCTATCCCTTGTTATGACTTTAATATTATTATGCTCTTTTAGCCACTTCTCAATTGTTTGAAGATTTCTATCCTTAAGAATATCTACAGGTTTCCTTGTCTTTAAATCACATATTAATATTCCATAATTTGTGCCTTTTTAAAAGCCAAATCATCAATTCCTAATTCTGTGTAGTCTGAATTTATTTTTATTTCAGTATTTTTAATAATCCTTATCGCAGTATCAGCACTGAGCAGAGAAAATATTGGCTAATAATCTTAGATGCCTATTCTGCACTTAATACAAAAACTATTTTTTCAATTTGTTTATTAAGTCTTTGAGTTCTTCTTTGATATCTTTGAACAAAGTCATTATGTCTTTCTGCAAAAATCTTTAAATCTCATTCTTGATTAGTGCAAAAGAATTTTCTTGAAATAATATATAGTGTTGTTTTAAATGTTGATATTGGTAAATCTGCTACTTTTATAATATATGTGCTGTGAATTTTAAAACTTGGAGTATTACATTTTGGGCATAAACATTGTTTAGAATTTGAGGTAATTGTGATCTTAATCGTAATACTATGAATTTGAGTTTCTTTTACTAAGTAATTATCCTGGAATATTGTTGTTTATATATTCAAAATAAACACCTTTCTAATTTAAATTAATTTATCTTTATTATACCATTTAGAAAGGCAAATTCCTTTGACCAAATTTGTGGAAGAACCCATTTTAATTTACCGATTAAATTGAGTTTTATATTAACTTTACAATATCCTAATGCTTAATTTTTTTAAAACTAATACAATAACTATTAACATTATCATTGGCCTATATATATCAATCAATTCACTACGCACTAGAATAATGAGTTGTGAAAATATTGAAAAATACATTGCATAACTCTTTCTTGTATTAGATCTATTGTTTATTTGTAAGGTCTTATAAATAAGGACTCCACTCAAGAATGCTGCAAAAACTCCTCCATAATATCCCCAATTCCAATATAGATCTCCAATAAAACTTGATCCAACTGGTATTCTAGTATAATAATTTATTACATATGTTGATGAGGCACGATTAAAAAATCTCCAACTAGCCATCCGATAGGCAAAAAGGAAGGTAAAGTTCTCAAATATGTTAAGCCATATTGATAGGGGAAAATATTTGGAACTAATCTTATAATTGAAGCAACCGAAAGCAGCGTAAGGCCAGTTTCCGCAATTATTTCGCCTAAAATATTGTTAAACAAATTAAAAGATAGTATTTTTTCTATGAATTCAGGAACTATTAATGATAAATTAAATCTTTTGTCTCGTATCGTAATTAATAGATTTATAATAATAATTGCTAAAATCGCAATAATTATACTTCTCTTAAATGAAATATTTCTTCTACCTAAAGAAAACTCATAACCAAGAAAAAGTGATAATATAGAAAATATCTGTATTTTTCTACTACCAGTCAACATCATAAAACAAGTCAAATATGTTAATACAATAGCAAATATAATCTTTTTGTTTTTTCCTTAATACAACCACTAAAAAAAGAAAAAAACTCCAGGCAGCATTAAATAAGCCAAATCATCCCATAAACCTGAACTTACCGCATCTGAATATACAGAATACGAATTCATTGACTGCATGAAAGAAATTATTTTTATATCATTTATTATCTTAGCTATTGCGCCTATAATAAAAAGAAAAATACCAATATTATACAAACTTTTATCAGGCAACATTTTTATTAAATTATCTTTTTTAATTCAAAAGATTTCTTATAAAACATTAAATATCCAACTAAAAACATCTCTAAAGACAATATTACAAAAATATATGCATGGAATAATTCACTACTTTCATAATTCACTATTGGATTCCATACTAATGACGATTTTAATTCAAAAAAATTTTGTAATAAATTGCCAAACATAAAAAGATATGAAATGACAACAAACCAAAACCCGAAATCATAAAATGAAACTCTTTTTATAATAAAGCTAAGCATTTGAACACAAATTAGCCCAAAAACCATGGAAACAACATTGTATTATAATTACATATAACTTCTTCGTTATTATAATTTGTGGCAGCCCATATTATGAAAAACAAAATATATAAAAAATTTATACTTTTAAAAAGCATCTCATGTAAATCAGACCTATAGATTTTAATACCTACCATAAACCTACTCCTTTTTGAGCTATTAATCAATTCAAAATATAGTTTATATAATTTATTTGCTTGATGCATAATGTCATATTTTCCATTTTTCATTACTTCTATTACACTATCTCTATTATTTATACGTTTTTGATTATATATATCAAATATTGTTTTAGCCCATTTTGCAGGAGACATATTCAATGATAAATAGCAAATATTCCCTGTAACATTGACTTCTTTTGTAATATTATCTGATACACAAGCCTGCAATCCAGCCGCTTGAATCTCAACTAATACTACAGGTAATCCCTCATATCTTGATGGTAACACAAAAAGTCAATTGCAGATAATAAATCCGGAACATCTTTTCTTAATCCCAAAAACTTGACATAACTTTCAATTCCTAACTCTCTGCACTCTTTTTTAATTTATTTTTGTCTTCACCTTCGCCAATCAGTAATAACTTAGTGTTCGGATTTAATTTCACCAATTCTTTTAATATATTTAATAAGAAACTCTGATTCTTTTGATAAGTAAGCCTTGCAACATTCCCTATTACAAAATCTTCGCCAAGATTCAATTCATGGCGAAGTCTAATTCTCGCAGATTCGTTATATGCATATTTCGATAAATCAATTGCATTATCAATAATAGTAACCTTACCTAACTCATAATCTTTATTGCCAAATAGCCATCTTGCAGCATCAATTCCACAGGCAAATTTTTCTGTAGCAAAAATTTTTGCTACAAATGTTATAAATTTCCTGAATATCCGTTCAAATAATGTCTCTTTAATAAAGGCCATATGGCTATGAATAATCCTAACTTTACAACCAAATATCTTTGCAAATATCAAGCCAATTGTAGACTTATATCCATGACAATGAATAATATCATAATTGCCATTTTTAATAATCCTAGCAACACTTATAATATATTCAAAAGGGTTTTCTCTAAATTTTTTATATGGAAAACTTTGCTATTTAATTTAATAAAATCCGATTCCATATATCCAATCTTAGTGCCAGTCACTATTACATCAAACTTGATTTTATCCAAGTCCATATGAGAATAATAATTATACAAAAAGCTTTCTACCCCCCACCATCCAAAGTTGTAAAAAGATGTAATACCTTAATCACACAATCCAACCTCCAATTTTATAGCTTGCAATCTCTTTAACAATTCTTTCTCAAGTTTAGACATATCTTTATATACATCTGACATAAACATTTCACAATTATGAATTAATTTATTTCTATCAAGCTCAGTTATATACTTAAAAAGTGCATCTTTTTCTTCTTCAGATTTCATTTTTAAAGTGAAACCAATTCCATATTTATTTATTACTTTCTCCATGTAAGTCCCTTCACAAACTAAAATCGGCTTGTATAAACATGCTGAATAATATAATTTATTAGAAAGAGCATATTTTAATAGTGGAGTATTATTACCATATAAATTCATTATTAAATCTGTATTCTTATAAAAATTTAATGTTTCATTAGAATCAAAAGTATCTATCAAAGTCACATTATGTATTTCATTATTATCACAAAAATCTTTCAATTGCATAGCATTCGTCCCTATAAAGTTTAAATGAAACCTTTTATCATTCTTAAAAAATAGAAGTATCCTCTTGTTCTGTTCCATAAATCTAATTAGCCCGATGTAACTTATAAAAATAACAGGCGAATTACTGTTTTTATATTGCCTATAACTAGTATAATTATTATATGGTATATTATGTGTAACAAAATACTCACCTTTTGGCAAAAATTCTTCATATCCTTTTGAAGATATAATATTTATTAAAGAATTATTAACAAGTCTTTTTTGTATCATCCTATATATGGAAAAATTTTCATAACTATAATCTCGAACATCATATATATATTTTTTTTAAAATTAAAGATAAGTAAATCAAATAGAATAAATGCAAGTATTGAATGTAAAGGAACTACGATAGTATAATTATTTCTATTTATCTCATCTATTATTGATTTCCTAAATTTTATATAGCCCAAAATTTTACTGATTTTACTTTTGTATTTATACGAAAATCGCATGTATCGAGGATTCTTAATATCTTCGTTATTATTTTTATCCCAATAAATAATTTTGTAATCGATATTTAGTTTATCTAAAACATTAAAGTAAAAACTTATATAAGGAGTCAAATATATATTATCTGCTAATAATATTAATGCATGCATTATGTTTGTCTCTCCTATCTATATATTATAAATTTTATAATAAAATCTAAAAATAAATTTTTTATAAATTTCTCAAATTAATTAATCGTTATTCTATTTCCCCAAACAACTCTATTCACATAATCAGTATAAGATAGTATTATTCTAAGAACCTTTTCAGATACATTAGGCATGCTGTAATCCCTTACAAGTCTTAAAGTATTCTTCTTTTGTGTTTCTAAAACTTCTAAACCTTGTAGGATTCTTTCTTTTTTAACCCTACCATCATAACTGAAGCTTCTTCCATTGCTTCTGGTCTTTCATGGGCTTGTCTTATGTTTAATGCTTTAAGTCCTAATATTGACGATTCTTCGCTTATTGTTCCACTATCACTTAATACAGCCTTTGCATGAATTTGCAGTTTGACATAATCAATAAATCCTAATGGCTTTAAAGTTTGTATTAAAGGATTAAAAGTTATTCCTTTTGCTTCTATCATTTTTCTTGTTCTTGGATGAGTGCTAACTATAATTGGTAGTTTATATTTTTCTGCAATTGCATTTAAGCTTTCAACTAAGTCCATAAAGTTTTCTTCTGAATTTATGTTTTCTTCTCTATGTGCTGATACAACAAAGTATTGTCCTTCTTTAAGTCCAAGTCTTTCTAATACATCTGATTTTTCTATATCCTTCATTTTAGCATGCAAAACTTCATACATAGGACTTCCTGTTTTTATTATTCTATCTATTGGAAATCCTTCTCTTATTAAATATTCTCTTGCAATATCGCTATAGGTTAAATTAATATCTGCTATATGATCTACAATTCTTCTATTTGTTTCTTCAGGAACCCTTTGGTCAAAACATCTGTTTCCTGCTTCCATGTGGAATATTGGTATATGCCTTCTCTTGGCTGCTATTGCACAAAGACAGCTATTAGTATCACCTAATACAAGAAGTGCATCAGGTTTTTCTTTCTCAAATATTGGGTCAATCTTTATTAATATATTACCTATTGTCTCAATAGCATTTCCTGTTGCTGCATCTAAGAAGTAATCTGGTTTTTTAAATCTAAGTCTTTAAAAATATTTCATTTAATTCATAGTCATAATTTTGACCTGTATGAACTAATATATGTTCAATTGCTTCTGATTCTTCAAGCTTTTTTATAACTTGAGATAGCCTTATAATCTCTGGTCTTGTCCCAACAACAGTCATAACTTTGAGCTTTTTCATTTTTTATACCTCCAAATAATATGTATCTGGTTTTTCAGGATCAAATGGTTCATTTGCCCACATTATTGTAACCATATCTGTATCCCCAAGATTTTCAATGTTATGTGTATATCCTGGAGGTATATCAACTACCTCTAATTTATCACCACTTACATAATACTCTATTATTTCGTCTGAATCAATCCTTCTTAGTCTTATTACTCCTTTTCCGCTTACAACAAGAAATTTTTCATTCTTTGTATTATGCCAGTGATTGCCTTTAGTTATTCCAGGTTTAGAAATATTGACTGATACCTGGCCCCTATCAATAGTTCTAATAAATTCAGTAAAAGATCCTCTATTGTCAACGTTCATTTTTAATTCGTATTTGAATTTATCCTTTGGTAAATAGCTTAAATATGTGCTGTATAGCTTTTTGTAAATTCATTCTGCATATTAGGAATAGTCTTGTTTTCTCTATTTTCTTTAAATGAATATATTAAATTTGCTATTTCGCCTAAAGAAACTTTATATGTTTTTGGCACTTCACAAAAATCTCCAATTCTATTTTCTTTGCCCTCTAATGCATTGATAAACTCTCCAACTACATCATCGATATATGCAAGAGTTAAAACCACGTTAGGATCATTAATTTTAATAGGTAAATCATTTGCTATGTTATAGCAAAATGTTGCAACTACGCTGTTATAGTTTGGTCTACACCATTTTCCGAATAAATTTGGCAGCCTATAAACTAATGTTTTATTTCCATTTTCTCTGCCAAAACTAAATACCAAATCCTCTCCTGCTTTTTGCTTCTTCCATAGGGATTGTCTAGCACTGCTTGAATCGAAGAAGTTATAAGTATTGGTGCTTTATTATTATGTTTCTTTAACAAACTTAAAAGCTCACTTGTAAATCCAAAATTACCCTGCATGAATTCTTCTTCGTTTTGAGGTCTATTTACACCTGCAAGATGAAATACAAAATCACAATCTTTTGTATACTCATCTAAAAGTTTTTTATCTGTATTTTTGTCAAATTCATAGATTGAATTAAAACCTCTATTTTTAAGTTCTGCTATAAGGTTTTTACCAACAAAACCTTTAGAGCCAGTCACGAGTATCTTCATAAACTTCAACCTTTCTTATATCATCTTTTCAATTGTTACAGCAGCTTCTTTTAAGTTATTGTATTCTTGTAATTCTTGTTGAACATATTCTAAAGATAGCAATTTTTGTTTAATTTGTTCTATATTTAAAATAGTTGTATTATGGGAATTGTATTCTTTATAATTTGATAAATCTCTATTTCCTTCTTCAAAATATTTACCATAGTTTAAATCTCTGTTATCGGCAGGAACTCTATAAAAGTTTCCAAGGTCTTCTGCAACAAGATATTCTTCTTTTGTTAATAAAGTTTCATATAATTTTTCACCATGGCGAGTTCCTATAATTTTTATTTCGTTATCGGCATTAAATATTTCCTTTATTGCTTGTGCTAAATCGCCAATCCTTGCTGAAGGTGCTTTTTGAACAAATATATCCCCTGTTTTTGCATGTTTAAATGCATATATGACAAGCTCAACCGCTTCTTCAATACTCATTAAAAATCTTGTCATATTTGGATCTGTAACTGTAATTGGTTGTCCACTTTTTATCTGTTGTATAAATAGAGGAATTACAGAACCACGTGAAGCCATAACATTGCCATATCTTGTCCCACATATGAGTGTTTTATCAGGTGATACTGTTCTTGACTTTGCTATAAATACCTTTTCCATCATTGCCTTTGATATTCCCATTGCATTAATTGGATATGCTGCTTTATCTGTAGATAAACAAATAACCTTTTTACACCGCATTCAATTGCCGCTGTCAATACATTTTCTGTTCCTAACACATTAGTTTTAACTGCTTCAAGTGGGAAAAATTCACATGATGGAACTTGTTTTAATGCTGCAGCGTGAAATACATAGTCTACACCATACATAGCATTTTTTATACTTTGTAAATCTCTTACATCACCAATGTAAAATTTTATCTTATCATTTTTATAAAATTTTCTCATATCGTCTTGTTTTTTTCATCACGAGAAAAAATGCGAATTTCACCAATATCGGTTTTAAGGAATCGCTTTAAAACTGCATTACCAAAGGTGCCTGTTCCACCGGTTATTAGTAGGGTTTTATTTTTAAACATCTATAATACCTCCAAAATCTAACTAATCAATTGTTTAATTAAAACATAATATTTATTTGTAACTATATTTTTTCATATTGTTGTTCAAATAGCTTCCTTGAGTTTTCTCCCATTAATTTTCTCATATTTTTATCAATATATAACTTTAAAATATTGTCTTTTAATGTTTTAACATCATAATCTGAAATTACAAATCCTAAATTATATTTTTCTATATCTTTTGCAATATCAGTATTGCTTGGAATTATTGCAATAATTGGTCGTCCTGATGCTAAATATGTATATGTTTTACTAGGGACTCCTAATCCAACTACTCTTTTATCTAATGATATAATAAGACAATCTGCTGAACAAAGAACTTCATTATATTCTTTTCCTTTTTTATATGGGAAAAACATTATATTTTTCAAGTTTTTTTCTTGAGCTTTTTTATTAATTCTTCTTTCTTCTGTCCTTCCCCGACAAATAAAAATATAATATCTTCATAATCTTTTAATAGTTCCGCTGTATCAATCATTATTTCTAAATTATGAAATAAACCTATATTTCCACTATATAACACAATAAATTTATTCTTAAAACCATTATTTATAAAAATTCGTTTTCCTTTTCTAAGATTTTTATTTTGTTTTTATCTGCCCAATTTGGTATAACTTCTATTTTATTTATATCAAAATATTTTTTATTATTTTCTAAATAATATTTCATATCATTGCCAAGGACAATTATTTTATCAGCCATTTTAAAAATATTTTATTTAATAATTCCATTAATTTAGCAATTAAACTATTACGTTTGATAACTCCTAAGCTTATTGCTATATCTGGATATAAGTCATGAATCACATATATGAACTTATTTTTAAACATTATTTTAGAAATTACTGCTAACAATGGCAATATTGGTGGATTTGATACACATAATATAACTCTGTATTCTTTTAGTAAATTTATTTTAAATAACATATTAAAGAAATAACTTAGATATGATATAATCCTTAATAATTTTTTATCTTTATTATAAAAATAATTTATTCGTGTTATTTCAATATCATTTATTTGCTCATCTTGGTTCTGAATGATTTCAGATGAATAAAATAATTTCCCAGTTAAAACCCCTACCGTTAAATTGTTTTGTTTTAAACTAATTGCTAGATCAGTCATTAACTGTCCTGTTGATGATATATCTGGATAAAAAACTGACTTAAAATTATGACATCTTTGTTTTGTTTATTTTTCATTATAAACTCCTTTCTACATAAAAAACATATAACACTATCTCGCCCCATAACCAGTTAAAACAACACCAATTGTTTTAAGGATAATTAAAAGATCTAATTTTAAGCATCTATTTTCTATGTAATATAAATCATATTCTAATTTTTCAGCAGGTGTCATTTCGTAGCCACCATTTACTTGTGCCCAACCTGTAAGACCTGGTTTTACTTTAAGTCTATTTATAAATCCAGGGATTTCTTGGTCGAATTGATATGTAAACATTGGTCTTTCAGGTCTTGGACCAACTATACTCATTTCACCTTTTAGGACATTAATAAGCTGTGGTATTTCATCTATTCGTGTTTTTCTAATTATTTTGCCGATTTTTGTTACTCTATCATCATTTTTATCGGCCCATTTGGGACCGTTTTTCTCAGCATCACAATACATAGACCTTAATTTATATATTGTAAATATTTTTCCCCTTTTCCCTACTCTTTCTTGTTTATAGATAGGGGAACCTGGGGATTCTATTATGATTAAGATGCTAAATATTATAACAAATGGTAAACCTATTATAAGTCCAATTAAAGATAAGATTATATCTAATATTCTTTTTATATAATCATAAAAATTATTTTCTATTAAATCAAGTGCCGTATCAACAGTTGAAGCAACTTCTTCAAAATATAATTCCATATCAATATTTTTCATAATCCCCTCCCCTTTTTCTGTCTCATTCATACCCATTCGGATTCAAGCTCTGCCATCTCCAAGCATCTTTGCACATGTCTTCTAGGCTTTTCTCTGCTCTCCATTTAAGCTCGGTGTTTGCTTTGGTGGGGTCTGCATAGCATTTTGCAACATCGCCAGGTCGTCTTTCAGTTATTTTATAGGGAATTTTTGTCCTGTTACATTTTCAAATGTGTGGACCAAATCAAGAACGCTATATCCCATGCCCGTTCCAAGGTTGTATGCTTCTATTCCTGTTGATGAAAAAACTTTGTTTAAAGCCTTTACATGACCTTTTGCTAAATCAACTACATGAATATAATCTCTAACACCTGTTCCATCGTGGGTATCATAGTCGTTTCCAAATACATTAAGTTCTTTAAGTTTTCCTATGGCAACTTGAGTAATATAAGGCATTAGATTATTTGGAGTTCCCTTTGGATCTTCACCTATAAGTCCGCTTTCGTGGGCACCTATCGGATTAAAGTATCTTAAAAGAACGATACTCCATTCATTATCAGATATATATAAATCCTTTAAAAATTCCTCTATAAAAAGCTTTGTTCTTCCATATGGATTTGTTGCATTTAGTGGAAAATCCTCTGTTATAGGAACCTTTTCAACATTTCCATAAACAGTTGCAGAGGAGCTGAATATCAGTTTTTTATATTATATTTTTGCATTACTTCACAAAGATTTAATGTTCCTGTTATATTATTGTAGTAATATTTTAGTGGAACTTGAACAGATTCACCAACTGCCTTTAAACCTGCAAAATGAATAACAGCATCTATTTTGTTTTCTTTAAAGGCTTTATCTAGATTTTCTTTGTCTAATAGATCAATATTATAAAAATTAATTTTCTTTTCCGTTATTTTTTCTACCCGTTTTATTGCTTCTTCTTTGCTGTTTGATAAGTTATCTATCACAATAACATCATAACCTAATTTGAGAAGTTCAACACAAGTATGACTTCCTATATACCCCGCCCCGCCTGTAACTAAAACTTTCATCTATATCACCTACTAAAAACCTTCTCTTTTTCGTCTGATTATGTTTTTGTCCGTCGCTGCCGTAGTAGTAATAGTAGTAGTAACCATAGTAGCCTTTTTTGGTGGTGTCTAGCTTGTTTAGGACAGCTCCGAGTATTTTTGCGTTTACCTTTTCAAGAAGTTCCTTTGCTCTTTGGGCTGCATGTTTGTCAGCCTCGCCTGAGGAAACAACAAGGATTACCCCATCTGAATACTTTGAAAGTATTTGTGCGTCTGTAACCATTAACACCGGTGGTGTGTCGATGATGATTGTATCAAAGGTTTGTTTTAGATTTTCTAAAAAATTTCCATCTTTTCAGATGAAAGAAGCTCTGCTGGATTTGGTGGTCTTGTGCCTGCTGGGATGACATAGAGGTTTTCAACTTCGGTTTTAAAGTTTTCTTCCATAAAGCTTGTCTCACCTATGAGGATGTTAGAAAGACCTACTTGGTTTGAAAGGTTAAATATCCTGTATAGCTTGCTTTTTCTTAAGTCACAGTCAAGTATTAACGTCTTATTGCCATTTTGTGCAAAAGTAACGGCAAGGTTTGATGCTATTGTTGTTTTTCCTTCACCTGGCCCTGAGCTTGTTACAACTATTGTTTTAACTTTGTTATCCAAAGAAGAAAAGAGAATGTTAGTTCTTAGAGTTTTATAGGCCTCTGAAATAGGCGATTTTGGTTTTTTAAAGGTAATAAGTTCCATTTTTCCCAACCCCAATCAAAATAGTCAGTGCATTTATAATTATAAATAATTCAGCATTAGGTAATCCATAACTATTTTTGCTAATTTTTTCAAATTAATTGTATTTTTCTGGTATTTTCTTTTGTTTTCTTGGGGTTGGTTGTGATTTTACAATTTGTTTACATTTTATACTAATCTTCTACACGAGTTGCCACTACTTCTTGTAAATACGACATGAATTCATCCCTAATGTCGAATCTTTTAATGCAAACTCTACTGTTGCCTGCAAAAATCCTAACTTATCACCTACGTCGTATCTTTTGCCTTCGAAGTTGTAAGCATACATAGCTTCCTTTTTAGAAGTTCCTTTAGGGCGTCGGTTAACTGTATTTCTCCGTTTTTGCCTGGCTTTGTGTTTTCGAGAATATTGAATATCTCTGGGGTTATAATGTATCTTCCAAGGATGGCGATGTTGCTTGGTGCCTCCTCTATATTTGGCTTTTCAACAAGGTCTGAAACTTTATATAGCCTTTCATCTATCTTAACGCCGCTTACAATCCCGTATTTGTTAACATCGCTTCTATCAACCTCTTGAACCCCTAAAATGGTAGTTTTATACATGTTAAATACATCGATCATCTGCTTAAGGCATGGAACCTTGCTGTCTACTATATCATCCCCTAATAGAACAGCAAAGGGTTCGTTTCCTACAAATGTTTTGGCACAAAGTATCGCATGACCAAGTCCCTTAGGCTCCTTTTGTCTTATATAATGTATTTGTGCCATGTTGGTTATATTATCAAGAAGCTCTAACATCTCATATTTGTTTTTGGATTTTAGTTCAAGTTCAAGCTCGATGGATTTATCAAAATGATCTTCTATTGCTCTTTTGTTTCTGCCGGTGATTATAAGTATTTCTTCTATTCCGGAGCTTACTGCTTCTTCAACTATGTATTGTATTGTAGGAGTATCAACGATAGGAAGCATCTCCTTTGGCTGTGCCTTTGTTGCAGGTAAAAATCTTGTTCCAAGGCCTGCGGCAGGAATAATAGCCTTTCTTACCTTCATTTTTAACCCCTCCCTAATTTAAAAAACTAAATATGCCCCTTTTTTGTTTATTTTTTGGCACTTGATTTTATTTCTACATTTTCAATGATTTTCCTCTCGTTCTCTAAAATTTTTTGGACAAATTTTCGTCAATTTCCTTTATTTTGTCAAAGGCATCTTTTATTTTTGGTAATCTGTTTTTGAATTATGGGCATCTGAGCCTAATACATCTATTATGTTATTTTCAATTAGCATCTTTGCTGTTTTTGAACTTCCCTTCCGAAATGGCCAAGGATGCTTCCTGAGTTTATCTGAAAAAGACAGCCTTCGTCGATGAATTTATTGATATTTTCTGGGGAGTTTATAATAAAGGCGTATCGTTCGGGATGACAAAGGATTGGAATTAAATTTTTTATTCGTAGCTCATATATAATATCAAAGGTGTAATCAGGAAGTTCAAAAAAGGAAGTTCTATTTGGATGTATCTTGTATCGTTTAAAGTGCCTATAAGGCCTTCATTTAGGTATTTTAATGTAGAGCGGGTGATATAAACTTCCTGGGATGGGTAGATTGTTATGTTTATGTTTTCGTTTTTTATATACTCATTTAAGGTTTTTATATGGTTTAATATGTCTTTATATTCATTTTCAAATCTTCCAGGGACAAAATGAGGTGTTGCAACTATAGCGTCAACACCATCATTTTTGCTATTTTAAGCATTTCTAAAGTTTCTTCAAGGGATGATGAACCGTCATCGATTTTAGGAATAATGTGGCTGTGAAAATCTATCATTATTTCTTCCCCTCAGCTTCGCCATAATAATAGTAATAGCCGTATTTGCTTCTTGAGTTTATTTCTACTTTATTTAAAACGACCCCTATTATATTAGCCCTTACGGATTCTAAAAGTTCCTTTGCCCTCTTTGCAGCTTCCTTGTCAGCTTGTCCACTTGAAACTACAAGGATTACACCGTCTGAAATTGTTGATAAAACTTGTGCATCAGTTACTGCAATAACAGGTGGTGTATCAAGAATTATTACATCAAAGGATTGACGTAAGTTTTCAATAAAGCTTTTAAATGTGCTTGATGATAGCATTTCTGCAGGGTTGGGAGGCAAAATACCAGATGTTAAAACATATAAATTATCATTTATCCTTTGAACTGTTTCTTCAAAGGTTATGTCCTCAACAAATAGGTTAGTAAGGCCTTTTTGGTTTGATAGGTTAAATCTTTTGTGGACGGTAGGTTTTCTTAGGTCGCAGTCTATAATTAAAACTTTTTTATTCAGCTCTGCAAAGGATAGAGCAAGGTTTACAGCTGTTGTTGTCTTGCCTTCTGATGGACCTGAGCTTGTAACAAGGATAACTTTTAAGTTTTTATCGACGGATGAAAATTGAACGTTTGTTCTTAAGGTTCTATATGCCTCTGAGATTGGCGATTTTGGGTTTTTAAGTAGTATTGGCTTCATAGTATCCTCCTACTCATCTATTTCCTTTGGTATTATTCCTATAACGGGAAGTTCAAGATATTTTTCAACATCGGTTTCGGTTTTTAATGTGTTATCCATGTATTCAAGCATAAATGTAGCTCCAAGGGATATCATTATTCCAAGGAAAAATGCTATTGCAATGTTTAAAAGTTTTTTAGGTTTTACAGGCTTGTCTGGAAATACAGCATTGTCTATTATTTGAATGCTTCCTGTTGGATATATGCGCATCGACTCTTCGAGGAAAATTTGAGATAAAGTGTTTGCCGTTATCATGGCATCCTTTGGATCCTTACTTTGAACCTTTATGTCCATTATTTGTGTGTCGGGTTGTGGTGTGGCTGTAATTGAGGATATAAATTCGTCGTAGGATATTTGCTTGTTTAGCTTTTGGATTGTTTTTTCAACAACTGTTCTTGATTTTGCTATGCTTGCGTAGGTTTTTACAAGCTTTTGATACATCATAATATCGTTATAGTCTATTCTTTTTTCCTGGCTTGTATCCTCTTTCCCAATGATTATGCTAACCTTTGCTTCATATATGGGAGGTAAAACAAAAAGCTAAGAAGAGCACTTATAAGGATGCATATTGTGGTTACCGAAAATATCATTTTCCATCTTTTTTGATTATTTCATACAAATCCCTAAGATCAAGTGTCATTTCTTGTTCCATTATGTAGCCTCCTTTAATTTTTAGAGGGGTTGGGTAGAATTTTGCACTTTTAATGAATACATTAATATAATATAACTTTTTTATAAAAATTTCAATTAAATTTTAATTTAAATTATTAAGCCATTGTTTTGCGATTTCGTCATTTGGGTTCTTTTTTAAGGCAAGTTGGAAATATTTTTGGGCGTTTGTAGGATCGTTAAGATTAAGATAGCAAACACCTATGTTGGTAATGATGCTTGAATCTTGAGGTCTATGTTTTAGTGCCCTTTGAAAATACTCTATTGCTTCGCTAAAGTAGCCTAAAAAGGCAAGGTTTAGGCCTATTTCGTTTAAAACTTCTACAGTTTCGAGGGTTTGTAAAAGGTTTTGTAGGTAGTATAGGGCTTTGTGGTAGTTTTGAAGCTCCCTGTAGGCAACTGCTGCGTAGTATTTTGCGTCGAGGTTGTTTGGATTTTGTTCTATGTGGGGGATGAGAAGTTTTAGGGCTTCATTTGGGTAGTCATCTTTTAGAAGGTCTACGGCTTTGTCGTAGCTTTCTATAGCTTCTATTTTTGCTAGATATTCTTGAGCTTTTTTAGCAAATCTTTGGTCATTCAGAGAGCGTCTTAGATAATGCTTTGCCATGTCGTAGTCTTTGTCAAGATAGTATTCGCCAAGGTAAAAGTTTGGAGCTGCATAGTCTATGTATTGGTCAGCAAGATTTTTTAAGCTTTCGAGTATCTCATCTTGAAGAAGGTTTAGGTTAGTTTTTGATAGTAGTCCATAAGAAGATATATACGGTTCATTTGGAATTCTTTTTGGGGTTGAGTTTTATAAGGGCATTTATGTAGATTATGGCCCTTTTAAGGCTTTTGTTTTTGTTTTGTTCTATTTGATGAATTATGTAGCTTTCGATGTTTGGGATTTTTTGAGGGTTGCAAGGTAAAATTCGGCATGGGGAAAGTCTGGGTCGCAGCCAAGTATCATTATCATGCCGTCGATTATGTTTTGAGCGGTAAGGTTGTTTTGCTTTTGAGCAATGTTTATGAGGGATTTTGAGTCTATGGGATAGTCGCCTTTAGGTAATGTTATGGTTGTATTGTTTAGGGATATTGTTAGTGGTCTTTCAAGCTCTATAAATGTTAAGTTTTGTGCTTCTTTTTGAAGTATTCTTTATAGTTCATACTGCACCTCCTAGGGGACGGTTCGATAATTTTAATGGACCGTTCCTATAAATTCATGGATTTTATTTTTATTTATGTAAAGGTCTGGAACTAAAACAGCCATTCCATTTATTCTCTGGCTTTTAAAGGATTTATCAACAGGTATTCTTAGCTCTTCAGTTTTGTATTCATCAAGATTAGTAAGTAAATATGCTAAGTTTATTATTTCATTTTTGACAAGTTTGTTTCAATATATGGCAAAATACTGTTTATAAGTGATATTTTTTTGTTGTCCCCTGTGATTTAACTTTATTGAAAATTTGAGTTAATACTCTTCTTTGTCTTTCTGTTCTTTCATAATCAGCATTTCCAACGTATCTTATTCTTGAGTAGGCAAGAGCTTGTCTACCATTTAATAGTTGTAGCCCTTCATTTGTTATTTCTTTATACTCGCCGCCAAATAAATTTTGGGTTTCCTTCATATAGGAGTTTATATATTTTATTTCATCTTTTTAACATCGATTTCTACTCCACCTATATTATCTATAACCTTTTCAAACCCATAAAAGTTTATCGTTACATATTTTGAAATGCCTAAGTCAAAATTGTGGTTAATTGTTTTAATGGCAAGTTCTGGTCCACCAAAGGCATAAGCTGCATTTATTCTGTTTTTATTTTTTCCTGGTATCTCAACAAACATATCCCTCATTAAAGAGATTAATTTTATTTTTTTATTTCTGTATTTATGGATAGGATTATAATTGAATCTGATCTTGAAGGAGACTTTAAATTTCTTGCATCTATGCCAAATAGGACAATGTTTATAAGGTTATTTGCTTTTTTATCTATGTTTTGTTTATTATTATTTGCATTATCTTCAATCTTAATATTTGTGTTATTATGTATTTTATTTAGAATATTGTTAATATAAAATGCTGTAATACCTAAAATTATTGCAATAAAAATTGATGCAAATATTATTACTTTTTCATTATTTGGGCCTCCTTAGAGGCGGTTCATTAGTTTTCATGAACCGTCCCTATATCATTAAGATACTTTTCAATTAGAAGTTCTTGGTAGGCGGCAAGGCCTGTTTTTGAATTTCTTCTGCAAGGGCTATGAGTTCTTTTGTTTTTAAATTAGAAAGCTTTTTTAGTCTTTGGGGCTAATCTTTTTATTTGAGATTATCGTTTTATAATCATCAATTCCATATCGCCAAAGGGTTATTTTGTCGCCATATCTTTGGATTAATTTGTCGGCTATGAGTAGTCCCTCTGGATCAAAATCGCCAGAATAATATATTTTATAAACGTTATCCATTAACTTGTCAAGAAGAATTAGACTTGCAAGCTTTATTTGTCCATAGGTGCATATCAAAGCTATCTTTTTCCCCTTTGTCCTTTCTAAGATTTCACTAAACACAGTTGGGTTTTCAAATATATAAACTACTCTTTCAGGTGCAATGATCTTGTCGATTTTGGATAGATTATATAAGGATAGCTGCATAGGCTCAGAGTTTTTATAAAATCCTTCCCATCCTTCATGGAGCTTCCCATCCTTATAGGCTAAAAGCCCGCTAACTATCGTATAGTTTGACACCTCATCGTCTATTATTCCTGCTCTATACAAAAGTTCTGCTCTTTTTGAGCATTTTCAGGATATTCTTCCTTTAAAAAATAAGATATCCCATAAAGCAAAAGCTTTCCCTCATCCCTATCAAAATCAAATGCATGGGGGTTTTTGCTGATATTCGATGAAAAAATCGCAAGCCTTTCGGTGTTATTTATATCAAAACTCAACCTATTTACCGCCTCACCTGTTAACAATAAAGAATTTTTTAAACCTAATTTATCCCTCTCGTATTTTTGAATAATTAGTTTGTAGGCGTTTTCCTTTTTATCTAGAACATATTCAAGCCACTCCTTAGCTTTAGTTCCACTAAAACAGCTTAAAATCTCTGAAAAGAATTTTTCCTTTTCCCTCTCAAGCCTATTTTGTTCCTCTTTTTGGAAATTATTTTTCATCGAAATACTCCATTAAAACCCCTTCAAAATCAACGCCGCTAAATCTTGTGTTTTCTAATGCTTTTAAAAAGTTTTCTATTTTTATCGTCGCGCTTTTTTACTGTAAAAATCCCTTTTAAAAACCCCGAAAGAGCGTCCTGCTCTTCAGGGGTTAGATTATCAAGTTTTATAGAACCGCCTAAGTAGCCAAGCATTCTATATTTTTCCCTTATTTTTTCAAACAGCCTTTTATAGCCTTTATTTGACTTAAAATATTTTAAGCATTCCTGCTTTGTCCTTTCCATAAAATCCCCTAACAAACAAGTTCCTTAACTTTACCGTTCCAATGGTATCTTATGACGGTAACAAAGTCTGCATTATCTTGTCTTATAAGTTCGCATATAGAAAGGGAAGGAACTGTGTCATAATCTCCCCAAAGTATCTGTGAGTTTACAATAAAGTCAAGTTCAAGTTCCGTTAAGAGCCTAAACATATCCCTAATATTTCTTTCATCGACGCCAGCAAAGGCCTCATCAAGGGATATTATCCTTGGGCAGTCCATCCTTGCTCCCTCATATCTTGCATAGACGGCTGAAAATAATGGGACATACATCGCCATAGCCTTTTCTCCACCGCTAAATTGGTAAAATGCATTGTTTGTTAGCTCCTTTGGATTTTGTCCTGAGCGTTTATAATAAAGTTTAAACTCAAACCATTTCCTATAATCTAAAATTTCCTTTATTATGCTGTGAAAGGATCTTGCTTTACCGAGTTCTTCTTGGATCCTTCTTGCTTCGTTTATTTTTGCTCTAAAATGCTGGGAAAGTTTATTTAAATCTTCAATTTTCATTATGCTGCCTTCCTGCCTTAATAACTCAACAAGCTCGTTGGTGTCAAGCTGATTTTCTCCCTCGGCTTTTTGCTGCTCCATCTTAAGCTAAAGGAAAGGCCACTGGAGGTATCCATCGACTCCATCAGTTTATTCATCTTTTAACCCATTCCTGTGCATGATATATCTTAGACCTTATTTTTTGCTTATGTTGTTTACCAATATATCCTCAAAGAGCTGTCTGTCGCTTTCCCTTAAAAGGTTTTCGTTTTCATTTATCCCTTCTTCTATAAATTCTAAAAGGTCATAAAGGTCAACTTCCCTTCCCCTTACCTTTCCTCTAATTGCAAGGCGCTTTGTTTTAGACAGGGCTTCCTTTATATCTTCATCTTCTGTATCGATATTTTTTCAAAAATAGTATCCATCTTCAAAATATACTCCCTAAGGTAGGGGCTGTTCTCGTTAAATTTGGAATAAAGGCTGTTTATATAGTCCTCCCTTTGCTTATCCTCTTGCTTTATTTCTTTTATAATCCTTTGGGCAAGTTTTATTGCATCTTCATCCTTTGGAGTTTCTATAAAGCCTAATGCATATTCTTCTTTAAAGGCATCTTGATGAAGGTTAAACAATATCTCTTTTCTTTTTATTTTATTATCAATCTCTTCTAATTCCTTTATAGCTTTAGTGTATCTTTCCTCTTCCTTTGCTCTTTTTCAACTTCTTTTTCTATAAGGGAAGGGATTTCCCTAAGGTTTTTAATGCAGTCCTCTATTTCGTTTTTTATTTCTTCATAATTTGAGATTTTTAGCTGTTCCTTTAAGGAGTCTAATAGGAGCTCCTGCTCCTTTAGTTTTATCTTTATGCTGTTAAGATCGTAAATTATTATTTCAATGTCCTCTTGGATGAGTTTTAGATTTTCTTCTGCTGCCTTTAAGTTTTCTATGTTTTGGAGAAATTTTCTATGGGAATTTTCAAGTTCATATAAAAGTTCTCTATATTCCCTTGAAGCTTCTAAGGCGCTTTTGAATGTATCAAGATCAGCCTTTAGGTTTATTTTATTGGTAAGTTCATATACCCTTTGCTTGATTTCCTTGAGCCTTTCAAATATTTTGATTTCTTCCTTTTCTTTTATTGAAATATCCTCTATTGCCCTTTCAAGTTCAAATTCTGCGGCTGTAACAGTGTTTATGGCTATTTTTAAGTCATCTGGCCTTGGGAAGGAATTTAGCTCTTTTTTAATATTTCTAATTTTTGATATATCATTTCTAATTCTTCTTTTATTGTTTGGATTTCCTTTCAAGTTGGCTTTTTGCTCTTCAAGATCCTTGATTATTATCTCTCTATATCTTTTTCTTGCTGAAGAGCCGATGAATTTAACACCTTCAGTTATGTTAGTTTTCCCTTTATAATTCCTATAGAATATTCTCCCTTTTCGTTAAGGTAAGTTGCACTTCCTTCATCTATCATTATGCTCTTAAGGCTGTTTACAATATCCTCCTCTTTAATACCATCAACATCGATCTTGTCAACCTTTAAAAATTGAGTTAAATCATGCATAAGATATGCCGGTGAAGGAAAGATATATTTATCTGCCATGTCTTTGTCCATTTCAAAAATCTTTTCTTTATATTGCTTAGGAACTATAAGGGCATCAAGAACTCCCATGTCACAAAGGGCAGATTCTATGTAGGATTTTATCTCCTCCGAAAGGCCGTCGACAAAATCCACTGCTTTATAAAATGGAATAAAGGGGATATTTTCCTTCTTTAACCTTTCTCTGTTTTTTATAACCGCCTCTTTTCTTTCGGGTTCAGGATCTTTTTGTTTTTCCACTCAGCAACTTTTTCATTAAGCTCTTTAATTTTTTCTTCAATATTTTCTTTTTGAAATTTTAATTTTAAAATTTGGCTGTTTAAAAGGGACTCGACTTTATTAAATTCATCCCTTAAAAGAACAATAACTTCATCAAAGCTGCTGTCTTTGTTAAAATTATTTATAACCTGTGAAATTTTTACTAATGTTTCATCGGATAATCTTAGTTCGTTGTTTTCTTTATGCCATTTGTAGATTTTTTCTATAAGTTCCTCTTTAATTTCCTCCAATAAAAGCTTTGCTTCATTTAGCTTCTTTTCCTTATAATCTTTTTCCTGTTTTGCCCTTTCTAATACCTTTAGAGCTTCATCATAAAGTTTATTTATCCTTTCAAGTTCCTCTATTCCTTCTTTTGCCTCCTCTAAGTTTTTTATGTGTTTCGATAATTTTTCCTTAACAAAGCTAAAATTGTATTCTACTTCTATATTGTTTTTTAGCTCATCCTTTAAAAATGCCTGCTCATCAAAGTCAAATTCAGGGTATAAATCGTCCATTTGAAGGATTATATCCTCTACCTTTTTAATAGAATTTCCTTATTATCCTTTAATTTGTTTAACTCAAATTGTAGCTGTCTTTCCCTTTGTCTTTTGGTTTCTTCTTGGGAAATCTTCTCATGCTTTTGTTTTTTAAGGCTTTCTATAAAGTCCTCAACTTCTTTTATTTTTTCTTTAATTTTGAGGCTGTCATGGACCTCAAGCTGCCTTTTTTGTTTTCATAGAAGGCTTGTTTTATTTTAAGTTCCTCAATATTTTTAGAAGCCGTTTCAAATTCTTTTTTGAGTTTTCCTTTGACCCTTCAAGCTCTTGTTTATTTTTTAGAAGTTTCTGATATTCATTGTATATGTTGATTAGATTTTTAGCCTTATCAAGAAGCATAAAGCGGTTGTATTTATCGTAAACATCCTTTATCTTCTCTGCAGCTTTTTGCTTTCCTTAAGCTCATCCAGCCTTATTTTTATGTTATCCATATTTTCAATGGCCTCCGACATAGGCCTTAAATCGTCGTCTGATAGGGGCTGAAGAGAATTTTCAAGTATTTCGTATATAACTGTAGGTCTAAACTCCTTTGAAAGCTTGGGTGAACGAAGCTGAACTAAGAGTTTTATAAGTTCGTCGTAGTCGTCGATGTCTTCGTAGCCGAATAATAGATCGTTGACCATTTTCATGTAATCCTTTTGCGCTTCTACTACCCTTCCACCGCCTCCTATTCTATTTTCCAGCTCTTTTTGCTAAGTGGGACCTTATCTCCGATGTCTTTATAAAGGAAAAAATTATGGCCTATCCTTCTTCCATCGGTTATGGCAAAGCCCCATGATTGGATGGGTTTTCCCCTTTGGGCTTTAAAACCCATTCCTATTGTAATATAATTTCCGCTCTCCTTCTTTTTAAATTCCATATAAAGATACGAAGTCCTTTCTTCGAGTTCTGACCCCTCATCTCCTAAAAGATAGTTTTCAATCCTTCTTGCCTTTGAGCCAAAGGGATCAAGCCTTTCGGGGCTCTTGTTCCCGTCAAGCAAAAGGGGGATAAAGCTTTGCATTGTTACGGATTTTCCAGAGCCGTTTGCCCCTCTTAAAAGTAGCCTTCCGTCAGAAAAATTAAATTCCTCTTCATCGTAATACCAGAAGTTTATAAGGCCTGCCCTTTCTATTATCCATCTATTTTGCTTCATCTAAAGCCACCTCCCTTTCCATTTCCTTTGAATAAAAATCATCGGGATAACGTCCTACAACCTTACCGCACAGAGGTAAAATTTTTATTTCCTTTTCGCTTACTTTTATCATGTTAAGCATCTCCATAAAGTGTATTATTTCGTTATACAATTTTTCAAAATCCATTTCCCTATACTCTTTGCTCCAGCCTGCTGAGTTTAAGGCCTTTAGTTCTTTGACCATCGTTTCAAAAAAGGCTTTGAAATGGTTATTATATCATCGTTGTCCGGCTTTAGCTTTCCTGTTTTAACCATATTGGTTATCATATAATTCATTTGAAGTATTATATCATTAAGGGTTGTCCCATCTGGAAATATGCTTTTATATGTTTTGTTTTGGGGTAGCACAACCATTGCACAATTTTTGTGAACATGAAGCTCTAGGCCTAAATATTTTTCAAGGTCGTTCTCTATTGAGCTTCTTTGCTTTTTGATGTAGTCAAAATCAGGATCAAAATCCCCTTCTTTATAGACGACAGGCGACATTAAAAGTTTTCTATAGGCTCTTTGGCGCCTTATGACGCCTTTGTCTTTATCTATATCTAATTCCTCTTCCTTTTCAAAGTCCTTATATGAAGTGTAGTTTAATATATTCATTGAAAAGCTCCTTGTAAAATATCTTGAAAGGCCTGTATTTTCGTATAGAACTTCGGTTGATGCATCGTTTGTAAATTTTGATTCATCACCATCGTCCACCTTAAGCATCCCCATTTTTGTTGCAAAACGCAACACTTTAACAAGGCTTTTTCTATGTCTAAATAGGGTCCAATCTATCTTTTCACCTGGATAATTTGCCTCGATAAACTCTGTTATACTTGATAAAACAAACTGCTCCTCTTTGCCCTTGTCCTCTAAAAACATTAAAAGAAGGCATAAAAAGCATATTCCATAGGACTATCAAACTCCTGTATTCCCATCCAGGCTTCTGCCTTCCCTGGAATTTTTTCAAGTTTAATAAGCTGTGTATTTTGGATGATATGGTATCCAAGTTTTTCAGCTAAAAAGTTTTTAAATTCAGGAATGGCATCTTTAATTTGATAAAAAAGCTCCTTATCTTCATCTTTTATTATCCAAAAATTATCGAGAAGTAACTCAAGTTCCTTCATCCTTAACTCTCCTTTGGGGACGTTTCTTATGAACCGTCCCTAAAAATTATTTTAAAGGCTGGCATTGTAAATTCACCATCATCGCAAACTATTGTGCATTTTTGGTTTGGTAGGTCTGGTGGGACTATTTTGTATTTTATTCCAGTCTCAGTTTTTGATGTAAAATCGGGAGAATTCAGCCCCTTTGATAGCCACCTTAAAAGGGATATTCTAATACTTTGTGGAATTTTAGGAAGGTTTGAAAAGTCAATAATCCCGTTTTTTATGTAGTTTTGTATTAATTCCTGTTCCTGCTGTCTTGATTTTAGTATATTTTGTAGAGTAATCTCCTTTTTTTCAAGGTTGCTTTTTATTGGGCTTCTTTCGGACTTTTCTTTGTAGTTTCTAATCTTAGGCTTTATAATGTAAAGGCTTGGTATTTCATCATAGGGGCTTGAGTTTATACTTTCGGTGCTTCTTGGGGCATTTGTTTTTATATGGTAAGGGTTAAATATGCCAAAGCAAAGGGCCGAAAGTTTGTGGGCTTCGTTAATATCCTTGCAGGTTGTAAATAGCTGGGCAAGTTTTTGTATTCCTCTTTGCGGTTTGCTGCACTGTTTCGGCTCTCTGAAATTTGTGCCGCATATCGGGTTATTTTTCGTATTATTTCATTGGTGATGTCAAGAAGCCTTGTGGCTTCACTTTCTTTGGCATTTGAAGGCAAAAACCAATTTTTAATGTTTCTCCATTTTGATTCGATGTTTTCCTTTATTTCCTCTTCTGTTGCCTCGTTGTTTATTTTGGGTATTGACTTTTCATGTAAAAAATCTTTAAAAGCAAAGCATTTTCCGTATGTTCATTTATTTGTTTTAGTATGCCTTCAATTGAAATTATGTGCTGTTGAAGCTCCTTTATGAAGTTTCTAAGGTATTCTATGAATTTATCCTTGTATAGTAGAAAGGCGCTTGTCTTCATCATCTCCTCAGCCTTTAGACTATAAAAGGAGCCAAGATAATCTTTGTAGTTTTTATTAAGCCTCTCAAAGTCGCTGTTTAAGTCCTTCCACCACTGGTTAGCCACTTTTTCATCGGAATTTATTATTTGCGGGATTTTTATAAAGGCTTCTTTTATTCTTTCAAGTAGTGACGGTTCAAGGGAGGCTGTCTCAACATGCAAGGTTTCAAGCTTGATAATCATTCTTTCGATTTCAATGGAATAATCAGAAATTTGGTATCTAAATTGTTTGTTTTTAAACTCTTCAACCGATGAAACTTTTGAGGTATCTTGAACAGGAATTAAATTTTTCCATTGAACAAGGTTGTCAAGGTCCTGCTTTAGCTGCTCCATCGTGTAATCCTCAAATTGGCTATGTTTTTGAGCTCTTCAAATACATCCTCCTTGTATAGCCAATACTTCATTCTTTCATATTGAAGGTAGAAAAAACGCATAATAACCCTATATCGCGAGGCATTTTCTGCCGTTAAATATCTTACTTCATCTATCTGTTTTTGAAGTTTAGCATTGATTTCCAAAGTATCACCGCCTATTTGAAGGTTTCCCTTTAAATTTTATCACAAGTTTAGGGACGGTTCATTAGTTTTATAAATTTTGCTGGTTAAAAAGTGATAATTTTAATGAACCGTCCCTTTTAAGCAGGCAGCTATTCGATGCTGCCATCAGCATGAACTACTATTTCCTTTTCAACTTCTTCAGCTTCCCTTACAGCCTCGCCTGCTTTTACAAGGGTTGCAAGGAGCATGTTAGGCGGTGCAATTATGGAAATCTCCTCAGAAACCTCAAGGTCAGCAACTGTGATTTTATCCTTGTTAAGATTGGTTATATCTACAGAAAGATATTTAGGAACTTTATCTACGCTGCACTCCACTTCAACTTCGTCTTGAACCTTTTGAATAACAGCGTTCATGTTTCTTAAGTATTCTTCTCCCTTTATAACTATCGGAACCCTTGCATGAACTTTTTCCTTTTCGTTTACTTTGTAAAGGTCTATATGTAGAACTTTTTGGCTTACTGGATCCTTTTGGACTTCCTTTATCATGGCTTTATAGTTTTTACCATCAACATCAACATCTACAATGCCGTGTTCGCCTACTTTTCTAAGGACGCTACAGACCTCAAGCTCACCAAACTCAACCAACATATTGTTTATATCCCTTCCGTAAAGGTTAGCAGGAACATGACCTGTTCTTCTTAATTTATGGGTATCACCCTTTGTATTATGTTCCCTAAGATGCGCATGTAAAATCATCCTATCCCTCCTTAAAGTTTTATCCTTTAAGGAGTATTTCCATTTTTGATGTTTTATTCTTGGGGACGGTTCTTTAGTTTTATAAATTTTGTTAGTTAAAAAGTGATAATTTTAATGAACCGTCCCTATCATAAATTTTAAAATTTAACGCAAACTTAATATAAAACAATTGCATTCTATAAAACATTGAACTATAATATAATTCGTTTAAATTTTTTATGAAAGAGGGTGCATATCACATTGTATAAGATGGATCAAACACAGACTCCTATTTTTGATGCTTTAATGGAATACCATAATAGAGATACTGTTCCCTTCCACGTTCCCGGGCACAAAAGGGGAGACGGAATGGACAACAAGTTCAAGGACTTTGTTGGTTCAAACATACTTTCAATCGATGTTACTGTTTTTAAGCTTGTTGACAGCCTGCACCATCCAACAGGTCCTATAAAAAGGCTATGCAGCTTGCAGCGGATGCATACGGCTCTGACATGGCGTTTATTTCAATCCATGGAACATCCGGCGCTATTCAAGCAATGATAATGAGCGTTGTTAAAGAAGGCGATAAGATTATAATCCCAAGAAATGTTCACAAGTCAGTTACAGCTGGTATAATCCTTAGCGGTGCTGTTCCTGTTTATATGCAGCCAGAGATCGATAAAAACATAGGAATCGCCCATGGCGTTACTCCTGAAACTGTTGAAAGGACAATAAAGGAAAATCCTGATGCCAAAGCTGTTTTGATAATCAATCCTACTTACTATGGAGTTGCTACTGATATTAAAAGAATTGCTGAGATTGTCCATTCTTATGACAAAATTTTGATTGTCGATGAAGCCCATGGACCCCATTTAGGATTTAATGATAAATTACCTATTTCAAGTATGCAAGCTGGTGCAGATATATGTGCCCAAAGCACCCATAAAATAATCGGTTCAATGACTCAAAGTTCATTTTTGCAGGTTAGAGCTGGAAGGGTTGATATAAATAGAGTTCAACAGGTTATGAATCTTTTGCAAACAACTAGTCCATCTTATCCTCTTATGGCATCCTTAGACGTTGCTAGAATGCAGATTGCAACAAAGGGTAAGGAGCTTTTAGACAGAGCCATTGAACTTGCTGAGTATACAAGGGAAAAGATAAACCAAATTCCTGGCCTTTATTGCTTTGGAAAGGAAATATTAGGTCAGCCAGGTGTATATGCCCTTGATCCTACGAAGATAACTGTTACTGTAAGGGGCCTTGGACTTACTGGATATGAAGTTGACCAGATTTTAGCAGATGAATATCATATTCAAATGGAACTTAGCGACCTTTACAATATCCTTGCTGTCGGATCCTTTGGAGATACAAAGGAAAAGATGGATAAGTTTATTGATGCTCTTAAGGATATCAGCGATAGATACTATGGAACAAGGGAAGTTAAGGGTGAAGTTTTAGATATTCCTGCAATTCCAAAGCAGGTTTTAACCCCAAGGCAAGCCTTTAATGCAAAGAAATGGTCGCTACCACTTCATGACAGCATTGGAAAGGTTTCAGGGGAGTTCTTGCTTGCTTATCCTCCTGGAATTCCAATTGTTTGTCCAGGTGAAATAATAACTCAAGAGATTGTTGACTATGTTCAGGCTCTTAAGGATGCGAATCTTTATGTTCAAGGAACTGAGGATCCAGATGTTAACTTTATAAAGGTTGTAGATATGGAATAAGGCTGCACGAGCAGCCTTATTCTCTTATAAGCTTTAATTTATTGTTTATATTTACGTTATCTTGAGTCTTTAAAAATTCAATGTATCTTTCTTCGTTCATATCAAGTATTCTGTCGTAAATTATTAATATATTTTTAAGCTTGTCCAAAATCACTTCAAGCCTTGTATATCTTTGTGACATTCCATTAAACTTATTTGAAATTTTCTTTTGTTTTTACTGGATAAATCCTTTAGTGAATCGTAATATGCCCTTCCTTTGTTTATTTCCTTAACTCTTCTAAAGTTCACAAGGAGCATGTCCCTATAGCATTCTAAAAGCTCCTCTATCATCTCTGAATTAACAGCAAAATCTACATCCTCATATTTTTTGTAATTTTTATATATTCCTCAAGGGCCCTGTTGTTTTCTATTTTGCTTTCTGGTAGTTTTTTAGAACATTAATCACTGTATCGATTCCCTTTATGTTTTCAGAATTTAGCAAAGTTAACACATCAATAGCATCGTTGTAATTTATCGTTTCTTTTTTGATTTCTTTTTCAGGCGTTATAGCCTTTTTGAGCCTTTCGATGCTGTCATCATCTAAAAGGATATCCAAATAATAGGAAAGCTTTACAACTTCCCTTTGGACCCTTTTATCGCTAACCTTAAAACCATCATTTGTAAGGACCAATATGCCTGTTGGACTTTTTTCAAAAAATGAGGATTTAAAGAATTCTAAAACCCTATACAATTCTCCTTCAAATTCGATAGGCAGTGATAATTTTACATCCTCTTTGGATTTTTTATACTTTTCTGCTATAGCTTTGTATCTTCCAAGTTCATTAGTATATACTCTCATAAGCACCTCCGGGACGGTTCGTTAGTTATATTAATTTTATTTCTTTTACGCTTTTTATTTTTGTTAGCATCTCTATTATTTGATTAGCGTTAATATAATTAGGAGCTTTAAGGTTTAAAAAGATTATCGCTTCTTCATCTTCTCCTCCTGATATTTCAATTCCAATTATGTTAACGCTTAATTTTTCAAGCTCCTTGCCAATATTCCCTATAACTCCTGGGATATTTTCTGTTACAAGCTGTAGGTTAAAATATTTTGCCTCCTTTGAAATCTTTTGTTCTACTATCTTTAGTCCCCTGAGGGATAAAAATACAAAAAGGGTTGCAAAAGCGATTCAAAGTAAAGCCCTGCACCTATAGCAAGGCCAATGCAAGCAACAGTCCAAAGGCTTGCTGCAGTGGTTAGCCCTTTAACGTTTACCCCCTCTTTAAGTATGGTTCCTGCACCTAAAAAACCTATGCCGCTTATTACCTGAGCACCAAGACGAAAAGGATCAATTGAAGCTAAGCCCTTTTGCCGAATATAGTTGAAAGAGATTATTTGGACAAGGGCAGCCCCAATACAAACTAAAATGTGTGTTCTAAGTCCAGCTGGCCTGTTTTTGTGCTCCCTTTCATAGCCAACTATTCCACCGAGTATAAGGGCCAGTAAAAGCCTTAAAAAAGTTTCTAAATACATTTAATCACCTCAGGGACGGTTCATTAATAATATTTACTTTAAATTTATGCAGTTATATAGTAATTATACAACTTGTTTAAGAAGAATAAAATAGGGACGGTTCTTAATTTTTTAAATATGAAAAAATTAAGAACCGTCCCCATATATTAACTTAACTTCATGCCTTCTTTTATAGCTTTGATATTTATATCGTGCATTTTTTCGGGAAGGTTTTCTTTTATTACGCTTTCCCAATCAAGGTTTTCAACTCCTAATGCCTTTATTAGGGCACCGAGTAGAACGATGTTTTGTGCCTTTATATTTCCAAGTTTTTCAGCAACTTCAGCTGCATTAAATACAACTACGTTTTCTACATTTTCCTTTAGCTTTTGAATAACATCGTCTGGATAAACCTCTTGTCCAACTAATACAGATTGTGGATATATTTCATAATCGTTAACAACTAAAGTTCCGCCCTTTTTAAGGTATTTTATCCATCTTGCAGCTTCAACCTTTTCAAAGGCAACTATAACATCTGCTTCGCCTTCTCCAATTAAAGGTGAATATACCTTTTCTCCAAATCTAACTTGAGTTGTTACGCTTCCTCCTCTTTGGGCCATACCGTGAACTTCGCTCATTTTAACGTCAAATCCAAACTTTACAAGCCCCTCTGTTAAAATCTTTGATGCAAGTATAATCCCTTGTCCACCAACTCCAACAAATAACAAGCTCTTAGTCATTCCATTCACCAACCTTTTCTATCGCATTAAATGGACAAACTTGTAGACATACTGTGCAGCCGTTGCACATATCCTTATCTATTACTATATTTCCATTCTTGAATGCAACTGCTGGGCAGCCAACCTTTAAGCATAACTTACACTTTCTACATTTATCTTGATTTACTTTAACATATCTTCCTGCCCTCTTTTTCAATACATCCTTTAATAGAGCACATGGCTGTTTTGTTATTATTACAAATGGCTCAGTTGCATTATATGCATCCTTTACAGCCTTTTCTGTTTCATCAAGTTTATATGGATCAACAACCCTTATATTTTCTTCCTTAACTCCGCATGCCTTAACTATTCCCTTTATATCTATAACCGGCGATATATCTCCCTTAAGTGTCTTTCCTGTTCCTGGATTTTCTTGATGTCCTGTCATGGCTGTTATGCTATTGTCAAGAATCACTGCAACTATCGGGCTGTTGTTGTAAACTGCATCAATAAGCCCTGTAATTCCTGAATGGAAGAAGGTTGAATCTCCAACTATACCGAATATTTTATTTTTCCTCTTTGCCATCATGGCAGCCTTTTCAAAACCAATTGCTGCTGAAATTCCTGCCCCCATATCTATAACCGTATCAGTAACGTTTAATGGTGGCATCATTCCCAATGTGTAGCAGCCTATATCACCTGTCGCTATAATATCTTTATATTTACTCATAACATAGAATATTCCTCTATGTGGACAGCCTGGACAAAGAACCGGAGGTCTATTTGGCACTTTTACATCAACTGAATAAGTTTCCCTTTCCTTTTCGCCTAAAAGTGCCCTTCTTATTATATCTGGATTTAGCTCGCCACAAATTGGAATCAATTCTTTTCCTATGCAATTTATTCCTAAAGCCTTAACAAAGGTTTCAATGTATGGCTCGTTTTCTTCAATAATATAGAGCTTGTCTACTTTGCTTGCAAATTCTTTTATGAGTTTATCTGGAAGTGGGAATGTAAATCCAAGTTTTAAATATGATGCGTTATCTCCAAACACTTCCTTTGCATATTGGTATGATATACCGCTTGTTATGATTCCAATCTTAGTGTCTCCCCACTCAATCCTATTTAATGGAGTAGTATTTGAATATTCTTGAAGCCTTTTTAATCTTTCTTCAACCTCAACATGCTTTACCCTTGCATGAGCTGGAATCATAACGTATTTTTTAACATCCTTTTTATATTCTTTAACTCCAACTTCCTGTCTTTCGGATAGCTCTACTATGGATTTAGAATGGGCAATTCTAGTTGTGATTCTAAATAAAACAAGCGTATCAAACTGTTCGCTAATTTCAAAGGCTGTCTTAATAAAGTCTTTACATTCTTGGCTGTCGGAGGGTTCGATCATGGCAACCTTAGCGTGCTGTGCATAGAGTCTGTTGTCCTGTTCGTTTTGTGAGCTGTGCATTCCTGGATCGTCTGCTGTAACTATTACAAAGCCGCCATTAACCCCTTCATAAGCCATTGTAAAAAGAGGGTCTGCTGCAACGTTAAGTCCAACATGTTTCATTGCAGATAATGATCTTGCACCAGCAATTGATGCACCTGCTGCAACTTCAACAGCTACCTTTTCGTTTGGTGCCCATTCTGCGTAGATTTCTTCATACTGTGCAATGTTTTCTAAAATTTCTGTGCTGGGCGTTCCTGGATATGCCGCAGCAACGGTGCAGCCTGCTTCATAGGCGCCCCTTGCAATGGCTTCGTTGCCCGTCATTATTTTTTCATCTTAACTCCCCTTGATTATGAATTGGCGATTAAGCTTCCAAGTGCTATTGAGTATAGCTTTGATTCATGGGTATCAGCTCTTGATACTAAAACAATTGGGCACTTTGCACCAACTATTATTCCTGCTGACTTTGCCCTTGCAAAATATGTCAAGCTCTTTCCAAGCATATTTCCTGCCTCGATGTTTGGAACTAAAAGTATATCTGCCTCTCCTGCAACCGGGCTCTTTATTCCCTTATGCTGTGCTGCTTCCTTTGATATTGCGTTATCTAAGGCAAGTGGTCCATCGATTATACAGTCTTTAATTTGCCCCTTTGATTCATCTTTGAAAGGATAGCAGCATCGATTGTAGCCTGCATATCTGGATTTACAACTTCAACAGCACAAAGCGGTGCAACATGGATAGGATTAATTCCAAGAGCCTTTGCAACCTTAACTGCGTTTTGAACTATTTGAACCTTTTGTGTTAGATCGGGATATGTTACCATGCCACCATCGGTAAGAAGAATTAGTTTGTGATAAGTCCCTACGCTGTATACCATAACATGGCTCAATAAATTATTTGTCCTAAGGCCTATTTCCTTATCAAGAACTGCCTTTAAAAGATCTGCAGTTCCAATAAGGCCCTTCATTAAAAAGTCTGCCTTTCCTTGGGATACTAAGGATACGGCAACCCTTGCACTTTCAACTAAGTTTTTAACATCAACGATTTCGTAATTCGACAAATCTATATTATTTTCATCGGCAATTTTTTTAATATCGTCAGCGTCTCCTACTAAAACTGCGTCAATTAAACCTAAACCTCTTGCATTTTCCACTGCAAGTAAAACTTCAACATCGTTTGCAGCTGCAACAGAAAGCTTCATTTTCTTACGGCCTCTAACTGCATCTAAAAGTTCATCAAAATTTCTTATCATACATTGCCCTCCTTTCATTACACCTAATATTTTATCAAATAATTATAATTTTCGCAAAATTTTTTATTTAAAAATTATTTTGTTGATATACATTTTTTAAAAATAGTTATAAAATATATGTGAGGTGATCAAAATGGCTGAGGCAATTTTGAAATTTTTATGCATAATGGAAATATTTATGAAATAAATGATTTTGAAAAAATTTATCATGAATTAAATCCTGCAATTTATGAAGTCATAAGGCTTATAGATGGAAAACCCCTTTTTTAGAGGAGCACTTTGAGAGATTGAAAAATTCAGCAAAACTTTTAAACAAAGAATTAAATATAAGCATGGGAACTTTAAGGCAGCAGATATTGAAGTTAGCTAATCTTAATCAAGTTAAGGATATAAATATAAAGATAGTTATTAACGAGTTTGATAATCCTAATATTTATTTATATTTTATCAAATCCGAATACCCAAATATAGATATGTATAAAAATGGGGTAAAAACTATAATTTATAGAGCTGTTAGGGAAAATCCAAATGCAAAGGTGATATATAAAAATCTTAGGGAGGATATAAATAGAAGATTAAAAGAAGCGGGATGCTATGAGGCCCTTTTAGTAAACGAAAAGGGTGAGGTAACAGAAGGAAGCAGGTCAAATTTGTTTTTTATTAAGGAAAATAAGGTTTACACTGCCCCAGCAAAGGACGTTCTTTTAGGGATAACAAGGCAGAAAATAATTAAAATATGTAGATTAAATGATATTGAAATAATTGAAAAGCCAATTAAAATTGAAAACCTTCAAAACTTTGATGCAGCTTTTATAACAGGAACTTCGCCTAAGGTTTTGCCTATTTCAAAAATAGACGATGTTATCTATGATGTTAATAATATATTGATGAGAAAAATTATGGAACTTTATAATGAGGAGATAAAAAACTATTTAGGGACGGTTCATTAATTTTATTAATTTTTAAGGGACTGTTTCTCAGTGATACAGTCCCTCATTTTTGTTAATTCTCTATTTTATTTTTTTATTGTAAAAAACTGATAAAACTAATGAACCGTCCCTGGAATATTTTTGGTGCTTAGCTTAAACTAAAAATGGAGGTGTTAAGATGATTTGTGCTGAAGTAACCATTTATCCTTTAAAGCACAATAATCCTGAAAGCGTTATTAACAATTCAATTCGAGTCTTACAAAATAAAAATGTAGATTACAAAGTTGGTTCTATCTCTACGCATCTTCATGGTCGTGAGGAAGATGTTTGGAGAAGTTTAAAGGAAATGTTTGACACTGCGCAGGAAGCTGGCGAAGTTAACATGGTGGTTACCATTTCAAATGCCGCAGATTAATTACATTAGCTTTCTTCTGCTAAGATAAGCTAGTATTAAATTCATAAGAGCTAAAACAGCATACAATATTCCAAGCTTTACATTCTTATTAGAAAAGGTGATAAATGCAGCAGCTATCCAGCATAAAGCTGCAAACAAATATAAAATTACATTTGCATTCTTTTTCATAAACCCACCCCTTGAAATTAGATAAAATTTCCATGAATAATACTATTATATCAGGTTACAATACATAGTGTAAAGGGTGCGTAGCAGTTGAGCTAAGACCTATATATGATCCGAAAGGGTCGTATATGGGTCGACCAAAGGTTGCATGCAGGCCCTGGCAGGCTTGCATGCAGCCGGAGGGAAGATCCTGCATGGTGGGGAAAAGCTTTATTGCAGTCGAGCTTCATTTGATTGTAATAAGGTTCCAACCTATCATGCAGGGTCGAGCTAAGATCATCTAGGGTATCGTAAGCTTTTAACTTAGCTTAGGATCTAGCAAGCTACTAGTTCTAGTGCTTGCATGCAGCCGAGAGGTTGCATGCAGGTGCGTAGATATCCTAGATGGTCGAACGAACCATCAGTATAGGTGGTGAACTGCTCTATCATGGTCGGAAGATCATGGTTGGGTAATAAGCTACCTATATTGGTGCAAGGTGGATTGCTACGTGCCCTTTATATTTTTTATTTTTGGGGACGGTTCTTAATTATTTTATTTTTAGAAAAATTAACAACATCGTTTTTATAATTCACTTTTTTTAAAATTACAATGTGTTTTATAAACAAAATATCGTGCATTCTTTTTTAAAACTTCGTTATCAATTATTTTTTAAATAATCATCCCAATTTTGTATTAGAACTTTTAATTTTGTCTTAAAAGTAAAAAATTAAGAACCGTCCCAAGAGGAATATAAAATTTTTTGTGTTTTTGGGGACAGTTCTTAATTGTTTTATTTTTAAAAAAATTAACAACATCTTTTATATAATTTAAGTTCTTTAAAGATTAAAATATGTTTTATAAAAAAACAATGATGCATTCTTTGTTTAAAATATCGTCGTTTTTTATTTTGTTTAAATCTTTTGTCTTAAAAGTAAAAAAATTAAGAACCGTCCCTAGAGGAATATAAAATTTTTGTAGAATATTTTATAATAGAGAAAAAATGGAGGTGGGGAAATGAAAAGAAAAAATTTATCTGTTTTATCATTAGTTTTAATATTCTTATTTACAAATTTAATTTTTTTATTCCCTTTTAAGCAAACGTTTGCTCAAACAAAAACCAAATTAATAATCCACTATGCTAAGGATCCTAATACCGATAAGGACTGGAATTTGTGGATTTGGCCCTACGGTATGGAGGGAAAAAATATGAATTTACCCACAAGGATGATTTTGGTCCTTATGCAATAATAGAATTTGAAGAAGCCTATGACAAAGTTGGTTTTATCGTTAGAACTGACAATTGGGAAAAGGATGTTGCAGAAGATAGGTTCGTCGATAAATTCAAAAATGGAGTTGCAGAAATTTGGCTCTTACCTGGTGATCCTGAAATTTATTATTCTAAGCCTGACAAAAATCCATAAAGAAAACATCTTTAGGCGAAAGAACAAAGGTTACAGTTCACTATTTTAGATATGACGGAAATTATGAAGGCTGGAATCTTTGGGTGTGGCCATTTGGTAAGGAAGGCTCTGCTTATTATTTTACCTCCGAAGACAAATTTGGTAAGGTAGCTGAATTTTATGTTGAGGGGACAGAAGGAGTTGATAAGCTTGGGATAATAACAAGAAGGAGCACCAAGGATAACCCCTGGGCTGAAAAGGAATTCGGCGATAGGTTTATAACTAAATTTAAAGAGGATGGATCAGCTGAAATTTGGCTTGCTCAGGGAGATGAGAAGGTCCACTACTCTCCTTCCGAATTGGATTTGTCACCTAAATTTGTTGCTGCAACATTGGATGACATGAATATCATTTCTGCTGAAACAAACATACCATTTGTTTTAAAAAATGATCTTAAAGAGGATATTGTAGTAAAGGTTGAAGGAAAACAGATAAAACTTTCAAAGGTAGAGCCAGATAAAAACTATTTAGTTTCAAACAATAAAGGGAGAAAATTAATAATCACAACTTATGATAAACTTCCCCTTGATAAAACCATTACCGTTGAGAAAATTGGTTATGGTTCAATTATAGTTTCCTACGGCAAAGTGTTCAGCTCTGAAGAATTTGATAAATTGTATTATTACGATGGCAACGACCTTGGTGCTAATTATTCAAAGGAACAAACCCTATTTAAAGTTTGGGCACCAACTGCATCTGAAGCAAAGCTTGTTATTTATTCAAAATGGGAGGATAAAGCTGGACAAGAACTTCCTATGCAAAAAGGGGAAAAGGGAGTTTGGAGCTATACCTTAAAGGGAGATCAGCACGGAACAATTTATACTTACAAAGTTAAAATCGGCAGCAAATGGAACGAAGCTGTTGACCCTTATGCTCGCTCTGTGACTGTCAATGGTGATAAAGGCGTAGTTTTAGATCTTTCTAGGACAAACCCCGAAAAGTGGGATCCAAACTTCAAACCTCCCTTTAAAAATGCAGTTGATGCAATAATTTACGAACTTCATGTTAGGGATTTATCCATCCACCCAGATAGCGGTATAAAAAACAAAGGCAAATTTTTAGGACTTGCTGAAACAGGGACTAAAGGCCCTAATGGAACATCAACCGGCCTTGACCATATAAAGGATTTAGGTGTAACGCATGTTCAGCTTTTACCTATTTTCGATTTTGCAAGCATAGATGAGACATCAACAAAACCTCAATTTAACTGGGGATACGATCCCAAAAACTACAATGCACCAGAGGGAAGCTACTCAACTAATCCATATGACCCTATTTCAAGGGTAAAGGAACTAAAAACAGCTATCCAAGCTTTACATGACAACGGCCTTAGGGTGATTATGGATGTTGTATATAACCATATGTTCAGTGCTGATGCCTCAAACTTTAATAAGCTTGTTCCAGGATACTTCTTTAGAACTGGGCATGATGGAAAGCTTACAAATGGCTCAGGCTGTGGCAATGATACTGCATCAGAAAGAAAAATGATGAGAAAATTTATTATAGACTCTGTAACCTATTGGGCAAAGGAATATAACATCGATGGGTTTAGATTTGACCTTATGGGGCTTCACGATGTTGAAACAATGAATGAGGTAAGGAAGGCCCTAGATAAAATAGATCCCACGATAATTATCATTGGTGAAGGCTGGGATCTAAACACTGCCCTCTCACCGGATGTAAAGGCAAACCAAAAGAATGCATATAAAATGCCAAGAATTGCTCATTTCAATGATACAATAAGAGATGCGATCAAAGGAAGCGTATTCGATAAAACAGATGCTGGTTTTGTAAATGGTAAGGATTATGTTGAATTTAAAGTAAAATCAGGTATTGTTGGTGGAATTGAATATTCAGGCCAGATATACACCTGGGGACGAATAGAACCCGATCAGTCTGTTGTATACTGTGAAGCCCATGACAACAATACTTTATATGATAAACTAAAATTCACAAATCCCGATGCTACGGAAGAAGAAATTAAAGCGATGCACAAACTCTCTGGGGCCATAGTGTTAACATCTCAGGGAATACCATTTATACATGCTGGACAAGAATTTATGAGGACAAAACAAGGCAACGAAAACAGCTATAACGCCAGCGATGAGATAAACAGATTAGACTGGGAAAGGAAAGCAAAATATTTAGATGTTGTTGAATATTATAAAGGACTTATTAAACTTAGAAAGGAACATCCTGCCTTTAGAATGACAACTTCTGATATGATAAAAAGGCATTTAGAATTTTTAAATGCTCCTAAAAACGTCATCGCTTATGTTTTAAAGGATAAAGCTAACGGGGATGAATGGGAAAATATTGTAGTTGCCTTTAACGGCAACACATCTGAACAAACAATCAAACTTCCTAAAAAGGCAAATGGGCTATAGTTGTAGATGAAAATAAGGCTGGAACTGAAGTTATAAGAACTATAACTGGCGATACTTTAAAACTTCCAGCAAAATCTGCTTATGTTTTATACTATAAAGGATCTTCATTTAATTTTGTTTACATCGCACTCTTAATTGGACTTATTGTTGGAATCCTTGCATCAAGAAAGGTAGCTATCAATTAATTTTTAAGGGACGGTTCATAAAGATAAGAACCGTCCCTTAAAAAGGTAATTAAACTTTTCCATTGTTTTATTCAAAAACAATAGATGATTCAGTTTCCTTGCACCACTTTGTCGCAATACAAAGCCCTAAGTTCCTTGGGCAAAATCTGCAAATGCAGTTTACATCCTTTCCGTCACATTTTTTGAATTATAATAGGGGCATTTTTGCAATTACTATTTATTGCCATAACATAGCCTCCTTTAGGGACGGCAGACTGTTGAAAAAGTTGTTTTGATAAGCCCCGTTAAGGATTTCCCTGGCATTCGCTCATTTCGCTAAGCAATTCTAATTGCTAGAGCTAATGAGAGATGCCTTTTCTAATCCTTCCGGGGCTCTTGCAAAGTCTAAAAACCAATGAGAGTTTGTCTACAATCTGTCGTCCCTTTGTTAACTTTTTTAATATTTTTGACACAAAATTGCCATAATACAGGGGTAATATAATAATACAATAAAAAGAAAATTTAAAAAGGAGGTGTAGAATTTTGAAGAAAAAATTAGCATTATCATTAGCAATTGCAATTGCTTTAACAAGCACGACATCTTTGGCCTTTGCAAAAGGATTTACTTTCAAAGAAAAATTTACAAGCAAATTTAATGGTTCTAAGCTTTATGCTGATTGTTTCAAATTAAGACCAAAGGGTGAGTTTGGCAAACAGTTTAACGGAAAGTTTAAAGATTTAACTTTAGAGGAAAAGAAGAATCTTATTCAAAAAGAATTGAGAATAGAATTAAAACTGCTGTTGAAGATGGGGTAATTACTCAGGACGAAGCTGATAAAATGTTAAACAACTTAAAAGAAAGTTTATCAAAATGGGATGGAAGTTCCCCTTTAAGTTTGAATTAAATTTAAGGGAAAAATATAATAATCTAAGTCTAGATAAGAAAAAGGAAATAGCTAAAAAACATTTCCAAGAAAAGCTAAATAATCTTGTTAAAAACGGAAAGTTAACACAAGATGAAGCAAACAAACTTCTTCAAAATTTTGAAGAAAAACTAAAAAATTGGGACGGAAAGGCTCCTTTAAAAAGTAGACTTTTGAAAGGATTTAAGCCTCAGTCTAGAAATAAACAATTTAATTATTCAACACAAACTCAATCCTTCTAATATAAGTGAAGGCTGCTCGGGTTAAAAACTAGCCCGACAGCCTTTTAAAAATTGCAGAATTTATAAAACAATTAAGAACCGTCCCTAATTACTAATTAAACATTATCTCGCCGTAGGTGGGCATCGGCCAATAGTTTCTGTCGAGTATCTTCTCGAGATCGTCGATTAGTTCTCTTAATGTTTCCATTTGGGTAAAAATATTATCCTTTATAAAGCATGCTTTGTTGTAGGAATCCTCCTCGAAGGATTCTGCCTGAGAAATTAATTTTTTTAAGGCATCGCATTGGTTATTTGCTCTTTTAAAAAGTTCATCTATTGTCCTTAATAAATCAAGTTGAACTTCAGCATTAAATCCCATGTTTTTAAGTTCAAATGAAGCCTTTGCAAGATCCTTCATATATCTTGAAACGGAAGGAACTATATCCTTTACAAATATCTCCACCATAGTCCTTGCTTCAATCAGAAGCTGCTTTATATATCCTTCAAGCATAACCTCATATCTTGAAAAAATCTCATTTTTATTTAACACCTTATGCCTTTCAAATAAATCCATATTTTTCTTGCTAATCAAATACTTTATTGCATCAACTGAACTTTTTAAATTCAAAAGGCCTCTTCTTTCAGCCTCTTCAATCCATTCCTTTGAATACCCGTCACCATTGAAAATTATCCTTTTATGCTCTTTTACTGTTTCCCTTATTATATTCTTTGCTTCCTTTATTACATCCTTTGAATTTTGCAATCTATCTGCAAATTCCCCTAATTTGTCAGCTAAAATCGTATTTAATACTGTCACTGCATCTGATATTGACGCAGATGATGGCACCATTCTAAATTCAAACTTATTCCCTGTAAAGGCAAAGGGTGAAGTTCTATTTCTATCCGTTGTATCCTTTTTAAGCACCGGCAAAGTTATAACTCCAGTTTCTAATTTTTCTCTCCCTCTTGAACTTATAATCTCTCCCTTTTCAATTTGTTCTAATATTTCCGTCAATTGTTCACCTAAAAATATAGAAACAATCGCAGGAGGTGCTTCATTGGCCCCTAATCTATGGTCATTTCCTGGATTTGAAGCTGAAATTCTTATAAGATCCTGATACTCATCAACTCCCTTTATAACCGCTGCAAGGAAAAGTAAAAATTGAAGATTATCGTGGGGTGTTTTTCCAGGATCAAACAGGTTAATTCCATCGTTGGTCATTAAAGAAAAGTTTACATGCTTTCCAGAACCGTTAACTCCCTTAAAGGGCTTTTCATGTAAAAGGCAAACAAGACCGTGCCTATTGGCAACCTTCAATAGAGTTTCCATTATAATCTGATTATGATCCGCTGCAACATTGGCATTAGTAAATACCGGTGCAATTTCATATTGATTTGGTGCAACCTCCTTATGCTTCGTCCTTGCTGAAACTCCAACCTTCCAGAGTTCCTCATCTATTTCCTTCATAAATGCTGCAACTTTTTCATTGATACTTCCAAAATAATGATCCTCAAGCTCCTGTCCCTTAGGCGGCTTTGCACCAATTAACGTTCTTCCGGCATAAATTAAATCCTTTCTCCTTTTAAAAATCTCCTTATCAATTAAAAAATACTCCTGCTCTGCTCCAACCATTGGAATTACTCTTGAAGATACGCCATTGCCTAAAAGCCTTAATACCCTTAAAGCTTCTTTCGATACGGCCTCCATGGATCTTAAAAGAGGTGTCTTTTTATCAAGTGCATCTCCAGTATATGAACAAAAGGCTGTTGGAATATATAAAACTGCTCCACCTTCATCCTCTACTAAAAAGGCATAAGAGGTGCAGTCCCAAACAGTATAACCCCTTGCTTCAAAGGTGGTTCTTAGTCCTCCATTTGGGAAACTTGAAGCGTCAGGTTCTCCCTTTATTAGCTCTTTTCCAGAAAACTCAGTTATTGCAGTGCCTTCCTTTTTAGGCGATATAAAGGACTCCAATTTGCCCGCTGTTCTTCCGTTCATAGGCTGAAACCAGTGGGTAAAGTGGGTTGCTCCCTTTCGATTGCCCAATCCTTCATAGCATTTGCCACAACCTCTGCAACTTCAGCATCTAAAGCAACACCCTCATCAATGGTTTTTCTAAGTTTAACATAGATACTTTTAGGTAGTCTCTCCCTCATAACAACGTCATTAAAAACGTTTACTCCAAAGGATTGTGTAATTTTTGACATTGCCTTATCCCCTATCAGCGAAATATTTTTAAAAATTTAATTTTATATTTCGATATAATCCTAATTTAATTTAAAAATTATCATTTATCTTTAAATTATTTTATAAAAATATGATAATACTATAATATGCAAATTTCAATACAACAAATATTAATTTTTTGAAAATTAATATTTCATAAAAAATGAGCTGCAAATTTGCAGCTCATCAGGATAATTTTATCTTTTTACCAGAGCTTTTTGCCTCAAATCTTTTTGGAATTGTTATAGTTAATACTCCATCCTTATAGTCTGCCCTTGCTTCATCGGATTTTACCTCCGATGGAAGAGGGACGGTTCTTGTAAACTTTCCGTAGAACCTTTCGCTTCTTCTAATGTTTTCTTCTTTTAATTCGCTTGACCTTTTAACTTCGCCAGTAATCCTTACAGAATCATCATATACCGTAATGTCTATATCATCCTTTGATATTCCTGGAATTTCAGCAACAACTTTGACCTCTTTTTCATCTTCAAAGACATCAACCCTTGGTCTTTCATAAAGGTCAAAGCTTTTAAATACATCATCGACATCCCTTCTTAATCTTTCAAGTTCATTGAAGGGACTAAATGGAATAAGATGCATATCATCACCCCCTTGTTTTTCTCAATATTATTTTTTGAAAAACAAGTGAGTTTAAACTAGAATTATACGGCAACTTTGCCACTATGTCTTCCACATCTGTCACCAAAATACCCGATTACCTTATCTTCACATTTTATAACCGCAACTTCACAAAGGTTAGAACACCCGTTGCATTCAAAACTTGCCGTTTCATAATTTACATCGGCGATTTCAAATCCTTTAAAATTGGTCCACTTGCTCCGCTTTTCAGCAGAAAGGATTGCGGCACCTATTGCACCCATCATGTTATAATGCTTCGGAACAAAAACCTCGCATCCTAAAGCCTCTTCAAAGGCCCTTTTCATTCCCTTATTGGCTGCAACTCCACCCTGGAAAAATATTTTGCTTTTAATATCCTTTCCCTTTGCTACGTTGTTAAGATAATTTCTAACAAGGGCCTCACAAAGCCCCCTTATAATATCCTCAACAGCAAATCCAAGCTGCTGCTTGTGAATCATATCAGACTCTGCAAAAACAGCACATCTTCCTGCGATTCTTACAGGGTTTTTAGATTTTAATGCGTAATCGCCAAACTCCTCTATCGGGATTTCAAGCCTTTCCGCCTGCCTATCCAAAAAGATCCCGTTCCAGCTGCACAAACGGTATTCATTGCAAAATCCGTTATCATTCCATTCTCTAATGTAATTATCTTTGAATCCTGTCCACCAATTTCAATTATAGTCCTTACATCCTTATCCAAACTCAATGCAGCAACTGCATGGGATGTTATTTCATTTTTAACAACATCAGCACCAACTAAAAAGGCTGCTATGTGTCTTCCGCTTCCTGTAGTTCCAACTCCTGCAATATCAGTACTTTTAACTTTGTCCTTTATAATTTTAAAGCCCTCCTGAACTGCCTTAATAGGCCTTCCCTTTGTCCTTAAATAAACGCTTTCAACAACATTAAAATTTTCATCTATTACAACTATATCTGTGCTGACTGATCCAACATCAATTCCCAGATAATACATATCCTCTTCTCCTTTCCAAAAGGTCTATAAAGGCCTCAAGTCTTGTTTGATATCCTGCCTCCCCGGTCATTTCATCCACAACAAGGCTTAAGATAGGGAAATTTTTATCCCTTGATATAGATGGCAAAATGGATTTTGAGACGATCTCCGGCATACATCCTAATGGGAAAATTTGAATAGCACCGTCAAAACCCTCCTCATAGGACAAAATAGCCTCTCCAACGCATTCCTGTCCATGTCCTCCAACTCCTAAAGGCAGATACTCCTTTGCTGCATCCCTGATCTTCTTTGCAGTAAGTCCAAAGGGACTTAAAAGAACAGCATTGTAAACCCACCAACTTGGGCTTAAGGTCCTTTTAGTTGAAACTCCCATTTCCATCAGCTTATCCTCTATATATAGATTAGAAAAGGGCTCGATTATAGTATAAATTTCTCCTATTATAGCAACCCTAATGGGATTTTTTCTCTGCTTATTTCAACTTCATCCATTTTTTTATGGTATTCCTTTAAAATCGATATCGCCTCTTTAGGATTATTTGTGTCTAATAGTTTTCTTTTGCATTCATTTAATAGTCCCTTGCATTCTCCCTTGTTTACTTCATATCCTGCCCTTTCGTGGGCCTTTGCCTCAAGAGCATCTATAAGCCCTATTATCCTATAGGCATTTACAAGGGCCATGTATTTTCCCTTTTTGATTTTAGGCTTTGAGAGGAAATCTTATTTATTCTTCTTTTAATTCATCAAATCCTATATCAGATGGCAAATCCAATACAATAAAATCTAAGTTTTTGCCTAATTTTTTTAATATTTTCATTTGAAGTTCTGCATATTCACCAAATCTACAAGGGCCGCAGCTGCCTGTCAAAATTATCGTATCCGCTCCCCTTTCAATGCTTTCTATATAATTCCCCATCATTATTTTAAAGGGAAGACATATCTCCTCCGGAGAATACAAACTTCCAATCTCGAGTGCCCTTTTACTTGTTAAAGGGCGGAATCACATAGTCAATTCCAAGCCCATCCATTAAAAATTTTGCACCTATATATACGTTGCCCATGTGAGGAAATGTAACCTTCAAGCAAGATTCCCCTTTTTCTTCTCGTCAGCATATCTACAAAGGCCTCAACCCTTGTATCAAATCCTGCCTCCCCTGTGTGTTCGTCAATTTTAAGAAGCAAAAGGGAACATCCGCAAACTCAAGCTTTAAAAGCTCCACTATTACAGAGTCAATTCCACAGGCAAAGGAGGATAAATAAATAATTCCATCAATCAATTTATTTTTTACAGCATATGAAGCAAATCCGTAGTATTCCCTTGCAAAGGTCCAAAAGGGCCTTTTAAAAAGCTTTTTAATTTCCATATGTTTAATGCTATCATCCACTACTTCATGGGTGATAACCCCAATGCCAAATCCGTTTAATTTTTTACTAGATTCATATTTATAAAATTATCGTAGATATTATAGGTATGGCCAATGAGGGCAATTTTATATTGAAACCCTTCATGATCTATTCCTTCTTTAAAATTATTCTGCTCCTTTAATGCATCCTCAAAGGCTTTTTGTATTTTTACATAGCTTTTTGTAAATAATTTTCCCGTTTCATAGGCCCAATTTATAAATTTATCTGCTGAATAGGAGTATATAGGAGCCTTTGTTATTAGGGGTAAATCCTTTATATTGTTTTCGATCATCTCAGGGATTCCGCAAAACTTAGGGCAGATAAACTCCCTCTTTTCAACCTGCATAATCCTTGGAACCAAAATTAAATCACACTTATCCTTTATCTTTTCCACATGTCCGTGGAAAACCTTAATAGGAAGGCACGCCTCATCGGTGCAGAGCTTAACCCCAAGATCAAGTATTTCCTTATTGGTATCTGGAGATTCGATTATCTCTGCACCAAGTTCCTCAAAAAGTCGTAAAAAAGGCTTGTATTTGTAATATAAAAGTCCCTTTGGAATCCCAACCTTCATAGTAACCACTCCTTTTGACCTACACTAATATATTTTTAACTTTAAAATGTAAAAATATACAAAAAGGCTCGGAAAATCCGAGCCTTAAATAGTTAGTTTAACAGGACAGTGGTCTGAGCCGTGAATATGGGTTAAAATTTCAACGTCTTTTATCTTTGATATAAAATTATTTGAAACAAAGAAGTAATCTATTCTCCAGCCTACATTTTTCTCCCTTGCCTTAAACATATAGCTCCACCAGGTATATTCGATTTTATCAGGATAAAAATGTCTATAGGCATCAATAAAGCCTATCTCTAAAAATCTATCTATATATTCCCTTTCTATCGGTAAAAAACCTGAGGACTTTTCATTCTGCTTTGGATTTTTAAGGTCTATTTCCCTATGAGCTGTGTTGTAATCGCCACATATAATTATATTTTTACCTTCTTCTAAAAGCTTTTTCGAGTAATCCATAATGGCATCGTAAAACCTTAGTTTATAATCCAATCTTTCATCGCTCATTTTGCCATTAGGAAAATATATATTAAAAAGGATAAAATCCTCATATTCAGCAATCAAAATCCTTCCTTCTGTGTCAAATTCTTCTATTCCAATCCCATGATAGATATTCTTTGGTTCCACCTTAGTGAAAATTGCAACGCCGCTATATCCCTTTTTATTTGCAAAGCTAAAATATTTATAATACCCTTTAAGGTTTTTAATCTCATCATCTATTTGTTCCTCCTGAAGCTTTGTCTCCTGAAGACATAGAATATCCGGATCCTCATCATTTATAAACTCCATTAACCCCTTTTTTAAAATGGACCTTAGCCCATTTACATTCCATGTATATATTCTCATAATAGTTTTTCTCCCTTCATATAATTTATTAGACAAATAAATTATATATTTTAAAAAAATTTATTCAATAAAGTAACTTTAAACTAATTTTAAGAATATATTATTATTAAAGCTTTTTGTTTTGGTGATTGTATGTCCTTTTCAGCAAGAGAACTTCTTGCAAGGCTTGTTCGATGTGAAGCTGAGGGTGAAGGCGAAATAGGCATGAAGGCCGTTGCAAGTGTTGTTATGAATAGGGTTAATGTAACCTATGGGGAATATAGAAGGGTATGCCAGGGAGATCTTAGAAAGGTTATCCTTCAGCCCCGTCAATTTACCTGCGCTATGGTAAAGGTATACGGCCAGCCTAATTATCAAAATATATGGGCAAAACCACCCAATAAATATCACTACTGGATAGCCGATTGGGCCCTTTCCGGCAACAAGTATTCAGGTATAGGCTTTGCCCTTTGGTATTATAATCCATATAAACCTTCCTGTGCCTACTATTTTCCTCCTAACAGAACAGGGCAATATATAACAAGGATTGCCCAGCATTGCTTTTATATTCCAACTCCTTTGTATGCCCAAACTTGATATTAATATATAAGGAGGTTCTTTATGTCTAAAAAAGAAAATCAAGTTAACGAAACAAAAGAAATGAATTATTTCGTTCCTCAATATTTTAGCCCTGCTATGATGTGTCCCTATGAATACTTTAGGCAGCAGCCATTTGAACCTATTGATGTAGCAGAGGCACAGATGGAACCGACTCTAAAGGACATAGGCTATACACAGGCTTATTTAAGAACACAAATTGGTAAAAAGGTAAAGATAGACTTTTTGATTGGAACAGATTTGTTTATAGACAAGGAAGGAATCCTTTTAGAAGTTGGTATAAGCTATGTAGTAATTAGGGAACTTTCTACAAACTTTAAAGTTATGTGCGACCTTTATTCAATTAAATTCGTCTCAATATATGAATAAAGGCCCTAAAAGGTTTAACCCTTTAGGGCCTTATATTATGCATTTACTGTTGCAGTTTCCTCAGGTTTTACCTTTTCCATTGTGATACCTGTAAATCCATAGAATATGGATACAAATGGATTAACATAATTTAAAACCGCATAAGGTAGATATGCAAATGGATGAACTCCTAATGCCCCCATCATAAATGCACCACAGGTATTCCATGGAACAAGAGGCGATGTTAAAGTTCCGGCATCCTCAAGACACCTTGAAAGATTCTTTGGATGTAAGCCTTTCTTATCAAAGGCCTTTTTGAACATTCTTCCTGGAATTACTATTGAAAGGTATTGATCACCTGCAACTATATTTGTAAATATACTTGAAAAGATGGTTGCAGTAACAAGGGCTCCAACGCTATCTGAGAAGCTAAGTAGCTTTTCAGCAAGAACTTCCAAAAGCCTGCCTTTTCCATTATTCCTCCAAAGGTCATAGCACAAAGGATCAATGATACTGTATACATCATGCTCTGGAGTCCACCCCTTGTTAAGAGGTCATCAACTATCTTAAATCCTGTTTCTGAAACATAACCATCGTTAAGAACTGATAATATGTCTCCAAATCCTTTGCCCTGGAATATAACTGCAAAAATTGCACCTAAGATAGTTCCTGAAAAAGACCGGGGATTGCAGGCACCTTTTTAACAACCATTACTATAACCACTATAGGTGGGATTAAAAGCCATAGGCTTATATTAAACTGCTTTGAAAGTGCATCAAGTATTTGATTTATTTGACCAACATCAAGTTGCCTTCCTGCAAATTTAGCACCTAATATTGCATAAACTACTAAAGCTATTAAATAGCTTGGTCCTGTTGTAAATATCATGTGTTTTACGTGGTCGAAAAGCGTTGCACCAGCCATAGCAGGTGCAAGGTTTGTTGTATCTGATAATGGAGACATTTTATCTCCAAAGTATGCACCTGATACAACTGCCCCTGCAACCATTGGTAGTGGGATTCCAAGACCTTGTCCAACTCCAATGAGGGCAATACCTACTGTTCCTGCAGTAGTCCAAGAGCTTCCTGTTGCAAGGGATACTATACTACAGATTATAAGTGTTGCAACCAAAAAGATTCCTGGGGATAATACTTTTAAACCATAGTAAATCATAGCAGGAACTGTTCCTGAAAGAATCCATGCACCTATAACTGTTCCTATAATCATAAGGATTATGATTGCCTGCATTGACATTCCAATAGTGTCGATAATACCTTTTTCGATTTCTTCCCACTTAAGTCCAACCTTTATTGACATTAATGCAGCAATAACGGCTGAAATAACAAGTGGAATATGTGGGCTTGCTTCATACTTTAAAATTGAGAAGGAAAGAATTGCAACGAGTGCAACGACTGGGATTAGAGCATCCCAAACACTTGGTTTTCTCTTTTGTCCATTTTCCATTAAGATACCCCCAAAAATAAGCTTTTTTATATTTTAACATTAATCACCATTAAATTTCAATAATATTTAAAAAATTTTAAATTGTTAACATTTGTAGATTTTAGTATCCTTTTTGTAAATTAACTACGTTTAAAAGTTTCTCCCCTTCAACATATTTTTTCATGTTTTCATATATAAGTTTAAACCTTCTTTCGTTCCTCATCTCCGATACCCAAGAGTTATGGGGGGTTATATATACATTTTCCATATCCCAAAGAGGACTGTCCTCCTTTAAAGGTTCCTCTTCAAAAACATCAAGGGCTGCAGCCTTTATTTTTCCGCTTTTTAAATTTTTAATAAGCTCCCTTCATCGACAACACTTCCCCTTGCAACGTTTATAAAATATACTCCATCCCTCATGACATCGAATCTTTCTTTATTTATTAAATGATGCGTCTCCCTTGTATAAGGAATTGTTACAACAACAAAATCGCAAAGCCTTAGCATATCATCCATCTCATCCTTTGAAAAACATTTATTAAATCCCTCTACATTTCTTCCACTTGAGTTGAGCCCTAAAATATTAAGTCCAAAACCCTGTAATCGCTTTGCAGCTTCAATGGCTAAAGTTCCAGTTCCTATAAATCCGATTGTTTTACCATATATTTCTATTATAGATGTGTCTATCTTCCACATCTTATTTTTCTGCTTTTCAAAAACTTTATGCTATTTTTTGCAAGCTGAAGAATATTCATAACAATCCATTCTCCGATTGGAATGCTATATCCTCCCTTGTTGTTTGTAAGGATTATTCCCTTTTCTTTAATATAATCAATTGGCGCCTGATCGATACCAATACTTGATAATTGAATCCACTTTAGTTTTTCCATTTTAGTGATATCAAGCGTTGAAAAGGGATCATAGCAGACTAAAACCTCAACGTCCTTCAATTCCTCCGAATAAACTAAAGCCTTTTCCTCTTTAATTATCACATCATAGCCTAATTCTTTAATTAAATTCATCTTTTCCTTTCCGTAATCATATGTAAACAAAGCTTTTTTCATCCATATCCCCCAATTTTTACTTGTATTATTTCGACTTTATTTGACAAAAATAATAATGAAAAATAAAGAAAGGAGTGTTCATATGGCACAGCTTAATCAACTGGAACTTCAAAATTTAAGGCACTTAATAGGGCAACATGATACAGCTGCCCAAAAGTTTGACTCATATGCCCAAATGGCAACCGATCCTCAGATAAAGCAGATGTTTACTCAAGCGGCACAAAGCGCAAGAAATACTAAACAAAAGCTTCTTTCATTCTTACAATAGGGAGGGTTTATAATGCTCAACGAAAAGGCTCTTGTAAACGATGCACTTTCCATGATAAATAGCAGCCTAACAAACTACGCTAATGCTATAGCACAATGCACTAATGCACAGCTAAGAAGCACTCTACAGCAGATAAGAAATTCAGACGAACAGTTCCAATATGACCTTTATAAAATAGCTGAACAAAAGGGATACTACAAGTCAGCAAAACCTGCTTCACCTCAGGATATCCAGCAGGTTAAAACAGACCTTGGCACCTTCTAAAGGAGTGGTTACCACTCCTTTATTTTTGGGCGGCAATGGACCAAAATATTGATAATAGTAGCATAAAAGCTTTCCGTTATATAACTTTCTATTTTTGTCTGCCTTCTTGCCAAAGTGCCTTTGAAACTCCGGATGGGCTGTTAAGATGAAAAAGGACCAAGAGTCGAGCCTTGAAAAAACTTCCCCATCCTCTTATAAAGTCCCTCAACCTCCCTTTTTCCATAAGCCTTTCACCATAGGGAGGATTTGTAATTATAACTCCATATTTTTTCTTTGACCTAAAATCCTCCATTGGAAGCTTTTGAAAGGCAACGAACTTTTCTACTCCAGCCTTTTGGCATTCTCCCTTGCAACCTTTAAAACTTTTCCGTCAATGTCTGAGCCTAAAAGTAAAAATTCTTTGTCGTTAATCTCCTCCCTTGCCCTTTTTCTTTCCTCCTCCCAAATCCTTTTATTGAAGTTAGGCCACTTTTCTGCTGCAAATTCCCTATTAAGTCCCGGTGCTATATTTTTACCAATCATGGCAGCTTCAATAAGGATAGTTCCTGAACCACAAAAGGGATCCGCTAAAATTCTATCAGGAGTCCACCTGCTTAAATAAACAAGGGCTGATGCCAAGGTTTCCTTAAGGGGTGCCTCTCCAGCAATTTCTCTGTATCCCCTTTTATGAAGTCCTATCCCTGATGTATCTAAAGTGAGGGTTGCAATATCCTTTAAAAGCGAAATTTCTATTTTATATGTAGGTCCGCTCTCCTCAAACCACTCTATTTTATATTTATTCTTCATAGATTCTATTATTGCCTTTTTAACTATAGCTTGACAATCGGATACGCTAAAGAGCTTTGACTTAACAGACTTTCCAACAACATGAATTTTTGCATCCTTAGGAAGTATTTCTCCCCAATTTACCGCCTTTGTTCCTTGAAATAAATCTTCAAAGGTTTCAGCTTTAAACTCCTTTATTTTTATTAAAATTCTATCAGCAGTTCTCAGCCAAATATTACATCTTACAATATCTTCTTCATCCCCTTTAAAAGTTACCTTACGTTATCAACAAAAATATCTTTTATTCCAAGCTTAAAAAGCTCCTCCTTAAGTATTCCTTCTATTCCAAAGGCACATGTTGCAACTATATCGTATCTCATCCTACCTCTCCTTTTACTATTTTCCTAAAACTTTTTTATGATTATATCATATTTTCTGATATTTTAACATAATGACCACCTCATTTTTGAGGTGGTCATTTCAGAGGTTATTTCTTATTATCAAAGATGAATAATCATACATTTTTTTCATCATCTCAATAATATAATACTCATTTACTTTATTTTTCGTATCCTTATCTACCATTTCACCCTTTTGCTGAAGATACATATAGTCATCATAGATAAAGCTTCCATCAGGGAATATTACATAGCCTTTTTCATTTGAAAATATATTCTTCCCTAATGACTTTTCAAGTTCAAATCCAAAAAGCGTTGCAATGGTCGGTGCCAAATCCGCCTGGCCGCATACCTTGTCGATTTGTCCTTTTATTTCAAAATCAGGGACATGCATTATTGCAACAACCCTTTGATTTAAGGTCCAGTCATAATCGTCATTTATTTTTTCTCCAATTGCCCTTTCAAGTTCCTCCTTGTTGCCATAAGGAATCGCATGATGATCACCATAAAAGATTACAACAGAGTTATCCCAAAGCCCTTCCTTTTTTAGATTTTCAACAAAATCTCCAAGGGTCCTATCAACATAATGGGCACTTTGAAGGTAATTCCCTAATAGACTTCCTTTTAGATTTCCTACATCAAACTCCTCAAACTTTTTATCCCTATATGGGTAATGGCTAGATAGGGTTATTAAAAAGGAATAAAAGGGTTTATTATATCCCTTCATCTTTCCTACCGCCTGTTTAAAGAAGCTATCGTCGGCTAAACCAAGCCCAATCTTTTCTTCAAAAGTAAAGTCATTTATACTTTCATATTTATCAAATCCTAAGCTTTTATACATGGAGGGTCTATTCCAGAAGGATTCGTCATTGCCGTGCATAACGCTTGTAAAATATCCTAGGTCCTTTAAATGTTTAGCAATGGATTCATAGTTATTGTAAGGGTATAAATAATAAACTGCTCCATTTGATAAAGGAAGCAACGATGTGTTTACTGCAAATTCTGCATCGGATGTCCCACCATTAGAAATTTGATAGTAAAAATTAGAAAGATAGATTTCTTCCCTTGCTAATTTGTTTAAGTTTGGTGTAACTTCAACTCCGTTTATTTTTTATCGATAAGGAAGTATTGGAAGGCCTCAAGTTGAACAATAATTAAATTTTTTCCCTTATACTTTCCATAATAATTAGGTTTTTCTCCATTTTTCTTTTTATTAAAAAATTCCTTAATCTCAGCTGCCTTTGCCGAATCTATTATTTTTATAAAATTATTTTCATTAGCAAACTTTTTAAAATCAAAATAATGATAGCCTAATATGCTTGTATTTTCTACTATAAACCTTTTATCATACATTTCCGTCAAAACCCATTTGTCCTTTTTTCTTGCAAGATAAAAATTTATATTTAAAATTAATATTCCTGAAAGTATTAACGCAAACATCTTAACTGCCTTATCGCCAAATTTTTCTTCATCGAAGCCAATTTTTCTCGTTATGATAAAAATACTTAGCAAAACATCCGCTATTAAAATTAAATATTGCACCTTAAAAGATAAGTTAATGAATTAACAACTTCTCCTAATAATCCAACTTGTCTTAGTGAGAATAATGTAAAAAAGCTTTTGTAGTAATCATAATAAAATAAATCCACAGTTAAAATAAATGCAATTAATATATTTATAAGAAATAATATCTTTACCTGAATGCTTTTTTCAAAAACATCGGAAAACCAAAAGAAGCAAAATAAATCCTAATGCAGAAAATATGGTTTTAATATTTATATTCATATTAACCATTAAATTAAAACCTAAAAGTTTATATAGCATAAGAATTAAAAATATAAAATAATAAAGAAATATATTTTTAAATCCCTTCACGCTTCCTCCTCCTTATTTTTGAATTAACTCCTTAAATTCCTCAGAATTTACCGTCCTTGCATGGATAGTATGGGTCCAATTTTTTTCTTTTCGTTTTATAAATCCTAAAAGGCTTATCGGAATCCAAGACAGTCCAAAGAAGGGATAAACTAAAAGCCCAAGCATTCTTTTAAAGGATATTTTTTCCATAATAAGAACTATAATAGGAACACCATACCCAAAGAATAAGCTAAAATACCAGTAATATGAGGGAAATATTATCTTTGAAAAATATAGCCCTGGGAAAAATATCTTCAGTCCTGCAGCTACAAGGACAAATCCATAGGTTAATATCCTTGCAGGCTGAATAAGATATATAAAAGCATCAAAGGCTGCAAAGTTTCTTTCTCTTATACTTTTTACTATTAGTGGCCATGAATATCTAAAGGCACAGTCCCAATGGCCTTGAAGCCATCTTACCCTTTGTCTAAAGGATGCCTTAAAGGTTAGAGGCTTTTCATCGTAAACCTTAACATTATGCTCCCAAACTGTCTTTATATCCTTTAGAATACATTTCATTGTAAATTCAAGGTCTTCAGTAAGGCTTGTGGCATCCCAGCCTATCTGCTTTAAAACATCCGTCGTCACCACAAAGCCTGTCCCACCTAAGGCTGCATAAAGGTTTAATTTTTTCCTTGCCAGCTGGAACATTCTATTCATCGTCCAGTATGCAAGAGCATAGGATATTGTAATCCATGTATCATCAGGATTTTTACTATCTAAATATCCTTGAATAACTTTATATCCCTTTAAAATATTGTTGTTCATCTTTTTAAAAAGTTTGGAGAAACTAAGTTGTCTGCATCAAAAAAGGCAACTGCATCGTATTGTTTATCCATTGAAAAAGCTTTTCCAAAAACCACTTTATCGCATAACCTTTACCCTTATTTACTTGATCGAATCTTTCTAAGGCATAGGCTCCCTTTTCCCTTACGACATTAGCTGTATTATCATTGCAATTATCACAAATAACATAAACATCATATAATTCCTTTGGATAGTCCAACAACTTAAGATTATCTATAATCTGACCTATAACCCTCTCCTCATTATGAGCTGCAACTGCTATTGCAAACCTTGTTTTTGGTTCCCTATCCTCTTCCTCCTCAACCTTTGAAAGCCCAAATAGTGAAATTATATTGTAATAATAAGTTAATAATATGATATAAACCTGAAAGGCATAAAAATCCATATAAAGACTTTCTCCATCAAAATCCTCCTTTAAAAATTTAATATTGAGCGTGCGACAAATATTAAAACCTTCTTTAACCGTTTTATCCTAACGGGTTCAACCATTACTCTATAAAGCCATTCAAGGCCTAAGCTTATCATCCATCTTGGAGCTCTTTTAACCCTTTCAGCTAAAACGTCAAAGCTTCCCCCAACGGCTACAATTAGCTTTACATTAAGCTTGTCCTTATATTTGTCTATAAATTCCTCCTGCTTAGGGCAGCCAAGACCAACAAACAAAACATCTGGGGATAATAAATTTATTTTATCGACTATAGTCTCTTCCTCATGGGAATCAAAATATCCATGATTGTAACCAACCACCTTTGCATTAAACTTATCTATGGCATTGGCATAAGCCCTCTTTATCACCTCATCCCTTGCCCCTAAGAAGAATAATTTTAAATTTAGCTTACCAGAACTTCTTAGCATTTCATAAAAAACATCTATTCCCGCTATCTTTTTTAATATCTTTCCCTTTGATACCAATACTATAAGGCATGTTCCTATTCCATCGGGGATGAATATATATTCATCATCAAATTTAAAATTTTTGATATTAAATAGTGTAAAACCTCTGGATTGGCTGATATTACTGCTGTTTTTGGTCTCCTTTTATCCTTTGATATAGTGTCTTCATCAAATCATCAAAGTTTCCTGCAAAAATCGGTATCCCATTAAGTTCAACCTTCACCCTCATCCCCCTTATTAACCTTTACTTAAATTTTAAAAATAAATTCGACAATTTTCAACATGTAATATATAGAAAAAGGTGGCTTAAAGCCACCTCACACATTCCAAATCTCCCTTGCATATTTAATTATCGTATTGTCGCTTGAAAACCTTCCCGATGCTGCAACATTTATTATTGCCATCTCATTCCATTTGCCTTTGTCCCTGTAAAGCTTATCAATCCTCTCCTGTGCATTAGCATAGGATTCAAAATCCTTTAAAACAAAGAATTCATCATTGTAGGTTATAAGATGGTTATAAATATTCAAAAATTCCGTCGGCGGAACATTTAAAAATCCATTAGTTAGTTGGTCAACCAGCCTTTTTATCCTTGCATTTGAGCTGTATATTTCTTTAGAGTTGTATCCACCATTTTTGTAATAATTTATCACCTCATCGGAGGTTAAACCAAAGATTATTATATTTTCTTCACCAACTGCATCCTTTATTTCTATGTTAGCCCCATCCAGTGTTCCTAAAGTTATAGCTCCATTCATCATAAACTTCATATTGCCGGTTCCCGAAGCCTCCTTTGAGGCTGTTGAAATCTGTTGACTTACATTAGCACAAGGGATAATTCTTTCTGCAAGAGTTACTCCATAGTTTTCAAGGAATATAACTTTAATTTTATCCTTAACATCTTCATCATAATTTATCTTTTGGGCTAAAGTATTTATAAACTTAATAATCTCCTTTGCAAGGGTATATCCAGGAAAGGCCTTTGCACTAAATATAAATGTTCTTGGAGAAATTTCTAAATTTTTATCTTCCTTTAGCCTATTGTATAAATCAAGTATATATAAAGCATTTAGAAGCTGCCTTTTATACCCATGTAATCTTTTTGCTTGAATGTCAAAAATAGATTCCGGATCAACATCTATATCATATTTGTTTTTTATATATTTTGCTAAATCAATTTTGTTTTGCTGTTTTATTTTATAAAATTTATCCCTAGCCGCCCCATCCTTTGCAAATTTTTTAAATTCTATAAGTTCCTCTGGTTTTTTAATCCATCTATCCCCAATCGTTTCAATCAAAAGATTTGTAAGCCTTGGATTAGCCTCAATTAGCCACCTTCTATGGGTTATACCGTTAGTTTTATTGTTGAACCTTCCTTGAAAGTGTTCATTAAAAAGCTTTAGCTCCTGTTCCTTTAAAATCTTTGTATGAAGCTCTGCAACACTGCTTACCGAATGGCTCCCTACAATTGCAAGGTGGGCCATTTTTACATATCCATCGCCTATTATAGACATTTTACTTATTCTATTCCAGTCCTGTCCATACTTTTCTAAAAGCTCCATGCAAAATCTTCTGTTTATCTCCTCAACTATAGTCCAAATCCTTGGAAGGAGACCTTTAAACATATCAATTGGCCATTTTTCAAGGGCTTCTGCCATTATCGTATGATTTGTATAGGCTATGGTTTTAACAGTAATATCCCAAGCAGTTTCCCAAGGAAGGTTTTCTTCATCTATTAATATTCTCATAAGTTCAGGGACTGCAAGGGCAGGATGGGTATCATTTATTTGGATAGCTACATATTTATAAAGCTCAGTTATAGGCTTTCCCTTCTTTTTAAAGGTTCTTATTATGCTTTGAATCCCTGCACTGACGAAGAAATACTCCTGTTTTAACCTTAAAAGCCTCCCCTTTTCCGTCCTGTCATCTGGATACAAAACTGAAGTTATAGATTCAACATTATATTTATACTCCATTGCCCTTTGATAATCCCCCATAGAAAAGCTTGAGAAGTCAAACTCTGCTCCAAATATCTCAGCACTCCAAAGTCTTAAAGTGTTTACAACTTCATTTCTATATCCAATAACAGGAATGTCATAAGGCACAGCAAGGACGGATTCATAGTTTTCGTGGATTGCCTTTAATTTACCATCTTCCTCGGTAAATCTTACATTACCTCCAAATTTTACAATACAAGCCTTATCCCTTCTTCTAACCTCCCAAACATAGCCATCCTTTAGCCAATTATCAGGAACTTCTACCTGATAGCCGTTTACAATCTTCTGTTCAAAAAGTCCATACTTGTATCTTATACCATTACCATGTCCAGCAATTCCTAATGTAGCCATAGAATCTAAAAAACAGGCTGCAAGACGTCCAAGGCCACCGTTTCCAAGCCCTGCATCCTTTTCTTCCATTTCTAATTCCTCAAGGGATATTCCAAGGTCTTCTAAGCCAACCTTTACTATATCCCTAATTCCTAAGTTTATTAAATTGTTTTCAAGGAGTCTACCTATTAGAAATTCCATTGAAAAATAGTAAACTTGTTTTCTATCGCTATTTATATAATTTTTGTTAGTCCTAAGCCAGTTTTCAAAGGAATATTCCTTTATAAGTTCACCAAGGGCTATAAATTTATGAAGCTTTGACGCCTCCTTTATATCTTCTGCAAAAAGACTTACTAACTTTCTTTGATAGTCCTCCTTGAAACGTTCCTTGTTTAAATTCATTCTTCTTCCTCCTAGTTTACTAAGCTGTTGTAAAGCATAATATACAGCTTTGCAGATTCACGCCAGCTATTATCAGAAATCATAGCATTGTAAATTAATTTATTAAAGGCATCCCTTTCATTATAGTAAACATAAAGGGCATACTTTATAATATCAATCATCTCCCTTGCATTATAATTTGCAAAGGAAAATCCATTTCCTTCTCCCGTAAACCTATTATATGGCCTTACAGTATCCTTAAGGCCCCCTGTTTCCTAACAATAGGTAGGCTTCCGTATCTTAATGCTATAAGCTGTCCTATTCCGCAGGGTTCAAATAGCGATGGCATTAAGAACAAATCCGATGATGCATAGATTTTTCTTGCAAGCTCCTCGCTATATCTTATGTTGGCTGAAATTTTCGATGGATAAACTGATGCATAATATTTAAACATGTCTTCATAGTTTGAATCTCCTGCGCCTAGTAGTACAAATTGAATATCCATCTCGAGAATCTCTTGAATAACCTGTGCTATAAGGTCTAACCCCTTTTGATTTGTAAGCCTTGTTACCATTCCTATCATTGGAATATCAGGATTTTGAGGAAGGTGAAGCTCCCTTTGTAGTGCTTCTTTATTTTCCCTCTTTAAGCCAAAGGAATTCTCATCATAGTTTTTATAGATGAACTTATCGGTTTTAGGATTATACTCATCATAATCTATGCCGTTTACAATGCCAACAAGCTTATCAGAATTTGCACTTAATAGGCCATGGAGGCCCTCACCATAAAAGGGTGTTTTAATTTCCTTAGCATAGGTTCTGCTGACAGTTGTAACTTTATCCGAATAGATTATCCCCGCCTTCATGAGGTTAACTGCATCGTAATATTTTAACCTTTCCTCTGTAAAATAATAATCATCAAGATTTAAAAGATCCCAAAGTATTTCCCTTCTAAACACCCCTTGATATCTCAAATTATGAATGGTAAATATCGTTTTTATGTTTCTATGTCTTTCACTATTTGAATAATGTGCCTTTAAAATCAAAGGAACCGATGCCGTATGCCAATCGTTACAATGGACTATATTAGGGATAAAGTCTATATGGTTTATCATCTCAACTATTGCCCTGCTGAAAAAACAAATCTTTCATCGTCATCCCCATACCCGTAGGCTCCATTGCGTTTAAAATAAAATTCGTTGTCTATAAAGTAAAAGGGAACACCATCATATTCTAAATATTCTATCCCACAATATTGATTTCTCCATCCTACCTGAACATTAAAATGGCAACAATGCTTCATCATCATTTTAAATTCATATCTTATATCCTGATATTTTGGCATTATAACCCTCGCATCAATTCCAAGCCTTCTTAGTGCCTTAGGAAGGGCAAGGGAAACATCCGCAAGTCCCCCGGTTTTTAAAAAGGGATAGGCCTCCGCCGTTGCAAATAAAATCTTCATAAAATTCCCCTTAAAGATGGATTCTGCTTCCTTTTTCTATAACAATAGGGTATTTGTTATCTCCTATTAAAACTTTATCATCCTCAATTATGACGTTTTTATCAATTATGACATTTTTAGTTTAACATTTTTTCCTATGATGCACCTTGAAAATACTATAGAGTCAATAACTTCTGCTCCCTCTTCTATTATAACCCTTCTTCCTATTATGCTGTTTGAAACAAGCCCCTTTACAATGCTACCGCTTGCCATTATTGAATTTGTAATACTACATCCGTTTAAATACTTTGTAGGGGGCGAATCATAGGATTTTGTATATATGTTGCCATTTTTGCTACAAAGCTCCTGCATAACATCTCCATTTAAAAAGTCCATAGAAACTTTATAATAGGAAGATACGGAATTTATACATCCTAAATAACCTTTAAATTCATAGGCCCTTACGTCGTGATTTCTTACATGCTTGGATACATATTCCATAACGCTGGAGCAAATTCCATCCTGCATGCACTTATAGATAGCCTGTATTAAAAATTCCTTGCTCATAAAGAATATTTCCATAGAAACGTTTATAGTATCTCCCATTCCAAGGTTTTTCCCAACGCCAACTACTTTGCCGTTATCTATGTTTAAAACTTCACAATTTAAAAACATTTCATCATTATTAACTTTCTTATATACAATTGTAACGTCTGCACCAGACCTTTCATGTTCCTTTGCTATTTCTTCTAAATTAATATTGCAAATCATCCTTGATCTTGAAAGAACAACCTTTTCCTTCTTGCTTCTAAAAAGTATTCCATGTTATATTTAAAGGCATTGACATCCTCTTCCACTAGCCTTTTTAATGTATGATTAAATATAAAAAGACCGTCGATTTTTCTGTTTAAATCCCAAGGTTTTCCTGTCCCTATATGGTCAACTAAGGACCTTGAGTTTCTTTCAACAAATATTCCTACATTGGTTATTCCACTATTTACCATGTTTGAAAGAACAAAGTCTATAACTCTGTATCTACCGAAGATTGGAATAGAAGCCAGTGGTCTATTTAATGTTAAACTTCTTATATTGCTCTCATCCTCATTAAGGAGTATAACCCCCATATAATCCCTTAGCATTATATCACCTCGTTACTCTTCAAAAATATTTTCCTTAACATCCCTTTTTTCCGGAACAAGAACTATTTCCTTGCCATTTCCAACTGTGACTCCTTCCCTAATCCTTGCTCCATTACCTACAACGCTTTTTATAACGGTTGCCCCATCTTCGATCCTTACATCCTGCAGGATAACAGAATCCCTAACAACGGCATTTTTACCTATATAAACTCCCCTTGAAATTATGGAGTTTTTAACTTCACCATAAATTGTGCAGCCATCAACTATCATAGAATTTTCTACAACTGCTTCAGGTCCTATATACTGTGGTGGTAGGGAATAATCAACGGCATAAATTTTATTTACTCCCTCATAAAGATCTAGCTGGCAGTCTTCCTTTAAAGGTCCATATTGGCTTCCCAATAGCTCTCTACTGTTCCAACATCCTTCCAGTAGCCTTCAAATCTATAGGCATAGAGCTTTGCGCCTTCCTTTAACATCCTTGGGATCACGTTTTTGCCAAAATCGTTTGAAGAGGTTGGATCCTTTTGATCCTCCTTTAAAAAGTGCTTTAATCTATTCCAGTTAAAAACATATATTCCCATAGAGGCTAAATTGCTCTTTGGCTTTTTAGGTTTTTCTTCAAACTCATATATCCTTCCATCCTCGTGGGTATTCATAATGCCAAAACGGCTAGCCTCCTCAATTGGAACTTCAATTACTGCAATGGTGCAGTCTGCATTTTTCTCCTTATGATAGTCAAGCATTAAGTTATAGTCCATTTTATAAATATGGTCCCCTGAAAGGACAAGAACATATTCAGGGTTATAATAATCTATATAATTCATATTTTGATAAATCGCATCTGCCGTCCCCTTATACCAATTACCACCTGCCTCATGCTGATAGGGTGGAAGAATTCTAACTCCTCCAAACTTCCTGTCAAGATCCCAAGTCATTCCAATCCCAATATGGGCGTTTAATATAAGGGGCTGATACTGTGTTAATACCCCAACAGTATCTATGGATGAATTAGCACAGTTAGATAAAACAAAATCTATTATTCTATACTTCCCTCCAAAAGGCACTGCAGGCTTTGCATTGTTTTTAGTTAATGACTTTAATCTTGTTCCCTGGCCCCCGCAAGGACCATAGCTATTATTTCCTTTTACGCATTTTATTCACCCCTTCTTGTTTTTAAGACTATAAATGAATAGGGTGCTATTCTAATATTTATTGAATAGTCCCTTCCATGCCATGACTCCCTTAAAGATTTTATGCTGCCTTCGTTAATAAAATTACTTCCCGAATAAATATTTTTATCGCTATTGAAAACCTCTATATATTCATTTTCTTCAGGAACTCCTATTTTATAATCCTCATATTTTCCCCTTCCAAAATTGCATATAATAACTAAATAATCCTCCTTAGACCTTCTTATGAAGGATAAAATGCTTTGATTATTATTATTTGCATCGATCCATTCAAAACCTTCCCTTTATGGTCAAGCTCCCAAAGGGCTTTATTTTCTAAATAAAATCTGTTAAGATCCCTTACATATCTTTTAAGGGAATCATGAATTGGGTATTTTAAGAGGAACCACTCTAATTCCTCATAAAATCTCCATTCTATAAACTGTGCGATTTCTCCCCCATAAATAAAAGCTTTTTTCCAGGATGTGCCATCATGTAGCCATATAAAAGCCTAAGGTTTGCAAACTTTTCTTCATAGCTTCCTGACATTTTATCTATGAGGGATTTTTTCCCATGAACTACCTCATCGTGGGATAAGGGAAGAATGAAGTTTTCAGAATAAGCATACATCATTGAAAAAGTTAAAAGGTTATGGTTATATTTTCTTTCCTCATCATTCATCGTCATATATCTTAAGGTATCGTTCATCCATCCCATGTTCCATTTATAATTAAACCCAAGGCCTCCATCATAGGTGGGATATGTAACTAATGGCCATGCTGTTGACTCCTCCGCTATCATAAGTGGATTATCAACATTTAAGAAAATGGCTTTATTTAGTTTTTTCAAAAACTCAACCGCATCTAAATTTTCAATGCCTCCAAATTTATTTCTTATATTCAAATGCTCTTTACCAAAGTTTAAATAAAGCATTGCTGCAACCGCATCAACCCTAAGGCCATCCACGTGAAATTCCTTAAACCAATAAAGGGCATTGGAGATTAAAAAGCTCTGGACATGACCCTTTGAATAATCAAAATTAGCTGTTCCCCAGTCAAAATTATCTCCTATCATTGGGTCTTCATGTTCGTAAAGATGTGCCCCATCGAAATTATAAAGTCCGTGCTCGTCCCTGCAAAAATGTCCCGGTGCCCAGTCAAGAATTACTCCAATTCCCTCCCTGTGCATTTTATCTATAAAATATTTAAAATCCTCGGGAGTTCCGTATCTTGATGTTGGGGAGAAATATCCCGTAATTTGATAACCCCAGGAAGCATCTAAAGGATGTTCCATTATAGGTAAAAGCTCTACATGGGTATATCCCATTTCCTTGACATATTTAGAGAGCTCATCGGCAATTTCTCTGTAGTTTAAAAAATCTTCTCCCTTCTTTTTCCACGAACCTAAGTGAACCTCATAAATATTTAAGGGACTTTTAAAATAGTTTATGCTTTTTCTTTTTCCATCCATTCGCCATCCTGCCACTTATAGTCTTTATCTTCATATACTATAGATGCAGTATTTGGCCTTAACTCAGAAAACCTTGCATATGGGTCAGCCTTTAAAACTTTAGTCCCATCGGCCTTTATTATTTCATACTTGTATAAATCTCCTTCTTTTATATTTTCATTAAAGAGCCACCAAAACCCAGAATCTAAAACCTTTATCATTTTATGATTATCCCCATTCCAACCGTTAAAATCTCCAACCACTCTAACTTCCCTTGCCTTTGGTGCATATGTTATAAAAACTGCACCTTTTTTGCCTTGATGCTCAACTATTCTACTTCCTAGAAACTCATATGCATTAAAATGTTCTCCCCTTAAATATTTATTTATATCAGAAGCATAAATCGTATGTCTTCTTTTCACCTTTATCCCCCCAAACCCTAAAGTTTTATTTATAATTATACAACATAATTCATAAATTACCAGAATTTTAACTAAATCTTAACTCAAATTCAATCTCGTCTTTAATTGGAATTTCATAGTTGCCTATAAGTGGTATCTGGGGCTTTATACATCTTGCCCTTTTGACGGCATCTTTATAAATAGCAACCATTTCAAACCCATTTTTTGATAAAACTTCATGGCATCTATATTATCATTGGTGGTTATTAAAAAAATCCTTTGGCATTCTTTCTTTGCAATGCTAGTTAATTCCTTTAAAAGTTTGGAACCCACCCCAATATTTTTAACTAAGCTCTCTAATAGAACTATTTCACATTCAGCCTTTTCTATGCTGTATATTAAAAAACCCAATATTTCGCCTTCTGAAACTGCGATAAGCCATGGAAGTTCAATTATCCTGTGGACTTTTCCCTTTGAAAGGATTATATCAGAACCCCATTCCCTTTTAATGCCCTCCATTAATACTTTTTTTCTTCAATATCTGCATATTTTATTATTATATCCTTCTTATCATAGTTAAAAATTTGCTCAACCAAGTTTTTAAATTCATCATACATTTTAAGTCCTTTAAGTTCCTCCAGAGCCTTTACTAAGCTTTCATAATACCATTTTTGATCCTCATATCCTGCATTAAACTTTTCCCAAACCTTTTTCCCAAGCCTTTTATAATCCCTATAGGTGCTTCTTATGTTGCTCAGTTTATCGGCACAAATTAGCATTTTAATATCCCTTGAAGCCCCTTTTACAAATTCTATTGTATGCTCCTTTCTTTCCCTCCAAGTTTTTATCTCTTCTTCTTGTGTTAATTTTTCCTTTGTTTTAACCTTTAAAGGCTCAGAAGCTGCAAGGATAAGATCTATTGTCCTTCTGCTGAAATTATTTTTTAACTTGTTTAAAAGCTCCTCCCTATTTCCTGTAGTATCTTCAAGCGTATCATGTAAAATAGCAGCATTTAAAAGCTCCTCATCTGCACCGTTTTCGTAAAGTATTATCGCAACCTCAATCGGATGAATTATATATGGAATGGAAGAGCCCTTCCTTAGCTGTTTCTTATGGACATCCCATGCAATTTTTAAAGCTAAAAATTCATCTTAACACCTCGCCGCTGCCAATTTTTGTTTATTATTTATATTTTAATAAATAAAAAAATATTAGGCAACAAAAATGCCGCCTAATATCCGAAGGTTTTTAACTTCTTTTAGCATTTTTCTTATCTGAAGATCATATGGACATCTTGTTTCACATATTCCACATTCTCTACAATCAGAAGCATGGGCTTTTAAATTATTATATCTTTCCTTTGCCCAATCCTTAAGGTCGTAATTAACATAATATCCCCTTAATATGAAGCTAAATGGAATATCAATCCCCTGTGGGCATGGTGCGCAGTAACCACATCTTCTGCAAAATTCCTTATCCATTTCTTTATAAATATTATCGCAAAGTTCTATTTCATCCTTAGTTATTTCCTCCTTGCTTGCAGATACATTCTCAATAACTTCTTGTATGCTTGCCATTCCAGGGATTGCTGTTGAAATAAAATCATCCTTTAAAATAAATTTTAAAGCAAGTTTCCCATCGGATAAAACCCCACCAGCCATTGGTTTCATTGCAATAATGCCAATATTTCTTTCCTTTGCTAGTTTAAAAGTTTCAATAGCTTGTCTTTCAACAACGTTATATGGATACATAATGGTTTCAACTAATGGATTTTCTATCATATGTTTTAACATATCAAGGCTATGGGAAGTTACCCCGATATGCCTTATTATCCCCTTTTCCTTTGCCTCTAATAATGCCTTTAGTGCTCCATTTTCACCAAAAGCTTCTTTATATGAAGCAATATCCTTTACATTATGAAGCTGATATAAATCAATATAATCCGTATTCAAATTCTTAAGGCTTATTTCTATATCCCTTTTCATATCTTCATAGCTTCTTGCCATTGATTTAGTAGCAATTATCCAATTTTTTCTTCTTCCCTTTAGGGCCTTTCCAATATATTCTTCACTGCAGGAGTAAGCCCTTGCTGTATCTATAAAATTTATCCCCGTCTCCTCTGCCTTATGAATAACCTTTGCTGCCTCTTCTTGAGTTAACTTTTGAATTGGAATTCCTCCAAACCCTATTTCTGAGACCTTAAGATGGGTTTTCCCTAAAACTCTATATTTCATGAACACTTTCCCCCAAATTGCTTCATATTATATCATAGTGTAAAATTATTGTAGGACGAAAAAAGACAAAAATTTAAAAGAGACAACCCCTGTGATAAAATAAAAGTGAAAAAACACACAAACCAATAAGGGGTGTCTCTTTTGAATAATATTATACAACAACATTTAATAAATTTCACTACTAAATTAATAAAAAATGTTGAAGAAACTATATCAAAAGAATGGGATCTAACAAAACTTGTTGATGTAGTTAAAAAAATGACTGATGAATTAGGAGCAAACATAATAAAGGACTTTTTAGAAGAATTAGATAAAACGATTAAAGAAGATGAAAAAAGGAAAAAGGGATGGGTAGTAGAAAGGAAAGACAAGAAAAAGATTGTAACAATGCTAGGCGAAATAGAATATGCAAGAACGTATTACAAATCTAAGAAGAATGGGGAATATAGATATTTACTTGATGAAATTATAGGGATAAGCAAACATGAGAAGGTAGATAAAGAAGTAAAGATAAAGCTGGTGGAGAACGCAATTAATATGTCCTATGAGGAGAGTAGTAAAATAACATGTCCGGAGAAACTAAGTAGACAGGCAGTATTTAATGCAATAAGACAGGTAGGAGAAGTAGAAGTAAAAGGGAAGTAAAAGAAAAGAGGAAAGTAAGGGTGCTATACATAGAAGCAGATGAGGATCATGTGGCATTGCAGGATGGGAAGAAGGAGATGCCAAGGCTTGTATATATACATGAAGGAAGGCAAAGCAAAAATGGGAGAAACGAATTAAAGAATGTATATTACAAAGCATACGTTGGTGTAGAAGCTGAAGAAATATGGATAGATGTAGCGAATTATGTGTATGACAATTATGAAATAGAGAGCATAGAAAAGATATACATAGCAGGAGATGGAGCAAGATGGATAAAGGAAGGAATGGAATGGATTCCGAAAGCGAAATTTGTATTAGATAGATATCATTTGAACAAATACATAATAAGAGGGACAGCAAAGCGAGAAGAATATAGGCAAAAGATATGGGGAGCGATAAATGAAGGGGATAAGAAGGTTTTAAGGGAGATATTTAAGGAGTTAATAAATATAGCAGAAACTAAGACAGAAAAGGAGAGAGCAAAAGAAGCAAGGAGATATATATTAAATAACTGGGAAGGGATAGTAATATATAAAGAGGACGAGGATGTAATAGGATGCAGTGCAGAAGGGCATATAAGCCATGTATTATCAGCGAGATTAAGCAGTAGGCCATTAGGATGGAGTAAAGAGGGATTAAAGATAATGGCAAAGCTAAGGGTATTTAGCAGGAATGGAGGTAATTTAAGGGAAATAAGTATATACAAGGAAGATGTTGAAACATTTAGATTAAATAAAAAGAAGATAAAAGAAACAATTAAAAGAATAAATAATTCTTCACGAGAAGGAATAAATAATATAACAATATTAAACATTGGAAAAGTAACACCGATGTATAAGATATTAAAATCAATTAAATATGAAAATATAATTTAAAGTTTAAAAGTTTACGAAAGTCTTGATTTTAAACATTTTAGGGGGTTGTCTATAAAAAATTAACCTACAATATCTTGACACTATCTATTATATCCTTTCTTTGACTGTCTTATTTAATTTCTCTACAATATTATTATAGCACTTTATAAACTTTATTGTAAGCAAAAACACCAAAGGATTGACTTAATAAGATAAAGCTCATTTTTGTAGAATTTTGCGATATTTAATTTGCAGGAAAAATTGCAAATGTGTTGAATAATTATATGTGGTTGAATTTTAAAACAGTAGGTGGTAATATGAAAAACTCCGAATGCGAATGTAGATGTTTAAATGAGGTTATTTACGAGATGTTCAAAAAAAGCCCAAATGCTGTAATTTTGTCTGATAAAAACGGAGATATTTTACTTAAAAATAACACCTTTAATACTTTATTTAAAGGCAATCCTTCAAATATATTTAAGGCTTTGAATATTAATTCAAAGCAAGTTATTTCAGAACTTAAAATAAAAGGAGAATATGTAATAGAAAAGATTAGTCTTTTACTTAATGATTGCACATATTATTTTAAAGCAAATTTTTATTTTATTTGCCTTAAAGAAAAAGAATATATCGCCCTTATATTAAACAATATAACAGAACCAATTCTAATGGCCAAAAAGATCGAAGATGATGAGGCAATGCTAAAAAAATATTTAATGGAATAGAAGATATGATATTTATGACGGATTTAGAATGTAAAGTCACTTACTATTCCGCATCTGTTAGCAGAATACTCGGATATGATTCTAAAGAATTGATCGGGACAAATCTTCAATCTATAGTTCATCCAGAAGATCTAGATGAAGCAAAAAGAAATTTTATTCTTATTTGAACGGGGAACCGATTATAGATAATGTAAATTATAGGCTTTTAAGTAAAAATGGAGAATATATTTGGGTTTCTTTTTCCCATATATCCTTCATAGAAGAAAAAGGCAAAAAAATAGAACGATTATAATCTTAAGAGAAATTGCTGAAAGACTAAGACTTCAAATGGAATGGGAAAGACTTTCAAAGGAGCTTGAATATGAAAAGTTAAAAAGCGAATTTATATCAAAGGTATCCCACGAACTAAGAACTCCATTGAATGTCATATATGGTATAGTTCAGCTTCTTGAAATATTTAGAAAAAACGATGCTACCTTCATTGAAAACTATGATAAATTTTATCCTGTGTTAAAACAAAATATGTATAGGCTTTTAAGGCTGACAAATAATATAATAGATCTTACTAGTATTGATGCTGGATGTATGGGGCTTAATCTTGAAAATGTAAATATCGTTAGCCTAATTGAGGATATATGCACATCCGCAAATAATTATTTTAATGACAAAAATATAAAAATAATATATAACCCCCATTTTGAAGAAAAGTATATCGCCTGCGATGTTGAAAAGATTGAAAAGATAATTTTAAACATCTTATCAAATGCAATTAAATTTTCAAAGAAAGATAAAAAAATATTTGTAGAGGTTTCAGAGGAAGAGGATAATATATTAATAATAATAAAGGATAATGGAATTGGAATCCCAGATGAGCTACAAAAGGTTATCTTTGATAGGTTTAAGCAGGCGGATTTTAGCTTCACAAGGAAAAACGAAGGAAGTGGAATAGGTCTTTCTATAGCACAGGAATTTGTTAAAATGCATGGGGAGAAATAACTTTAAACAGCAAAGAAGGTGAGGGTTCTGAGTTTATAGTAAGACTTCCTAAAAATTACATTCAAGATGAGGTAGCTGCCACTAAAATAGTTAACAAAAATCATCTAGAAACAGTTAATATCGAGTTTTCAGATATCCAGTAGGGAAACCCTACTGGATATATTTATGCACATTTTTTATGTGTTCCTCATAGGTCTTACTAAACACATGGCCATTTCCTGACAATACGTAGTAAAGGTATTGATGTTTTTCTGGATTTAAGGCAGCTTCTATGGATTTTATTCCTGGTGATGCTATAGGCCCTGGAGGAAGACCTATGATCTTATAAGTATTATATGGCGATTCAAATTTATAGTCTTTGTAATAGAGCCTGTTTATATGCTTTTCCCCTTTTGTTATCGCATATATAACCGTTGCATCAATCTGCAAAGGCATGTTCCTCTGCAATCTATTATAAATTACGCCGGATATCCTTCTTCTTTCTTCATCATTATAGCTTTCCTTTTCAATTAATGAAGCAATAGTTATAACTTCCCTTAAGGATAAGTTTAATTCCTTTTGCCTTTTTATAAATGGCTTGTATTTATTAATAAACCTTTCAAACATAATGTTTATTATTTCCTTTGAGGTTAAATTGTAAGGAATATAATAGGTATCCGGATACAAATAACCTTCAAGCTCATAATAGGCATTTTTATCTAATTGAATTAATCCTTCTTTATCAAAATCCGAAATCTTTGCATTTAACAAATCTTCCTTCTTTAATAATCCCTTTTCTTCTAATTTTTTGCTATCTGATAAAGATTATACCCTTCTGGAATAGTAACTATAGCAAAGTCCGACTTTCCCGATGTTAGTTTTTTAAATAAAAAGTCTAAATCTTTATTGGTGGAAATTATATAGTTCCCAACCATTATGTTCCTATCAAATCCTTTTATTTTTGCATAATAAAGAAAAAAATTTTTGATCTTATAACCTTTTTATTAAGTAAATATTCAGCTATTTTATTAATACTATCCCCCTGTTTAACTATAAAATAAACTTCTGATTTGTTGTAAAGCCTCATGTTGACTTTATAATAATATGTAAAACCCAAAAATAAAAATACAAACAAAAAAAATACACCAATAAATTTATAATGCCTTTTCATACCCTCACTCCTAAATAGTTCTCATATATATTATACAACAATATATGCATTATAAAATAAATTTTTTAAGCCCCGTGAAGGATTTCTTTGGATTCGCTTTATCGCTTGAGCTATCTGTCCCTTTTAGTCCTTCCGGGGCTTTTTATAAGATTATTCCTTTAAAATTATTTTTGGCACATATCTAAAAAATATTTATGAAATTCAAGATTATCCGTAAGCTCTGGATGGAAGGCTGTAGCAAGCATATTCCTTTGCCTTGCTGCAACTATTTTACCTCCAACACTGCCTAAAATTGTAACATCATCTGATAATATTCTTGAAATATAAGGTGCTCTAATAAAAACCAAAGGAATTGGATTATTTGAAACTCCATTTATTATAGCATTTTCAATAAAGCTATTTATTTGGCTGCCAAAGGCATTTCTTTCCACCTCAATGTCCATAACTTCAAGATGTCTCCTTGTATCGTTTTTTATTTCCTTTGCAAGCAAAATCATACCTGCACAGGTCCCCCAAACTGGTAGGCCTTCTTTTATGAGCTTTTTAAGTTTATCTTTAATACCATTTTCTGAAATTATTTTCCCTATAGTCGTGCTCTCTCCACCTGGTAAAATAATGCCATCTATATCATCTAAATCCTCTTTCTTTTTAACCTCTATCGTTTGAACACCTAAAGCTTTAAGATGGTTTATATGTTCTATAACCCCACCTTGGATTGACAAAACCCCAATTTTCATAATTACCAACCTCTTTCTGAAAGGGAAGTTTCTATTTCCTTAACATCAAGTCCAAACATAGGCTCCCCTAAGTCTTCTGAAATTTCAGCTAAAACCTTTGGATCATTGTAATAAGTAGTTGCAAGAACTATTGCCCTTGCTCTTTTTCAGGATTTTGGGATTTAAATATTCCAGAGCCTACAAAAACGCCTTCAGCACCAAGCTGCATCATTAATGCAGCATCGGCTGGTGTTGCAATTCCACCTGCAGCAAAATTAACAACGGGAAGCTTTCCCTCCCTCCAAACATATTCAACAAGGTGATAAGGTGCCTCAAGTTCCTTTGCGAAGGTCATAAGTTCTTCATAGGGTGCATTTTTTACTCTTCTTATATCCTCCATGATTTGTCTTAAGTGCCTTACTGCCTCTACTACATTTCCCGTTCCTGCTTCTCCCTTTGTTCTTATCATTGCTGCACCTTCGCCAATTCTTCTTAGTGCTTCACCTAAATTTCTTGCACCGCATACAAAGGGAACCTTAAAGGCCCATTTGTTTATATGATATTTATCATCAGCAGGAGTTAAAACTTCGCTTTCATCGATATAATCTATCTCTAAGGCCTCCAGAATTTGTGCCTCAACAAAATGTCCAATTCTACACTTTGCCATAACCGGAATTGAAACAGCCGATTTTATTTCCTTAATCAATTTAGGATCTGACATCCTTGCAACCCCGCCCTGCCTTCTAATATCAGCTGGAACCCTCTCAAGGGCCATTACAGCACATGCACCTGCTTTTTCAGCAATTTCTGCCTCTTTAGCATTCGTAACGTCCATTATTACGCCACCCTTTAGCATCCTCGCAAGATCAGCATTTAATTTAAACCTTTCCATAAATTCCCTCCTTATATGTATCGATACAATTAGTTTTTAAATATTTCATAATTATTCTAGCATTGTTTTTAAATTAGTCAATATTGTTTTCATACATTGTTATTTGTCAAAAAATAAATAAATATTGTATTTGGGTCAAAAATTTTATATACTATTTAGGCATATTCTTTTCAAGGGGAGATATTATGTTTTACAAAGGAGCCCTCAGCAAGATAAATAAAGGAGGATTTTGGAACATGCTTGTGATTGATGGTGTTGTTGGTGCCGGTAAAACCACATTGATGAAAATATTAAAGGAAGAAGGCTTTGTTCCCTTTGAGGAACCTGTATATAATAACCCTATCCTGGAAAAGTTTTATTACGATAGGCATAGATATAGTTTTCCTTTGCAGATATTTTTTCTAAATAAAAGATTTAAACATATCAAGGAAGCCTCAAAGGTAGAAAACGCTGTAATGGACAGAAGTATATATGGCGACGTTATATTCGCTAAGATGCTGATGGAAAGCGGCGAGATGTCCCCTGAGGAATTTGAACTTTACATAGAGCTATTCGAAAACATGATAGAACATTGCCACCCTCCAAAGCTCATGGTTTACCTTGAAATTTCTGTAGATGAGGCAATAAGAAGGATTAACCTAAGGGGAAGATCTTATGAAAAGATAGTTGAAAGGGAATATTGGGAAAGATTAAATAGACATTACAAAGAATACTTCGATCAATATTCAATATCGCCAATTCTTAAAATAAACGTAGACAACCTTGATTTTGAAAATAATTTAGAACACCGCCAAATTGTTATTAATAAAATTAAAGAATATCTTAAAAAATAACTTGGGCAATCTTTTTAGGTTGCCCTTTTTATATTCTTCTAATTTTGAATAAAATGCCTTTTTATAGAAAAAATATTAATAAAAACAAACTAATGGAGTATGAATATGTGGAAAATATTTAAAAAGCCTAATCCCGACACTAAAATTTCTCCTAATATCCATGATAATTTAAAAACAATTAAGGAAATTTTTAAAAAGATAAAACATTTGTTGCTAGATGCTTTGAGAAAAATAATAAAACTTTATGTTTGATTTATATCAATGGCATGGTAAAAGAAGATATTATTAACAGGGACATCATAGCACGAATTTTGGACAGCAAAATAGAAAGAAATAAACTTTCTTTATTAAATTATTTAGAAAGGCACATATTGTCAACAAGCCATCTTGAAAAAGTCAAGACCTTGAATATGCAATTAGTTCAATCCTTATGGGTAAAGCAGTTTTATTCATAGATGGTGAATTAGAAGTTCTAATTTTTAATGTAAAAGAGAATAACTTACGTTCTATAGAAGAACCTTCCTCCGAAACAATAGTCAGAGGACCAAGGGAGGGTTTTAATGAATCTTTAATTACCAATCTTCATCTTATAAGGAATCGAATACCTCATCCAGATTTAAAGTTTGTTTTTAAGGAAATTGGCAGATACACAAAAACCCCCATTTGTATTGCATATATATCAAGCATTGCTTCAGATAAAATACTTCAAGAGGTCAAAAAAGGCTAGATGAGATCAATATTGACGGAATATTGGATTCTGGATATATTGCAGATTTAATTTGTGACCATCCTCTATGCACCTTTCAAACAATTGGCTATACAGAAAGACCTGATGTTGTCTGCGGAAAACTATTAGAAGGAAGAATTGCTATTGTAGTTGGCGGTTCTCCTTTTGTTTTAACATTACCATATTTATTTTTAGAGACCTTTCAATCTAATGAGGATTATTATACCCACTGGGCTTTAGCATCATTTAACCGAATTTTAAGGTTATTAGGATTTTTCCTATCTACAACCATTCCTTCTTTATATGTAGCACTAGCAAACTACCATCAAGAGCTTTTACCTACTCCTTTACTTCTTAGCATTGCTGCTGCAAGAGAAGGTGTTCCTTTTCCAACAATTGTTGAAGCCTTTAGTATGATCATTATCTTTGAAGTCCTTAGGGAAGCTGGGACAAGACTTCCAAAGCCTGTCGGGCAGGCAGTTAGTATAGTTGGCGTTCTTGTTATAGGTGAAGCAGCTGTAGGAGCAAGATTTGTAAGTGCTCCAATGGTTATTATTACTGCCCTTACTGGAATTACTGAATTTTTAATCCCACAGTTAACAGCATCTGTAATATTGTTTAGATTTATTATTCTTTTCTTTACAGCTTTTTAGGTCTCTACGGAACTATGTTTGGACTAGTTATTATGTTTATTCAACTTTTTTCCATGAAAAGTTTTGGAGCGCCATATACACTTCACTCCTTTACAATAGATTTTCAAAACATAAAGGATACTGCTATTAGAGTGCCATGGTGGGCTATGAAGTTGAGGCCTATTATATTAGGAGCAAAACAAAGTTAGAAATAAATCTAAATTTATAGCAAGGGGAAAGTATAATGGTAAAAACAATTAAATTAACTCTTCTATCTTTTATAATTCTTTTATTAACCTCGTGCTGGAACTACAAAGAAATCGATAAAATTGCACCTGCTGCTGGTGTATCCTTCGACTATGATGAAAAGAAAAATTCTTATATTTTAACTTGTTGAAATCGTAAACCTTAAAAATACAAGCAGTGGGACTGAATTATTGCCGGAATATTTTACATCAGAAGGGAAAACAATACTTGATGCGATTAGAAATATGATTTCTGTAAGCGGTCGAAAGATATATTGGTCCCATGCAAAGGTGGTATTTATTAGCGAAAAGATTGCCAAAAGAGGTATAATCGATGTCCTTGATTTTATAGAAAGGGATACGGAAGTTAGAACTGACATGAAAATCGTTCTAGTAAAAGGTAAAAAGGCTAGTGAAATTTTTAATACCTCCAATAAACTTGAAAAAATCGTATCATATCATGTCGATGAGATGTTAGAAAACTCAATATATATTTCTAAGTATCCAAAGGTTGAACTTTGGGACCTTATTAATCAAATTCAATTTGATATTTCTACTGCTATACTTCCAGTTGCATATATAGTTGAAGATAACGATAGGAAAATAATCAACATTTCTGGTTCAGCAATTTTTAAAGAAGCTAAAATGATTGCATTCTTAAATGATGCATATACTAAAAACCTACTCTTTTTACGAAATAAAATTTATGGAGGAATTCTCCCCATAAATAATGTTCTAGGAACAGAAAGCAGTGTATCCTTTGAAATTTATAAATCCAAAACAAAAGTAAAACCTATTTTAATTGATAATAAAATTTTATTCAAAATTAATTTATCTGTCGATGTTGTATTAAAAGAAGTTTCTGGGCAAATAGATTTCATCGAAGAAAAAAACTTGAAAGCCTTAAAAATTATGCACAAGAAAAAATAAAAAATGATATACTAAATACCTTCTATTATGTAAGGGATACATACGCTCTGGATGTATTCGGCTTTAGCAGATTAGTAAAAATTAATTATCCTCAGTTTTGGAAAAACAATAAATATAGATGGGAATCACTATTTAGTAATTCAGAGCTAGATCTTGATGTCAAACTAAACATTATAGGAACTTCAACAACAAATAAAATAATCAAGGTAGGGAAATGATCATGGCCAAGACAATTGTTACAATATTAGCATATTTGATTCTTTTTTATTAGATTTTTAGACGTTTTTAATACAAAGGATAAAAAAAGATTTCAGTATACCTTCTTTTTTATTTTTCTGCCTTTATATTGAGCCTATTAATTTCACTTGACATAAGAATTCCCAGTTTAGATTTTACTATTAAAAAATATTTTTGATTGAGGTAGATATGATGAAAAGAGAAACTATTTCAACAAGGCAAGGAATTTATATTATGTCGATGTTCATAATCGGAAGTTCGGTTATTATTGGTGTTGGCGGAAAAGCAAAAATGATGTTTGGCTTGCTATTATAATAGCTATTTTGTCTTCATTAGTAGTTTCATATATTTATTCTCAAATATTAAATAGCTTTCCTGGAATAGATTTTATTGATATTCTAAAAAATTATTTGGAAGATTCTTAGGTCGAATCATTGGAGTCGTTTTTGTCTGGTTTTCCTTTCACTTAGGTTCATTAGTAATAAGGGATTTTGGTGAATTCATTAAAACCGTTGGTCTGCCCAATACACCTAATTCAATTATTATGGCTTTTGCTGCAATTTTGGCTACAATTTCTGTTAGAAGCGGTATAGAAATGATTGGAAGAGCTTGCGAGGTATTTTTGGCTGCTTATAAGCATTTTATTTATTACCGTTCCTTTCTTATTACCTAAAATGGATATAAACAACCTCCGTCCTTTTCTTTATGATGGAATAAAACCTGTAATATCAGGTTCTTTTAGCTTATTTTCCTTTCCCTTTGCAGAAACTGTTGTATTTTTATTTATTCTTCCATATATAAACAAAAAGGAATATTATAAAGTATATTCTTCAGCTATACTCATTTCAGGAAGTATTCTAATTATAACATCATTGAGAAACATAATGGTTATTGGTGCTGATACTTTATCAAGAAATTATTTTGCATCCTATACCGTTGTCAGCAGAATAAAAGTTGGGGATTTTTTTCAAAGAATTGAAAGCTTTGTTGCCATAGCCTTTTCCTTTTATGCCTTTGCAAAAATCAATGTCTGTCTTTATGCTACTTCAATTGGAATATCAAAAGTATTCGGATTTGATGATTACCGCTTTCTAGTAACACCTGTTGGACTTCTTATGTTAAACTATGCAATCATTTCTTATGAAAATATTATGCAGTTATTTGATTGGGCTGCTATAATATGGCCTTATTATGCCCTTCCCTTTGAAGTAATAATTCCGTTCATAATCTTTATTTACATTAAAATTACTAAGAAGTGAACAGAACTAATAATTAATATTAAGTTATTTTTGAATAATTATATATTGCATCGTATAAATATTTATGTTAAAATTGCAACTAAATATTGTTATGGGGGTGAAAGGATGGCTATTGTCGTGCAAAAATACGGTGGAAGTTCCGTTGCTACTCCTGAAAAAATTAAAAATGTTGCAAAGTGGGTTATAAAAAAGAAACAGGAGGGAAATGATGTTGTTGTTGTAATTTCAGCAATGGGAGATACCACCGATGAACTTATAGACCTTGCAAAAAGATAACTGAACATCCAGATAAAAGAGAACTCGACGCCATATTGGCAACTGGTGAAATGGTTTCTAGCGCCCTACTTGCAATGGCTATAAAATCCTTAGGATATGACGCAATTTCAATGAACGCCTTTCAGATAGAACTTTTAACCGATGGAACATATGGAAAATCTCTAATTGAGGATATAAATGAAAGGGCTATTTTAGATAGATTAAAGGAAGGCAAAATAGTGGTTGTTGCTGGTTTTCAGGGAATTACTGAGGATGGTGATATCACAACCTTAGGTAGAGGTGGCTCCGATACAACAGCAATTGCAATCGCTGCAAAGTTAAAGGGAGAATGTCAAATATTCACCGATGTTGACGGCATTTACAGCGTCGATCCAAGGATTTATAGGGAAGCTAAAAAGATAGATGAAATAAGTTATGAAGAAATGCTTGAGCTATCTAGCCTTGGGGCTCAGGTTATGCATTCAAGATCTGTAGAGCTTGCTCAAAAGTTTAATATTCCTATTTATGTTGCTTTAAGCTGTAGCGATATAAAGGGAACTTATATAAGGGAGGTTGAAATAGTGGAACAAAAGCCCATAACTGGCATTGCAGTATCCGACAGTGATGTTGCTATTACTCTTCAAAACATCGAATACGATACAAATCTTTTATCAGACATATTCGAGGCTGTTGCCAGCAAAAGATAAATGTGGATATGATAAGCCAAACAGCTCCAATACACAATAAGGTAAATCTTTCCTTTACCATTCCAAAGGATGATTTAAGGGATTGCTTAGATGTCATTAAACCTTATTATAAAAAGGATGAAATTATAATCGATGAGGACATAACAAAATTTTCAGTTGTAGGGCTTGGGATGAAAACAACATCCGGAGTTGCATCAAGGATTTTTAAGCTATTCAAGCAAAATGATATAGAAGTTAAAATGATTACAACATCAGAAATAAGAATAACCTGTGCAATAAAACAGCAGGACAAAATGAAGGCAGTAGGTTTAGTTGCTAAAGAATTTAATTTATAAAAAGTCAAGTGCCTGGCACTTGACTTTTTGACTTTTTGACATTTCTATAAATTTCCATTATATATCGTTTCGTATTAAATCCTCATATGTTTCCCTTTTACGATTAATCTATGATTACCGTTGTTGACTAAAACAACGGCCGGTCTTGGAAGTCTATTGTAATTGCTAGCCATTGAATAGTTATAAGCCCCTGTGCTCAAAACTACCAATATATCTCCGCTTTCTACCTTAGGAAGACTAATATCTCTTATTAAAATATCTCCAGATTCGCAGCATTTGCCTGCTATTGTTACAACCTCTTCCTCAACCTCAGTTATTTTATTTGCCAAAAGAGCTAAGTATTTTGCACCATATAGGGGGGCCTTGGATTATCTGCCATTCCTCCATCAACACTTATATATTTTCTTACATCTTTAATCTCTTTAATTGCTCCTACAGTATATATAGTAAACCCTGCTTCACCGATAATCCATCTTCCTGGTTCTATATAAACAATAGGCCTTTTTAATCCTAATCTATTAAATTCCTTTATAACTGAAATATTTATTGCATCTGTAAAATAATTTATAAATTTTCTCGAGTCGTCCTCCGTATAGAATATTCCAAAGCCTCCACCTAAGTTTATTTCCTCTATCTCATAGTCTAATTCATCCTTTATTCTTTTAATGAATTCAGCTAAAACAGTAACTGCTCTTACATATACATCCTTTTGATGAAGTTGCGATCCTAAATGAAGGTGAAGGCCTTTTAGATTTAATAAGGAGCTTTCTAAAACAGATTTTACTGCCAAAAAGCTGAATCATCGAATAAAGGAAAGCCAAATTTTGAGTCCACATTCCCCGTTTTTATAAATTCATGGGTATGACCATCTATACCTGGGTTTATCCTTATTTGAACATCTATTTTTTGTTCTTATACTTTAAAATATCGTTTAAATTATCTATTTCATAAAAACTGTCAATAACTATCCTGCCAACTCCTAAGTCAACAGCCATTTCTAACTCCTTAAGGGATTTATTGTTTCCGTGAAATATAATCCTTTCCATAGGGAAGTTTGCTGCCCTTGCTGTATAAAGTTCACCCCCGGACACAACATCAAGCCCTAGACCTTGTCTTTCTATTATTCTACACATCTCTTTGTTTAAAAAGGCCTTGCTGGCATACACAGCCCTTCCACCATATTTTTCTATGTGGCTTTCTCTTATTTCATTGCATCTTCTTATTATTTCGGCTTCATCTATAACATAAAGGGGAGTTCCGTATATTTTTGCAAGTAAGACAGCATCTACCCCCGATATAGTTAATACCCCATTTTCATTTATTCCTAATGAATTGTAGCCAAACATATTATCCTCCTTTGTAATGTAATTTAGGTATAATTATACACTAAAATTGAAATTAATAAAGACTTTTTAAAAAAATTAGGCTATCCTTTTAGATAGCCTAGTATTACAAATATTTCAATGTAAATACAGGTTTTATTACACCTACAATATCTCCAACACTGTTTTTATTGTCGATAATTTTAAACTTTTTTAACTTTTCTTTTTCATCCTCATCAAGAACCTTTAGCCTTTCTAAAACCTCAACGACGACAGGATAAAGGGCTCTACTAAAGTTTCCATCTTCTATCTTTACGGCAATTCCAATATCTAAATCCTTGACACCAACGGCATAAACAGCTTCAGCGCCAAGTTTTCCGATAAGTTTTCCCTTAGTATTTTTCATAAGTTCTGTGCAAAATCCCCCTGTCCCTGCAACCATCTCTGGGAAAGTATTCATAGCTCTAAAGATATTCTCAGATGCAAATTTAATGTCATCCTCCAGATCCTTAGGATTAGAAAGCTTTGCAAAGGCTAAAGCAAGATTGTATATTGGCATTCCAAATACAGGAACAGTGCAACCCGTCAATCCCAAGGATTATCTTATCCTCGTCTATTTCGCACATCTTGGAAATAATTTCTAAAATATCCCTTTGAACAGGATGATTGGGCTTGTTATAATCTTTAATTCCATATCCCTTTGCTATGCAGCTTGCAATTATCCCTGCATGTTTTCCCGAACAGTCAGAATGAAGGGGAGTTATAGTTATATTTTCCCTTGCCTGCTTTAAGGCATATTCCCTATTTATTGAGTAACCTCCACCACATAGAAGATCCTTTTCACTTGCACCTATCTTGTTTAAAATATTTTTAACCGTTTTTATGTGAAAATCTTCCCCAAAGTGGGAGGCACACATAATTGAGATTTCATCATCCGAAAAATTAAATTTCTCATAGGCACCGCTTAGAAATACGTTGATAGCTTGAATAGGTTTTGCTGAAGACCTTATGTAAGTAACCTTAAATGGATCCCCAGCATAGGCTAAAATTTTCCCCTTTGAATTTACGACAACCACATCTCCTCTATGGATGCTCTCGATTAGCTCTCCTCGCCATACAAAAGTAAGCTCAACAGACATAATAAAACCCCCAAAATAAATTCTAATATAATTATACCATTTTTAATGAATATATTTAATTTAATTAGCCACAATTATACTGAGGTGATTTTTATGGATAAAAACCCCGACCTTTTAAATCCTATTTCCATTTTGCCCGAGGATAAATATATAAATTCCATATATGACAAAGTCTCAAGAACAATAATCCCAAAGGAGATAAACAATTTAACTAGCCTTGGTCCTATTGGTTTTTCACTAAGCAACCTTGGAAAAAGGCCCTTTGATGAAGAAATCTATAAAAGATTTTAATCCCCTTTGGGGATTTTTTATTAAATTTTAAGAAAATATTAATATTTATCTTTAAATAATTATTTTCTTTTGATATAATATGTAAAAGATTATTTTTTCGCATAATAAGTTAAATTATGCTAAAACTATTTTTTAGATATTAATAAAAGGAGGTAGAATTATGCCTAGGAGAACACAAACGATGGACGGTAATACCGCCGCCGCATACATATCCTATGCCTTTACCGAAGTTGCAGCCATTTACCCTATAACCCCATCCTCAACAATGGCAGAGCTTGTTGATGAATGGTCTGCAAACGGAAAGAAAAATATATTTGGTCAAACCGTAAAGGTTGTTGAAATGCAATCAGAAGCAGGTGCTGCAGGTGCTGTTCACGGTTCACTACAAGGTGGTGCCCTAACAACTACATATACGGCATCCCAGGGACTTTTACTTATGATTCCAAACATGTATAAAATCGCTGGAGAGCTCTTACCTGGTGTTTTCCACGTAAGCGCAAGAGCAGTTGCTGCCCATGCTCTATCTATTTTTGGTGATCATCAGGACGTTATGGCAACAAGGCAAACTGGATTTGCCCTTTTAGCATCAGCAAATCCACAGGAGGTTATAGAGCTGGGTGCAGTTGCACACCTTTCTGCGATTAAATCAAGGGTTCCTTTCCTACACTTCTTCGATGGATTTAGAACATCCCATGAAGTTAAAAGGGTTGAACTCTTAGAATATGATGAACTTTCAAAGCTCATCGACTACAATGCCCTTAATCAATTTAGGAAAAGAGCTCTAAGCCCTGAGCATCCTGTAACAAGGGGAACTGCCCAAAATCCAGATATATACTTCCAAGGAAGGGAAGTTGCAAATAAGTTCTATGAAGCAGTTCCAGACATCGTAAATCATTACATGCAGGAGATAAACAAACTTACAGGAAGAAATTACAAGCCATTTAACTACTACGGCGATCCTAATGCTGAATATATAATCGTTGCGATGGGGTCTGTTTGCGATACTGCAGAGGAAGTTGTGGACTACCTAATGGCAAAGGGACAAAAGGTTGGCCTTGTTAAGGTTCATCTTTATAGACCCTTCTCTTCTAAATACTTCTTTGAAGTTTTACCAAAAACAGTAAAGAGAATTGCTGTTCTTGATAGAACCAAAGAGCCAGGATCAGCTGGAGAACCTTTATATCTTGATGTTGTTAAGATGTTCTATGATTATACAAATAAACCTTTAATAATCGGTGGAAGATATGGACTTGGTTCAAAGGATACAACTCCTGCACAAATCATCGCTGTATTTGAAAACCTTATGAGCCAAAATCCAAAAACAACTTTACAATAGGTATTGTTGATGACGTTACACACACTTCCCTCCCTGTTGGAGAAGATATAGAAACCACTCCAAAGGGAACTATAAGCTGTAAATTCTTTGGACTTGGCTCAGACGGAACTGTTGGTGCCAACAAGCAGGCTATAAAGATTATAGGAGATCATACTAATCTTTATGTTCAAGGATACTTCTCCTACGACAGTAAAAAGTCAGGAGGAACAACTGTATCTCACTTAAGATTTGGCAAGGAACCAATAAAGGCTCCATACCTTGTTAATACTGCAGACTACATCGCATGCCACAACAAAGCCTTCATATACAATTATGACCTTTTAAAAGGCTTAAAGAAGGGCGGAACCTTCGTTCTAAACTGCCCATGGGATGTTAATGAGCTTGAAGAAAAACTTCCTGCTAAGATGAAAAAATATATTGCACAAAACAATATAAACTTCTATATAATAGATGCCATCAAAATAGCCCAAGAAATAGGCCTTGGTGGAAGAATAAACATGATTATGCAATCTGTGTTCTTTAAACTTTCTAACGTTATACCAGTAGAAGACGCCGTAAGATACTTAAAGGAATCCATTGAAAAGACCTATGGCAAAAAGGGTGCAAATATTGTTGAAATGAATAAAAAGGCAGTTGATATGGGCATTGAAAGCATAGTTAAAGTTGACGTTCCTGCATCATGGGCTGATGCTAAAGATGAAGAAATTAAAGATACAAATGAACCTGAATTTATTAGAAAGATTTTAAGGCCTATGGCAAAACTTGAAGGTGATAACCTTCCAGTTTCAACCTTTGTTGGTATGGAGGATGGAACTTATCCAAATGGTTCAACTGCTTATGAAAAGAGAGGAATTGCAGTTTTAATACCAGAATGGCAAATTGATAAATGTATTCAATGTAACCAATGCTCACTTGTATGTCCACATGCAGTAATAAGACCAATATTACTTGATGAAGAGGAAGTTAAGAGGGCACCAGAGGCCTTCAAGACTAAGCAGGCTATGGGTAAAGGCTTTGAACATTTACAGTATAGAATTCAAATTAGCCCATACGACTGCACCGGCTGTGGAAACTGCGCTGATATATGTCCAGCACCAGGCAAAGCCCTAATTATGAAGCCAGCTGAAGAACAGATGGCAAAGGAAGCTGCAAACTGGGAATTCGCAACTACAATTAAAGTTAAAGATAATTTAATGGATAAATTTACTCTTAAGGGTAGTCAGTTTGCTCAGCCTTTATTCGAATTCCATGGGGCATGTCCAGGATGCGGTGAAACACCTTATATTAAACTTATAACTCAGTTATTTGGAGATAGAATGATAATAGCAAATGCAACAGGATGTTCTTCTATATATGGAGGTAGTGCACCATCAACTCCATACACTAAGAACGCCTATGGCAAAGGACCGGCTTGGGCAAACTCACTATTTGAAGACAACGCTGAATACGGCTTTGGTATTGCAATTGCCTATGCACAAATAAGGGATAAGATTGCAGAGCTTATGCAAACTGCCCTTAAGGAAAATATAGGGGAACCATTTAAGAAGGCCTTTGAGGAATGGTTAAAAGCAAAGGACAGCGGTGAAGCATCAAAGATAGCTGCAAATATGGTTCTTCAAGCCTTTAATGAAGGATCCTTCAAGGGTAACGAAACTTTAGAGCAAATATATGAAAGAAAAGACTATCTTGTAAAACCATCTATTTGGATAATAGGTGGTGACGGATGGGCTTACGATATAGGTTTTGGCGGTCTTGATCACGTTATTGCACAGGGCGTAGATGTTAATATATTGGTTCTTGATACAGAGGTTTATTCAAATACAGGAGGTCAATCCTCAAAATCTACTCCAACAGCTGCTGTTGCTAAGTTTGCAGCTGCAGGTAAGAACATCAGGAAGAAGGACCTTGGAATGATTGCCATGAGCTACGGATACGTTTACGTTGCACAGATTGCCCTTGGTGCCAACATGAATCAAGCATTAAAGGCTATAACTGAAGCAGAAAACTACAAAGGACCATCTTTAATAATCGCCTACTCACCATGTATCAACCATGGTATCAAGACAGGCATGGGAACTACAATAAATCAATCAAAGAAGGCAGTAGAAACAGGATATTGGCATCTATATAGATTCAATCCTGAACTTAAAGAGCAGGGCAAGAATCCATTTGTCCTTGATTCTAAGGAACCAAAGGGTTCATTTAGAGACTTCTTGATGAGTGAAATAAGATATACATCCCTTATGAACACCTTCCCTGAAAGGGCAGAAGAGCTCTTTGCCATCGCAGAAAAGCATGCTAAAGAAAAATTTGAAACCTTAAAAAAACTTGCTGAAATGCAATAAAAATAGCCCCCATTTTGGGGGTTATTTTTATTTTCCTCTACATATTCCTTTGCATTTTCAACATCGATTATATCGGGAATAGGAACATTAGATTCTGCTTTGGTTTCCTTTATATTGGCCCAAGCAGCTGTATCGTGTTTTTCAACAGGCTGCCTTGTGAAAAGCGCCTTTAATTTATCCTTCCACATATCACACCCTCCTTCTTTTTTAGTATATCCTGATTTTAATTTATTTATTTCATTAGCTGACATATAGGTTAATCTTTTGTTATACTATTTGTAAAAATATAAACAATGATCTTTAAAAGGAGGGCTATCATGAACCTTGTTAAAACTATAAAAATCGATAATGCTGCTGTTGAAATAAAATTTGGAGAATATAAATATGAAGATTTGGTAATAGATATAGAAAGGGTTAGAAACTACTGCAAGGAAGGTTGTCCAAACTTTGGCGTAAATGGTGGCTGTCCTCCCTTTTCTCCAACAGCTAATCAGCTTTTAAAGGATAAAAATTTTATTTTAGTTATAGGAAAAATAAACACAACTGACTATACAAAGGATGAGTTTAAAGAAGCAGATAAAACTTTGAATAAGTTATTAAAATCGATTGGCTTGATGTTTAAAGAAAAATATGGAATTGAATTTTTGTCCCCTGAGCATTGCACAGAATGCGATGTTTGCACAATTCATGAAGGATGCAAAAAAGCGACAAAAGAACTATTTCAATAACTGGAACAGGGATTATGCTTTCGGAAACAATAGAAAATTTATTCCATGAAAAATTAGAATGGGCAAATGAAAAGCCTCCATGTAAGCTTATAAAAATTATGTGTATCATCTCCGACAACTTAACAGAAAAAATTTTAGAAGAATTTAAAAATTTAAGCATAAATAATAAATTATAAAAATATAATATACTGAAAATAATCCTTAGAGGGTAATTATGAAAAAGCTTTATCCTATTGCCTTTGCTCTTGTTTTGATTGGCGCATTAAACTGGGGACTTGTTGGCTTCTTTAAGTTCGACCTCGTTGCAGCACTCTTTGGCGGTGCAGAAGCTCTACTTTCAAGAATAATCTACGCTCTAGTTGGACTTTCTGGACTTATTGTAATCTACAAAGAACTAGTTAAAAAGTAAATGCGGGCATTGCCCGCATTTACTTTTATTACAGCCGTTATTTTAAAAGGCTGTTTATCTTGTCAACAGTTGTTTTTCCTACAATGCCATCAGCATTAAGCCTATTTGCCCTTTGAAAGGCCTTTACAGCAGCTTCAGTTGTTGGTCCAAAGGTTGTTGTAGGTGAGCTTATCTTTAAATATCCTAATCTTATTAGGGCCCTCTGTAGCTCCCTTACATCCTCTCCTATCATTCCCTTCTTTAATACTCTAGTTATCTTTAATAGTTGGTTATTTGTTGCATTCTGATTTGTGCTCCCCTAGAAACTTGAGTATTATTAACAAGTCTTGCTAAATTTAGGTTTATTCTATCTGCAGTTGTTTTTCCTACAATGCCATCAGCATTAAGCCTATTTGCCCTTTGAAAGGCCTTTACAGCAGTTTCAGTTGACGGCCCAAAAGTTATGGTAGGTGTGCTTATCTTTAAATATCCTAATTTAATTAGAGCCCTCTGTAGCTCCCTTACATCCTCTCCTATCATTCCCCTTTTAAGAACTCTATTTATTTTAAACATTCCATTATTAACCTGAGTTGTCTGGTTTTGAGTATTTGTCCCTCTTGATGCAACTTCTTCTGGCCTTACTATAAAGCTAGCTTCCTTTATGTCATCATATTCATTTTTACTAAGCTTGTCCTTTAATTTTATAATTACTTTATATTCTCCATCCTCGTTTGGAATAAAATTTATTACGTTCTTATCTGATGTTCCAGAAAGTATTATTCTTTCTCCCTTATATATTTCAAAGGTATAATCACATCCTACTAAGCTTCCATTTTCCTTTTCTATGCTTATAGTTATATTATTTTTGAAGTAGGATTATCAGGAGATAAAATAATATTTTTTATTGTTGGATATTTATATACGTTAAACTTTTTGATATTACCTCATCATATTCATTTACTGAATCAGGCGACTTTAGGTAAAGCATTGCTTCATATTCTCCATCCTTATTTGGAGTAAACGTAAATTGAGCTTCCGAACTTGCTACCACTTCATCTGAATATTTTATTTCTACCTTTTTCAAAAGTGTATCTTCTATTCCCTTAAATGTAAATTCTATCGAATCCCCTAGAAGTATTTTATCCCTCGATAAAACTAAATCTTTTTCAGGCATTCCAAAGGCTTTAATTTTATTATTTTCATATACTTCATAATAACTTAAAAGGGACTGTAATATTTTTGTGCTATGCTCTCTTGGTAAATCGGATCAATTAGCTTTTGCCTATCATCTGGATTTGTAATAAATCCAAGTTCCAAAAGGACAGAGGGTGATGTAGTATTTCTTGTAACGTAAAGATTACTATCCTTTGCACCTCTGTATTTAAACCCTAGTGAAGCTAAGTTATTAACAATTATCTCGGCTATACTTTTGCTCTCCAGCGCCTGCCATGGATTTGGACTATATACGATTTTAACCTTATTTTTCTCAACTTTTACTTCTTTACCATCAACTAATATGTATACATAATCAATATCGTTTTCCCTTGATTCCATTAAACATTCATATTTATTACCTTCATATTCAGCGTATTTATATACTATCTTAACCTTAGTCTTTTCAACTTTTACTTCTTTGTCACCCATTAGCATATAGACATAATTAATATTATTTTCACTCGATTCCCTTAAAACTGGATATTTGTTTCCACCGTAATCTGCATATTTACTGTTTAATATATTAGGTCTTACTAAACTATAATATGTTTCTACTCCATTGGCAGCAGATGATGTGCTGGCGTTATTGTGGATACTTATAAATAAATCTGGATTTATGCTGTTTGATATGTTAACTCTATCTGCTAATGTAATATAAATATCCTTTTCAGGTTCCCTTGTAAAAATTACCTCTGCACCCTCAGCCTTTAAAAGGTCTGCAAGTTTTCTTGCCACAGAATTGTTTATGTCCTTTTCTCTAACTTGTCCAGATACAGCCCCGGGTCGCTTCCTCCATGCCCAGGGTCAATAACTATCCTTTTTCCAGATAATACACCAGCAAAGACTGTATTTATATTAAAGCTAAGAAATATAAGCCCAGCAACAATTTTTTTCAAAATTTTCAACAGAATCCCCCAAGATTCAGTTTTCAGCATTTCTCAATTCATTTAGACTAATTTTTTAGTTTAGTTAAATTATACACTATAAATAGGCAGACATCAATAAAAAAGGCAGCATTTTAAGCTGCCCTAAGCTTTACTCTTTACGCCCAAATTACCCTCATAAGTTCAGGATAATCCGATTCTACTAATCTCATCATACCGATTAATTGTGTCATAACTACATGGGGATTGAAATTATCGCTAAAAACTGCGTGGGTTTCGATTCGTATCGTATCCTTATCAAGAATGTATTTATAGTAAGTATATTTTTTATTAAGCTCATTTAATAATTCATATATATAATTTTTTCTTGCTGGATTTATCGCTGAAACAAAATCAAGTCCATATATGCTTACTATACCATCATCTTCGCCAAAAATAATTACCATCCTAAGTTTTAATCCTGAATTAAGACTTTGAACGGTTTCTACTATTGTTTCACCGTTATCCCCTTCGAAAAATTCAAGTTCAATATTTTGTGAACGCAAAAAGTTTCTAAATTCTTGAGCATTTTTAGTTAGCATTTTAAAACCTCCCTTAAAAATAATATGCCCTTTGCCGAATATAACCTAGTTAGAACTGGCAAAGGGCAAACTAACTAATTATATTCGAATATATTTTTATTAGCTTTATATAATATTCTACAGAAATTTAATAAATCCTGCTAAGTTATTCCTCCATTTTATATATAATTTTTGAATCTATACTTTTTATATCTTTGCATCCTGTTAAAATCATTGCTGATTTTAATTCATTTGCTAATTTATCTATATATAGTTTAACTCCTTCCCTTCCTCCTCCAAAGGATGCGGTAACAAATGGTCTTCCGATAAGAACTGCATCGGCACCAAGGGCAAGCATCTTAAGAACATCCACTCCTGTTCTTACTCCGCCATCAGCAAGTATCGTGATCTTTCCCTTAACTTCCTTCGCTATCTTAGGAAGAACCTCTGCAACACCTGGAGTATGATCCAAAACTCTTCCACCGTGATTTGAAACAACTATTGCTGCTGCACCAGCTTCAACCGCAAGTTGTGCATCTTCAACCGTCATAATTCCCTTTAATATAAAAGGCAGTTTTGTGCTATTTACAAGCTCCTTTATCTCCTCTAATGTCTTTGGTCCAACTGGCTTTCCATGAAGGGCAAGGGTTATAAGCCCTGCTGCATCTATATCAACTCCAACGGCAAAAACACCTGCTTCTTCTGCCATTTTAATCTTTTGCATTACATTTTTATTCTCCCAAGGCTTTATGATTGCAATTCCTTCACCGCCAGCTTTTTTAAGCTCCTCAAGATTTGTAGGCAAAAAGGCATCAACTGCAGTGTCACCAACCATTGGGTATATTCCTGCATCAAGGCATCCGCCTATTACCCAGGAAATATATTCCCTTTCGGTAAACTTTCCTCCCATATTAAGGGTTGTTCCTGAAACCGGTGCTGCAAGAACAGGAATTCTTAGCTTTTTACCAAATAGTTCAACGGATGTATCAGGATCCTTTGCATCGTGTATAAGCCTCATGTTTAACTTTACCTTTTTAAGGCTTTCATAATTTTCTATAAATGCAGAACCCGTTAAACTTCCACCCATACCTGGAACTTCTCCTGCACAGGCAATCCCGTTGCATTCTCTACATACTCTGCAGCTTCCATTTAAGTTTTCCCTTGCATTTTTTAAAAGTTCTTTATAATCCATATTGATCCCCCTTATAAGTTAATTTAAACTGTATTCTTCTAGAATATTTCCATTTTCTAAATTGATAAACTTTATTTTACCATCTTCAATTTTTACACAGCTTGGTTTACCATCTCCCTTTGGAACTCCTATGCTCCCTGGATTTATATATGTAACACCATCTATTTTTTCATATTTTCTTACATGAGTATGGCCTGTTATTACTAAATTTGCCTTATAAAATTTTGCTATTGATTTTAATTTTGCCTCATCAAAATCATGCCCGTGAAGCACAATTATCCTTAAACCATCCTTCTCGTAAAATACAACAGGAGAAAAACTGGAACATTAAGAACCATTCCATCGACTTCAGCATCGCAGTTTCCCTTGGCTATAATTACGGGAATTTCAGAGTTGTTTATTTTATCTGCAAGCTCTATTGGATTATAACCTTCAAGGATAGGATTCCTTGGCCCATGATATAAAATATCGCCAGCACAAAGAATAACTTCACAATCCTTTAAAATTTCTAATGCCATATCAAATTTTTTGGATATCCATGAAGATCGCTTATAACCCCAATTTTCATTCTATCACTCTCCCTTTACCTTGCTCATAACAATTATATTATAATACCTTCCATTTTTATAATACCTATCCCTTAAGATTCCTTCAACCTTAAACCCAAATTTTTTATATAAATTAACTGCTGCTTCATTTTCCTCAACAACGTTTAAATAAACAAGGTGCATATTCATATCTTCATATATAAATTTGAGAACCGTCCCTAATGCATCTTTGCCATAACCCCTACCTCTGTAATTTTTATCATATATTACAATCCCAATCTCGCAGTTTCTGTATTCCCATTTAATCTTATCTATAACAACCAAACCAATAGGTTTTCTATCTTCGTTATCAATTATAAATATCCTTTTGTTATATTCCTCGCCCTCTAAAGTAAAGTTATCACAATAGCGTTTTGATAAGGGATATACTATATCCAAAAAGCATTAGTCTCCCTATCGTTAAGCCAAGCAGAAAGTATCCTTGCATCCTCCATCTCTATAGCTCTTATAAAGGTCTTGCTGCCTTTTAACATATTATCACCTCAAGAAGATTATAGCAGAACTTAAGCTTTCGTGCCAGGTAATAAAAAAGAGGATAGAAAAATCACTATCCTCTTTAATAATTTGTTTTTGGTTTTATGTCCTAACAACTTATTTGTAGTCAACACTCTACTTTATCTTAACAGTGTTATAACTTTATTCTGCTATCTTTACATTTGCAGTTATCTTGGTCTAATTTTTTTCTAAAAAACCTTTAAAAATGTTTCCATAATCTTTTCTTTATTTTTGTTCATACTACCTTGAATATCATGCAATACTATATCTGTTGCATTTATTCCTGTGCACCAATTAGTTATAATACCTATTGCTGAATAACACATTCCCAATTCCTTTGCTAATACCACTTCTGGGACATTTGTCATTCCTACTACATCTCCACCTAGTTTTTTATACATTTTTATTTCTGCCTTTGTTTCAAATCTTGGACCCTCTGTGCATACATATACAGCTTCTCCCTTAACCTTTAAGCCAACTTCCCTTGAAGCTTCATAAAACTTTTTGATAAGATTTGGACAATAAGGATTGTCCATACTCGTATGTACTACCCCATCTTTCCCACCTTCATAAAATGTTAAAGGTCTACTTTTAGTAAAATCAATAAAGTCAGTCAAAATAACTACATCACCAGGTTGATAATTTTCATTGCAGGATCCTACTGCTGCAGTAGCATAAATATATTTAATACCAAGCATTTCAAGTGCCTTTAAATTTGCGCGGTAATTTATAAGATGTGGAGGAACCGTATGGCCCTTACCATGTCTTGCTAAAAAGACAATTTCTTCTCCATTAATATTTACAACATCTACCACTACTTCTCCATATTTCGTATTTATAGTTTTTGAATAGCAATTTGAGTATAAATCATAGACACCTGTCCCACCTATTATAGCTTTTTTCATAGGTTCTCCTCCTACCAACCCATACTTTTTAAAATACATATTATATGTTCCATTACTATAATTCTAATCTCTTGTGCAGTTCTAGAAATACTTTTCTTTCAAATCCCCACAAATTCCCTCCCTAAATTCGTTTAAGTATCGTTATTTATTTTCTAAGAACAATATAAATTTACCATTATCAGTTGTCAATTATATTATTTAAGTTTTTTATTCAAATCTAAATAAAAAGGCAGGTTTTACCCTGCCTTAGTATTACTTTCTCTTTAAATACATATAAATCGGAATACCAATAAGCGTTACTCCAAGACCTAATAGTGCTCTATTTGTGCTTGTTGTTATTGTGCTAATTAGTATAAAGAGTCCACCTGCAATTCCTATAAACGGAACTATTGGATAAAGTGGAACTGTATATGGCCTCTTTAGGTGCTTAAATTTATTTCTTAAAACAAATACACCAGCAACAGCCATAGTAAAGAATATCCACAGAACAAATACAACAAGATCAGTTAGTGTATCGAAGGATCCTGTCATTATATATATAGTTCCTACTACAAAAATGTAGATTATTGAATTTATTGGTGTTCCTGATTTTGGGCTTAATTTTGAAAAAATCCTTTAAATGGGAGTAACCCTTCCTCTGCCATTGCATATGGAACTCTTGAAGCAGTTAAGATGTAGCCGTTTAAAGCCCCAAATATTGAAACTAAAATTCCAAGGGATATAAAGGATGCACCAAAGTTTCCAAACATAACAACTGCTGCATCTGATGCTGCCTTCTTTGATGCTATAACTTGGTTAAATGGTAATACATTTAATACTGCAAGATTAACTGAAAGGTATGCAACTAACACAAGTCCAAGCCCGATTATTATAGCCTTTGGAAGATCCTTTGCTGGATTTTTAAGCTCTCCTGCTATATTACCAACATTTATCCATCCATCATATGCCCATAAAGTTCCTAAAACTGCAAGTCCAAATCCTCCTGCTGTGCTCTCTTGAGCTACAATAGGAGTAAAACCATGGGCTGTCCCCTTTATAAGCCCAAAAATAGCTATAACAAATATAGGAATGAGCTTTCCTATTGTTGCTACAGTTTGAATTTTTCCACCGAATTTAGTTGAAATAATATTTGCTACAGATAGGAAAAATAAAACAAAAATCGCTAAGAGTTTTTGTTGCATTTCTGTCATTGGAATAAATGTCGTTGCCTGAATAGAAAAGATTATCGCAAGGGCAGCAACTGAACCTGGAAAATACACAGCAATTTGAACCCATCCTAATAGGAATGCTGCAAGGTCTCCATATAATTCTTTAAGGTAAGCATATAGCCCTCCTGTTTTTGGAATTGCTGCTGCAATTTCTGCAACGTAAGTCCTGCAGCTATTGTAATAATTCCTCCAACAACCCAAGCTAATATTCCAAGGCCTGGTGCACCAGCATTTTTAGCAACTATTGCTGGCTTAAAAAATATACCTGATCCTATAACGACACCAATTACTATTGCTATTGCCTCTAAAAGACCAAGCTCCTTTTTAGGGTTTCCTTTTCTTCGTAGGTTTCTAGTTTTCTAGCCTCCATTATATCATCCTTTCCAGTAGTTTTTCTATTGCAGCAACGTCTTTTTCATCTACTACTTCAACCCCATTTTTCAAAAGAAGCTCTACTGTTATCCCATTACCCTCCTTCAATTTATTAGAAAAGGTTCCATCATAAACATAGCCTTTTCCACAGGATGGGCTTTTAGATTTTAAAATAGCTGCCTTGCAGTTTAAAGCCTTTGCTATATTTAAAGTTTCATAGGCTCCCTTAATAAAAATTTAGTTACATCCTCACCCTTGATATTAACAACTTGTCCTTTACCTTCCAATACATCCTTTGCACTTCCTATGATTTCAGAAGGAAGCCTTGGAGTAGTCATCCCCCAAGCTGTTCTGGACATATAGGGATTAATTTGCCTTCTTCTAACTTTTGATACAAAAATTCATTGAAGTTATTTCCACCATCATACTTACAATTTACTCCACAAAGACAAGCACTTACCAAAATCATTTATATCACCCTCAAAAGTCGCACAAGTATAAATTATATAGTAAAATCTGAATTTAGTAAACTATTGTTAAAAGTTTATTTAAGTTCAACAATTGTAACCCCACTTCCGCCTTCACTAAAATCACCCAGCCTAAAACTTTTTACATGGCTGTGACTTCTTAGGGCCCTTTGTATTCCTTCCCTTAAGGCACCTGTCCCTTTACCGTGGATTATAGTAACCTTAGTAAGACCGGATAAAAAAGCATCATCAAGATATTTATCAAGATTATAAAGTGCTTCATCTATTGTCTGTCCCCTTAAATCGATGCTTGTTGAAATATTTTCTGCCTTTTCCTTTATAATCTTTGTTGTTCCTAATTTTTGAGCCTGTTTCTTACCCTTTTCTTCTATGAATAATTTATCAAGTGGAACACTCATCTTCATAACCCCAATTTGAACTAAAACTTCACCCTTGGCATCTGGAAGCGAAAGAACCGTCCCCTTTGCAGAAACTGTTGAAACATACACTTCATCTCCGACCTTTATATCCCTTGCCTCTATCATTCCATCCTTTACGATTACTTCTTCCTCTTTGCTTGACATTGCATCGAGTTTATTTTTCAATTTCTTCCTTGCCTCTTCTGCTTCCCTTATGCTTTCCGCCTCAAGAGCTCTTTTTCTAAGTTCGTTAAGCTCCTTTAAAATGGCATCCGCCTCTTCCTTTGCCTGCCTTATAATCCTTCTTGCCTCTTCCTGTGCCTTTTTTATTTCCTTATCCCTTTGGCTCTCAAGCTTATATTTTTCTCTGAGTATTCCTTTTTAAGCTCAAGGTTTTCTCTCTTAATCTTTTGAACCTCATCGATTTCCCTTTCAAGAAGCAAAGTCTTATTTTGAAGGGATTGAATTACATCCTCAAACTTTGCAACATCCTTTGATATAAACTCCTTTGCCCTGTTTATTATGTCCTCGTCAAGCCCAAGCCTTTTTGAAATTTCAAAGGCGTTGGACTTTCCGGGAATTCCAATTAAAAGCCTATAGGTCGGCCTTAGGGTTTCCACATCGAATTCAACGCTGGCGTTTTCAAACCCTTCCTTTTCCATAGCAAATACTTTAATTTCGCTGTAATGGGTAGTTGCAACCAATTTAGCACCCTTTTTATAAAAATATTCCAACAAAGACATCGCAAGGGCTGCACCTTCGCTTGGATCCGTTCCTGCCCCAAGCTCATCAACAAGAATTAGAGACTTTTCATCAGCTTCTTTAACTATGTTTATAATATTTTTCATATGGGATGAAAAGGTTGAAAGACTCTGTTCTATACTCTGTTCATCCCCGATATCCGCAAAGACCTTGTTAAAAACAGAAACCGTAGAACCATCGGAACATGGGATTGCAAGACCTGCCATTGCCATCAACGTTAAAAGGCCTGTGGTCTTTAATGTAACCGTCTTACCTCCTGTGTTAGGTCCTGTTATAACAAGGGCGTTGTAATTTTGCCCAAGTCTTATATCAATAGGAACAACCTTTTCCTTGTCTATAAGGGGATGCTTTGCCCTTTTCATGTTGATAATCCCCTTATCGTTTACCTCAGGAATTGAAGCATCAAGATCGAGTCCAAACTTTGCCTTTGCCATCAAAAAGTCTAAATAGGCTATGTTTTCATTGTCGTGCAAAAGCTCCTCAGAATTTTTAGCTACCTTTTCTGAGAGCTCCTTTAAGATTCTTTCTATTTCTGCCTTTTCTTTAAGTTCTAATTCTCTAATTTCGTTATTTAGCTCAACTATAGGCATGGGTTCTATAAATAAAGTTGAACCGCTGGCCGATTGGTCATGAACAAGCCCTGCGACGCTTCCCTTGAATTCAGATTTTACAGGAATTACATATCTTCCGTTTCGCATTGTAATAATTGGCTCTTGAAGATATTTTGAAAGGGAGTGAAGCATCGATTGAAGTTTTTCCTTTACCCTTTGGTTTTTATCCTTTATTGCCCTTCTAATGCTATATAGCTTTTCACTTGCCCTATCATCTATTTCCTCTTCGCTTACAATTGCCCTTTCAATGTCCTCCTCAAGGCTTTTAATATAAAATAAGGATTCTATAATTTCATTTATTATTGGGTAATTTTCCTTTTTAGCACCATCGGCAAAAATGATTTTAATCTTTTAGTCACTCTTAAGATATCAGAAACCCTTAAAAGCTCTGAAGGGGTTAATGTAAATCCCATTTTTGCCCTTTTACCGAATCCTCTATGTCCTTAACTCCTTCCAATGGAAGACTTCCCCACTTTAAAACAACATCATAGGCTTCCTTTGTTTCCCTTAACCTATCTTCAACCTCTAAAAGATTTGATGTTGGTAAAAGCTCCTCACACATTTTTCGCCCTTTGCTTGAAAGTGCCCTCTTAGATAACATTTCAATTATTTTGTTATATTCTAAAACCCTAAACGTTTTTTCGTTCATCTAATCATCCCCTTTAAAGAATACCTCTATAAAAATGTCCCTTTGTTATTTTGTTTTTGTTTTCTTCTAAAATTCTCTTTGTACCACTACTCAAGGAAAAATCGCCTTTAAGCCCCCTTGTTAGAGCATCCTTATAGGCTTTTACAACTTCACCTGAAAATTTTGCATCCTCCTCTAAAAATTCCATAACCCAAAAGCTACTATTAAGACTTATAAGGTCCTTTATATGTTCAAGCATTATAGTTATCTTTGAATTAAATATATGGCTTCTACAATAAAGATCCGTTGCTATTAAAAATTTTTCCCCCATTCTGTCCTTAAGATAATGAATTTTATCTTCACAAACCTTTGGGCAATTTAACTTAGAATACCCCTTCTCACTTCCTATTGGACAATGCCTGCTAACCATCATCCTTGTTCTTCCGTAGACAAAAACAATTGTATCCTTATTTGTCTTTGATATAAGGTCTTTGAGCTCTAAAAGATTCAATTCCTGTGAAAGATATACACCCTCATTTTCAAAGGTATCGGGGCAGAATGAGTTTAAAATGTTAAAGCCCTTATCAAGATAAACATCATAACCTAAGTTTAAAAGCGTATTATAAAAGCCTATATTCCCACATAATGCCTTTGTAAATCCTAAATCTTTTAGCTTAATTGCCCTCTCTTTGTAATAATCAAATTCTTCTATAATTATCTCAGGAAAATGTGGATAAACTTTATCCTTATATTCTAAAAGATCCTCAATATCCCCTTTGTTTATCCTTAATCTATCTCCTCCAAAGAATACAATATCAGCGCCATTTTTAAGTGCCTCTTTTGCAATATCTATTCTTCCAGTTTTAACAATGATCTTTGGCTCTTTTACCTTTTCCCTTTTTCAAAATTAATATTAACCTTTATATCTTCCCTTTTTTCCTGAAGCTCATCAAGAAGTTTCTCAATTGCCCTTCTTCTTATTTCATTTAATTTTGAAATAGGAATCATAAGGTTATCTTCAATTTCAACCTCTATATTTTTAAAGAAAAATGGAGTCTCCTTCGTCTTTGAAAGGGCTTCAATTATCCTTTCTTTAGTTGTTGGCTTTGTCTTTGCGATTTCAACCCCATCAAGGCTTATCTTTATCCTTTTGGGACCTATAACTTCAAGTTCCATTCCATCCTTTGTAGCGTTAAATCTTCCAATTAAGGGAACTTTTTTGTATCCTTACCCTCGAAACTTTCTCTTGCCCTTTTAATCAGCTCTGTATCCTGAGTTTTATATAAAATATCCCCAACCTTTGCATCCTCAAAGTAAATTTTTACAATGTCCCCCTTTTAGCCCTTTGAATTTCCCTCCCATCCTTATCGTAAATAGTATTAACAGGAACTCCTATCCCCTTTCCAAATATCTCAATTCCGTCTCCTAAGTTAAGTTCTTCCTCAAGTTTTATTTGAACGAATTTCCCCTTTTTCCTATGACTTTCCCTAGTAAAACACCCCAATTTTTAGGATTCTCATAGGACATCATTTTAGGTCCATTTTCATCAAATAAATAGGCCGTTGTAAAGCCTCCTCTGTTGAAAATCTTTACAACATCCTCCTTATCCTCCCGAGTTAAAATCCCATCAATTGCCCTTCTATAAGCTCTAACTACCGTTGCAACATATTCCGGCCTTTTCATTCTTCCTTCTATCTTTAATGACTTTACTCCTGCTCTTATTAGTTTTTCAATATGTTCTAAAGTCCAAAGATCCTTAGGACTTAAGATATATTTTTTATCCCCATCATCTAAGGAATACTGCATTCTACAGGGCTGTGCACATCTTCCTCTGTTTCCGCTTCTTCCTCCTATTATGCTGCTAAAAAGGCACTGCCCTGAGAAGGATATGCAAAGTGCCCCATGGATAAATGTCTCAATCTCCGCTTCGGTATTTTTGCATATATATTCTATCTCATTAAGGCTAAGTTCCCTTGCAAGAACTACCCTTTTTATCCCTTGAGAATATAAAAAATTAACACCTTCAAGGTTGTGGACAGTCATTTGGGTGCTGGCATGAATTTCAAAATCCTTTATGTTTTCCCTTAAAAGCTTTAAAAGTCCAATGTCTTGAATTATAAGGGCATCTACTCCGTTTTGATATAAAAAGGCAGCATACTCAAGGGCCCTTTCAATTTCATTGTTTTTTAAAAGGGTATTTAAAGTAACATAAACCTTGGCTCCGTATGCATGACAAAATCTTACTAATTCTATTATCTCTTCTCTATCAAAATTACCCGCATACTGCCTTGCTGAAAATTCCTTTCCGCCTATATAAACAGCATCGGCACCGTTAAGAATTGCCGCCTTTAAGGATTCAAAATCCCCTGCTGGGGCTAAAAGTTCTACCATGTTTTCCTCCCACAAAAATAGGGGTTACCCCTATTGTAAAAGTTTTTCTTATTAAAATCCCTTGCTTCCTTTAAATCTTTTTGAGCCTTACAATTTCAATTTCACTCTCCAAAAGTTTATCCTTAAGCTCATTAATATCCTCGTCCCTTTGGCTAACCTCCGCCTGCAGCCTTTGATTTTCAACATATAGCCTTTCGTAATCTTCCTTCATTTTCTTGTATTCTTCGCTGTATTCTTCAAAGGTTAAGGACGCTTCCTCATATTGTTTTTGAACCTCTTGAAGATTTAACATTAATTCTTCATTTTCCTGCTTTAATTTATTATTCTCCTCAAGGACAAAATTATACTGGTTATAAAGGTTTTCAAATTCAAACTGCAGCATTTCAAGCTTTTTAGCTGGCTCTTCTATAGACTTTTTAATTTCTTCAACTTCCCTTTTTAATTTAAAAGCTCATCTGCAATCAAAAGGGCTGTTAAAACTGCAGCAGAAGTATCGTTATGATTTATATTATTCCTTCTTATTTCCCTAATCCTTTTATCAACAAAATTAGCCAGTGAAAATAAATACTCTTCTGATTCTGTCCCCGTCAATGTATATTCACAGCCATTTATCTTAACATTCACCTTATTTTTCATATCAAGCACCCTACCCTTTCAAAATGCTGTGTTAATTATATTTTATCATTATTTTAGAATTTTTCACTATAATTTTTTACTTTTTCTAGGACAAAATTCTTTATTCTTTCCGCACTTTCAAGAGCTAATTTAACATCATATTCCTGTAAATCAATAAAAAAGGGTATCTAATATTGACACCATAGTCAACTAGTTCAACACAATCATCATCAATATTTTTAAACTCTTCATCATGCTTTTTGCAAATCTTATTCAAAAAGATTAAATCATGAGTTTTTGTTATTTTCTCGCCAATTAGCGCTAAGTAACCTTTTAAATATTTTTCTGCACTTTGTTGACAATGATAACAAATTATTTCTAAAGGTTTAGGGTGCATATTTAAAAGAAATTTTGCAGAATTTAAGTCCATTTCAGCAAACTCAAACCATTCATTAGCAATATCCTTACTGTTCATATAAACAATCCCCTTCATGAACAATTTTATATTCTATTGTAGATCCAATTTCTGCTCTTTCACTAAATTCCTCCTTCGAATACACCAAAATATCAATAGGGAAATCAGCAACATCCACTAATGATTTTCTTATAAGACGCAATATGTCCCTTTTACTTATTGTGTTTTCACTAACTACAATACACAAATCTATATCACTTTCTTGTGTTGGATTTCCATAAGCATAAGAGCCAAATAGATAGATTTTTTCTACCGGAATTATTTTTTTATTTCGTTAGTAATCTTATCTATTTGATATTTTATATTTTCCTTCAACTTTATCACCTACCGAGTTTATAAATTACTTAATCGTTATAATTATTATATATTCTAAAAACAAAAATGTAAACTACTTCACTACCAAAAACCCCCACCTGTTTTTAGGTGGGGGTAAAAGATTATCTTAACTGAGCTCCAAGCTTTTCTGAAAGGGATTTTATGATGCTCTCGTGAACCTTATTAACTTCTTCATCCGTTAGTGTTCTATCTTCTCTTCTGTAGATTATAGAGTATGCTACTGATTTCATTCCCTCTGGAACTTGTTTTCCTTTATAAACATCAAAGAGTTTAACTTGTTCTACTATTTCTTTTCCTATCTTCCATATGATATTTTCAATTTCAGCAACAGCAACTTCATCCTTAACTAAAATTGCAATATCCCTATCAACAGCAGGATATTTGGGAAGAGGCTTATATTTTCTTTCAGTTTTATATGCTTCAAATAACGGCATAAGCTCAATTTCAGCAACATAAATTCTGTCTTCAATTTCGTAGTTTTCAGCAACTTCAGGATGAACTTCTCCAAAGTAGCCAACTGACTTTCTTCTTACTAAAAGCTTTGCACATCTTCCAGGATGGAATATTGGATTCTTCTCGTCCCTTTCATAATCTACTTTATCAATTCCTAAAACATAAAGTATATTTTCAATAACTCCCTTTAAATCATAAAAGTCAACTTTCCCTATCATTCCAATTGAAAGCTTTACAGGTTCATAGGGCATGTTTTCGGCTGGATGATAAGTCTTTGCAACTTCAAATATTTTAACTTCCTTGTTATCCCTTGCATAATTTATCTTCAATGTTTCCATTATTGAAGGAATTAATGTTGTCCTCATTATGCTAAAGTCTTCCCCGAGAGGATTTAAAATCTTTACTGTATTTCTTAATGGGCTATCCTCTGGAAGCCTTATTTTATCAAAAGCCTTAGGACTTATAAAGGAATATGTGTTTATCTCGAAAAAGCCCCTATTTACAAGAACATTTCTTATTATATTCGTAAGCCTTTGTTCCCTAGTAAGAACAGCCTCAACCGCCTCACCCTTTATCTTTTCTGCTTTGATTTTGTCATATCCGTAGAGCCTTGCTATCTCTTCTGCAACATCCTCTTTAATCCTTATATCCTGCCTGAAGGTTGGAACTTCAATCTTTAGCTTATCTCCTACCTCAACCTTCATTCCAAGATAGCCCAGCATATTTGCCATTTCTTCCTTTGATATATTAATTCCTATGAAATCATTTATCCAGTTAGGATCTACTTCTAATGTATAGGGCTTTACAGGGTTTTTGTATATATCTATTTTTCCGCCTACAACCTCTCCAATTTCAAGAGCTTCAACAAGGTGGCAAGCTCTGTCAAGGGCTAAATTCACAAGGTTTGGATCTAAATCCTTTTCAAATCTTGAGGAGGATTCTGTTCTTAGTCCTAATTTTTTAGCTGTAAGCCTTACATTAGGTCCATTAAAGTTTGCACATTCAAATACTACAGTTGTTGTGTCGTCCTTTATCTCAGAGTCAAGTCCTCCCATAACTCCTGCAACCGCAACAGCACCCTTTTCATCGGCAATTACTAGCATTGAGGAATCTAATGTTCTTTCAACTCCATCAAGGGTTGTAAATTTTTCACCATCCTCAGCCCTTCTTACTATTATCCTTTTGCCATTTATAAACCTATGGTCAAAGGCGTGCATAGGTTGGCCAAGTTCAAGCATAACATAATTTGTAATGTCAACTATATTATTTATCGGTCTTACTCCAGCATCCATAAGGCGCTGCTGCATCCACTCAGGTGATGGACCTATCTTTACATTTTTTACTACCCTTGCTGCGTATCTTCTGCATAAATCATCCTTAACTTCAACATCTATATAATCCTTAATATTCTCGTCCTTTTCCTTAAAACTTGTCTCAATTCCCTTTAATGGGACTCTAAATGTGGCAGAGGCTTCCCTTGCAATTCCGTAAACCCCAAAGCAATCTGCTCTATTTGAAGTTATTTCAAAATCAAGTATTCCACCCTTAAGACCTAATATTTCTTTAATGTCAACTCCAATTGGAGTCCCCTTAGGTAAAATCATAATTCCGTGAACTGAATCGTCATCGGCAATTCCAAGCTCTGCCTCAGAACAGAGCATCCCGTTAGAGTCTACTCCCCTTAGTTTTCCCTTTTTATTTTAACTCCACCTGGCAATGTAGAGCCATGGAGGGCAACAGGAACAGTATCTCCTTCTTGAACATTTTCAGCACCTGTTACAATTTGGATAACTTCTTCTCCAACGTTAACCTGACATACCCTTAACTTGTCAGCATTAGGGTGCTTTTCTATTTTTTCTATCAATCCTGTAACTACTTTGTCTATTTCCTTGCCATATTCTATAACCTCTTCAACCTTTGATCCTGACATTGTAAGGGCATCGGCAACTTCCCTTATATCCTTTTCTATATCAACATACTCCAGCAGCCAATTATATGGAACCTTCATCTTATCCCTCCTTAAAACTGCTTTAAAAATCTAATATCGTTTTCATAAAGAAGCCTTATATCATCTATACCATACTTTATCATAACTATTCTATCAAGCCCCATTCCAAAGGCAAATCCGCTGTATTCCTCGGGGTCTATTCCGCCCTTTCTTAAAACATCTGGATGCACCATTCCACATCCTAATATTTCGATCCATCCTGAGCCTTTACATACCCTGCAGCCTTCTCCTCCACAAACAAAGCAGGATACATCCATCTCAGCTGATGGCTCTGTAAATGGGAAATGATGAGGTCTAAATTTAGTCCTTGTCTTTTCCCCAAAGAACCTCTTTGCAAAGGTTTCAAGGGTTCCCTTAAGGTTTGCCATTGTAATTCCCTTGTCTACAACTAATCCTTCAATCTGATAGAATATAGGTGAGTGGGTAGCATCAACTGCATCAGATCTATAAACCCTTCCTGGTGCAATGATTCTTATTGGTGGTTTTGTCTTCTCCATTGTTCTTACCTGTATTGGGGATGTCTGAGTTCTTAAAACAAGATTTTCGCTTATATAGAAGGTATCCTGCTCATCCCTTGCAGGATGGTTCTTGGGGACGTTAAGGGCCTCAAAATTATAATAGTCAAGCTCCACTTCAGGTCCTTCTGCGATTGAAAAGCCCATTCCAAAGAATATATCCTTGATCTCGTCTAAAACCTTGTTTAAAGGATGAATTCCACCAATTTCAACCTTTTTCCCTGGCATCGTAATGTCTATGTATTCGCCCTTTATTTTAAGCTCCCTTTCCTTATTTTTAATATTTAAAAGGGCCTTTTTAATTTCCTCTTCAATAAACTCCCTAACTTCATTGGCAAACTTTCCAATTATTGGTCTTTCCTCAGGAGATAGGCTCCCCATTCCCCTTAAAATCGTAGTTAAACTTCCCTTTTTGCCAAGATACTTAACTCTAATCTCGTCTATCCTTTGGCTGTTTGTAGCTTCTTTAATTTCCTCTAGAGCTTCTAATTTTATTTTTCAAGCTGTTCTCTCATCCTCTAACCTCCCTTTGTATAAAATAAATCCCCATCCCTAGTAGGGACGGGGAAACCGCGGTACCACCCTAGTTGAGCCAATGGCTCCTCTTATTTTTATAACGGCAATGCCGCCATCAGCCTACTTAATTTCAGCTGAGGAACTCTGGAGGGAAGGTTCAATCGGCTACATTGCAGGCTTGCTCTCAATCGCGGCAGGCCCTCCCTGTGCACATCACCGACCTACTGTGCTCCTTCACCGTTTCGGATATTAAATTCTTATTAAATTATAATTTTTAAGGCTTATCTTGTCAATCTTTGCCTTACAACTGATAGTGTCAAGATATTGTAGGTTAATTTTTTATAGACAACCCCTAAAATGTTTAAAATCAAGACTTTCGTAAACTTTTAAACTTTAAATTATATTTTCATATTTAATTGATTTTAATATCTTATACATCGGTGTTACTTTTCCAATGTTTAATATTGTTATATTATTTATTCCTTCTCGTGAAGAATTATTTATTCTTTTAATTGTTTCTTTTATCTTCTTTTTATTTAATCTAAATGTTTCAACATCTTCCTTGTATATACTTATTTCCCTTAAATTACCTCCATTCCTGCTAAATACCCTTAGCTTTGCCATTATCTTTAATCCCTCTTTACTCCATCCTAATGGCCTACTGCTTAATCTCGCTGATAATACATGGCTTATATGCCCTTCTGCACTGCATCCTATTACATCCTCGTCCTCTTTATATATTACTATCCCTTCCCAGTTATTTAATATATATCTCCTTGCTTCTTTTGCTCTCTCCTTTTCTGTCTTAGTTTCTGCTATATTTATTAACTCCTTAAATATCTCCCTTAAAACCTTCTTATCCCCTTCATTTATCGCTCCCCATATCTTTTGCCTATATTCTTCTCGCTTTGCTGTCCCTCTTATTATGTATTTGTTCAAATGATATCTATCTAATACAAATTTCGCTTTCGGAATCCATTCCATTCCTTCCTTTATCCATCTTGCTCCATCTCCTGCTATGTATATCTTTTCTATGCTCTCTATTTCATAATTGTCATACACATAATTCGCTACATCTATCCATATTTCTTCAGCTTCTACACCAACGTATGCTTTGTAATATACATTCTTTAATTCGTTTCTCCCATTTTTGCTTTGCCTTCCTTCATGTATATATACAAGCCTTGGCATCTCCTTCTTCCCATCCTGCAATGCCACATGATCCTCATCTGCTTCTATGTATAGCACCCTTACTTTCCTCTTTTCTTTTACTTCCCTTTTACTTCTACTTCTCCTACCTGTCTTATTGCATTAAATACTGCCTGTCTACTTAGTTTCTCCGGACATGTTATTTTACTACTCTCCTCATAGGACATATTAATTGCGTTCTCCACCAGCTTTATCTTTACTTCTTTATCTACCTTCTCATGTTTGCTTATCCCTATAATTTCATCAAGTAAATATCTATATTCCCCATTCTTCTTAGATTTGTAATACGTTCTTGCATATTCTATTTCGCCTAGCATTGTTACAATCTTTTTCTTGTCTTTCCTTTCTACTACCCATCCCTTTTTCCTTTTTTCATCTTCTTTAATCGTTTTATCTAATTCTTCTAAAAAGTCCTTTATTATGTTTGCTCCTAATTCATCAGTCATTTTTTTAACTACATCAACAAGTTTTGTTAGATCCCATTCTTTTGATATAGTTTCTTCAACATTTTTTATTAATTTAGTAGTGAAATTTATTAAATGTTGTTGTATAATATTATTCAAAAGAGACACCCCTTATTGGTTTGTGTGTTTTTTCACTTTTATTTTATCACAGGGGTTGTCTCTTTTAAATTTTTGTCTTTTTCGTCCTACAATAATTTTACACTATGCTTACAACTTCGTATATTACAATGGCCGATGCAACTGCAGCGTTTAAAGATTCTGCCTTTCCAATCATCGGGATTTTTATTTTATGTGTTGAAAGTTCTATATGCTCCTTCGAAATTCCGTTTGCCTCGTTTCCTATAACAAGGGCTGTTTTTTCATTAAAGTTGTAGTCGTAAATTAGCTTTTCTGCCTCAAGGCTTGTTGCATATATATTAAAGCCTTTATTTTTAAGATAATCTGAGGCTTTTTCAAAATCATCAAAATACACTATCGGGACTCTAAATATAGACCCCATTGTTGAACGTAGAGTTTTTGAGTTATAGGGATCAACTGTCCCCTTTATAATGATTAGAGCATCGGCTCCTGCCGCATCAAGGGTTCTAATTATAGTTCCAAGGTTTCCAGGGTCCTGAACCCCATCGGCTATAACAACAAAATCCTTTAAATCAGCCCTGTTTTCCCTCTTTCTACAAACTGCAGCCACACCTTGAGGATTTTCTGTATCTGAAAGTTCTTTAATTACATCCTCATTAACTTCATATTTTTTGACATCCCAGTCCAAAATATATGAATACTTTGAATCAAGGATTTTATTCGAATAAAAAATATACTCTACAAAATTTTCCTTAATAGCCTCTTCAACAAATCTAACACCTTCAATTAAAAATTTATTTAACTCATCCCTATATTTTTTTGCTTTAATTTTAAAGACTCCTTTATTAAAGGATTATTTTTCCCTATCATAAACATCCTACCTTAATTTTTCGTTTTCAAATTTTCTAATGTTTTCGTTTGTGGATATCACAACAAGCACATCTCCTGGTTTTATAACATCATCTGCACCCGGGAGACATCAATCTCATTATCCCTCTTGATTGCCATAACGTTAAATCCATATTTATTTCTCATATCAAGTTCTCTTAAGGATTTATTGTGCCATTCTTCAATTGCCGTAAGTTCAATTATGTTGTAGTCCGGTGAAAGTTCTATAAAATCGAGGATATTCGATGTGCAAAGGTTGTGGGCTACTCTAACCCCCATATCCCTTTCAGGGAATACAACCCTATCAGCACCTATCTTGTAAAGCACCTTTGCATGAAGATCATTGTGGGCCTTTGCTATAACGTATTTTATTCCAAGCTCCTTTAAAAGAAGAGTTACCATAACGCTCGATTGAATATCTGAACCTATCGTTACAACTGCCACGTCAAAGTTTCTAATACCTAAGGATCTTATTGTAGATTCATCTGTAGCATCTGCCTGAACGGCATGGGTTACAAAGTCGGATATATTTTGAACAGTCTCTTCGTCCTTATCTATCGCCAAAACTTCGTTGCCAAGGGAATAAAGGGTTTTAGCAACGCTTGAGCCGAATCTTCCAAGTCCAATAACTACGAACTGCTTAGATTTCATAACAATCCTCCTAATCATCCTACCAGTATTTTATCCTCTGGGTATTTTATAGCCTTGCTTGCCATCAGCTGCTTTCTTGCAAAGGCAAGGGCAAGAGTTAGTGGTCCTACTCTTCCCGAATACATGGTAAATATTATTATTAACTTACCTATGGCATCGAGTCTAGTTGTTAAACCAAGGCTTAAACCTACCGTTCCAAAGGCTGATGTTGCCTCATACATAAACTCCATAAAGTCTCCCTGCTGTGTTATGGAAAGAACCATCGTAACAAAAATAACCAGCATAAAGCTTATAAATGTTATTCCAACTGCTCTATAAACAAGTTCCTTTGGAATCCTTCTTTCAAATATTTCGGTATCCTCTCTACCTTTTATAACGGCTAAAACTATCATTAAAATTAATGTCGCTGTTGTGGTTTTTATACCGCCACCCGTTGAGCCTGGGGATGCACCTATAAACATAAGAATTATAGTTAAAAACTTGCTTGCTGTTGTCATATCCGGAAGATTTATGGTATTAAATCCTGCCGTTCTTGGAGTTATGGATGCAAATAGACTTGATAAAATTTTACCCTTAAAAGATAAAGCTCCTAAAGTCTTAGGATTATTGTATTCAAGTATAAAGAAGGCTACCGCACCAGTAACTATTAAAATTGTAGTTGCAAATATAACCACCTTCGAATGTAAAGAGAGCTTTTTAAAATTTCTATTGTTAATAATTTCAGTAACAACACCAAAGCCTAAACCGCCAATTACGATAAGTGACATAACTGTAAGGTTTATAACCACATTTTCAGTATAGGGCGTTAAGCTTCTAAATCCACCTATCAGGTCAAACCCGGCATTGCAGAAGGCGGATACTGAGTGGAATATGCCGTAATAAATTCCTCTTTTCCAGCCAAATTGCGGGATAAATTGGGTGGATAATAGAATAGCGCCTAACCCCTCTATTGAAAAGGTTATCCCCATAACATAAATTGCAAGCTTAACTATACCCTGAATATTAAAGGCGTTGTAGGCCTCCTGCATTATAAGCCTTTCCTTTAGGCTTATCTTTCTTCCAAGAATTATTGCAAACATAGTTGCAAAGGTCATAAAGCCAAGTCCACCAATCTGAATAAGCAAAAGTATTATAACTTGACCAAACAAACTCCAGTGGGTTCCGGTATCAAGTGTAACAAGTCCGGTTACGCACACAGCGGATGTAGCTGTAAATAGGCAATCTAAAAAGGGCGTTGCATTACCATCGGCAGATGAAATTGGAAGTTTTAATAAAAGCGCCCCAATTAAAATCACAGCTGCAAAACCTAAGGCTAAAATCTGAACCGGCTGAAGTCTATAAATTTTGACCCCGTCTTCTCCTTCCTTAAGTAGCATATCTAATCCTCCTAATATTGCGATTTTCAAATACATTATTATATTATACCACGTTTAAAGTTTTTTAAAATTTAAAAGAGGCCGATTTAAGGCCTCTTTTTGTCAATTTTGCTTAAATTATGCATTTAGTTTTTCTTTAGCTAAGTTTACTAACTCAGCAAATGCCGCTGCATCGTTTACTGCAAGATCAGCAAGCATCTTTCTGTTTATTTCAACTCCAGCAAGCTTTAAGCCGTTGATGAACTTTGAGTATGAAAGACCATTTGCTCTTGCTGCAGCGTTTATTCTTGCAATCCAAAGCTTTCTAAAGTCTCTCTTCTTTAGCTTTCTACCAACGTATGCATATTGTAAGCTCTTCATTACAGCTTGCTTTGCAATTCTGTAGAGCTTGCTCTTTGCACCATAGTAACCCTTTGCAAGCTTCATTATCTTTCTACGTTTTTTATGTGAATGCACTGCTCTTTTAACTCTAGCCATATTCCCTACCTCCTTCTAGCCTTATGCGTAAGGCAATAATTTCTTTAGCTTCTTTACTTCTGCAACATGAACTAAAGTTGCCTTTCTAAGTCTTCTCTTTCTCTTTGCATCCTTCTTAGTTAATATATGACGATGATATGCATGGGATCTCTTAAATTTTCCTGATGCAGTCTTTTTAAATCTCTTTGCTGCACCCTTATGTGTCTTCATTTTTGGCATAGAACTTCCTCCTCTCGCTTACTGTTTCTTTGGGGTAAATACTATAAACATGTTCTTTCCCTCAAGCTTTGGCTGTTTTTCTATAACACCCACTTCAGAGAGCTTATCTGCAAATCTTTTTAAAACTTCCTCTCCTAGATGGGAATGTTCTGCTTCTCTACCTCTAAATTTTACTGTAACTTTTACCTTGTCTCCATCCTTTAGGAACTTTTCAGCATTCTTTGCTTTAACGTTTAAATCATGCTCGTCGATGTTAGGAGTAATTCTAATCTCCTTAACATTGATAACCTTTTGCTTTTTCTTTGCTTCCTTTTCCTTTTTCTGCTGTTCATAGATGAACTTGCCGTAGTCCATTATTTTGCAAACAGGTGGTTTAGCCTGTGGTGCAATCAAAACTAGGTCAAGCTGCTTAGATTCAGCAATTTCAAGTGCCTTCTTTGTTGGCATGATTCCAAGCTGAGTTCCGTCGGAATCGATAAGTCTAATTTCCTTTTCACGAATTTCTTCGTTAACTAAATGTTGTTTGTTAATAACGTTCACCTCCTAATTTTTTACAAAACAAAAGCGGATGGTAGTCCATCCGCATAAGTCCACTATAACCTGAAGAAACCTTACTACCTTTGGCGTAAGGTGAGAAGCGGATGGCTTCTACTTATACCTTTATTAGGATAACACTAAATATAGGATTTGTCAATATGTTTTAAGTTATATGTTGCTTATCTTTTTATCGATTTCTTCCCTTATCCTTGCTGCAAAGGCTTCAAATTCCATTGCACCAAGATCTCCTTCTTTTCTTGACCTTAGTGATATATTTCTGTTTTCAACTTCCTTGTCACCTAATATTATCATATATGGAACCTTTTGAAGCTGAGCTTCTCTTATCTTGTAGCCTATCTTTTCATTTCTTAGGTCGCTCTCTGCCCTTACCTTCATTTCCTTGAGTTTTTCTTCTATTTCCTTTGCATATTCGTTTGCCCTGTCTGTTACAGGAAGTATCTTAACCTGAACCGGAGCAAGCCATGTTGGGAAGGCTCCTGCATAATGCTCAATAAGTATTCCTATGAATCTTTCTATACTACCGAAGATAACCCTGTGAATCATAACAGGTCTATGTTTTTCTCCGTCTTCACCTATATAGTATAGGTCAAACCTTTCTGGCATTTGGAAGTCAAGCTGAATAGTTCCGCACTGCCATGTTCTTCCAAGGCAATCCTTTAAATGGAAGTCGATCTTTGGACCATAGAAGGCACCATCACCTTCGTTTACCTTGTATTCAAGTCCTGCTGCATTAAGTGCTTCGATTAATGAATTTGTTGCATGTTCCCAATCCTCATCGCTTCCCATAGAATTTTCAGGTCTTGTTGAAAGCTCAACGTGGTATTCAAATCCAAATAGCTTATATACATAGTCGATAAAGTTAATAACACCTAAAACCTCATCCTTTATTTGGGATGGAAGCATGAAAATGTGGGCATCGTCCTGAGTAAAGCATCTAACCCTCATAAGGCCGTGTAGAGCACCTGAAATTTCGTGTCTGTGAACAAGTCCAAGTTCTCCAAGCCTTAGAGGAAGCTCTCTATAGCTGTGCATTTGGCTTTTATAAACCAATATTCCTCCTGGGCAGTTCATTGGCTTTACTGCAAAATCCTGCTCATCTATTTTTGTAAAATACATGTTTTCCTTGTAGTGATCCCAGTGTCCTGATCTATGCCATAAAGATTCGTTAAGTATTATTGGAGTTTTTATTTCCTTATATCCCCTCTTTTGATGTTCCTGCCTCCAGAAGTTTTCAAGCTCGTTTCTTATAACCATTCCCTTTGGAAGGAAGAATGGGAAGCCTGGGCCTTCCTCCATTATTGCAAATATTTCTAGCTCTTTTCCTAGCTTTCTGTGGTCCCTCTTTTTAGCTTCTTCTAGAAGGTTCAAATATTCTTCAAGTTCGCTCTTTTTAGAAAAGGCAGTTCCGTAAATTCTTTGAAGCATCTTATTTTTTCGTTTCCTCTCCAGTATGCCCCTGCAACGTTTAACAACTTAAAGGCCTTTACCTTCCCTGTTGAAAGAACATGAGGTCCAGCACAAAGGTCAACAAATTCTCCCTGTTTATAGAAGGATATAGTCTCTCCCTCTGGGATGTCGCCGATGAGCTCTACTTTATAAGTTTCGTTTCTATCCTGCATGTATTTTATAGCTTCATCCCTTGAAAGTTCGAATCTTTCAAGCTTATAATCTTCCTTTACTATCTTTTCCATTTCCTTTTCTATGCTTTCAAGCATTTCAGGAGTGATTGGAAAATCCGCATCAAAGTCGTAGTAAAATCCATTTTCAATAGCAGGTCCTATTGCAAGCTTAACGTCAGGATATAGCCTTTTTACTGCCTGAGCCATAATATGGGCTGCAGTATGTCTTAGAGCTTCCCTTCCACCTTCATCCTCAAAAGTTAATATTTCTAAAGTGCAATCCTTATCGATAATTGTAAAAAGATCCTTAACCTCGCCGTTTATCTTTGCTGCAAGGGCGTTTTTATAAAGTCCCATGCTAATTTTTTTGCCACTTCCTCAGCTGATATAGGTGCATCCAATTCTAACACCTTTCCATCCTTTAAAGTTACCTTTATCATAAACTAACCTCCTTTTTAAGTGCCTGGCACTTAAGATTTAAGTTTTTATACCAAAAAGGCCTTCCATCCCCATGGGACGAAAGGCCTGTACTTCCGCGGTTCCACCCAAATTGGTAAAAACCCTCTCAAGGCTTTAACGCAGCCAACGCCTTTCCCTACTCTCAAAGATTTCAGGAAGGAGCTTCGGGGTGGTTTTCAATCTCTAATGTTAAGGAAACCTTCCAGCCGACGGATTTCCCTCTCTGGTAACATATCAAGATTTACTCGTCCCCATCATAGCCTTTATCTTTTTTAATATTCTACATTCTAAATATAAACTTGTCAATCCTAAATTATTTTTCCACTTTTAATTATATTGCACTCCTCACAGCTGTCGCAAAAATAGGTCCTGTCTATGAATATATTTTTAATGGTTTCTATTATCTCTTTATTTTTGCAGTTTTCCACCGAGTGAATAACTATTCTTTTAGGTGCACATGTTACGATAACGCTTAAAAGTATGTCGTCTATCGTTGTATCCCCATTTGAATTAAAGGTTTCAAAGTCTGAAAATAGGTCCTTTGTTATGTTGTTAAGGCTGTCATCCTTTAGTATATATTCTCCATTTAAATCTACAAATATATTTAAAACTTCATATTTGCTCTCCTGGATGTCAACGAAATATCTTAAAAGCTTGATAAATTCATCGTATTCCTTTTCGATGATATATTCATCAATCATCCTTTCAAGAATCTCGTTAACTTCTTCCTTTATAAACCTTAATCTAAACTTTACAAAGCCGTCAATTATTATTTCATCGCTCTCCTGTAAAAACTCCTCCACCTTTCTGTATATCGTGTTTCTATGCCTCATGCTGTTTATAACATCGTCAACGGAAAGAATTCCTGTTCCTGAAATAAAGGCCATACATTTATTTTTTATTTTATTTATATCGTCCTCAGTAAAATAGGTGCAATTTTCTCTAATTAGCTTATTTAAAATCTCAAACTCATAATTTTTAATTATATAATCATAAATTATATCCGCTGCATAGCTTATAAACAAATCCCTATAATTTTCAAAATTTCTTATGTCCTTCTCACTATCCTTAAGTATAAATTTTATATAATGATATTCTCCAACATCACTTTCAACAAGGGCTATATTCACATCATTTCCCTTTAAATACATGCAAAGTTCATTAAATCTATCGTAAAGCTCATTACCTTCCTTATTAAAACCAACCGATAGGAGAAGCAACTTTATCACTCCCTTCTAGTTTAGTATATGTGCCTTATAGCAACATATACAGGGAATTTTTATCCCATTATACAATATTCCTTTAAAGGAACTATTGTGCCAAAGTCTAGAAGGGGACCTTTATACAAGTATTGCCATTTAATGTTGTATTTTGACAAAAATTTTTTATACTATCGCCTTCTGGATGATAATCAAGGCTCCCATAAAAGGCTAAATTATCCTTTCCAATAAGTCCAGTTGCTCCTCCTATAAATCCAAAGTTTAATCCTTCCAATACTATATGTCCGGATTTTATTAGTAGGCAGTTTATTCCTTCCTTTGTAACTTTTTTGTATATTCCTTTATCCGATGTAATTATAGTATTTTCATTTACTATGCTGATTGAACATTTTGAATATCCTTGTTTTACATCTATTATTTTAACCCCTGTTTATAAAACTCCTCAAGTAAAATATCATCGGTAAATTTTATATTACATATAGCTAAATTGCCAACTCTTGCAACGTTATAGTAAACATCCTCAGGATATTTTTCTTTAACTTCCTTTTTGCCGGGTATTATTTTAAAACCTTCATTTTCAAGATTATAAACAACCTTTTCGGAAATATTAGGTGCAACGATTATTTTTTTCCTCCTAAATGATGCATCATTATATCAGGGTGATAAGATATGGCATCATAGGTTGAAATCCTTTCAGTTTTTATAATTCTAATATTCAATTCAAAAAGGCTCTTTCAATTTCCTTAGGAACTCTCCCATCTACTACTATAAGAGAAACTTTACTCTTTGGAAGATTAGGCTCTATTAAAAAGCTTTCCACTATAAAATCTCCCTTCTTCTAAAGAGAATTGAAAAACCTAAAAGGCCAATTATTCCGCTTACTATAAAGGCGTTCTGAGGTCCTATATATTTTGCAAGTGTTCCAGAGTATAAACTTCCTATTGGCGTTAAGCCTCCAAAAACCAAAGAATAAACGCTCATTATTCTTCCCCTCATCTCATCGGGGGCATTATACTGAAGTATGCTATTAGAGGTTGTATTAAAGGATATCATAAAAAATCCTAAAAATACAAGAACTATTATGGCTAAATTATAGCTTTTTACTATACCTAAAAGAATTAAAAATATCGATAATCCAAAGGAACCTATAAGCTGATAATAAAGGGCCCTTTCCTTTTTACCTTTAACTGCAACAAGCACAGCACCAACAAGGGCTCCAAGGCCCAACGATGATAAAAGTATTCCATAGGCCTTTTCCTTCATCATTAAATAATCCCTTGTATATATTGGAACTAATACATTAAAGTTCATACAAAATGTAGGGATTATTACAAGGGAAATTATTGTATATAAAAGCTTAGGATTGCTCCTTATAAATCTTAATCCTTCCTTTATATCCTTTAATGGATCCTTTATTTCTTTTCTTGCTGAAGCATCCTTCATCCTCATCATTAAAAGTCCAATTAAAACAGCAAGAAAGCTCAGAGCGTTAAATAAAAAGCACCATTTTGCACCAAAGTCCGCCATAACCTTTCCTGCAACGGCAGGACCTACAAGCCTTGCAGCGTTAAAGGCGGCGGAATTAAGTCCAATTGCGTTTAAAAGGTGTTCTTTACCCTCAACAAGCTCAACAACAAAGGATTGTCTTGTTGGATTGTCAAGGGCCTGAACAGAACCTATAAAAAACATTATTAAAAGTATTATAGGATAACTTAACTTATTAAAATATAGCAAAATATATAATATTAATGCAAATAGTAAAAGCATGCTTTGGGTGAATATTAATATTTTTCTTTTTGGGAATCTCTCTATAACAAGCCCCGCAAATAAAGAAAAGGCGAATAAAGGCGTAAACTGAACCGCCGTCATAAGCCCCGATAAAAATCCATCCCTTGTCATGGAGTAAACAAGCCAATTTAGTGCTGCATTTTGCATCCATGTTCCAATAAGGGAAATCGCCTGACCTGTCCAAAACAGCCTGTAATTCCTATGAGTAAATGCAGGAAAATATTCCCTTAGTAAATTTACCAACCCACTCATCCCCTTAGAATTTATTCAATTTAATCATATATGTCAGAGAACTCGATGTTTATTTTTTCTATTTTATTACTTATGCTATAAGAAAAATTTTCATTATTTGATTCAATAATTCTTACCGGAAATTTTACAACAAACTCTGTCCCTTCGCCTAAGGTGCTGCTTACACTTATCTCTCCTCCATGAAGTTCAACAAGCTGCTTTACTAGATATAAACCTATACCGCTACCTTCATGTTCCCTTCTAAACAAAGTCTGAGCCTGCCTAAATTTATCGAATATGACATTTAATTTGTCCTCAGGAATCCCAATACCAGTATCCTTTACCTTAACCTCAATATAATCTTCCTTATCCTCAAAATTAACATAAATCTTATCGCCTTCATCCGTAAATTTTATAGAATTTGACATAAGGTTTAAAATGATCCTTTCAACCTTATCCGCATCAAGGGCCATGAACTTCTCCTCAACATTAGTATCAAAAATTACCTCTCTATTTTTGGAATTTGCATAATCGGCTACTGACATTACTATATCCTCAATAAGTTCGACAGCATTAACATTTACAAGATTTAACTCATAAAAACCCAGATCTAACTTAGTTATATCCAAAAGATTATTTATTAACCTCATAAGCCTATAGGAATTTTGCTTTATCATCTTTAAATATCTCATCATCTTTTCTTTGTCTATCTCGTCATTTTTTATAGTATTTTCCATAAGCTGGCATGATGAAAAGATTATATTAACTGGCGTTTTAAACTCATGGGATACATTTGCTAAAAATTCCGACTTATGTTTTTCTAACTCTAAGGTTTGTTTTAGTTTTTCTTGTTTTTCCTTAATCTCATAATTTAGAGTTATGATTCTTTGAGATATATTAAATACAACATAATAGGATACTATTGATATAAATATAATTAACATAAGTGCTGTAAAAAATATGTAATGAGTTCTGTTTAAAATTTGCTTTGAAATGTATTCCTTTGGCACCCTAGTAACCAATCTCCAGTTGTTTTTATTGTCTATCTTTGAAAAATAAGCATATGTATCTATTCCCATATATTCGTATTCTATAAATCCACTATCTTCGCTTAAAACCTTATATCCATTATTAGGATTCTCTAAATTTATAGGATGGTTTGTGTTTAAAATATTTTCCCTTAAAATAAAATCCTTATTAGGATGGCTCAATGCAAGACCGTTTTCGTCAATCAAATAGGAATATGAGTTTGCGTCGTTAATCTTCAAGTATGAAATTAAATTTTGAAACACGTCCTTTTTTAAAACCACACCAAATACACCTTTAAATATCCCTTTATCATCGTAAATTGGAATTGCCATTATGATTGAAAAAGTGTTGCCATCTAACTTTTCTGCTGTTATAACATTTTCCCTTTTGATTATTTTATTAAAAAATTGAATTTACTTAAATCATTCAACTTTACTCTTGATGATATTACATGTCCATTTTCATCTGAAACAAATATATAATCAAGACTTTCTACACTGCCTCCCATAGAATTTTCTATTTTATTTAGTAAAGTTAAATCCTTTGCTCTTTCAAAATCCAAATCATAATTATCAGCATACATTTTCATAATAGCAAAATTTTTATTCTGCCAATTGTTTATAAGCCGTGCATAAACCCTAATATTATTTAAAGTAAAATCCTTAATAGTATCATTAAGGATAAGCTTAGTAATATTAACAACCATTAAAAGAAAAATCAAAATAGTAGTTAACGATATAACTATAGAAATAATCAAGTTAAAATAATTCCTTCTAATTTGCCAAAGTCTCTCCATATGCCCCACCATCTATTCTTATTGTTTTTAGCACAATCAAAATTGTTCTAGCCTTTGATTTTCTTTCACCTCCATCAATTTAAATTAATTTTACAAAAATATAATAACACATTATTTTTCATTTATCAAAATTTTTCTACAATTTATGATAAAATTAGTAAAAAGGGCTATCCTAATATAGGACAGCCCTCTATTTATTTTGTATTTTTCCAATCCGCAGGATAAGTTATATAAATAAACCTTACATAATCTGGACAGGAAAAAGTTATTTGACTCCCCATCGGGATAAAAATTATATCGCCCTTATGCCCAACTACCCTTCTACCATCAATAACTATTTCCAAAGTTCCATCAACTATTACATCAATTTCATCATAGCAAAGGGTCCATTCAAAATCGGTTTTATACATTTCCATAACTCCACAGCCAATTCGCGGACTCTCTTCAATGGTAAAAATATCCTTCAAGAATACTTTGTCTCCCTTTTTCCCAGTATCAAAAGGATCGCACTTTACTGTTTCTGATTTTACTACCATTATACCACTCTGGTCGACCTTCTTCTCAAAATTGTTTTTATTTAAATTTATCTGTTCTATTATTATCTCCTTTATTAAATTCTTTAAATATTTTTCATCTATCATATTATCCCCCTCTAACTTTGAGACTTTTTAGGTGCAATATACATAGCTAAAATCACTGCAGTTATGCCTGCAACAAGCTTTCCAACTATCATTGGGAAAATCATTTCCTTATTAACCCCTGCAGTAAAACCTAAATGATCACCAAATACAAAGGCTGCACTTACCGCAAAGGCAACATTTATTATCTTACCTCTTTCATCCATATCCTTCATTAAACCAAACATAGGAATATTGTTTGCAAGAGTTGCAACCATTCCTGCTGCTGCAACATCATTCATTCCTAAAAGTCCACCAAGTCTCATTAATGGCTTTTTAAATACCTTTGTTATAAAATATACCATAGGAAAAGCTCCACATAACATAATAGCTATTGCACCAACTATTTGTATTCCTTCGCTTATTGGTGCCATACCTGGAATTAAAACTATTCCTGTTAGTGTTTCAAAAATTATTGCAGCAGTTCCAATAGTAATAACTATAACAACTCCTTTCCCAAATTTATTAAATCCAGTAATCATTTTATTTGGAATTTTCCACAAGCCAAATGCAATAAGTGCTGAAACTATAATAATCGGTATAAGATTAAATATTATCATTTTAAAATCTGTATCCAGCAACCAATCCACCTGCTAAGCATCCAAGTGGGATTGTTATCATACCTGCAAGAATACCTGTAGCTAAATATTTGTGGTCTTCTTTTTCTATTATTCCTAATGCAACAGGTATCGTAAAAACTATTGTAGGTCCCATCATTGAACCTAAAATCAATCCAGCAAAAAGGCCCGCCTCCTTAGTTAGTGCAAGTTCCATAGCTAAAGGATATCCACCCATATCACATGCAAGCAAAGTAGTTGCAAACATCGCTGGATCCGCACCTAGAGCAGTATAAATTGGAACTATGATAGGTTTTAATATTTTTGCTAAAACTGGTGCTAAAGAAACTACTCCAACCATAGCTATAGCCAAAGACCCCATAGCCATAAAACCTTCATCAAACTTTTCACCTAAACCAAATTTATTACCTATTATTTTGTCAAGTGCGCCGAATAGCATAAATCCTACCATTATATAAACGATTATTTCATTGATACTCATTTTAATCCCCCTTTATATTAAAAATTCAAATATCTCTGGACTCGGAGATGGAATAATCGACTTGCAGACAAGCATACCATTTTCCTCTCCAATTTTCGCCCCAATTTCAATTCCTTCCTTAATCGAACTAACATCTCCAGTAAAGGTTAAAAAAGATTTTCCTCCTATGCCTACTCCTAATCTAAGCTCCATAAGCTGAACTTGAGAGGTTTTTGCAACAGCATCAGCTGCTGTTATTGCTGTAGCTATACTGTAAAATTCAAGTATACCTAAAGCATTATACTTTTCAATTTTAGTAGAATAATTTATGGATTCTACAACTTGAGGATGAACTTTGGGTAAAATCAAACTGTCAATGAAATAATTTTTGCATTTTCAATTCCTTTTTCTACTGATGATTTAACAGCACCTACATCGCCAGTTATAAGGATCATAAATTTACCTGGACAAATAGGTTTTGAAATTAATATTTCTACATCACCGGACTTAAACATTATATCTGCAGTTTCAATGCCCTTTGCTATGCTGTTAAGTTCCACCATTCCTATTGCTTTTGTCATTAAATCACCTCTTTGTTGTCACTTTTAATAACTATATTCTCTCCTATGTGTGCTACTGTTCCAGTAATGCTTGCATGTATCCTTGCTCCAAGGGTATTTTTATCTATGTCCCCAATTAGCTGCCCTTCTCTTACTTTGTCACCTATATTTACGATAGGTTTAGCAGGAACTCCTATATGCTGTTTTAAAGGTATTGATACAATATCAGCATTTATCTCCTTATAAGTTTGAAGCTTTTGAGTTGTATATTTATATAGTCCCAACTTAATCAATAGTCTTTCTGTAGGAATTAAGCGAAATTTTCTCAAATCATTTTCTTCTAATAGTTGTTGATTTATTTTTTTCCCTTTTGACCTTAGTTTAGTTTTAATATAAGAATTAACTTCCCTGGGAGACAACCCCATTGGACATGCATAATTTTCACATACCCTGCATTCACTGCACAGCAGTGCTTCATTAAATATTTCATTATCTTCATCCAAACATGTTAAAGCTCTCATTATTCTATGCGGACGAATCTTGTGTCCTAATAAATACCTTGGACAAAAATCTGTGCAGTAACTACATTGAATGCATGAAGACTTTGCAAGTTTAATTATTTTTTCTATTCCAAGGGATTTTCTTTTGTATAAGATATGATCCTTAGATATGATTATTAAAGCACCATCTGTCTTGGTTATTACCTTTTGTTGGCTTTCTTCCTTTGTTATGAATTTTCCCATCATAGGTCCACCAACAATAACTACATAATCATCTATTGTAGCACCACCAACCGCCTTTATGCATTGTGATATTGGTATTCCTATCGGAACATTTAATATTGATGGATTTTTTATTTCTCCTAAAATTGATATAAACTTTCTTGTAACCGGCATATCATTAATTGCATTATATACGTTATAAATAGTTCCTATATTGCTTACAACAGCATTTACATTTAAAGGTATACCTCCTGGTGGAACAGTTTTTCCAATAACTTCCCTAATTAAAACATGTTCATCACCAGCAGGATAAAAACTTTTTATTTTGTGTATTTTAATCTTTTGACCATTTTCTAAAATAGCATTCGTTAAACTTTTTATTTCTTCTTTGTAGCTTTCTTTGTGGCTATAATAATTTCTTTTGCTTCTAATATTTTAGAAATTTCATTTATCGCTATTACAATTTCCTTAGCCTTAAGTCTCATCAAGTATTTATCTGTTCCTATCAAAGGTTCACATTCAACCCCATTAATAACAAAATAATCTACCTTATTATTGTATTTTATATGAGTTGGAAATCCTGCTCCGCCAGCTCCAACTACTCCAGCATTAAAAATTTTATCTATCAAATCCACCTAATCACCTCTCCTGAAATACCTTCTCTACTTCAATCGTATCTATTATTCCAATTACAGAGGCATCGACTGGAACATCTGCTTTTCCAACTATCTTTCTTGCAGAACTTCCCTTTACTACTAACACCGCCTCTCCTATTCCTGCCCCTATTGTATCTATTGCTACAAATGTTGGGAATTCCTTATTAGAGTAATAATCTATCTGTTGAATAATCAAAAATTTCAAGCCACTTAAGCTTTCATCTTTTCTTGTAGCCCAAACATTTCCAACAACCTTACCTATTATCATATTTTTCACCTTTCTCTTACTAACTCAACTTTATTTTCTTTTACTAGATCTAAAGCTAGAGGAGTTAAAATAGCCTTTTCTGAAATGTAAATTCTTCTTGCATTTAATCTAATTAAAGTTTGTAAATCCTTTTCTGTTATAACTTTTTTATCAATTTTAAATTTTTGCTCATTCTGCTTTAGTAATAATTTTTCTTCTTTATATGAGTTCTGCTCCTTTTGCAAAATTTTTAAAAGCTCACTACTTTCTAAAACTACATAATCATATTTTTTATTTCATCATAATTTTCACTAACTTCTACCCAAAATTTTGATGACAAGCAATCCAAAATATCTTCTGCATTTTGATCATTTTTGGCTAAAATCATAAACCTTTTTCTATTTAAAGCATTTATTTTTTCCATTACTCTATTGATCACCAATTCAACCAAATTATCCAATTCCATTTCCTTCACTTCCCTCAATCAAACAATTTAAAGCTATTCCCAAGGGTGTTATAAACAAAGGATTGTAAGGTTTAGTTGTAGGAATTCCTAATTCCTTTTCTATAACTTGCTCAATACCATCAAGACATGAGGTCCCACCAACCCAAAATACAGAATTGACATCAACTCCTGAGTCTAATAGATGTTTTTTATAATAAATGCTATTTTTTTATAACTGGCATGACAATAGGAAATATTTCCTTTTGCATTTCCTTATTTTTTTAATTTCTTCTGCCCTTTCAAAATCAACCTTGTAATTTCCTGCTATAACTAAGGATAAATGTGTCCCTCCTGTAGGTTCATCAGCGGTATAAATAACCCTGCTTTCTTTTATAATTGACAGTCCTGTAGTTCCTCCTCCTATATCCACAATAACCCCATCTTTAATATTTAATACTGCATTTGCAGCCGTTGGCTCATCTAAGATATTAACAACTTCTAAACCTGCTCTTTCGACAACATATCTATGCGTATCGCAATCTCTGTCACTAGTCCCCGGCGGCACCGCAATAGCAGCATATTTTATTTCTGCTTTCAATCTTAACTCTAATTTTTCCTTTAACCTCCTTACTATATTTGCTGCTCCTATAAAGTCAACTACTAATCCATCCCTAACAACATTAGCATATTCCATTTCTGTGGCTATTGGTCTTTTTTATTATCTAAAGCAACTAATACTATATACGCAGTTCCCAAATCCACTCCAAGTAATATATCTTTATTTCTATCAAACTCTGGTGTTTCATATAAACTTTTTTCAACTTCCCTTACCAATTCATTAACTAAAGTATAATCAAACATCATATCACTCCTTAGACTATTAACCTTCCGTATATTCCATCCTTGTATCCACATGCGTTAGCTTCATCATAATCTATATGCATAGCCAGTGTATAATCCTTGTAAACTCTTATTAAAACATCTTCAAAAATCACCGGCCTTTCGCTCATAATTTTTACACTAACTAACTGCTTATCTTCAACGCCAAACTCTTTTGCATCTTGCTCGTTCATATGAATATGTCTTCTTGCTATAATGACACCTTCTTTTATCCTTATTGCTGCCTTTTCTGTAGCGATTATTATTGATGGTGAATTAACTAAGTCGCCTGAATCCCTCAAGGGTGCATCTATGCCTAAAAATATTGCATCTGTTTTTGAAATCTCAACTTGTGTTTTATTTCTTGGAGGTCCTAATATTGAAACATCCTTAAAAATTCCTTTTGGTCCGATTAACCATACCTTTTCCTGATACTGATACTGGCCTCTTTGAGATAGTTCTTTTTTATTTTCAATTCATAATCCTTCCCAAACAAATCAGCAACATGCTGGAGGCTTAAATGGACATGCCTACCAGAGGCTTCAATAGGAATAAGCCTTTCACATTTTATGTTTCTTAAGATATTTTTAACAAAACTACTTATATACTCTTCCACCCTATCACCCCAATTTATCTATAAATTCCTGCAAATGTTTTAATCATCATTATATAAAAGCAACTGCTAAGCCTGTTTAATGCTTTAATAATGTCTAACCTTAAAATCCCATCATTTGTTTTGAAGGCTTGAATAGCACATATTTCTGTTTCTCTTGTCAGGCATCTTAAACTGTTTAACATAACTACTATTTCACCCATTTTATAATTAGGTAACAAATGTTCTTGATTAAAATATTTTTTGGATTTTGAGACATTTCTCTTAGTTGTTCTTCATCTAGACCCAATAACTTCATATCCTCAAGTTTTTCTTCTAAAACCTCTGCTCTTAATATGCTTCTTACAAATTTTAAAATTTCATCTAAATCCTCCACAAGCTTTTCCATTTTATTCTTACTAGCTGCCACTTGGACTTCTAGTATCTTTGCCTGTAAAGTATCTAATTTACCTCTTAAAATAATCCTTGGATGATCCTTTAAGACAAGTCTATTCCCATACAGGTGCGTCATAAATTCTGGCTTTTTTCATAAAAAACTTCACATATGGCGTTTACAAAAGCTTTTTCTTATCATCATTCATCTCCTTTTTTTCCTCTCTCTTAACATCATCCTCTTTATTTCTTATAATCAGTTCTATTCCTCTTTCTGCTAAAAACTGTTTTGCTGAGGGAGTAATTATCATTTCGGGGCTTACATAGTATTTGTCAATTTTTTGTTTTTCAGTTCGGTTCTTAAATCATATTCAGTCAATACCTTCACAATTATCACATCCTTTATATTTCCGGGCAAAGCCTGGGAATATTATCCTTCTATCTTTGGAAGAATTAGTTCTACTTCACTATGTGGTCTTGGAATTACATGAACTGAAATTAATTCTCCAACTCTTTCCGCTGCTGCAGCTCCTGCATCTGTTGCAGCCTTAACTGCTCCTACATCGCCTCTAACCATTACAGTTACAAGTCCTCCACCAACAAGAACCTTTCCAATTAAAGTAACGTTAGCAGCCTTAACCATTGCGTCAGCAGCCTCAATAGCTCCAACTAAACCTTTAGTTTCAATCATACCAAGGGCATTTGTATTAGCCATTTACAATTCCTCCTTTTTGAATTTTATTTAATTCATTTATAATTAATTTTTTAAGTAATCTAAATCTAAAACATTTTCAAATTCTTCATTAAACAGTTCTTTTGCCTCTTTAACTCCATAGGCTATTCTTCTTATGTTAATAAGATGAAGAGGTCCCACATTATCAGAGGTTGAACTTCCACCTATGCTTCCACAACCTAATGTTAAAGCAGGCTGTAAATTTGTTGTTGCCCCTATCGCTCCTTGAGATGCAGGGGTGTTGACCAAAAGCCTTGATACAGGTTTTTTCATAGCAAATTCCATAATAACTTCTTCGTTATTGGAATGTATAACAAGTGTATGCCCTAATCCTCCGTAATTTAATATCTCAATGCACCTTTCACACGCCTTTTCCCAATTTTTCTCTGTATAAAAGGCTAATATAGGAGATAATTTTTCCATTGAGAATGGGAACTCTCTACCAACCCCCTCTTCCTCCTTTATTAAAACCTTCACATTATCAGGAATCTTTATGTCAGCCATTTTGGCTATTTTCGTTGCTGGCTGTCCTACTATTTTAGGATTTAATCCTCCGCATGGATTTACTAAAACCCTTTCAACTTTTCTTGCTTCCTCTTCATTTAGGAAATATCCTCCTTGCATTATGAGTTCATTTTTTACCTTTTCTTTAATACACTCTTCCGTCACTATAGCTTGTTCAGATGCACATATAGTTCCATTATCAAACGTTTTGCTTTCAATTATCCTCTTAACTGCCAAAGGAATGTCTGCTGTCCTTTCTATAAATGCTGGAACATTTCCAGGTCCAACACCAAGGGCCGGTTTACCTGAGCTGTAAGCCGCCCTAACCATGGCTGAACCACCAGTTGCTAAAATCAAGGCTACATCTTTATGTTTCATAAGTTCACTAGTTGCCTCCATAGTTGGATTTTCAATGCAACCGATTATTCCATATGGTGCTCCAACCCTTTTTGCAGCCTCTTCTAATATTTTTGCTGTTTCTAAAATACATTTTGCTGCTGATGGATGTGGACTAAAAACTATGGAATTTCCTGATTTTATTGCTATAAGAGCTTTATATATTGTAGTAGATGTTGGATTTGTTGAAGGAATTAATGCAGCTATAACTCCTACTGGAACTCCTATCTCAATGATTTTCTTTTCATCATCCCTTCTAAGTATTCCTATGGTCTTAACATTTTCAATATTTTCATAAACCGTTTTACTTGCAAATTTGTTTTTTATAATTTTATCTTCATATCTACCAAATCCTGTTTCTAAAACAGCCATTTCAGCAAGTCTTTCTGAATTTTTATAAGCTTCCTCTGCCATTGATTTTACAATCTCGTCCAATTCCTTCTGTGAAAGTCTTGATAGTTTAAGTTGAGCCTCCTTAGCCCTTTTGATTAAATCCCTTGCCTCCTGAATGGAAATTAAGTCCCTATCCATTATCTCAACTTCCTTTCACAGTAATCAATTATAGCCTTTATAAGCTCATCCTTTTTGCATATTTAATTTTATTTCTTGGAATTTCAAAATCATCTAATTGTCTTGCTAACTTTCTTAGATCTACCGTCTTCATTTCCTTTAATTCATTAATATGGGCTCCCAATAAAGCTTCCATCTTCATATAAATTTCATCTTTTTTATCTTTTCTCTTAGTTACAATTATCACGTCTTCATTTTTTTCTTTGTTTTCATTTAATGGCTCTATTAAATTCCATGTATCAAAATAAGGTCTTGGTATGCAATGAATTGTTATTTGCTTTTTTAATCTATCTAAATAAATTTTTGCTGCTTGTAGAGCTACCTGTACATCAGAAACATCTCCATAAATATAACCTGAAACCAAGCCTCCCTGATAAAATTATGTTTTGTATAACTTACATTTGCACTTTTTGTAGCAATATCTAAAGCAACTATAAAATTTGAATATCCATAAGTTTCTATTATGCCTAAGGCTTTATTTTTCATTTTAATTCACTTTAATAAATTAATGGATTATCTGCTACATATTTAACTGCGTTAGCAAAGGCTTCGCAAGCAGCTTTACATGCAGATTGGCTTCCAGTTAATAATCCACCAGCAAAGTTTGTTTCTGTAGGTGGTCCATAAAATGCAGCCAATTTAACATCTGCAGCCTTTAATGCAGCATCAAGTGCATACATAGCCTCAAGAGGAGGTGCAATTAAATATGCTAAAGCTTGTCCTTCTTCAATTCCTGCAACCTTTGAAAGATATGAACCTGTTCTTGAAATACAGTGAGCATAATAAACGATGCTATCATCATCATTTGCACTGTAAAAGCAGGCATCATTTTCAATGAACTGTATTGCTGCATTTAATCCGCTTTTAACTTCTGCTGGATTCGGTCCAGCAATGATTCCAATAAATTCTCCGGCAAGTTTAGTGCTTGCATTGGATGCTCCCGCATACATTGATCTTGCATATACAACCTGGACATCAGCTTTTTTCGTTGCTTCATCTAAAGCAGTATATGATACATCATCTATATTAGTTGTTATGATACCAATGCTTTTTGGTGAGGCTCTAATTTTAATGCTATAGCCATATCGGGATTAACATTTGGAATTATCTTAACACTTAAAACAGCCGCACGTATAGGATCGTTTCTCATTTATATCCCCCAAATTACAATTTTAAATCGATACCGCTTGCTTTCTTTTCAAGCATTAGTTTAATTATTTCAGCAATATGAGCTCCTGCCTCTACAGGTGGTGTTCCTCCTCTATGGATATTTGAAACAACTGTCCTTCTTGCCTCTGGCATGTTAACAGTTGCTCTATATGCCATGTAAGCACTCATACTTTCTGCCGTTGCTAATCCAGGTCTTTCACCTATTAATACACATGTAACCTCAGCTCCTGTAATCTCTGAAATAACATCCATTGCAGGCACTCTACCATACTTTACAAAAATGGAGTCCCAACATTTATTCCATAAGATTCAAGACCTTGAATTATAGCTGGCAGAACATCCTTTATATTAGCCTCAATCGCAGTTGAACTTAATCCATCCGATACATATATTTGAACTTGAGGATTTGGTTTACATTTTTCTTTAATAATTTTTATCGTTTCATCATCAAATTTTCTACCTAAATCTGGCCTAGTTAAAAATTCATCCTTATTTCTACACATTGTCTTGACTGAGAATAAATTCATTTCCTTTAATAATTCCTCAGAAACATCTGTGAAAACCGCGTCCATTGCAACAGCATGGTCTGCTCTAAATCTTAAAAGTGTTTCAGTTTTATATCTTGGTCCTGATCTCCATACACCAATTCTTGCAGGTGTTTTGCTTTTTAATTTTAATAGAGCCTCTAAATTTTCAGGATTTGGAACTAAAACCTGTTTCCTTATATCTACAGCTGTTATATCTGGAATTTCTTCTTCCCTTTCAATTACAGCATCTTTAATTGTTTCTAAAGCCTTATCCGATAAAGAAGAATATCCCATTTCATGTAATACCTGCTCAACTATTTTTCTTAAATCGTCTTCTTTAACCACTTTTATTCCTCCTTTCAATTTACCTTAAAAATATAGAAGGATCTCCTGCCCTATCAGTCAATCTTCCATTTTCATCCATAATACCCATATTGATTAACCATCTAAAAAATTCTTCTGCAGGTTTTAAGTTTAAGAGCTCTCTTAACGTAGCATCATCATGATAACTTGTATCTTGATAGCTTAGCATTACATCATCGCCAAATGGAACCCCCATAAAATAATTTGCTCCCGCCATTGTAAGTAACATAGTTGCTATTTCTTGATCATTTTGATCTGCGTTAACATGATTTGTATAACATGGAGCCATTCCCATAGGTAAACCAGTTAATTTGCCCATAAAATGATCTTCTAAGCTTGCTCTAATTATTTCTTTGCCATTGTAAAGGGTTTCTGGCCCAATAAATCCAGAAACATTATTTACCATAAAAGGCTTATACCTTTTTGCAAATCCATAGGTTCTTGCCTCAAGTGTCATTTCATCTACTCCATGATCTGCATTTAGAGACATTTCTGAACCTTGTCCTGTTTCAAAATACATGAGATTAGGGCCAGGAGCTATTCCTTGTTTTTTAATTAGTTCAAACGCCTCATCTAATATTTCCTTGTTAACGCCAAAAGCAGTATTTGCTTTTTCACTTCCAGCCACGCTTTGGAAGAAGACTGAAACTGGTGCTCCTTGCCTTACTGCCTCCATTTGAGTTGTTATATGAGATAAAACACATGTTTGGGTAGGTATATTCCATTTAATCATAAAATCATAAATTGCAAACATTATCCTTTTGGTATTTTCTACCGTATCTTCCACTGGATTTACTCCAATTATTGCATCACCACATCCGTATGATAAACCTTCCATTATAGAAGCTAATATTCCATCTATATCGTCGGTTGGATGATTTGGTTGTAATCTAAAAGACAGTGTTCCTGGTTTTCCTATTTCAGTGTTTGCCTTGCCCCAAATCTTGATTTTACTTGCACCATAAACTAGATCCATATTCGACATTAGTTTTGCTACCCCTGCAATCATTTCAGCCGTTAATCCATTACTAATCCTTTTTATATCTTCTCCCGTTGTTTTATGATCTAGAATGTATTCTCTTAGTTGACCTACCGTCCATGATTTTATTTCCCTATATATACTTTCATTAACTTGATCATCTATTACTCTTGTTACTTCATCCTCTTCATATGGAATAGTAGGATTATTTCTCAAGTCCTCTAACGTTAAATTGCTCAAAACTATTTTTGCAGCTATTCTTTCCTGAACTGATGCAGCAGCTATTCCTAACAATTTATCACCTGATTTTTCTTCGTTTGCTTTTGCTAGAACTTCCTTAATATCTTTAAAAGTATACGTTCTCCCAAACAATCTTGTTTTAAGTATCATCGGCAGCACCTCATTTCAAAAATACTGATGCATCACCAGCTTTTTTAGTCAATTTGCCATTTTCCATAAATCCCATTTTTTCAAGCCATACCTCAAACTCCTTAATAGGTCTGAGTCCAAGCAATTCCCTCAAGGTAGGTGTTTCATGATATCCAGTGCACTGATAGTTGAGCATTACATCATCACCAGCCGGTATACCCATAAAGTAATTGCATCCTGCTGCCGTTAATAATACTGCTAAATTTTCAATATCATTTTGGTCTGCCTTCATATGATTTGTATAGCAGGCATCAACCCCCATCGGAATGCCAGTCAACTTACCCATGAAGTGGTCCTCAAGCCCTGCTCTTATTACTTGTTTACTGTCATAAAGGTATTCTGGTCCTATAAATCCTACAACCGTATTAACCATAAATGGATTATATCTCTTTGCTAATCCGTAGCATCGTGCTTCCATTGTTACCTGATCTGCACCATGATGTGAATCCGAAGATAATTCTGAACCCTGTCCAGTTTCAAAATACATAACGTTTGGTCCGGTTGCAGTTCCTTCCTTTAAGGCCAATTCATATGCTTCATCTAAAAGTTTTACACTAATTCCAAATGCTTCATTACCCTTTTGGGAACCTGCAATGCTTTGGAATATAAGGTCAGTTGGTGCTCCTTTTCTTATACATTCCATTTGAGTTGTAACATGTGCTAAAACACAAATTTGAGTTGGAATTTCCCATTTTCTTTTAAATTCATCAAATTTTTTAATATCTTATAAACGTTATCAACTGTATCATCTACAGGATTTAATCCAATCACTGCATCTCCTACTCCATAGCTTAGTCCTTCCATTATAGAAACCATAATCCCATCTATATCATCAGTAGGATGGTTAGGCTGCAGTCTTGACGCCAGTGTTCCCTTAAGTCCTATTGTTGTATTGCAATGAGCACTAATTCGTATCTTACTTGCACCATATATTAAATCTAGATTTGACATTAATTTAGCTACAGCAGCTATCATTTCACTTGTAAGACCTCTGCTTATTCTTTTTATATCTTCTCCTGTTGTTTTTTCATTCAAAATCCATTCCCTAAGTTCTTCTACCGTCCAATTTTTAATTTCATTATATATTCTCTCATTAACTGAATCTTGAATAACCCGTGTTACCTCATCTGTCTCATAGGGAACAACTGGATTATTCCTTAAATCTTGTAAAGTAAGGTTACTTAAAACTTCTTTCGCTGCTATCCTTTCAGTTACAGATGATGCAGCAATACCTGCTAACTTATCTCCAGATTTTTCCTCATTTGCTTTTGCTAAGACTTCTTTGATAGAACTGAATTGATAAGTCTTTCCAAACAATCTTGTTTTTAATCTCAAATTATTCACCCCTTCCTTATTTAAATAATAATGTTTTTATAACAACTGGGACGACCCTACCACTTGATACGGGTTTCCCAATGTCAACAAAATCACCATTTTCCACTTTAATTCCGTCAATGCATATAACATCATGATTCTTATTGAGCTTATTGAAAATAGAGTGTCCTAAAGCCTTTGCAAAGTCATTTTCAACTATGACTATTAAAGGTAATTTGTTTTCTACAACCTTTCTTAAACCTAAAATTATCTTATCTGCAAAAGTAGTAACTTCTGAAAAGCTTGGGTTTTTTACCCCTTAAATGAAATTGCTATATTTTGTAATTCTTCATTTACTATAAACCAATTAGTTTTTTCCTCAATTTCCTTTGAAAACAACTCAAAATTTGAATCATTATTTATCTTTATTACAGGAACATTTTTTATTGGAAAAATATCCTTAGTATACAGGATAGTGCTTCCGCTAAGTTCTATAGTATGCATTCCAGATCCTATAACAGTTGCCCTTATTGTTTCCATTGGAACTATAACGTTAAATTTTTTAAACAAATTTGATTTTGATATAGCCTCGCCTAAAGCAATTCCAATATCATTAAAGGCCAAATAATCATTTGAAGGATTATAAATAAAGTCAGCCACTCCTCCTGAAAATGTAATTAAGTCTATTTTGTAGTTTAAACTCAAAGGCTTTGTAATAAGCATTTTTTCTAGCAATTTACTTTTAGCCCTTACTCCTAATACCTCTTCTATTAATTCAGCCATTCGTGAGCAAATTATTTTTATCTTCTCAAAAGAAATTTCATTGTCTAATTTCAAATCAATTCCCTCATCCTTTGCTAATTCTATTATTTTATTTGATGCGTAAATAATCTTTAAATTATCATTAAATTTAATCAAACGTCCTCCTATATCCAAAGCACATGTATCAACAATTTCTCCTTTATTGAAAACAGCAATATTAGTCGTTCCACCACCAATGTCAATATTTGCTACACAACACTCCTTTTCAATCGATATTTTTTCTGCCCCAGCTCCTCTTCCTGCAATTATAGCCTCAAGTTCAGGTCCAGCAGTTGCAACAACAAATTCACCAGCAAATTTGCTTAATGAATTTAATACATTATTAGCATTTTTCTTTCTCGCTGTTTCGCCGGTTATTATTACTGCCCCTGTTTTAACATCATTGGGTTTAATTCCTGCCTTAGCGTATTCAACTTCTATTATCTTCTTGACACTTTCTATATCTATTTCAGATGAAGATATTAATGGAGTAAAATATATATTCCCCTTATAAAATACTTGCTTATCTACTATCTTTATTTGAGGAATTGAAAAGGCTGACGCAGTATTTTCAATAGTTAGTTTACTAAAAATCAATTGAGTTGTAGTTGTGCCAATATCAATGCCAACACTTATAATTTCCTCCTTCAATTTATCTTCCCCTTTCTTTGAAATGCAAAAAGAGGCCATAGTATTTATGGCCTCTTTGCCTCCATCATAGCACTTCGTTGTGCTATCCTATTCATTTTTAAAATCAAATAATATCTTTGTTCCGAATTCATTTGACTCAATATTAAAATGCCCAAATAATTTATCATTAACTATGCTTTTAACAATACTTAATCCTAAACTTCCGTTTCTAACTTTATTAATATCAAAACCCTTGCCATTATCAACAATAGATATTGTAGAATACATAATTCCCTTTTTATAGTTACCTCTATTTTCCCATCCTCTTTTCCTTCAAAAGCATGTTCTAATGAATTTTGAAGTATTTCATTAACAACTAAAGCAATAGAAGTGGCCTTATCTGAATCAATATTAAAACTATCACCATTTATAAAAACCTTTATATTCTCGTTTGGTGAAAGACTATAATTAAGTGTGCTCTCTGCAATTTTACTAATTATTGTCTTAATATCAACCTCATCAACTCCATTTTGGGCTAAAATCTCATGAGTTACAGATATACTAAGTATTCTATTTATACTCTCATTAAATGATTTTTTAGCATTTTCGTCTTGTATCCTTCTTGACTGCAGCCTTAACAGACTTGCTATTGTTTGTAAGTTATTCTTTACTCTATGATGAATTTCCCTTATAGCAACTGATTTTAATATTAATTCTTTTTCCTTCTCTTTTACCTCTGTTATATCTCTTATTAGCATTATGAATCCATCTAATTTCTTTTTTTCCTTTTAACTAAATACTTAACTTGAAATGTTAATTTGCCTACATTTACTTCTCCTATATTGAAAAAATTTTCGGTTATAATTTTATCTATACTACTCCCATCCAGAACTAAATTTTCAAAATGCATTCCAACTATTCTATCTTTATAACCTAATTTATTATATAATTCTTCTGCAACAGGATTTGCATATATTGCCCTACCCTCTTCATTGAACATAACAATAGCATCATTAAGATGATATGTAAGGGCATGTTCATTGTCAGTTAAAGAAAATAAAGTTTCGGTTAATTGCTCTGCAGTTTCTGCTAACATTTGCATCTGTTTATTTTGATTTACCACTTCAGTCGCATCTTGTTCCATAATCAAAGCACCAATCGTCTCATTGCTTTTATTTTTTATGGGGACTACATTTTGCTTAACTGTAATATTTTCCTGAGTAATGGCCTTTAAATCCCTTGTGCTAACACCAATTTGTAATGTTCTAAGGGCAGCCGGTTCATTTTTCTGTAGAGCAAGTTGTCCTATAACAGAATATTTATACATAGACTGTGAATTTCTTGGTTTGGCTTCAGCAACCACTATAGCAATATTAGGATCCCTTGTTAGGCAATCTATAAATACATCTGCTCTAACAAGATCTGCTATAAGTGGTAATATATTTGATATGTTTTCTAAAATTCGAATATCATCTTCCTCAAGATTTGTATGTAATCTACATAATTCCCTTAACATAATTTCACCTTTCATTTAGTAAAATTGTTTCTGCAATTTTTCTCATTGAACATCTTTTATCCATACTTATTTTTCTCATTAAATTATATGCTTCTTCTTCAGATATCTTTTCTTTTTCATCAATATCCCCTTTGCCTTTTCTATTATTTTTCTTGCTTCTAAATTTTCCTTGGCTTTTTTATTTCTTTTTTCATATTATGAATTTCTAGTCCTTTATGTAGCGCAATTTCTATTGTATTAATTAAAGTCTTTTCATCAACAGGCTTTACCAAATAAGCCATTACACCTGATTCTTTTGCTCTTTCAACAAACTCACTACTACTGTAAGCAGTTAAAAGAACAACAGCCTTTGCTAATTCTTCTGTTATTATTATTTTTGATGCTTTTATTCCATCAAGTAGTGGCATCTTTACATCCATCAAAACCAAATCAGGTCTTAGTTTCCTACAAATCTCAACTGCATCTAATCCATCAGAAGCTTCTCCAATTACTTCAAAACCAGATTCATTTAGTAACTCATTTAAGTCTAATCTGGTTATAGGTTCGTCATCAACAATAACTATGGTTTTTTTCATCATCTCTCCTCCTTTATAAAAGGAGATTTTTTATATCATCAATTCCAATTTGTTTTAATGAACTAATATAAAATATCTCCTTAACACCTGCTCTTTTTAAGCACTCCTCTGCAAATTTTACATTACAGTTCTTTATATCTATCTTAGTAACTATACCTATTATTCTTTTATTAAAAATATATGCAAAGTTAGGCGGATAAATGCAATCTTCTTGGGTTGCATCTTGCAAAAATGCTATTATATCGCAATTTACTGCTTCTGAAATTATAGCTCTTATGTAATTTCTATTTTCAATATATTCACCAGGGGTGTCTAATATGCATTTATGGTATTCAAAAGCTTGTGTCTTTTTATAAAAAATTCGTTTTGTAATAATGCTTGAACTAGTGTTGTCTTGCCACACCCACTTTTCCCTATAAGCATAATTTTTTCATATTTTCCTCCTACGATCTAGTAATTTTCGCCGTAGAAAAATTTAATACGTTTTCCATTGTTTCAATTACCTTTTTCAATGCAGCTTCTATACTTGAAATGTCACCTATTAAAACTAGCGACCCACTGAATCTGTCTAAAAGCCAATTTCAACACCTGAAGACTTTGTAGCTATATCAGCTGCAATAATTGATGCTTCACTTGGGGTTATAGTTAATATTCCAATAGCATTTTTATTATCATCTAGTCCCAGCTTTTGATATATACTCCTTTGAGGATTTGCAATGATATGGGCAAGAGTTATTTGCTTTCCTGGAACATATTCTTGAATAATTCTCAATTTGTCTTCAGCCAAAGTATCACTTCCACTCTTACTAATTTTTATTACATGTCTATTCACAGTAAATTTAAAATATGAATAAAAACACCTTCTCGGAAGTAACTATCTACATCCGAAAAGGTGTCAAAATTGCATGTTGATTTAATCATATAAAAACAGCCTGCAATTTGCAGGCTGTTTATGGAGGCGGCACCCGGATTTGAACCGGGGATGAAGGTTTTGCAGACCTCTGCCTTACCACTTGGCTATGCCGCCATATTAAGTTGGAGCGGGAAACGGGACTCGAACCCGCGACTTTCACCTTGGCAAGGTGACGCTCTACCAACTGAGCTATTCCCGCATGGTGGCCAGAGCCGGAATCGAACCAGCGACACGGGGATTTTCAGTCCCCTGCTCTACCTACTGAGCTATCTGGCCATGGCGACCCAGAAGGGGCTCGAACCCTCGACCTCCGGCGTGACAGGCCGGCACTCTAACCAACTGAGCTACTGGGCCGCGTGGTGGGCACCACAGGGCTCGAACCTGTGACCCTCTGCTTGTAAGGCAGATGCTCTCCCAGCTGAGCTAGGCGCCCACATCGCATATTCATTATAGCATCTTTGATTTACCTTGTCAACACCTCATCAGCGGCGCTGACATGTTATATAATATATTATTTTTTCACCCTTGTCAACACCTTTTTATAAGTTTTCTATCATATTTTTTATTTCTTCCTTTTCAAATACATATTTAGTATTGCAGAAATGGCACTGAAGCTCTATCCTGTCTTCCTCTTCATATAGTCTATTTAATTCTTCTCTGCCAAGGGCTATAAGGGCCCTTTCTACCCTCTCCCTTGAACAATCGCATTCATACTTACACTCTATCTTTTCATAAATCTTAAGGTCCATATCATCAAAAAGCATGTTTAAAATATCTTCACCGCTTTTCCCTCTGCAATAAGTTGTGATAAAGGAGGTATTTCCTGTAACCTAAAGGTTATTATGTCAGCTAAAAACTCATTCGCTCCAGGCATCATTTGAACTATAAGCCCACCTGCTGCTTTTATAGAAATATCAGTATCTACCAAAACCCCAAGGGCTACTGCTGATGGAACCTGTTCTGACACAGTAAAATAGTAGGCAATATCATCCCCTATTTCACCAGTTCTTATCGGAACTTGCCCAACATAGGGTTCTCTAAGTCCTAGATCTTTAACTACATTTAAAAACCCGTTCCTACCAACAGCTCCTCCAACATCAAGCTTTCCCTTTTCATTAAGAGGAAGATCAATCTCTGGGTGGGAAACATAGGCCTTAACATTTCCCTTAGAATTAGACACGGCAACTAAATTTCCCAAGGGGCCTCCCCCATTCATAGTAAGGGTAAGAGTATCCTTTTCTCCCTTTAACATAACCCCCATCATGGAAGCTGCTGTAATAAATCTTCCAAGTGCAGCTGATGCTGTAGGGGAAAGATTATGTATTTTTCTTGCTTCTTCCACCATGTCTGTTGTTATGGCTACAAAAAGCCTTACATCTCCATTTGCTGCTGTTGCTCTTAATATATATGCCATAAAATTCCCTCCTATTTTATTACTACAAACGTAATTCGTTCAGACGTTTCCTTATCTTTGTTAAAGGAATAATTTTCATAGGTTTCAACATCCTTAAATCCAACACCCTTTAGTAAATTAATCATTTCATCCTTCGAATAGGCCCTTTGGACATGATGTTCATCTATCCTTCTGTAGAGTTTTCCTTCTTTAACAAACATTGTTATATACATATCTATTATATTTTCATCAACATAATTGTCCCAAATATATGAATAATCCTCTTCATTATACGTAAACGTATTGTTACCTATCAAGTTTTTTAGTTTATATTCGGAACTTATATCAAATATAAATAATCCATCATCCTTTAAAAGATTATAGACCTTTTTTAAAACATTGAAAAGTTCCTCATCCTCAATTAAATAATTAAATCCATCACAAAAGGAAAATACAAAATCAAATTTTTTGTCTATGTCTAATTCCGTCATATCCTCATTAATAAAAATTACTCCTTTACTTTTCACCTTGTTTCTTGCAATGTTGAGCATTTCCTCAGATATATCAACGGCAACCACTTTCATTCCTAAGTTTGAAAGTCTCAAAGTCATGTTGCCCGTTCCACATCCAAGTTCTAGAGCAGTTTTATCGATAAAATCAATATCATATCTTTTAAATAGCGATTCTAAAAACTCAATCCAATTGTCATAATCTACATCCATCATTTTATCATAATAAAAGGCAAGATCTTTATATTGCATCCTCTTCCCACCTTTAAATCTGGAATCCTTTTAGTTTATTTTATGATATAATAATTTTATATTATAAAATATTAATTGTCCATTTTAATTTAAAGGGGGATCAAAATGCTTTATCCATTGTTTTTGAGCCGGTTTATAAAAGTATTATTTGGGGTGGAAGAAAGTTTGAAACTTATTTTAAAAGAAATATTCCAAAGGGTAATGTTGCCGAGAGCTGGGAGATTTGCTGTCATAAAAATGGAATGAGCATAATAAAAAATGGTCCTTTAAAGGGAAAAGCATTAGATGAAGTAATTAAGCTCTATGGTAAGGAAATTCTTGGTAAAAAATACGATAGTTTTCCTCTTCTTATAAAGCTTATCGATGCCAACGATAAATTATCCATACAAGTTCATCCGGATGATGATTACTCTAAAAGAGTTGAAAATCAGCTTGGAAAAACAGAAATGTGGTATGTTATAGACGCTAAAGAAGATGCAAAACTTGTTTACGGGCTTAAGAAGGGGACAACTAAAGAAAGTTTAAAAAAGCATTAGAAGAAAATACTGTTGAAGAGATTTTAAACTTTGTTCCTGTGGAAAAGGGCGACATAATTTTTATACCTTCAGGAACAGTTCATGCAATTTTAGATGGACTTTTACTGGCAGAAATCCAGCAAAACAGCGACATAACCTATAGACTTTACGATTGGAATAGAGTTGATAAGGACGGAAAAAAGAGAATTGCATATAGATAAAGCCTTAGATGTTATAGATTATGATTTTGAAGGAAAAGTATTAAAACCAATTTTCATAGAACTTGATGGTTACAACATAGCAAAGGCAGTAAGCTGCAAATACTTTAATGTAGATATAATTAATGTAAAGGAAGAATTCAAAGACAAACCAAATAACTCCTTTATAATCTTTACTACAATCGAAGGTGAAGGAAAATTAATATATGATAGAGATTATGAAATAAAAATGGGGGATAGTTTTCTAATTCCTGCCTCCCTAGGTGAATTTAAAATAAAGGGTAATTTAACATTACTTAAGACAACAGCATAGCTATTCGTTCCATTTTCGTCCTGCATCCTTGTTAAGCTTTGTCATAATTCCACCTATTCTTCCTGTTTCTTCTGCGGTTAAACCGCTCCAACCGTATTTTTTTACTTTATCTAAAAGTCCTAATTCCTCAGCAATTTCATATTTTAATTTTTCTCTTTCCTTTTCCTTTGGAGTAAGTTCCTTTTTGGATTTTAGCTTTGCCTTTACTACCTTCTTAAAAGGTGTAGCCATAAAAACACCTCCCTAGTTTTATTATTACAGGGAGGTGTTTTTTATTCATTAATATAAATGACAAGCTACATAATGTCCTGGGCTAACCTCTTTAAGCTGTGGATTTAGTTCTCCGCAGATTGGCTTTGCATGTTTGCATCTTGCTTTGAATCTACATCCAACAGGCGGATTTATTGGGCTTGGAACTTCTCCTTCAAGCATAATTCTTTGACGCTTTTTTCAACTTCTGGGTCTGGTATCGGTATTGCTGATAAAAGCGCCTGAGTATATGGATGCAAAGGATTCTTGTAAAGTTCAAAGCTTTCTGCCAGCTCAACATTTACACCAAGATACATAACCGCAACCCTATCTGAAATATGCTTAACCATCGCAAGGTCGTGGGCAATGAAAAGGTAAGTCAAGCCAAGTTCCCTTTGAAATTTTATAAGCATATTTACAATCTGAGCTTGGATTGAAACATCAAGAGCTGATATAGGCTCGTCACAAACTATAAATTTAGGTTCTACCGCAAGGGCTCTTGCGATACCTATTCTTTGTCTTTGCCCACCCGAAAACTCGTGTGGGAAACGGTTAGCATGTTCCTTGTTAAGTCCAACCATTCTTAAAAGTTCATAAACCCTTTCTAATCTTTCTTTTCCAGTGTATATTCCATGAATATCTATTCCTTCTGCTATAATATCCCCAACAGTCATTCTTGGATTTAATGAGGCATATGGGTCCTGGAAAATAATTTGTGCCTCTTTAGTATATTCCTTTTCTCTCTTCCTGAGAGCTTATGAACATTTTTTCCTTCAAATAAAACTTCACCATCAGTTGGGCTATATATTCCAAGTATAGTTCTTCCTGCTGTGGTTTTACCACAACCGGATTCTCCTACCATACCTAATGTTTCACCTTTTCTAATGTATAAATTCAAATCGTCAACTGCCTTTAAGATGGCATTTTTCCCTACTCTAAAATATTTTTTCAAATTTTTAACTTCAACTAATACCTCATCTGAAACTTGACCTTTTTGTTCAGTTATTCTTACTTCTGACATTATAATACACCTCCTCTACCAACAGGAATGTCCACTTTTGGAGCATACTCATGATGTAACCAGCAAGCTGCTTCATGAGTTTCGCTAATCTTTGTAACTGGTGGTGGAACTTCATCACAAATTTGCATTCTGTATTGACATCTTGATGCAAATGGACATCCCTTAGGCGGTGCTATAAGGTCTGGTGGAGTTCCTTGTATTGATATTAAGTCCTCCTTCTTTTCTGAGTCAAGTCTTGGAACTGCCCTTAAAAGAGCCCATGTATATGGATGCTGTGGATTATAGAATAATTCCTCTGCGTTTCCTCTTTCAACTATTTGTCCTGCATACATAACTATCAATTTTTGTGCTATATCTGCAACAACGCCAAGATCATGAGTAATAAGAATTATTGATGTTCCAAGCTTCTTTTGAAGCTCCTTCATAAGGTCGATTATTTGTGCCTGGATAGTAACATCAAGGGCTGTTGTTGGCTCATCAGCAATAAGTATTTTAGGATTACATGCAAGCGCTATGGCTATCATTGCTCTTTGTCTCATACCACCTGAAAATTGGTGTGGATATTGGTTTGCTCTGCTTTCTGCGTTTGGTATATTAACCATTTCCAGCATCTTTACTGCTTCTTTAAAAGCTTCCTTCTTTGACATACCCCTATGGATCATAAGGCTTTCTGCAATCTGCAAACCTACCTTCATAGTAGGATTTAAAGATGTCATTGGGTCCTGGAAGATCATACTAACTTCAGCACCTCTATATTGTTGCCATTCCTTTTTGAAAACTCTAAAATATTTTTCCCCTGGAATAATATTTCGCTTCCCTTTTGATCTCCCCTGGAGGCGTCTGAATGAGCCCCATTATAGCCTTTGAAGTAACTGTCTTTCCACAACCTGATTCGCCTACTATTGCTAAGGATTCACCCTTATCAAGGGTAAAGGATACTCCTCTTACTGATTGAACTTCCCCTGCGTATGTATGATATGAAACTCTTAAATTTCTTACTTCAAGCAATCTTTCCATGGCACAACCTCCTTTATTGACGTAGTCTTGGGTCTAGAGCATCTCTTAGACCATCACCAAGTAAGTTAAATGCAAGCATTGTTAAGCTTATCGCTGCTGCTGGGAATATTAACTGATATGGATAAAAATCCATGTTTTGCTGGCCAAATGCAGCCATTGCACCCCAGCTTGTGTTTGGAGGTTGCACTCCAAGACCTATAAAGCTCAAGAAAGCTTCTGCAAAAATGTATGAAGGTATATTAAGGGACATATAAACAATTATTATACCTATAGTATTTGGAATAAGATGTTTTATGATTATTCTTGCAGGATCAGCACCAAGGGCTTGAGCTGCAAGAACGTATTCAGATTCCTTAAGCTGCAATATCTGTCCTCTTACAATTCTTGCAATACCTGTCCAACCTGTTAAAACAAGGGCAAGTATTAGGGAGAATAATCCCTTTTCAAATACTATTGATATCAATATAACAACTATAAGGTATGGAATTCCTACGATAACTTCAACAATTCTCATCATAACATCATCAACTAATCCTCCAAGATATCCGGAAATTCCACCATATAGTGCACCTACAACTGTGCAGATAAATGTTGCAATTAAACCTATTGCTATAGATACACGTCCGCCCTTCCATAATCTAACAAAAATATCTCTTCCAAGCTGATCAAGCCCAAACCAGTGTTCCTTAGTAGGCGGAGTATTTGCAAGCTCAATAAATTGCTCTTCAAATCCATAAGGTCTTAAATAAGGACCTACTATACACATCAATATTATCACTAGCAAAAGATACATGGAAAACATTGCAACCTTATTCATCTTAAGTCTTCTCCATGCATCCTGCCAATAGGTTATATTAGGCCTCATTATCGCATCGGCATTTTGGCCTTCACATCCTAATATTTGAAACTTTTCCTTGTTGAGTTCAAGCATATTATCCCCCTATCTCTTTTCACCAGTTACTCTAATTCTTGGGTCAATTACACCATAAAGAATATCTACTATAAGCAGGGATAGAATAAATAAGAATGCAAAGAATACTGTAGTTGCCATAATCATTGTATAATCTCTTGCGTTTATACTTGCAACATAGTATTCACCAAGTCCAGGTATAGCAAATATTCTTTCTATAACAAAGGTTCCTGTGATGATACCTGCAATCTGAGGCCCTAATATTGTTATAATTGGCAATATAGCATTTCTTAAAATATGTTTCCAAACTATCTGAACATTAGGCACTCCCTTTGCTCTTGCTGTCATTATATAGTCCTGGTTAATAACATCTAATACTGATGATTTCATATATCTTGAGTATATCGCAATACTACCTAATGACAATGCAAATGTAGGTAATACTGTGTATCGCCATCCCGAGAACCAAACATTTTCAGAAGGCCATCCAACTATTGGGAAGAATCCCCCTGCTAAATACTTCTGAATAAGGGCTGCAACGACGAAGCTCGGGACAGAAACACCTACTAAGGCTATAAAGATTACAAGATAATCTATCCATGTATTTTTGTAAAAGGCAGCTAAAATACCCAAAATAAGACCTATAATTAATCCAAAAATACAGCTTGAAGTCCAAGTCTTGCTGACGCTGGGAACCTATCTTTTATGATATTATTTGCAGTTTCTCCTGGGAATTCTATGGATTCACCAAGATCTCCGTGTAGTAGATTTTTTAAGTAAATAAGGTATCTAATATGAACTGGTTTATCTAGTCCATATCTTCTTCTCAAGTTTTCTTGAATTTGAGGTGGAAGCTGCTTTGCCTTATTCCTTATTGGGTCACCAGGCAAAGTATTCATAAGAAAAAGGTAGCTGTAATGATTACCCACATGGTTAACACCATGTATCCAATTCTTCTTAAAAGATACCTTGTCATTTTTCATCCCCCTTTAATATTTTTTTAGTTATTATTAAATAAAAACTTTAAAATCCCCCTTCTAATTTGAATAAATATATTTAAAAAATATTTTTGACGTTTAAAACTACGTTTTTTAAAAATTTATAATTTAATTTCTTTTTCGACAATTAATATTAAAAAAATTAATATTTCACATTTCGACATTTTCCTTGCCATTTTTCTTCGTTTTTGAATTTAATTATATCTAAATCTTGCAAATGTATAATAACATCATTTAAAGTCATTGTCAATTTTTCCTATGGATAAATTTTAAAGATATCTTAATTTTTATTAATTATATGGTATAATACATCTAATAAATATTTTTTTCATAGATTATTATTGAATATATTTAAGGAGGGATTACCATGCCAAAGGTTGCGGTAGTTGGTGCCACCGGAATGGTTGGTAGAATGATGTTAAGGGTTTTAGACGAGAGAAATTTCCCCATCGATGAACTTTATCTTTTTGCTTCGGCAAAATCAGCAGGAAGTGAAATAGAATTCAAAGGAAAAAAATATATAGTTGAGGAATTAAAGGAGGATTCCTTTGATAGAGGAATAGATATTGCTCTTTTTCAGCTGGTGCCTCAACAAGTTTAAAATTTGCAAAAATTGCTGCATCAAAGGGATGTGTTGTAATAGATAATAGCTCAGCATGGAGGATGCACGATGACGTTCCACTTGTTGTTCCTGAAGTAAATCCAGAAGATATAAATTGGCATAAAGGAATAATAGCAAATCCTAACTGTTCCACGATCCAAGCGGTTGTTGCATTAAAGCCCCTAGATTTAAAATACAAAATTAAAAGAATAGTTTATTCAACATATCAAGCAGTTTCAGGTGCAGGTCAGGGAGGATATGAGGATCTTCAAAATGGTATAAAAGGGATTGCACCTAAAAAATTTATTCATCCAATCGCATTCAACGTTATCCCCCACATAGATGTTTTTATGGATAACGGTTACACAAAGGAAGAAATGAAAATGATTGAAGAAACAAAAAAGATAATGCACAGACCTGATCTTAAAATTACTGCAACTACAGTTAGGGTGCCTGTTTACCACGGCCACAGTGAGTCTATAAATGTCGAGTTTGAAAATGATTTTAATTTAGAAGAAGTTAAAGAAATACTTAAAAATAGTAAAGGCGTTGTATTAATGGATGATCCTTTAAACAATATCTATCCAATGCCGATTTTAGCGGAAGGAAAGAATGAAGTATTTGTTGGAAGATTAAGAAGGGATTTTAGCGTAGAACATGGTCTTAATATGTGGGTTGTTGCTGATAACATAAGAAAAGGTGCGGCAACTAATGCTGTTCAGATTGCTGAACTTCTTGTAAATAACTAATTGTAACCTAGAACATTTTGTGCATATAATAATATTAAATATATTTTTAGAGAGGATGGTTTGTATGACTCTTTTCAAGGGTTCAGGGGTTGCTATAGTAACTCCATTTAAGGAGGATGGCGTTGACTTTAAAAAGCTTGAGGAGCTTATTGAATGGCATATTGAAGAAAAACAGATGCAATAATAGTATGCGGAACTACCGGCGAAGCATCAACAATGAGTGAACAAGAAAGAAAGGAAACTATAAAGTTTACAGTAGATGTTGTTAAGGGAAGAATCCCTGTTATTGCAGGAACAGGTTCTAACAATACTAAGGCTGCTGTTGAAATGTCAAAATGGGCTGATTCTATCGGCGTTGATGGCCTTTTAGTTATCACACCATATTATAACAAGACAACCCAAAGGGGAGCTATCGAACACTTTAAAGCAATAGCATCTCAAGTTAAAAAGCCGATAATTATCTACAACGTCCCATCAAGAACTGGGTTTAATATACTACCTGAAACTCTCTACGAACTATCAAAAATAGAAAATATAGTAGCTGTAAAGGAAGCAAGCGGCAATATAACTCAAGTTGCAGAAATTGCTCAGCTCTGTGGCGATAATTTAGACATATATTCAGGCAACGATGATCAAGTTGTTCCAATGATGGCACTTGGTGCAAAGGGAGTTATTTCTGTTGTTGCCAACATCCTTCCAAGGGATACCCACGATATGTGCGAAAAATGGTTTAATGGTGACATAGAAGGTTCAAAACAACTTCAATTAAAGATGCTCCCACTTATTAAAGCTCTCTTTATAGAAACAAATCCAATTCCTGTTAAGGCTGCAATGAACCTTATGGGAATGAATGTTGGAACATTAAGGCTTCCACTTGTTGAAATGTCTCCAAAGAACCTTGAAATACTAAAGCAGGAAATGATCAAATACGGAATTAAGTTATAGAGGTGAAGATATGAAGGTTTTATTACATGGTTGTAATGGTAAGATGGGTCAGGTATTGACAAGGATAATATCTCAAATGGAGGATATGAAGATCATTTGTGGTGTTGATAGGGAACCTAATAAAATAAAAAATCCTTATCCTGTTTATGACTCCTTATCAAAGGTTCAGGAAGATGTTGATGTTTTAATAGATTTTTCAAACCACTTGGCCTTAGATTCTATTTTAGAGTTTGGACTTAATAAAAATGTTCCCCTTGTAATATGCACAACAGGTTTTTCTCCTGAAGAAAAAGAAAAGATGAAGAAGGCTTCTGAAAAAATTCCAATATTAAACTCAGCAAATATGTCTATTGGAATTAACCTTATAACTAATCTTTTGAAAAACATCGCTCCAATACTTTATGGAGATTTTGACATTGAAATCATCGAAAAGCATCACAATCAAAAGCTTGATTCACCAAGCGGAACTGCTCTTATGCTTGCAGATGCTATAAATTCATCCCTTCAAAATAGCTTAGAATATGTTTACGGCAGGCATTCTAAAACTGATAAAAGAAAAAAGGAGGAACTTGGAATCCATGCAATAAGGGGCGGTGCTATAGTTGGCGAACATTCTGTTATTTTTGCAGGCGCAGGAGAGGTTATTGAAATAAACCACTCTGCACTATCAAGGGATGTGTTTGCCTATGGTGCTATAAGGGCTGCAAAATTCTTAGTAGGAAAAAGCCTAATTTTTATACAATGAATGATGTATTAAAATAAATGAAAAGCTCACCTTAAGGTGGGCTTTTTAAATAGGAGGAAGATACAATGGAAGAGCTTTTAAATAAAAGGATAAAAAATATCCATATTTCAGGTATAAGAAGATTTTATAATCTCGTATCACAATATAAGGATGCTATAAATCTAACTATAGGTCAGCCGGATTTTGAAACTCCAACCCATGTAAAGGATGCTGCAAAGATTGCCTTAGATAATAACAAAACGGTTTATACCCATAATGCTGGAATTTTAGAACTTAGAAGAGCAGTTTCAAATTATTACAAAAAGTATGGTATAGAATACAATCCTGACGATGAAATTATTATAACAAGCGGCGGTAGCGAAGCAATTTACATTGCCCTAAACACCATCCTTGACGAAAATTCTGAAGTAATCCTCCCAGGACCGATTTATCCAGGTTATGAGCCAGTTATAAAACTTTGCGGTGCAAAGCCTGTTTTTATTGATACTACCAATCATTATTTTAAGTTAAAAGCAGAACTTATTAAAAAGCATTTAACCGAAAGAACAAGATGCATAATAATTCCTTCTCCCTCAAATCCTACGGGGATTATGTTAAATAAAGCTGAGCTTTATGAAATTGCAAAATTAGTAAAGGATAAAGATATATTTATCCTATCTGACGAGATATATAGCGAGCTTACATATGATTTTGAACATGTATCCATTGCAAGCTTTAGGGAGGTCTTTGATAAGACTATTGTGGTTAACGGCCTTTCAAAGTCCCATTCCATGACAGGTTTTAGAATAGGCTATACCCTTGCTCCTAAATATATATCTAAGGAAATGATCAAGCTTCATCAATATATAAACTCCTGTGCCTCATCCATTAGCCAATATGCGGCATTAGAGGCACTTACCAATGGCCCTTTGGATCCGATTTCTATGAGGGAGGAATATAAAAAAGGCGGGATTTTGTTTATGAAAGACTTTTAGATATAGGATTTGATGTTGTAAAACCAAACGGTGCCTTTTACTTTTTCCCATCGATTAAAAAATTTGGTTTATCATCTTTAGAATTTGCAACAAAACTTCTGGAGGATAAAAGGGTTGCAGTAGTTCCAGGTGATGCCTTTTCACCATTAGGGGAAGGATTTATAAGGATCTCCTTTGCAAGTTCTATGGAAACTCTAAAGGAAGGGTTAAATAGGATTGAAGATTTTATAAATAGGTTATAATATCTTTAATTGGTAAAAGTATGGCCATCTTTTCAGATGGCCACTTTTAACTAGCATGGGCAGAATGGGAAGCTTGGGAATTCTGCATAATGTGCAACAACCTTAACAACATAGGTTTTGCTTCTACAAAGATCTTCATCAGGGAATACAAAGCAGAATTCATCTATTGTTACATCTTTACATCCTGTTCCTGGAACAACAATTTGGCAAGCTTTGAATCCCCTTGTATAAAAGGTTCCATCAACTGGTTCACAAACCAATACACCAACGTTTATTTTTCTATTACAACATACATTTTTAAGCCTTACCCTTACCTTCAAAAATCTTCCTTCACACTTTAAATCATAAGGACCTACAGTATAATCTATTACATCTTCACATGGCTTAAAGGTAATGTTTTGACTTCCATTGCAGCAGCATTCACATCCTACTCCAGTTGAGGATTGGCTGCAAACTTCACAATTTACTTCCTCATTTAGCAATCTTTCCTTTTGATTGTTCATCAACTCACCCCCTAATTCATTTATGTAGTCTTTAGTAAACTAATTCATTATACTTCTTAAAAAAGAGATAAAATACAGAAAATAATTACTCTTCTACCCTTTACCCCATCGAAAAAATTTTTTATTTAAATGTAAATCTATATCAACTTCCTTTATTTGTTCAAAGGAATCATATTTTACTTCAACATTTTTTTCATGATCTCCACCTCTTTTATTTTCTAATATATTTTATGCAATAATGTCTAATATTGTCACAAAAAGGACTGCGTTAGCAGTCCCTTTTATATAATAAACATTGCAAATATAGTTGTAACAACAAGCCCTATAACAACAGGGATCAAATTCTTTCTTGCAAGATCAAAGGGGCTAACCTTACAAATTGCTGCAACTGGGATAACAGCCCAAGGAATTAACGTTCCTCCACCTACCCAAATAGCTGCCTGTTGACCAAGGGCAGTTAATGTGGCGGTGCCACTTCCTAATGCTGTTCCAAATATTTTGGCAACAGTCCCGGCAAGGCTTATTCCCGAAAATCCTGAACCATCAAGCCCGGTTATAGCACCAACGGTTGTTAGGGATGCAGCACTAAGAACCCTGTTTACTGGAACTATCTGAGATAGAGCAAGTCCTAAATCATTTACAAGCCCAGTTGAATTTTTAGGAAGAAATTCCCCAATAATCTTTAAAAATCCTTCATCTCCCAAATAGAAAAATGCTGCAATCGGTATTACAGGGCCAAATACTTTAAATCCAAATTGTAACCCTTCGATCAAGTAATTTATAACCTCATCAATCGCTTTTGTTTTTGATGAGAAAAGAAGTATTAATATAAGGATAAACAGAGCCGTTCCTCCAATTAAAGCCGTTGCGTCCCCACCTTGAAGTTTGTAGGCTTGCATTATAACTATATCTAATGCAAAAACTATAGGAATTAAAACTGCAAATAGTTTTCTATAATATAGTGAAAGCGGGGACTCCTTTTTTATATTATCCTCTTTAATTTGTTCTTCAACCTTTAATATTCCTCTTTTCATGTCTTTTTAATTAAAATGAAGGCTGTAACAGTGGTAACAAGTCCCATTACAATTGTGAGGGGAATGCTTGCCCTTATAACCTCAGCCACTTCAATTCCAGCACCACCTGCAGTAAGTTTTGGTGCACCTTGAATTACAAAGGTCGCTTGAAAGGGCAATTCCATGTCCGAATAGGTTCATAGCCATTGCTACAGCAAGGGCCGGAAGTCCAGCTTTAATTGCAACCGGTGCAAATATAGCTCCAATTAAAGCAACTGCCGGTGATGGCCAGAAAAACCAGGAAATAATCATCATTACAAGACCTATTATCCAGTAGGCTAAGCTTGGTGTTTTAATTAATTTTAAAAAGGTCTTACCATTTCTTGATTTATACCCGTTTTTTCTAGAACACTTCCCATACCAACGATTATGGAAATAATCAAAATTGTTCCTAAAAGCTCCTTGATTGCATAGGCTAATCCATTAAAAACAGCCATAATCGATTGATAAACTGAACCTGTGGCAACTAACCCTAAAACAAAAATTCCAATGATGCATATTAAACTCGTATCCTTCTTATAAACCATAAAGGCAATTACAAGTAAAATAAAGATAAGGTAAATATAATGTAGAGCTGTGATTTGTAGCATAAAGCTCCCTTCAAAAATTGCTTGTTAATATTACAATATTCACTTTTTCAATTTAGGTTACAATAATATTAAAATTCAATTCCTTTTCTTGCGGGAACTCCCTTTTCAAAATAATGTTTTATTTCTTTCATTTCAGTAACCAAATCAGCAATTTCCATGATTTCCTTTGGAACATTTCTGCCAGTTAAAATAATTTCCATATCTTCAGGCTTAGATTTTAAAAATTCTACAACTTCTTCAACTGATAAAAGCTTGTTATGTAATACCCCCATAATCTCATCCAATATTAAAACGTCGCATTCTTTATTTTTCAATACCTTTTTACAAAACTCAAAGGCTTCTTCTATTTCCTTTTTAATTCTACCTTTTCTTCATCGCTTAGCGTCCAAAAAAGCCCCTTTTCTTTTCAAATCTAAATATTTTAAAATATGGATCTAATTTTTCTATACTTTTTAATTCACCTGTTTCCGATCCCTTTAAAAACTGCACCATGTAAACCCTAAGTTCATTTCCTGCTGCCCTAACTCCCTGCCCAATTGCTGCAGTAGTTTTACCTTTTCCATCGCCTGTATAAACCTGAATACATCCCTTAGTAAGCTTACCCATATTATTACCCCTTTCAATAATAATTCAATTATAATTATAGCATAAATTGTAATAATCTCCTTCTATTAATTGACAAAAATAATTATTAAATGATATATTATTAAGCAAAGTCATAGTAAACTTTAAATTAAAGGTAGAGGTGATAAAGTTGGAACAAAGGCAATATGATTTAACTGATCCATATGAAATAGCAAGATACATAAAGGAAGCTAAAAAGACAACTCCTGTTAAGGTTTATGTAGATGGAAACCTTGAAGGGTTAAGCCCTGAAAATATCGAAATTTACGGCAAAGATAATTTTTATATATTATTTGGTGAAAACGATGTTGTGGAAAAATTTTTAGAAGAGAATAAAGATAAAATTAAAAAATATAGAATTGAATGGGATAGAAGAAATTCAGCAATCCCGATGATGGACATAAGACATGTTAATGCAAGGATTGAACCTGGAGCAATAATAAGAGAAGGAGTTACAATCGGAGATCATGCTGTTATAATGATGGGAGCTGTTATAAATATAGGTGCTGAAATCGGGGAAAATTCAATGATCGACATGAATGCTGTAATAGGTGCAAGGGGTAAAATTGGTAAAAATGTTCATGTTGGTGCAGGTGCAGTAATAGCAGGTGTGTTAGAACCTCCAAGCAAAGATCCTGTTATAATTGAGGATGATGTTCTAATAGGGGCAAACGCTGTAATCTTAGAAGGAGTTAAAGTTGGAAAAGGTTCAGTTGTTGCTGCAGGCTCAGTTGTAACCCACGATGTTGAAAGCGGAGTTGTTGTAGCTGGAGTTCCTGCGAAGGTTATAAAAAGGGTTGACGACAAAACAAAGGAAAAAACAAAGCTATTAGACGATTTAAGGAAGTAGTCAATGCTACTTCCTTTATTCATCCTCTACCTTTTCAAGTTTTGAAATTGAAACTTCATAGGCAATCCTTTTACTATGTTGTCATCTGATAGTTTCTTTTCATATTCCCTGCTCTGCATTCTGCCCCAAATCTTCACATGGGTCCCTACTTCGAACTTGCTAGAAAATCTGGCATTCCTACCCCATGCAATAGCAGGAACATAATCGGATTTGTTGTATGCCCTATTTACAGCTATCAATATGTCGGTAATTTCCCTCCCAAGGGGAGTTGTTCTATAAACAGGCTGCTTGCATATGTAACCATCGAGGCTTATTTCATTAGGCTTGTCTGAAATTGTATCAATCCTTTTTATATCCCTTGCAAAGATGGTAAGAAGGAGTCTACTTGCCCCGTCAACCACTCTATTATAGGATCTTATCTGACCCTCTATAGAAATTAAATTTCCCTGGGACATATCAAGGTTGGCTATAAGCCTCTCCGATACAGTAACCGGCAAAACGTCAACAGTTTGGCTTAATCTTGGAACTTCAATGAAAAAGTTGTAAAAGCCCTCACCATACATTTCATGGCTAAAGGTTAGAGGTGAAACTATTTTCCCCTCAACATAGGCTTTGTTTGTCAAAAATAAATTTTGCATCCCCATCCCTCTCCCTTCGTGTTTTATATCTAAAATATAAATATTCAAATTCCAAAAACATTATTACTAAATAATTCCAAAAATCATCAAACAAGTTAAAGCAGCAAGATAATAATAAACATCATGGTATTTGCCTATAACTTCATAAGGCTTTTCAAAGGGTTGAATAAGGTCTCCATTGATATTTACAATAGCCCTTTGCAGGCAAAAGCTAAAGCAAAGGCAAGTTAGATCATCTATACTTGTTGCTGTAACTGTTGATTTATCGTTAAGACCATAGGATATGACATAGATATTTGAATGATTAAGATTTATAGGAAAATTAAAATCTGAATTGAATATATAATAACCTTCTTCCTTTATATTTTCCACAACCTCTGCTATCTTATCATTTAAATCTTCCATTGCATCAAAGCCAAGATTAATAATCACATCAAATTTTATTTTGGATATCCTATCTTCTATTAAATCCTCCCTTGATATGGCAATAAGAACATATTCAACTTCTTTAAATAATATTTTTTCAAAAGCCTCATTAGAATTGTCGTGGGTTCCTATGCATACAACTTCTTTGCCATGTTCTTTAAGTTCCTCATAAATAATTTCTAAAACTTTAGACTTGCCTCTGCTTCCTAATATTCCAATAACTAGCATTGCATCACCCCGTTTTATCTTCTGTTATTTATTTTGTCTAATTCTTCGTTAGTTATTCTTAATGGGTTTCTGCCTCCCTGTATGATCAATATAATAATTTTCCTTATAAATAAGCTCCGATACAGTTACAAATTCATATCCTTTTCTTTTTAGCTCCTTTAAAATTCCGTCTAAAACCTTAGGAGTTTGCTTGGCGTAATTATGGAAAAGTATTATAGAGCCATTTGTAACCCTACTAACAACCCTACTATATATAACATCTTCACCTGGATCCTTCCAGTCGATTGAATCCACATCCCATTGTATGCAGAAATGGCCTGTTTCCTTTACCGTTTTTACCACCAGGCTATTATAATCTCCAAAGGGAGGTCTAAAAAGATTAGTCCCTTTCCCTGTAATCCTCTTTATTTTGTCGCTGGTTTTAAATATCTCCTCCTTCATTTTATCCGGGGTTATCTGAGAAAAATGAGGATGAGTAGTTGAATGATTCCCTATTTCATGTCCCTTTTCAAAAATCTTTTTAACCGTCTCAGGATATTTATCCACCCAACTTCCTACTAAGAAAAATGTAGCCCTTACTCCATTTTTTTCTAATATATCTAATATTTCATCTGTATATTCATTTCCCCAAGCTGCATCAAAGGTTATTGCAATCTTTTTTCATCAGTTTCCACACAGTAAATTGGGAGTTCCCTTTGAGTATTCAAAAACACATTTAAAAGTTCATACCTCCCTGTTGCAGCATAAAGAATGGAAAATAAAAAAATAAACATAACTATCATTGATTTTGCTAATGATTTTTTGAAATAACTACAACCTTCACCCGATTCCCTCCAAAATTTTATTACAATAAATATTTATTATTTTTACACAAAAATATTATATGCAGGCATAAAAATATGCCTGCACCAGAAATATAATAATTATCTTTTTTTGTAAAAACTAATTATAGGTCAATTAAAAGGAGGGGTTTTGTATGACCATGCGAAGAGCTAGATTTACAAATCTGTTTGGTCACCAAACTGAATTTGCATCTGAAAACCTCCTAGGTCAGGATAGGCACTATCATAGAGAAGCCAAATCCCAAAAAGCTCCAATTAAAAAGTGCTCACAAGCATGGGACTAGAAAAACTACAAAATCCCTATAAAGGATAAATTGACCTAAAGTGCGGCAAAGGCCGCACTTTTTTAACTAATAACCAGAAATTTCTTGTATATTCGACCCAAAATTACACAAATTATTAATAAGATACATTCTTATTCATCACCCCCATAAGGAAACAATATTACATATTCTAAAAAGGAGGTTATAAAATGGCAGCAGGACAAGAATATCATGGAAGAAGCCAACTGGTTCCTGAGGTTCACAAGGCTCTTGATAATATGAAGTATGAAATCGCATCAGAACTTGGAATACCTGTATATCAAGGTTCTGAAGATTATTGGGGCAACATTTCATCTAGAGATTGTGGTAGAGTCGGAGGAACCATAGTTAAAAGATTAATTGCAATGGCTGAAAAGGAAATATTAAACGGAAAAATGCCGGATAAAATATGATCTTAAAGCTCCCGAAAGGGAGCATTTTTATTGAAAATTTATATTAAATGCTGTTATAATATAAAATGTAATGCCCTAATTATTTTTTGGAGGGATATAATGTATAGAGATACGACTGAACTTGCTGAAAATAAATTGCTTATATTATATATCCTAAATAAAATCGATACCCCAATCACAAACTCTTCCCTTACACAAATAGTTCTTGAAAACAATTTAATAAACTATTTTTCATTGCAGCAATACATATCAGAACTTATTGAAAGCGGATTTATAGAAATAAATAAAGAAATAAACAAGCAATTATTAAGAATTTCATTAAAGGGAAAAAGAACTTTAGAATTTTTTATAGACAGAATCCCTGAAAAAAGCTGAAAGTAATAGATGATTATTTAAAGGATCAAAATATAGAACCTGAAAACAAATACACTACCATTTCAAGATATGAAGCTATTGGGAATGAATACTTTGTGGATATCAAACTTCTTGAAAATGAGAAAATAATATTTGACCTTAGGCTAAGGACATCCTCATTAGAAAAGGCAACATCCATATGCGAAAATTGGGAAAGAAATTATGTTACTTTATATGAAAAAATAATAGATCTTTTAAAAGAATAATCCGGGGAAACCCGGATTTATTTTAATATATTCCTTAAATCACTTTTAATCCCATTTTCCTTAGCCATCTTGACATATTCATTGCAAATCTTCTTTGAAAACTCGAGGATGGGTTTGGGAACTTTATCCTGAAGCTTATTAGCAAGATAATATAATTTATACGCCATTTCAATTTTCTCCAGTTCACTCAAAACGTTAACCTCAAAAAATCGCTATATATAAATATATGATATTAAACCTATAATAATGATTTTAGTATGGTTCTTGCTTCGCCAATCATATAAAGGGATCCGCAAAATAAAATTACATCGAATTCTCTAGAACGTTCTATAGCCAAATTTACCGCATCAGCTATATTTTTTTAGCCTCAGCCCTTTTCCATTTAGCAATAATTATATTTTTTAATTCTTCCTCTGATAGAGCCCTTGGACTATTCGGCGTAACCGTTACAAAATCACTGCTTATCTCAAAGAGCTTCTCAAGCATATTTTCATAATCCTTATCCCTTAGCATTCCTGTTACTATTAATGTTTTTTGTTATTAAAATAATGTTTCATAGAATCTACCAATGCATTAATACCCTGAATATTATGTCCACCATCTAAAACTATATATGGATTTTTCTTTAAAATTTCAAATCTTCCCGGCCATTTTGCTTCCTTTAGGCCTTTATATAGAGCATCATTACTAACTTCAACCCCAAGCTCCCTTAAAACCTCAACAGCCATAATGCTTGTTAAGGCGTTGTTTATTTGATGTAATCCTAAAAGATTTATTTTTATATCCTTATAATTTTTGTAACCTTCAACGTCAAATATTATTCCATCTATAGTATTTTTTTAAGATTATATTTTAGTTCCTCAACATGATATATTTTTGCGTCCTTTTCCTTTGCAACCTTCTTTATAACCTCATAGGCTTCCTTTTCTTGAGGATAAAGAACTAACGGCACCCCTTCTTTTATTATTCCTGCCTTCTCGTATGCAATTTGTGACAATGTATTTCCAAGAACATTCATGTGATCGTAGCTTATTGTTGTTATAACTGTAAGAATAGGATTAACAACATTAGTTGCATCAAACCTTCCTCCAAGTCCAACCTCTAAAACAACATAATCGACATTTTTATCATAAAAATATTTAAAGGCCATTGCCGTAATTATTTCAAACTCAGTAGGCTTTCCAAAGCCTTCCTTTTCTACCCTTTCAATTAAAGGGATCAAGTAATCTAAATATTCAGCCACTTCCTCCTCCTTTATTTCCTCATCGTTTATCTTTATCCTTTCGGTAAACCTTTCTATATAAGGTGATGTGTATATCCCTACCCTATAACCTTGTTCCTTTAAAATAGAGGATATAAATGTGGTCGTCGATCCCTTTCCATTAGTTCCTGCAATATGAATAACTTTTAATTTATCCTCTGGATTATCCATGAGACTGCATATCCTTTTAATCCTATCAAGGCCTAAGTTCATCCCGAATTTTCCTATGCCTTCAATGTAGTTTAAAGCCTCTTTGTAGTTCATGTTTATCTCCCCAAAAATTTGCATATTTTGTCACACATTGTCGTTAACTGTCATAATTTATATTAGGATAAATTTTAAGAAGGAGGGAAAATAATGTCAGGAGGACCATTCTATCCACAACATCCACATCCATGGTGTTCAATCAAATCTATTCTTGAAGCCCTTAAGGGTGAAAAGGTTCTAATTGTTTTAAAGGGCTGCTGCGAAGAATGGGTAAAAGTTCTTGCTGTATGTGATAACGTTTTAATAGCTGAATTCCCAGACAAAAAGTGCTACTGCCCAATTAAATTTATCGACATCGATTGTATTTGTGAGGTAATTACAGATTGTCAAAAGGTTGTTAAAAACTTCTTAGATGATAAAGAAGATCATCATCATAAGGATTGCTGAAGCATAAGGCACCGTTAAGGTGCCTTATTTTAATTTTTAAAGCCTCTAATCTTTCTATAACTTTTCTTAACATATCCTCATACATTTCCTTCTTTGCCTTTTCCTCATCAACAACCTTTTGTGGCGCCTTGTTAATAAATCCTGGATTTGAAAGCTTATTGTTTACCCTTTCTACTTCCTTTTCTAATTTTTCCTTTTCCTTTGAAAGCCTTTCAATTTCCTTTTCCCTGTCTATAAGGTCTTCAAGAGGTAAGAATATTTCTCCCCTGGAATAACCTTTGAAACAGCATCCTTTGGAATTTCTTCCTTATCAGGGAAAATTACTTCTGAAGCATAGGCTAGCTTTTCAAAATATATTCTTCCTTCCTCAAAGGCACCTTTTATATCTATACTTGCAGGTAAAATCATAACCTTTGCCCTTCTTGAATTTGGAACATTCATTTCAGTTCTTATGTTTCTCACTGCCCTTATTGCATCTATAACATGGTTCATATTTACTTCTTCTTTTCGAATACTCTATCTTCTCTATATTCAGGCCATCTTGCAATAGTTATGGAAGGCATCTCATCTGTAAGATGTTTATATATTTCCTCAGTTATAAACGGCATGAAGGGATGTAAAAGTTTTAAGCTGTCTACTAACACTTCCTTTAATACCCTTTGGGCTGAGGCCTTATCTTTAACATCTTCACCATAGAGCCTTGGTTTTATAAGCTCAATATACCAGTCACAAACCTCAGACCATATAAAATCATATATCTTTTGAAGGGCAATTCCAAGTTCAAATTTATTAAGATTTTCTGTAACCTCTCCTACAACCTTATTTAATCTGCTAAGTATCCATTTGTCTGCTGTATTTAAGTAAGTTTCATCAAATGACTTTAATACTTCATCATCCAAGTTCATAAGGGCAAATCTTGCTGCATTCCAGATTTTATTTGCGAAGTTTCTTGCAGCCTCTACCCTTTCCATGTAAAATCTCATATCATTTCCAGGTGAATTTCCTGTAACTAAAGTAAACCTTAAGGCATCTGCACCGTATTGATCTATTATTTCAAGAGGATCAATTCCGTTTCCTAAGGACTTTGACATCTTTCTTCCTTGTGAATCCCTAACTATTCCATGAATTAAAACATATTTAAACGGAACTTCCCCCATATGTTCTATTCCTGAGAATATCATCCTTGCAACCCAGAAGAATATTATGTCATATCCAGTCACTAAAACGCTGGTTGGATAGAAATATTCAAGATCTTCTGTTTTTTCCGGCCATCCTAAAGTTGAGAAGGGCCAAAGGGCTGAACTAAACCATGTATCTAATACATCCTCATCCTGATGGATGTTAGTTGAACCGCAGTGGGCACACTTTGTTGCATCCTCAACCTGAACAGTAAGCCTTCCACAATCATCACAATACCATACAGGAATTCTATGTCCCCACCAGAGCTGTCTTGATATACACCAATCTTGAATATTTTCCATCCAATTAAAATAAACCTTTGCAAATCTTTCTGGAATAAATTGAACCTTTCCTTCTTTAACAGCCTTTATTGCAGGTTCTGCTAAAGGCTTCATTTTTACAAACCATTGCTTCGATAAAAGTGGCTCAACAACAGTTTTACATCTATCATGGGTTCCAACGTTGTGGTTATGTTCTTCTACTTTAAGAAGTAATCCCTTTTCCTCCAGATCCTTAAGAACTTGTTTTCTAGCCTCATATCTTTCAAGCCCTTCATATTTTCCTGCAAGGCTATTCATCCTTCCATCTTCATTCATAACAACTATTTGAGGAAGGTTATGTCTTTGCCCTACCTCAAAGTCGTTTGGATCATGGGCAGGAGTTATCTTTACGCATCCTGTTCCAAATTCCATGTCAACATATTCATCTGCAATTACAGGAATTTCCCTATTAACTAAAGGCAGTATCAAATTTTTTCCTATAAGATGTTTGTATCTTTCATCATTTGGATTAACTGCAACCGCAACGTCGCCAAGCATCGTTTCCGGCCTTGTTGTTGCAACAATAACATACTCATCAGAATCCTTAACAGGATATTTTATATGATAAAGCCTTCCTTCCTTTTCTTCGTATTCAATTTCAGCATCTGAAAGGGCAGTCATACATTTAGGACACCAGTTTATTATTCTATTTCCTTGATAAATAAGTCCCTTTTCATAAAGTCTTACGAAAACTTCCCTTACAGCTCTATTTAATCCTTCATCCATCGTAAATCTTTCTCTAGTCCAGTCGCAGGAGGCGCCCATTTTCATAAGCTGTTCTCTAATTCTTGCCCTATATTTATGTGTCCACTCCCAAACCTTTTCAAGGAATTTTTCCCTTCCAATTTGCTTTTTATAAAGTCCCTGCTTTTCAAGTTCTGCTTCAACCTTAACTTCTGTTGCAATGCTTGCATGATCTTCACCAGGAAGCCAAAGGGTTGTATACCCTTGCATTCTTTTCCATCTAATTAGGACATCCTGCAAAGTGTTGTCAAGGGCATGGCCCATGTGAAGCTGTCCTGTTATGTTTGGTGGCGGAATCATTATTGTAAAGGGCTCCTTTGACTTGTCAATCTTTGGGGTAAAATATCCCTTATGAAGCCATTCGTTATATAATCTTTCTTCAAAATCCTTAGGGTTATAGGTTTTTGCTAAATTCCTATCCTCCATAATATCCCTCCTATATTATCTCGAATATTTTTAAAATGCCTATAACAGCGATGGTTAAACCTACTGTTTTAATAAGCAAAATATTTTTATAATCATTTCTGACTCTGAAAATGCTAACTATAAAGTTTGCCCCATAAACTAAAATTGCCCCAATGATCATTAAAAAAATTGCCATTTTCATAGACACCCCCAATAAAAAATCCCTCACCCAAAAAGGGCGAGGGACCGCGGTACTCACCTTTATTCCAGAAAACCTGGCACTCATTTAGATAACGGCCTCCCGTTCCACCCTACTTTATTTCAGGTGGAAGGCTCCAAAGCTACCTTCAGCAGCAAGGGACTTAGAAGGCCTCTCAACCTTTGGACCTTCCTCTCTGTAAGTTTTGACTGCCTACTCCTCTTTTTCACAGCCTTTAAATTTTTATTTTTTATTTTATTTTATATTTAATATTCTCTTTTTGTCAATCTAAATTATAAATGGAACAAAAATAAGTTGCGTTAAGAATGTATCGATAACTAATGCCTTTGAAAATGGCATAAATGGAGATTCAAAAATATTGTTTTTATAATCATCGTAACCATGTTTCAATGTAAGTAGGCTTATTATTATATTAATCAAAATGCCTATTAGAATATTTGCCATATATGATGGTAATAAATTTCCAAATGTTATATAGGATATCCTATATACGGTATATATTTTAGCAATGAAAGTTATTAAATAAATAAGGATAAAGGTTAAAAGTTTTTTGAATCCTTTAAAGAATATTGGAAAAACATAAAAATGGAAACCAACAATAAACCAACAAATATCCACGAAATTCCGTATATAAAGATATAAAGAAGGCTATTTATAATTGTTATAACGGTTTTATAAAAAGCTTCTAACCTTTCTATTGGCCTTACTCTGTTGTGTATCCCTTTAAATTCATCTGTGCTAGATGTTAAATTTATCTTATATACTCCATCACCTAAATAATCTGCAAAGGCTACATAATTATCATAATAATAGGGCATCATGGATGGTTTTGACGTCTTTGAAATATAATTATATTCCTTAATCTCCTCTCCATCCATTAAAAATTCAACTATGTCATACTGCTCATCCTTTTTCCCAACCTTTCTTTCAGACCCTGCTACAAAAACAGCCCCTTCACCTGCCGATACAGTTTGTGGGTTATAAAGATATCTTATATATCCTACTTTCAATTTTGATATATTATAATTGCTTCCATCTAAATTAAATACTATAGCAATTATATTGCCAAATTGTCCTTTAACCTTGTTCTCAACAAGCAAATATCCATAATTTTTGTCAAAGGATAAAGCTACATCTCCAAAACTATCAAAAACGCCCTTACCAACAGTTCCTATATACTCGGCTTTTACTTCTCCATCATCAATCGTTGCATATTTGAATTCATTTTCACCTATAAGATATGAAATCATAATTTTTCCGTTTGCTTCCGCTCCAGCAAGATGAGTTGCTCTGTTTTCATTGATAGTATATTTTTTATTATTTTTTACATCTAAAATTTCAATTCTATCAATAGTTGATATAGCAATAGCATTATCGCCAATTTGAGCACTATCGTAAACATTAAAATATTGATTGGTATTTAAAACATTAAGATTGCCATCGAGCTTAGCCTGAATTAAACTTTTAACTCCTGAGTTAGAAATTATCCAGCTTAAGTAAATATTTTTTCCATCGGTAATAAGGCTTAAACTTCTTACCATTTCATCCATTGCATCTATGCTTTTTTCTTTGATCTTATTACCTAATTTATCTATAGTAACAAGATTTATATTTTGCCCATCATCAAAGGCAATTAAATAATTTTCTCCCATTTTTAAAACTTTAGGATAGCTCTTTGACTTTGCCTTAGAAATTTCTACTTCCTTAGACCATTTATCAGAGGGCGGTTTTATAATCTCGTCATAAATAGTTTTATAATGCATAAAAATAGCTAAAACAGCAATAATTAAATACCCCAGTAATAATTTTTTCTTCATCCCCATCACCCCAAAACATCTCTAATTCAATATTACCACATTTATCTATATATTCAACTATTTTCCCAAACTTTTAATTTTATATAAATCAGTATCGTCAAAGAAACTAAAAGAGCAATAGGAATCAAAAAGAATGTATAATAAACTCCAATGGTGTCATTCAAAAACCCACAAGAAAATTTAATATCATATTTACCGTCGATGTAAGGGCAATAACCAATCCTAATATATATGTTCTATTTTTTGAAAGGTATTGCTAACAAGGAGAACTATGGTTGGAAAACCTATTGAAAAAAGAAGCCGGAAGCTGAAATCAAAATTAAATATTTTTCCCCTAAAACAAGTCCCACGGTAAATAAAAGGATAGCTATTGAAAAATATAAAAATAATGCATTAAAATGGCCTATCTTTTCTACTACAAATCCCCTAAAAATCTTCCAATCGTAAATATAAAGAAGAATAAAGAAAGATAGTAGGAGGCAGTTAAACCATCAAGGGAATATCCGGTTATCATAAAATTAGCGAACCAATTGGCAACCGAAAGCTCAGAAAAAACATAAAGGCCTAATGCTGCAACAAATAAAAGAATCCTTTTGTCCTTTATTGCATCTAAAAATTTAACCCCTTTATCTGCTTTATCAACATCAACCTGTGGAAATTTAATAAAAAGAAAATAAGTAAAAGAATAAAAAACACTAGCGCACTACCAAGATAAGCTTCCCTCCAATTTAGCCCTCTTTTTAGTAGTATTCCAACAGTTCTTTGCCCTGCTGAAGTTCCAAGCCCATAGCAAAAGTGAGTTAGATTCATTAGAATTGCCTGATAGCCTATAAACAAAACCGGTATAAGTGAATTGGTAGATATAGAAAATAGGGATACCCCAACATTAAATATAAACATGGCCAAAAGTAATATATAAAAACTCCCCGATTTCCATATCATCAAAAATGAAAGTATTATTAGAATCAAACTCGATAAATAAATCCTTTTATGACCGTGCCTTTGTATTAATATTCCTCCTATGTATTGATAAATTATATATGCTAATGATGAAACCGTTAGCATTACTCCAATCATGCTATTGTTTATCCTAAATTCTTCCTTAAATATCGGAATAAAAAGCCCCCTCATATTTTCAGAAAAACCAATAAAAGTCATGAATATAAATATATAAATAGTTGTAACGATATATTTTTTCATTTATCCACTTAGTCCTCCCTTTTAAATAAACATTAGCAACTATTAAAGCGATGATTACAAATCCAATTATAGGATAAGCTACATATTTGTAACTTCCTAAAAATCCTTCAGCATTCCTGACAATAAGTTTCCTATTATAGCACCAAAACCATAAGCCGTAAAAACAATACCATAATTTTGGCTATAGAACCTGCTTCCAAAAATTTTGATGTTAATGCTGGTGCTATAGCAAGCCATCCTCCAAAGTTCATCCAAAACAAAGCAAATGATACAATAAATAGCACAACAGAACCTTCTTTAAATGTTATAAATAAAATAGCCGACAAAATTATCAAAACATAAGATAATGAAATAACCCTAATGGGACTTAACAAATCAGTTAGCCATCCAAAGGAGGGCCTTCCAATCCCATTAAATGCAGAAAAAACTGAAATAAAGATGGCGATTTTTTTACTATCAATTTTTATAATGTCTTCTCCAACCGGCCCTGTTATTCCAATAATCATAAGACCTACTAGTGTTGCCACCATAAAACAAAACCACAGCGCATAAAATTTTGAAGTTTTTAACATCTCCATTGGAGTTATTGATATACCGTCTTCAGTTTTTTCAACTTTTAATTCATCTGGAAATTTAAAGGGCAATGCCAATAATATAACAATAATTAAAAAGGCAACACCTAATATTTTAAACGTTGTAAATACTCCATTCATGTCTATAAGTCTTTTAGCGATGGGAGCAGTTATAAATGGTGAAAGCCCAAAACCTGAAAGCAACACTCCTAATGCAAGCCCCTTTTTGTCATAAAACCATCGCGAAACAACACTAATTGGGACACCATAAGCTATTCCGACACCACTTCCTGCAATAATACCATAAGTAAAAACCAAAAACCAAATATTCTTTGCCCACGAGGAAAGTATCCAACCTAAGCCAACTAAAACTCCTCCGAAAATAAGAACATTCCTAGGATGATATCTATCGATTAATTTGCCACCAAAGGGCATTAAAAGAGCATAAAAGGCAAGAAACACCATGAAAGGTAATCCGCTTTGTGTTGATGATAGTTTTAAAGCCTCCTCTAAGGGTTTTCTAAATATACTCCATGAATATACAGTCCCTAGACATAAAAAAATTAATATACCTAAAATTACATACACCCATCTGAATACCTTCATATCAACCCTCCTATTTTTAACCATTATATTTTGCTTTTATTATTTTACCATAATAAACAAGATAGGAAAATAAAGACCTTTTTGTTAAATATCTAACTAGACAAACATATTTATTATTTCTATAGATGTTGGTCTATTTATTCAAAACATCAATATTCATTGATTTATGGATGTTTACCATTTATAATTAAAACAAAATCGAGTAAAATAGTATGATTTAAACACGATGATTAGGGAAAGTAGGTTATACAAGTCATACAGAGAGGGATTCCTTGGCTGAGAGAATCCTATGATGTAGTATAACTGAAGTGCCCCTATGAGTGTTAGGTCGAAGTTTATAGTAGGCCGTGACGGGTTCTCCCGTTATAGAGATATGGTGTGTTAGCACCTGAAAACGAGATAGGGGCTTTTTGTCCCTAAGCAGAGTGGAACCGCGGAAGATAACCTTCTGCCTCTGATTAAGAGGCAGAAGGTTTTTTATTGTTAAAAACTGCGCGCAGTTAAAAATAAAAAACTTTAAGGAGGTATTAATAAATATGTCAACTGTATTTGCTTTGATATTAACAACAATTTCCTTTAGCATAATCAAATTTATAAAAAACAAAAAAGTATCCTTTTCTCTTATATCATTAATAGCATTGACATTAGGATTAATTTCGGGAATAGTTCTAAAAAATGAAGAAAACGTATTTAGTTTAATAGGACAAACATATATAAGCTTAATTAAAATGCTGGTTTTACCACTTATCATTACATCAATTATTACAAGCATTAATAAATTTTCAAATACAGATGATTTAAAAAGAATAGCTATTAAAGCTATCTCAATTTTAATGTTAACCACAGCAATTGCAACCTTCATAGGCCTTTTAGTTGGAAATATCCTAAATGTTGGAGCAGGGTATAATTTTATCAATGTTCCAGAATTTAAGGCAAGGGAAATACCTAAATTTACGCAAGTTTTCCTAGATATGATTCCTAAAAATCCAGTAAATGAGATGGCAAATGGAAAGATTATTCCTGTAATAATTTTTTCAATTTTAATTGCAATTTCTCTAGCAATTGAAGGCGAAAAAATATGGATTCAATAAAAATTGTCCGTGAATTCTTTATACAACTTAATCGTGTGATTTCAAGATTAACTAAAATAGTTATCTCACTAACACCTTATGGAGTTTATGGATTAATTGCTTCTATTTCTACCCAATACGGCATTGCTACTCTTCTTCCTCTGATAAGATTTATTATAGCAGTATATGTAGCCTGCCTACTGCAAATAGCAATTGTCCATACAGGAATTGTAGCCTTTGTTGCTAAAGTAAATCCATTAAAGTTCTTTAAAAAGATATATCCTGCCCAAGTTGTTGCCTTCTCAACACAAAGCAGCTTTGGAACTTTACCAGTAACAATAAAGTCTTTAACAGAAGGTGTAGGAATCTCCGAAAAGATCGCTAATTTTGTAGCGCCAATAGGAGCTACTGCGGGGATGAACGCTTGTGGAGGAATTTATCCTGCTTTAGTTGCGATATTCGTTGCGAATATGTTTAATAAAGACTTATCTATCAATCATTATTTAATCTTAATTGCAACTACAACATTATCATCGATAGGAATTGCGGGCGTTCCTGGGACGGCATCTTTAGCAGCAACAGTAGTATTAGCCTCATTAGGTTTACCTATTGAAGGCCTTGCAATGCTCCTTGGAGTTGACGTCATAGTAGATATGGCAAGAACTATGACAAACGTTACGGGTGCATCGGTTTCTGCCTTAGTTGTAGCTTCAAGCGAAAAGGAAATCGATTTAAATATATTAAATAGTTAAGTTTTAAAACCACCAAGACTTTTCCTTGGTGGTTTTTTATTGTGTCAAAGTAACTACTCTATTCATATTATAAAATATCAAAAATAAATTACGGAGGTTTATATGAAAAAGCTTTTCAGCCTTCTTTCAATTTTATTAAGTTTTACTCTCATCTTTGCCTCCTGTGGGCAAAAAAGCCGCAGGAACTTACAAAGGTTAGGTTAAACGAGGTTGTAAGATCCATCTTCTATGCACCAATGTATGTTGCTATAAACAAAGGATTTTGAAGAGGAAGGCTTGGAGATTGAACTTTCAACCGGTCAAGGTGCAGACAAAACAATGCAACAGGTTTTATCAGGAAATGCCGACATAGGCTTTTGCGGTCCTGAACAAGTTATATATCTTTACAATCAAGGAAGGGAAGACTATGCCATTCTTTTTGCACAACTTACTAAAAGGGACGGTTCCTTCTTAGTAGGAAGGCAAAAGGAAGAGGATTTTAAATGGGAAAACCTAAAGGGTAAAACAATTATCGGCGGAAGACCTGGTGGAGTTCCTGAGATGACTTTAGAATATGTAATCAGAAACCATGGTCTTACTCCCCATAAAGAAGTAAACATCATAACAAATATCGCCTTTACCGCAACTGCACAGGCCTTTAAATCAGGGACAGGGGATTATGTTGCCCTTTTTGAACCAACAGCAAGTATGCTTCAAAAGGAAGGCGGCGGTTATATAGTAGCATCAATAGGTAAAGCATCCGGTGAAATCCCATACACCTGTTTCTTTGCAACTAAATCTTATGTAGAAAAAATCCAGAAATAATTCAAAAGTTCACCAATGCAATATATAAAGGACAACTTTGGATTCAAAAGCATACTTCTAAGGAAATTGCAGAAGCTGTTATAAGCTTTTTCCCAGGCTCAGATTTAGACCTTCTTACTACAGTTGTTGAAAGATATAAGGCTCAAGACACATGGTCAAAGGACCCAATATTAAAAGAGGAAGCTCTATCAAGATTAATGGATATAATTCAAAGCTATAATAGAGAGCTTATTCCAATGCGTCCATCCTATGAAAAAATAGTTACCACTGAATTTGCTGAAAAGGCACTTGAAAACATTAAATAGTAATATCAGGAGGGGATAATAGTGATAAAGCTAAGGGCTAAAGACATTAGCGTCATTTATCATACCATAGATGGTGAAACAGAGGCCATTAAAAACTTAAATCTTGATGTTAAAGAAGGCGAATTCTTATGTCTTGTAGGACCATCGGGATGCGGAAAATCAACATTTCTAAATGTAATAGCAGGCCTTGTTAAACCTTCTAGTGGGAAAATATTTATTGACAATGAAGAAATAACAAAACCTTCAAATAAGATTGGCTATATGTTTCAAAGGGACTATCTATTTGAATGGAGAACCATATATAAAAATATTGTCCTTGGACTTGAGATCCAAAAAGGCTCAATGGAGATAACTTAAAAATGGTAGAATATATGCTTCAAAAATATGGCCTTTCAAGCTTTAAAAACTATTATCCCCGTCAATTATCTGGAGGAATGAGACAAAGGGCTGCCCTCATAAGAACTTTAGCCCTAAATCCTGATATATTGCTCTTAGATGAACCCTTTGCCGCCCTTGACTATCAAACAAGACTTGCAGTATCCGACGATATTTATAGAATTATTAAAAATGAAGGTAAAACAGTAATAATGGTTACCCATGATATTTCTGAAGCAGTCAGCCTTAGCGACAGAGTTGTAGTTTTATCTAAAAGGCCTGCAAGGATTAAGGATATATTGGAAATTAAATTTTCAATAAAAGATAGATCTCCTATTAAGGTTAGGGAAGCTCCTGAATTTAAGGACTACTTCAACCTTATATGGAAGGAGCTGGATATTCATGTTGAATGAAAATAAAATAGAATATTCGAAGGAACATGAAATATTCCTAAAGAATGTAAAAAAAGAAAGGCATTAATAATATTTACTCAGATTCTAATTTTAGTTTTATTCTTTGCACAATGGGAAATAACAGCAAGATTAAAGATAATCGATCCATTTTTAGTAAGCCAGCCAACAAGGATGATAAAATTCTTAATAAAACTTTATCAAAATGGTGAACTTTTTAGACATATATTCGTAACCTGCTATGAAACCATCGTTGGATTTGTTCTTGGCACCCTTATAGGAACAATTTTTGCTGTTATTCTCTGGTGGTGGGATTTTTAAGCAAAGTATTAGAGCCCTACCTTGTTGTTTTAAACGCCCTGCCTAAAATAGCCCTTGGTCCAATAATTATATTTTGGGTAGGAAATGGAAGACCAGCAATAATCATTATCGCCCTCATGATCTCTTTAATCGTTACTATAATTTCTGTCCATGCAGGATTTAAAGAGGTTGATGAGGATAAAATCAAACTTTTAAAAACCTTTGGCGCAACCAAATTTCAAATTTTAAGATATGTTGTATTACCCTCCAGCGTTCCAACTATAATATCCGCCCTCAAGATAAATGTTGGTCTCTCCTGGGTTGGAGTAATAGTTGGTGAATTTTTAGTAGCCAAGGAAGGACTAGGATTTTTAATAGTTTTTGGTGGTCAGGTTGCTCAACTTGATATGGTTATGCTCAGCATAATAATCCTATCCATCGCAGCATATATAATGTATATTATTGTAGCATCACTTGAAAACAAATTTTTAGGATGGAAGAATTAAATGAACAGATTATCTTTACGATAATCTGTTCATTTTTTATGATAAATAAATTGACATTATATGTTTAATTAGTATATAATATTAATGTAAATAGTATATCATTTTAGGAGGTAATGATGTTAGATATAGATTTAGCCTTAGGACTTATTAGAGTTACTGAAGCTGCGGCATTAAAGTCTGCTATTTACCTTGGAAGAGGTGACAAAAACGCAGCAGGCGGTGCTGCTGTCGATGGTATGAGAAGGATGTTTGACCTTTGCCTGTTAGGGGAACTGTTGTTATAGGTGAAGGTGAAATGGATGAAGCTCCTATGCTCTACATAGGCGAAAAATTAGGCTGTGGCGATGACACAAGTATTGAGCTTGACATCGCTGTAGATCCTTTGGACGGAACAAATCTTATAGCAAAAGGCTTACCTGGTGCACTATCTGTAGTTGCTGTTGCTGAAAAGGGAAACCTACTCCACGCACCAGATATGTATATGGAAAAAATTGCAGTAGGACCTAGAGCAAAGGGAGTTGTTAGTTTAGATGCTCCCTTAAGTGAAAATATTAAAAACGTGGCTAAAGCTCTCAATAAAGATATAGATGAAGTTACAGTTATAATGCTTGATAGAGAAAGGCATAATCATCTTATGGATGAAGTTAGAAAAGTCGGTGCCAGAATGAAACTTATAACCGATGGAGATATTGCAGCAGCCATCGCAACCGGCTTTGAAGATACTGGTGTAGACATTATGGTAGGAATTGGCGGTGCACCTGAGGGTGTTATAGCTGCAGCTGCGTTAAAATGCCTTGGTGGTGATTTTCAAGCAAGGCTTTATCCAACCAATGATGCTGAAAAAGAAAGATGTATAAAAATGGGAATTGAGGATGTTAGCAAAATATTATATATAGATGATATAGTTAAAGGCGATGAGGTCTATTTTGCAGCAACTGGAGTTACCAATGGTGACCTTTAAAGGGAGTTGTATTCTATCAAAATGATACAGCAAAGACCCAATCTGTTGTTATGAGGGCAAAAACAGGAACTGTAAGATTTATCAACACAATCCACAAAATTTTCTAAGATAATCCTCCTTACCAGCACCAGTTAAAATAAAAATACACTCAAGTTTACCCCCGTTAACTTGAGTGTATTTTTATTTTGCTACTTCATTAGCTCATCTATCATGGCTTTATATTCCTTTACCATATTGTTTGCCTTTTCCTCATCAAGCTTTCCATTTAAAGTAATAGTTTTAAAAAATCTCTTAGGTATCTTTATTTGGTCAAGCGAATAACCAAGTTTCTCTTTAATTCTATATTTTGTTCTTAAAATTTCCTTTGCAATTTCCGTAAGTTCTGAATTTGTTAATGTTATCCCTACTGCATCTAATGCCTTGATTATCGTATCCCTGTTATAAACCTTTCTTGCAAATAAACATATAACGAGGCTGGTTAATATGTTTCTTTCTAATTCCTCTTCAAATATCTTTTTAACTATATCATCTTCCTTAGTTCTTGCCTGGTCTATTGAATAACCTGCATTATCAAGGTGTGAATGTCTTGATCCTACAGAAAAACCAACTACGCTGCCATATCCCGTATGATAGCCCGGCATCTCATTTCCTCCAAGATGGCATGCAAAATCCTGTCCGCCATACTTTTTAGAAGCAAAATCAACTCCCTTTCCAAGGGCTCTGTAAAACTCATTTTTACCAGTTGCAATATAATGAACCGCAGCCATATAGTTTTGTAGCACTCCAAATTCAAAGGGCATTAATGTATCATCAATTGTTATTATTCCCCTCTTGTAAGCTTCAGTTGCCCATCCTAAAGCTACTCCTGTTGAAATTGCATCCAATCCTTCCCTTTCAACAACATCGATAAGCTGTAAAACCTCTTCAGGATTTTTGAGGCCAACAAAGCTGCCAAGGGCAAAAACCAATTCATGGTCATAGGATACATTAACAGTTTCATATTCATAACCATCATCAAACTCTCTTCTAAATTGTCCTATATGTATGCATCCTATTTGGCATCCTGAGCATGCAACCTTTCTTACTAATACTTCCTTTGCAAATCTTTCACCTGAAATATTTTCAGCATGTTCGTATCTTGTGGTTTGTAAGTTTAATGATGGAAGTGAATTCATTTCATTTAATGGAAGGACATTTATACTTGTTCCTACAGCATGATATTTTTCCATAACATCAGTTTTTGTTACGGTATCATAAATGCTGTCATATACTTCTCTATATTTTTTCATATTTTCCTTTGGTATTTTAACAGGTTCATCCCCAATTATAACTATACCCTTTAACAATTTTGATCCAAATACTGCACCAAGTCCAAGCCTACCAAAATGCCTATAGGTATCAACATTAACCCCAGCATAGGAAACCAAATTTTCTCCTGAACGTCCGATTCTCATGGAGCTTCTAATACCGCTTCCTGAAGTATGCTGTCTTAAAATTTTACCTGTATCCTCAACTGAAAGCCCCCACATCGCCCTTGCATCTTTAAAAGAACCTTATCATCTATAACAAGATATTCAGGGTGCTTTGCTCTACCGGTAATAACAATTGCATCAATATTGTTAAATCTCATTGCCATTGCAAGACGTCCACCGGCATGGCTTTCCCCGTATTCCCTTGTATGTGGTGAATAAAACGTTGCAACAACCTTTGTGCAAACTGGCATAACAAAGGATAAGGGGCCATTTGCAAAAATAATAGGTTGGGCTGGATCTAAGGGATCAAGCTCTGGTTTTATATTTTCCTCTAAAAGTTTTGCCGCAACACCTGTTCCACCTAAATACTTAAAAGGTCCCTTCGTTCTTCAAACCTATATTCTTCATTAGTAAGATCTATATACAAAACCCTTATAAAGTCTTTATGCAACATAGTTAAACCTCCTTCGTTGCAATACATCTATGGGGACAATATCTTGTGCAGTAACCACAGTGGGTGCATATAATTGGATACCCTTCCTTATCCATTCTAATAGCGCTTACAGAACAAGCCCTTGCACAGGCACCACATTTCGTGCATTTATCCTTATGAAAGACAACTCCTCCCCGTTTCTTTTTGTTAAAGCTCCAAATTTACAAGCTTCCATACATGCAGGATCTTCACATGCCATACAAATAGTTATAATAAACTCTCCCGACATTCCGCCAGCAGTTTTGACATCTAATGCTGCATTTGAAGGGAATAATCTCCCCTTAATCTTGCACAAGCCTGCCTACATGATAAACAACCAATGCACCTTCTCCTATCTACGACTCTTAAAACCTTTGGCATAATTTTACCTCCTGTAGGTTTGTTAAATATTTAACACCACATTTCTTTATTATATACATTTCTAATTATTTTGCAACATAAGATCCTTAATTTTGCTGATTTCATAGTAATTTTCATGTATGTGTTTTGTAATATCTTTACCTAATTTAATGGCTTCATTTTTGTTGTATATAAAGCCAACCAATAGGGTTTTGGATTTATTAGATTCCATAATGAAACCTTCGTAATTCTTTTCGCTATAATCTAAGGCTAAAATCCTTGTTTTTTTATCGCCTTTTCCCAAATTTTGAAGCTCTATAAAAGCATGTTTATTAGAAAACAGAAATTGTTTTATAACGTCCTTATATTTAGTTAAAAAATCCTTTAAGTTATCATCTTTTATTTCTAAACATGTTCCAACGTTTTCACTATTTAAAAAAATTTTATTCTCATATCATCTTTAATAAGGTTATATGCCGCAATTTCTTCACTTTTTTAGAAAATCCATGAAATTCTTTATCAAGTTCTAAAACACCATCGGTATTTTTATGGTAAATCTTTTGAAGTTCATAGCAAAACTTTCTAAAATGAAGCTTTACTTCATTTCTAAATTTATCATACTCCTCCTTTGTAAATTTATCCTTCTTTTTAAAAAAATCAAAATCAGCTGCAACAAACCCATTAAAATCCATATTACCCCTCCTTAAGGCCAAGGGCCTACTTTTTTACCTTTAACATATATTCAATAGACAGGTTTTCATTTCCTATCATTCTATAAAGTTTTGACAAAGCAATATATATTTTATTCAATTTGTCTATATTTTTTATTCTTTCTGCATTATCAAGAGCTAAAAAGCCGTATATTTCAGCTTTATCAAAATCTTTTTCTTTTATATAATATTCCATTTTTAAAATATAAACATCTATTAATGTTGATATATCGTTTAATTTTATTAAATTGGATTCGGCATCATTTAATACAGTTAAAATATTTTCTTTGTCCCCTTTTTTCTCATAAATTTCGATCATATTTAAATAAGGATCCATCATTTCCTCATCGTTGCCTATGACTTTATAGTCTATCGCTTCCTTAAAGCAGTTAAGAGCCCTATCATATTCTTCAAGTTCCATATAACATATACCTATATTGTTCATAGCCCTTCCCATTCCAACCATATCGCCATTAAGCTTATATTTTTCGAAGGCCTCCTGAAACTTTTCAAGACTCTCCCTTACATTTTCAACCTTAAGATCGATAATACCCGCCATCATATTAATATATGGGATAAGATCAGTTTTAGAAGACAAATCCTTTTCCTTAATGAAATCTAAACATTTATCAAGATACTCTTTGGAAAATCTAAATCTATCTAATGTATAATAACATAATGAAAGATCATAGTATATTCTTGCAATTATAGAATTATCTTTAACAAATGGAATAAGATTTTCTGCACTCTTATAATAAGCAAGGGCCATCTGAAACTTTTTAGACATATATAAACTGTTTGCTATTTTTATATTAGAGTCTGCCATATTGTCATAGTCAGAAATTTTAGAAAAATTAATCAGCGCTTTATTGAAATTCTCAAAGGCATTTTCATATTCACCTTTGTTGTAGTAGCATTCCCCTATAAATTTATAATATTCTCCTCTATCATGGTTCAAGAGATTATTGAAAATCAATCTGGCATCTTCTATTGCTCCTAAGGCTTCATCATATTTTGCTTCATTAAAAAAGCTATAAGCAGTTTTAATTATCTTTTTAAAATCCCTATGAGTTACTTCTACCTCATTTAGTGTAAAATATTCAACATCTACTTTTAATTTTTCTGCTAAATATTCAAGTAGTTTTCTACTTGGTTTGCTCTTACTGTTCTCTATTGAACTTAATTGGGCAATTGTAACTTTATCCCCTGCAACTTCCTTTAATGTATAACCTAATTCCTTTCTTCTTTTTCTTATTTTTTCCCCAATAGTAATCATGATCCCACCACCCGTTTACGTCAAAATTATTCCTAAGTCTTTGTAAATTTCCAATCCTTTATTTATAAAATTCAATGCCAGTTCCTTTTCGTTTGATTTCATATAAAACTTTCCAAGAAGAGTATAGAAGTCTGCAAGTTCCTTTTTGTAATCTAGATTCTCAAGATATTTAACAGCTTCAAGCAGTGAAATTTCAATATTTTTATAATCTTCCTTTGCTTCATATATTCGATATAAATATTCATATACTTTTATTCTAATTTTCTCGTTGTCTCCAGCATCGTTTAAAATTCTATTGACTAGGTCTAGTGCCTTATTATAATCCTTTAGCTTTATATAATTATCGCAATATATAAATAAAGCCTCATATACTGACGCATCCTTATATTCCATTTTGAGCCTTAATGCCCTTTCTAAATGGTCAAAGGATTGCTGGACATCACCTGTTTGTGAAAAAGCATCCCTAAATTCATCTCTATATCAGAAATCTCCCTATTTGCCTCTATTATTGAAAATATCTTTTTGCAAGTTTTGCATATCTTAGCGCCTCGTTTAAATTATTTTCCTTTGCATATGATATACTAAGAAGCATTAAAGTTTCTCCATACTGTTTTTATCTTCTAATGCTGCAAGCTTGTCCTTTGCAAGTGAAGCAAAGGCTATTGCCTGTTCATTGTTACCTAACTTATAGTAGCACATTGCTATATTGTAAAGTATATTTGCCTTTAAAACTTCATCTATATGATTATGTTCATTCAATATACCATCTGCCTGAATAAAATAATTTAATGCAGTAGTTATGTATCCCATCATAATGCTTATATGTCCAAGTAACAAAAAGCTCTTTATTATATAATCTATATTATCCAATTTTAAAAACAGGCTATTGGCATTTAAGCAGTGAAGCTGTGCTCCCTCTAAATCATTTTTCTTAAACATAATCTTTGCATAAAAATATTCAAATTTTGCTTTATAATAATTAAGATTATACTTTTGTGCATAGAAAAGTCCCTTTTCTATGAACTCCTCTGCTCTTAAATAGTTTTCAGATATTATCGCTGATTCACATATATTTGAATAAAACTCACATATCCTTGATGCCTGTTTTTCTTCGCTTTCTAAAAAATACTCTATATCTGTTTCTAACCTTTCTGCAAGATATTCTAATAGTTCAATGCTGGGATTTGATTTCCCAGATTCTACAAGGCTTATTTGTCCAGGAGTTATTCTATCACCGGCAAGTTCCTTTAATGTTAAATTTTTTTCTTTTCTTTTAATTTTATCTTTTCCCCCAAGGTTAAAACTTCCATAGCACATCCCCTTTTTTAACAATTTATTTATATAAATTATACACAAGTCGACTTATTTAGTAAATAAAAAGAAAAAGCAGGAAAACCTGCTTTTTCATCTTAAATTTTGTCTTAATTCGTTTAATAGCTCCTCTACTCTTCTACTTGCACGATTTATCCTTCTTCTATTTCTATAGTCCATTTGAGGAACCATCATCATACCTGCTATTGCACCGAGAATAGTTCCTGCCGCAAGTCCACTAATGAATCTTCCTCTCATATTACACACTCCCTTCAAATTATTCTAAATATAGAGTGTGTAATTATTTTAATATTAAACATGAAAAGTATTATTTATTTGTTATAATTTGGGAAATTACGTTAGGTTTACTATAGGGGAATATATAATATTTTTCAAACTCTTCGGATTTCGTGCTCTGTTTTTTCCATCTTCTATTTTTATCTCCCATTTTTCCTTTATTTTTATTTTTATTTTTTCACTTTCTAAAATTGCCTCTTTCAATTCATAACTTAATATTTTTTTCATTACCTTATTTCCTAAATCCTTGTTCCAAGCAATTTCGTCCAAAACCTCTTTATAAAGCCCGCTGTTTTTATCTATAACAGAAACATTCTGAACCTTTAATGTGTTTATACTATTTTGATAAAAAGTATAATAATCCTCAATGGATTTTAAACATGTTTTTATTGCTTCCTCTTTAAGTTTCATTTCAATCTTAAAATTCTGCCCTGCAAGTATTTTTTTCTAAAAGGAACGCAGTTTTCAAGAACAGCTTCGATGTCGTAAAGTGCAAGTGGAAGCTTTTCCACTTTAAATTTTCCTGATGTATTTATATATACCATATCCTCAATAAAAACTTTAGTATTTACAGGTGCTTCAATATAAAAATCATCTGCATAGTCATTAAAAAACCAGTATTCCTTTCCATCCTCTATAGACAATGATATAATTTTTTCTCCCTTGTCCGTTTTAACCGTAATAAATCTATATCCATTAGCCCTTTTATCCTCTAAGATTTCTATACCTCCATCGAAATTATACCTCATGTATTTTTCAAAGACCTTTTTGTAAAGGATGGATATCGTATGAAGGTGTATAATTTATCATAATCTTTATTTAAAAGATAGTATTTAAAGTCCCTTTTTCTTAATTTACTTCCGCCTACTATTATAATAGGAAGGATTATTATCAATATTAAAATTAATAAAAACTTTATTTCGCTTTTAAAAAATCTTTTGGATTTCATGGGACCCTCCTAAAAATCATTTTACATGTAATTATATCCACAAAATCCATTTTTTATTCATAATATGCTCTTTGCAATAATATGGGCCCTTTGTAAAGCTTCTTTATCCAAACCATTCTCATCAGTATTTAAACAATAAATTGTATCTACAAGTTCGGCACCACAGGAGAGCATAAAAAATTTTGTAACAAGATTCATAGAATCGATCATCCTTTGTTTTTTCCTCCAGCTGTAAATATTAAAAACCCCTTCTTTTTCACCTTATCCTCCACCTTTAAAACAAAACGTTTATTATAAAGAGGCTGGCATCTATCGATTAAAACCTTAAGGTATGATGTTACTGTTCCAAAGTAAACCGGTGAGGATAGGACTATTATATCCGCCTCTTCGATTTTATTTAAAATATCCTCCATATCATCTTTTATAAAGCATTTCATTTCCTTTAAGCAATAATTGCATCCTATACAATGAGATATATTAAGCTTTGGCGTATCTATAAATTCAACTTCAGTATCTTTTTCTAATCCCTCTATAAAAGCCTTTGTAAGTTCATAAGTATGTTTTTTTCTAGGACTTCCAAATAACACTAAAACCTTCATTTTGAACCTCCAAATCAAAAAATTTGAAATTTTCTTAAAATAATTATATAATCCTTTTATGGGGGTGATAAATTTGAAAAAATTAAAAATGATGTTAAAATATATGAAAAAATATAAAGGAAGATATATTCTTGGCATTTTAGCACTATTTGTTGTGGATATTCTGCAGCTTATTCCTCCGAAAATTCTAGGTAGACTATCGGATGGTATAGCAAACAAAAGTATTTCCAATATATCAGTTGCAAAAATCTCCTATTAATAATAGTATTATCCATTATAATAGCCATTTCAAGATTTTTCTGGAGGATTTTTATTATCGGAACATCAAGAAAAATAGAATATGACCTGCGCAATAAGCTTTTCTCTCATCTTGAAAAACTCTCTATAAATTTCTATAACAAAAACAAAACAGGTGACCTAATGGCTCTTGCTACAAATGATCTAAACGCCTTTAGAATGTCCTTAGGTCAAGGAATAGTAATGATGTTTGATGCTATTTTCCTTACGGTAATAACATTATCAATTATGCTGTCCATCAATGTTAAGCTTACTTTAATATCACTAATTCCTCTTCCTCTTGTATCTATCGTTGCTACAAACTTTGGTAAACTCATTCATAAAAGATTTTTAAAGGTTCAGGAAGTCTTTGCAAAACTTACTGACGTCGTTCAAGAGAATTTTTCAGGAATTAGAGTAATAAAGACCTTTGCCCAAGAAGCAAATGAATATGTAAAGTTTAATGAACAAAATAGCGAATATTTAAAAGCAAATATGAATCTTGTTAAGGTTTGGGGCATCCTTTTTCCCCTTACTGAGCTTTTAGCCTATTTGAGCTTTGTAATCTTAATTGCCGTTGGAGCTTCTTATGTTGTTTTAAACATAATTTCTATCGGTGATTTTATAGCCTTTAATATGTATCTTGGAAGCCTGGTATGGCCAATGATGGCAATCGGTTGGGTCATAAATGTAGTTCAAAGGGGATATGCTTCCCTGGAAAGAATTGAAAACGTTTTAAATCAAAGTATTGAAATTTATGATAAGAACGTTGATAATGTTACCTCTTTAGATGGAGATATAATAATAAATAATCTCAACTTTCAATATGAAAGCTCTAAGTCTCCAGCTCTTAAAAATATAAATCTCCATATAAGAAAAGGTGAAAGCCTTGGTATTATAGGTAAAACAGGAAGTGGAAAATCCACATTAGTTAATCTTTTAATAAGGCTTTATAATGTTCAAGATGGAACAATATTTATAAACGGGCACGACATAAATAAAATTCCAATCTCAATATTAAGAAAAAAATTGGTTTCGTTCCTCAGGAATCCTTTTTATTTTCGAAAAGCGTTGCAGAAAATATAGCCCTTCCACTTTATGAGGCTGACGATGATAAAGTAATAAAATATGCCAAAATTGCAGAGGTTCATGAGGATATAATAGGTTTTAACGATGCTTACAAAACAATCGTTGGCGAAAGGGGAATAACCCTATCTGGAGGTCAAAAGCAGAGAATTTCAATTGCAAGAGCGCTAATAAAAGAACCTGAAATCCTTATCTTCGATGACTGTCTTTCAGCAGTTGACGCAAAAACAGAAAATAGGATTTTAAAAAATTTAAAGGAAGTAATGAAAGGAAAAACTTCAATTGTAATTTCACACAGAATTTCAGCTATTAAAGATTGTGATAACATAATCGTGTTAGATGAAGGCAGAATAGTAGAGAGCGGGAACCATAATCAACTTATAGAAAATGATGGACTTTATAAGAAAATATATTTAAAACAGCAGATTGAAGAAAAGTTAGAGGAGGCGGAATAATGGAAAAATTCAATTTGGAGGACTCAATTGTAAAAGAATATGATTCCGTCCTAATGAAAAGATTATTAAAATTCATAAGACCTTATATAAAAGAAATGGCATTAGTTTTTCTATTAATGTTTATAGCTGTCTTTTTAGACCTATCAAGACCATACCTTATTAAAAACGCAATTGATCAATATATAAATGGATATAAAAGTTATTATACTATAAAAGATAATACTATACTTAAGGGAATTCATCCAAAGGGCAAAACTGTCTCTTTGGTTTATGACAGGACAGATTATTACATAGCTTATGGGAAGGTCGATTATTCTAAAAGTTTTATAATCAAAGATAAATTATATCAGGATAATAACTCCTTTGAAATAAAAAAGCTAACATCTAATGATTTAAAAAATATAAGGCAGGATGATTTAAAGGGGATAATCAAAACAGCTTTATATGTTTTTATTGTTTCTTTAATATTATTTTTTGTTAATTACGGTCAGGTTTATATTTTAAATCTAACAAGTCAAAAAATAATATTTAATATTAGGGAAAAACTTTTTAAACACATTGAGGAGTTGTCCCTTTCATTTTTGATAAAACTCCCATCGGGCGCCTTGTTACAAGAGTTACAAATGATGTTGAAACCATAAACGAAATGTATACCTCAGTCTTAGTTTATCTTGTTAAGGACTTTTTCTATTAGCAGGAATAGTAATTGCTATGTTTACACTTAACGCAAAATTAGCCCTTGTTATGCTATTTTTTATTCCTATTATAATTATATTGACTATTATATTTAGAAAATATGATAGGGAAGCCTATAGAAATGTTAGGACCAAGCTTGCTAAAATAAATGCATTTTTATCCGAAAATATATCAGGTATGAAAACCATCCAAATATTCAATATTGAAGACAAAACCTTTGATGAATTTGAAAAAGTAAACAAGGATTATTACAAAGAAACAAGAAATCAAATTATAATTTTGGGGATATTCAGGCCTAGCATAGACTTTTTATCCACATTGACCTTAACAGCAATAGTATGGTTTGGTGGTAAAATGGTCTTAAAGGAAATTATTCCCTTTGGAGTTTTATATGTTTTTGTTTCATACGTTCAGCAGTTTTTCCAACCAATATACGACATAACCGAAAAATACGATATACTCCAATCAGCCATGGCATCCGCCGAAAGAATATTTTCACTTCTAGATACGAATGAAAAAATACCAAATTCAGAAAATGCAATAAAAGTTGAAAAGCTTAAAGGTGAAATAGAATTCAAAAATGTATGGTTTGCCTACAAAAAGGACGAATATGTTCTAAAAGATGTAAGCTTTAAAATAAGACCTGGAGAAAAAATTGCTATAGTAGGGCATACTGGTGCTGGTAAAACATCCATAATCAATTTAATAAGCAGGCTATATGATGTCCAAAAAGGAGAAATTTTGATAGATGGAATAAATATAAAGGATTATGATAAATATTCCTTAAGGAAAAATATAGCCACAGTTATGCAGGACGTATTTTTATTTACAGGAGATATAAAAGGTAATATACGACTTGGTGAAAACAGAATTACTGATAAAAAAATAATAGAAGTTTGCAAATTTGTAAACGCAGATAAGTTCATTGAAAGATTGCCCCAAAAATACGAAAGCCCAGTCAACGAAAGAGGAACTACCCTTTCACAAGGGCAAAGGCAGCTTATTGCCTTTGCAAGGGCCCTTGCATTTGATCCTTCAATCTTAGTCCTGGACGAAGCAACCTCCAATATAGATACCGAAACTGAAGGGCTTATCCAGGATGCCCTTAAAAAGATTTCAGATGGCAGAACAACCATAATAGTAGCCCACAGATTATCTACGATAAAAAATTGCGATAGAATAATAGTAATGCATAAAGGAAGAATAAGGGAAATAGGAAGCCATGATGAGTTAATGGAAAAGAAAGGCCTATATTATAACCTTTATCAGCTTCAATTTTCAGAATAAGGCTGCACATTATAAGGTGCAGCCTTATTCTAATTCATCTAAAATGTCTTCAATGTCAAAATCCTTTCCCTTTTCAGCAAGGGCTAAAATGCATTCACATTCGCTATGATAATCCCTATCCATTTCGTAGAGAACAAATTCACCTTCAACCCCAAACTTTTCTCCTAAATCATCGACGATGTCCCTTATATTATCCGCTGCCATATCTGTAAGATATGGTAAAAAGTATTCTTCATACCATTCATCCTCATTATCCTCTTCGTAATTATCGTTTGCAAACTGCTTTGCAGCTTCAAGCTCTGCCTCATCAAAGGTATAGAAGAAGTTTAAAACTAAGACGTCTTCATCCTTATAATCGATAACATCGATTTCGTTAAGTCCTTCATTTTCTAAAAACTCAATTATCTTTTCTCTGTCTATCATATCAACACTCCCTTTCATTAATCTACTTATATTATCTCATATTTACCAAAAATAAACAGAAGAAAAAGAGGGATTTAATCCCTCATATTTTTTCTCCTATTTCTCTTCCAATTTCCCTTGCTCTTTTTAAGTCCTCTTCACTTGGTTTAAAGCATACTTTAAATCCTGGCTCAATTACATTGAACTTCAATCCCTTTAACCTATCAGTAATCAATTGAACTCCATCGCCGCTCCAACCATAGGATCCAAAGGCCATGGCAATTTTGCCTCTATTGATTATGGGGCTTACTAATGAAAGAAAATCCCAAACGGGTTTTACTGCATCCTGGTTTATAGTTGGTGAGCCAACTAAAACTGCCTTTGCTTTATCTGCCTTTTCAACAAGCTTTTCTAAAGGAAGTTCAGTAATGTCATGAACATCAACTTCACAGCCTACATCCTTTAATCCTTCTTTAATCGCCATCGCAATTTCCTTTGTATATCCGTAGGCAGAAACATAGGCGATTAGGGCATATTTATCCTTTGGAATGTCTAAAACTGGTTTACTCCATTCATAGTATTTATCTATATATTTTTGCAAATCCTTTCTTAAAACCGGACCATGACTTGTTCCAATTACATCAAATTGAAGGGGCTTTATCTTTTCAATTGCAGATAAAACGTGCTTTTGAAAGGTCCCATTATAACATCATAGTAATATTTAAACTCATCAGAAAAATCTCCAACCTCATCGTCAAAAATGCTGTCATCACAATAATGGGATCCTAAAAAGTCACAGGTAAAAAGTATTTTATCAAATTCATCATAAGTAAATATTGTATCCGGCCAATGCAAAAAGGGGCTGAGATAAACTTTAATGTTCTTTTACCTAAATTAAGTTCATCTTTCGCTTCTGTTCCATCGAAATCCCTGTTTATTATATTCTTAATATACATTAAAGCTGCCTTTGAACCATATATTTTTATATCTGGATATTCATTTAAAATCGACTTTATAGAACCGCTATGGTCAGGTTCTGTATGATTTACTATTAAATAATCTACTTTTCTGTCGCCAATTACAGATTTTATCCTGTTTTTAAATTCATCAAAAAATCCATCCTTAACTGTATCTATAAGCGCAACTTTTTCATCAACAATTAAATATGAATTATATGTAGTGCCCCTTTTTGTCGTCATTATGATATCAAAAACTCTAAGATCTGGATTTTTAGCACCAACCCAATAAACATCTTTTTTAATTTCTATAGCTTGCATAAATGCACCTCCTAACTATTTAAAATTATTATTTTACAATCCGCATTGTAGTAAATTTTATAAACAAACTCATATAATTAATTGAGGTTTATTTTTGGGGGTGAAAATTTGATTATTTTACTATTTTCCATTTTATGGGGATACTTTTTACTTTAATTTTAATATCACCTACATCCTATTATCCATTATTATTTGCAATTTTTGTATTTTCAATTTTGATATTTGTTTTCTCTAGAAAATATTTTACTATAAATATAAAATATATTCCAGCTTTTATTATATTTTTCTTTTTCTCCTATGCTTTATGCAGTTATTTTGTATTTATGCCTAAAAAAGTTCTTATCCGAATTTTTCAAATCTAGATAATCTAAAAAGGCCGTAATTTTCTATAGCGAAGGAGAAATGGAAAAATATACTCCTTTTATGCCAATTATTTTTTAAAGAATATAAATTTATTATCAAAACCCTTTCTTTGTTACAAAATTAAAAGATTTTACTATAAGATAGGAACCAATTATAAAAATGATGAATTATTAAAGGTGGCAAGAGAACTTAAAAAATCTCTTCTTAATTATAAACCCTACTACTTTTATATTGCCTTTGAAGGATATGTTCCCAAAATTCAAGATGCAATTAATTCTGCCATTAAAGATGGATGTAAAACCATATATATAGTCAACTATACCTCAAGGGAGATAGACTCAAAAATAAATAAAGAAGTAGATTTAGAATTTTTGAGGGATAGGGGAATAACAATAAAATTTACAAGACCTATCTACGCCTCAGATATCTTCATTAACTATTATGTTAATAAAATTAATAACCTTCCTAAAAGATTTAAAGGAATACTAATATATGATGATAAAACAAATACATCAGAAAAGTTAAAGGATCGACTTGTAAAGTATGGTTTTATAGAAAGCGGAATATTAATATCTAAAGATTTAAAATTCTCCTTTGATTATTATAAATCTCAAAGCATATCAGAAATTCTATTTGTTAATTTAGCAAGCAGCGGATGTGGCTATGAGGAGGAAATTTTAATGCAGGAGCTTACTAAATATACAGCATCCTTCAAGATTCATGCAATAAAGTCCTGGGGATATGATATTGAACTTGTAAAAGCTGCAATAAATGAATTCAAAAAATAGAAAACTAAGGCACCGTGAGGTGCCTTTTAAAATAATTTAATGTTGTAAAAAATTATGTAATGATAAAATAATAATAAGGAAGGAGGCTTTTTATGGAGATTGTAATGAACGATAAAACTTATAACTACATTTTAAATAAAGGTGGTAAGCTGGAAATTAAAATAATCAAAACTAGCTGTGGATGAGGTGGGCCTCAAGTAAAAAGCCTTTGGATTGAGGCAAAAAGGTAGTTTTAAATGAAGAAAAATATGATGTGTTTGATTATAAAGATATAAAGATTTTTATTCAAAAAGGGATAAAGATTGGCGAAAGGATTGAACTTAGTTTAAAAGCCTCTTTACCACTTTTAGGATCATTTTTTAATTATAAAGGAATTGAAATTGAATAAATGGGGGTCTTTAGATGAACGATAAAATAAGTAACGATTTTAAAATATGCGTAATAGGATGCGGTTCAGTTGGGACTTCAATAATCGACTCCTTATCAAGATTGGGGATGAAAAATATTTCATTTATAGACGATGCCGAAATCAATGAAGCCGATGTTTTCACCCATTCTATATTTGACGAAAATGACATTGGCCGCCTTAAGGTCGAAGCTGCCTTTGAAAAATTAGAAAAGATAGATTCAGAGGTTCTTTTACAAGGATACATAGATAGAATAGATGAACATAACATCCATGCCTACTGCTCAGACTGCAATGTTATCGTTGACACTACTTCAAATTTTAATACCAGCCTTTTAATCAATGATTATTGTTTAAAAAACAAAAAGTAATGGTATTTGTTCATCATAACTCTACATCAGGAATTGTAACACTAGTTTCGCCTTATAAAAATCACTGCATAAACTGTATAAAGGACATAATAACATCAAAAATCTTGATAAAGACAATTTTGCCCTTAATCATCTTTCTAAAATTTTATCCGGACTTGCAGTTAATTTGATTTACAACTATGTAAATAGCAAAATTTCAAACAAAGTTTATTTTATAGATATTGAAAACGATATCTTTGAAACAATCGATGTAGAAAAACAAAAGGATTGTCCGTCGTGTTCTAAGGAGTGAAAGCATGAAGGTTACGGTCAAATTATTTGCCATGCTCTCTAAATATACAGGTAGTTCTACTTTAACAATTGAAATTCCTCAAGGTGCAACAGTTAATGATTTAATAAAAAAATTAGCCTTACCTTTAAATGAAGTTTTCAACTGCACTATTAATGGTCAGAACGCTGATTTTAACACAAAACTAAAGGATGGAGATACAGTTGGATTTTATCCATATATTGGTGGCGGATAAAAAAGGTGGCAATTTGCCACCTTTATTTTTGCATCATACTCTTTATCTTCATAAGTCTTGTTAAAGTTCCACGCTCGTTTTCATCAAGCTTCATTGTAATATATTTTATTGTTTCCTTAAGCTGTGGAATCATAACATATTCAAGGGCATTAACCCTTCTTCTTGTCTTTTCAATCTCATCAGCCATTAGCTGACAGGACTTTTCAACCTCTGCAAGTTCCAAAAGATGAGGCATAATATCGTATAATTTTTTAATAGCAGCATCAAGCTCCCCAGTTGTTGCAAAGAAACCATAAGGATATATGCTTGCATTTTCGCTACCTTCTCTTACAAAGTTCATAATGGGAACATTAACGCTCATTATATTCTTTTTGTTACATCAAGCTTTATAGTTTCAGCCGGCATTGCAATCGCCTCTTCTAACGCTTCCGTCCCCATTACTGCCCTTGCCATCATAAAATCCTTAAGGGATTTCGTAAGTTCTTCCTCAACCTTTAGTCTTAATTCATTGTTTTTCTTTATAAGGTCAATAAACTTTTTCATAAGTTCATCCTGTTTATCCTTTAAAAGTTTATGACCTCTTACAGCAACCTTTAACCTCTTTTTAAGACGGCTAAGCTCCATTCGTGTTGGATTGACATTTAATCTCATTAAATTTCATCCCCTTTTGGGCAAGTACTTTTCGATGTATTCTTCTCTAATTCTCTTAAGCTCAGTTCTTGGAAGTATCGATAGGAGCTCCCATCCTATTGTTAGTGTTTCTTCAATGCTTCTATTTTCATATTCCCCTTGGCTTACATATCTTTTTCAAATTCCTCAGCAAATTTAGCATAAAGCTTATCTGTATCTGAAAGTGCAGCCTCACCAAGGATTACTGCAAGTTCCTTTGCCTGCTTTCCTTGTGCATAGGCAGCAAAGAGCTGGTTCATTGTATCTGCATGGTCTTCCCTCGTTTTACCTTTACCAATTCCTTTGTCCTTAAGTCTTGATAGGGATGGTAAAACATCTATTGGAGGATTAACACCCTTTCTGTAAAGCTCTCTGCTAAGGATTATCTGACCCTCTGTTATATATCCTGTAAGGTCAGGAATTGGGTGAGTCTTATCATCTTCCGGCATTGTAAGGATTGGAATTTGTGTAATTGAACCTTCCTTGCCCCTTATTTTTCCTGCCCTTTCATAAAGGGTTGAAAGGTCAGTATATAAATAACCTGGATATCCACGGCGTCCTGGAACTTCCTTTCTTGCAGCTGAAATTTCTCTTAGGGCTTCACAGTAGTTTGTCATGTCCGTCATTATAACAAGAACGTGCATTCCCTTTTCAAAGGCCAAATACTCTGCCGTAGTTAGTGCCATTCTTGGAGTTGCAATTCTTTCGATTGGTGGGTCGTTTGCAAGATTTATGAAAAGAACTGCCCTGTCTATAGCACCAGTCTTTTTAAAATCTGATATAAAGAATTCAGCCTCTTCAAATGTTATACCCATTGCAGCAAATACAACTGCAAATTTGCTATCAGCACTTAGAACCTTTGCCTGTCTTGCAATTTGAGCTGCAAGCCTTGCATGGGGAAGACCTGAACCTGAGAATATTGGAAGCTTTTGCCCTCTAACAAGGGTGTTAAGCCCATCTATTGCTGAGATACCCGTTTGAATAAATTCTGACGGATAGTCCCTTGCAACAGGGTTTAATGGGTTACCATTAATGTCAAGCTTCTTTTCAGGAATTATTTTAGGTCCTCCATCCTTTGGTCTTCCAAGACCATCAAAGACTCTTCCAAGCATATCCATTGATACGCCAAGCTCAAGTGTTTTACCCAAGAACCTTACTTTACTTCCCTGAAGATTTATACCTGCAGAACTTTCAAACAGCTGAATCAAGGCTTTATTCCCATTTATTTCAAGAACCTTTCCCCTTCTTATTTCTCCACTTTGGGTTTCAATTTCAACTATTTCATCGTATAGTGCCCCTTCAACCTCATCAACAAGCATCAATGGTCCTGCAACTTCCCTTATAGTTCTATACTCTCTAAGCATTTACAAACCCTCCCTCCGATATAAGAGTTTCTATCTGCTCCTTAAGTTCTACGAATATTTCATCCACCTTGTTTATTTCACTTTCTGGAACATACTTTGCTCTTGCTATTTTTTCTCTTACGGGAAGGTTTGATATCCTGCTAAGGTAAACCCCTGCATCTAATGCCCTTTGAGATTGATGGTAGAATTCCAAAATTAGTTTTAACATTTTATATTGCTTATTTAGTGAAGTATAGGTATCAACCTCATGGAAGGCATTTTGATGTAGATAGTCCTCCCTTAAAGACTTTGCTGCCTCTAAAGTTAGTCTATCCTTTTCTGATAAAGCATCTATACCTACAAGTCTTACGATTTCCTGCAATTCATCTTCTTCCTGTAATATCTTCATGGCTTCTCTAACCATCTCGCCCCAGCCTTCAAAGCCCATTCTTTCAATATACGGTGCGATTTTTTCCATGTATAATGAATAACTTAAAAGCCAGTTTATAGCTGGGAAGTGTCTTCTATAGGCAAGATTTGCATCAAGTCCCCAGAACACCTTAACTATTTTTAATGTAGCCTGAGTTACAGGTTCTGAAAGGTCTCCACCTGGAGGAGATACTGCACCTATAACTGTCAAGGCACCTATTCTTTCATCTGATCCTAAGCAGTAAACCTTTCCTGCTCTTTCATAAAATTGTGCTGCACGGGATGCAAGGTAAGCTGGATATCCTTCTTCACCAGGCATTTCTTCAAGACGTCCTGACATCTCTCTAAGAGCCTCTGCCCATCTTGAAGTTGAATCTGCCATCATTGCAACTGAATATCCCATATCTCTAAAGTATTCTGCAATTGTAATACCAGTATAAATAGAAGCCTCTCTTGCAGCAACAGGCATGTTTGATGTGTTAGCAATAAGAACAGTTCTTTTCATTAATGGCTCCCCTGATTTTGGGTCCTTAAGTTCTGGGAATTCCATTAAAACATCAGTCATCTCATTGCCACGTTCACCGCAGCCGATGTATACAACTATCTCCGCATCCGCCCATTTAGCAAGCTGGTGCTGAACTACTGTCTTTCCACTTCCAAAGGGACCTGGAACACAAGCTGTTCCTCCCTTTGCAACTGGGAAGAAGGTATCTATTATTCTTTGTCCAGTAATTAGTGGTTCCTCTGGCGTTATCTTTGATTTATATGGTCTTCCCTTTCTTACAGGCCACTTTTGCATCATTGTAAGATTTACAATTTCGCCATCTTTGTTTTTAACCTTAGCAACAGTATCTAAAACCGTGAAATCTCCTTCTAATATCTCTACAATTTCTCCCTCAACATTATATGGAACCATTATTCTATGTTCTATTAAAGTTGTTTCTTGAACAGTTCCAAATATGTCTCCAGGTTGAACATAGTCTCCTACTGATTTTTAGGAACAAAGTGCCATTTCTTTTCCCTATCTAGGGCTGGCACGTCAATACCCCTTGTTATAAAATCTCCTGCCATCTGCATTATCTTATCAAGAGGCCTTTGAATTCCATCAAACATCGCTTCGATAAGGCCAGGGCCAAGTTCAACACTCAATGGCTCACCAGTAGTTTCAACAGGCTCGCCAATACCAAGACCTGATGTTTCCTCGTAAACCTGAATTGAAGCCTTATCTCCACGCATTTCTATTATTTCGCCTATAAGTCTTTTATTACCAACTCTACAAACATCGAACATCTTGGCATGCTCCATGCCTTCAGCAACAACTAATGGTCCTGAAACTTTTATAATCCTTCCCGCCTTCAAGACTATCAACCTTCCTTCTTTGATAAAATATCTACTCCAACAGCCTTTTCAACATTGTCTTTTATTTTTGAAGTCCAATTCCAAGACTACCTTGAACGCCTGGAATTAATATAACTGCAGGTAAAAAGCTGTTTTTATATCTTTCTATGGTTTCATCTATTTCCTTGGCAATAGTTTCTGTTACGAATATAAGACCATAGCCCTCCCTTGCCATACCATCGATTGCCATTTGGGCTTCCTTTGCATTTTCAACCCCCTTAACAGTCATACCAAGGGATAAAAAGGCTATAACTGCATCCTTTTCCCCGACAACTCCAATCTTATACATAAATATCACGCAACCTTTCCCTTATAACGTCGGGTGCTACGTTGTTCTTTTTGCCCGTTAAAACTATTCTCAAAAGCCTTATTTCGTTCTCCTTTGCTAATATGTAAGCTATAAGAGGATCCGGCCCAAAGGAGACAAACTTAGAATTTTTAATAAAGTCGATCAAATAATTATCACCATACTTTTCAAGGCTTCCAAGATCGTTTGTTTTTAAATATTCCTCTAAACCACCCTTTACCCACTTAAAATGTTCAGTATGCATTATCTTGTTACCAAAGGAGTCAAGGGAATCGTTAAAACTATTGAGGAAATGGTCTATATCTATATTGCCACCCTCGATAAACACTTTTCTAAAAAGTTCCCTTTCTCTATCCTGAACTCTTATTCTTATAAAGGCCTTTATATTAGTCATGTCTATTATAATCTTTATTATCTTTATCAAATACTCAAGCTTTGATTTTTCAGCTATTTCAAACATATATTTTATTATCCCTTTATCAATTGTAATATCTATCCCTTGGGGATTTTTATTGGCTTTATATTCCCCAATTGCACCTTCAATACAATTTCTCAATGTAGATGGAAGATCTCTAAAATTTTCATCCTTGATCATTAACTTTAGAGAATCTAAAGGAATAGTTCCAATGTTATAAAGAAGCCTTTCATACTCAAAGCTTGAGAATTTAGCCTTGATTAATGTCTTAATATTATGAGCATCATATCTTGCCGCTAAAAAGTCTACAACTTCCTTTGAAGGACTTATTTTCCCCATTTCGGAATAAAGATCCTCTAAGGCCTTCTTTAATCCTACTTCAAAATCCCTCATATCATAATTAGAATACACTGTATCCTGAAGCATCCTTACTGCTTCGTTAAAATCCTTTGCCTCAATAAGGGCTTCAAATTTAGCCTTATCGAGCATTTTTGTTTCCATAGCCTTAACCCTTGCAATGCTCTGTGCAAAATAAGTTAAATCCATTGCTTCCCCTCCTATCTTGTTAAATGGAGGAACTAGAAAAGTTGTTTTGCTAGTTCAGCCTCTAGCTCATCTCTTAAATTCCTAATTAAAGCTTCAATTGTGCAGTTTATCTCAAGTCCCCTTCTTCTTAATATAAATCCTGAACTTATATTTAGGGTTTCCTGGCTAAATTTAAGATTGCCGAGCTTACCCATTGACATAAGTTCCCTGTTTATATCGAACAAAAAGTTTTGATCAAATTTATTCTTATCTTTAACGGAAAGGACTATTTCTTCATCTCCTGTTTCCACATTATTTAATATAAGCTTTTTAAAAAGATCTCTGTATGAAGCAATATCCATGTTATTAATTCTTTCAACAACAAGTCTAAATACATTATCAATGGCATCTAGTTTTGCCTTTAATACCATATCCCTTGCTTCCATTTTAGCCTTTGAAATTATTCTTTCCTTTCTTTCCCTTCCGTCCCTTTCTGCTTTTTCCTTTAACTCTTCAATTATTTTATCTGCCTTACTTTTAGCTTCTTCTAAAGTTGAATTCGCCTTCATAGATGCTTCATTTTCTATGTTAGCTGCCTTTTCATTGGCATCAGATAAGAGCCTTTCCTTTAAATTTTCAATTCCGGCCATTTTAAGCACTCCCTCATATCTTTATGTTAACGATCATCAATATTGAAGTAATCAAAGCAACTACGGCATATGTTTCAACCATTACGGCATAGATAACACCATTAAACATCTTTTCTGGTCTCTTTGCAAGTATTTGGATACCTGCCGCTGCAGTCTTACCCTGTGATATTGCTGAACTATATCCAACAAAGGCCATTGGAAGGCATGCCATTAATAGATAAAATCCTTGAGCTAATGTTAAAGGCTTAAGTCCTCCTGTTAATAAACCTATTCTTGAAAGAACAATTAGAGCTGTAATAAAACCATAAAATCCCTGTGTTCCTGGGATAACCTGTAATATAAGTGATTGACCAAACTTTTCTGGATCTTCAGTAATAAGGCCTGCAGCACTTTGACCTACGATACCAACACCTCTTGCTGAACCAATGCCCGCCATTAATGCTGCAAGGGCAGCTCCTAATAATGCTAAAGTTGCTCCACCATAAGCTCTTAAAAATTCAACGAATGTTGTAAAGTTTTCCATATTAACTCCTCCCTTATTCTACTTTTATAAATTTTGTTTTTATTTTTAAAGGCTCAAAGGCCTTTCCGCCACCTTCATAGAATTTGCCGAAGAATTCAAGATACTGCAATCTTGATGTATGGACATACGTTCCTAAAATTCCTATAAGAAAGTTAAATGTATGTCCTGCTATAAATATCAGTGGTCCAAAGATATAAACTACCATACCTTTTCCTAAAAGGCTTATAAGAAGATTAAAGGACCATCCTATTAGCCCCGATGCAAGGCCAAGAGCTAAAAGACGCGAGTAGGATAAAGCATCACCTAAATATCCTGTAACACCATATAATGAGTAAAATCCACCAAAGAACTTACCAACTATGGTTTTGTTTTCCCTTCCATGGGTTAGAAGTATTATTAATGCGCCTAATATTGCAAGAACCTTCGCTATAGTTCCTCCGCCGAGGAACATCCATATAAGCCCTGAAAGTAGTAAATACCATGCTCCAACATCAAAGAAGGCATCTAAAACTTTTCCGTTCTTAATCAACATATATGCCTTTGTTCCAAGCCCAACATAAAGATGGACTATACCAAAAATTATAGACCATTTTAAAATCTCCATAGGTTCATTTACAGGATCAACCCATAGTGGCTTAAGTTTAATTATTCCTCCAAAGAAACTGCCATATAGCAAACCAAATGCTATTGTTGGAATGCTGCAATATAGTATAAGCTTTAGTAGCTTTTTAAGATCCCCCTCAATGTTTGTAAACTTAAGGCCTAAAATTCCTACCAAAAACATCAAAATACCATATCCAACATCCGCCATCATCATTCCAAAGAATAAAAGGAAAAACGGCGTAAGAATTGGTGTTGGATCTATCTCTGTTGGCTTTGGTAGTGCATACATAGAAGTTACAACCTCAAAGGGTTCTGACAGCCAGTTGTTTTTTAATAAAACTGGTGCATTTTCAAATTCTGCATCCTCAACTTCAATGAATACATGTTTAAATTTATTTTGAACATTTTCTTTTACTACATCAACTTTGTCTTCTGGAATCCATCCTGTTAAAACCGCTGTCTTTTTGGTTAAAACAAGCTTTGATTTTGCCTGCTCAAGCTGAAGTTTAGAATAGAAATAATCGTAAATTTTTTCAACATCTTCGATATTTTTGCAGCTTCCTTTGCCCTTTCTATTAACTTTTGATATTCTTCTTCTAAACTTTCGATTTCTTTATTTAGTTCTAATATCTTTTCCTTTGGTGTTTTGTCAAATTCTAAATTAGTCTTTGCAAAACCATATTTTTTAGAACTTCTGATACTTCATTAAACTTATCTTTATGTGCAAGAACTAATACATTTACATCATTTTGTTTTTCAAATATTGTTTCGATATAAATTTCTTTAAAGGTCTCATTAAGCTCTATTAATAGCTGTTCTTTATATTTTTTATTTACCGTCCCTATAAAATAAGCAACATTTTTTAGCGATTTTAATTCAGCTTCTGAGACGTCAAGATTAACCCAGTTTGAATATTGTTCGATCAAAGACAGAACTTTTCCTTTTTTGTCCTGTTTGTATTCATCGATTCCTCGATGAATTTTGCTGCCTTATAATATTCCTCCCAATCTAAATGGGAATCAAGCCTTTCAAATTCCTCAAAGCTTAATACATTTTTAGGAGTAAAAATTCCCTTTTTCTCCTCTGAATATTGCTTTAAAAATTCATAGGTAAACTTAACTTTTGCAAATTCATATTCTACTTCGTTTGAGGGCTTTTCTTTTTCATAATCAGTATCTTCTAGTTCATCCTTTAAATCGATTATCTGAACTACACCTAATTTTTGCAGAAGTTTTAATATTTTTTCCTTGTCTTCCTTAGCACAAGCTAAGTTCAATTTTTTCATTTTAACTATCGCCATGGCTATTCACTATCCTCTCAATAACCATATTAATTGCCTTTTCTATCTTTTCATTAGGTATGTTTTGTATATTTTCTATCGTCCTATTTGCCTCCTCATAAATGGGCCTTGCCTCTTCTTTGCCTTCCTCCTCAAACCTATTTATAGTTTCCCTATAAATTTCATTACCCTTAAGGTTTGCTTCCTTGATCAATAAATCATACTTTTCCTTTGCAGCCTTTAATATACCATTTGCCTTCTGCTGTGCTGATTTAATTATCTCATCAGCCTGCTTTTCAATTTCAGCCACCTGTTTAACAACTTCAAGTGCCAAGTTATCACCACCTTTTATTTTGATAAAAATTAATAAATAATTTACAAATTACATTATACTATAATTTTTTTAATAGAGAAATTTATTAATATTGATATTTTTTAAAAAATTACATAAATCGATTGTTAAAGTATTAATTTATCGAATTTTCTTGTAATTTTTAAATATTACATATTGATGTAAAAAATCGCTTATCTAGTAAATTAATTACAAGGATGTAATTTCCATATATGTAATCTTCCTTTATGTCAACCTTTACCTTTACAGCAAAAACAGATTTGAAATCTTTAACACGCAATTTTTCATATATAATTTCCTTATTCTCAGCTAAAACATCTTTTATGTTTATCTCATCATCACTTTTTAAAAATTCCGGAAGATACCCTTTCTTTGTAGTAAACAAATAGTCATGAATCAAAAGGCTCTTTACTATATCCTCATCCTCATATTTTTTTAAAAATTCAAGCAAAAGTTTTGTTTTCCCATTAAGATCAAAATTCAATTTAAAGAAATTATTTTCCTCCAAAAAGATAGTAAGCTTACTGAAAAATTCATAGCTATTTAACTTGTTTAAAAAGTATCTGATTGTATTATCAAATATATGGGAATTATAAAATGTTTCAAAAACCTCTTCAAATTTTATAAGAAATACAACTTCTTTAAAACTTAAATCCTTTGTCTTTAATACCTGATAAGGGGAATAGGGTGAATATTTTATTCCATACTCCTCTGCCTCAAAGCTAATCGGTGAGCCCTTTAGCACCTTTAAAAAGCCAATTTGCAAAACATTCGGTTTTATATCCATTACATCCTCAAAGGACCTTCTAAAGGAACTAAAATCCTCTCCTGGGAGCCCTACAATAAGATCCAAATGACAATGGATATTCCCCATACTCATAACCCTTTTTACATTATTTTTTACTTTTTCGAAATCCATTATCCTATTTATATTTTTTAAAACTGTTTCATTGGTAGTTTGCACACCCATCTCAAACTGAAAAAGATCCTTTGGTGCCCTTTTTAAAACTTCAAAGCAATCCTCGTCCAAAAGATCCGCTGCTATTTCAAAATGAAACTTTGTTCCTTTTGAGTTTTGAATTAGAAATTCCCAAATTTCAATAGCCATTCTTTTATTTGCATTGAAGGTTCTGTCTACAAATTTAACAAGTTTAACATCATTGTCTATTAAATATTTTAAATCTCTTTTAATCCTTTCCAAACTAAAAAGCGGACACCCTTTATTGTTGATGAAAGACAATATTTGCAGCTAAAAGGACATCCCCTCGAAGCTTCATAATATACTATTTTTGAAGGAATTTCCAAATCATATGGAAAAGGAATGGTATCTAAATTTGTAATCAATGGCCTTTCTTCATTTACAATTATCTCTTCACCCAATCTAAAGGCTAGACCCTTGATCGACTTCAAATCTTTTCCCTTTCCTGATAAATACTCAAGAAGTTCCTTGAAGGTTTCTTCACCTTCGCCAAATATTATAAAATCAATATACTCATTTAACTGAAGTATATTTTTAGGATCATATGAAGCCTCAGGCCCACCTAATATTATAGTTATATCTTTATTTATTTCCTTTAATATGCCGCATATCTTTAAGATATTTTCAATATTCCATATGTAACAGGAAAAGGCCACTACATCAGGTTTTTTATTTGCAATCTCAAGGGATAAATTAAATGGATTTTCGTTAATTGTTCCTTCAAATATTTCTACATCAAACTCATTTACATAGGCCCTTAAATATCTTATTGCTAAATTTGAATGAACATACTTTGAATTTAACGCAATCAACAATACCTTCATTTCTATCCTCCGTAAATTGCCTCTATGTAATATAAAATCCCATCAACATCTAATTTTAAAACCTTATATCCATTTTTTAGCAAAATCCTTTCAACATCTTTTGAATTTAACGAAAATATTTTAAATCTAAAGGTTTCATTTAAAGTTTCTATTTTATTATTTTTTTTAATCACCTTGACTTTTAATGTATCAAAGGGAGACAGTTTTCTATAATTAATATCCCAAATCATTATCCTTGCTTCATCATTAAGATTATTTTTAAGATTCTTTAAAAGCCTTTTTAAATTTTTCCTTCCATATTTATTAATAGATAGAAAAAATAGCACCGTATCAAACTTCCCAAGCTCAGCATTTAAGTCTTTTAATGTTTTAAAATCCTTTTCATACCCTTCATCAACACTTTGAATAATCAAATTAGCACCTTCATAGCTTATATCCAAAATATCCCCCTTAAATTCCTTGCGGCTAATATCAATAAGATATTGTTTATCCCCCATAATATCACCTTTTTTCTTTTTCTTTTCTACTGAAAATCCAAACTTTCCAATGTGTTCTCCAGTTACACAATATTTACCATGGTTATACATTAAAAGTTTTGCCTTATCAAGGTGCAGCTTCCCTGTTTCATCTATTAAATTTTCTTCTACATTTACAGCTACAATTTCAGCAATAAACATGTGATGAGTTCCAAGTTCAATTAATTGCCTTACCCTACACTCCAGCGCCAAAGGGCATTCCTTTATTATGCTGGCAGATACTACGCTTGCCTTTTCCTTTGTTAGATTTAAAAATTCAAATTTATCTACATCCCTCCCTGACCTTACCCCGCAAAAATCCGTTACATAGGCTAAATCCCTATTTGGGATATTGACAACAAATTCCCCTGAATTTTTAATTAGCTCATAACTATATCTTTCAGGCCTTACCGAGATTGAAAGCATTGGAGGATCAGAACACACGGTTCCTATCCAAGATATTGTAATTATGTTTTCTTTATCCTCATATTTAGATGTTATAAGGGCGGCAGGCACAGGATAGAGCATAGTCCCTGGTTTCCAAGTAATCTTTGGCATATATTTCCTCCTTGTGCTAATTTATATTATTTATTTTAGTCACATCATTAAAATATTTCAACATCATTCCTGCCGTCGATAGTGTCAAGATATTGTAGGTTAATTTTTTATAGACAACCCCTAAAATGTTTAAAATCAAGACTTTCGTAAACTTTTAAACTTTAAATTATATTTTCATATTTAATTGATTTTAATATCTTATACATCGGTGTTACTTTTCCAATGTTTAATATTGTTATATTATTTATTCCTTCTCGTGAAGAATTATTTATTCTTTTAATTGTTTCTTTTATCTTCTTTTTATTTAATCTAAATGTTTCAACATCTTCCTTGTATATACTTATTTCCCTTAAATTACCTCCATTCCTGCTAAATACCCTTAGCTTTGCCATTATCTTTAATCCCTCTTTACTCCATCCTAATGGCCTACTGCTTAATCTCGCTGATAATACATGGCTTATATGCCCTTCTGCACTGCATCCTATTACATCCTCGTCCTCTTTATATATTACTATCCCTTCCCAGTTATTTAATATATATCTCCTTGCTTCTTTTGCTCTCTCCTTTTCTGTCTTAGTTTCTGCTATATTTATTAACTCCTTAAATATCTCCCTTAAAACCTTCTTATCCCCTTCATTTATCGCTCCCCATATCTTTTGCCTATATTCTTCTCGCTTTGCTGTCCCTCTTATTATGTATTTGTTCAAATGATATCTATCTAATACAAATTTCGCTTTCGGAATCCATTCCATTCCTTCCTTTATCCATCTTGCTCCATCTCCTGCTATGTATATCTTTTCTATGCTCTCTATTTCATAATTGTCATACACATAATTCGCTACATCTATCCATATTTCTTCAGCTTCTACACCAACGTATGCTTTGTAATATACATTCTTTAATTCGTTTCTCCCATTTTTGCTTTGCCTTCCTTCATGTATATATACAAGCCTTGGCATCTCCTTCTTCCCATCCTGCAATGCCACATGATCCTCATCTGCTTCTATGTATAGCACCCTTACTTTCCTCTTTTCTTTTACTTCCCTTTTACTTCTACTTCTCCTACCTGTCTTATTGCATTAAATACTGTCTGTCTACTTAGTTTCTCCGGACATGTTATTTTACTACTCTCCTCATAGGACATATTAATTGCGTTCTCCACCAGCTTTATCTTTACTTCTTTATCTACCTTCTCATGTTTGCTTATCCCTATAATTTCATCAAGTAAATATCTATATTCCCCATTCTTCTTAGATTTGTAATACGTTCTTGCATATTCTATTTCGCCTAGCATTGTTACAATCTTTTTCTTGTCTTTCCTTTCTACTACCCATCCCTTTTTCCTTTTTTCATCTTCTTTAATCGTTTTATCTAATTCTTCTAAAAAGTCCTTTATTATGTTTGCTCCTAATTCATCAGTCATTTTTTTAACTACATCAACAAGTTTTGTTAGATCCCATTCTTTTGATATAGTTTCTTCAACATTTTTTATTAATTTAGTAGTGAAATTTATTAAATGTTGTTGTATAATATTATTCAAAAGAGACACCCCTTATTGGTTTGTGTGTTTTTTCACTTTTATTTTATCACAGGGGTTGTCTCTTTTAAATTTTTGTCTTTTTCGTCCTACAATAATTTTACACTATGCCTGCCGTCGTTTTCTGTGCCTGCGTTAAAATTTCTTCTGTTATTTTAAAATATCTTTCTTCTTTATTCTGTAAATGTTTATATTTTAAATAGGCTTCTATAGCTATCTTTGCATTTTCTTCAATAAAATCCTTTATGGAATTTAAATATATCCCGCCTTTTTCAATTTTAAAGGAATCATGCATAAGATATGTCTTTATAACCCAAAGCTCATATTTTCTATGGCTGTCCAAGAGCTTAATATTGACATGCTGAGGAACCGTCATATCCTGAATGATGTGACAAGAAGATCCAAGATAAAAGGCAGATGCATTTATTTTCCCTTCCTTATATAAGTTAATAGCTTTAGTATAATAATAGGTTGCCTCCTTTAGGGCGTTGCTTGCACCATAAAGGCCCCTATTTTTTCAGGATTATAAAAATGATTGCTGCTTTTAAAATCCTGATCAGCCCAAACAACCCCTGAATTTATATCCCTCATATATTTAGAGAGAAAATCATAAGCTTCTTCATTACCATCATTTTTTAATATTTCTATTGCTTGATTATTTATAAACTTGTGGACCTTACACTCCGTTTTAATTATTTTCCTTTTAATGGGATTTACAGCTTTTAAAATATGCTTAAGAACAAATCCATAGGATTTTTCTAAAGCTTCCATACCATCACCTCAAATTTCTTTTCAATTATATTATAAAACAAATAAAAAAAATATCCTCCTTTTCGGAGGATACTTAGAGGTGATTTATTATAAACCTTACGTAATGACTTCCACACCTCTATTATTTTAGACTTAATTCGACATTTTGTAAAGAGGGTATTTTAATATTTTTGTTAATAGTTTATAATATATTTGTTACAAAAAATTTAAGGAGGGCTTTTTATGGTAGACGAAAGAATAAAGGTTCTTGCAAGAAACCTTATTAACTATTCCTGCAGACTACAGCCAGGTGAAAAGGTGTTGATCGAAACTATTCATCTTGAGCTGCCTCTTGTCACAGAGCTTATTAAAGAAGCTTACAGGGTAGGCGCTATTCCTTTTGTAACTATTAAAAACAGAACAGTTGACAGAGCTCTTCTTATGGGTGCAACTGAAGAGCAAATGAAGATGATGGCAAAGTATGAAGCTGCAAGAATGAGCGATATGGACGCCTACATAGGAATTCGTTCAGGAAACAATACATCAGAATTATCAGATGTTCCATCAGATAAGCTTGGTATCTACAATAAATACTTCTGGCATGAAGTTCATGGAAAAATTAGAGTTCCAAAAACTAAGTGGGTTGTTTTAAGATATCCATCACCATCAATGGCTCAGCTAGCTAACATGAGCACAGAAGCCTTTGAAGATTTCTACTTCAACGTTTGCAATTTAGATTATTCAAAAATGTCCAAAGCAATGGATGCATTAGTAGAACTTATGGAAAGAACAGACAAAGTAAGAATTGTAGGACCTGAAACTGATTTAACCTTCTCAATCAAAGGAATCCCAGTTGTAAAATGTGACGGAAAGATGAATATCCCAGATGGAGAAGTTTATACTGCACCTGTTAAGGACAGCGTAAACGGTTATATAACTTACAATGCTCCTTCAGAATATCAAGGATTCACTTATGAAAACATAAGACTTGAATTTAAAGATGGTAAAATAGTAAAAGCAACTGCAAACAATACAGAAAGAATAAACAAGGTATTCGATACAGATGAAGGTGCAAGATATGTCGGCGAATTTGCAATAGGAGTTAACCCATATATAACAAAACCAATGAAGGATATACTATTCGACGAAAAGATTGCAGGTTCAATCCACTTTACTCCAGGAAGCTCCTATGATGATGCCTTCAACGGAAATAAATCAGCTATTCACTGGGACCTTGTATACATCCAAACTCCAGAATATGGCGGAGGAGAAATTTACTTCGATGATGTTCTTGTAAGAAAAGACGGAAGATTTGTTTTACCTGAGCTTGAAGCATTAAACCCAGAAAACTTAAAGTAATTTAAAAGGCGCAATGATTTGTTTAACCAAACATTGCGCTTTTTTCTAAGATAAGTATAAATTAAGAAGGAATAAAATATTAATATTTATAGATAAATTATCAGGGTGAAGGATGAAGGTTAGTGATTTTTATAAAAACACCTTTATTTTAGTTTTATCCAACATCATAACAGGCACTTTAAACTTTATTTTTTCAATAATTTTATCGCGCCAAATAGGCCCTAAAGGAATGGGAATTTATCAACTTGTAATGCCCCTTTATACAATGTTTTTATTTATAACTGGTGGCGGAATTACCATTGCAGTATCAAAGGTTGCAGCAGAAAAAAGGCAAAAAGAAAATTAAATGAGCTTTATAAAACTGTTAATACAATAATACTCTTCGAAATCTTTTGGTCCATTATAATAACTGCTATATTGCTTTCTTTATCAAAACAATTTTCATTGTTTATCTTAAAGGATTCAAGAACCTATTACAGCATCCTTGCCTTTACCCCTGCACTTATTATAGTGTCTATCTCATCTGTTTACAAGGGTGCCTTCTATGGAATTCAAAGGATGATAGAACCAGCGTTGATCGATATAGTTGAAAAAATTATAAGAATACTTGTAATGTTTCCATTAATAAATTTCTTCAAAAGTAAAAGCTTAGAGCTGAGCTGTGCATCTGCGATGCTTGCTTTAAGTGCTGGTGAGTTTACAAGTCTATTGCTTTTTTATATATTTTATCAAAGCTATAAACTTAAAAATAAATCCTTTGATAAGGCAGAAAATTCTATCCAACTTCTTGTAGACACATTAAAGCTCTCCTTACCATTGGCAATAAACGGAATATCATCAACTGTTTTTAGCATGTTAATTGCAATATTAATTCCCAAACGCCTTATGGTTGCTGGTTTTAGCTATGAAGATGCAATATCTATGTTTGGAAAGCTATCTGGAATGGCCCTTAATGTAATATTCTACCCTGCCGTTATATTAAATTCTTTAAGCATAGTTCTTATTCCATCTATTTCAGAATTTTTGGTTTTAAAAATTTTGCAGCTGTAAAAAGGAGGATTAAAAAAACAATCGAAATAGCCCTTATCCTTTCATTATCTACATTTATCATATTAAACAGCATTCCAGACAAAATATCTTTATTATTTTATAAAGACAGTTCAATAGCACCGCTTATTAAAACTTTATCCTATGGGCTTCCTATAATTTATGTTGAAATGATAAGTTTTTCAATTTTAAATGCCATTGGAAGGCAAACCCAGGTAATGATAAATTCGCTCATTCTTTCTATTATTGATATAGTAATAATTTATATATTCATTGCAGTTCCAAACCTTAATATATATGGCTATGCAATCAACTTTATAGTGTCAGCAACAGTTGGAATAATATTAAACTTCATTTATATCAACTTAAGCGTAAAGTTGAATTTTGAAATTAAAAGAGATATATTAGTTCATTTATTGACCTTTTCTGTTTGCCTTTTTCTTTCTTGGATTCTTTTAAAATCCGGCATAACTCCTATAACTTATATATTTTCCATTTATATTTTATATTTAATCACGTTTAAAACTTTTTACAAATTTTTAAGTATTTGATTTCATTTTTTCGACTATTTTGAACATAAAAATATTTCCAAATCTTAATACTTTTTTACCTCTAAAGGCAGGATTATCTCAATTATTGTAGAATATTTATTAATAACTGGTATTTTATCATGACGCTTAAGGAGGTGAACAATTTAGTTTAAAATTTATATTCATATAAATTAATAACTTAAAGGGGGTATCTAAATGAACAAAACTTTCAAAAAGCTTAGTGCATTCCTTGCTGCTGCTGTATTATTCGTATCCGCAGCTGGATTTGCACAGTCAAAGGCAACAAACTTTACAACTGTAACTTTAAAGGAAATCAACTATTCAAAACCAACTAACATGGACAAGGAACAATTCTTAAACATCCCATTTGGAACAGACATTAAAACTCTTGACCTTTCAAAGGCAACAGATACTTATTCACACGCTATTCTTGAACTCGCTTTTGAAGGCTTAACAAAGACTGATACAAAGGATAATAAATCAGACGTTATCGTTCCTGGTGTTGCATACAAGTATGAAGTTTCAAAGGATGGTCTTGTTTATAGGTTCTATTTAAGAAACAATGCTTATTGGACAGATGGAAAGAGAGTAACTGCACAAGATTTCGTATACTCATGGACAAGACTTCTTGATCCAAATACTGCATCAGATTATGCATACCTATTATACCCAATTAAGAACGCTGAAGCCTTCAACCAAGGAAAGGCAAAGGCATCAGACCTTGGAATTAAGGCTTTAAACGATACTACACTTGAAGTTACATTAAAGGCTCCAACACCATACTTTATAAGCTTAACATCCTTCTCAAACCTCTTCCCATTAAGAAAGGATGTTGTTGAAGCTGCTGGTAATTCATACGGTCAAGACCCATCAAAGCTTGTTTATAACGGACCATTTACAGTTGAACAATGGGTAAAGGGTTCAAAGATAGTTCTCAAGAAGAATCCAAAATATTGGGATGCTGAAAACTACTACCTTGATACAGTTACATTCCTTGTAATCAAGGAAGAAGCAACAAGAATGCAAATGTTCACAAGAAAGCAAGTTGACACTTCAACAGCAAGAGGAGAATACTTAAAGAGATTCCAAAAAGAAGCTCAAAAGGGAACATATAAGCTTATAACTGGATACGACAGAGCAGAAAACTATGTATTCTTCAACAACAAAGACAAGAATAAGCTCTTTACAAATAGAAACGTAAGACTTGCATTCTCACTTGCAATCGACAGAGAAAAGCTCTGCAAGTATGTATTCCAAAGATATTATCCAGCATATGGTTGGACTCCATACAACATCCTTATAGGAGATAAGCAATATAGAAGCCTTGTTCCAGAACCATTAAAGGCTGAAAAGGCTAAGTATCCAACTGATGCTGCATTGAAAGGACTATTACAAAAAGGATTAAAGGAACTTGGATTAAATCCAAACGCAACTTATACAGTTACATTCTTAAGCTCAGGAACAGACTCCTTCTCAAGAACAATTGCTGAGTTCTATCAGAATGAATGGCAAAAGAAGCTTGGCGTAAAGGTTAAGATCGACGCTGTATCAGACTTTGGAACATTCCTTGACAAGGTTGACAAGGGAGACTTCCAAATCGGAGCTATGGCTTGGGGTGCTGACTACAACGACCCAATGACATTCTTCGATATGTGGATTACAGGCGGAGGAAACAACTCAGCTAAGTATTCAAACAAGAAGTATGACGAACTTATAAAGAAGATTTCTATGGAACCAGACAACAACAAGAGACTTCAATACTTCAAAGAAGCCGAAAAATTACTCGTTGCTGATGATGCAGCTATTGCACCAACTCAATACAGAGATAGATACAACTTCACTCATTCATATGTAAAGAACTGGAGATTACCACTCTTTGCAAACTATGAATTAAAGGGAGTTTATACTTCAGGTAGATAATAAAGATGGCAGCTTAGCTGCCATCTTTATTTAATATATAAGCTTATTAATCCCTTCTTCTATTAAAGTATTTAAAGCCAAGTAAAAATCAAACTTATCAGGGTTTCCTTTAAATGATAATTTTACTAATGCTTCTTTACCCTTTTTAAAGTTTTTTATCTCAACTTTAAAATTATCTATTTCTTTGCTTTCTTCTATATCCTTCTCTATTCCCGTAAAAAACTTGCCTCTAATAATATTCCAATTTCTTTTATTTCATTTTCATACCCCACCAAAGAATATCTAATGCTTTTTTCAGAATCTGAAAATATTATATTAAAACTCATTAAGGTTTTGTTTAAAGGATGTTCTATTGATTTAATAGACTGAATTTCATATTTAGGATTATTCTCAATTTCTTTTATTATGTTTTCCTTAACTATTTGAAGTTTACTCATAGGTATCCTCCTGAAAATCCAAATTATATTTTTTAAAATTTCAAGCATATCCTGCGGAATATTAGCCGTGCATACAACCAAATCTTCGCCCCTTAATTTATTAAAAGTAAGCCTAAAGGCATGTAGTGCCTGTCTTTGTATTATATTACTTTTTTCTCCGTATAACTCATCGCTTAAAATAGGGTGTCCTATATGGCTCAGATGCACCCTGATTTGATGTGTTCTTCCGGTTTCTAAAATTAGCTTGACAATTGAAATATCTTCATTTGATGCTATAACCTCATAATGGGTTATTGCTCTTTGTCCTCCTTCAATGACACATCTTTTTATAGAATCTAAGCTTGGTCTGTCGATTGGAAGATCTACTGTCCCTTTTCCCACCATTTTGCCTTTAACTATTGCTATATATTCCTTTTTTACTTTGTTTTTTTCAAACATCTTGGCCATAGCCTGATGGGCAAATTGACTTTTAGCTATCATAACAAGCCCAGATGTGTCCCTATCAAGCCTATTAACAAGCCTTACGATGCAATTTTGTTTTGTTTTTTTAAAATAATTCATAACCCCATTGGCAAGAGTTCCTGATTGATGGCTTTTGGTAGGATGAACCACCATAAATGGAGGCTTATTCACTACCAATATATCCTCATCTTCATAAACTATATCTATGGGAATATCTTCAGGCATTATATCCTGTTCCTTATTTTCCTTTAACAATATTTCAACGATATCCCCTTCCTTTAAAATGTCATCAGCCCAGGCTATCTTTCCATTTATAAAGACACAGCCGTTTTTGGTTATTTTTTTTATAAGCCTCGTCGAAAAGCCCTTTTCAAATTTCAAAAATTATCGAGCCTTTTTCCTTCATCATCCTTAGATATATTAAATATCATCCTGTCCATCTCTATACTCCCCATCTATTTTTTCAAAATTTATTTTTTAGACAGTCCACTGCAAAAGTCAATTATATCTACATAATTTTCTAAAGTTCCAACTACACTAACAAAAATATCGCCTTCAATAAAATCGATGTAAATTTTATCGCCATCGGTTTTCATGGTAAATAATGAATCCTTATTTTCTCTTTTCCTCTGAAGAACTTCGATTTTAACATCATCTTTTATATAAACCAGATTTAGTATATTCTTGCCTTCCTCTCTTATAACCTTAGTTTCAGCAAGATTATATCCATTGTTCTTATATATTAATGGTTCAAAATTTATAAACTTCTTTGCTCTGCTTAAAGTAACGTAAATTGGTTCAGAACCATCAAATAAAAGCTTTTTGGGCCCTAAGGAGGATATAGAAAATAATTTAAAATCTATCTTATCATCTATCAATTGATATTCGAAGACCCTTTGGGAAACTATTTTATTGTTAATAAAATATTCAACCTTATATGGAAGAGAAAAACCCTTATAGTCTCCTACCCAAACCTTTGTAAAATACTGAACATCATCTACTTTATTTTTTATACCTATTATTTTATACTGCACATCATGTTTAACTTCATACCCTATTATTTCTTTTCCTTCTATCATCTTTAAAATTTCAAAAATATCGATTTCAATCAAAGGAATAGTCCATCGGACAATTATGTGGTCGATTTTATTATTGGTATAATAATACTTATCTCCATTTATTATTTCTATAGAATTAAACTCATCAATATAGTCAATTCTTAATTTATCTGGATATGCATAGGATATGGACTTTTTATAATTACCTTCCCATCCCAAGGACTATAGCTTTCTGTAGTTTCTATATACGCAATATTTTTGAAAAGTTTATCTTCGTTATTTTTATAAACTTCTTTACTTAAATTCTTTGCTAAAAGAGTTAGCAAAAAGGCCAAGATTAATATAAAAATTCTTTTCATCTTTTACTCTTTAAAAATTGCTTTAGTAATATATATTAAGCCAAACATTAAAACTTGAATAATTCATGCCTTATCTTTTATATATAGGTGGTAGATTCATAGTTATTATCCTATTGTTTAAATAGCTTAAACTTCCCTTTACTTTTTTAAAAATCAATTTATATGCAATAAGCAGCTGATTATCAAGACCAAACTTATTAAAGAACATGCTGTTTAACTTTCTATGTCCATACTTAGGATCTCCTATTATAGGATTTCCTAAACTTGAAAGATGAGCCCTAATCTGATGGCTTCTCCCTGTTATAAGATCTATTTCAACCTCTGAAAATGCACCGACAGTTTCTAATGTTTTTATCTTTGTTTCTATTTCCTTTGAATCCCTTGTTTTATTGTTAGAAATTATAACTTTGTTGTTCTTCTTGTCCTTTGAAAGATAAGCCCTGTATGTTCCGTCTTCAATTTTACCTTTAATAAGGGCTATGTAGTATTTTTTAATACCTCCTTCTCTAATTGCCTCATTTAAAAGCTTTAAAGCTTCATAGTTTTTAGCATAAATAACTAACCCCTCTGTATTTCTATCTAATCTGTTACAGGGTGAAGGCGAAAAGGTCTTTTCTTCATTTGGGTTATATTCCCCTTATCATAAAGATATGCCAAAACTGCATCGGTTAAGGTTAGCTCTTCACCCTCATCAGGATGAACCAATAAGTTCTTTTCTTTTTCAACGATTAAAACATTTTCATCCTCATAGGCAACCCTTAAATTCAAATTTTCTATTTTTAAAAATTTTAAATCCTTTTCCTTTTTTACATCCTCTATTTCAAATAAAAAGCTTACTTTATCCCCTTCTTTTAACAGGTATTTTTCATTTACACCTTTACCGTTTACTAAAACTTCCCTTTTTCTAATAGCTTTATATATTGAACCTAAGGACATATTTTTAAGGTATTTCCTTAAAAACTTATCAAACCTCTGTCCAGCCTCGTTTGAAGTTATTATTACCTCCTTCATTCTAAAACCTCCTAAGTATATTTTAACCATATCCTAATCTTTCCTTGCAATAACATAATTATAATTAAAACAAAATTATTTTTCTACAAAAAAAATAAGGGCAAAATGCCCTTATTTTAACCACATCCTCCCCGCCATAAAGGGATTCAACTGAAAATCTTTTTCCAAAATAGGTATTTCTATAGTCGATTATAAACCCAGGAGTATATTCTACCATCTCTTCATCAAGTATTATCTTAACTCCCTCTACTTCAAAAACTTTATCATCTTCCTTTGGCACATCCAGAGCCATACCAAAACTTGGACCGCCTCAGCCAAAGCCTGCTATATATACCCTTATACCATATTCTTCTCCTTTTTCTTCAATTTTTTTCTTTAGCTCAATAGCTGCATCTTGAGATATTTTAATTTGCATTTTTATCCCTCCAATTTTATATACCCTTTATAGGTATATTATATGTCATATTTTGACCAAATTCAACACTTTTTAGGAAAAATTTAAACCCGGAAAATCCGGGTTATTTCTTTTCTCCTTTTTTGTTTTTATAATCCCTTACGTTTTCAAAATTATATCCAATTATATTATCTGAAAAGGAAGCAAGCTTTATATCCGTAAGGCCTATTCTTTCATCATTTAAATCAACTTTAAGTTTATCATCTGTTCTATTTTCCATATATACTCTCCTTTCAAAATGTGTCAAATTTTATCGAAAAGAATATAATATACTAAGCAAATTTGGGGAGGGAAAATTATGTGTAGAGATCCTATCTCTTTAATACTTTTATTATGGTTTTTAGGCTGTAAAGATCCATGCTCAAGATCCTGCTGCTGCAGGCATAAATGTAGATGTAGATAAAGCCTTTGAAAAAATTGAGCCTATTATCACATAGGCTCAATTTCTTCAGTTTTATTCTTCTTAGCCTTTTTTTCTTTTCCTTCAGCTTTTTTCTTTCTGTTTTCCTTATCTTTTCCCATCTTCAACTCCCCTTTCCTTTTCTGAATTTATTTTTTCTCATATATTGCTTTTTATACATTTTTTATTTAAAATATTATTAAATTTTTCCAAAATAAGGGGTGACCAAAATGCTTGGTAGTATTGTAAACTTTTTGCAATAATCATTGGGGGAATTTTAGGGCTTTTATTAAAAAAGGAATTCCAGAAAGGATAAGCAAAACAATTATCGAAGGACTTGCCCTTTGTGTATTTTTCATCGGGGTATCTGGAATGCTAAAAGGGAGCAACGTTTTGCTTATTATTTTTTCCATTGTAATAGGTGGAATTATAGGGGAAGTTATTGATATAGATAAGCTTATAAATAATTTAGGCAAAAAATAGAAGAAAAATTTGAAGGCAAAGGCAACATTTCTGAGGCTTTTGTCACAACAAGCCTATTATACTGCGTAGGTGCCATGGCAATCGTCGGATCCCTACAGAGCGGCCTTGAGGGGAATCACAAGATTCTTTTCGCTAAATCCATTTTAGACGGGATTTCGTCTATTATTTTTGCATCAACTATGGGCATTGGGGTTTTGTTCTCTGCCTTTTCCGTCCTTTTATATCAAGGAGCAATTACCCTTCTTGCATTTACTCTAAAAATATTTTAACTACCGCTACAATTAACGAAATGACCTCAATCGGCAGTCTTTTAATCCTTGGAATATCTTTAAATATGTTAAAGATAACAAATATAAAGATTGCAAATTTATTACCTTCCGTCCTTATTCCAATTGTATATTACATGCTTTTAAACCTAATAAAATAAATCCAGGCGTTGCCTGGATTTTAATCTGTAATAACCATATTTCTTCCACTGTTCTTTGCCAAATATAAAGCCTTATCTGCTCTTTTTATAACCTTTTCAACATCGTAATTATCCTCAGGTAAAAGCTCTGAAACTCCAAAGCTTGCTGTAAATTTTACTTTTTTATCAACATCCCTTATATAAACCTCTGACCTTTCTACATATTCTCTTAATTGTTCTGCCTTTTTCTTTGCGTTTTCCTTATTAGTTGCAGAAAGGAAAATTATAAATTCTTCTCCACCGAATCTTGCCACTATATCATATTTTCGTGTATGTTTTCTCAATATGGAACTAAAGACCTTTAAAATTTTATCTCCCGCATCATGGCCGTAAGTATCGTTTACTAATTTAAATCTATCTAAATCCGTTAATATTATCGAAAAGGTTTCTCCTCTTCTTTTTGCCCTATTTATTTCTTCCTTTGTTCTTACAAAAATGCTCTTCTATTATAAAGCCCTGTTAAATAATCGTGCATTGCGAGACTTTCAGCTCTTCTTACAGCTTTTCTTAACTTAATTTCCATATTTTTTGTTCCGTTATATCCTGCTCTATACCTACTATTCTATATATTTTTCCCTCGCTGTTTATTACAGGAAGAATCTTTGTCCTTATCCATTTTATATTGTCATCAACAACTATTCTATATTCCTGTGTAAAATAGCCTTTTTCTTTTATTTCATTTATTGTATTTTCCATCGTTGATCTTTTTCAACACTTTCTCTATCCTTTGGGTAAACATAATCAATCCATAACCTTGGGTTTTTATAAATTTCCTTTATTGGTATTCCATATATCCTTTCAAAGGAACTGCTTAAATAAATTACCTCTCGAGTTTTAACATCCTGTAAAAATGTAATTTCATCTAAGTTTTCTGTAATTTGACTTATTATTTCATTCTGTTCCTTTATTTTTTCTTCTGCCTTTTTAACATCTGTTATATCGCTAAAGAAGGTGACAAAGTAATTTTTTCAGGGGAAAATACATCTATCCTATACCACCTATCCCAAAGGTCAAAATATTGGACAATATGATCCTCTACTCCATTTAGGGCAATATTACCATAATATTCGATCCAATTAAAGCTGCTATTTTGAATATCAGGTATAATTTGTTTTACAGTTTTTCCTAATATATTTTGTCTTTTTAATCCAGTTAGCTCTTCAAATGCCGTATTTACATAAATATACTCATAGTCTACTGGCTTATTATTTTCATCTAAAATAATTTTGTGATAGGCAAAGGCATTTTGCATCCTATCGATAAGTTTTAAAATAACAGAATCAATCTCCATCCCCTGACACCTCTTAAACAAAGGATTAAACACGAATCTTATTATACATAATAAATTCAAGAATTTTCAATTAAATTTATATGTTAGTATAATAAAAAAATTATTAAATTTAGGCAAGGAGCCATTTGTCTATATAAAGCTTGAAACTCCATTTTTCATAAACTATAATTTATTATATAAGTCTAAAATGATTAAATCGCATTAACATATAAATCATACTTTACGAAGGGAGAACGTTTAAATGGATATGGAATTGTTGAATGCCTTTAGAACAATCATTAAGGAAGAACTTAAACCTATAAATGAACGCCTTGATTCTATGCAAAATCAAATTGATTCTATGCAGGATCAGATAAATTCTATGCAGGATCAGATTTATTCTGTGCACAATGAAGTGTCTCTAATTAAGGCTCAGGTAGAAGAAAATACTCAAATCCTACGTGCTCTTGAGCATAAAGCAGAAATTAATAAGGCTGAACATGATAATTTTGCCCTTCAACTTGCAAATATTGAGGGAAATGTTAACAAAATTAAAAATGCTGTAGCAAAGGGAGAAGAAGCATACAACTATCTTGAAAGCTTTAAGAATATATTAACCCACAGGGGTTAAAGCATATATAACTTAAAACCTCTTTCCTGGCAAAGAAAAACCAAGAAAGAGGTTTTTAAATTAAAATAAAGAATAAAACCTCTTTTTCTACTCAAACTAAACATTAGAGGTGATTAGTTTGAATAAAAAAATAAGTATTATATTCTTGACTTTATTTTTTCTGATTACATCAACAATTTACGCCCAAGATACCTATTACACTGTTCAACCTGGAGATAGCATATGGAAGATCGCACAAAAATATCAGGTAGGTATTTCTGAAATCATTTCAGCTAACCCAGAGATAAAAATCCAGCCCTTATATATCCAGGCCAAAAGATTAAAATTCCTGTTATAGAGACTAAAGCTCTAGAGAGCGAAGTTGTGAGGCTTGTTAACATTGAAAGGGCTAAGGTAGGCCTTCCTCCTTTAAAGGAAAACTGGCAGCTTTCAAGAATTGCAAGATATAAATCCCAAGATATGATAAACAAAAACTACTTTTCCCACTATTCACCGACCTACGGCTCACCCTTTCAAATGATTGAATCCTTCGGCTTAAGATTTTCAGCAGCTGGTGAAAATATTGCAATGGGTCAAAGAACTCCACAGGAAGTCATGAATGCATGGATGAACTCTCCAGGTCACAGAAGCAACATCTTAAACCCAACCTTTACCGAAATAGGCGTCGGCCTTGCAAAGGATAAGGCAGGAAGGTGCTATTGGACGCAGATGTTTATAAAACCTATATAAGATTTAAAGCCTACAACCTAATGGTTGTAGGCTTTTTCTTGGTCTGGGTGACTGGACTTGAACCAGCGACCTCCAGAACCCCATTCTGGCGCGCTACCATCTGCGCCACACCCAGATAACTATATTATATTATACACTAATTTATAAATTTTTCAATAGATTTCTGGAAACCAAATTTTCATTTCCCTTTCAGCGGATTCTAATGAGTCCGAAGCATGAACAAGGTTTTCCGTCTCATCGAAGGCGAAATCACCTCTAATCGTCCCAGGAAGGGCATCCTGATACTTTGTAGCACCGTTGATTATCCTTGCACATTTTATTGCATTTTTCCCCTCTAAAATAATTGCAATAACCATTCCAGATGTTAAAAACTTAATTAACCTCTCATAAAAGTCTTTCCCTTCATGTTCCTTGTAATGTTCCATTGCAAGTTGCTCTGATGGATAAAGGGACTTTATAGCTATAACCCTTAACCCCTTCATCTCATAACGCCTTATAATCTCACCTATCAAATTTCTCCTAACTCCGTCCGGCTTTATTAAAACCAATGTTCTTTCCAAAATAATCCCTCCACTAAAATATTATGTGTTTTATTTGCAAAAATTATGTATAATATAATTCGAGGTGATTTTATGCAGCTAAATGTAAATCAAAAATTTGAAAATATAGCTGTTGCTGTAAGGCAAATAACTAGAAAAACCGACCAAAACAACAAAAACTACTACCATCTTCAGGTTAGCATAGGCCTTAAAAACTATGACTCTAAAATCTGGAACGATGATGAAAAAATCGGCGAAGAAATTATCCCTGGGTGTCTTGCCTATATATCAGGAATAGCAAGGGATTTTAAGGGCAGCCTTCAGCTGCACATAAGCAACATCCAAAGAATATGGAATCCCTCGCAGGAACTTTTAAACTCCATTCTTCCATCAGGCTATGTTAATGAAAACGATATGGTCCTTGAGATAAATAATATTATATCAACTATAAGCAATCCTTTTATAAAAACCCTTTTAGAAAACATATTTGCAATGCCAGATGTTAAAAAACACTTTTATAAAAAGGCAGCAGGTGCAGAAATACATCATGCCTACCAAGGTGGCCTTGCACAGCATACGATAGAGGTTGTAAAGCTTATTCAAAGCTACTGTAAAATATTTAGCTACATTAAATACGACATAGCCGTTGCTGCGGCACTACTTCATGACATCGGTAAAATATATGAACTTTCAAGCTTTCCCGAAAACAAATATACAACTAAAGGACGTTTACTCGGCCATATTTCCCTTGGTGCAGACCTTGTAAGCAGGGCAATTAGCGAAATAAAAGATTTTCCAAACGATTTAAAATACGACCTTATCCACTGCATTCTATCCCACCACGGAACCCTTGATATGGGCTCTCCGGTTCTTCCCATGACAATAGAAGCAATAGCAGTCCACAACGCCGATAAAGCAAGTGCAGAAATAAACGCCTTTCATCTTGCAATAGAAAGGGATACCGGCCTTGATGGCTGGACAGAATATAACCCTACTTATAGAAGAAGTATAAAAAATAAAAAGCTACCCCCTTTAGGGGTTTTGCTTCTTTAATCTTTTTTCTTTACAACCTTAAGCCTAAAAAATCCTCCCTATCCTTCTCCTCAAGGACCTCCTGAATGGATTTGACCAAGTTTTCATATTTGGGTATTTGGATATTTTCAAGGGCATTTGCCCTCCTTTGAGTCTTTTTAATATCATGGGCAAGCCTAAAGACTGCATTTTCAATCTCTGCAAGTTCAAATAGTAAAAGTTTTACCTCTTGAAACTTAGTAAAGGCAACATCAAGAGCTGAGTTTGTTTGGTAAAAACTATAACTTGGCCTTTCCATCTCCTTCGAATGCTTTACTATAGGAACCTCAACCCCCATAACGCTTTTAAAAATAATCTCAAACTCCTCCACCTCAGGAACAGTCGACGCAATATCCTCAACAAAATGAATCCCCATAGTAATGTTTGCCATTTGAAGGGCCTCATAGGCCTCTTTAAACAGCTCATTTACCCTTTTTTGTATTTCCTTTGACTTATCAACAAGGCCCATGATTTCCCTTATTAGGACATTCCTTTTCTGGTCTAAAAGTTCAAATCCCTTTTTGAAAATTCTAAGGATGATTTAGCCTTCATAAGATTGGATTTGGTAGGGGCTATATTTTCCATCTAATCACCCCTTATAATATTTATCCAAAAGTTTTGGATCTATTCTATCAAGTTCATTCTTGGGAAGGATGGATAAAATAGACCAAGCTAAATCGATTGACTCTATAATACTTCTTTCCTCATAAAAATCCTGTTTTAAAAATTTATCCTCAAAGGCCCTTCCAAATTCCATATATTTTTTATCTATACTTGATAGCTCATCCTCCCCTATAACCTGGGCAAGGGCTAAAACCTCTTGATATTTTGTATAGGATGCAAAAACTTGATTTGCAACAGAAGGATGATCCTCCCTTGTATACCCTTCACCTACACCATCCTTCATAAGCCTTGAAAGGGATGGAAGGATATTTATAGGAGGATATATATTCCTTTGATATATTTCTCTGCTTAAAACTATTTGTCCTTCGGTTATATATCCTGTAAGGTCTGGGACAGGATGGGTTATATCATCATTTGGCATTGTAAGGATTGGAATTTGTGTTATTGAGCCTTTAGAACCTTCAATAATTCCTGCCCTTTCATATATAGAGGCAAGGTCGGAATATAAGTATCCTGGATAGCCCTTCCTTCCAGGGACCTCCTCCCTTGCAGAGGATATCTCCCTTAACGCCTCACAATAACTTGTCATATCGCTTAAAACCACCAAAACATGCATATCCTCATTAAAGGCAAGGTATTCTGCAGCCGTAAGGGCACATCTTGGGGTTACGATCCTTTCAACAACAGGATCATCAGCAAGATTTAAAAACATTACAACCCTCTCTAAAACCCCTGACTCCTCAAACATTTTGGTAAAATAATGGGCATCATCATGCTTTATTCCCATAGCAGCAAAAACAATGGCAAAATTTTCCCCATCTGCTATTTTGGCCTGGTTTATAATCTGGGCTGCAATTTCGTTATGAGGAAGTCCATTCCCTGAAAATATTGGAAGCTTTTGTCCTCTAATTAATGTTGTAAGAAGGTCTATTGCTGAAATACCCGTTTGGATGTAGTTTCTTGGATATTTCCTTGCAACCGGATTTATCGGTCTTCCGTTTACATTCATTTTAATTGGAGAAAATATAGGTCCTCCACCATCAATCGGAACTCCAAACCCATTAAATATTCTCCCTAAAATATCTTTTGATAGGCTAATTTCAAGAGGCTTTCCAGTAAATTTAACCGACACATCCTTTACAGATAGCCCTGATGTTGTTTCAAAAACTTGAATTATTGCCTTATCCTCATAAAGCTGAACTACCTTCCCATGCTTTATTCCATCCCTTGTTTTTATTTCAACTATCTCATCATAGGAAACATCTTCAACTTCAGATAGGATTAAAAGTGGTCCCTCTATTTTTTCTATATGTAAAAATTCCTTTTGCATATCAATCACCTTCATAGGACTTTAAAATTTGGCTGAATTCTTCCTCTATATCCCTTTGTAAATTATCAAATTCATCTTTATATTCATTAGGAATAGAGTATTTCATCTTCAATATTTCACTGTAGCCCTTCATCTGTCTTATTTTTCCTATTGGAACTCCCTTTTAATAGCAAATAGTGCCTTGTCATAAAATAGCTTAATCATCCTTAGCATATTATATTGCTTATGTAAAGGAACATAGGTATCTTCTGGATGGTAGGCATTTTGCTGGAGAAAGCCTATTTTTATAAGCCTTGCAACCTCTAAAATTAACCTTTGGTCGTCCGGAAGAACGTCCTCTCCAACAAGTTTTACAATTTCTAAAAGCTTATTTTCCTCCTGAAGAACCTTTAGCATTTCACCCCTTAGCTTAAAGAAATCTTCGCTGACATTTTCCCTATACCAATCATTAAGAAGGGATAAATACCCGCTATAACTTGATAGCCAATTTATAGCCGGATAATGCCTTGAATAGGCAAGATTTCTATCAAGACTCAAAAATACGCTTACAAACCTTTTTGTATTTTGAGTAACAGGCTCTGAAAAATCGCCTCCAGCTGGAGATACAGCCCCAATTATAGAAACAGAGGCCTCTTTACCTGAAAGGGTTTCAACATACCCGGCCCTTTCATAAAACTCCGCAAGCCTTGAAGCAAGATAAGCAGGATAGCCTTCCTCTGCCGGCATTTCCTCAAGACGCCCCGATATTTCCCTTAGGGCTTCTGCCCATCTTGATGTTGAATCTGCCATTATTGCAACGTTATATCCCATATCCCTAAAATATTCCGCAATAGTAATGCCTGTATATATCGACGCTTCCCTTGCAGCAACTGGCATATTTGATGTATTGGCAATAAGGATGGTTCTATTCATAAGAGGAAGATTGGAATTAGGGTCAATAAGTTTTGGGAAATCCTCCAAAACCTCCGTCATCTCATTTCCTCTTTCACCGCAGCCAATGTAAACAATAACATCGGCATCGCTCCACTTAGCAAGCTGATGCTGAGTCATGGTTTTTCCAGTTCCAAATCCTCCAGGGATTGCTGCAGTTCCCCCTTTGCAATAGGGAAAAAGGTATCTATTACTCTTTGACCAGTTATAAGGGGCTTTTCGATTGGGAATCTTCTTTTACCGGCCTTGGAATTCTAACCGGCCACTCCTGATACATCTTAAGTTCATATTCTTTATCATCCTGCAGCTTTAAAATGACATCCTCAATACAGTATTCACCTTCTGCTGCAACATATATTACTCTTCCCTTTACTTTAGGAGGAACCATGATAAAATGCTTTATAAGGGTGTTTCCTCAACATAGGCAAAGGGCTGTCCTTCTTCAAGATATTCTCCTTCTTTTACTAAAAATTGACTTTCCATCTTTTGTTAGGATCTATCGAGATAAGCCCTATTCCCTCGTTTATAAAATTTCCGCTGTATTCCTTTATTTTATTTAGTGGCCTTTCTATGCCATCAAATATATTTCCAATTATTCCAGGTCCAAGTTTAACGGACAAAGGTTTACCTGTAGGATAAACAAATTCACCAATTTTAAGTCCTGCCGTTTCTTCATAGACCTGTATCGTCCCATAATCTTCATAAATAGAAATCACTTCACCTATTAATTTTTTCTCACCAACTGCCACCATTTCCCTCATTCTAAAATTTTTCATGTTTTTGCTTTAATTACCGGACCGTTTATATATGTTATAATCCCGTTATCCATAATCCCACCACCTAAAGATTAGAAAAAGTATCTGGCCTATTTTTTCCTTTTTATCCTCCATTAATGCCTTCAAAGAATGATCTATTCTTATCCTATTTTCATCTTCCAAAATAAATCCTCCAATTAAGCTATCATCAAATTCAACTTTAAATCCATTTAAATAGGGCTTTAATAATTCAAAGTCTTTATTGGTTAAAATCAATTTAAAATTTTTATTTTCAAGAGCCTTTTTCAAACTATCCAAAAGCCAATCTTTATATTGATTGCTTTTAGTATATTCTTCTAATTTTATCTTTAAATCCTCAAAAACTTATTAAAAACTTCATCCCTTTTTTAAGAAGTATTCTTTTCTCCTCATATTTTGCCTTTGATACAATCCTTTGTGCCTCTTCGTTAGCCTTTTTATTCTTTCCTCCCTCACCCTATTGAATTCCTCTTCGAAATCCCTTTTCTTTTCCTCTATAAGGTTTTTAAATCTCTCGTTAAATCTTTCAATTTCCTCTTTATTTTCCTTCTCTATTTTTTGATAAACAAGCTCTGTAAACAGCCTTATCTTTTCTTCAATAGTTACCATATAAATCACCTCAGATTTTTATCCCAACGGACTCTTTAATATACTTAACAAGATAATCATCATCCCTTATGCTACCTTGTCTATTTGGAATTTCAATTATAAGCGGCATTTCCTGATTGATCTTTACCTCATTTACAAGGTGTCTTATCTTCGAAGCCAGTCTTTCAGTTAAAACTATTATTCCAATTTCCTTATCCTTAATTGCCCTTTTAAACTCTACCTCTCCTTCCTCCTTTGAAGAAACTAAAACACCCTTTATCCCAGCAAGTCTCATTCCCACCAAAGTATCATGGCTGTCAGAAATCAAAAATATTTTCATGATATCACCTTAGTCTTCCTAATATCATTATTGAGATTATAAGCCCATATATTGCAATACCTTCTGCAAGCCCAACAAATATTAAAGTTTTTCCAAGTATTTTAGGATCCTCCGAAACAGCACCAAGGGCAGATGAACCTACCGCACCAACAGCGTATCCTGCGCCTATTGCAGCAAGCCCTGTGCTAAGTCCTGCAGCAATAAAACCTAATCCTGCTGCTCCGTTTCCTTCAGCAGCAGCATGGGCAACCTGAGGAATCGCCATAATTATAAAGGCAGTTAAAATGGCAATAAAGGATGATACGTTTAGCTTTAAATGCTTTTTAAATTCATCCTTTTTCATATTATCCTTTAGAGCTAAAACTCCCTTTGTAAGTGTAAAAATAACTATTAGTGTTGCTAATATAACAAAGATAAACATTTTATTACCCCCTTATGCTTATTGGTGTATATTCATATCCATTTCCTTTAAAGAATTTGCTAAAAGCTCATAGTATTCAAGCCTTAAACCTTGAATAAACACTATAAGGCCCTCAAGCCCTATAATTACTAAATTTCCTAAAACAAGCATTAAGGCGCTTGCAACTCCATTTCTAATCATTTCAGCAAGGGTTTCAAAGGCTATAAACAGTCCAACATGGTTTATTGCAAAGGCTCCAACCCTTATAAAGGATAATGTATTAGACAGGATACTAAGTAAAGTTTCAAGGATACCAAAGCCCTCTTCAATATAGTAATCCGATGCCGAATGTCTATAGAGCCTTTTTTCTCCCTTTATTAAATTTGCAAGAGGTTCTTTAAAAAATATTAGAAGAAGATTAAAAATTAAAAGAAAAAGTATTACACCGCTTGAGATTATTGGTGTTATATTTTCAACCTTTACAATGATGTAGTAGAGTAAAAGCCAATAAAAACTAATCCCGCAACCCCATTTCTACTAAAGAGCCCTTCTTCAATATCTTTATTTCTAAAGCAATTTACAAGGTTATATATAAAGCCTACAGAGAGTAAAATTACACCAAAGGCAATGGCATAGATCAACATTTTCTCTATTTCAATCATAGGCTTTACTACATACGTTTTAAGAACATCTTCAAATCCAAATATACTTCCATAGATAAAACCAAAAATGTTGAGCTTATCCCAAGTCGTGCCAGAACCCCACCAAGATTAGGTCTTCTTTTTCTTCTATTCAAAAATTCGCCAATCAAAAATAGAACAAGTCCCTGTCCTACATCTCCAAACATAGCACCAAATAAAAGCATGTAACTAATCCCAACAAACGAAGTTGGATCAAGTTCGTTATAAGATGGAATTCCATAAAGTTTAACTATGGATTCAAAGGGCCTTAAAAGATATCCATTTTTTAAATATGTTGGGGGTGCAAGGCCCTCTCTAATCTCCTTAATTGGCTTATATATTATAATGAGCTTTTCCTCTAAATCTTCTAAACTCCTTTTAACCCTTCTTTTAAAAACTGCGGGAACCCAACCTGAAAGATAAAAAATTCATTGGTTACAGCAATATTTTGTTTGATCTCTTCTATCCTATTTTCCATAACAAGCCTTGAATAAAATTTTTCTATCCTTTCGAAATTAGCTTCTTTTATCTCCGATATATCATCGGTAAGCTCATTTATTCTTTTTTCAATCTCTTGTTTTCTTTTTCTATTTCCGCTAACCAATCCTTAGGGGTTCCTTCAAATTTAAACTTTATTTTGAATTCTTCAAAATTAATTGAGTTTAATATCTTTATCATCTCATTTTCAACGGCCTTTGGATAAAAAATCAAAATAAAGGAATAATCAGGATTTTGATTTATTTTTAAAACTATACCGGGTATATTTTCATAGTTTTTCTTAACTTTTTGAAGGTCATATTTATTTATCTTTCCTATCTTAAAATCTATAAACTCCATATTTAATATATCATTTATCCTAAAATTCAAATCCTTAAGGTGGATAATATATGTTATTAAATTGTCAAGTTCAGCCTCTTCCCTTTTAAGGTTTTCATATTCCTTAGACTTTTCTTTTATCATTTCATAAAGATTATTTATGAATTCTTCCTCTTCTTTAAACTTATATTCTTCCTTAAAATGTTCAAATTTTATCTTTTTCTTTGTGCCAAATATACCCGATATTAAATTGAATTTTTCTCTATTTCTTTATAGTCATTTCTAAGATTATACGGCCTTATATAGTTGATATTTGCAATCGCATTTATATCCTCCACATTCATAATGGGGAAATTGTTTTCATTGATTTCGTTAATTGCGTTTAGCATATGGATAGATTCCGATAAAACTATCCTTTTGCAAACCTCATCTAAGTAATCAAGATGACCTATTATATTGATCATCTCCATCTTCGCAACTGCCATTTTCCCACCCCTAAATATTTCTTATAAGATATGTTTTCGCCTCATCAAAGCTCAAAGCATACCTTACGCATTCTAGCATAGAGATAATATCAAATATCTCAAATTCCTTTAATTCTAAAAATGCAAGAACTAAGGAGAGATTTAAGTTTCGTGTATATAAAATCTTTTTAATCTTATAAAACATAAATCTATTTATTCGCCTTTCCATATAAATATCCTGTTTTGGATCTCCTTTGAATAAAAAGCTATATGGGGTGTTCCTTGCCTTTGATAAAAACTCATCCATATCTTTTGTATAGCAAAACCCTTTAATCTTTTCATAATTAAATTTATTTCCAAAATCTATTGTATAGTTAAATATTTCTTCGGGAGTCAAATTAAAAAACTTCTTACTTCTATATATCCACTTTAAGTTCAAAAGATCAGCCAAACTTCCATATATTTCATTAAAGGCATTTTTATCTTCTTTACTAAGCTTTTTAGCACTGCCGTTAAGGATATTAAAATATGCTCTATCTATGGACATTTCAAATCTAAAAAGGTTTTCCCTTTCATTTCCATCGATTAATTTTTTTACATAAGGATAATATATCGTCCCATCTAAAGCCTCAATTAGTTCAGAAACCTTTTTTGCCTTTATTATTTTTTCCACATCGATAAATCTATATTTGCCTACAAATACTAAGCTCTCTTTAACCTCATCATAATTTTTTTCAACATGAATAGTTCTTGCTATATTCTTAAGGTCAAATATCTCATACTTAATATAAAGGCATTTTATAAAGTTTCTAATATCGCCATGAAAATAATGGATAAGTTTATCAATATAACCTATCAAGTGTTTTTTAGGACGATTTCTATTTGACCCCTATGAAGTTCATAAGTATTAATCCCTTCAAATGCCTTCTTATAGGAAGTTCTTTCCTTAAGATAAGTTGCAATTTCTGAAGGTGTTCTTAAATTTAAAATATTTTTGTAATCCTCTTCCGTCAAAAATTCCCCCATCATAGCATGAACTTTAGCTGAAACTGCAGCATAAGTAGCGTTCTTATCCATAGTATCACCTAACTAAACAGCTCATTAAAGGCTGAATTTAACAAATCTTCTTTTTATTATCATAACTTTTTTCCAATTCTTTTCCCTTTTCTTCTGCCTCAAAAAGCAATTTTTCTGCTTCTTTTTTGCTAAGACCATGATTTTTTCCTCTTCCTTTGCGATTTCATTTAGCCTTTCATCTATAATCTCCCTTTTTAGCCTTTCAATCTCCTCTCCTATCTGCCTTTTTTGTTTTCAATTTCATTTTTAAACCTTTCCCTCATCTCAACAGCATTTTTGTCTATATGGATTATATTTTTTATAATACCTTCTAATTCTTCCATCCTATCGCCCCCAATTTAAACATAACTTTATTTTAATACTGTGAAATTTTATATACAAAAGCAATATAATTTAATATTACTTGTTTTATTCTTATTATTCTGAAAAATATCAGTTTTATTAGTATTATCTTTAAAATTTGAAATGTTAAACCTAAAATAAAAAGGCAGCTTACTGCTGCCCAAAATCTATGCTGTTTTTCTTGACTGATACATGCTTGAAACCGTCCCTAATATATCATGAACAAAGTTTGAACCTCTGCTCACTAAAATACCCGTAAGAATATTGCCTATATAATTTATTTTTGTCAATCCAAGATAAGTAGAAAAAATATCAAAGTCAAAAATAATGCACATAAAAACTGAAACTAAAATAGCTCCTATCCTGTCGATATTAAAATACTTATCCTTTTTTATCATCTTTAAAGTTTCCCATATGGCCTCTGTAAAGATGGCGATTATTATAATCTTTTCCATATAATCAAACCAAAACTTGCTCTTTTACATTTATATTTCAAAAGATTCATCTTTATTCTTGGGTAAAACAATATTAATAAAATCTTTATAAAGCTCTAAATTTGCTTCATTAGTCTCTAAAGTTTCTCCATCTATATTAATAAAAAATTTTTTATCCGCCTTAATAGTTAATCTTTTTGTTTTAAATATTGTTACTTCCTTTAAACTTGTATGATTACCCTTTATGAATTTATATAAAATAGCAATTATTTTTAGCTTATTTAAATTTTTTATGTGACACACATCAAAATACCCATCCCTAATATCCGCATCTGGTGTTGGAATCATTCCGCCTCCGTAATATTTGCCATTGGAGGCGGTAATCAAAAGAGTATTAGCCTTAAAAGAAACATCATCGAGTTTTATGTTAAAATCTATCCCTTTATAACTTGCTAAAGTTTTAAATAGGGCATTTAAATAAACAGTTTTTCCTGGAACAGATTTTTTTATTCTCTGAACCCTATGGGCAATCTCTGCATCAATACCTGCACTTGCTATGTTAATAAAATATTTATTATTGCATTTTCCTATGTCAATACTTTTTACTTCGCCCTCTATAATAGTTTCAATAATATTATCAATATCAAGATTTTGATAAATTGTCTTTGCAAAATCATTCCCTGTTCCTGCAGGGATAACTCCAAGGATAGCCCCACTTCCTGCTATTCCGTTGACAACCTCATTTAAAGTTCCATCCCCGCCTACGGAAACAATTTTAGTAAAAGAATTCGAAGCCTCCCTGGCAATAGTTATCGCATCCTCTGGTCCCTTTGTGTAGGCAATTTCATAATCTTTTTTAAAACCTTCATCTTTTTTGAATTTTCTCCGATACTTTTAATGCCTTTCCATTGCCTGCCCTTGGGTTAACAATAAACAATATACTCATAAAATCACCTAAAAAATTATGTTTTCTATACAAACATTAATCTTCTCCACCAAATTAACATCATAGGGTTCTATTTCTTTGCCTTCTTCATTTTTAAATATTCTTACCCTTGGTCTGTCAGGGAAACCCTTATTTTGTCCAATTACATAGGCATGGCATCCATTTGAAAGCTTAACTTCAATTCCTAATGGATATACACAAAAATGATTTCTAAAAGGTCAACAATTTCCGGATCAAAAACGTTCCAGAGGAAGCTAATATAAACTCATAGGCCTCATTTGGTGGAAAGGCCTTTCTATATATTCTATCACTAATTAGAGCATCATAAACATCGCTAACACAGGCTATCCTTGCATACTTTGATATTTCATTTCCTTTAAGCCCATAAGGATAGCCCTTTCCATCATATCTTTCGTGGTGTTCTAATACTATACTTTTTCCTCTTTCATTTATGCTATTCATACTTTTAATCATTTCATAGCCTATTTCAGGATGCGTCTTCATTACATCGTATTCTTCTTCAGTTAACTTACCATTTTTGTTTAAAATGCTTTGGGGAACCTTCATTTTTCCTATATCATGAAGAAGCGTCCCTGCTCCTAAATCTATTAGCATTGCTTTAGAATAAGCCATTTGAACTCCTAAAAACAAGGAAACAACACATGAATTTAAAGAATGAACAAAAGTATAGTTATCATAGGTTTTTAACTCAGTTAAATACATAAAATTAACTTCTTTATTGTCTATCAGATATTCCACAAGCTCATTTATAGTCTTTAATGTTTCCTTAAAATCTCCATTACTAACATTATGCACCCTTGAATAAACCTTGTTAAGGGCTTTTACTGCCTGTGTTTTAATTTCTAAAAATGCAAATCCTGACCTGGTATATCAGATAAATTCTTGTCCTTTATATAAACATACAAAATACCTAAATCCATTAGCTTATTTATATACTTTTGTGTTAAAACTACGCCTTCCCTTAATAAAATATTCCCCTTAGCATCTATGATGGTTTGGGATAGCACATCACCTGGGCTTACACTAAAGATGCTGGTAAGTTTCATAGTCCACCTACTTCCAATGTTAAATTCTATTCTCCACAATTCAAAATTTTATACTAAAATTTGCAATGTTTCAACAAAATTTGATGTTTTAGGCATAAAAAATGGAATAGGTAGCCGTTTCATATCCTATGTAAAACTTTTTTGACATAGAAACAAAAAATAAGACCTACAAAGAGGCCTATTGATTAAGGACTTTCTTCAAATCGTTCATGAACTTATAAGTTTCTTCAACTTTGTAAAATTCTTTATCAATTTCTGAGATGAAATTAAGGATGGTTTGTTGAGTTGATTCAATAGAATCAACTTTTGAATTAATTGAATTTAGTTCTTGATAAATAGGCTTAAGTTTTTCATTAAGTTTTTCATCAAGAAGTTTTTCAATGGCTTTTAAAAGAATTTCGTTTTCCATATCAACACCTCTGAAAAGATAGTGATTTAATTATAGCATAGTTTTCAGGGGTTGAAAAGAACAATTAAGAATGATGGAGTAAGTATGAAGGATTTATATTGTTCAGAAAAGGTTTTTTATTTTAGGTAAATATTCGTCCTCTCCCTTTTCATTATAAACATATCCACATACTCCACATCTTGGTGAATTCTGGCCTTCAATTATTTCATAAATTATTTCATGATAACAATTGCTTCTATCGTTTTCAATACATTCTTCACAATAGTAATTGCTACATTCATAGCAGTAAAAGCGTGCTTTATTTCCACACTTAGAACATTTATATTCTTTTGGATTATTTCTTGCCATTATCTCAATTCTACTGAGCTGATATCCCTTTTGCTTGCCTAAAACCTTTATTGTAATATGCGTTGTGTCACCAAAATCATACTCATAACTAAAAGTTAGTCCTTCGCGCAATACATTTTTTATTTTTACATCCATACTTTCATATTCTTTTTCGAAAATTAAACCATATTCATTTGCACTTTCTACTTGAACCTCCCACGACTAAAGTCGCAGGATTCCTGCTTCATCGACCTCGTAACCTACTATCTCCACAGGCGTTAATTCGGGTAGTCCCTACCCTACTGTTTTTACTTATGCTATGCCTAATATCCTCTTTCCTTCTTTTAATATATTTTTACTTGCATTTACATCTCTATCGTGAACTTTCCTACATATTGGACATTCCCACTCCCTTACGTTTAAGTCTTTTACTTCTTCATTTTTATAACCACATTCATTACATATTTGACTTGATGGATAAAACATATCTACTTTTACTATTGTTCTTCCATACCATAATGCTTTATATTCAAGCATATTTACAAATTTTGACCATGCTACATCTGATATGGACTTTGATAGTTTGTTATTTCTTAACATATTCTTAACCTTTAAGTCCTCCAAAATTATAACTTGGTTTTCGTTTATAATTTTAGAGGACAGCTTTTGCAAAAATCTTCCCTTTGGTTTCTTATCTTCTCATGTATTTTTGCTACTTTCTTAGCTTGTTTCTTAAAGTTACTACTACCTAATTGTTTTTAGAAAGCTTCCTTTGTTCCTTAATAAGTCTTTTTCTAACTTTATAAGATATTTAGGATTGGATATTTTGTTACCTTCACTATCTATCAGAAAATGCTTTACTCCTAAATCTATACCTATTACTTTGTTAGTTTTAGACTTTTCTATAGTTTTTTCTATCCTACAGCAAATTGAAACAAAATATTTCCCCGTTGGAGTTCTACTTATAGTTGCATTTAGTATTTTACCCTCTACTTCCATTGATTTTACAAACTTTACCCAGCCTAATTTGGGTAGTTTGATTTTGTTTCCTTTAATTTCAATGTTGTTATTTGTAAATGTTGTTCTATAGCTTTGATATTTACATTTCTTTGACTTAAACTTTGGATAATTTGTTCTACCTTCAAAAAATTCTTAAATGCTTTGTCTAAGTCTTTGAGCGAATTTTGAAGTGCAAACTTATCTGCTTCTTTTAGCCATGTATTAGTTTGTTTAAGTTTAGTTAAGTCAGCTGAGCAATCCTTATAATTAAATGTTATACCTTTAGTTTTATATATTTCTTCTCGTTTTGCAAGATAATAGTTATATACAAACCTAACACAACCAAAGGTTTTATTTATAAGCTCTATTTGTTGTTTATTAGGATAAAGCCTAAATTTAAAAGCTTTTTCCATATTTTCACCTCATAATTATTGCAACATATGTTGTTACACAAAACAAACTTTTAATTAATATAAGCTATGATACACAGATAACATATGTTATTATTTAAGCGTCCTTACTCATGACTTAAGTCACGAGTGTGCGGACGCTTGCATCATCAATTGAAATAAACATCCAATAATCATCCGGATTATATTTATAACTTACTTGTAGTAAAAATAAGTTTTTCCTTCTTTTCCTCTCCAGCTTAACCTTGTTTTGATACTCTTCCTTTTTAAGACATGATTTTAAATGTTTTGTAACTGAAACTCTCGATATTTCTTTACCACAATAATAACATTTCCCTTTCATCTTCTTTTCTCCTTTACTAGTTTTTTCAGTTTTAAGCTGCAAATTGCTTCATCCTGGCACTTTCGGCAATTTCAAGATGCTTTTAGAACGTATTGAAGCGAATTAGCAATCCAGCTCTGTTTTTATTATAGAATTTGATAAAGATTTTTGAAAGTTTAAAAGACTTTTAAGATACAAAAATGGAGCAGGTAAGCCGTTTCATATCGTATGTAAAACTTTTTAAGTTTATAAAACAAGGAGCCAATCGGCTCCTATTTTAGTGGTGGTGGAAGTTGAGAAATAAATGCAGCATATCCTTTTTCATATTTGATTAAATTCAAGCTATGATACCTTTGCATTCTCATCATATCTTCCAGAGTAAACCCATCCATTTTTGTTTTTCTATTATAATGGTATGATATAGTATTACCATTTATTCCAATTTATTTTTAAATTTCTAAATTATTTTGAAATTAAAAAATAAAAAAGGTATCTATTCCAGATACCATATATCATTAACTGTTCTATTAAGCTTTTTCGATATTTCAAGTGCCTTTTCTAAATTAGGCCTACTAACATTTCTTTCCCAGTTACTATAATTTTTTATATCTGTTCCTAAGTATTTAGCAAATTCTCCTGCGCTCATCATGTATTCCCTCATTCGTATTTCCTTAAGCCGATTCTTTACCATACCACCACCTCTATTTAATATATTCTACGCTGAGGTGGATTTTCCTGCAAAAGAAAAAGCCCGATGGGGCTTAATTTTTTTAACTTTTTTATTAACAATCTTGACTATTTTATCATCAACATTAGCTATTTGATCAGCAGCATTAAAATTAATATCAAAAGGCAATATGTCTCTTAGATATTCTTTATTTCTCTCAGTGTAATTCATGATAGAAACACCTATAATTGTTTCCGTTATTGGATCTATATAACTATAAACACCATAATATAACTCATCTGATACTGCTGGCCCTTTATTCTCTATAAAAATGTCTAATATATCATTTTCCTTATCATATTCATAGATTAATGAATCCTGTGGTATTCTGATTTTGTTTACTATCATAAATTACACCTCCTTCCATTTTAATTTCATTTGGTTTTCTTAAAATATAATTTGTAACTACGGTCCCACTTTCAATATTTTCGAATTCAACAACAGTTTTTATTGCATACATTTTATCACCTACAAAAATAAGATCAACATACACCTGACGTTTTTCATCTATGATTAATTCATTACTTCCATCTTCTTTTGGTTTTATATTTGGTAATATAAATCGTGGTTTTTCTATATTTGATTTAATAATATCATAACCTACCTCAGGATGTCTATCTTTAATATGTTGTGTCCATGTATTTTCTTTTAATTTTATCTTTCTACCTAATGGATCCAACGTCGTAAAAATTATTCCCTCTGTATGCATATTATTCCCCTCTATATTATATGTTAAGCATCAAAAAAATTTACTTAAAATATATTATTTAATAGGATCAATTATTATTTCACCAAAATTCTCTTCATACTTTTTAATATTTTCATTTAATAACTTAGCTAATGCTTTAGCATGTTGCGGACTCATAACAATGTTTACATCCCAATCATTACCATCAATTTCTGCAGACCTCTCTTTTTCATACCCATTTTAAAAACAAAGTCAAATAAACCTACTTCTATCCCCGCAACATTGCAGTAAAATGTTTTAACTTCTTTTTTCATCTGTCATTTGAATTCCCCTTTTTTCATTTTATTATTATTATTCTACATCTACAAACTTATTCCTTCAAAAAGTCGAAAAAATTAATATTAAATTTCAATATTTTTATTTTTTAAAATTAATATAAAATACAAAAATAAAAACCCCGGCTATTCACCGGGGTTCTTTCATCAAATACTCCAGGAGTTGTTGGATCCATAAGCACACCCATAGCAACCAACAAACTCAATGCAGTGTTAACCGTTGTTTCCCAATCTGCTGGAACTTCGAAAAGCTTAAAAGTTTTCGCTATCAATACTACTAAAGCTGAAAAGCTGAGCCAAAAAGCTTTATTACGTAATCTTACCTTCCAATTCATATAAACCTCTCCTTTCAGACTAATCTAACATAATCTTTGCATACCCAGCCTTTGTTTGTCCTATACCAGCCGTCATTTTCTTCAACTATTTCAATTATATCTCCTTTTGAATACGTTCCAACAACTTCAAAGTTTGTTCCTGCACCTTTACGTATGTTTAGCTTTGTTGCCAATACTTGTCCTTTCTTTGTCTGTGTTACCTTATCTATTTGCTCCAATTCTTTCTTTATCAGTGGTATAAAATACTTGTTAGCCGCCTCTACTGAATTTCCTCCAAAGAAATTAGTTCCTGGGCAGGATTTAGTTGAGCCTGTTCCGTTTGTTCTTTTCCCTGTGTTAAGGTCATACCAGTGGTGATACACTATCGTATCGGTGCTTGGTGTTAACTTGAATTTTTGCATAGAATCGCATTTACGAATATAATGCTCTTTTTTGTTCTTCCGTCATCTTATCTCCGCCAACATCAAAGTTTCCAACGCTTTCTATACAAATTCCATTTTCATTTGCCCCCTTTATGCAGGCAGGCGGAATATCAAGAGGCCTACAGATTGCAATCAAGCCATCTGGAAATATTGTAATATTTTGCCCTATCTCATCAAATCCCCTTGAAAGGTGGCTTCTTTCCATGCCCTCTAAAAGTCTGAAATGATTATTCTTAAATTCCTTATAGCTTGGACTATAGGTATGGTGATTTTGAATCAGCTTAATTGTCCTTTTTACTTTAAGTTTTAAAATATATTCTTTAAACTCCTCTCTATTCATAAGAATAAATTTCCCTGCTGTTGCATAACATCACCTTCTTGTTATTTTAAACTTTATTTCTTCTATTTCTTTTTTAGGTCGTCAAACTTGTCGCTAAGTTTGTCTATTATCGCTCGGAGCTCACTTTCCCTTTTTGAATTTTCCTTTAAAACATAAAAAAGCAGTGTTACAAACAACACCGCCCATAAGCCTTGGCTCATAGCAAGTTTTATTACTTCATTTTCCATATCGCACCTCCGATATACTTACCAAATTTTAAGCGTAACAAAAGGGCTATTCTCTGTAAAATAGCCCCTATTGAATAAAATTTATGTTTTATTGAGTTATCAAATCTTCCATTCCCATTTGAATTAAAGCATTATCAATCGCTTCTTTTAAATCAGGTCTTTTCGAAATAACAAAACCATAAGTATAAGCGCCTTCAATTATTCTATATGCTAAATACTTTGCCATTATACAGCACCTCCATTTAATATAAGGTCATCAAGAGCTTGTTGGAGAAGATTAATTTTTTCTTTAAGGCCTTTGATTTCCATTTCAGGATTGATTGGCTCAGTATAGTTTGGGTTTAGCTTAAATTCCCTGTTCTCATACATATACTTTCCCGGTTTAACTTCTGTTGGAACTTCTACAACTTCCACAACTGAAAAATTATCAATTGTATAAGGGTAAATACAGTTGTTGCAAAAATAGCCTTGTTCTACCTCTGTTATATCCTCTGCAATGTCAATTATTACATTATCCTTGTTTAATAAAAGTTTCATAAAATCACACTCCTTTTATAAAGTCACTCCTTTTATAAAGTCATTACTTTTATTTGTTGCCCTGCTGTTCCTGATTGTTTTGCTATTCCTTTTGCTTGTAAAACAAAATCCATAAGATAACCATAAATTTTATAATTACCTGATGTTGCTGATTGGAATAATATAAAAAATACCTCATCTGTCGTATAATCTACCGATATAGTAGCACCAGGTTTATAACCAAAATTAACATCTTTTCTACTTGTAATTAGGACATCAGTAGTTTTTATTTGTAACATATATAAATAACTTGATAATATTATCACTACATTAGTATTGCTTACTACATAACCCCAAAAATCCGTAGTAGACCCATAATAAATATCTGCTAATGCTGTTCCTTTAGTAACACTTGTTCCTGAAATTGTTGCAACACAAAAAGTAAAATAAGTTCCTCCTGTTCTATAAACAAGTATTACTTTATCCGTATCAAATTTAAGAGCATAAGCACTCCAATATGATGTATTTGTAGATATTGTGAGATAGCTTCCAATACTAACTGTTGTTCCTGAAATAGTTAAAACTGCAACCCTTAATTCATAAGTAGAACCAGTATAATATTGATATACTACTAATGCAGAGCTGTTACTTAATTTTTCAATATAATCAAAATACGTAATACTGCTACTTAAAAAGGTGTATTCTGTGTTAAGTGTTAATGAATTTCCTGATATTGTTATTACTCTTGTAAGTAAGGATAAATCAGAGCTCGATTTATACACAGCTAATACTTTATTTGTATCTAATAATATAAATCGATAACTTTGTAAATTTGTTGTTGTATTAAGGTTATAAGTTGAGCCAGATGATATAGTAGTCCCTGAAATCGTTAAAACTCTTGCGTAAGGTGAAAGTTGACTTGCATAACCTAAAAAATATTAGAATTATCAAGTTTAATTACTCTAACAAAACCGCTATTTGTTGATGATGCATTAAATGTATAACTACTACCTAATGATATTGTTGTGCCTGATACTGTAACTACAACAGCAATACCTGCTGAACTACTACCTGCATCGACATAAGTTAACAATGCTTTATTTGTATCTAATTTTATCAAATTAACTGCGTCAGTAGCTTTACTATTAAAAGTATAAACAGTTCCTAAAGTAAATCCTTCAATACTGCCCTCTCCTAATGTTGCAACAACAAGTTTCCCATAATCATTTGCATCTGTATAAGCTATTAATGCTTTATTTGTATCTATAAAAACTACTGAATATTCCCTACTTACATCAGTTAAAATATTAATAATTTCTTTTTGAGCAAATAAATTAGGCGTTTTTTTTGCTTTTTTATTGTTGTCAATTTAGTATTAACAAAGTCTATAAAATCTCCCGCTTGTATAGTTTCACCACTTGCTACTGTATAAGTTTTTTCTATACCTTTTATATTTAAACCCCCACCAAAAATTCCGCCGTGGTCTTGTATGCTTGGAAAATTCATACTATCACCTGCCTTTATAATTCACTTACCACATTTCCGTCACTATCATAAGTTAGAGTATGTGTTATTGTCTCTAAAGCTGTTGTTCCATCTGTATCATATACAGTTATTGTTCTTGTTGTATATTGTGGAGAAGTTCCACCAGAAAGGACACTTCTCATATAAAGCGTTCCATCTTCTCTTTTGTAATTAACTTGAGTATATATTCCGTTGCTATCTTTCCCGCTTTTTTCTTGCTTTAATGTTAGAGGTATGTTTGCAAATAAATTCGTAATTTCATTTATTGAATGTGTATGTGCAAAATCTATTACATCCGCTTTTGGATGGGTATGATTCAATGGTGCATGCCCGCTGTGTGGTGCTGCTGTGTTGATGTGCGTATTTAAATCTTCAAGTGTTTTACTGGGTGTATCATACCAATTTGTTTTGCCTGTTATTGCTTTTATTCTGTTTGCAAACCAATCAAGCAATTGTCGCAAACTACCTTGATTGCTCGCTGGCACTTGCGCAGGGTCTATTGTTCTATTCCCTTCTTCTACTGCATATATGTTGCCTTCTATCCTATTAAAGTCAGAAGCCGCTGGAATATTCCCAGCAGCCCAGTTCGTTTTCGGTGTGTTATATCCGTTTGGTGCTGTGCCCATTAGTTCACCTCCTATACTTTTCGGCCTGAAAATCTTGCTCTTAATGCCCCATCATATTCTAACTCTTGCTTTACAACTATAAAGTTTTCACCTTTGCCTTCGCTATCAGTTACAATTGCTACATCACCTAACAATAATGCTGGATTCCCTCGCCATTCTATTTCAATATCTCGTCTTGGATCCTTATAACTTTCCAGTAATTTATTTGCTATTGTTTGTGCCATGTCTAATGTTTGTATAAGTGGATTTGCTGGGAAAGAAAACCTTATCAAACTATTATCCATTATTGATGTATCATCTTTTGCAATTGCCTTTTCTTTATTCATTACTTTAAGTGGCTGTGCATTTACTACTATTACTACATTCTCATTTGCTCCACCGTTATTTTTTATAGTTATGTCTAATCCCCACGCATATATGCTTAAGCTTGTTGTTTGGCAATTAATTGTTCCTTCAAGTGCTACATTTACATTTATACATGGAGTCTGGTTAAAAAATATCGTAAATGATTTTGTTTCACCTGGACCAATCAATATAGGTTCATTACTTCTGTAAACTTCTTGCACTGTATCAGGCCTTAATGGCTGGGTTTCAACTTCTACATAATTTGCTATTTGTCCCCATTTAACAGGCCTATTCTTTTTATAATAATCATCTGGCGTTATCAATACACCATCATTTACAATTATAAATGGCAATATATATTGATTAATTTTATCCGCAACATATTCATTTGTTTCTACTCTTATAATTCCATTTCTATCGCAATATACTTGACCAAGGCACGCTTCAGCTATTTTCCTTAACGCTTCTCTATGACTTTGAGGCTCAAAATAAGCATAAGGAACAACATAGTTTCTAAGATTTTCATCAAGCCAATATTCATCTTTTTTTAGTCCCGCATCTTGCAGTATCTGCTCCGCCAATTCATACAAAGACTTATTCTGCTGAACCTGCGATGTTGAATATGTGCTTTTTCTTAATAATTCCAATCTGTCTCTACCTGTTGTTTGTGCATATGTTTCACTTTCAGGAACATTCCAGTCACCACTCCAAAATACTCCAAGCGGAACCCATTCTTTTGATCCATCGTCATGTTCAACGCCAAGCCATGCTTTTATTCTTCTGTTTGACTTTAACAATTGGAATAAAGGTGAATATACATTCCCAGCATCAAATTTTCTATTTTCATTATTTAAACGAATATCGATTTCGTTAGAACTAATATTTCCCACAGGTAGGCTCCCTTGAGATACTTCTTTTTCTTCAAGTAAATTTATAAGTAGTATATCATCACCTTCATAAGTTTCCTGAATAGATGTAAAAAACTCAAGAATTTTAACTTGCCTTCCTCCATGGCTCCACCGGCTTATTTCAAGTGTCATTTTTACTACTTGAGTTATCGGAGTAGCTAAATTCTTTTGCCATGTAATTTGATTATTATTTGTTACTGTTTCCGTATATATCACTGAATCTATTGAGTCATATAGCTTTATTACAAAATCTTTTGGGTATTCACCACGCTTGTTGTCGCCAACCACTTTAAGTTGATTAATAGGTCTACTAAAAAATGTAACTGTTAATGTAGGATATGGCTGGGTAAAATATCCGCTACTATCCGATATTTTACTGCCCCACCAGCCCATCTGTTTGGTTCTACTTTCGTTCTCGCCTGGGGCAAGAACCCAATCTTCACCTAATACCCAGCTCCCATCTAAGCTTGCTATTTTGCCAATTGGTTCAGTTACTGCATCAACCGCTTGCTGTGGATAAGATATGTTTGCATTTTCATTCGCACTAACATTTATACTTTGGTCTATAAAAGGATCCGTATAATCGATTTGAACTTTTGCAAAAACTCTTCTTTCTACAGCTTTTATTTTTTCTAAAAAGTTTTGTGATACGCTATACATTTTTATCACTTCCCGTTACTTAAAAGAGGTTCAATATACTTTTGTCTTAACCTATACGAATTGCACCACTTTAGCCATCCTAAATATGAATTTATAGAACATTTATCAGAAAAATTTAGCGTTTCCCCTTTGTCAATCTTTTGTTTTAATTTTCTCATTTTCCTTTTTAATTGTTTTGCAGTCGATTTTCTTAATAATGTAAAATCACCAAAACTTCTATAACCCAAAAGTCTACTCCCCTTACATATGTAGGGAATACTTGCCAGTTTTCTTTTATTTTTAACTTTAAATTCTCGTCTAAATATTTCTCTATTTCTTTTCTAAGCTCATGTAAAAATTTTTTATCATGATGAAGTATTACACAATCATCGCAATATCTGAAATAATATTTAATTTTCTTCTCTTCTTTTAACCAATGGTCAAAGTAAGTTAAATATAAATTACCAAAATACTGGCTTAAATAATTCCCAATTGGAACATTTGTTTCTCCTTCAACACTGCCTATTACTTCATCCAGTAGCCATAATAAATCCTTATCCTTTATCTTTTTCTTATAATTTGTTTTAATATTACATGGTTTATTGAAGGATAAAATTTCTTAATATCAAATTTTAAACAATATTTAGTTCCTTCCCTGTCTTTCATTGCTTTATGCAGCCTTTTTAACCCCTTATGAATTCCTCTACCTTTTATACTTGAGTAAGTATCAAAAATAAATGTTTTCATCCATATAGGTTCTATTACTTGCATTACCGCCCAATGAACAATTCTGTCTGGGAAGTAAGGAAGCTTATAAATCTCCCTTTCTTTCCCTTTGTCTATCTTTTTAAATATTTCATATTCGGAAGTTTTATATGTCTTATTTTTTAGCATCTCTTGTTTTAGAAATAAATAATAATCAGGGTTACTGTCAACCATCTTAACTTCACTATAATGGCTTTTACCCTTTCTTGCATTTTTATGTGCAAGTCTTAAATTTTGTATATCATAAATCTTTTCATATAATCCGCTATATCTTTTCATGTGTTTATGCCCTCCTGAGCCTTCGATTACTCTACCAGCACAGTTTGTTTGCATTTATGTTTGACCAAGAGGTCGGGCAAATAAATTTTGGATTAACACATAAGTGAGGTGAGTGCCAATATTCCAATTAGCATTAGAAGTGGGATTATTCAGATTCAAAGTGAAGACACTGGTATTCGAACCATTATTCGCTGAGTCACTAACCAGTGGGTGTTAAAATTTTTTCACTCACTCTAATTTATTTGCCCTAATATTTTCTATATTTTGGTAATCACCCCTCCTATAACACAAAAGCGAGGCGAGCGCCAAAAGCCCAATCAGCAATAGAAGCGGGACTAAACAGAAACAAAGCGAAGACACCGGCAGACGAACCACCAGACGCCGAGCCACCAACCAGCGGGCGCCTTTTTCCGTAATTTCTAACCCATAATCCATCTCCTCCATGACTATTGTCTACCGGGAATAAAGCATAATATTTTAATATGTTAGGAATTGTAATCCCTGATGCTGCACTTAAAGTTTCAAAAGTGCAGAATGAATACCCATAGCTTACATCACCGCCGGGCGGATACATAATGTTGTTTATTATAGTATTAATTTGTGGGTCTCCTCCTACATCGTTTGATGTTGTATTCGTATTTCCTGGGGTAGTATTGTCAAATTTGAGTGTTCCACCTGTTCCTGGCGCAACTAAACTACCATCTTGAAGTATTGCCTTCCAAAGATTTGATGTGTCACTTTGGTCAACGGTATTATCTGCAGCGTTATTGTCAGGTATGATTTGTATTTCGCCATCAACAAGTCTCATCCCACCAACTCTTTCCCAAACGTTGCCGTTTACATCCGCAAGTCCAAACGGTGTTCCATCATGATACCAAGAAAAAGGTCCTGTTCCTGTTGCTGTCCTACCAATCTTAGAAGTATCATAATGATGAGTCGGATTACCTGTTTCAGATGATATACTCACATCCCTACTAAAATTGTTATTCCCTCTTGGATAATACCCTTGAGCTTTACAAAGAAGTGCTACAAGCGCATGTTCTGCTAATGTTTGAAGATGGAATCCTGTCCCCATTTGTTTGTGCCTTGTAAGTTCGCTGTCAAATGTTTCGCTATTTCCTGGGTCCATTCCTCTTAAGGATACTACCCTTGCACTTGCTCCCGTTCCAACATATGCACTTTTATATTTTGCTATCCATATTTCAGGCTTTATCTTCCCATTTACAATAAATGCAGGATGAACTTGGTCTGGCCATGAACTATTTAGTTGTTTTAATGTTACTGCCGGGAACCTTACCATTACAGCAGGATACCCACCATCACCAAACATGACTGTATTTCTTCCAAGGCTTGCTTCTTCTATTCTTTTTTGCCAATCTCTTTGCTCTGTTGTATCTGTTATAGGACCACCATAAACAAATCTATCTCTTAAATTTCTTTCTATTTTTAAAAGCTCATTCGCAAGTTTAGCTTGAGTATAATCCATTGAATATTTCATACCAATTCTCCTCCTTCAGGAAATTCTATATTAGCAGGGAACTTGTCAGTAAAGTTTCTTCTTAGATCCTTTTCAAATACCGGAAGATATTTTAATGCATCTTCTTGATTTCCTTTTATTCTAATCTCACCTTGAAGTTCTACCCCTTCGTCTAAAAATCTACACTAAGTTTAACTTCATTTTCATTGACGTATTCTATGTTATATCTCATGCTATCCCTCCTAATACTCAAATACAGCTATTTGAATTTGTGCGCCTTCAGAAATTGCATAAATAGGCACATATGTTGATGGGTCAAATTGAAGTTCTACAACAGCACCAGGCTCAATTGGGAATCCATTTTGTTGAGTTACTGAAGATGAACCAATCCTAACTCTTAGAACTGCATCTTCATTTTTTATAACAAGCTTCCTTCTGTTTGCTTTTGCTGAAGCTCCTGCAAAAACTTCTGCTGCAATTGAAGTAACTGTTTTTACTCCAGTTACTGGTGCAGAAGTTATTGTTTCAACTGAAACCGCCGTAACAGTCCCAACATTAACATTTGCATTTAATGCTCCATTTGCACCAACTAAAACTTCATAACTATCAGTTCCAGGATTATAATATTGAGGAACTATAACACCATTTGAGTCTCTTAGTAACCTTGCTGTTTCGTATGACATAAAATCCCCTCCTTACTGTTCTATTACTGTTCTATTAAAGCAATAGACACCTCTCTCCAATATCTATTGCCTATCTTTTGCCAAGCCTCCATATTTATATCTCCGACATAAGCTGTTATTGTTGCATTTTCACCCTTTTGTGGGTCAGGATATACAACTGTATGAAACACTTTGCTTTCAAGAACGTTTAATATCGTTTGTAAATCTGTGTCACTAATAATTTCCCATCGTAAATCTAATCTTCTTTTAACTGCAATAATTTCCATCATCATTTTCCCAGAAGCTGTTCTTTCGCTTTTTGTTATACGAAAAACGCCTACTTTTAAATCAGTAGGCGTTTTAATAGTAATTCCATTTATAGTCATCTTCTATCAGCTCCTAAACGCTGTTCTTCGTTTATTCTAAATTCTCTAAGCTTTTGTTCTAATTTTTTAGTCCATAATCATCAGCAATTAAAGTCCCTATGTATAGATGTATTTCTGAGCTTTGACCTATTACATTCCCGCCATAACTTCTAGCAGCTGCAAATCCCACTTTAGGTTGCACATTTAACCCTTGCAATGCTCCTGCTGTTGCATTTACTGCTGCTTGTATGTTGCCTATGTTACTATATATCCCTTCTGAGAACATCTGCATGAGATTAGGTGCCCATTTGTCTGCATCAGAGCCCGGTCCTTCTTTAGCTGGTGAATGGAAGCCAAGGAAATTTGATATTGTTGACGCTACATTACTTACAGCACTTTTTGCTTTATCAATCATTGAATTTATTCCGTTAATTATATTCTGTATTAAATTTTTACCCCAATTAAATGCATCTGATAGGATATCACTTATAAAGTTTTTCCCATCGACAAATGGCTTTATTAAATGGTTATAAATTCCTTTAGCAATACTGCTTATACCGCTTTTTATATCATTCCAAGTTTTTAAAACATATCCTTTTATTAGTGCCCAAATATTTTCAATATTTTCTTGAGCTGCCAAGATAGGTTTTATTATCGACTTTTTATTCCTTCCCATAAATTAATAGCAATTGTTTTGATGTTGTTCCAAACATCCGCTAAGAATGTTTTTAAAGCATTGCTTACTGTTTCAATCGTTTGTTTTGCAGCACTAATCGGATTAGTTATTGCTACCTTTATTAAATTCCATACTGTTAATGCTACTGTTTTAATACCATTCCATATCGTTGTTAAAAATGGTGATATAGCATTCCATATGGTAGTAAATACAGTTTTAACACCTTCCCAAAGTGTTGTGAAAAATGGGCCTATTATACCCCAAATAGTTCTTGCTGCTATAACTATTCCATTCCATATCGTTGTTAAAAATGTAGATAAGCCATTCCAAACAGCTATTACAACAGTTTTTATTCCTTCCCATAACATTTTGAAAAATGGACCTATTACGCTCCATACTCCCTTTGCTATTTCAACTACGCCAAACCAGGCTGTTGCAAGAATAAAGACAATTGTATTCCATACTGCTAATGTGGTAGTTTTAATTCCTTCCCATAGAACACTAAAAAAGTTGGCTAAAGGCTCCCAAACTGGTCTTGTCTTATTTACTATATTTGTCCACGTATTATCTAAAAATGTCGTTATAGTATTCCATGCATTTATAGTGCTTGTCTTTACTTTTTCCCACATGTTAGAGAATACATCGCCTATACTGTTTAAATTGCCTGTTATTTCACTCAAATCAATTTGTGGCATTTCTATTCCGCCTAATCCTACAGAACCAGTTTCTAGTCCTGGCATCTGCATATCAGGCATTTCCCTGCTGCATCTGCTGTTTCTTGCATAATAGTATGCACCTCATCAAAACTTTGAAGATTATCGCTTGCAGCTTTGTTTTGTTGTTTCATTGCGTCAGTATTTTTTGTGTTTGCTTTGTCGCATTGTTTGCTGCTTGACTTGCTTTATCCTGAGCCTGTTTAACTTGTTTTAACTCATCTCCTGCAGCTTGGTAAGTTGATTTTCTTTGTGCCATTATGCTTTTTTCGTTTTGAATAGACGCCTTTATTTTATTTTGCATATCTGATAATGCTTTGCCTACTACAGGAATCCAACCCAATATTAACTTATAGTAACTCACTATTGCATAAGCTACATACGCAATTCCAACCTTTAAAGCTCCCCATGCTTGTAAACCATAATATCTAACTTTATCCCAGTTTTTATATAGAGCTATCCCCGCAACAATTAAAGCCGATATTGCCATAACTACCCAGCCTACTGGGCCTATCGCTGTCCATACTGAAAAAATTGCAACTCTTAATTTTGCTAATACTCCTGTTAAAGTTACACCTTCCATTGCTGCTAATTTTAATTGAACTCTGTAAATTCCTACTGCTCTACTTAATAATCCTATTATTCCTGATGTGATTGTTGATTCGCCTATCAAAGCAAGATTAATAGCTCTAAATAATGACACTGCTTTAGTTGCAGCGTTTACAGCAATAGTTGCAAGTTTAAAAGATACAAAATACAACAACACTCCTTTAATTATTGGCCCGAATATGTTCCAATTATTTTTTATTGTATTAAATACCCCGACAATTATTTGCCAAATACTTCTTAGTGCTGCACTGACCATTTGAAAATCAGATAAAACATTAGGGCCAAACATTTTTCTTATAGCATTTTCTATACCACCCTGCTGAAAAGCACTATAAAACTCCTGTGCAAAGTCTCTTACCTTTCTCAACCATCCAGTTATCCCTTTAAATAGCCCTTGGGTCATTGCTCCTATTGTCATTCTCCATATATCCTTTATAGTTGATGTAACTCCCTGCCATGTATTCTCCATATTTTTCATCATGTTAGGGAAACGCTTTTCCATTCCATTGATAAGAACATTAACTGCATATTCAGCAGGAATTAACCCTTGTTCAGACATCTTTCTAACTTCAGCTGTAGTTTTACCCATTGCTTCAGCTAGTATCTGCCATGCTGGAACACCTTGATTAACAAGTTGCATCATGTCCTGAGCATTAACTCTTCCTGCCATACGCATTTGGCCTAATGCATATATAACCCCGTTTATTTCATTTGCACCTTTTCCCATCCCTGCCATAGCATCTCCAACAGCTTTTAAGGTTGGTAGCACTTCATCAGCTGAAAATCCCATTGCCATTAGTCTTTGAGATGCATCTAAAAGGTCAGGATATTCAAATGGTGTTGATGACGCAAATTTACCCATTTTATTTAAAAAGTCTTGTGCCTTTTGTGCACTGCCAAGCATTGTTGTAAAGCCAATTGTAGCCCTTTCCATCATACTATTAAAATCTAAAGCACTACCTGCGATAGCTCTAAAGCCTGATTTAACTGCTTCAAAAATACCCATGCCAAGCGAAAGCGACATAGCGTTTTTAAATATATCTCCTATATTTAATCCTGTTTTTGAGCCCTTTTTTCTGCTCTGTCCAAATCTTTTTCATACTGCGAAAAGTCTACACCCATTGCTACTAATAGTTCTCCAACTTTCATCTTTTCACCACCTTCCTAATGGTATATAATGGTTATATATCAAAGATTAAGGAGGAGATACCTGTGTTTGGCAAAACTAAAATAAACAATGAACAATATTATGGCAAAAAGGTCGCAGTCGGCAATGGTAAATTTGTAGGTGGAAATATTTCTCTCATACCAAATCAAGAACTCATAATTGATTGCCACGAAAAAGGCATCTATATACATCAACCATTTAGTATAGATGGTACATTTATTCCCTACGAAAAATATTAGAAGTTTCTTTTAAAACCGAAGAACAAATTCAAAAAGATGTAACTCTAACCCGATTATTATTATTTGGTGTCTTCGCCTTTGGCTTAAAAAAGAAAACCGTCAATACTAAAAATTTCATCGTAATGAACTTTAAAGATGGTAAAACTGCTATTTTTGAAGTTTCACAAATGTCTCTTTCTTTAGTAAACGTAATAAATAGGTATATTAATAAATCAACTAATTCTGTTTCTGCTCCTATGACTGCACAAGAACAAATAAAAAATTAGAGGAGTTGTTAAAGGAAGGTAAGATAACAAAAGAGCAATTCAAATTATATAAGGAAGAATTGCTCAATAGATAATATCACCACGGTCCCTTTAATCCCTTTGCTTTTGCTTCGGCAATATAAGAGGCCCACTCATCTGGTTGGGCCTCTTTAAAATATTTCTCTATTTTCGCTGCAAATTTTTTATCGATAAAATCATCTGCTTTAACCTCTTTGGGCTTTCTTCTACTAAACATACTTGCTATTGCAGCAAAGCCATTTGTTATTACTGAAGCTAAAAATGCCCATTTTCCCTTAAACTCTACATATTCTTGAATTTCCTTCTGCTTTTGCAGTTCTTTTATTATCGCTTCAAGCTCACTTGGTCTTAATTGTTTTATATCTTCAATATTCCAACCAAACTCTCTTCCTAATAGAACTACTATTTCTGCTGTAATGAAGTCTGAGCAAAACGGATCATCTGATTTGCTATCCTTTTTATCCCGAAAAAATTTACATCAATGAAAGCTTGAACTAAAGCTTCAATTTCTGACATATATGCGTTTTTAATATCATCTTTTGTAAGTTCAGGGAATATTATAGGCAGTTTATCATAAAGTAAGTCCCAATCTATATCAACATTGTTTAAAGCTTTTTGTATGTCTTTAATTTTCCCTTTAGAACCTGGGAAAAGTTCTGCAGTAAGCTTTTCAAGCTCACCAATTTTCTTTTCAGTAACACTTATATTTTTACCCGCTACAGTTACAATTCTATCTCTCATATACTTAAACCTCCTTATAATCTTATAAATAATTCTCCTACGCCTTCGAAATCAATTTTATCCTTAACAAGCTCATCAACAGCTGATTCTATACCTTCGCTTGTTATAATAGCAAATCCCTCAAAACATTTTTGACTTGCACCTGAATCAACAAATAGCTTTACAACAATGATATTCCCAAGTGACTTAAAGAATCTGTCATCTCCCCAATATGCTTCCGCTGAGCCTTTCCAACCTTTTATTGTTGCAGTGTATTCTTTCCAGCCACCACTTGCAAATGTAGTTGATTCTGTTGTTTCTTGTTCAAAATCAATACTCCAATTGAAAAATCCACCGCACTGAATAAGTGTTAAAGCTTGACCTGAAACTGTTACTGTATCAGTAGGCTGCAATGGTGAATCAAATACAACATATCCACCCGCTCTTTCAAGTTTATAACCACTTGATACAACAGTGCCATTCTTTTTACTGTAATCGTTACATCCAACGGCCAATATCTATATGCTGTATTTGTTACTTGATATCTTGTCAACGTTGCATCTTTAGTTGTAGCTTGATCTGTAAAAGAAACAGGAGCGGTATTTATATCGCTCACATATACCGCTCCAATCATACCAGTTATAGCCATGTTATCACCTCATTAAGTTAAGGTTACAGTTAATGCACCTGTCCCTTGGAAATCACATTTAAATGTTCCCTTATCATCAACAGGCATTTCGATTGAGAAATTAACATAAGCTGTTCCCGCAAGTTTCTTTGTAGCATCAATTCTAAGTTCAAGAGAAACCGTAGAGCCATTTTGCCATGCTGTGATAAGTGCTCTCTGTCCATTTGCGTCTGAAGGATTAAAATTACCTTCAAAGCTTCCTTTCCATTCTTTAAGCCCTGCAATAAATTCTTTCCAACCATTTGAATCAAAATTTGTTGTTTCTATGTTGTCTGCTTCACAATCAATGGACCATTGTGAAATCTCTGAAACTTTGTTTGCACCAATATATACGCTTCCGCCTTTACCTGCAATTGCCATAACTATACCTCCTTTATAATTTCAAAATTACAAACAAATTCAGCTCTGTTATTTTCGTCATAGCCTAAAAACTCAGGACTTTGCAAAGCCTTGATTAATAGATATCTTTTACCATTGATAATTTGTTCTGATAAACCATGTAATATGTTTTTCATCTGTTCAATTGTCGTTCTTCCTGTTTGATAATCAACATTCCTTACCATTACCTGTAGCCTTGGCTTTTCTATATTACTGTGCAGTTCTGGTGCTTCACCGCCATATTCAAACAATGCTATACAATTATCTAAATCAGGCAATTGTGATAAAAAATATCGGTTCCTAATAAACCGATGTTTTGTTGCTGTAAATACTGTCCTATATCATCAAGCAGCATTTAATCACCCCTTTTCAAGGGTATCTTTTATTGCTTTTTTAATATATTTACTATACTTCCCTTTATTTTGTTCAAAAGGAACTTCTAAAAACTTTGCTCTACCACCTTTAGGGTGCTTAAAATGTAATCCCTCATGTTGTCTTCGTGCATAAGGCAAATCATAGCCCACTAAAACAGACATTATCCCTATGTTATATTTTGTATAATCTATTGTTACACTACAATTTCTTCTTAAATCTCCTGAATCAATAGGAGCTTGTTCTGCTGACTTGCCTTGCAAATCAGCACCACAAGTTAATAAGGCTTTTTTGCTGCTTCTCTCACTATTTCTTTTGCTAAATTACCTTTCCATTTAAGTTTATAATCACTCACTATACCCACACCTTCCTAAAAGAAAAACACCGTCCAAATCAACGGTATCTGAGTAATTCATAACATTGTATTGCTTTCCTTCATATTCAAGCTTATCATCAAGCCCTACTTTTTCTTTTAGATAAAATACTCCTTGCGATACTGATTCTTTCCCTTGCTTATCTCTTATAAGCTTCATTCTTTCCTCATATCTACACTTAATTTCAACTGCTGGAGCATATACAGGTTGCCCATAAGCATTATTACCTGTTTTCCTATACCATTTAACATTTTGATTAAAGTATTCCTTCATCTAATCACCACCGCCCCAGCAATATAAGGCTTCAATAGTTCTAATGCTTCTTTACTAAGTAGCTTCCCATACCCTTTATATTCTTCTGATACATCACCAAAAGTCACTCTAACTACATTCTGTTCTTGTGCTTTAGTCCTTGCACTATTCCCATATTTAAGTAATGCTAAAGCTTCTTCGCAAGTTGCGGCTTTAACTTCGTCTGGAATTGTAGGCTGTTCTATCACTCCGAAAAAACCTATTCTTTGTCCAACATTAACTACTATCCTTGGAAATTGAAGTATCTGCCCTGGTTCTGCTTTTGTCCCTTTAAAACTTAATCTATTTATTCGTCTTGTTGCTTCTTTGAGTGCTTTTTCTTTTGTTCCTTGGTCTGTTCCTGTCCATTCGTTGCAGTAGAGTTTTCCTCTAAAATATTCTTCTGCCCATTCGAGTGTGCAGAAGCTGTCGACTCCTTCTGTGAGTGCCATTGTGCTTCACTCCTTAATTTTTCTCTTCGCATTCTATTGAACGCTGTTACACTCATTATACCACTCCTAAATTATTTTTATTATTCTACAATTTCCCAATCCCCAGCTAACATATCTGTTTGAGATGCTACCCAAGGAACATACGTGTTTTGAGCTGTTTTCATACATATAAATGGCTGCATAATCTTGTCGTCTTTTATAGGTGTATTTGCAAAGTTCTCATATAACTCCAACCACATCCCTTTTCCGTTCCAGCCTTTTCTTGTTACTTTTTTCTTTTCTATTAACGCTTCTAATGCTTTACTAAAATTCATTTATTTTGCACCTCCAATTATAATGAGGCAGGCTTGACCTGCCCCATTATCATATCTTATGTTTAAATGCAACTATTCTGATGTTCTTATTTTCATATACTCTATTCCAATTTGCAGCTGTAGCAAGTTCAGCATTTGATGGTGAAGAATCTGCAACTGATGCTGATGTAAATGCAACCCCTCTTGGATGTAATATAAATGTCTTTCTATTGATTAAATAATCTTCACCAGCAAGTGAATCTCTGTCTGTTTCTGTTGCTACAAATCCTACTGGATTCCCACTACCATATGCTATTGCTCCTTCTCCAAAGATATAAGTTGTAAATATACCGTTTTCGTATGGGCATCCATCATCAACAATTACCCTCTTGCCCATGTATGTTTTAATTGAAGGCGAGCCATCGGAAGGCTGAACAGTTTGAATTAAATTTTGCTTTGCAAGAGCAGCTTCAACTGCCGAGTGCATTACTATTGCAGTAAGTTTTTCTTTCGCATCTCCAAGCTTTTGAACTGCATCTATAAATGTTGTAGCTGTAAACTTTGCTGCATCGCCTGTTCCCCAGAAATGTCATGAACATTACCTGACATGCTTGCTGATGCAAAGACTCCTTTTAAAAGTGCAAGTAATATCCTCTGCATTTCTCTTGCCCAATACCCTGCTACTAAATCACCAATAGCTCTCATAGGGTCATCACCTGCAAGGTTTGCAGCTAAATCATTTGCTGCCCACGCATTGCCTCTTCTTATAATTACTGCTACATCTTGTCCAGTAGTAATTTTATTTGGAACAAGAGGAGTTTGATCGCTCAATACCTGAGAATCGCCAGTAAGGTCATTCCAGAATGGCATGTTTATAGTTTTTGCTCCTGCTGATGCAAGCCTGTCGAATTCTGGCAAATGTGAAATAATACCACTTTGGTAGATAGCTGATAGTTCTGCTGTCCTTTGAATGACATAAGGATTAAACACTTCTGGAACTATTACGTCTTGAATTTTTGTAATTGGCATAATCTATTCCTCCTTTTGCTTATAGTTATTTTACACCTGCTGCAGCCTTAAGCTGCTCTGCTAATGCAGGATTTTCTTTTAAAATTTTTGCTTGTTCTGTTAAGTTGAATGTTTCTTTTGCCCATGGGTTTTTAATTGTTGAATTTGTTCCACCTGCAGGATTTGAACCACTACCTATTTTGCTTTGCACTTCACCAAATAAAAAGCCTTTGATTCAGCAATTGATTTTAATTGCTCATCAAGGCCTTCGATAGATCCATCTTCTTTTAGTTTTAGTTTTGACTTATCAATAAGCATAGAAACAATATCTGGGTCTTTTGCATTAGCTTTAATTGCAGCCATTTTTATTGCTGCAGTTAAGCTAACATCTTTTATCTTATTCTCTGATTCTTGAAGTTTCGTTTGGAGCTCCTGAATTTGATTTTGTAATTCTTCATTACCTTTTGCTTGTTTTTTCATCTCTTCAAGTTGTTTGTTTAAATCATCAGCTTGCTGCTTATAAAGTTTCTTCTGTTCGTTAATCTCATCAAACTTTGCCTTTGGGATATATGAGCCATCGTTTAGTATTAGCTCCTTATCCCCTATTTTTTCTTTTACTTGCTTATAAAGCTCTTCGCCTAATAGTTCTTTTAAGTCCATAACGTTTACCTCCTTTTTTATTCCCACTTGCCTTTTATGCTGGTCGGCTCCAGCTGCGGTCTTGTTCTTTAGGCCCTACAATACCAAAAAGGGCAATATAAAAAGCACCTGCTGTTGCAAGTGCCCAATAGCAATATTTAATCTATATGGTTTTCACAATCAAAACAAATTTTTTCATAATCTTGTATTGCATCTATTTTATCATCTATAGTCGACTTATCTATTAATCCTTCAACAACAAAGCATATTTCATGGCAATAAGTTCTGGTAATTGTTTTCTTTAAAAGAGGACATAAAATATAATCATCAGGGTTCATTTTTACTCAATACCTCCATTAACTTTTTAATTTTTTCATCATACTCTTCTCTTTTGTAAACAGTTTTTAATGTTCCTTTTATATCCACATATGAAGCTCCTTCTTGACTAAAATATAATCTCCTTTTCCCATTCCATCTTGATATGCATATAAATGATTCATTAACATATTTTTGAGCATCGTCTAAACTTATATTTCTCTCTTTTAGTCTTTGTAAAGCATGTTCATCAACATTAACTATAGTTATCGGTTTGTTATCTACTACTTCTCCTCTAATGTTTAATTCTTTTAATATATTGTTTAATTTTATTATATCATTACCACCATCATTTGTCATTACAACTTCCTTTTTACTCTTAATGTATTTCTCAAATTGCTTTATTATACTTGCATCTTTACCAGTTGGTCTTTTACCTTCTTTTTCATAAGAACTTTTTAATCTTTCTGCAGCCTTAATCTTATCTTCTAATGGTGCATTTTCATTATATAATACTTCCCTTGCTTTGCGTCTATTACTTTGAATAGTTACCTTATCCCTCATTTCTTTGTAAGCTTCTTTTTCTTTCTCGCTACGTGGGTCTTTTGTAAGAGAAGTATTGCTAAACTTTTCTGTTTCTTCTGCATTATCGTCAAATTCTCTTACATAAGGATGAATCGAGTGCCTGCAATTAGGGTGGATTGGTGGCCTATATCTATCTTCAAGCTTTGGATAACGCTTATCTTTACCACTTATACTAAACACTTTACCTTGCAGCGGTGCACATTTTTCACATGTTGGATAATGTGTTGACATTTTTACTAAGTCAATTCCTGCTTCCTCACAAGTATTTAATGTCGCAACACTTGCTATTTCCGCTGTTGTCGTTCTTGCAACCATTTCTGCGTATCTATCGAATCGCCACTCTCTACCTAACTTATCCTTAAATCCTGTAAGACCTTGTGTTAATAATTTCTGCTGCAATTCCTTTACCATGTCCTTTACTGTTTGCCCTGCTGCATATTTTTTAGCTGATGCTTCAAGTGCAGCTTGCCTATAATAATCATTTACCCTTCTCCCTGCATATTGCGTTGCTCGCCTTAAATTATCATGCATATTCTGTGCAATTACATCTATTGCTCTTTGATGAATCTGTGCAAACTCTGGTCTTATCTCTTTTGCATCCCTACTTTGTTAATGTAAGCCAATACCTGCGTGTAATTCTCTTGATAAACTTGAGGTATAACTTCCTGTATCCACTTTGCAGCATCTTTATCTATTTGATTGAGTATTTGCATTATTTGCTTAAGTTGGTCTTTATAAAATACTGTATTTTGTTTTTGGCTTCCTTTTGTAATAACACCTTCAATACTTCAATAAAACCTTGTCTATATATTTCAACCAAAGCCTGTATTTGCTTTTCAACATCAAAAGGCATTATTCTTCACCGCCTGTTTGTTCTCCTTGTTGTAAGTTAACTTTAAACAATGCTGGAGCTTCCTGATTAGCTTCAACTGCTATTTTGGATAATTCTTCTCTTAGAGTCTCTGCGTCAAACTCAAACAAATGTTTTAATGCTGTCTCCCTTGAAATTAATCCATTTTGGACTAATGTTGAATAAATTTCGGCCTGTTCTTTTTCATCATTTGGCAAGCCATCTTTCCACATAATATTAATATTTTCTAACTTAACCCCTTTTCCTAAATTAGCATCAAGCTGACTTGCTATGTTTAATACCTTTTTAATTGCAGGATCAAGTCTCATTCTAATTCTGTTCACTTTTGATAAAGGTGCCATCATTAGACGCCTTAATGCTGTTCCACTCTCTGCAAGGCCACTTTTAAGCTGTCCAAACGCAGCTGCACTCGTTTCTGATAATGCATAAAATTGTTCTAATAGCTGCTCGATGTGTTTAAATGCAGCATCAAGCTTTCCATCCCATGTGACATATCCAGGCGGCTCCTCATCTCGTCCTAATGGGAAGTATTTTCCCCTCCTTTTACATACCAGTTGCCGTATTCATCTTGTTCAAGTGCTGTATCAGGACCATACATGTTAGGATCTGCATGTTTATCAAGTATCCTGCTTATTTGTGATAATCTAATTTCAAGCTCCTGAATAATACTATCTAAATCTTGATAATCGTCTAATCCATAAGCTCTGTCGCTTGTCATCAGATTGTGAACAGGAATAACCAAAAATCATCAATTCCTGTTTCTTGCTCTTCTGGTAGTTCAGGATAAAATGTTACAAGTGGCAGCTGTAATTTTATAACGCCATTATCAAGTTCAAAAAGCTTATTTGTTATTTTGCCTTTCTCATGTATTTCAACTCTTAAAAATATTCTTTTTCTCTGCCCCCAAATAGTGTTTTTTCTGTTATTTCAAATGTCCATGCTATTACATGCGCTTGAACATCTTTTATATTATCTGGGCTAACTACTGGGAACCATAAAGAAGGTGGCACTGCTTCTATAATTGGTCTTTTATCATATCTAACCTTAAATATACCTGTTCCGTATCTTGAAATATCTAAAGCAACTTCGTAAGCAACATTGAAAAAATCATTATCGTTTATTATTTTTTCTAATTGCTGCTGCTCTTTTGATTTTTGCTCTCCTGCTGTTATCCTTGGCCTTTCTCCTAAAAGTAAATCCGCCCATAATGTTGATAATCTTTTCGCCCAGTTAGTTACAATAAAAACTGCTGTATCATATTCATCCCTATATAATCTTCTAACCCAATCTCCAAATACTAAATCATGATATCCTTCAAAAAGGTTTTTATTTGCTTCATATCGTCTTAATCTCTCTATTTCACTTTCTACAGGCCAAGGCTGCCCTATATCTATTTGATTTAAACTTGTTAGCATATCATCACCATCCTTGTGGCTTACTTATGATTGGCTTTCTGCTTAGCATTTCATCCTCTAAAGCATACCTAACTGCGTCAATACTGTGATTATTTTTATCTGGATAATCAGCTTTAAAGTTTCCGTTGCTGTCTTTTTCTAATTCATAATTTAAAAATTCTCTTAATGTATTAGAGCATCTCTCAGGATCAATTATTATTTCTTCTAAATCTTGTAAAAATTTAATCCCATATTCTACGCTGTCTGGGCCCTTCTTGGCTGGCTTTACTCGTAATCCATATTCTTTTAATTCTGCTATTGACTTTGGTTCTGCACTATCTGCTGTTATCCAACCATTTGCAGTATTCTCTTTTTAATAAGCTCTGCTGCTTTCCTATTACTTAACCCTACTTGATGTATTTCATAGAAGATATATAGTCTTCTACGTGTTTTATCATAATGACAAACTGAATAATGTAAAGGATCCACTGCATATCCAAAGTCTAATCCTCGTTTTATTCTGTCAAATGTTTTAATTTCTTCATCCGTTATCTTCCTTGCAGTAACATTAGTGAATATTTCTCCACCTGTTCCTGTTACTTCTCCTAAATATTCATGTCTGTATGCCTTTTCATTAACCTTTTTAGATGTTCAGCTTCAATAAAAACTGCTCCCAAGCCATTCACGAGGAACAGTTAAATAAGTGCTGTGGTGCACTTTTCTATCTTCTCTATCAATCAAAACTTCTTCATTTACCCAGCTTCTAATACTATTAGGTGGATTGTAGGTGTAGAATACAACGTATTGTTCTCCACCTCTCATTAGAGACTGGTTAATCATTCTTATTTCTTCCATTCCGTTGAACTCGTCAACTTCTTCATACCAAATAAATTTTATATATCCTTTACTTACTTTTGTTGATTTTATCTTTTTAGGTTTATCCGCACCCCTAAAAAGAATCTTTTGTCCTGTTGGAATATATGTCAATTCCATAGGATTATGTTTAATATCCCAATAATCACTAACTTGCAGCTTTTCTATTGCCCATATAAGCTGTTCAAATACACTATCTTTAAGTGTTTCTTTTACTTTTCTTAACACTACCGCATTAGCTTTTGGATCCTTCATTATACCAAGTATAATTTCAACACTAACAAATGATGATTTTGTTGACCCTCGCTATCGACCGCCCTTCAACCAATAATGTGTATATAACCCCTTTTTTATTTCTTGATGAATTTCATAAAATAATGGGGCAATTAAATTTGTTAATTTGATTTTAGGCATGGCATCACCCCCAATATATTTTTTCCGCTTCCCTTCTTCTTGCTATTGCTTCTTCTAATGTTTTAAAATCACCAACAAACATTCTTTTCCCATTAACACCTATTCTCACTCTGTAAACATTCCTATTCTTGTCAAAGACAATACCGCTTGCTCCATACTTATTTTTCGAACTCAACCTTTTATTTTTGCTTGTTGACTCCATGTAACCCATCTACAATTTGAAGGTTCATAATCTCCATTTACATCAATTCTGTCTATTGTTAAATTATCATTATAACCATTATTAATTGACCAATCATAAAAATTCTTAAAATCTTTTTCCCATTCCTCACAAACACGTATACCTCTCTCACCATAATTGTGGTATTCTTTATTATTTAAGTCGTTGCACCTCTTCTTCATATCTAACCAACACTCATAAATCCTTGTCTTGGTCATTCCATGTATTCTATTAGCTTTTATGCTCATTTCTCTATTATAACAACCACAACTTGTAGTTTTCCCTGACCTTAAGTTTTCTCCAATCACAACCGTTTCATTTCCACAATCACACTTACAAAGCCACAAAGCCTTCCCTCTTTTGTTGGTACTATGGTATCCTATTACACTTAATCTCCCGAAAACTTTTCCTGTTAAATCTATTCTTCTAGACATATTTTATCACCTCATTATTAGTATACCATAGTATTTTCTGTGTTGCTACCTCATTTTATTTAAACCAATAGTGAGTATATCTATTATTTTTTATATCGTTGTGTATCTCATAAAAAGAAGGTGCAATAAGTTCGCTTAATTTAATCTTCATCAGTATCATCATCCTTAATATCGTCTATAATCGTAACTCCTGTATCACCATTAATATTGGTCTTCCCCTTTTCTAATTCAAGCTTTTCCTTTGCAATTTTCAATTTTTCTTCCTCAATTCTTCGCTTAAACTTATCAGGGAATAAATCAAAATATTCTGCAAGCTTATCAAGAGCTTTCTGTCTATCCTCAAGTTTAATACTCATTCCCTGCTTGCCTGTTTTTATTTCACAGATTAGTGAGCCATCTACCTGTGAACTATCCTTAAAATCAATGTAACTTTTTCTTATTGTTACAGGATTACCATTAGCATCATAAACTTGCTCTCCATATTTAATAACTGGTTCCTCTTTGGTTCCAAACTCAACAAAATCTGTCATATCTGCGAATGCTATTTTTATATATTTATTCAGTATATCCATGGCATCAATAAAAAGTTCCTCAGTCATCTTGCCTTTGAGTTTTTTATTTCAGCTGCAACCTTAGGATTTCTTAGTAAGTCATGTCCTGTTACATGTGCACTATTTGGTGCATATCCTGCCTTTATCGCAGCCTGAGTAGCATTAAAATTTTTTACATAATAAAGGCAGAAAAGCCTTTGTTTTTCAGTAAGTTCAGGATTGTCTATCTCTATTTCATCAATAGATTTTTCTTCTGTTCTATCATCTTTTTTAGTAATAGTAACGTTACCATTATTTTTGGTAACGCTCCTTTTAATTCATCATCCCATTTATCTTGACTTTTCCACTTTCTTATTTGTGAATCTTTAAATCCAAGCTGTGCAGCAATATCTTTTAATTTCATTTGGCCATTCGAATTTATATACATTTCTTTAGCTTTTTCTCTATCTGGACTTCTCTGTCTTGCCATATCACCACCTACCGCTAATTGCTTATTCGTTTTTTGCATGAAAAAAGAGCTCGGTTAGGAGCTCTTTCTAACTTTCAGTAATATAAAATAAATGTATAGGTTTCTGAATATGACTTAAATAATCTATACTTACATAAATTATTTCCATAACTATACATAAACTTCGTAATTTCAGAAATTTCAAAGATTTGTTCATTACCATCATCATTTATCACAAATAGCTTAATGTCAATTTTATTATTATTAAAACTTACTTCAGCATTTTTTAATATATAAGTAGGAGATTCATCTTCTGAAATATCTGGATTCATCATCAATCTTATTTTCTTTCCAAAACCTTTATTTAAATCTGACTCTAGGTCAAATATATCTTCTTTTACGAGATTATCAATTCTATACATATATTTTTGCCTCCTTTCTTTTGTTATAAATATTCTCTATAAAAAGAGATTTCCTGCTATTGTCGAACGATTTTTGCAGGAATTCCCATTTTATGGAGAAATATAGGAATGAAAGGAGGTGATATTATGCGTCGTTACCAATGGCCCTTTAATGGCAAAAGGTTTATTGGAAATACCAATACTAATGAAGTACATGATTTAGATAATGAAAAATCGGGATGTAAAATAGACCAAATAAATCCACTTCATGTGAAAACTTTTGACCCTGATACTTTATCTGAAGCCAAAAGACAAGGCTTCGATAATTGTGCTTACTGTATTGGTAATTCCAAATATTAATCAATTTGCGGTAGAAATATTAAATCTACCGCTTTTTAATATTTCAATAATCTTTTGAATAGCCTCTTTTTTATTCTTAGAATTCTTATTGATTCTTCTTCTTTTGCTTCTTTATTACGAGGATGCACTTCTATTTCTAATTTCCAATCAACAAAATATAATCCATCATAACTTAATCTGTGCCACTGATATATATTTATATTACATTCTTTGAGTTCACTATTAAGCTCCAATAACCTTAACATCAACTTTATCCATTTATTTTCATCAGTCACTTTAAAAAATATTTCGCTTGTGTAAGTTAAACCATGTCCTATACAGCAACCAATAGTGACTAAGCAATTTGTTTTATTAAGCTCATATATAAGCGGTCTTAATTCAACATCTATTTTCTCATAAGGGATTTTCATAGAATTACTCCTTTTTTATTTATTTTATGTAATTTTTATCTGCCTAAACCTTAATGACACTTGCTTAATGGCTTCCTGCAGTATTGGCAACGATACCCAAAACCTTTTGTATAAACAATTTTATGTCTGAGCCATAAGAAACATCTATCAAGCTTCATTCCTATCACCTTCCTCTTTCATTTAATCTGTCTAAATGCTCCTCTGTGTCTTTTATACACATGTATTCCACCTTGCATAAGCTCCTGTATATCATAAAAGGAGAGGTGTTCCTGCTTCCTCTCCTTCTTCTCATGCTTATTTAACTTTCTATAAACATCTGGCTGTTTATCCTTTATTATCTCTCCTATTTTCACCTCTCCCACTCCTTTCGGGTAAAATAAAAAGCAGCCCGGGGATTAAGGCTGCTCTGGTTGGGGGGTAATTTAGAAATACTTTCAAACTTATCATCATACTTAGAATATCATATATTCTTTTTAATGAACGTCAATTTCTCGTCAAAAACTCGTCATGAAATATTCATCCACTTTGCTATTGCTTCAACAACTTCCTTTCTTTTTCTTCTTACTGTTGCCTCTGCCATATTCATTCTTAATCCTATTTCTATATTGCTTAACTTTGGCCATGTCCCATATTTTAATTCAACAAGTTTCTTTGCCTCTTCTGAAAGTTGGGTAATAGCAAATTCAATATTTGATATTTCATCTTCTATCTGGTTTATTCTGCGTTTTGTTCTTATAAGTTTTACTTTTGCCTGTTTTAATTCTCTTTCAAGCTTTTCTATTTCTTTTTCTAATTCATTTTCAATGTTTGATCTACATATTCCTCCTTGGACTCTATCCTTACTATAATCGATTGCTTTTATGTCAGCATCAATAACTACATTACAATTTATCATATCCTGCTCTAATCTGTATATTTTATTTTGTAACACCTCGACTCTGTAATTTAGTTTGTCTTTTAATTTTAGTTTTTCATAATATCTATACAACATTCCTTCTGTTTTTCTAAAGATTTCGTCTTTTATCACTCTGCCACCACCTTATTTAAGTTGTGCTATTGATTGTCCACATTCACTTGGATGCCCTTTGCAGGCGAATTTACATTCGCTTGCTCCAAGACAATACCAACAACACAAGTTTCCGCACTCTGAAATTGTATTTACCTTGCATTTGTATTCTACCCAATCACTTATCATCTTTTCTGCCTTTTTATCGCTATCTGATGAAACCGAAAATATCGAAAACATGAACAGCCCAAAAATTGCTCCCAACAACATCCCTAATACAAAATTTAGCATTTGTTTACCCTCCTAACATTACACTTTCTAAACTTTTCACCATTCAAATAAACTTGTCCACAATGTGTGCATAACATTATATCAATTTCTATCTTACCCCTTTTAAGAATCCCTTCGATTAACACCTCACCACATTCACACATAAAAGACTGCTTATATATAGCCATTGCTTTGTTGACTAATTCTTTATATTTCTTCATGTTTCCACCCAAGTAGTCAATTATAGCTCTATAAGCTAATTTTGCTGCTTCTGGGCTCATGCTTACTTTACCTCCTATAAAAACTTAATTGCTTTACTTGCACTGGCTGAACATTTTGCATCCTCGATGCTTTAACCTTTTGCATCGTGCTATAATAAGCCATTTCTTAATCTCTTCAATTATATCTTCTTGCCCTTGATAAACATTTTTACTTAATGAAATACTTCTCGAATTTGTCGGTAAAGAAATATGCATGCTATATTTATCTACTTTATCTGAATAATAAATATGGAACCTTATAATCCCTTTGATTGCTCCTTCCATTTTTGTTGGAATAACAACATCAAGTTGTGCATGAACTTCTTCTCTCCAGTCATATTCTCTTGAGTCTAATAAATTTACATCAGTGCAATAAAATGTGAAGCAGGGCAATAAAATATTCTCTGTATATTCTTCTTCAAAATCAAATGTCCTCTTGCAGCCATATTCTTTTAGCAGGTCGTGTATTTTATAAAACTTATCGTAATATTTCATCCCCTACATCTCCTTTAATCTTCTTTTCTTCCGTATTGTTCTTGTTCCTTATATGCCTTGCTATATAGACTTCTTAAAATTTCACATTCTTCTATTAAAACATCTACTGCTTTTCTTTCATTTAACACAAGCTGTTCTGCTGCTTTATATTTTGCTTCAAGCTCTGCTGTTTTCTCCATTGCATATATTTCGCATTCTTTAACTGTTGACTTCTCAAACTTAGCTTCAAGAAATGCTTTTGCATATGCTGCTTTATACTCTCTTATAGCATTCCTATACTCTTCTGCTCTTTGATTCATTCTTTCTCTAGCCTTGCCAAGTTCATTTTTAGTCCTAAGGAGCTCTTGTTCGAGCTCCCAAGGTGTTAAGTCTTTCATGCTCCCTTTCTCCTTTGCTTAAATTCTTTATACTCTTTAATTTTCTTATCATCTCTTTCAATGTTTATTTCATCATAAGCATAGCGACAGTTTCTTTTTCAAATGAACTATCTGGAACTTCATATTTGTCTAAAAGATCGTATAGCTTACACTCCTGATGATTCTTCCTGCAATTTTTACAATTGATATCTATTATTTGTTCACACCAGTTATAAAAATCTTCTCTATCAAGCTCAACTTTACTTAAGAGTTCCTTTTGTAATTGTTCTTTACTTTTCGTCTCAATTATTGCTACTTCACTTTTCTTTAAGTATTCAGCTACTTTTTAGCTGTTTTAGGGCTAAGTTCATTTACTTTCATTTCATAAAATTTACTAATGTATGTTTTTGCTAACTTAAGATTCTTCTTTTCCTCCTTAGAAAGCATCTGCCTTTTATCCCACAAATCAATTATTTTTTCTAACAAGCCCCACATTGTTGCAAGCATAAGAAAGTCATTCATTTCATCTGGTTGTAGATAATCTCTCTTAAACATCGTTATCCCCCTTTTAAAAATACTTAACTTTGTAATTTAACCTTTTATGTATTCTTCTAAATAGCTCATATCGGTATGCATAGAATTCTGATTCTTTCTTTTTCTCTTTTCTACGCTTGTCTTTTAAACACTTATCTACAAATTCCTCTTTAGTCATTACATGCATCTTTTATCCCTCCGCATTCTTCAAGCCCTTCTAAATAATCTAAAACAATTCCATCCCTGCTTTTAATTAACTTACAATTACATTCAAATTCGTTTAAAGGTATGCTGCCAAAACCTCTTTTACCTTTGTTTTCAATGTATTGCTTCCAATACCAGCTTAAAGTAGTCCAATCTAATCTATAAACCCTATTAAGTTTTTTAAAGTGTATTAGCAAAAATGCTTGTCCACCATTATTAACCCATCTTTCCATAAAATCTACTTGATGTGGCTTTATATTTTTCAGTGAAAATCTATCATCCTCACTCGTTTCTTTTGCATCAAATGCTATTGGAATTCCTTTATAAACTCCAACATAATCAAGTATGCTTTTTCATCATAAAATGCTCCAACGATATATCTTCCATTTCTTATCGGCTTCATCGGAGTTGCTATTTTGTTTATTTCAGCAATGCCCTTTATCTTATACGCCTTATTTGCTAGGTTAATCATATTTTCAAAAGCATCTCCCTTGTGATATCCCATTTTATCCGCTCCTCATAGGTAAGAATTTTTATTTAAAATTCCTTACCATGTTTATATGGTCTTTGTTTATTTCTTTCCATCTTTTTACGTATTTCGTCTTCTAAATCAATGTTTAATCCGCCACAAAGATCACCTAATCTAATTGCCACATCTGCAAGTTCTTCTTTGAAATTATCCATATCATTATGCCTTAATGCTTCCTGTGCTTCTCCAAGTTCACTAACTATAAGCATTAATCTGTTCCCTATCGCATTGTTTTTTAACATTCTTTGTGTTTCTTCATTTCCAATTTGAGTTTGCTCTATTTCTTCCCAATCTTCCCAAAATCCTTTATTCTTTGCATTCTGATGTGCTTCCTTGATAAGCCTTTTTATCGTTAGCATCACTTAAAACCTCCTCAATTGCTTTATGTAGCTCTATCCCTTCATTGTATAATTCCAGTATCATTTTTAACTTTTCCTTTGTTGTCATCCTCTATTGTCTGCCCCCTTTGTTTCATCATTCCTTTTACAATTTTTATTGCTTGCTCAACAGAGTATCCTTCGCTATACAATCTCCAAACTTCGTTTATCCAAAAATCATTCTTCATATTTTCATCACCACCCTGCCAACATCAAACCAACTGAAGCATTCTTTATAGTTTTTGTCTGAACTAAGAAAAAATCTTCCTTTATATCAATTACTCTTCCTTTGATTGTTGTAAATTGCCTTGCTTTTCCATCCGACTTTCCATAACAAGTCAGAATTTTCACTTTATCGCATACCATTAAATCTTTCTTTATTTCTCTTCTTTTCTTGCGTCCGTAATAAAGTTCTCCAGTTGTTTGTATATCTTCAAAATTGTTACCTCTACTTTTTATAAGTTCTACTTCGTCTATGAGCCTATATTGAACATTTTTAGGCCCTCCTATTATTTTTTCTATTGCTCCTATGTTTGCTAAAATTCTTAACCTGTTGTCAATCTCTTTTATACTAAGATTTGTTATTTCTGTAAGTTCTTTTCGTGTTCTTGTAGTTTTAAGTGCGTTCATAAATGCAACGTAGCTATCATATGTCGAAGCTTGAATATGCAATTTCTTCATACCCATCCCCCAAAAATAAATTTAAAAAGGTGTTTCCTCGTCTGTGATTTCAATAAAATCAACATTGTCGGTTTTCTGTCGGTTTAGGTTTGTCCAAAAATCTTACCTCATCAGCAACAACCTCAGTTATATATCTATTTGTCCCGTCCTGGGCCTGATACTTTCTCGTTTGTATAGAACCCGATATGGCAACAAGCCTTCCTTTAGTTAGGTTATTAGCAACTGATTCGGCAAGCTTTCTCCAGCAAACAATTGGGATAAAGTCAGCTCCCTTTGACCACTTTGACCAACGTATGGTCTATCTACTGCAAGTGTGAAATTGCCTATTGCTGTTCCTGTATTGGCTGCATACCTTAACTCTGGATCCTTTGTTAATCTTCCTATGAGTAACACTTTATTCATTTTTTACCTCCTAACACTTTTGCTAATTCGCAATCTTCTTCATGTTTATATGCTGCACCACACATAGGGCAATTACTAATAAAGCCATGTTCTGCTGCAAAAGAATGCCACTCAAGTTTTTCTAATACTTTTCTATAAGCCAATAGAGTTTCTTCTAGTTCCTCAATATTTTTCAACTCCTTAATCCACTTGTTCACTTCTTCTAATCGCTTCTCCCATCTGTCCCTTCCCTCGCAAGCCTTTTCAAGTGCTATCTTTGCATTGCGTATCCTTGCGTAGCTACCTTTACATTGCATCAAATTTTTGCTCTTTTTCACTACATCATCTTTTGCTTTTTTAAGTTTTTTCTCTATCTCAAGCTTTGCAAGACTTAGTATGAAATATCTGTCGTTCACTTAAGCACCTCCTCAATAGCTTTTAAATGCTTTTTTACCCATTTTATTTTTTCTTGTAACTCTATGAGTTCTTGCTTCTTTTCCTCTATTTTGTCATCTATGTTTGTTTTGTAGCCCGTTCGACCTATCAAATAATCGGTTGTCACACCGAAAAAATCGGCAAGTTTAGATAAAACCTCAATATCGGGTGTTCTTGTTCCTAATTCATAATTGCTAATTGATGCACGACCTATATTTAGTTTTTCGGCAAGTTCTTGTTGTGTTAATTTTCTTTCTTCTCTTAATTCTTTAAGTCTTTGAGAAAACATTAAATCACCCCTCCTTGAAAGGAGCATCTTCTCAAGCTCCTTAATATCGTATTTCCTTTGACCGCCATAGCTGTTGAAGTAATTGCGAGAATGATTAGGAGTGTTGTTACTATTTTGTTTGTTTTTCTTATCCTGCCAATCTCTTATATGAGCTTCTACATCTGCTTTTGTTTTTAGTCCTTGACTAAACCAACTATTAAGAATAGCATTGATATATTTAAAATTACGTTTGTTGTTTGTTACCGCTTCTTCTATTGCCATGATTATTACATCTGCATCTAAATCTTCTAACCATTGCATTATTTTTTCTGCTTCTATGCTTGTCATTAAGTGTATATTGTTATTAAACATATCTAAAATTTTCTGAAACTGTTGTTGCTTTTCTACTACTACAACATCATTATTTAGTTCTTTTCTTTTATTAGTTAAATCATTATTAGTATTATCATTATTTATTAGTTTGGGATTTTCCGTTTTCGGGTCAACCGTTTTTGGATTTTCCGTTTTTGGATTTTCCGTAAACGGTTTTTCCGTATGTGGTATAAAATCTTCCTCTACATAAGTTGCTTCTTCATCTTCCCCAACTATATCAACTGGAGCTTCATAGACTATATATTCATACCCTGCGAATTTACCTGCTTCTCTTTTCTTTTGCCTTGTGATATATCCATAATTGATTAGTTCTTTTATCCCACTCCTTACGCTATCTTTACCATCGGAAGAATGGCTAACAATTTCATCTTCATAAAAAATCCAATTGTCTGGTCTACTTAGCAAATAAACTAATATCCCTTTTGCTTTATAACTTAAACGATTGTCATATATTCCAAACTTATTAATCATAATGTAAGGATTATCTTTGTTTTTTCTAACTCTGAATATTGCCATATCCTCACTCCTTTGTATGTGGAGCAGGAGGCCCTGCTCCAGTTAGCTTATTTGTTCTTCTTTTTCTTTGTTATAAAGCTTTAGTAAGAATTCTCTTCCTAATTGTGTCCATCGCCTGTGATAGATTACTTTGCCATTATCTAAAACTTCTTGTTTGATTTCTACATAACCTAAATTTGCATATTTACTATAAAGAACCCATGTTCCATTCTGTTTGAATTGAATTTTCTTTTTCTCTAAATCTTCATTAAGTGCTATTGCTGACTTAAATCCTAACTCTTTTGCTATTTCTGTCGTTGTATAAGTTTTATTCACATGCATTAGAATATTGTTTATTCTTTCTGCTTCAAGCCTTCGTTGTTTTTCCTCTTTGTATTTCGTAAGAAGTTCAATCATAAAGTCTGGATCTTCAAGTGTTTTTTCTAGTACTTTATCTGTTACATAAATTCCATGTTTCCTAATATCTTTCAGAATCTCTTTAACTTTCTTTTTGAATAGCTTTGCTATAGGCTTTCTGCTCTGCATAAGAACTTCATATAAGCCATCTTCGGTTAAAAACCACATTTCTTGTTCTCCACCAGGGGTCGGAACATTCTTCCGAACCTTTTCATCCTCCTCAACTAAAGCTACTAACTTATGAACACTTGATAAATCGTAATCAATCCACTCTGCTACATCTTTGGCTAAAAACAATGGTTCTTCAGGTGTCCCAAAAATTCTAAATTTTCTTCCAAATAATTCTCTTTCATCTATAATTTTTAAATCACTCATATTGAACCCTCCCATCTTTAGTTCTATCTGATTGGTATCTCCAATACTTGTCCTGGTCTAATTACTGGTGATATCTTATTGTGCTTTTGAATTTCCCAAACAACTTTCCTTGGATCTTCGTTGGGTCTATACATCTTTGAAATCTTCCATAATGTATCTCCTGGCTGAACAACATGTATTTCATATCTTTGAATTTCTTTATTTTTCGATGTATAATTCATAAATAAAGTGGATATAATAATAACAGTGGAAGTAGCGACCAAAATCGCTTTTAAAAAGTTTTCCTTAGTAGCAATTTTTGGACCCCTTTAATTCAATCAGCCTTTGTGCTATAATGAGGGTGCAGGGAGTGGCCGCTCCGCACCAAACGGACTTCAGAAAGAGCCCTTTTGCCCAGGGCTTTTTCTATTGCCCTTCAAGTTCTTCGTTATTTTCTTCAAATGGTGTTCCTTCAAAGCTAATCTCTTCTTCAATGTTTTTTATCTCCTCATTTTCTGCATCTTTTACCTCATAATTTATTTCATAATTAGGATTATCAACATATTCACATTCGATTTCTTCTTTATTCACTCTATTAATTACTGCCTGATCTGCTTTAATCGCTGTCTGCATTTCTATTGAAAGTATTCCCCACTTGCTTAGTGTGTTCTTTAATACTGTCTTTTTAGCCATCTCATCAAAGTTAGTCTTCCATGGTCCGTTATTAAATGTCTTTGAGTATCTTTGTCCATGTGCTATAACTTTTTCAATTGGCCAATAGACTACCTTTTCAAATCCATTAATTAGCTGAAAGTATGCTGCATATCCTATAACCTTATCTGACTCTTTTGCATTAAAATCAAATTCTATTTCTTCCGTTAGAGGATTAAAAGATTTTAATTGTCCTCCTTTATTTCAATAACATTTATGCGTCTGTATTGCCCTGTCCTTAAAGCTAATTGCACAAATCCTTTATATCCTATCTGAAACTGTGCTTTTGATACTCCTTTTACTTTGTATGGAACTATATAGGCTAATCCTAAGTTAGGATCTATTGGTAAATCTAAAGTAGCTGCAACTGCTGCTGAAGCTAATATTGAACGTGGTTCACATTGTTGCAAATCTGTATTACTATTCACAAGATTGATTATGCTTGACATGAAAGCTGGAGCTCTTTTCCCTAATATCTCTTTAAACCTTTTTGAACATCTTCTTTTGAAAGCATGGATTTTACTTTTTGAATTGGTGCAAGTTGATTGTTCTTCACTTCCATCTCACTTTACCTCCTTTTAAAAAGCTCATCTTCATCAACAATTCCTGATACTCTTCCATGTTTGAGGACCATTGAATCCTCCATTTCCATATCCAACCTCCAAAGTTCTCTTGTGTTACCTTCTCTTTCAGCTCTTTCAACTGCTTTAAAATGCCTTTCTCTTATCTTTTGAATTGTTCTTTCATCCATAACCTTACCTCCTTTGCAAACATTCTTCTATTTTTTCTTTACCTAAAATCTTTATAAGCGAGTGTATTAGTTGCCAATCTTTAAAGTATTTGAGCAAATCAACAATCACTTGATCGCTGTCTATAACCTTGATTCTCATGTCTTGCTCATACATCTCACTTTACCCCTTTGTCGAAAAAAATTTGCAGGATTTTCCTCTTTCTTGTAGAAGTTAATCTACAGGAAGGAGGTGAGAATATATGGTTTATTTGATTAGTTATGATTTACATAATAGTGGCCAAAACTATGAAAAAGTAGAACAAGCGATTAAAAATTGCTCATATCAAAACATTTGGATGCATTTTTTATCAACAACTTGGTTAATAAAATCTACTCTTTCTGTAGACCAAATTTATAATGAAATCAAAAAGTTACAAATGAAAATGACCGTTTTATAATTATTGAAGTTAAAAATAACTCTCAAGGTTGGCTTGATAAAAAATATTGGGACTACTACCCTAATTTATTTACATAATTTAAAAACTGCTGTGATGATTTCATGTTCTGTTAATGACATTGCTAAATTATTGTTAAACCTGTTAATTAAATTGTTAATATCCATTCTTTCAAATTCTTCTTTTATTGATATCAACTTTCTAATATGTTTTTCTTGTAGCTTTAAATCTTTCGGCTGGGCTTTCTTCTCAAGTTCAGCCACTCTTTTCAAGCTCTGCTATCCTTTGCTCCAAGTTCATCACTTTGCACCTCCTTCATTTTTTTCTTTAGAATATTAACCATTGGTTTTAAATAAACTTCCTCTGGCATTTCGTCTTTCCCTAACACTTTCACATCTTTGCTATTGTTTTCTCTGTTATCTGTAATACTAATAAGCAAAACTTCCATTTTATCACCTACTTAACACTTGTAAACTTGCTAATGTTTTGCACCTTGTGCATTTAACCTGAGCTACCAATTCACCTTTTAACTTGTATTTGAATAACAATTTGTTACACTTGGGGCATCTAAAATCATCCATGTTCTCTAACATATCAATTCCTCCTATCAATGCCCCTCATCACCCTTTTCCACGAAACCCAATGCATATTAAATTTTTATTTAGCAGGATTTTCCTCCCTGTAGTAGAATTCTTATATTGAAGGGAGGTGAAATTGTTGAAAATTAACCGTTCTTTTAGTGGTTTTTGCCCAACATTAAACAAAGAAAATACTATTACTGTTGAATTTATTGATGCGAGAAGTTTTGATAATCCAAATCTTTTTATAAAAGGCCTAGCCGAATGTGAACATCATAGTTACTTTAAATGTCCAATAGCTCAAGATTGCCCTATACTTAAAAGCGTTCCTGAAAAACTTTATCTTTGATATCAAAGCCGGATCAGTCCTAATGGTTCGGCTTTTACTCTTCACTTAACCACTGGAAATCATTTGTTTTCAATTTTAAAGTAACCTCTGTTAAAAACGTATCTTCAACTGAAACTCTTGTTGATACTTCATAAAAATATGAACTTACATCTTTATCATTGATTAAAATTCTATATTTCTGATGTTCAAAGTTATTTTGTCTTTTACACTTTATTACTCTAACTTTTGGCAATATTTCATTTTTCATCTCCTCCACCTCCTTCCATCATCTTTTTCATATTCTGCATAAACTATTGTTAGGCAGAGGTTTTGTTAATTTTTTCACACTTTCAGGTAAAAAATATAGTCCCTAAAATCCAATTTTTCTTTTTCACAGAATACATATAATGCACCATAGAATTGAGCACCTGCACAAGTTCCATCTTTTAATACTTTTGAAACTTGTGCCCTGTCTAATCCTAAGGCATTTGCAAAAGCTGATTTATTACCATTGAATTTTTCTTTTACTAAATCATTTAACTTTTTTACATTTGGCTTCATATAATCACCCCCTGTTTGTTAATTTTTTTCACACTTTAAATTTATCACACTATTTATATTTTGTCAATTATTTTCACATTTATTCGTGAAAAAAATTAACGATAAATTTCGACATAATTTTGTTGATTATTTTCACACTCAAAATTATTATTAAATAAGGGGTGATATCAATATGTTTGATAAAAAGAATTTAAAAGATTATTAGAAAAAGCTTTAGGTGATAGAAATAAAAGCCAATATGCTATAGAAAGTGGAGTTAATAGGACATATATATCAAAGCTTTTAAATGAAAAATTAGACAATCCTCCAACTCCAGATGTTATAAAGAGATTAGCTGAGGTTGCTCATAATGGTGTTACCTATGAAGAACTTATGCAAGCAGCTGGATATATAGAAAAAGCAGAAACCAACCCTTCAGCTCCTCAGCTCACCCCTAAAGAAGAAAAAGATATCGCCAAGAGACTTGAAAAAATGAAAGAAGATTTACTTAAACAACAAGGATTAATGTTTAACGGAGAGCCTGCATCTCCAGAAGCTATTGAAAGTATTTTAGCAGCATTAGAATTTGGTATGAGGCAGGCTAAAATAATCAATAAAAAATATACTCCTAAAAAGTATAGAAAAGATAATGAATAATATTATTAAGTGTGTTTAATAATTTAATTTTAAAATGTTTTATTAAAAGGGGTTGGAAATGTGAAATTTATAAAGGCAAATGATGACTTTATCGTTGCAAAATGTCCAAACTGTGGAAATATCAAACACATACTTAAAAATACTTGTTTCCCATCCAAAGAAGGTTTCATTTTAAACCTACCAGTTTCGTGTGAATGTGGTTGCGTCTATGATACTATTACTAATCCTAATGTTAAATCAGGCAAAAGCTTAAATTTTATAACAAAAATACTAAATATATTTGCTCACAAATCAATAAATATCTCATCACAAGAAGAAAAATACAATGATAAAAAGGTAGTAATACATCCCCAAATTACAGTAACACAAGCAAAGAAATCAATTTAAATAATTTATCTAATAATGCAAAACTTGAACTCGCTAAAATTTTATTTGATAGTTTAAAATTAAGTGTTGGATTTGGAAATTCTAATTCACAATTAAACAAAATTGCAGAAAAAATCCTTAAAGAAGCTAAAGATAGGCATAAAATTTTAGATAAAATTATTGAACTATGTAAAGATATAGATGACCCTAAAGCTTATTTAATAGTTGGAAGAGCTTATGTTTGGAAAGGAGCTAAGTTCAGAAAAGAAGCAATAAAATATTTAGAAAAATATTTAATAAATCCTACTGAAGATAGTTATGAAAAAGGATATGTTACTCGAGATGGGGAAAACGTAGAAATAACCTTAGAAATTCATTTGTTTTGGGTATATAGCGACCTAGGCAAATGTTATGAAGGAGAATATGACTTTGACAATGCTTTAAGATGTTACAAGTTAGCTAATAAAATGGATCCAGCTATGCCTTCTGGATATATTCGTATTGCACAAATTTATACAAAATTAGGGCAAATAGATGAAGCTATTAAACTCTTAGAACAAGCAAAAAAACACCATATTATCAACCTAAAAAAGTAAAAAATGTATTAGATAATTCGTATCATATTGATGATTCTTTTAAAGTTGTAATTGATAATTCGTTAAAAGATTTTATAAATAAAAAGAAAAAGGCTATGTTTATAGACCTCGAAAAATAAAGCACAATATTGTGGAGTGAGTAAAATGATATTTTCAAAGTATTATTTAAAATTATGAATAATTTCCCTAGGGTTATATGGTCGCCATAAATGGGAGGGGATTATTTTGAATTATATTAAATCAATTGTTGATAAACTTGTTAATAAATATAAAACTAACAATCCTTTTGAACTTGCTGAAAAATTAAATATAACTATTCTATATTGGGATTTTCCTTTGGAAGTCAAAGGGATTTATCAATATGAAAAAGGAATAAATTTATTTACTTAAACAAGCATTTATCATATTCTGAAAAGATTTATGTTTGTGGGCATGAACTTGGACATGCTATTTTACATACAAAAATAAATTGCACTTTCTTAAAGCAACATACTTTGTTTAGCACTAATAAATTTGAAAATGAAGCAAACCTATTCTGCTCATACCTACTCGTATCTGATGAAACGCTAAAACAATATTCAGATTATTCCATAGAACAAATTGCCGCAATTTTCTGTATCCCAACAGAACTTTTAATAATAAGATAAGTTATATAACAATGGCGACCAGAATTCGAGAGCCATTGAGCACCAACCCGTAAAAGTTCTTAAGGAGGATAGAAAATGGTAACTCAAGAAGAAGCTGATAGATTATATAGATTAAAAAAATATATTCCCGTTAATAATATAATAGAGTGGAAGGTAAAATGCCAAAATTCAGAAAGAATTGCTTATGAATTAAGAATTCCTGTGGTTTCTGAAGAAGTTCATGAGTTTATTCTTATAGCGAATTATTCTCGAACTAAAAAAGAGGAATTAATTATTCATTTTGTTTACTTTATAAATCTTGCGTAAAAATAAGAAGATGGGATATGAAACATCACTACTATAAAAACCTACATCCCATAAACATAAGTGGGATGGAACTAACGATCATGAAACTTATATAGTAAATGATATTTGTTTAACAGATGTAAATATAGCTCTATTTAATTTTTTAGATGAATGCAATATTGATTATAAAAATATATGTTATCAAACAATACTATGAAAATATAATTAATTATGATAAAATAAATAAAAAAGGAGGTGTAATATATGGTAAATATTAATGATTGTAGAGTTTATATTGATAAATATATTAGTTGGCTTAATTCTAATTTTATTATTGAATATAATAAAGACTTTTGCCATATTATTACACCTTTCCTTCGTCAAGATCATGATCATATTGAGATTTTTATTGAAGTCCAAAATGATACAATAATTATATCAGACGATGGATTAACATTTGAGTATCTCCTATTAAGTAACATTGATATAAACACACCCTCAAGAAAACAATATTTAAATTCTATTTGTAAAAGGACAAACACATTTTTTGATGGATATGCTTTAAAATCTTTCGTTAAATCATTAGATGATTTCCCTTTATATTTAAATAATTTTATTAATGCATCAATGTCAATTTGCAATTTAACATATACATCATTTGAAAGAAGTAAAACTACATTTAGGGATAATATAAAAAGTTATTTAGATAGTAAGAATGTTCCATATAGAAATTTATCAATTACAGGTTATTCAAAAACATATAAACTCGATTTTGTTATTATAAAACCAAAACCTATATATATAGAACCTATTTCTGCTGCTTCAACTTCATATGGTCAAGCACTTGCTGAAAGAGTTGCTTTTCAATGGTATGATTTACGAAGAAACAATAATCAATTTATAGGAGTTTCTTTAATCAATGATGAAGATGATATTTGGACAAAAGACATATTAAAAATTTTAGAAGACAATTCTGATGTAACAATATCATGGAGTGAACGTGATAAATTATTACAATTAATTGCTTAAATACTTGACACCCAAACATACGTTCGCTAAAATAATAATAGAAACCCAAAAGAAATCCTTGAGATTCATTAGAGGTTCCACGAAACCCAATACACTTTATGTGTGTTGGGTTATTATTTTTGTCAAAAGGAGGTTATTTATGAAAGCAGCAATATATGCAAGGTATTCAAGTGATAATCAAAGAGAGGAAAGTATAGATGCTCAAATAAGAGCTATTAAAGATTTTGCAGCAAAACAAGGTTATGAAATAGTTAAGATATATACAGATGAAGCTAAGTCTGCTACATCAGATGACAGACCTCAATTTCTTCAAATGATTAAAGATAGTTCACTTGGAATATTTGATACTGTTATAGTTCATAAACTTGATAGATTTGCTCGTAATAGATATGATTCTGCTTTTTATAAAAGGCAACTCAAAAAGCATGGTGTTAGACTAATCTCTGTTCTCGAAAATTTAGACGATAGCCCTGAATCAATTATACTTGAATCAGTTTTAGAAGGCATGGCTGAATATTACTCCAAAAACCTTGCAAGAGAAGTTATGAAAGGCATGAGGGAGAATGCCCTTAAAGCCAAACATAACGGAGGCACTACTCCGCTTGGATATGATGTAGTTGATGGTAAATATGTAATAAATGAAAAAGAGGCCCAAATAGTAAAATATATTTTCCAAAGATATGCTGAAGGAATTGGGTATAAGAAACTTATACAAGAACTAAAAGCAAGAGGCTTTAAAACTAAGCGTGGGAATGATTTTACTCAACCAAGTTTACACGACATATTAAAAAACGAAAAATACACAGGCTGTTATATATTTAATAGACAGGCTGCAAAAGATGTAAATGGTAAGAGGAATCAACATAAATCTAAACCTGAAGAAGAAATTATTAAAATCCCTGGAGCTATACCTCAAATTATTCCAGTAGAACTTTTTAATAAGATTAAAGAAAGAATGCAAAGTAGGGCAAATGGAAAAAATAAAGCTAAACAAATATATCTTCTTTCTGGGAAAATTTTCTGTGGTAAATGTGGAGCTGCTCTAATAGGTCATACTACACATATGAAAGATAAAATTTATCCAAACTACATTTGCGGAACAAAATATAGAACTAAAAACTGCGACCTAAAGGCAGTAAAGAGAGATTATGTTGAGGAAAAAGTTATTGAAAATCTTAAAATTAGCATATTCAATCCAGATGCAATTAAATCCCTTACATCAAAGTTAGTAGAATACTATAATAAAATGGTTCAAGAAGACGCTGAAGATTTAAAACTTCTTGAAGAAAAGTTAAGTGAAATTCAAAAGAAAATTGATAATATAGTCGCAGCTATTGCAGACGGGATGTATAGTCCAACAATGAAAGAAGCAATGAATAAACTTGAAGAAGAAAAAAGTCAAGTTACATCAACGTTATATGAACTTAAGCATAAACTGGAAACCTACTCACTTAATGAAAAGCTTATTGAAAAGTATCTTATTAAAGATATGCACAGATTGCAAAATAAAAATGTTGATGACTTGAAAGAAATCATCAACACTTACGTTGACAAGGTTATAATATATGATGATAAGGTTATCACTAACCTTAGGGTTTTACATATGAGTGGAGCAGGTAACGGGAATCGAACCCGCATAGCCGGCTTGGGAAGCCGGAGCTCTGCCATTGAGCTATACCTGCCCATCGAAAAGCTAATATTTTCTTTATTTTAATTATATTCTTGTAAAACTTAATAAACAATTTTAATTTTTCTCGATATTCAATAATTTTTTTGATATTTCTTTTAATTTCTTTTAGTTTAAAATTTTTCTTTATTTTTTCATAATATTTACATATTTGAAATATATTTATTATTGTGCTATAAATCATACTGTAAGGGGGATGATAATATGCACAGTTTAAACCTCATAGTGCATGATAACATTCCGCTTTTTAGATGTTCCTATTGTGGAAATTGCTATGGCTTTTTAGAATCAACATCGTATCTAAAAGTTAAAATGAGGGGATGCTGCTGGTATTTCCCCAAATATAAGTTAATCGATATAAAAAACATCTTAAACTTTGGAAGGGAAGATTTTATTTACGAGATTGCAAATCTTTCAAATTCAAAGATCGAAAAATATCACATCGAAGTTTTAGGATATTTTGATGATGAAAAATATAACAAATTAAAACCTCAAGCAAAGGATTTTGATTCAAAGCTTTTCTTTAAGCTTTGCCCATTTTGATAAAAACGGTTGTAAGCTTCATTTTACACTAAGACCTCACCCCTGCAACCTTTACCTTTGCCGTGAGGTTATTGAAACCTGCGGATCAGAATATGAAAGTTACAATAGGGAAAGAAAAGATTACTTTGCCTACTGTAATTATTATAATGATCTGTTAGCTAAAGAATTGCAAAACAATAATCTAAACTTAATAGATAATTTTGATGACAGCATAAAACTTTTAAAGCAAATCCACATTCCTAATTTCGATTTTAGAAGGCTAAGAGAAATAAAAATAAATTTCGAAAATGAAATAGCGGTATAAAAGCCACAATATATTGACTTAACAATATATTGTGGCTTTTTATTATAGGTTAACTATCTCACAACTATCCTTATAAGCCTTAATTTCATTTATAAGCTCTGGAAGGACCTTATAAACATCTCCAACTATTCCAAGGTCTGCAATGGACATTATTGGGGCATTTTCATCCTTGTTTATGGCAATTATATATTCGCTCTCCTGCATCCCTGCAAGATGCTGAATTGCACCTGAGATGCCACATGCTATATAAAGCTTTGGTCTTACAGTTTTTCCTGTCTGCCCTACCTGATGATCCTTTCCTATCCATCCTGCATCTACTGCTGCACGGCTTGCTCCAACTACTCCACCTAAAAGATGGGCAAGCTCCTTTAGCATCTCAAATCCTTCCTTGTTTCCTATTCCTCTTCCCCCTGATACTATAACCTTAGCCTCTGTTATATCTATCTTTTCATCAAGGGATTTTACTATCTTCTCTACAACTGTTCTTATTTCCTCTTCCTTTATCTTGACATCTATTTTCTCTATCCTTCCTTCCCTTCTATCATCAGGACATGGAAGTGGGAATACTCCCGGCCTTATCGTTGCCATTTGTGGCCTGTGGTTTGGACATTCTATTGTTGCCATCAAATTTCCGCCAAAGGCTGGTCTTGTCATTAATAGATTTTTAGTATTTTCATCTATATCAAGCCCTGTGCAGTCGGCTGTAAGTCCCGTCTTTAGTCTTGCTGCAAGCCTTGGGCCTAAGTCCCTTCCTATGTTTGTTGCTCCTATCAATATAATCTCAGGTTTTCTTTCTATTGCTATTTTTTCTATGGCATTTGTATATCCATCGGTTGTATAGTTCTTTAAAAGAATATTCTCAAGAACTATTACCTCATCTGCCCCATGCTTTATTAGGGTATTTGCAAGTTTTTCTACCTCATATCCTACCAATACCGCTGTAAGCTTTACTCCAAGCTTTTCTGAAAGCTCCCTTCCCTTTCCTAAAAGTTCTAAGGCTACCTTCTGCAAATGCCCGTTTCTTTGTTCTGCTATAACCCATACACTCATATTATCCCCCTAAATGTAGTGCTTTTCCCTTAGCTTTTCTGCAATAAATGTTGCTGCTTCCTTTGCTGAAAGGTTTACTATCTCACCTTTTCCCTTTGGTTCCTTTGTAAAGGTCTTTCTTACCTTTGTCGGTGAGCCTAAAAGTCCTATTTCTTCCTTTTGAAGTGCTAAATCCTCTGCAGTTAAAACCTTTATTTCCTTTTGATAGCATGTAAATATATCATATACGTTCATGTATCTTGGCTTGTTGAGTTCCTTTATGCAGGTTAAAAGGCAGGGCATATTTATCTTTATTATCTCGTATCCATCCTCAAGGGCCCTTTTACCCTTAATGTTCTTCCTTCTACATCTACCTTTTCTACATATGTAACCTGAGGAATGTTAAGGTGTTCTGCAATCTCCGGTCCTACCTGTGCAGTATCACCATCGATTGCCTGTCTTCCTGCAAAGATTATGTCATAGCCTATCTTTTCTATCGCCTTTGCAAGGGTTAAGGATGTTGCCCATGTATCTGCCCCTGCAAATAACCTATCTGTTAAAAGAATAGCCTTGTCCGCTCCCATTGCAAGGGCTTCCCTTAAAACCTTTTCCGCCTGAGGTGGTCCCATCGTTATTACTGTAACCTCTGCACCGAACTCATCCTTGAGCCTTAGAGCCTCCTCAAGGGCGTTTTTATCATCTGGATTCATTATGCTTGGAACTCCTTCTCTTATTAATGTTCCCTTTACAGGATCTATCTTAACTTCGTTTGTGTCCGGAACCTGCTTTATGCATACTACTATTCTCATGTTATCCCCCTATTTTAAAACATGTGCTGATATTACCATCTTTTGAACTTCGCTTGTTCCTTCGTATATCTCCGTTATCTTTGCATCCCTCATCATTCTTTCAACTGGATAGTCCCTTGTATAGCCGTATCCTCCAAATATTTGCACTGCCTTTGTTGTAACCTCCATTGCAGTTTCTGATGCAAATAGCTTTGCCATAGACGCATCAAGGCTTATTGGAAGTCCCTTTTCCTTTTTCCATGCCGCTTTATATACTAAAAGTTTCGCTGCTTCTACCTTTGTTGCCATTTCAGCTATATACCATTGAAGCCCCTGAAAACTTGATAATGGCTTTCCAAATTGTTTTCTTTCCTTCATATATTTTACTGCCTCTTCAAGAGCACCTTCGGCTATTCCAAGGGCCTGTGCAGCGATTCCTATTCTTCCTCCGTCTAAAGTTGCCATCGCTATTGAAAAACCCTTCCCTTCTTGTCCAAGAAGGTTTTCCTTTGGAACTTTGCAGTCCTTAAATATAAGCTCTGCTGTTGATGAGCCCCTTATACCCATCTTTTCTTCTATTTTGCCTATTTCAAAGCCTTCAAATCCCTTTTCAACTATAAAGGCTGATATTCCCTTTGTCCCTTTGCTTCTATCAGTCATGGCAAATACTATAAATATATCTGCATATCCTCCGTTGGTTATAAATACTTTGCTGCCGTTTAGGATGTAATAATCCCCCTCAAGCTTTGCTGTTGTCTGCTGGCTTGCTGCATCGGTTCCTGCATTGGGTTCTGTAAGAGCAAAGGCACCTATCTTTTCTCCCTTTAAAAGGGTTGGTAAGTATTTTTTCTTTTGTTCCTCTGTTCCAAAATTATATATAGGCCAGCAGCAGAGGGATGTGTGGGCAGAGAGGATAACCCCTGTTGTTGCACAAGCTTTAGATATTTCTTCAACAGCGAGGATATAACTTAAAAAGTCTCCTCCTGCACCTCCAACTTCCCTTGGAAATGGTATTCCCATAAGGCCTAGCTTTGCCATTTTTTTAACCGTTTCCATCGGAAAAATTTCCTTTTCGTCGACTTCTGCTGCTATAGGCTTTACTTCATTTTCTACAAATTTCTGCAGCATTTCCTTCATAAGTTCCTGTTCCTTTGTTAGAGTAAATTCCACATCCACCACCCCATTGTAATAAAATTATTATTTTTCTAAAATTTCTATAAATATTATACTACATAATTATTTTTTTAACAAACCAATTTTATAAAATAATTTGTTATATTTTGTCACATATTCATATATTTTTTCATAGGATATACTAAAATTGTTTAAAGGGGGATAGTTATGAGTCTTCAGCAAAATCCTAATGTTCTTTATGACCTTTACGTTTTAGGACAATCGGAGTCTAAAAACTAACAGGAATAGGTGAAGAAATCCGTATAGACTTGTCGCTTCAGGAAAATCCAAATGTTGAGGCAGGAGCTGTTTATGGAGCCGTTACAGATGAAAACGGAAATCCTATCGAAGGAGCTCTTGTAAAGATTTTTGATGAAAACTATAACCCTATTGCCCATGCTTATACCGATGCTCAGGGTTCTTACGTATTTTCACCCTTCCCACCAGCAATGCAATATCATATTTCTGCTATAGCTAACGGTTACTTACTCTGCGACCTTATTCCATTTTCACTTCAAACAAAACAACAGCTTGAAATAAATATGACATTAAAGGCCGATCCTAAAGCTGCCCTTTCCATCATCGCTGGTGATGTATATGACATGGAGGGCAACATCCTTTCCAACTGCTCAATCAAGTTATTTAAACTTGTAAATGGAAATGAAGAAATTATTGCAACAACTACAACAAATGAATTCGGTCAGTTTATATTTGGTGAAGTTCCACAAGGACAATATAAAATAATCACCTCTAAACTTGGCTATGTAAACGACTCAACAAACATCCTTATAGATAAACCTAATATGGTTGCAAGAACAATTATAAAATTAAACGTAAATCCAAATGCTTTTGCAGGAACTATATCTGGAGTAATCAAGGACAACAATAATACCCCTGTTGCAAATGCTATCGTAACTTTATATAAAGTTGAGGATAACGGTAGATTAACCCCAATTAAATTTACAAGAACAAATACTAACGGTATGTATCTATTCACTGGCGTTGTTCCAGGGATGAATTATAAGATTAAGGCTAATAAAATATCAGAATAGAGCGGGCTTACCCGCTCTATTTATTATCTTAAAATCAATAAACTTAAATCTTAAGTGCCTGGCACTTATAATATACTAAGATCTAATTCCCTTGAAACTTCCTCTAAAACCTTCCATCCACCTATACTGTTTCCTTTGCTGTCAAGGGCTGGTCCAAATACTCCAATTCCCATCCTTGATGGAACTGCAACTAAAATTCCTCCACCAACACCGCTCTTTCCAGGAACTCCAACCTTTACAGCAAATTCACCTGAGGCATCATACATTCCACAGGTTAACATTATTGTCTTAACTATCCTTGCAACATGTCTTGGAATTACCCTTTCTCCATTCCAAGGAAGCACCCCATCGTTGGCAAGCATTGCACCAATTCTTGCTATATCCTTGCATGTTACTTCGATGGAGCATTGTTTAAAGTATACATCAAGGGCCTCCTCAACATCTCCTTCGATTATACCTATGCTCTTCATATAATAAGCAAGGGATCTATTTCTATGTCCGGTTTCCTTTTCAGATTTATAAACATCATAATTTATTTCTATGTGTGGATTGTTAGTTATTTTTCTTGTAAACTTTAAAAATTTTTCAATAACCTCATCGCCGTTTCTACCACTAATTAATGATGATGTAACTATTGCACCAGAATTAATCATTGGATTTAAAGGTTTATTTGGAGTTCTTGTTTCAAGGCTACTTATTGAGTTAAATGTATCCGCTGTAGGTTCCATATCAACCTTTGAAAATACAATTTCTTTACCATTGTCTAAAAGAGCAAGCATTAAAGCGACTACCTTTGAGATGCTCTGCATAGTAAATTTTACATTATAATCGCCTGCAAAATATTCCTCATTATCAACGGTATAAACTGCAATCCCAAGATGTCTAGGGTTTGCCTTTGAAAGTTCAGGTATATATGTTGCAACTTTTCCTTTTTCTGTCCATACTCTATTGTTTTCTATGATGGTTTCCAAAAGCTTATTCATTTCAATTCCCCCAATTTTCCAGTTTGTATATTATATAGGTTACTGCCAGAAGGTCTGCAGCACCGCCTGGACTTATGTTTTTCTTCTTAAATATTTTATCCATATAAACTACATACTCCCGGCCTATTTGGGTTTTCATAGCTCCTAGGAAAATTGCGTTTTTGGCAATATTTTTCATAAAATAAAGGCCTTTAAGTCCCCTTCTGTTTAAAACTGTCGTGTCATCCAATTTTGATATGATATAAATTAGGCTGTGAATAAGGGCATCATTAACCGATAGTCCAATTCTTAATGCATCCTCAAAGGCAGGTAATCCCCATTTTAACACAGTTGGAAGCCCCTTTTCAACCTCTCCCCTTATACCAGTAACTCCATATTTTAAATAAAGCCTTTCTCCATTTGTTAACCTTCCATCCTTATTTATGTTTTTAAGTTCCTTCTCTACTATTCCACAGGTGATTTCTTTAATAATATTTGCTATGTTTAGCCTATTTAAACTTAAATTTAATTTTTGCATCTTCCTGCACTTGCCCCTATGAGACCTGTAAGAAAAATAAGCCCCTTTTGTGTATTTATTCCATAGGTTGCCCTAAACATATCTTCCTCAGCTAAAAGGCCTATATTTCTTACTCTCTCCAAAATATTTTCATCATATTTTAAACCTACATGGACGAAATCAGGAAGATACTTTGCAATGGCAGCAGTGCTCCTTAAAAAGGTGTTGTAATCCATATCGCTGTGGCTTCCCTTTGAAAAAGGTGAAACAAGTCCAGGTGATGGGTGGGATATCACCTCAAGAAGCATCCCTCCAAAATGACTTGTCCAACCATGTTACAAAAGTCCATGTCTTTTAACAATTCTCATCTTCCTTTTCATAAAATCTTTTTATCCTCCAATTTATATCATCATAACCCGACACACCAAAATAATCATCAATTATTTTATCTATAATTTCAATAACTTCCCTCAAATCATGCCTTTTTGTCTTGTGCATATCCCCGCATCATCACCACATACTATACATTTTCTTCTCTTGAAACCTAAGTCCATTCTTGATATAGGCTGTCCATTAACATATATATCGATGTCAAACAGCCTTCCTAATTGATGGAACTCTTCTATATTAACTGCCTTTTTCTTTGCCTCCTTTGGCAGGACATTAAGAACCATTAAAAGACTTTTTCCATCGAATCCTTCGTTAGTTTCAGAATAAACCTCATGGTCCTTGAATGTATCCTTCAACAGAGAATATAACACATTAAAGGCAAGGCCTGCCTTTAATGTGTTTTTATCATTTCCCGGGTAATTTATTTTGCCACAAAGAACAGGAAGCTTATATTCTTCATTTAACTTTAAAATCCTTAAAAATCGTTTTTCCCTATCCTCAAGTATCCTCATCAATGGGGACTATCGCTCCTTTTTATTTTTTCTATAATATCTTCAGCTTCTTTAGATATTAAAAATTCATATGTGCTTTCAGGGACAAATTTCTTAGTATCCTCAAGTTTTCCCTGTTTTATTAAGTTTCTTACAAAGGATGCACTAACTGCAACATTATCTTTCATAAGCCTTTCGACGATCTTAACTTCTATTCCAAAGTTTGGTAATATGTCCATAAGGGCATTGTTGTATGCGTTTGTAACAGGACAATAGGGTTCAGTCCCTACATATCTTCTTTTTATGTTAAATTCCTTTGCAATATATCTTCCAAAAATAGCCGCATCCAGCCTTGTATAGGCCCTTAATCTATCATCTTCTTTTCTTAAAAAATAACTTGGAAAGGTTGCAGAGGATATTATATACTTTCCTCCAGGAATTACTGTTACATTTTTAAATCCTCTACGCCTTTTTTAACAAGCTCTAGCCTTACATCAAATGGAAAAAGGGATTTATTTTCCTCAACTATAAAAACTACAACCCTTTCGTTTTCCTTTGCTGCAATTTCGATTAAATATTTGTGTCCTAAAGTAAAGGGGTTGCAGTTCATTACAAGGGCTGCCTTTTCGCCATCATCAAGGTCGCTTTTTAGAAACATGTCCCTGACATACTTTTGAACATTTGCAGCCCCACCCTCTAATAATACAACATCGCTGTTTCCCTCTACAAACCTATATCCTAAACCTTCAAATATACTCTTATTCTCAGGTTTTGTAAAAATAAAGGTCTCATAAATCCCCTTATCAAAGAGGATATTTTGAATTTTAGTTAAGAGCTTTGATGCAACACCTTCACTTTGATAGTCCCTTGATACTGCAAATCCCTTTATTATGTTTTTAGCAGCAGAACAGGTTCCTATAATTTTATCATCCTCTACTGCTACTAAAGTTAAATCCACGTCATCATCAAGGCTCAAATCAAATTCCTTTAAAAAATCCTTTACCCTTTTTAAATCATTAGTTAAAACTATTTCCATAAAATCACCTAACCTGACGAACAACATCAATAACAGAACCGTCCCTATATTCAACAACTGCAACTATTTTATCTTCAAATTCAATTTTTTCAGGAATGCCTGTTAGTTTTTCAGCCATCACCTTTAATTCTTCTATTGTGTAAATAGGAAGATTAGAATCCTTTAATCTTTCTAAAGGTCAGTTCTTCTTGGATTAATAGCAATTCCCCTTTCGGTTACAACAGCATCGATTGTCTCCCCTGGGGTTGTTACAGTTGTAACTTTATCCACGATAATTGGAAGCCTTGCTTTTGTAAGCTGGGTTACAACGATTGACAATTTTGATCCTGCAGCAGTGTCGGAATGCCCTCCAGAACCTCCCATTATTATTCCATTTGACCCTGTTGTAACATTTACATTAAAGTCGGTATCGATTTCCGTTGCGCCAAGAATCATAACATCAAGGTTGTTTACAACAGCCCCTTTATTGTGGGGATTTCCATACATGGAAGCAGACATTCCCTGATGAGCTCTGTTGTTTTTATAGGACTCAACAGCCTTTAAATCAAAGCACTGCACATCAAATAATGCCTTGAATAATCCTTCTTCAAACATCTCGACGATGTATCCTGTTATTCCTCCTGCTGCAAAGCTTCCTTTTATATTTTTCCTTTTCATTATATCCTTTACATAGGCAGCAACTGCAAGGGATGTTCCTCCTGCTCCAGTTTGGAATGAAAATCCATCCTTTAAAAGCCCAGACTCGTCAATTAATTGTGCTGCAAGCTTTGCAATTTTAAGGCCTACAGGATCCTTTGTAATCCTTGTAGTTCCTGAAACAATCCCCTTAGGATCCCCTATTTCATCGACTTTAACTATATAATCCACATATTCTTGGCTTATTTCAATTGGGCATGCAGGATAATCAACTAAATTATCGGTAACTGCAACGACCTTATCGGCATACATAGCATCTGGAATAGCATATCCTAGGCTTCCACAGGCTGATTTTCCTTCAACTCCGTTTATATTTCCATAGGTATCGCAGGTTGGTGCTGCAATAAAGGCTATATCTATATGTAAATCCCCGCTCTCTATCGCCCTTGCCCTTCCTCCGTGGGTGTGCATTATAGCGGGATATTTTAAAAGCCCCTTTGACACCGCCTCAGCAACAGGCCCTGACATATAGTTTGCGTAAATCCTGGTTACAACACCGTTTTTTATATGTTCAACCAATGGTGCATGGCAGGGAAATATAGAACTTGCAGCAACTGTTATGTCCTTTACACCAAGCTTTGCAATCTCCTCCAAAACCATATTTAAAACATAATCGCCGTTTCTTAAATGATGATGAAATGATACCGCCATCCCATCCTTTATATCGGATTTTAAAAGGGCTTCCTTTATTGAAGATAAAATCTTGTTTTCTCCTGGCTTTACGCTCTTTAGCTTCGTAGAAACCTTTCTTACTTCACCATAATTTGCATAAGCTCCCATAAAGGGTTTTACTTTTCCGTAGCCTTCGATATATTCAGGAATCTCCCTTTTACTGCATTGTTCATGCTATCACCCCTTTATAAGGCCTATTGCCTTTGCCTTTTCTATTATATTTTTTGCCCTTTGAAGGATTGGAGCATCCACCATCTTGCCATCAAGGGAAAATACTCCTTTCCCTTCCCTTTGTGCTTCCTCATAGGCTGAAATTACCCTCTTTGCCCAGTCGATATCATCCTTGCTTGGCGAAAATACTTCGTTGATAATATCGATCTGCCTTGGATTGATTGCAGCCTTCCCCGTCATTCCAATAAGCTTTGCCTTTTCTGAGTCTTTCCTTAAACCCTCAAAATCATTTACATCTGTAAAGGGTGTATCTATTGCATCAACCTTTAGAGCTTTACAAACTGAAACAACCTTGCTTCTTGCATAGAAAATTTCTTCCCCTTCTTTAGTTCTTTTAATCTCCATATCCGCCGTCAAATCCTCTGCACCTAAAAGAACTGCAGCAACCCTTTTCGAAGATTTAACGATATTAAAAACATCCTCAAGGCCAATTGCAGTTTCAATAAGTGGAATAATTTTAATACTTCCTAATTTAAAGCCCTCTTCCCTTTCAATTGTAGATAAAAGTTCGTCAACCTCTTCAATTGCTTCTTCAGTAGCCTTTGGAATGATAAGAGCATCCGGCTTTACCCTTGCAATAACATCAATATCGTCGTATCCAAAGTTAGTCCCAATGGAATTAATCCTGACTACCCTCTCGCAGCCTGAAAAATCTATTTCCAATAAGGCATTTCTTACTAAATATCTTGCAGAATCCTTCTCATCGATGCTAACTGCATCCTCAAGGTCAAGAATAATGCTGTCAGCACCAAGAACTGGAGCATTCTGTATCATGGAAGGATTATTTCCTGGAATAAAAGCATACTTCTTCTCATGAGTGCCAGCCTCCTGACATTTTGACTTTTTGACATTTCCATAATTTTACTCCAAGGCTCTTTTTATAGCAGTCTCAACCCTTGCCTTTATTGTATAATCAAGGGCTCCCCTGTCCTTTGCCACAACAAGGGCGTTTTCCACCTCAAGCTCCTTTAAAGTATCCATGATGACCTTTTCAATCTGCTTTCCAAACTGCTTTAAGATAATACTGTCAAGCTGAATTTCATTTCCCTTATCATTTGGATAAACCATTATGTAAATATCGTTAGACTCCATAGTCCCTGCCTTTGCAGGCTTTACTATTTTCATAGCACCCCTCCTATTTTAAGCTGCTTAGGTATTCTCTTTGACCTATTTCATAATAATTATTTCCTTCACTGTCTATAACTACAACAAGGGGTAAATCTTCAACATAGAGCCTTCTTATAGCCTCTGCTCCTAAATCCTCATAGGCAATCAATGTGGATTCTTTTACGCATTTTGCTGTTAAGGCAGCAGCACCACCAATTGCTGCAAAATATACCGCACAATTTTTCTTTATAGATTCTATAACCTCACCTGATCTTTTTCCCTTGCCTATCATCCCCTTAAGTCCCTTATCTAAAAGGGCTGGTGTATATGGGTCCATTCTGTAGCTTGTAGTTGGTCCTGCAGAACCTATAGGCTGGCCTTCCTTTGCTGGAGTTGGACCAACGTAGTATATAATCTGCCCCTTTATATCAAAGGGAAGCTCTTTTCCATCTTTTATTAGCTCTACTAATCTTTTATGGGCTGCATCCCTTGCAGTATATACATAACCCGTCAGAAGAACGCTGTCCCCTGCCTTAAGGCTTTTTATTATATCATCAGTAAGAGGTGTAGTAATCCTAATCATCTTATCCCCCTATAATACTTTTTCTGCATGCCTTGTTGCATGACAGCTTATATTAACTGCAACTGGAAGTCCTGCAATATGAGTTGCAAAGGTTTCTATGTTTACAGCAAGGGCAGTTGTTCTTCCCCCAAATCCCTGTGGTCCAATTCCAAGATCGTTAATTAAATTTAAAAGTTCCTCCTCAAGTTTTGCATAGAATGGATTTTCATTCCTTTTATCGATGGGCCTTAAAAGAGCCTTTTTTGCAAGGTATGCCGACAATTCAAAGGTTCCTCCAATTCCAACGCCAACTATAATTGGTGGGCAAGGATTAGGTCCTGCCTCCTTTACAACCTTTAATACAAAGTCTTTAACTCCTTCTACCCCATCGGCAGGCTTTAGCATTTTTATCTGGCTCATGTTTTCGCTTCCAAATCCCTTAGGAACTACAGTTATTTTAAGTTTATCCCCAGGAACTATATTAGTCCAAATAACAGCAGGTGTGTTGTCCTTTGTGTTTTCCCTATCTATTGGATCTTTTACCACCGATTTTCTTAAATAGCCTTCTATATATCCTCTTCTTACGCCTTCATTTACAGCATCATTTAAATTTCCACCGACAATATGAACATCCTGACCAATTTCAAGAAAGACTACCGTCATTCCTGTATCCTGACATATCGGCATATTTTCATTTTTTGCAATTTCAGCATTTTTAATCAAAATATCCATAATATCCTTTGCAAGCTTAAAACTTTCTTCATCCCTGGACTTTAAAAAGGCATTTTTAATATCTTCGTTCAAATAATAATTAGCTTCTATGCATAAATCCCTAACAGCACTTATAATTTCATTTACATGAATTTCCTTCATTATATCACCCCACAATAAAGTGCCTGGCACTTAACAAATAAGTGCCTGGCACTAATGTTTAAGATTTTTTGATGCTTATTTATTCAATGCTTTGTTTATTCTTTCCCTGTTCTTTGATAAAGTTAATACCCTTTGCATTTCGTTGTAAACTATCATAAATCCTTCATCAACGCCCATACCTGGCTTTGCAAGACATTGATCTGCATCGCAGGCAATTGCAATATTAGTTAAAACCTGAGCGGATCTATCTGTTTCGTTGCAGGTTCCTCCACAGTATGCGCCAACCCCATGCTTTTGCAGTAGAGTATTGCTTCTGCAACATTGTTTATTCCACCAAGGTCAGGAGTCTTTATCTGAATCATGTCTGCTGCACCTTCATCAACGAAAAGCTTAATATCCTCCCAAGTGTTGCACCATTCATCTGCAACGATTTCTACTCCAATTCCCTTTTGCTTTAAAAGATTTCTAAGTTTCTTTAATGCCTCAAGCTGTCCTTCTCTGTTTTCAACATCCATAGGTCCTTCAATCCTTAGTTTAAATGGATGAGCAACCTTTTCTAATTCTCCTAAGTAATTTGCCATCCTTTCATAGTCCATGTTAAATGCAATTCCTATTGTTCCATAAACGTCTATATGAAGGATAGGATTATATTCTTCTGTTGTTCTAAGTTTCAATATTCTATCCCTTAGCCATGCAACGTATTCCTTTAAAAGCTCTCCCTTTTCCCCAAGCTTTTCTTTAACATTATTTATAAGCCCGTGGGGTAGAACATCTGCACCCTTTAAAATCATCTTATCAACATTGATGTATCTGTCATCCCCAGATTGTGTAAATATAGGTATCTTTTTAAATTCAACGCCTGTGTTGTATTCTTCCCTAATAACCTCTGCCATAGTAAGTCCTTTTGCCTTTGCAACTGCATCTAATATCGCCTGAGTTACACCATATCTTATTGCCGTATGAAGCCTTTTTCCGTCGATTTCCATATTGTCAATTTCCTCTGCCATTTCCTTAAAAGTTGTAATTTCCCTGCCGATTAACTTTGGTGTAATATACTTTTCAATAACAGGAATAAACTCCTCAGCAAGGAATAGAGGATCCCTTCCACCAGCTCCTGAATATTGAACTGCAGCACAGTCTCCATAGGCAACCTGACCATCCTCAAGAATTAACATAACTGAAATAGATTCTCCAGCCATTCTTATTGTCTTAAAGCCTTCAGTTACAGGCTCTCCAATATAAACAAATCCATCGTGGGGTGCTCCCTTTTTATCGCCCTTTGATCATCGAAGAAAAACCCAGTTCTTCCTGCGGATAATAAAACGTCTACTATTTTCATAATTTTTCCTCCCTAAATGTAATAGTTACATATTTGGTCTTCCAACTAAAAATCCCTTTCCAACTGCATATATGTCATCAACAACCATTTGGAATCCAACTTCTCTTTTTCTACCTTTGCTCTTTCCTCTAATTGTTTTCTGTGGAAATCCTTAATTTCCTGTGTAAATGGAATATTTCCGAATTCTAATATTCTCACAGCACCATTGTTATCTCTTGCAGGTAGTATCCTTCCTGCATTATATTTGCTTGGTGCAAATGGAATATCTAAAATTCCCATTTCAAATGCCTTCACAACGCCTTGTGCTAAATCTCCCTTTCCTACTTCAAACACTTTATCGATTATGCACTTTGTTTCCATTTTAATTAGCTTGATTTCCTCCTCAAGCTCCTTTGACATTGGAAGTCTTTGTCCTCTTAAAAGATTTAATGTCTGCTTTGTAGCTTTAATACCCTGTGCGTTTGCCTCCTTAGTTGGAATTCCAACAGCTTCATGAGGAGTTTTTACGATAACCTTAGTCGCACCTGCAAGAGCTGCTGTTGCAGAACCCCATGAAATAACTCCAAAGGCCTTTGCCTCATCCTGTGGGAATCCACCCATCCATTGATGGAATACTGTTGTCAAGTATATATCGTATCCATACATCTTAAAATACTCGTTTGCCTGCTCTTCTAATGCCTTCATAGCAGCAACGTCCTGAACTAAATTACCACACTGTCCATATCCTAATGTAATATTTTTAACTCCCTGTTCTGCAGCAAGAAGCCCTTCAATTATTGCAACTGCGTTTGAAATGCTTGGTGGAACCAATGTCCCAGTTAAAGGTCCAAAGGGTTCTCTATTTATTGAAATTCCCATTTCTTCATAAAGTCCAACTAATCTATCGCAGTATTGCCAGTCAAGTATAGATTTTTCAAGGCTAACGCTCTTTGCATAAGGTATATTATATGAAATTCCACCGCCTTCATTGGAAGTCCAACCTGAAGCATGGATTATTTCTGATAAAAGCCTTGCATCAGGAGTTCCGTGCCTTGCCTGAAGTGGAAGGTCAACTGCCTCAAACACCCTTTTACATCCTTCAACGCCATGGTTTACAGCAGGGAAACCGTTTAGCATTGAACGACCTGCTTTTCTACTTTCTTCAAGGCCTATTTCACACTCGTTGTATCTGTTTTGTCTTGTATAGCTATCTATTGTTGAAGGTAAAAGGTCCGCCTCGCCAACATCCTGTAAGTATTTTAAAAGATTAATATGGTCTTCAATTAATGCAACTCCTGCCCTTGGCTGAGCTAGAGTTATTCCCTCTTCCTTTGCCTTTTTAACTTTGCAGGAAAACTTTTATGCTCTGGAACCTTCTTAAGGTATTCAGCAGCCTTTTCAAGGTCCACATCCTTTCCTGTTGGCCAGTGGTTTAAAACCTCCTGTCTTACTTTAAAAATTCCTCTTCTGTCCACTTTTTATTTTTAAGTTCCATAAAATAAACCTCCTCAAGCCTTCACAATATATTTTTTCATAATTCTTATCGCCTTATCAGGATATTTTTCCGCCAAAAGCCCCATGGCTGATAAAATATACTCCTTATCAACTAAAATCTCTGGATTCATTGGTTTTAAATAATTTGGAGTATCAGGGTTAAATTTTCCTGCAGAAAGTATCTTCTTTGGATTTCTGCTGTGAACGATAACTCCCCTGTGCCAATTAGGTATCTTACATTTAAAGGTCCTTCCCAACTTGGGAATATATTATTCCCATTGGTGTATATACGCTTTCAATTAATCCAACATGCCTTTCCATCGCCATTTCTGTTGCAACCATTCCCAGGGCCTCATCAAACTCTATATCCTCTTCTTCCTTTGGAATAAAGTTTACATTAGCCTGTAGGAATTTGCATCTTTCCTCAACATCATATTTGGTATTAGGCACGAACTTTTTAATCCTTCTAGTTCCTGCAGCCTCCCAAAGGGATACTGCACTAACCCTCATTCCAAGGTCCCCTTCAACCGTCCTCTTTGCATATGGCTCCTGAAGCCCTCTTAATGTAACTCCTGCCTTTGAAGGTTCACCACTTGCGATGGAGTGAACGTCTGTTGTGGCACCACCTATATCGACAATAATTAGCTCTCCTATTCCTTCCTCTTTATCTGTTCCATCTGCTAAAATCCTTGCTGCCTTTAAAACCGCCGCAGGAGTTGGCATCAAAATACCGCTTATAAATTCCTCTGCCCTTTTCATTCCCTTTGCTTCAACTATCTTTTCCATAAATATTTCCCTAATAACTTCCCTTGCTGGTTCAACGTTTATTTGATTGAGCCTTGGCATAACGTTTTCGGTTATCTTGTGGTAAACGTGGGCATCGTTCAAAATATCATCGATCTCATCCTGTGCATTTTTGTTCCCCGCAACAACTATGGGAACATCCTTTATGTATTGCGCAATAAGTTTTGCATTATGAAGTATACAATCTTTATTTCCTCCATCGGTTCCTCCGGCAAGAAGGATGATGTCGGGTTTTTTCTTTACTATCTCCTCCATCTCGTGCTTTGTAAGCTCGTAGCTGTAAACACCAAGGATTCTGGCACCAGCCCCAAGGGCAGCCCTTTTGGCAGCCTCGGCAGTAAGCTCAGGAACCAGTCCAATTGCAATCATTTTAAGTCCACCTGCTGCTGATGAGCAGGCCAGTTTTTCAACAAAATTAACCTTTGATAAATCTATTTTTTCCTTCAATTTTTCGAAGGCATTATTAAAGCCTATCATAATGTCCGTCTGAACCGTTGTTAAATCCTTTGCTGTTGCAAGTATTTCTTCATTTTCAAGATCCACTGCAGTAAGCTTAGTATAAGTGCTTCCAAAATCTATTAAAAGTGCCGCATCCATAAAACCACCTAATCCTCTATCCCAAGATCATGTTTAAGATCCTTAATTCCAACCTCAGGTGATGTTCCTGGTGGGTATACTCTATTAAATCCCATTTCTTTAAACCTTTTTTCAACGTCGCTCCATTCCTGCTTTCCAACAACTAAGTTTCCACCTGCATATAATAAAATATTTTTTAGCCCTGCCTCATCGCATTTTTCCCTTAAACCTCTGCAGTCTATTTCCCCATGACCATAAAGGGATGATACTAATATAGCATCTGCATTTGTTTCAATTGCAGCGCTAATGAATTCTTCTTGAGAACACATAACGCCTATATTAACAACATTAAATCCAGCATCTGAAAATGCCCTTTCAAGAATTTTATTTCCTACAGCATGGCAGTCAGCGCCAATAACACCTAAAACAACAGTTTTACCCATATTTATCCTCCTTAAAGAATATTTTTGATTCTATTATCTTTGACATAATAGCCTTGACGGACCCTTGATCAAGGGAATAATCAAAGCTTATTATTTCTTTATTATGTGCAATTTTTGAAACATCCTCACGTCTTCCTGGGGAAACTATTATAACGTCCGATGTGTCGACGATTTCCTTAACTTCCTCTGCCTTTTTGCTTGTGGATGCACGAATGTCAACAGCATCAAGCCCTGCTGATGTCAAAGCAGTTTTAACCTTAAAGGCAAACTCATTGGAAAGACATAAAAGGGCATACTTTGTCCCCTTTGGATATCGTGCAATCCTTACAATGGCCTCAAGGCAGGGATTAATTGCAACTCCAAATACTTCCTTATTAAGATCCGATGTTAATGTCTTTACCTCGTTGACGTGATTAAAGGTTGCTATGATAAGATGTGCATCCTTAAGCAGTTTTTCTGTTCTTTCATCCCTTTCCTTAAGGTTTGCTATGGTAAGTGGATTTACGTTCATTTTAGTATAAAAGGATAATTCTTTTGCAAACTCCTTTGCCTGTTCTATATTGCACTCTACAAATACAGCGTTTATATTTTTTAATAGTTCTTCCTTTTCGTTTATTCTTTCCTGAACTAATGCCAAGAATTCCTTTGGATTAAGCCCAAGTTCCAAAGCCTCTTCAAGGCCTAAATCGATTATTCTAAATAGCTTTTCCTTAACATTTTGCTGCTTCCAGGTTGTCCCTTCTTCTGCAACAAAGGTTCCTTTTCCTTGATAGGAAACAAGAACTCCTTCGCTTTCAAGAAGGTTATAGGCAGCACTTATCGTATTTCTGCTGGTATTTAATATTTTTGCAAGCTCCCTTTCCGTTGGCATCTTGTCCCCTATTTTAAGATTCCCATTTTTAATTTCATTCATTATCTGATTTTTAACTTGTATATAAATAGGAACCGAACTTTTTTATCAATGGATATATTCATAATTCCACCCCATTGGTCCATTTAAAAATTGGCTTAATCCATTATTATTTTATCACAATATATATCAAATTGTTAATTTACTCTTTATCATATTTTCTGAAATTTTTGATTAAAAAACTTTATCGATTATTTTCTACATTATTTGCAACTTCTCTTGCAATTTCATAAAAAATAACGCCCCTTTAGGCGTTATTTTTAAAAAGTATCAATTTTTCATCCACAGTCCACCTTTTATATATTTCCGTTTTAAACTTTGTTTCTATGCTTTCAAATATTACTTTGTTAATTTTTTTATCCATCAACTTTTTTATTTCCTTTAATGTTTCAATATCTTCATAGGTAGATATATCATCTGTTAGCAAAATGCCTTTTAATATTAGTTCTAAATCGTTTTTTAAAACCTTATCTATAGCATCCTTTAATTTATCCTCATCTATAAAGGGTTTATGAAAATAATCGTATTCTAAAATAATACCCGAAAGTCCAAATCCCTTAAGGTCCTTTAATATCCTAAAATATATATCTAAATTACCCCAAGAACCATTTGTAATAACATATTTTTTTATATCTATGTCCTTTATTTTCTTTAAATACCTAAAAAGCATTGAAGGATTTAAAAATACTTCTCCACCTTCAATTATTATGTAATTATTGTATCCTTCATTTATAGCTTCTAAAACCTTATCTTCAAATTCATCCTGGTTCATAAATCCCCTTTTATAGGGTGCACACCTAAATCTGCAGTGGTGGCATAAGAAATTGCATTGGTAAGTTACTATTACCCTAACGCCCTTCATACAACCACCGTTAGAGTGTTTCATAAATATCCGAAAATTCAATGTTTATTTTTTCAACTAACGCATTTACATCGTTGCATCCTTCACAGGAATTCTCAACCAATCTTACAGGAATTTCAATAAAAAATTTTGTTCCTTTTCCCTTTTTGCTTTCTATCCAAATGCTACCGCTGTGCATCTCAACTAATCTTTTAACAAGGGAAAGTCCAAGGCCTGTTCCTTCGTTTTCTTTATAATTCTTTTTAAGCTGTTTAAACTTATTAAATGCCTCCTCAACTTCCTTCTTAGTCATTCCTACTCCATTATCCTGGACCATAATTTGGACTTTACTTCCTAAATCGTTAATCTTAATCCTTATCCTTCCTCCATAGGGAGTAAACTTTATGGAATTAGACAGCAAATTTAGCATAATCCTTTCCATCTTATCGGGATCAAAGGCAAGTAACCTTTCGGAAACGTTTGAACAAAAGTGAACTTCAATTCCCTTTGTAGATGCATAGTCCTTTACAGAACTTGTGATATTCTTAATAAGGCTTACTATGTCCAAGTTTACTAAATGAATATTAAAAAGATCCGCCTCGATTTTAGTAACATCAAGAACATTATTTACAAGCCTTATAAGCCTATAGCTGTTTTGCTTTAACACCTTAAAATATCTTTTTATTATCGTATTGTCTTGATATAGTTTACCGCTTGCTTCATAAAGTTCTAATATCTGAAGAGAACTTAAGATTATATTTAAGGGCGTTTTAAGATCATGAAAAATACTATTAAACGTATCTAAAAGCTCATAAGGACAATTTTCGCTTAAACAATCAACCCCCTGCTGCCTTCTGCATATGCATTTATCCCTCAACCCATCCATCACCATCACCCGTTTATTCAGTTTTATAATTATATTATTCTACAAAAACTTCAAATTTCCTTTTATTACTAATTAAAATATGAATTTTTTATTAAAAATTTATTTGTAACCATTTAATTTGATTTTGCATAGGCTATATTAGAAAACCTAATGAAAGCGAGGGTGGATAGATGGATTATGGTAGCTTACTTTCAACTTTAAACTTTGATGGTAAAAGCGATAACCTGTTAACAACTTTAATTATACTTGGGATAATATTCTTCTTTGGCAAGGATCAAGGTGGATTTGGATTTGGATGTGGATATGGACATGACGACTGCTGCTGCAAGCATAAGCATAAACATCACAAACATCGCTGCTGCCGCTGCTGCTATGGTAAAAATGATGACAGCTTCTTTATAATCCTTTTGATTGCTTTAGTTCTTCTTTTAAGCCAAAACTCAAAGGATGATAAATGCTAAAAATTAAATTTAAGGAGGGATATATATGTCAAAGAAATGTGGCTGCTACAAGGGATCAGACTTTTATAATTTACTTGCCCTGCTTTTAATAATCTTACAATTTGGTAAAAGACCAGACCACAGTGGAAGCCATCATGATGGAGGAGACCTTCTTGACAACAGCTTGTTATTCGTAATCTCACTCTTCTTAATTGTTTGCGGCTGCTGTGGCTTCAAGAGAGGATGCACTGCTGATTAACTAGGTATGGGCAGAGCAAAACTATCAAGTTCTTGATGGTTTTGCTCTGTCCATATAACTAATTTAAGGAGGGAACAAAATGTCTCACGAGAGAAAGGACAAAAAGGACATGTCAGATGAGTTTAAAAACATCCCGGATTTAGTGCCCGAAGACTTTAACTTAGAAAACTTTTTATCCCGTGTTGATCAAGAGAAGATATTTCAGCTAATTAATACCATCAGTCAAAATTTAAATAAAAGGGATAAAAGGATAGAAGTTTTATCCATGTTAAAGGAATTCCTACCAGAAGAAAGATGCAAAATAGTTGACATGTTTATTACAGCATTAGGTGGAAAGGTTAACTAGTCAAAGGAATATTATGATATTTCATGATTAAAAGTCCAACGACGGAAACCAAATTAAACAAAAATGATTGAAAACAGCCGCTTTATATCCAAACTTATCATACAGATAGCAATTAAAGACTCCTACCATAAAAAGGATACAGCCCCTGCAATATTATAGTGTAAAAGCATAAAAAGAAGGCTTGTAAATATAGCTGAAAATGTTTTATTAGTCTTTGCAAGATTTCTATAAAAAATATGCCTGAATATGAATTCTTCTAAAATTGGAGCTGCAATCACGGTCATTAAGGAAAGATAAATCACTGATGGCCAAGGTTTTTCTAAAAATAGCTTCATTACCTCCTGTGGCTGAGGTTTAATCCCAAATTTCATAAGCAAGGCAACATAAATCCCGTTAATTATTGTAACCACTATTCTAAAAACTATTGAAATGCCAATTAAATAAGAGATCTTTCCTCTAATTGGTCTAAAATAATAAAGTTCCCCCTCATCACCTTGATTTTTAATAAAATAAAGGGTTATCAAAACAGCAAAAAGGGGACAATGTTCTGGGTATAGGTTACTGCAACAATATAAGGAATAAATGCTAAAATCCAAATCATCCTTCTTGCCATTCTATTTCTAAATCTTTTTATCATTGAAAACCATGGCGGCAAACTCAAAAGCAATAAAATCGATAAGTATTGGATAATTTTTATTATTTTACCATCAAGCATATAATCTCTCCTTTTAAAATAGGCATGCATTGTGCATGCCTATAAATTTTCTTCAAATACCTTCCAAAGCTCCTCTTTTCCTATTTTTTTAATGATGAGAAAGGAATAAAATAATCTTGATCTGTTAACTGCAATTCTCTTTTTAACATATTTATATTCTTAATAAGCTCACTTCTTGACAATTTATCGATTTTAGTTGCAATGACTACAAGTTTTTGCCGCTATGTCTTATAAAATTTAGCATCAACTTATCGTCCTCAGTTGGTGCGTGCCTTGAATCCACCAAAAGTGCGATTAATTTTAACTCTTCTCTCCCGTTTAGATAATCCTCAATCATCTTTCCCCATTTTTTCTTTTCTTCCTTAGAAACCTTTGCATATCCATATCCTGGTAGATCAACAAGATAAAAGGAATCGTTTATATTAAAAAATTTATAGTCCTTGTTTTTCCTGGGGAACTACTTGTCCTTGCCAATGATTTTATATTCACCAGTGTATTGATTAATGATGACTTACCTACATTAGAACGGCCTGCAAGGGCAATTTCAGGCCGTCCAGTATTAGGATATTGATAAGGAAAGACTGCAACCTTTTCAAGTTCTGCCTTTTTATCTTCATTTTTCTTCACCCTTTACAAGAGCATTTTCTAAAACTTCTTCGATTCTTTCAACAAATATAAAGTTAATCTTTTTTCTTATATTTTCAGGAACCTTTTCAATATCCCTTTTGTTTTCTAAAGGCAGAATTATATTTCTTATTCCTGCCCTATAGGCTGCAAGGGATTTTTCCTTTACACCGCCTATTGCAAGAACTCTTCCCGTTAGAGTGATTTCTCCCGTCATTGCAATATCGCTTCTTACTGGCTTTTTAGAAAGGGCTGAAACCATGGCTGTAACCATAGTAATTCCTGCCGAAGGTCCATCCTTTGGAACTGCTCCCTCTGGAACATGAATATGAAGGTCTGTTGATTCATAAAACTTTGGATCAATTCCAAACTTTTCGGCATTTCCTCTAATAAAGCTAAATCCTGCCCTTGCAGATTCCTTCATAACATCTCCAAGTTGGCCGGTAAGCTCTAAACTTCCCTTCCCTGGCATCGGCATAACTTCAACAGGAAGGGTATCACCACCATAAGGTGTCCAGGCAAGCCCCATTGCAACTCCAATTTGCTCCTTCCTATCCCTTTCATCCTGTTTAAACTTTGGAATTCCAAGGTATTTTTCAAGGTTTTGTGAAGTTATCTTCACCTTTTTATCCGGCTTCTTAACAACCTCTATAGCAACCTTTCTACAGATTGATCCTATCTTTCTTTCAAGGTTTCTAACACCAGATTCCCTTGTATAAAGATTAATAATATCCTTTATAACGCCTTCGGATATTGATATATTTTCCTCTTTAAGGCCGTTTTCCTTTATCTGCCTTGGAAGAAGGTATCTGCTGCAAATCTTCACCTTTTCCTCATCCGTATATCCTGATATTTCAATTACTTCCATTCTGTCAAGAAGTGGTCTTGGAATAGTATCTATAGTATTTGCTGTTGTTATAAATAAAACCTTAGAAAGATCAAAGGAAAGCTCAATATAATGGTCTCTAAAACTGTGATTTTGCTCAGCATCTAAAACCTCCAAAAGGGCATCAGCAGGATCCCCTCTAAAATCTGAACTTAATTTATCTATTTCATCCAATAGGAACACAGGATTTTTAGAACCCGCCTGCTTCATTCCGTAAATTATTCTTCCTGGAATTGCCCTGATGTAAGTTCTTCTATGCCCTCTAATCTCTGCCTCATCCCTAACTCCGCCTAATGAGATCCTTACAAAATTTCTATTTAAAGCATTAGCAATTGACCTTGCAATAGAAGTTTTTCCAACTCCGGGTGGCCCAACAAGACAAAGGATTGGCCCCTTCATGCTCTTATTTAGTTTTCTTACTGCTAAAAATTCCAAAATCCTTTCCTTAACCTCTTCAAGGCCATAATGTTCCTTTTCTAAAACCTCTTTTACCTTTTCAAGATCCTGTGTATCCTTAGTTTCCTTCGCCCAAGGGAGCTCTACTATCCAATCAAGATAAGTCCTAATAACTCCGCTCTCAGGAGAATTAGGCCCTATTCTTTCTAATCTTTTTAATTCGTAGGCTGCCTTTTCCTTTGCTTCTTTTGGGAGCTTTGCCTTTTCAATCTTTTTCTTATATTCCTCTATCTCCTCCTGTATTCCATCCCTATCTCCAAGTTCCTCTTGAATTACCTTTAGCTGTTCCCTCAGATAGTATTCCTTTTGCATCTTGTCTATTTTTCTTTTTACCTTCATTCCTATCCTTTTTCTATCTTTAAAATGTCTATTTCCCTTGCAAGTATCTCAAGGAGCTTTCTTAGCCTTTCAACTGGATCAATTGCCTCTAAAAGTTCCTGCCTTTTATCCTGCTTTATTGCAAGATAAGAAGTTATTATATCGGCAAGTTTTCCAGGCTCATCAATATCCTCGGCGGTGCCTAATATCTCATCTGGAATAGTGTTATTCTGATTTACATACTCCTCAAAGGCCTTAATTGCCTGCCTCATTAAAGCTTCCACTTCTGCAGTTTTTTCAACAAATTCCTCTTTAAATATCTTTATTTTAGCAGCAAAAATGGTTCTTTTTGAGTTAATTCTTCTATTTCTGCCCTATGTAATCCTTCCACCAAAACCCTTATATTATCTCCAGGAAGTTTTAAGATCTGCTTTATTTTAGACACTGTTCCGATTTTATATATATCATCTATTTCAGGGTCTTCAACCTTAGGATCTCTTTGGGTGACTAAGAAAATAAGCTGTTCATTAACCATTGCCTCTTCAAGGGCTAAAATCGACTTTTGCCTTCCAACATCAAAGTGAAGAACCATATGGGGGAATATACTAACACCCCTTAAGGCAATAAGAGGCAGAAGGTTCTCCTTTAATTCCTCCATCTATATCAACTCCCTTCAATATGAGTATTTCCCATTTAGACTAATATATTATACCTTAATTATCCATATATTTTCAACACGGATATTATAACAATTGGCACCCTAAGGGTGCCAATTATGCTGTGCTCTTTTAAGAAGAGTCCTCTTATCTACAAGGGCCTCACACAAAACCTCCTCTATCCTCTCAACCGGAATAATCTCTATGTCCATTTCCTTAAAGTTCTCCTGATAATTTTCCTTTGGAATCAAAACCTTTTTGCACCGGCCTTTCTTGCAGCTTCAATTTTTGCAAGGATTCCTCCAACTGGTTTTACAAATCCCCTGATTGAAACCTCACCAGTCATCGCAACTTCATTATCAACCGGAATTTCAGTTATAGCACTATATATCGCAGTTGTTATTGTAACCCCTGCAGAGGGACCATCGATTGGCATTCCACCAGGGAAATTTACATGTATATCATAGTCCCTCGTATCTATATCTAAGTATTGCCTTAAAACCGTTAAAACGTTTTCAACGGATCCCTTTGATGTGCTTTTCCTTCTAAGTTTTCTTCCAAAGGTTCCGGTTTCCTCTTCATCTATAATACCTGTTATAGTTAATTTTCCACTTCCCTTTTCAACCTTAATAGCTGTAGCTTCAACTTCTAGTAAAACTCCAAGATTTGCACCAACCACCGCAAGGCCATTAACGCATCCTACCTGAGGTTCCTTTGTAATCTTCTTATCCGGTCTTGGGCTATAGTGTCCGCTTTCTATAACGTATTCAACATCATTTACCGTTATATTCCATCTTTTTCATTAATTGCAATTCCACCTGCAATCTGCACTATGTTAACGGCTTCCCTACCGTTTGTAGCATACTTTGCAACCGTCGATACAGCATCCTCATCTATTGTAAATCCGCCCTTCTTTGCCGCATTCCTTGCAATAATTTCGATCTCGTCTGGTGTTAGAGCCCTAAAAAATATTTCAACGCATCTTGATCTTATAGCGGGGGATTTCCTCTGGACTTCTTGTTGTTGCACCTACAAGTCTAAAATCTGCCGGAAGCCCATTTTCAAATATATCCTTAATGTGGGTTGGTATATTGGGATCCTCTGAAGAATAATAGACGCTATCCAAAAATACCTTTCTATCCTCTAAAACCTTCAAAAGCTTATTCATCTGAATTGGATGGAGCTCCCCGATTTCATCTAAAAATAGTATTCCTCCATGGGCCTTAGTGACAGCTCCGGGCTTTGGCTGAGGTATCCCTGCAACCCCTAAGGGCCCTGCCCCCTGATAGATAGGATCATGGACAGAACCTATTAAGGGATCCGCAATACCTCTATCATCAAATCTTACCGTTGCTGCATCAACTTCTATAAACTTTGCGTTGCTCTTAAAGGGTGAAATAGGATTTTTCTTGGCCTCCTCCAAAACAAGTCTTGCTGCAGCGGTCTTGCCTACACCAGGTGGCCCATAAATTATAACATGCTGAGGATTGGGTCCGCAAAGGGCTGCCTTGAGTGCTTTAATTCCCATCTCCTGACCTATGATTTCGTCAAAGGATGAAGGTCTTGTTTTTTCAGAAAGCGGCTCAGTAAGGCTTATAGATCTTAACTTGTTCAACTTTTCTAATTCCTTTTTACTTTCCTTTTCAATGTAAACCTTTGTGCTCTGCTGTCCCTTTAAAAGGTTATAAAAGTAAATGGCAATTATGGCTGTAAATATTAAATTTAAAATCACCAAAAACTGACTTGCAATCATAATTTCCCCTCCCTTTCTATTTCAAACTTATTATTTCCCTTTTAAAGCTCATTATTCAGGGAGGAGAAATAAAAAGAGGCTTAAAGAAGCCTCACGATACGCTCTGTGTCTTTAATTTAGCCCTTTTTGCGCTTTGAGAAGATTTTTTCTTTTTTAATGATTCGCCAATTATAAGCTTTGGAGGCTGTTTATTAACAACCGTATCCAAAGTGATTATACATTTTGCAACATCTTCCCTTGATGGAATTTCAAACATAACATCCATCATAAGCTCTTCCATTATCGCCCTTAAACCTCTTGCCCCTGTCTTTCTCTTTAGCGCTTCATCTGCGATAGCTTCAAGGGCTTCCCTTTCGAATTCTAATTCTACACCGTCCATTTCAAAGAGCTTAGCATATTGCTTTGTAAGGGCATTTTTAGGTTCAGTTAAAATGTTTATAAGAGCATCCTTATCAAGCTGATTTAAAGTAACTACAATAGGAACTCTTCCTACGAATTCCGGTATCATACCAAATTTTAAAAGATCTTCAGGAAGTATATGCTTTAGAATTTCTCCTACATTTCTTTCATTTTTGCTCTTTATTTCAGCACCAAAACCTATTGAATTTTTGTGAAGCCTCTTTTCTATAATTTTGTCAATTCCTTCGAAGGCTCCCCACATATAAACAGAATATTTGTAGTATCTATCTGTAAAAATTCCTGATGAGGATGTTTTCTGCCACCCTGAGGAGGAACATTAGCAACTGTTCCTTCTAATATTTTTAAAAGTGCCTGTTGAACACCTTCCCCTGAAACATCCCTTGTTATTGAAGGATTTTCAGATTTTCTTGCAATCTTATCGATCTCGTCTATATAAATAATTCCCTTTTCTGCCCTTTCAATATCATAATCAGCATTTTGAATAAGCCTTAATAGTATGTTTTCAACGTCTTCTCCAACATAACCTGCCTCAGTCAACGTTGTAGCATCAGCTATTGCAAAGGGAACATTAAGCATCTTTGCAAGTGTTTGGGCAAGCAAAGTCTTCCCTAAACCTGTAGGTCCTAAAAGAAGTATATTGCTTTTTTGAAGTTCAACATCATCTCTTCTGCTCTTTGGTGCATTTATTCTTTTATAGTGATTGTAAACCGCAACTGCAAGTGCCTTTTTAGCTTCATCCTGACCAACTACATATTGATCAAGATATTCCTTTATTTCCTTTGGTTTTGGAAGATCTCCTGTTTCATAATCCTGTTCGTATTCTAATTCTTCAGTTATAATTTCAGAACAAAGTTCAATGCACTCATCGCATATATATACACCAGGACCTGCGATAAGCCTTTTAACTTGGTCCTGAGGTTTTCCACAGAAGGAACATTTTAATTTCTTTTCATCTAGTTTTGACATTGTGACACCCCACAATTATTTAGTAATTTTCTTGGTAATAACATCGTCTATAAGACCATATTCCTTTGCTTCAAGTGCTGTCATAAAGTTGTCTCTGTCTGTATCCTTTTCAATTCTTTCTATTGGCTGACCTGTTCTTTCGCTTAAAATTTCATTTAACCTTTTCTTTAACTTTAATATATGCTCCGCATGAATTGCTATATCTGTTGCCTGACCCCTTGCCCCACCAAGTGGTTGATGTATCATTATTTCGCTGTTAGGTAGAGCAAATCTTTTTCCCTTAGCACCAGCAGCTAAAAGAACCGCCGCCATCGAAGCTGCCATACCAACGCATATAGTTGAAACATCCGGCTTTATATATTGCATAGTATCATAAATAGCAAGACCTGCTGATATAACTCCTCCAGGGCTGTTTATATAAAGATATATATCCTTATCTGGATCCTCCGATTCTAAGAATAAAAGCTGTGCAATAACAAGGTTTGCAGTTTGATCGTTTATTTCATCCCCAAGGAAAATAATTCTTTCCTTTAAAAGTCTTGAATAAATATCGTAGGATCTTTCACCCCTTGCGGTTTGTTCAACAACTATTGGAACCAAACTCATAACTATCCCTCCTTTAATTTAAGTTAAAGCAATTGCCAAAAGCAATTGCTTTAACAAATTAACCTATTATTTTGCTTTCACTAACAACAAAGTCTATAACTTTATTGTTCACAATTTCTTCAGCAATTAATGCTCTTTGTGAATCTAAAATAGCCTTCTTCATTCTTTCAATATCCTTAACTCCATAACGCTTTGCAAGTTCTTCTGCTCTACTTTCAATTTCCTCTTCAGTAGCTGTAATATTTTCTGCCTTTGCTATTGCTTCTAATACAAGGCTAGTTTTAACTCTGTTTGTTGCAACTTCCTTAAGATCGTTTCTTAAAGTTTCCATAGTGATTCCCATCATTTCGATGTATTGATCTATATTTAATCCTTGGTATCTTAATCTATAGTCCATATCCTTTACCATATAGTCGATTTCTTGATTTATCATGGCCTCTGGAATTTCAACCTCTGATGCACTAACAACTTTTCCGATAAGCTGATCCTCAAGTTCCATCTTTGCCCTTTTATCATTTTCTTCTTGAATTCTTTTTCTAATATCAGCCTTTAATTCCTCTAATGTTTCAAATTCTGAAACATCCTTTGCAAACTCATCATCAACTACAGGGTATTCCTTTACCTTTATATCCTTTATAGTAACCTTAAATAAAGCTGGCTTGCCCTTTAGATTTTCTGCATGATAATCTTCTGGGAATGTAACATTAACATCTACAGTTTCTCCAACCTTTGCACCTACTAATTGATCTTCAAATCCTGGAATGAATGTTCCTGAACCTATAACAAGCTCGTAATTTTCAGCCTTTCCACCTTCAAATGGTGTGTTGTCTATAAATCCTTCAAAATCTATAACAGCAATATCCCCTTTTTCTATTGTTCCATTTTCCTTGTTTATAATTCTGGCATTTTTTTCCTTTAACATGTTGATTTCAGCTTCAACGTCTTCATCCGTTACTAAGTAGCTTATTTTTGTAGCTTCAAGTCCTTTATATTGACCAAGCTTAACTTCTGGTTTTACTGTAACTCTTGCAGTATAGATAAAATCAACATCCTTACCAATTTGAACTATATCAAGTTCTGGGTAATCAACTGGATGAATATCGTTTTCTTCAACAGCCTTTGGATATGTTTCTTCTACTATGAAGTTAATAGCATCTTCATAGAAAACGCCTTCTCCATAGAATTTTTCAATAATAGCCATTGGAGCCTTTCCCTTTCTGAATCCAGGAACGCTAAATCTTGACACGTTCTTTTCATATGACTTTTTAAGAGCCTCTTTGAAATTTTCAACAGGAACAGTAACTTCAATTTTAACTACATTGTTTTCTATTCTTTCTACTTTTGTGTTCATTGAAAAATCCTCCATTCTATATTCAATTTTAATTTTTTACGCAGCTAAAAACCTTACAAATATGCATTATAATGATAACATACAATATTTTTACATTCAAGTGTAATTATCTATATAATTCTATCTTTTGCCCATCGAGCAAAAATATTATCGTCCCATCAAGATCCGTCCTTAAAATGTTTATATTGTTTTTCTTAAGAAGACTTAAAATTTCCCTATGGGGATGACCATAATCGTTATTTTTACCACAGGAGATAACTGCATAGGAAGGGTTAACTTTATTTAAAAATCTGCTTCCAGTTGAGGATGAACTTCCATGATGTCCAACCTTTAAAATGTCAGCCTTAACGTCAAATTTTTTAATAATCTCATCCTCAGAAGGTTTTTCTGCATCCCCCATGAGCAAAATCTTGTTTTGGTCATAGCTTATCATCAATACTGCACTATAATTATTTAAATCTTCATAATAATTTCTATTAGGGGCTAAAAATTTAAATTCAACTCCATCTAACTGAAAATTTACCCCTGCCTTTGCTGTATTTATTTTAAGACCTTTATCCTCAATAGCTTCCATTAGATTTTCAAAGGATTTAGTATTTGAAGTAACCTTAGGCATATAAACCTTTTTAACATCAAAATTTTTGATAATATAATCCATGTTGCCTATATGATCTTCATGGGGATGGGTTGCAACAACATAGTCTATCCTTCTTATATTATACTCATTTAAAAAGTATTTTAATTTATTTTCTTCATTTTGTGAACCGGAATCTATCATTACATAATTATCACCTGGTGTTTTAATAAGAAGACAGTCTCCCTGACCAACATCAACAGTAAAAAAACTAACTTTCCATTAAAGGTTGATATATCTGGACTTTGAATACTACAGGCATTAATAAGAAATAATGATAGTATCAAAAGAACAAACCAAATAAATTTTTTCATAGGATTCCTCCAAAATTTTTATCAGAATGTATAATAATTATAATTAAGGATAAAATATTAAATGGGTGCATAATTAAATATAATTAAAAAGGCAATCCCTTCTCCTGTTTTGTTCCTGTTCCTGTTTCAGTGCTGCCGCCTCATATTGTTTCCGTGGGGGTTGCCTTTTTATTTTGTCCCTCATACATGCTACATGCCTTAAATTTATCGGTTGTAGTTCCGTGTCTTTTGCAAAGCCCTTCACCGTCAAAAATCTACAGGAAGCACAGTATAAATATTTAATATTATCATAGGGCTTTTCTTGCAACCTATTGAAAAAATTCATAAGATTATCATAATATTTATATGGATTAGAACTAATATTTTTATTGTCATTATCTACTTTAATATTTCCTTTTATCAAAATTGCTTGTTTTAAAAAATTTATTGCATTTACAATATTTTTTCTTCTACTTTCCATAGCCATAATTTCATACGCATTATAGGTGCATCTATCAAAAATGATGATTTCTTCAGTTTCTTTTTCTGCCTCTTTAAACAATTTTAATCTACTATCCAAAATCATATCAGTAGTCCTTTGAAAATTATTATCATCCTTTAAAAGCATGTAAATATGGCTTTTAAGGAGCCAAATCTGCTCGATCCAGGAAACATGATAGACCCCCATCTCGTCTCCTAACAAAATATCTCTAGTCCAATTTTTTCTGCCCTTTCGATGAAGTTCATAGCCCTTTCAAAGGAGCATTCTTCTATAAACTCATGAGCTAAAACATATAGGTTCCAAACAAGTAGATTTCTTTCAATAAGATTAGAGGTATCATCTTTTATTGTATCTACAATTTCCAGTGCCATTATTATTCCTTCATGCCTCAATCCAAAGGTCCTATGAATTCCTGCCATAATCGACGACAATAAAAGATTTGTATAGTTTTTCTTATAATCCTCCAAAAGAGTGCTTGATACAAACTTTTCTATGTCGTCTATTCTGTGGAACTTGAGCATATAATCACCATAAAGATTGCTTAATATAATTATATGTTCGAAATGTTCAATTGATAATGTGTTATGACTTAACTAATTTATAATTATCTTTTTTAAAATATAATAATCATTCCCTACTTTTATTTTTACTCCGTTTTCATCATAACCTATAAACTCAACCAAATTAATATCCTTTATATTAAGATCTGTTATTCTTTTTATCTGCTTTGATTTTAAATCTATATACCAAAGATGAATACTACCGTCCTTTTTAAAATAAGGAAGCTCTGATAAAAACAAAATCCTCTCATCATAAGCGATATATGGCTTTGCCGCCCATATATAATCAGGGTTTGATGCTAATATATCCTTTCTATAAAAATTTTTATTTAGTTTTGATGATCTATAATAATCCCTTGTCAGCTCCTTAACATTACCCTGTGAATCTAAAAAAGAATTTTACCTGCCTTAATATCGTCAAAAACAGCAAACTTTTTATTTTGAGAAATATTATAATTCGTCTCTCCCTTTAAATCCTTGATCTCGACTATTTCACCTTTAACCGTATCTATGTAAAATTCAATTATAGCCCCATCGCTTTTTTATACTTTTCAACTTTTATATTTTTAACTTCCTTTTGAGACTCTTTTACGCTTTCCTTAGTCGTTGGTTCTTGTGTTTTTTTATCTCCAATCTTTTTTCTATCTTCAACTTTTCAAAAAGCAAGATTGAATTTTTTAAAAAGTCCAATTTAATAAATCTATCTCCAAAAAATAAACAACGCTTATTATAATTAAAATTATCAAAGTAATGTTTATTCTTCTTCTTCGCATCATCTTTTCATAATCCTTGCTGAATATGCTGGGCTTTCCCATCCCTTCACCTCCCTTGTTTCTCAATAAGGATTATACACTAATATGTAAAAAAATAAAGGATAAATAAAAAACCACCATTTTGGTGGTTTTGGTGGGCCATCGGGGACTCGAACCCAGGACACCCTGATTAAGAGTCAGGTGCTCTACCAACTGAGCTAATGGCCCGCATTCTAACTGGTGCGCCCAGTAGGACTCGAACCTACGACCTCCAGATTCGAAGTCTGTAACTCTATCCAGCTGAGCTATGGGCGCTCACATATTAACTTATGTAAGCAAAATTAATGGTGGGCCATCGGGGACTCGAACCCAGGACACCCTGATTAAGAGTCAGGTGCTCTACCAACTGAGCTAATGGCCCACATTATGGTGCGCCCTGAGAGATTCGAACTCCCGACACACGGCTTAGAAGGCCGTTGCTCTATCCAACTGAGCTAAGGGCGCTTATCTGGAGCGGGTGATGGGAATCGAACCCACGTAACCGGCTTGGAAGGCCGGTGCTCTACCATTGAGCTACACCCGCATGCCTGGAGCGGGAAACGGGACTCGAACCCGCGACTTTCACCTTGGCAAGGTGACGCTCTACCAACTGAGCTATTCCCGCATAACAAATGGTGCGGGCGGAGGGACTTGAACCCCCACGCACGAGGCGCTAGATCCTAAGTCTAGTGCGTCTGCCAATTCCGCCACGCCCGCATATTTTGGTGAGCCACCGGGGAATCGAACCCCGGACACCAAGATTAAAAGTCTTGTGCTCTGCCGACTGAGCTAGTGGCTCACATGGCTGGGCAGGTAGGACTCGAACCTACGAAATGCGGGAGTCAAAGTCCCGTGCCTTACCGACTTGGCTACTGCCCAACATTTATGGGGTGGATAGTGGGATTCGAACCCACGACCTCCAGAGCCACAATCTGGCGCTCTAACCAACTGAACTATATCCACCACAATGGTGCGCCTTGAGAGATTCGAACTCCCGACACACGGCTTAGAAGGCCGTTGCTCTATCCAACTGAGCTAAAGGCGCTTATCTGGAGCGGGTGATGGGAATCGAACCCACGTAACCGGCTTGGAAGGCCGGTGCTCTACCATTGAGCTACACCCGCGCAATCGACATGTTTAATTATATCATATTTAATCATTTTGTCAAGCACTTTTTAATCTTGGTCGGGGTGACAGGGATTGAACCTGCGACCTCATGGTCCCAAACCACGCGCGCTCCCATCTGCGCCACACCCCGACTTTTCGTCGTCGGCGTCGTCCGCCTGACGACATAATAGAGTATACAACAGAATGTGATATGTGTCAATACATTTTTTAAAATTTTTTTAGTTAATACTCAAATTTGTATGTAAAGGCTTCAAAATCGCCCTTTTCGTCGAATAGGAGTTTAATACACCCTGGACTTTTATCCCTTGGCAATGTTGTGCTTCCTGGATTTATAAAAAGTATATTATTTACCCATTCAATATTTTGAACATGGGTGTGACCATATAGGACTATATTGGCCTCTGCTTCTAATGCTCTAAAATAAAGTCTTTCAAGTCCAAAGTAAACGTTGTATCTATGGCCATGGGTTAACAATATTTTGTTGCCATTTATAGTGATTATCTTTTCCGTTTCCTTATATGACCAGTCATTGTTTCCAGCTACATATACGATTTCAATATTATTATATTTTTCGCTTATCTTTTTGACATCCTCTACACAGTCTCCAAGATGAATCAAAAGATCAATCTCACCCATATTTTTAATTGCCTTATCCAGCATAAAGAGATTTTTATGGGTATCGCTTACAATTCCAACCCTCACTTCCGCTCCCCTATAGCTTATACTTTTCTTCGAATAACTTAACAAAGTTATCAAGCGCCCTTCTTCTATGGCTAATTTTATTTTTTCTTCTGGACTTAGCTGTGCAAATGTCTTGTTAAGTTCCGGATAAATAAATAACGGGTCATATCCAAATCCATTTTCACCTTTCTCCTCAAAGGCTATTTTCCCAAATACTTCCCCTCTTGCTAAAATTTTATCACCATCATCTGTTACAAAGGCAATCACAGTAACAAATCTGGCATCCCTTTTATCGTAAGGAACATCCTTTAAAAGCTCTAATAGTTTTTGATTGTTCTTTTTGTAATTCCCATGTTCTCCGGCAAATCTTGCTGAATATACTCCAGGCGCTCCATTTAAAGCAAACACTTCAAGCCCTGAATCATCAGCGATACAAGGCAATTTTGTTAACTTACAAATTTCTGAAGCCTTTTTAAGGGCATTTTCCTCAAAGGTAGTCCCATCTTCCTCAACCTCTACCTCTATTCCTACCTCCTTTAATGATAAAACTTCTATTCCATATTTATTAAGAATGGTTTTTATCTCATCAACCTTGTGCTTGTTATTGCTGGCTAGTATTATCTTCTGAAACTTCAACACTAATCTCCTCCCCAATTCTATTTGCAGCACTGCCTAACTCTCTTTTTGAATTTCGATAAGTTTTTCTATTCCCATTCCTGCAGCTTCAAGCATCATATTAAGTTCTTTTCTATTAAAGGGTGACTCCTCTCCTGTTCCTTGAATCTCTACAAAATCTCCCTTGTCAGTCATAACAACATTCATATCAACCTTGGCCTTAGAATCCTCCTCATAGCAAAGATCAAGCAAGACTTCTCCGTCAAATATACCAACGCTTACAGCCGCCACATAATTTCTAATCGGATAGACAGCTAATTTTTCAACCTCATCAAGTTTATTAATGGCATCCACAAGGGCAATAAAGGCGCCTGTGATGGATGCTGTCCTAGTTCCACCATCTGCCTGAATAACATCGCAATCTATCCATATAGTTCTTTCTCCGATTTTTGTAAGATCAACCACTGATCTTAATGCCCTTCCTATTAGCCGTTGAATTTCTGCCGTTCTTCCATCTATCTTACCCTTTGCAGCCTCCCTTGGCTTTCTCTCCACAGCCGACCTTGGGAGCATCCCGTATTCACATGTAATCCATCCCTGTCCTGTTCCCTTTAAAAATTGTGGGACCTTATCATCGATGGATGCTGTGCAGATTACTTTAGTATCACCAAATTCAACTAAAACAGACCCTTCTGCGTGTTTTATGTAATTTCTTGTAACCTTAATTGGCCTTAGCTCTAAGTTATCTCGTCCGTCAACTCTCATTTTAATCCTCCTTAAACGCTTTATATATTTCATCAGACGATGGCTCTTTTATTTCTATTTCCTTACCACCATCGTTTAATATAATATCCTTTTCTGTAATTTTTCCAATAATAGATGCATGTATTCCTTTTTCTTTAAATATATTTAAAAGCTCCTCTCCTTTTGAAGTTGAAATTAGCATGGCGCCACTTGAGATTAGCCTATACGGATCTAAACCTAAAGCATTACATATTGATTTTGTTTCTTCAAGCATTGGAATTTTATCCTTATAAACATATACTCCTTTCCCGCTTGATGCTGCGACCTCCCAAATTGCTCCTAATATTCCCCCTTCAGTTGCATCGTGCATTGAATTAACCCCAAATTTGCCTGCAACAAGTCCAACCTCCAAAACGCTGATAGACGGCTGCATTTTTTTACTTTATCTAATATATGCTTATCAACTTTAAATATAAGTTTATCATAAAGCTCATTTGCCAAAATAAATGTTCCTTCAAGCCCTGCATAGCCTGTCATGATAAGATCATCTCCAACCTTTGCACCACCAGTTTTAACTATCTTTTTCCCTTTTCCTATAGCTGTTATGGATAAGATATATCTATTAACAGCGTCGGTTATTTCTGTATGACCACCTAATATATCTATATTTAAACCTTCACAGGTTTTTATTATATCATCCATTATATTTTCAATTTCTTCTATTTTAGCATTGGGCGGTGCTAAAAGCGTTACGGTTATGCCTATTGGCCTTACCCCTGAAGATGCGATGTCGTTGCTGTTTATTATAACGCCAATTTTACCAATATCCTTAGTTGCAGCCGTAATAGGATCCGTCGTCACCACACAGACTTCATCGTCAAATTTAATGGCAGCACAATCCTCACCAATGGATGGCGTTACTATAACATCTTCATTTATTTTTCTTATTTTTCTCAAAATTTTTTCTCTTAAAATTTCGTTTGGTAGCTTTCCTATATCCATAGCCTAACCTCCATTCCAAATATATTATATTATTTTGTAAGAAAAAATTAAATGCCTTTGTAACATAACTTGTCCAATCATCATATTATAATAATAGAACTTTATTTGTCGGTGATTGAGGTGGATAAATTATTAGCCTTTGCTAAGCTGAAATATTATGCTCTAAATAATATTTTATGGACATTATTTTACTCAGGATGTGGAATCCCGTATTTTTTCAGTGAAAAGGAAAGGGAACATATCAACAAAATTTCCAGCGATAAGGACAAGGAACTTTTAGAAAATCTAATGCCTTTGCATTGTATTTATAAGGAAGCAAAGGCAAGCTTTTCAGAGGCGCCTTCTTCAATTGTAAACCCAGGGAAATATATTTGGGATTTTAATTCCTTTAAAAAGAAATTACGTAAGTTCACAAGTTTTTGCAATTACTTCAATGATAAGCCTTTTAAATCAACAACCTACAACTGAAGCAAAGGATTTTATAATAAGACGACAGATTAAAAACTTTATAGACTTTCTTACGGGTTATCTTAGAAACAAAGATGGTCTTTTTGTGGATGCAGAGGATAAAACAAAGTTTATCGGAGACAATTTAAAACTAAAACAAAACTCAAAGGAATTTGACTTTTTAGATCAAGTGTTAGTTTTTGAAGCCTTTATGGCTTACAAAGAAACACTAAAGGAAAACTCAGAAAAGGTGAAGATGTATAAACTAGATGGGGAGAAAATATTTAAGTTCCTCTATGAAAACTTCAATCTTGCCCTAGAGTTAACAACAAGAAATCTTTCCTTAATAATATCATCGCTATATAGAGCTTCAAAATATATAAAAGATGAAGAAGTATTAACATCAATTTGCGAGCTTATTGCCTTAGGTTGTGCAGAAATAGAATCAAGAATAAAAATAACTGGTGAAATTGAAAAATCACCAAATAATTTCCTTCCTGCTTCATTAATTACCCATTTTAGAGCAGCCTCGGCTCTTTTAGAAGGATATTTAATAACAAAAATTGAAAAGTTTAAAATCTCCGCCGAAAGAATATTGAATATGCTGCTTGAAACCTTTAACGAAACTTTGGGTATATTTGCCATTGAAGATGAAGTAAAATACTCCATAAGGGATGCTGCAGAAGTTATAAAATGTCTTTATACCTATTTCTTAATAAAAAGGACGATAAATTATTAGATATAATCGACCTATTTATCAGCAATACTATCGATAAACTCGTTCAGTCAACAGTTGAAAGAAAAGTAAACATCGATGGATTGGATATAGAAATAAACGAAAACATTCCTATATTCAGCGAAGTGAATTTAGCTCCAGTATTTCTAAAGTCAATTAAAATAAGCAACAATTTAATTCCTCTATCTGAAGTATCTAAAAAGGTAGACAATCAATTTTCAATCTATGCAAGCTCAATATTCATTAATTTGCACTATTTGGGAGATACTAATAATGGGAGGGAAGAGGATGACCAACATCAACTGCTCGGCTAATTGCATTTATGAAATGGATGGCAAATGCAGCCTTGATCACATCAGCATAACACAAAACGTTTTAAATCAAGAAACCCAGTGTGCATATTACACGCCTAGAAAAACCCCTCCTGAAAAAATAAACCCGCAAAATAGCGGGTTTATTTTTGTTATTTCTTTTCAATATATCCGTAATCGAAGTAAACGAATCCAAGAGCTGACTTATGAACATCCTTTACATAGTCCTTTATACATACAACATTTGTATAGTAGTAAAGTGGGATAAGTGGCATATCTTCCATAAGGATGTCTTCAGCTTCATGCATAAGTTGCATTCTCTTTGCTTGATCAAATTCCTTCTTTGCAGCTTCGATTCTCTTATCATATTCTGGATTGCTATATCCTATGTTGTTTTGTCCTCCATTTGTTACCCACATGTCAAGGAATGTCATTGGGTCAACATAGTCAGCAAGCCAACCGTGTCTTGCAAAGATATAGTTCTTATCGTTTCTTGTCTTTTGGAATACCTTCCATTCTTGGTTAGCAAGTTCTATATTTATTCCAAGGTTCTTCTTTAGCATATCTTGTATTGCCATTGCAATAGCCTGATGGCCTTGGCTTGTGTTGTAAATTAACGTAAGTTTTGGGAATCCCTTTCCATCTGGATATCCAGCTTCTGCAAGAAGTCTCTTTGCTTCTTCTACATTACCCTCTGCTGGGAAGTAGTCCTTCTTCTTAAAGTCTGTTCCATCAGCATCTGGAATACCATTTGGAACGAAGGATGTTGCTGGTAATTGTCCACCCTTAGTTACATTTTCAACTAATGCCTTTCTATCAATTGCAAGAGCAATTGCCTTTCTTACTCTAACATCCTTTATAGCCTTTGCAGCAGCTGGGTCTATCTTTTCTGCATTTGGTGAAAGGTTAAAGATGTAGAAATAAGTTCCAAGGTTTGATAAAATTTGAGCTTCTCCTGTCTTTACCATGTTTGGAATTTCAGCCTGTGGTGGTGATTCAATGAAATCAAGCTGTCCAGTTCTAAACGCAGCAAGGGCACTTGTTGCTTCTTCAAGCATCTTCATTTCGATTCTTGAGAATTTTACCTTATCTGCATTATACCAGTTTGGATTCTTTTCAAGAACGATAGCATCCTTTTGTCTCCATTCTACAAGCTTGAATGGTCCGTTTGAAATATAAGTTTCTGGTCTTGTTGCCCAACCTTGAGGATCCTTTTCAACTACATCCTTTCTTACAGGCATATATGTTGGGAATGCAGTTAAGGATAAGAAGTATGGTGTTGGTGCTTCAAGTGTAACTTCAAGAGTATAGTCATCAAGCGCCTTAACTCCTAATTGGTCAACAGGCATCTTTCCTTCGTTGATTGCCTGACCGTTCTTTATATAGTATAACTGATAAGCATATTCTGATGCAGTAGCTGGGTCAAGAGCCCTTTGCCATGCATAAATGAAATCTTGGGCCTTAACGGGCTGACCGTCAGTCCATTTTGCATCTTTTCTTAAGTAGAACTTATAAGTTAATCCATCTGCTGATACATCCCATTTTTCAGCAATAGCTGCAACTGGTTTGTCGTTTGCATCAAGTCTTGTTAAACCATCAAAGCAGTTAACAATAACTGTAGCACCGTCAACGGCACTATTTAATTGTGGGTCGATTGTTGCTGGTTCTGCACCTAAGTTATATCTAATTGTTTGACCAGCTCCGCCTCCCCTAGCACAGCCTGAGAATAATGATACTCCTAAGGCTAATACTAAGGCGAGGACGATAAATAATTTTGATTTTTTCATCTTCATTCCTCCCCTTTTTTATGTATATTTATCCGGCACTAAGGCCGGATATTGACATTAATATAAGTGACAAGCAACCATATGTCCTCCACCAACATCCTTAAAAACTGGGTCCTGCTCTGAGCAAATAGGTTTTGCGTATTTACATCTTCCTTTGAATCTGCATCCAGGAGGTGGATCGATTGGTGATGGTATTTCTCCTTCTAGAACTATTCTCTTTTTTGACATAGCCTCATCTGGGTCTGGTATTGGTATTGCAGAAAGTAGTGCCTGTGTATATGGATGAAGCGGTTTTGTATAAAGCTCATTGCTCTCTGCAAGCTCAACCATCTTACCAAGATACATAACCCCAACTCTATTGGAAATATGCTTAACCATTGAAAGGTCGTGGGCTATAAATAGGTAAGTTAATCCAAAATCTCTTTGTAGGTCCTCAAGCATATTTACAACCTGAGCTTGAATTGAAACGTCAAGGGCTGATATAGGCTCGTCACATATTATAAACTCAGGTTGAACTGCAAGGGCTCTTGCAATACCAATTCTCTGTCTTTGACCACCTGAGAACTCATGTGGGTATCTGTTTGCATGTTCGCTGTTTAATCCAACGACGTTTAAAAGATAATGAATTCTTTCCATTCTTTCTTTACCAGTCATGAGCTTATGGATGTCTATTGCTTCGCCTATTATGTCAGCAACCGTCATTCTTGGGTTTAATGATGCATATGGGTCTTGGAATATCATCTGCATCTTCTTTCTATAAGGAAGCATTTGATTTGGAGTAAACTTTGCAATATCTACCCCATCATATATTATTTCACCGGAAGTTGGTTCGTATAATTTTATTATTGTTCTTCCTGTTGTTGTTTTCCCGCATCCAGACTCTCCAACAAGACCTAATGTTTCTCCCTTCATGATTTCGAAGGAAACATCATCCACTGCCTTAACATAGCTTACTTGTCTTCCAAAGAGTCCCTTCTTTATAGGGAAATACATTTTAAGATTTTTTATGCTAATAAGTGCCTTTTTATTTTCCATCATTCATGCCTCCTTCCAACTGGTGCTTCAACTTTTGGCGCATCAGGATGGTTTAGCCAGCATGCTGCCTTGTGATTTTCTCCAACTTCAAAGAGTGGAGGCATATGAGTCATACATACCCTCATGGCATACTCACATCTTGGAGCAAATGGACATCCTGCTGGTGGTTTTAAAAGGTCTGGTGGCTGTCCATCGATTGGCTTTAGCCTTTCCTTTACAAGGGTCTTTGGATTTGGAACGCTCCTTAAAAGTCCCCAAGTATATGGATGCTTTGGATTATAGAATATATCTGAAGTTTTTCCTGTTTCCACTATAAGGCCACCATACATAACATTTATTCTATTACATACGTCAGCAACAACTCCAAGGTCGTGGGTTATTAGAATTATTGAAGTATTGATCTTTGGCTTTAAATCCTTCATAAGCTCTAAAATCTGAGCTTGGATAGTAACGTCAAGGGCTGTTGTTGGCTCGTCGGCAATTAGAAGCTTTGGCTCATTTATAAGGGCCATTGCTATCATAACTCTTTGTCTCATACCGCCTGAAAATTCATGAGGATACTGCTTAATTCTCTTTTCTGGGCTAGGAATTCCTACTAGCCTTAACATCTCAACTGCCCTTTTGTATGCCTCTTCCTTAGGCATCTTCTTATGCTTTAAAAGAGGCTCTGTTAGCTGATCGCCAACTGTTAATACTGGGTTTAAAGAAGTCATAGGATCTTGGAAAATCATTCCTATTTCATTACCTCTAATTTTTGCATTTCGTTTTCTGAAAGGCTAGCAAGGTCTCTACCATCAAACCAGATTTCTCCATCAACTATTTTCCCATTGTCAGCTAAAAGTCTCATAACTGACATCATCGTTATGCTTTTACCACTACCTGACTCTCCAACTATACCAAGGGCTTCTCCTTTATCGAGGTGAAAGGATACGCCTCTTACTGCCTTTACTTCTCCAACATGTGTAAAGAATGATGTTTTTAAGTTCTTTATATCTAATAATCTTTCCATAGTGTCCCTCCTACTTACGCATCTTTGGATCTAGCGCATCTCTTAATCCATCTCCAAGGAAGTTAAATGCAAGTATCGTCAATGATATTGCAAGGGCTGGGAATAACATCTGATATGGATATATATACAATGTTTCCATTGCTTCAGATGCTAAAACTCCCCAAGAAGCCATCGGAGCTGAAACTCCAAGTCCTATAAAGCTCAAGAATGCTTCTGTAAATATCGCTGATGGAACCGATAATGTAAGTGTTACTATAATTGGTCCCATACTGTTTGGAATAAGGTGTCTTAATATAATCCTCATGTGTGGTGCACCTAAAGTCTTTGCAGCAAGAACAAATTCCTGTTGCTTTAATGAAAGAACCTGAGCTCTAACTATTCTTGCCATTGATAGCCAATATGCAATCGCTAAGGCGAAAATTATACTCTTTAATCCTGCACCTATAACAACCATTATAAGAATTACGTAAAGAAGCATTGGTATCGCATAAAGTGTGTCAACAATTCTCATCATTATATTGTCAACTCTACCGCCAAAGTAGCCCGAAATACCACCGTATAAAATACCAATTGTAAGGTTTAATATACTTGCAGCGTAACCAACTACAAGTGAAATTCTGGCACGTATAAAATTCTTGTGAATATATCTCTTCCAAATGGGTCAGTTCCAAACCAGTGGGCTGAACTTGGGCCTTGGTTTGCAATTGAAAAGTCCTGTGAATAATAGTTATATGGTGATAAATATGGTCCTACTATTGCAACCAAAGTTATAAATATTACGAAGAAAAGTCCCCCCATAGCAAGCTTATTCTTCTTTAATCTTCTCCAAACGTCCTGCCAATAGGTTTCGCTTGGCCTTACAATTTCATTGATATTTCTTTCTTCCTTTGGAACCTTTTCAAACATATCCTTTGTTAACTGAAGGTTTGTATATTCCATATCGTCTCCTCCTTACGCTTCTAGCTTAATTCTTGGGTCTATTACTGCATATAATAAGTCAACTATAAAGTTAAATGCTATAAGCAAGAAGCTGTCGAATACTGTAAGACCCATTATCATAGAATAATCTCTGTTGTATATTCCTGTAACGAACTCTCTACCAAGACCTGGTATACCAAATACCTTTTCTATAACGAAACTTCCTGTTAAAATACCTGCCATTAAAGGTCCTAAATAAGTAACTATTGGAATAAGTGCGTTTCTTAATGCATGCTTGTAAATAACGACATTTCTTGATAATCCCTTTGCCTTTGCTGTTCTTATATAGTCCTGTCTTATAACATCAAGAAGGCTTGACCTAGTTAATCTCGCTATAAATGATAATGAGTATCCGCCAAGAGCTAAAACTGGCATTACATAGTTTGCTGGTCCTTCAAAGCCTACAGCTGGAAGAATTTGAAGCTTAACAGCAAAAACTAAAATTAAAAATGTTGCCATAACAAAGCTTGGAACAGTAACTCCTAATGTTGCAATAACCATAACAAGCTGATCCTGCCATTTTCCTTGATTTAGAGCTGCTGTAACTCCAAGATAAGTTCCAAATATGAGTGAAACAATAACAGTTACAAGTCCAAGTTTAGCTGATGTTGGGAAGGAATAAGCAATAATATCATTTACTGTTCTTCCTTCATACTTTAATGATGGTCCAAGATCTCCCTTTAAAAGATTTTTCATATACATCATATATTGCTCAGAAATAGGCTTGTTTAGCCCAAACTTTTCCTCAAGATTTGCCTTAATCTGAGGTGGAAGCGGCTTTTCGCTATCAAATGGACCTCCAGGGATAGCATGCATTAAGAAAAATGTTGCTGTTGCTATTACCCAAAGAGTTACAATACTGGCCACGAGTCTTTTGATGATGTAATTTAGCATACGATCTCTCCCCTCTTTTTTGCGTTTGTTAACTTTATTTTAATTTGTTTTAAATTTTTTAACAAATTGAAAAAATTTAATTTTCGTTAAATTTTTAATATATTTCTCTCGATTTTTCGTTATTTATTGGATTTTCGAATACATTCTGATATTGCCTTCAGTTTTTTAAAAAATTTAAAAATAATTTAAACTACGAAATAAATTATAATTCAAATAAAATTTTAATTCAAGATAAAATTTTTGAATTAAAATATGTGTTATTGTTTCATGAAAAGAATTTTTATGCAAGTATCTACTAATAAACTAATGTTTTTATTTATATTTATAAATTGTTATTTATAAAACAAATTTAAAATTCTTTTTCATAATATTTTTTATATTGAATAATATTTTTTATTAATTTTAATAATTTTTTGAATAGTTTTTATTTTGAAGGTATTTATCCAAAAATAAAACGCATGCTAGTTAGCATGCGTTATCTTTTAAAAGCTCTTCTTCTACTAATTTATTAACCATCTGAGGATTTGCCTTACCTTTTGAGGCCTTCATAACTTGACCTACTATAAATCCAACCGCCTTTGTCTTTCCGTTTTTAAAATCTGTCACAGATTGTGGATTTTCGTCGAGAACTTTATTAACTATTTCCCTTATTGCAGCTTCATCTGTAATTTGAACAAGTCCTTTTTCTTCGACAATTTTTTCAGGATCCTTTCCTGTTTCAAACATATCTACAAATACCTTTTTGCAATTGTATTTGATATTGTTCCCTTTTCAACTAGGGAAATCAATTTTACAAGGTCCTTTGCAGTAAATTTTACATCCCTAATTTCCATTTCCCTGTCGTTAAGTATTCTTAAAACTTCACCCATAATCCAGTTGCTTATTGTCTTTGGATTTCCTCCGATATTTACAGCTTCTTCAAAGAAGGCTGCAAGTTCCTTTGAAGTTGTAATTATATTTGCATCATATTCTGGAAGGCCAAATTCTTCGATATATCTTCTTTTCTTTTCATCTGGAAGCTCTGGCATAGTTCTTTTAATATCTTCAATCCATTCATCATCAAGCTTTAAATAAACCATATCAGGTTCAGGGAAATATCTATAATCATGAGCCTCTTCTTTGCTTCTCATAACTATAGTCTGACCCTTTGCCTCATCCCATCTTCTAGTTTCCTGAACTATTCTTTCTCCCTTTTTAATTGCATTTATCTGTCTTTCAATTTCATACTCAAGGGCCTTTTCAAGGGCTTTAAAGGAGTTCATGTTCTTTATCTCTGTTTTTACTCCAAACTCGGTTGAACCCTTTGGCCTTACTGAGACGTTGGCATCACACCTTAATGAACCTTCCTGCATCTTGCAGTCGGAAACTTCTGTGTATAAAAGGATTGATCTTAACTTTTCAAAGAACATCCTTGCCTCTTTTGGACTTCTCATATCCGGCTTTGTAACTATCTCAATTAATGGCACACCGGATCTATTAAAATCTATAAGTGAATTTTCCCCCTCATGAAGGGCCTTTCCTGCGTCCTCTTCAATATGTATTCTTTGAATTCCAATCCTTTTTACTCCTTCATCGGTTTCAATTTCAATATATCCTTCACTGCAGAGGGGAGTTTCATGCTGAGTAATCTGATAATTCTTTGGTGCATCCGGATAAAAATAGTTTTTTCTTGCCATATATGTATCCTTATTTATTTTACAGTTTAATGCAAGACCTGCCTTTATAGCAAAGTCTACAACTGATTTATTTAAAACCGGTAATGCTCCAGGAAGTCCAAGGCAAACAGGACAGCAATGGGTATTTGCCTCTCCACCGAATTCAGTAGTGCAGGAGCAGAATATCTTTGATTTTGTTGAAAGCTCTGCATGTATCTCAAGACCGATAACTGCTTCAAAATCCATATTAGCACCTCCTATAGATTAGGCCTTAAGTTAAGGGATAGAGCCTTTTCAATTCCATGAGCAAGGCTTATAATCTCCCCTTCTTTAAAGTAATTTCCTATAATCTGAAGCCCTACAGGTAAGTTGTCTGATAAACCTGCCGGGATGGACACTGCAGGAAGTCCTGCAATATTAACAGGAACTGTGCAGATATCTGATAAATACATCTTTAGTGGATCATCAGCCTTTTCTCCAAATTTGAAGGCAACCGATGGTGATGTTGGAGATATTATTAAATTAACATCCTCAAAGGCCTTCTTAAATTCATTGATTATTAAAGTTTTAACCTTTAGAGCTTTTTGTAATATGCATCATAATATCCGGATGATAGTGCATAGGTTCCTAGCATAATTCTTCTTTTAACTTCGCTTCCAAAGCCTTGGCTTCTTGATTTAACATAAAGGTCAACGACATCCTCAAAGTCCTTTGCCCTAACTCCATATCTTATGCCGTCAAATCTTGCAAGATTTGAACTAGCCTCTGAACTTGAAAGAATATAGTAAACCGCAAGGGCATATTGGGACATTGGAAGATTTATTTCCTTTATTTCAGCACCTAAATCCTTTAAAAGGGCAATGGCCTTTTCTATTTCCTTTTAACTCCATCATCTATGCCTTCTCCAAAGTATTCCTTTGGAAGACCAACCTTAACTCCCTTAAGGGATTTATTCAAATATGTAGTAAAATCCTCTACCTTAACATCTGCTGAGGTTGAATCCCTGTTATCCTTTCCACATATTGCATTTAAGACTAAAGCAGCATCCTCCACATCCCTTGTAAAGGTCCTATCTGATCTAGGGATGATGCAAAGGCAACAAGTCCATATCTTGAAACCCTTCCGTAGGTAGGCTTAAATCCAACAACACCACAAAGTGACGCCGGCTGCCTTATTGAACCTCCTGTATCAGAACCTAAAGTATAATATGCCTCGCCTGCTGCAACTGCTGCTGCAGAACCACCTGAGGATCCCCCTGGCACCCTTTCTAAATCGTATGGATTTCTTGTCTTTTTAAAGGCAGAATTTTCTGTTGATGAGCCCATTGCAAACTCATCCATATTAAGTCTTCCAACGATTACTGCCCCATTATCCTTTAGCCTTTCTACAACAGTTGCATCGTATGGTGAGACGAAGTTTTCCAGTATCTTTGATGCACAGGTTGTTTTTCTGCCCTTCATGCAGATGTTATCCTTAATAGCCATTGGAATTCCTGCAAGGTCCTTTACATCTTCCCCTTGTGCTATTTTTTTATCAATTTCCTTTGCGGCCTCTATTGCATCTTCAAAAACTTCTAAGTATGCGTTAACCTTATTATCAACCTCATTTATTCTTTCTAATGTTTTTCTTGTAACCTCTTCTGCTGTAACTTCCCTTTTTCTTAAAAGATCCCTAACCTCATGTGCTGACAAGTAATGCATCCTTATCCCTCCTAATCAACAACTTTAGGAACCCTAAAGTATCCATTTTCTTTATCTGGAGCATTTAAAAGAACCTCATCAAGGCTCAAGGATGGCTTAACCTCGTCCTCCCTTAAGGCGTTAAACATAGGATATGATGATATGCTTATTTCAACGTTTTCTGTATCAATTTCATTAAGCTTTTCAACAAACTGCAAAATCTTATTAAAATCCCCTACGAACTTTTCCTTTTCCTCTTCGCTAAACTCAAGCCTTGCAAGTTTAGCAACATAGTCAACTTGACTTTTATCTACTGCCATAATAACCTTCCTTTCCCTTTAAGTTTATCTTTATTCATTATAGCAGAATATAGAATTTTTCTAAATATTTTCAGCCTCCTTTATCATTTCTAAAAATTCTGCCTCGTTTACAATCTTTATATTAAGTTCCTGTGCCTTTTTAAGTTTGCTTCCAGGGCTTTCACCAACTAAAACAAAGCTTGTTTTTTAGAAACGCTTCCCGAAACCTTTCCACCTAACCTTTCAATTAATGATTCTACTTCATCCCTTGTAAATTTTTCTAAAGTTCCAGTAACAACTATCGTTTTGCCTTCAAATATTTGAGGTGCTGCAGAACCTTCTTTTAGTGTAGCCATATTTACTCCTGCAAGTTTGAATTTTTCAATAAGCTCAAGGTTATGCTCCTCCTTGAAAAATTCAAAAATGCTTCTTGCAATTTTTTCTCCTATTTCTTCAACCTGCATTAAATCCTCAATGCCCGCCTTTATTATATTATCAAGGGTTTTAAAATGCTTTGTTAAATTTTTAGCAGATTTTAAACCTACATATCTTATTCCAAGTCCAAATAGGAATCTTTCTAAATCATTTTCTTTGCTTTTTGAATGGCTTGAATTAGCTTTGCAGCAGACTTTTTCCCAAACCTTGGAAGATTTACAAGGTCCTCCTCCTTTAAAAAGTAAAGGTCAGCAGCATCCTTAATAAGGTTATTATCTAAAAGTAGATTTACAACCTGTGGACCTAATCCTTCTATATTCATGGCATCCCTTGACGCAAAGTGAACTATGCTTCTTTTTATCTGGGCAGGGCAGGACATATTGGTGCATCTTAAAACTGCCTCTCCTTCCTCCCTTACAGCCAAACCGCCGCATACAGGGCAATTCTTTGGCATTTCAAAGGCAACTTCGCTTCCATCCCTTTCTTCAAAAACAACCTCGACAACTTCAGGGATTATTTCCCCTGCCTTTTGGATAATTACTGTATCTCCGATTTTTATATCCTTTTCCCTAATATAGTCTTCGTTATGTAAAGTTGCCCTTGAAACCGTCGTCCCTGCAATTCTAACCGGCTCTAAAATTGCAGTTGGAGTTATAGCCCCGGTCCTTCCAACCTGAAGGATAATATCCTTTAACTTTGTTTTTTCTTTTCCGCTGGATATTTATAGGCAACTGCCCATCTCGGGGTTTTTGCCGTTTGGCCTAATATGTCCCTTTTATCAAGCTCATTAACCTTTACTACAACCCCATCTATATCGTAGGGCAGATCTCCCCTTGTCTCTCCTAATTGTTGAATTTTTTCTATAACTTCATCTATATCTTTGCACACATATCTTACTGGGCTTACCTTAAACCCAAGCTCCTTTAGATATTCAAGTCCGTCCTTGTGCTTTTCAATTTTAGGTCCTGAATATCTTTGGATGTTGAATATAAATATGTCAAGTTTTCTCTCTGCTGTAATTTTGGGATCAAGCTGCCTTATGGAGCCTGCTGCTGCATTTCTCGGATTTGCAAATAGGGGCAGCTCTAATATTTCACGCTCTTCATTTAGCCTTTCAAATTCTTTTTAGGCATATAAACTTCACCACGAACCTCTAAAAGGTTCTTATCCTTGATCCTTAGAGGGAGAGATTTTATGGTTTTTACGTTTTGAGTAACATCCTCTCCTATATTTCCATCTCCCCTTGTTGCTGCCCTTACAAGCTCTCCATTTTCATAAAGAATTGAAACGGAAAGTCCATCTATCTTTAATTCCACCACATATTCAACCTCACCAACTGTCGATACTACCCTATTGTGCCAATCCTTTAACTCTTCAAAGGAAAAACATCCTGCAAAGAGAGCATTGGGACAGCATGCTGAACCTGTTGGAATTCTTTAAGGGGTTTTCCCCAACCCTTTCGGTGGGGAGTTTGGTGATTTAAACTCAGGGTATTCCTCCTCAAGCTTTTTAAGTTCCCTCATCAGCATATCGTATTCATAGTCGCTTATTTCAGGATTATCCTCAACATAGTATTTATGGTTGTGATATTCTATAATCTCCCTAAGCTCTTCTATCCTCTTTTTATATCCTCCATCCTATCCCTCCTAAACAACCTCAAGGGGTGCTGTTGATAAAAGTAAAGTTTTAACTCCTGCCTTTTCAAAGCTAACTGTAACCTGAAGATCTCCTTTAGAATCCTTTATGGCAATCACGATTCCAATTCCAAATATCTTATGCTTTACCCTATCGCCAAGCTTAACTTGAATATTATTTTTCTTTTTAGGCTCCTCAATTTTTACTTTGCTATCAACAGTATAGGCAAGCTGAGTCTTAGGCTTTAGGTCTTCATAGATAAACCTTGATGGCTTTGATGTCTTTCTCGATAAATCCTCCAAAGGTCCTCTGGAATTTCATCTATAAAGGAGGATACCGGATTAAAGGATGTCCTTCCAAAAATTAACCTCTGTTTTGCACATGTAAGATACAATATTTCCTTTGCCCTTGTAATTCCAACATAGCAAAGTCTTCTTTCTTCCTCCATTTCATCATCGTCCTCAAGGGCTGAAAAATGAGGGAATATTCCATCCTCCATGCCGGCTATAAATACAACTGGAAACTCAAGCCCCTTTGCTGCATGCAGTGTCATCAATGTCACTGATGTTTTTCCTTCTATTGTATCTTGGTCTGATACAAGGGATATCCTTTCAAGATAAGCCTCAAGGGTTTTTTCCTCCGAAGTTTGTTCAAATTCAACTGCAGATGAATAAAGTTCCTTTAGGTTTTCAATTCTTGCATCCGCCTCAGGGGAGCCCTCCCTTTGAAGCTCATCTAGATATCCTGTTTTTTCAAGGATTTCGTTTATAAGTTCTGAAACCTTAATTTGATTTTTATGCTTATAAAGTAATTCATCAGGGACGTAAACTTTCTTATTGCCGACTCTGCCCTTCCTGATATTCCAACTAAAGCTAAATTATTAAGGGCATCAAAGAAGGATATGGACATCCTTTCTGCTGCCTGCCTTATTTTATCTAAAGTAGCATCCCCAATGCCCCTTTTGGGTGTATTTATAATCCTTTCAAGGCTCAGGGTATCCTGTGGATTGTTTATAAATTTTAAATAGGAAATGATATCCTTAATTTCCTTTCTGTCGTAGAACTTAAAGGCACCAACAACCCTATAGGGGATTCCCTGCCTTACAAAGGCCTCTTCTAAAATACGTGACATAGCGTTGGTTCTATAAAGAACAGCAAAATCCCTATGGGAATAACCGTCCCTCAAGAGCTTTTCAACCTCATAGGCTATAAACTTTGCCTCTTCTTGATCTGTTTCCGCCCTGAAAAACTTTATATTATCCCCAAGTTTATTCTGCGTCCATAGCCTTTTCGCCTTTCTGTTTTCATTGTTTGCAATGACATAGTTTGCTGCTTCAAGTATCCTCTTGGTGCATCTATAGTTTTGCTCTAATTTAACAACTTTAGCCTCAGGAAAGTCCTTTTCAAAATCTAAGATGTTTCTAATATCAGCCCCACGCCATCCATAAATTGAGTTATGAACGACTACATCGCTACATACATACTGTCTTAAATGCTCCACCGATAAATCAAAAACAAAGCCTTTATATTCTTCAAATTCTACTTCCTCTATTATGTCCTCTACAATTTTGTTCCCTTCCCTTACTGCAATTGACATTGTAGGCCTTAAGTGGGCAAATGGCATAAACCTAAAGGCTTCGTTCTCTGTAAGCCTTGCTCTTCTTAGGACCTCAAAGTAGCTATCCTCCTTTTGAATACTCTTAACATAATCCTCCGCTTCATCGTATTCCTTTCGTGCTGTTTCTATTCTCCATGTTTCTCTTTTGCCATTCCTTACCGGGAATCCCTTCACCTTAAATTTTTCTCTTAAATCATCTCCTGTTGTGTTAAGTGATATCCTGTGTCCATGATAACCTTCTTTATAGAACCTATACTCAGAGAAGAAGGTCAGGTTTATAATCCTCCTTACAGAGTTTCCCTAATAACAGCATTAGGAATATGATGAGGATATTCTTCAAATATAAAATTTTCCTCCATAAGCTTTGCTGCTCTTTCGTGTGTATCTATTTTTTCATAAAGCTCATCGACTTGTTCTTGAGTCATAGCTATTTTTCTTCCAATAGTATTGAATACTGTTGTTGGGATTCCATATTTTATTGAAAAGTATTGCTCAAAGAAGGAAGCCTCCGTTTTATCCTTACAAATCCTAAGTATCCAAACCTTATCGGCATGTTCCTGATTAATCCTTACCATAAGTCCATTTACTATTTCTCCATCCCTTGAGCGAACCCCTTGGGTTTGACCTATTCTATAGCCCTTTCCTTTTTTATACATTAAATATACATAGTAAATTCCCTGACTTGGGTTTATCTTTGCAAAGGTAATGTGGTTAGGAGTTGCTTTAATTGTTTTTCCGCCCTTTGTTTTAACCTTTACAACTACTCCTTCATATTCCTTTTAATAATCTTATTTACAATACCAAAGGTAGTCTTCCCAAAACCTGCAGCAGAAAGAACCCTATCCCCTTCCTTTATATTTTCAATTTCTACAAATCCATTTTCCGTTGAAACCCTTTGACCTTCTATGAGGCACTGATCATCATCTCCTACAACACAAAGGTTTCTGTGCTCCTTTGCAAGAAGATTTACAAGCTCATACTGAGCCCTGTTGGTATCCTGATACTCGTCAACAAGAATATATTTAAACTTCTTTTGATAATGTTTTAAAACATCTTCGTGATTTTTAAAAAGCTCAATTGTCTTAAAAATAATATCATCAAAATCAAGGGCATTATTTATTTTAAGTTTCCTTTGATATAAGGAATATATTTCAGCTATTTTTTGCTTCTAAAGTCATTACTCATCCTCAAATATTCTTTTGGATCAATTAACTGATCCTTTAAGCTTCCTATTTTGCCTAGCATCTCCTTTGGAGGATATACCTTTTCGCTAAGATTAAGCTCCTTTAAAACCTGTTTTATTATCTTTTCCTGGTCAGATGTATCGTATATTACAAAATTTTTGCCATAACCTAATCTTTCTATATCGTTTCTAAGTATCCTTACACAGGCTGAATGGAAGGTGCTAATCCACATGTGCTGGGCCTTATCCCCAACAAGGGACATTACCCTTTCCTTCATCTCATCTGCAGCCTTATTTGTAAATGTTATGGCAAGTATTGAATAAGGGCTAACTCCCTTTCTATTAAATATGCTATCCTATAGGTTAAAACCCTTGTTTTACCAGAACCTGCCCCTGCCAAAATCAAAAGGGGCCTTCTGTTGTAGTTACCGCCTCATATTGTTCCTTATTTAACTTGCTAAGATCCAGCATCTTTTCCACCTCTAAAACAAAATTCCTTAATATTATATCATTCCCCATAAATCATTGACAACAAAGTAGAGCTACTCCTTGGACCTCACAGCCTCCCTTAAGAGCTCAACTTCCTCATCCGTCAGCTCCCTATACTCGCCTAATTCTAAATCTTCATCAAGCTTTAATGGGCCAAATTCTATTCTTTTTAAATATATAACTTTTTTACCAACCGCCTCAAACATCCTTTTTACCTGATGATACTTTCCTTCATATATAACAAGCTCAATTTCAGAAACTTCGCCTGAAACTAAAATTTCAAGATCTGAAGGCAAAGTCCTATAACCATCGTCAAGGACTACCCCTTTTTAAACTTTTTAACATCATCTTCAGTTACCCTTCCTAAAACCTTTGCGTAGTATTTCTTTGGAACGTGTCTTTTGGGGGATAAAAGAAAATGATTAAGTTCACCGTCGTTGGTTAAAATCAAGAGCCCCTCAGTATCCTTATCAAGCCTTCCAACTGGTGATGGGGAAAACACCTTGTATTCATCGTCTATAAGATCAAGGACGGTTTTTTCAACATCATCGTATGTAGCCGTAATTACCCCTTTAGGCTTATTGAGCATAAGATATATAAATTCTCTGTAAAATACTTTTTCACCATCAACTAAAATTTCATCCTTTTGAGGGTCCACATGGATGGAGCTATCCTTTACTAATTTTCCATTCACTTCAACAAGTCCATCCTTTACCATCATCTTAACTTCTTTTCTTGTTCCATATCCTAAATTTGAAAGTATCTTATCAAGCCTTTCTCTTTTCATGCTATCTCCTCCACCATTTTCATTAATATGATTTTAACCTCAAAAAGAAAAAGGCAATTCCAAAGGAACTGCCAAACTAATCCACCGCCTTTTCCCTTCGAACATTCTCCCTCTCAAGCAATAGGGCAATTAGCATATTTGATATTGCAATCTTTGGAAAGGCCATAGCAATGAATCTTCTCATCCTTTTTACCTTTTCATCCTTTTCTTCTATATTAGCATCATAGGATATTAAATATTTTTTATCAAAGGCATTTTTCAAAAGCTCCTTGTCAAATTCAAGTTGAGTCCTTGCAAGTAAAAGCCTATTTATCCATGGCATATTTTCTTTATAGTTTTCGCTTTCTATAATTTTATTATATTCTTCTAATATTCTCTCGGATAGTTCCTTTAGGGTATAAACCCTTTTTCTTTCTATTCCAAGCTGCTCTGCTGCTATTTCAAGCATCGCAGGAAAAACTCCCTCTAAAGAAAGTTTTCCATTTGAATACTGCTGAATAGTCCTTATAATCTTATCCAAAATAATTTTATTTGCTGCACTTTTTCTAACACCTATATCAAGGCCTAAAAAGGCATACATCCTTTTTAGATAATTTATGTCAAGGCTTTTTATAAATTCCTTTCCCTCTTCAAAGTCCTTGTTTGGAATAAAGTAGTATTTGTGTCCTTTTAATTTTCCAAACACCCTTAAAGTATCAAGATAACCCAGTTCAATATTTTCCTTTGACCTTTCTCCATCGAATTCTAATGTCCCCCAAGATCCTCAGAGTTCTTTATCTCGATTATATTAATTCCCTTTTATTTACCCTTTTGACAAATCCAACTCCTGAAATATCAACAGTTATTATGTTTTTTATATCCTTTTTAACATTAAGCTCAAAGGAATATTATCATAAATTCCACCATCTATAAACTTTTTATTGTCTATCTCGTGGGGTTTAAAGGCTGGAAAACAAGCACTTGCAAGAAGATAATCAACAAGCTTTCCCTCAGGAATTTCATCCTTAAAAACCTCAACGGGTTTAAAATCCGTAAGGGAGAAGGTAACTATTCCAAGGTCTATTGGGGATTTTCTTATCTTTTCCTCATCTATTACTTTATTTAGCATCTCCTTAAGGGGGAAACATCAAGTCCTCCGTTGGTTATTAAATTTTTTATGGTATTTATAATAGGTATAGTCTTTCTACTGCCTTCCCCAGCTACCACAATTTCCTTTTCAACATTTATTACATTTTCTATGCTTATCGTAGTCCAAAGTTCATAAGCAACATCAAAATCTCCTTGAACTATTATGGCACCATTTAGAGCACCAACAGAAGTCCCTGTGACAGCCTTTATAGGGACATCAAGTTCCCTAAGGGCCTTCCAAACACCTATTTCATATGCCCCTTTGGCCCCTCCACCTCCAAGGACCAGACCAAAACCATCCATATTCCATCCCCCTCTTTAAGGCTTAAACCCTTTCTTCAATAGATTTATATTTCTCGTAATATTTCATAACCTTCTTAACATAATTTACAGCCTCATCAGGCATTTTATTTATCTCTTCTACTGTATCTACGCCTCTTTTTGCATCCTTCCAATTCCACCGTTATATGCAGCAAGGGCAAGATATTTATTGCCGTTAAATCTATTTATAAGCCCCTTTAGATATTTAACTCCGCCTTCAATATTCTCAACAGGATCAAAGGGATTAACCCCAAGGGATTCCGCCGTCTTAGGCATTAGCTGCATAAGGCCTATTGCACCTGCCCTTGATATGGCATTTGGATTAAAACCTGACTCCTGCTTAATAACTGCCTTAATGAGGGCCTCCTCAACCCCAAATTTTCTCGAGGCCTCTTTAATGGCCGCTTCAATCGAGATCCCCTTTTGTAAACCTTCTATTTCTCCTTCAAAATCTTCATTTGATGTATTTTTATTCATATCTTCATTTGTTTTTACGCCCTCTTGATTTAAACTTGACTTTAAAATATTCTCTAAAACTGTTTGAAAGAGCATTTGCCCTTCAATGCTAGTCGACGCTGTCCCTTGCATAATATAAAGCTGTAAAAGTTTTGCAACATCATCTACTCTCACGGCTACCACCTCGACTTTATTATAGCACATTGTTTTTGTTTTTTTACTTATTTTTTCTGTATTTTTTCCCAAAAATCACACAAAATAATATAAAAATTTTTATATTTTTACATTATTTTATTCCAAAATCAAAAAGGGTGATAAAATGACCTGCCCAAGGAAAAAGGATGTAGATCTTCAAAACATCGACGATAAAGAGCTTGATATTTACACTCCCGACGGACTTGATTATCCAATAATAGAAAAAACAAACAATGCCCTTTTATGGCCCGACTCACCTAAAAGCGGCATAGACATCGAAGACTTTTTAGATGAAACAAACGTCCCCGAACACCCAAACAAGCCCCTAAAAGACATGGATATACCATTTTAATATTAATGCCAATATCCAAACCGGATATTGGCAAATAATTATATTTCCAAATATTTTGTTTCATTTAATTTATATAATACTTAGGTTACTTAAACTAAAAAAATGTTTCCTTATCCTGAAAATTTTATATTTCAAACAATTTTAATTTTATTGCCTGTCCTAGCAGATTCCATGGCTTTTATAATTACTTTTAATGCAGCTACACCATCATATACTGTTGCAAATGGCTTGCTTCCTTTTATTATACAATTTACAAATTCATCTATAACTCCACTTTTTGTTTGATTTTCATTTGTCTGAATTGAGTCTAATCGATAATAAACTTTTTCTTTGCCTTTATCAATAATTATTGGAAATTCTGGATTATCATATATTTTTAAAATACCTTTTTGGCAATATAAAATAGTATTATTGTCTTCATCTCCATAATATGTCCAACTAAAAGTTCCAGTTCCTAAGACTCCTTTTTTGTCTTCAGAAGACATATAAAATTATCACATACCTCTATCGGATTGTTAAATTCATCTTTTTGTCCAAAACAGCCTCAAATGCAAAAACTTCATCAAATTCATCATCAAGAATGTATCTTAAAAGATCAATTTTATGAATACCTAAATCAGCTGCAACTCCAAGAACGGACCTATTCTTTTTGAAAAACCATGTAGAATTGCCTTTAGTTGCACTCCAATATTCAGGTCCTTTATGACCAAAGGTAGTGGAAAATGTTAATACCTTCCCTAATTCACCTGTTTTCAATATTTCCTTAGCCTTTTTATGTGCATCTGCAAGTCTTTGATTATAATCTACCATAAAAATTTTATTAGATTTCTCAACGGCATTTAAAATTTTTTCCGCATCCTCCAATGTTGTGGCTATTGGTTTTTCACATAAAACATGTTTACCATGATTTAAAGCTTCAGTTGAAACCAGAACATGAGTTTCATTTGAAGTGCAATCACTAATTGCATTAATGGTTTCATCCTTCATTATTTCTTCTAAATTTAAATATACTTTACCCCCAAACTTTTTGGCAAGCTTTTCTGCCCTTTCATAATGTTTATCGTAAAATCCTGCAATTACTACATTAGGATTTTCATAGTATTCGGGTGCATGTCTAAATTCGGCAATTGATCCACAGCCTATTATAGCAACCTTTATTGACATATTAATCACCCCATTAATTTTGATAAAAATTCGTATCCTAAAATTAAACCTTGCTTTATTTTATCTAGACTTCCTTCATACTCTGGGTCTTCATGTTCAATACTGATAGCTCCTTTGTATCCTATTTTTTAATTATTTCAAAAATGCGTGCCAATCAATTTCGCCTTTACCTGGCATCTTATATGTGAATAAGCCTGTATCCCATTCATTTTTTTATTGATTTGTTTACCATAGATTCCATAATATTTTTCAATGCCTTCTCTATTTACAATTACATCCTTGGCATGAATATGAAATATTTTGTCTTTATATTTTTCTAATGCATACAAATAATTTATATTTAACCATAATAGATGTGATGGGTCAAAATTCAGACCAAGTTCAGGAAAAATTTCAAACATTTTATCCCAAAGCTCCGGTGAGTAAGAAATAGTTCCTGCAAATCCATCTTTATTCCAACCAGGCATTGGGCAATTCTCTATCATAATCTTTACATTTTTATAACTTGCATATTTTAATATCTCAGAAAAAACCCTTTCAAATTCTTTAAAATTTTCTTCGATTGTAATATTCATACTTCTACCTGTAAATGTTCCAACAAGCTCAACACCAAGAAGATTTGCTGCATCAATTACCTTTTAAGATGATTTATATAATTATTTCGAATAGTTAAATCTTCATGAAGATTATTATCATAATATGCAAGGGATGAGATTGTCATATTATTTTCGGCTAAAACTTCCTGTAATCTTTTTGCTTTTTCCTCATTAAAATTTTCAACATCGATGTCAGTTCCAGAATAATCTCTTGTATTATTATATGGCCAACACGATACTTCTATGGTATCAAACCCTATTTTACTTGCCCACTTTATCTTTTCTTCTAGTGGGATGCTTCCTAGGCAGCCACTTAAAAACCTAACTTCATACTACCCCTCCTATTCTTTTTCTGAATTAGAACCGCAACAATAATAATTACACCCTTAACAAGTCCTTGAAGATATGGTGAAATATTCATTAGATTCAATGTGTTGTTTAAAATACCTAAAATAAGAACTCCAAAAAAGTTCCTAATATTTTGCCTTTACCGCCAGACATTCTTGTCCCACCAATAATTACAGCTGCTATAGCGTCAAGTTCATATGAAACACCAGAACTTGCTGATGAGATTGAATTTAACCTTGAAGATTCAATAATTGATGAAATTGAAACCAATGTTGAACATAATGCATAAATAATAATTTTGACCTTGTCTACATTAATGGCTGAAAGTAGAGCTGCTTTTTCATTACTACCTATAGATATCGTATATCTTCCAAATGCAGTATCTTGTAGTAGTAAATTTATTATAATTGTTAAAGCAATAAATATTATTATTGGATAAGCTATTCCAAATATTTCACCATTTGATAATTTAGTAAAAGAGTATATATTTCCAGATATACTTCCACCTTTATTTATGTAAAGTGACAGTGAGCGTAAAGCTGCCATCATACCTAGAGTTGAAATAAATGGTGCAATTTTACCCTTTGTAATTAAAAAACCATTAATTAATCCTATAAGTGCACCTAATAAAAGAGCAACTAATATCGATAATAAAATACTATTTGTCTTATTTAAAGTTAATATACATAAAGTTCCTATAAATGCAAGAGCAGAACCTACAGATAAATCAATTCCGCCTGATATAATAACTAAAGTCATCCCCAAAGAAATTATACCTATTATTGAAACTTGTCTTAATATATTTATTAAATTTCTCATACTCATAAAACTATTATTTGCTAATGATGCAAATAGAAAAATAATTATAAAAGCAAAAATAATACTATATTCGCTTAAGATATACTCGAACTTTTTTCTTATAAAATTATTTATCACCATCATCACCTCTTATTACCCCTGTTGCATATTTCATTATTATTTCTTCATTTGCCTGATTTCTATTAAGGATTCCCACTATTTCTCCATGATACATTACAAAAATTCTATCACAAATTTTTAGCACTTCTTGGGGTTCAGGGGTAGAAATTATTATTCCCTTTCCATTCCTAGCTAAATTGGCAATTATTTCATATATTTCTGCCTTTGCGCCTACATCTATTCCTTGAGTTGGATTATCAAAAATTATTATTTCTGCATTTGCTTCAAGCCATCTTGCTATAATAACTTTTTGTTGATTACCACCGCTTAAATTTATTATTTTACTGTTTATATCATCAACTTTAATGTTAAATTTTTTATGTTATTAACACTTATTTGTTTTTCTAACTTTTTATTAATAAATAATCCTTTTTTATATTTTTTAACGAACTTATAGTTATGTTCTGAATAACCGACATATCTTTAATAATAGCATTTTCTTTTCTATTTTTGGGAATATAGGCTATATTTTCAGAAAAAGCTTTTTGTGGACATGTAATTTCTACAAGTTTACCTTTAACAAATATTTCACCATTGTATCTTTTGATACCAAATATGCTTTCAAACAATTCACTTCTACCATCACCTAAAAGCCCAGTAAATCCTAATATTTCCCCTCAGTAGTTTAAAATTTATGTTTTTATAAAATTTTTTACAAGATAGATTTTTACCTCTAAAACTATTTCCATGGATTGCCCCTGGATAAAAAATTTTTTCTGATATTTCTTTACCTACCATAAGTTTTGTTATCAAATTCTCGTCTATGCACTTAATATCGCCAAAACCGGTAACCAATCCATCCTTTAACACAGTATAACTATCACAAATTTCAAATACTTCCTTTAACTTATGGGATATAAAAATGATTGATACACCTTTATTTTTTAAGGCTATCATTATTTTAAAAAGATTTTTTATTTCTATATCAGTTAAAGAAGTAGTGGGTTCGTCCATTATTATTAATTTTGCCTCATATAATATTGCTTTAGCTATTTCAACAATTTGCTTTGATGATATATCAAGATCTCTTACATAATATTCTGCATCGATATCAACATTTAGTAAATTTAGGACATCTTTAGTTTTTTTAATCATTTCATTTACCTTAAGAAAGCCAAACTTATTTTTAATTTCCTTTCCTAAAAACAGATTTTCATATACCTTTAAATCATTAATCAAATTTAGCTCTTGATGAATAAAGCTAATGCCTAAATGACTTGCAAGTTTCGGAGTAATAAATTGAATTTTTTCCCTTCAAAATAAATTTCACCATCATCCTGAGATAATACACCACCTAAAATGTTCATTAGAGTTGATTTTCCCGCACCATTTTCTCCTACTAAAGCGTGAATTTCTCCTTTTTTACATAAAGATCTACGCCTTTTAAAGCCTTTGTATTATTAAAAGATTTCTTTATTCCCTTCATTTGGAGTATATAATCCTGCATATATTCACCTCTTTTTAAAATACTTCGGGCAAAGGCCCGAAGTATTAATAATTAGCGTTAGGATCATAATATTGATCAACATTTTCTTTAGTTACCTGGGTAGCTTCCAATACCTTTATTTTATCAGTAGGCTTGTTTCCTTTCACTATATCAATTGCCCATCTAACACCATCTTTTACCATTAAAGGTGAATATATAAATGTCGCTTGCATTAATGGATCGCCATCCTTAATCAATTTATATACATCTTTATGACCACCTGCACCTGTTACAACCTTTATATCATTTCTTTTTGCTTCCTTTATTGCTTGTAAAACTCCAAGAGCCATTTCATCATCATGGGTATATACTGCATCTATATGTGGGTTTGCTTGAAGTATATTTTGCATTACATATAATGATTTTTCCTTTTGAAAATCCCCAGATTGACTTGCTATAATTTCAATATCAGGATAATCCTTTAATGCTTCTCTAAATCCTTCACTTCTTAGTGTTGTTACTGAGCATGGAACACCAGTTATTTCCACAACTTTTCCTTTACCATTAAGAACTTTAGCGATATACTTACCTGCATTGATTCCTATTCCTTTATTGTCGCCTTTAACTAATGCTGTAAAATTGTCGCTTAATATTTCTCTGTCAACTACAACTAAAGGTATATTAGCCTTAATTATCTTTTCTGCAACAGGTGTTAATGCTGCTGATTCGATAGGTAGCATTACAATAGCATCCACCTTTTTAGTTATTAAATCTTCAATGTCACTAGTTTGTTTATTAGGATTATCTGCTGTAGTTATAATGTATTCGACCCCTGGGCCTTTGCTTCGTCTTCAGCATTTTTTATTATTGCACCAAGCCATCCATGATCTGCTGCTGGGAATGACATACCTAGAACTATTTTTTTAGTAGAAACATCCGTCGTAGTTTTTTTATTACATCCTATAAATAAAGAAAAAATTAAAGTTAAAACGATTAGCCAGGAAATCCAACTAAATTTTTTCATAAAACCCCCACCTTTATAATATTTTTATATTTTTTAGTAGACTCCCTTATAACTAACTGATGTTTTAATAAAATATTTTCCGGAATAAAATTTGGATCTTTAATTCTTTTGATGATCAATTTTGCTGCTTGTTGACCAAGTTCATACATTGGTTGTGCTATAGTTGTTAATGTTGGAGTAACCATAGTCGAAATTTCTATATCGTCAAAGCCTATAATGGAAATATCACTTGGTATACTGTATCCCAATTCTTTAACTCCCTTTATAGCACCAAGGGCTAATATATCTGCTACAGCAAAAATTCCGTCGACTTTTTCTTTAGATAAAATTCTTTTACTGCATCATATCCATTTTGAAATCCTATTCCTGCACAAATTATTAGATCATCTTTAATAGTTATGTTGTTATCCCTTAATGCTTGTAAATATCCCTCCTTTCTAAGGCGAGCATATAGATATTTTTCGTTAGAATTTATTAATGCAATTTTTTGCATCCCAAACTTATTAAATAATGCGTAGCATCATAAGCTGCCCTAAAATTATCTATGGAAACATAAGGAATCTTGATGTTGCTGTTATACTCGCTACATTGAATTATAGGATAATTCTTACTAAGTTCTAAAAAGAAATCCTTATCCTGAATCGGATTCATAGATATAATGCCATCTGCTAATTTTTGATTTATTAGGTTTAAATATATACGTTCCCTTTCCCTATCAGAATCAGTGCTACAAAGAAGGATATTATATTCATTCTTTATAGCAACATCTTCAATTCCTTTTAATATCTTTGAGTAAAAAGGGTTTGAAATACTCGGCAACAAAGCTAAAATAATTCTACTTTCTGATTTTCTTAAATTTCTTCCCAATAGGTTGGGTCTATAATTTAACTTTTCTATAGCCATCTTTACAGACATTCTTTTCTCTTCTGAAACATATCCATTATTATTTAAAACTCTAGAAACAGTTGCAACCGAAACTTTTGCTTCTTTTGCAACATCATAAATTGTGGTCATAATCTTCCCTCTTTCTGTAATCGATTTCATACATGTTATAAAAATAAATCTAAAATATACATCTTAATTAAATAATAAACTTAATTAAAAATATGTAATCGATTTCATATTTATTAAAATAAAAATTTTTATATGTAATTTAATCTAGAATATTAACAATTTTTATTTTGTATATATTAACGTTTATTACCAATTTTTATAATTATTATAGAATATTTTTTTCTAATTTCAATAGTATTTTTCAGAAAATTTTGTAAAATATATAACAATAAAAAACGATTCTAATTTTCACATATAAGATTGAATCAGATGGTTTTAAATATCAGCAGCATAATTTGTTACTTTTAAATATCTATATTAAATTGTTTTATAATTTATAAATCATTCTAATTGAATTTATTTTTTCCTAACTAATACATTCAGCCACTTTTCATCCTGTCTTCCTTCCCTAACATCGGTTGTTATAAACATCTCAAGTAGCTCAAAATATCCATTTCTTTTTAAAAGCTCATTAAAGGACTTCTCATCATAAAAATTAAAAAACCTTCCATTTCTAAACTCTTCTTTATCACCATATTTAAATGAGGAGTAAAAATTCCATCTTTTCTTAAGGCTTTGTATATTCTTTTAAATATATCATCCATTTCACTTCTTCTTGCATGTAAAAGGGATGCACAGGCCCAAACTCCATCAAACTCTTCATCAAAGTCGATCTCATCGAACCTTAAATGCAAAGTCTTCTTCCCTGTAAGCTCACTTGACAGTTTTACCATTTCAATTGATGCATCAGCTGCAACGCATTCATAGCCATTTTCAAGAAAAAACTTTGTATCCCTTCCTGATCCGCATCCCAAATCAAGTATCTTTGCCCCCTTAGGAAGAAACGTTAAAAATTTTTCATAAAGCTCTGCCATATTTGCATCCTTTGTGTTGTTGTAAAAATCTATAGCATTTTCGTTGTAGTAGTTAATTGTATCATTCATCCTTTATTCTCTCCTTGTAATATTGTTTTATCCTAAAGTCTACGGCATCTTTAAAATGCTTAATAAAATATTTGTTATTTATAAATGCTTCTAATTCTTCATTCAGACAAAAATATTCTCCTTCTCTATAAAAGAAGTCGCCATGGGTTTTAATCAAAAATTTTCAGGGTTTCTTCTTGATAAATCAATATATTCTTTTTACCCCATGTTAAATAATTCTCTGTGCTTTTATGCCTTTTTAAATCCACCCCATTAGAAGGATGGGAATAAAACTCTTTAAAGCTTAGATATATATCGTCTGAGCTCAATTTTAATTTTACATCTCCATTATTATAAAATGCAAGAAGTAGTGGCATTTTATAGCTTTTAGACATATTTGTAGTTTCAATTAGTTTTATAAACTCATGGGCTATGGTGTTATAAATTAATAATTCCTCATCAAACAATTCATTATATTTCTGTAAAAACGAAATATAATCCCTAAGAATATTTATCTTTGAATTTTTCTTCATATTTTTATATATAGCTTCATCAACATACTTAAAAATTCAAGCCTTAATGGTCTATATCCTAAGTATTGCTTAATCCTTTGATATTCTTGATAAATAATTTCTTCAATGTTCATAAGTTGCTCTGCTTGTTTTTTAAAAATATCGATTAACCTAAAATCAAAATCCACTATGCAATCATCAGGATAAATTTCTTCACCATAGGTATATTTGCTTTCCTTTATTACATCAACATCATATTCCTCTCCACTAAGCCAAAAAGGTATTAAATTTGCCCTCTTGTAATTACCAATAAAGTCTAGAACAGTAAGATAAGACTTGTTTTCGTATTTTCTTAAACCTCTACCAAGCTGCTGCAAAAACACAGTTGGCGATTCAGTTGGCCTTAAAAACATTACCATATCAACCTCTGGTATATCAACACCTTCATTAAACATATCGACAGCAAAAATTACACTAATATCACCTTTTTTTAACTTTTCTATTGCTTCACTTCTATCCAACCAATTATTGCCCCTATCGCCACTATATACAGCACAGCATTTAACACCGTTTTTATTAAAGTAATCCGCCATAAATTCTGCATGATTTTTAGAGCTACAAAATCCTATTGTTCTTTTTTATTAAACTTTAAATAATTTCTTAATATCAAATCTGCTCTTTTATTTATCATTAAAACTTTTTCAAGTTCTTCTTCTTTATATTTTCCATTTATAATTGGAAGGTTTGAATAGTCAACTTCATCGTATATACCATAATAATGGAAAGGGACTAAATATCCTCTATTTATTGCATCCTTTAATCTTAATTCATAAACCACATTATAATCACAAAGTTCAAATACATCTTTATTGTCTAATCTTTCTGGTGTTGCTGTAAGTCCAAGTAAAAATTTAGGTTTAAAATAATTTATTATATTCATATACCTTTCCGTTACAGCATGATGAAACTCGTCAATAACTATATAGTCAAAATAATCCTTTGAGAAACAATCTTCATTTAGATATTCTTCTTTTCCTAGTGTTTGAACTGAGGCAAAAATAATATCTTTATCTGTATCTTTAATATCAGCATTGAAAAACCCCATCGAATCATAAGGTCTTACATTTTTAAAAGTTTCTTCTGCTTGTTTTAAAATTTCTTCCCTATGGGCAACAAATAAAACTTTTTCAAATTCCTTTGAATCAAAGGCAGCAAGATAAGTTTTTCCAATTCCTGTTGCCGCTACGACAAGTCCTCTATCATATCCTTCCATTCTACATTTTTTAAGCTCATAAAGAGCTTCTATCTGTGCTCCTTTAGGTCTATAAAAGTCAATTACATTATTTTCTTTCTTCGAAGTTTCAACTTCGTCGGTCATCACCTTGGGCTTTTTCCACCTTTTGCTGTATTCCTTTAAAACTTCATCATCTACCTTTATAGTATTGTTATAGTAGATATTCATAAATTCTTGTTTAAACTGCTCATAATCCTCTTTGTTAGTGGATTTTTCTAATCTATAATTCCATTCTATGCCATAGGTTAATGCTGCTTCTGAAATATTAGATGATCCAATAAATATATCTCCCCATCTTCATATTCAAAAATATATGCTTTAGGGTGGAAGGATTGATTATCATATTTATAAAATCTCAAATCCACATAATCTCCTAATCTATCCTTTATTAAATATAACGCTGAAGGCTGCGTAATATTAAGATATCTTCCAGTAATTATCCTTATAACTACCCCTCTATTTTTAGCATCCTCTAAAGCATCCAACAAAAGCCTTACACCAGATTCCATTAAAAAAGATACAATTATATTTATCTCCCTAGCCCTTTTGATAGATTTTAAAAGCTCATTTAAAAAATCATCGCTATATCCGGTAAAGCATTTGGGATGGTGTGGTTGATTTTGTATTGGTAAAGTATCATATAATCTTTGTAAAATTGTATAGGTTTCTTCTTCAATATTGTTAGATGGTAATAATTTGCTGTTTTCTATGTCAATAATAGATTTTCTTTTCATATATCTCATTCCTAAAAACTTTATTTTATAAAAATAATTCTATAATACTATTAATTCATAACTAGTCTCAGATGAAATATAAGAATTAATAATTTAACAAAAATACTTTTATTATTACTTATAAAAACTTATTATTATCATTTTTTAATGTTCATTTATTTGTCTTTTCATTTCTTAATTAACCTTAAAATCTCACATAATTCACAAGTGTTGTCGTTTAATAATTTTCGTATTCTAATTACTTTTTTCAAACAATTAATATTATTAATAAAAAGAGAATCTCTTTTAATTGATTCTCATAGAATTTAATTAAAAATATGTTATAACATACTAATAACATACGTCACTTTTTAATAAATAAAGATACGTTTTAAATTATATAATATTTTTATAAAAACTATCGTCATATATTAATGCCTAAAATTTAAAGGCTTAGATAACTTTTTAATAGCAGAGCCATACAATATAAGTTTTTCTTTGGCTTGTTTTTTTCCATAATTTTAGATGTCAACAATTCAAATGTAATTCTTTTGTTTAACCAAAATTTTACTTCTCTGTAATGAATTGCACTATCATTTCTCATTTCAATTTCACCGCATGTTTTTAATTGACAAATTTCTTTTGCTCGATCTACGGTTTGGACTTTAAAAACAACCTTTTGATCATCCATTTGAGTTTTATTTTTGCTTTAGAATTTTTAACAATAAAATTATCTTTTAGAATATTTACAACATCTTCATGCCAAAACACGTGAAATATACCTTCATGTTTAATTACCAAAAAATGGACTTCACCACTATTGAAAATACTTTTTTAAGAAAAAGCTTAACAGCTTCTCTTTGATAATTCTTCACATAATCTTCTCATTGGCTTTTTAAGATTTTCTTTACATTTCAATTTATTCTTTTTATATTCATCATAAGATTCAGGAAAACAATTGATACATTCTAAAAATAAATCCCCTAATGGACTAGCGTTAAAATCGTAATCACTTTCAAATCTACTCTTACCATATAAGAATATTTGCCACTTTTTTTCTCCGCTTTTCACTGAATAAGCATATCCTTCTGTATCTACAACATCTCTTTTAGCTTGTGGTTCATATATAAATTCTTGTGCTATCCCTAAAACCCCAGCAAATTCTCTAGCATCTTCATGCCCTTGTCTTTTTACTTTACTAGCTTTTTCAGACGTCATTGCTTTTTTCTTATACATAAAAATTTTCCCCTTAAAAAATGTAAAACAAATTAACATCATAATAGTATCAAACTTAATTACCTTTTTATTATCAACAATTCATTTGTCTTTTTAATATGGTTTCTATTCTCTTTTTGTCTATTTAATCCAATCCTAGTTTCACCCTGTCCCATCGTATAGTGTATAGGTAATTCAATTATTTCAAAATCCTTATACCATTCTCTAATGGTAGGTGAATCATTATATGATAATATAAACCCTCCTTTATGATTCATTAGTAAGTCTCTTAACAATTCATGTTTAAAATTATTATGATGTATCGGAAAATTTCTTTGTGGATAAAGCCCTTTAAAAAGAGTATTATCTTCACCTAAATAATATGGTGGATCACAATATAAAAAATCTTTCGAATACTGAGTTATTACATTTTCAAATGACATACAGCCTATGCTTATATTTTTTACATCAAATTCTTTTACTCGTTTTAATAAGCGCGAATAAGTATCTTTATCTGCATATACTTTTGACATCCATCCCAAAAACCTGGTCCATAAGAAAGATTATGATTAAAATAATAATACGCTGCAAGTTTTAATGGTTCTAAAACTTTTTACCAACCCAATGCTCCTTTAATTCCTTTTTTACTTTTTCATACGTTTCTTTGTTTGGTTCCAATTTCGTTAATTCTAAATACAAATCATATGGCCTATCAATTTGATTTTTCCAATAGTTAACCAATATATCAAATATATCAAAGCCAATAACTTCAATTCCCAACTCTTTTGCAATAGCTATTTCTATTGAACCACCACCAAAAAATGGTGATATTAATCTATTTATATTATTCGGTAAATGTTCAATTACATAACCAACAGCCCAACTCTTTCCACCAGCATATCTCAATGGAGATCCTAAATATCTTTTATATTTTCTCGTTTTCCCAGCTAAACTTTTTAAAAATTTATATTTCTTTAATTCTACTATATTATCTTCGCCATTAGAATAATTAGACGATTCTTTTTCTATAATGTTATTCTTAATTTCGATATTATTGAAAATTGGAAGCATAAACATTGTTATGTGTTCATACGTTTCTTGATTTTCTGTATTAACTAATTTTTTGTCCCTTGCATCTTATCCACTTGTCTCATCCTCCAAAAATTTAATAATGAAACTATATCTTAAATTTTATATGTTGTCTTTTTATAAATAAAGATTAACAATAAAATCTAAAAATTTCAATAGTAATTTATAGCATGATTTTATACAGGAATAATTGAATTAAAATAATTTATTGATAATACAATAAATTACTTCCCCAAATAAAGAAATTAAACATTTAATCAAAATATTTTATTTAATATTATAATATCCCATACTCCAATGCTCCAATTTTCCCTCATTTTTAATCAGCATTATCTCGCTTATTATGGATAGGGCGATTTCGGGTGGGGTATTGCCGCCAAGCTTTAGGCCTATGGGGGCGTAGACCCTTTTAGGGCTTCTTCGTAGCCTTCTTTTTTAGGTTACTAAAGATGTAGTTTACTTTGTTTTTGCTGCCAATCATGCCTATGTATTTTGCATCCCTTGTTATTACTTCCCTTAAGGCAGCTTCGTCATATTCATGTCCCCTTGTTACTATTACAATAAAGCATCTATCGTCAATTGGATAATTTTTAAGATTAGTAACTATGTCTCCAAGGACAATTTCGTCAGCTTCAGGAAATCTTTCTCTGTTTCCGAATTCTTCTCTGTCTTCAAAGATTACAACATAAAGGTTTAAGAGCTTTGCAAATTTATAAAGTTCAAGGGCAACGTGACCGCCACCGACTATGAGCAATTTTTCTCTGCTTCCAATAACTTTCATAAAAACATCAACCTTGCCACCGCATTTTGATTTTAAATCGGTATCGTTAAGGGTATAGGTAAAGGTCTTTGATGTGCCTTTTTTATCCTTTCAAGGGCATCCTCTGTAATCTTTGCCTCAAGAATTCCTCCCCAACCGTTCCAAAGGATGTGCCATCTTCAAAAACAAGCATCATAAAGCCCTCTTTCCCTGGTGAAGAGCCATAGGTGTTTGTTATGGTGCAAATGGCCATCCTTTTATTTTCCTTTAAGCCTTCTAAAACCTTTTCAAAAATCAAATTTTCCATCAAAATCCCCCCAACATAAAAATAGCTTCTAAAACGCCTCCTGCAACAGCAAGGGCTTTATCTGAAACGGTATAACAGTGATCTTTATTTCCCCTTGGGTCTATATCTCCAATTTTCATATTCTCATAAACTTCATATCCGTCCATGATAAGTCCACGGATAACGCCATCTATAGAAGCTGTAACTAATGCATCGTCAACACAAAGAATTTCATCACCCTTTTTTACATAATCGCCTATATCCTTAATTAGCTTAACTTTTCCTCCTTTAGGTGATCTTATAACCCTCTCTTCCCGATATCCTAAAACATCCCCTGGAATCCCTGTATTCTCTTCTGCCCTTCCCTTAAGATAAACTCTTCCAAGATAATGACCTCTGTTTGTTTCAACCACAGCCTTAACATCAACTCCAGCCTCAAAACCTGGGCCAAGTCCTATTGTTATTGGTGCCATGTCTATTTTTGTCCCTAAATTTTTCTTTGCAAGAACTGCATCTACTAAAACGTCTACATTAAGATAATTTAATACGCTTAAATTTTCGTCTATTAAAACAGGAATCTTATCCTCCCTCCACGCCCTTTCTATATCAGTTAACTTTTCTACTAAAATTCCCTCTGTGTCCTCAACCTTTATGCTTTTTCATAAACGCAGGAGGCAAAGGCAACCCTTCTTCTTATAACCGAAGGCCTTTCAATTTCCGTCATAATTATTTTAAACCCGCATCTTTTTAGCCTTAGAGCAACCCCTGATGCTATATCCCCTGCACCTTTAATTAAAACTATCCTTTTATCTAAATCTTTAAGGTCTTTTTCTACGTCAACATCTTGAAATATTTTTACGTCTTTAAAATGGACCTCTTTAATTTCATGAGAAAAATCCTTTAAAAATGTTTTTCCACCTCTATCGCCTTGAAGGGCAAAAATTTTTCCGAAAATCTAAAGGGGAAAATTATGGGCGATCTGGACTCAAAAGGCAGGTTGGAATAATAATCTTTTTTCCCTTTCATATTCATCTATTAATCTATCGATATCCTCCCCTTTAAAAGGGGCATATCACCAGGTAAAAACATTACTCCATCCTTTACTTCAATTTCCCTTAATCCAAGCTTTATTCCTTCGCTCTGTCCAAGGTGGGCATTAGGGTTAAATATGCATTTTGCTTTGTATTTTCTTGCAATTTCCTTTACCCTTTCATCCCTATATACTACTATTATTTCCCCGCCTTTGATTCTGCTGCGTTTTTTATGGTCCATTCAATTAAGGGAAGGTCTTTATATTTTAAAAGGAGCTTGTCCTTATTCATCCTCCTTGAAAATCCCGACGCAAGAATTACAATAGAAACCATAAAATCATCTCCATTTTTCAAATATGCCAAACTTTACTGATGAAATTGCAAATTCATATTGGACTAAATCAAATATTTTTTGGCTAAGGCCTTCTTTTCCTCATCATCCACTTTGTTTATGACAACAATTTTCCTGCTGTCATCTGGGGCACCCTTAAAAAGGCCCTCCTTTGAGATAATGAGTTTTGCTATTTTGTATTCATCCAGAAGGTCTCCAATCTTTGATCCTGTAATGGTGCAAAACCTTTCTAGCCTGAATATGTTTTGTTGGTTTATTGTTTTATAAAGGGAATCTATTCCTATAACTCCTATTACAATGCTTGAAGAGGAAGGAATTACAGGCTCGTGCTTTTCTGGTGCCTTTATTGGAAGTCCCCTTGAACCGTCCCCTTCTATAAGGACAATGTCAAAATATTCCCTTATGGTCTTTATTTTTTCCTCCTCAAGGCCTATAATTTTGTTTTCGTCATTTATTCCGTTTCCCATTACAGTTATCCCCTTCATCTTTTTAAAGGGAAATTCTACATAATTATAATAGTAATCGTATTGAGCATTTAAAGGGTAATATATTTTTGTAGTCGTAGTAACTAAAACTTTTTTAGCCTTAGCTCTTTTGCAATATTAAACATTAGACTTGTTTTTCCGCCAGCTCCAACTAGGGTTACAACGTCATCTTTTATTCTAAGTTTTTTAGCTATATCCATGCTAATCCCTACTTTTTAAAAAGGTTTTTAGAATATCAACTTGGTAGTTTTCCCTAACCTTTTCTAAAAGTCTAATCCCCTCTTTGCAGTAAAATTCTAAATCCTCCTTAAGGTAATCCTCAAATTCACTTCTAACTCTTTCGTTATACTCCATATTATTTTTAATCTCTGCCTTTATTCTTAGAAGGATTCCATTTTCATAGGGGCTTTTCAGCTTTTGAACAAAGGTATCAGCCCTTTTAAGGTGTTCCATAGCACTTTGGTATTTCCCCTGCTTAATCAACGTTAAAGATAAATATCCTTCAGCAACTGACCTTAACCAATATGCGTCAATTTTCTCGTATATTTCAACAGCCCTTGTTAAATAGTCCTTTGCCTTTAGGTAATCTCCCATCTCATAGGAAGCATGCCCTGCGTTTGTTAAGAATACCGTAAGGGCTGTTCGTATTTGTGACCTTAAACACATCTCTATAGCCTGGTTGTAGTAGATTAATGCTCCTTTAAAATCCACATTTAACCTTTTTATATTTCCCAGGTAATTTAAGGCTGCAGCTATGTTTAAAACTTGGCTGCCATCATTATTAAGCCCTTCTAATATCATGAGGGAGTGTTTAAGGGAATCCTCTGCCCTTTCAAATTTTTCATGCATTATATAGTTTAATCCCTTGAGTCTTAAAAGAACTGCTATTTCTTTTTGTTTTTGTGCTTAGTTGCAATTTTAAAGGATTCATCTATATATTCTCCCATCCCCTCAACATCGTGAACCTGTATTGCATAGTTTATCATCTGCCTTAAGGATTTTAAGAGCATTTCATCATCTTTAAGATGTCTTGATATTTCTATTGCCCTTTGAATAAAACTTGTCCCCTTTGTATATTCTCCTTCCCAAATGAAATATCTTCCCTTTAGGTAACAGAATAGCAGCAAAATCCTTGGATATTCCTCATCAGAGGATTTTATTTTCTCAAGGTCCTCCTCTATCTCATCAAGCTTTTTAAACATCGTTTTTGGCTTTCTTTATCAAAGGACTTTATATCGCTGCCCTCTGGAAAAAGTTCATTTGTGTAGTTTAAATATTCGCATAAGTTTTTGAGCTTATACTTTACTGCCTTTAATCTCTCTCCTGCACCTTCAAAGTGGTAAATCAACCCTTCATAATAATAGGCATCCTTCTTATCTCCCTTTAATTTAGCTTCAATAAGGTTGGCTATTTTAAGATGAAGTATCCTCTTTTAGCCTCCGACAGATTTTCATAGACAAAGTCCCTTAGCTTTTGGTGGGTAAATTTATAAAATATATCTTCTTTTTTGTTTCGGTCAAAATGAATTTATAAATAAGCTCATCTAAAATATCTAGTAGCTCATCGTCCTCCATATTGGATAAAAGTTTAATATATTCATAGGGTGCCTTATCGTAAAACATGGATATTATATCTAATACCCTTTGAGCTCCCTTGGATATCCCTAAAAATCTCGTATTGAGTATTTCCTTTAATTTTACATTAAAGCTTTCTAACTTTTTTCCGTTCTTCAAAAGGTTTACATATTCTACAATAAAAAATGTGTTACCTTCCGTTTCAATGTAGATGTTCTGTAAAATTTCATCAGGAACTTCCTTTGAAAGGGCCTTTAGGACAAAATTTTTGGTATCTTCTTTGTTAAACCTTAAAAGCTCAATTTTTCTATCCTGTCGTATTTTACGATTTCAGAATAGAAGTTATTTATCTTTTTATCATATCTTGCAGTTAGAATAAAGGAAAGGTTTTTTCTTTCTATGGCTAACAGCTTTTTTAGTATTGAAAGGCTGATATTATCCATCCAATGCAGATCCTCAAATATAAAAAGGAGTTTATGTTTGTTTGATAGGTTTAAGATAATACTCATAACAATTTCTTCAATGAGTTTATACTTGTTGGTATCGTAATTTATTGCTTCGTCGATTTTAAAAACTTTTTCTAAGGAAGGAAAAAGGATGATAGGGCTATTTTCCAGGATTTTGGAATGTCCTCCATCTTAAGTTCTTCACCAAGGGAATTTAAAATATCACCCCAGGGTTTTAAAATATAGCTCTCCTCCGCTGCATAGCAGTTTACCTTTATTATTTTACATCCTTTAAAGGAGGCTAAAAATTCTTCAACCAGCCTTGTTTTACCTATTCCTGCTTCGCCTACTATTAATATATTTTTAAAGTTTGAGCCATCAGTAAAACTCGAAAAGTTTTGCAATAGTTTTGAATATTCTAAATCTCTACCATAAAAAATTTTTTCTTCTCATCTTTTCTTTCTAAAATTATTTTTTCATAAAGATTTTTAGTTTTTGCCTCAGGATTTATTCCAAGCTCCCTTGATAGCTTTTCCTGAAAATTTTTATAAAGCTCAACAGCTTTATTTATCTCACCGTTTTTTGCATAAACTTGCATTAAAATCCTTATAGCCCTTTCATCAAATTCATCTACAAGGAGTATCTTTTAGCATAATCCTTTGCTTCGTTAATTTTATGTTCCTTAATAAATAGGTTTATTTTGTAATATAGCCTTTTTTGTATATTTCCTTTAACTCTTCTCTTTTTGCATTACAAATTCCTCAAAGGGCTCACAATCCTTAATGCAAAATCCTTCTAAAAAATCACCTTTATATTCTTCTATGGAATCGCTGTTTAAAAAATTTATAACATCGCAGTTTATATTAAGTTCAGGGTTTAAAGTAAGGTTGGATTTACCGAAAGATATAAAAACTTCTATGTTAAAGGCTTTTTTACAGAGTATATTGCATTTCTTAAATTTTTTCTACCCGTCTCCTCGTCCTGGTCAGCCCAAAAAGGCTAATTAGCTCTTCCCTTGTTGCATCCCTTTTAAGAAGCATATAGTAAAAAGAGCCTCAGCCTTTTTAAATGGAAATGTTATCGTTTTATTGTTAAAGGTAACTAAAGGACTTCCAAACAGCTTAACCCTCACCATCATAACCCCTTTTAAAAAATTTGACATTTAGTTAACTTATTTATTATTATACACCTTTTCTTTTAAAAAGAATATAATTTGTATAAAACAAAGCATAAACCCCCATATTTATTTAATATGGAGGTTTTGAATGTAAAAGTATATTAAATGATTTTATCTAAAATTTTTCAAATAAACCGATGCAGATCTATTCATTTCCTTTGCAAAATCTGAGGCATATTTTCGGTTGTGAATCGCTTTAATCTCTTCTATTGTATCTTTTCCTTCTAACCCAGCCTTTTCAAACCTTCTTTCATGCATTTTTATATGTTCTTCTTTTGTTAGTCTTTTATATTTATTTTCAAACACTAAAAATTCTTTATCAAACCTTGCTGGTTTTTTTCTATTTTTGTGCATCAGTAGGATACCCATATACAACCATTGCAGCAGGAATAACATAATCAGGAAGATCAAGTATTTTTCTAACCTCTTCACAGTTTTCTAAAATATCTCCAATATAGCAGGAGCCTATACCAAAGGATTCTGCTGCAATCACTGTGTTTTGTGATGCTATTATTGCATCAGCACATGCAAGGAGTATATCTCCTTCTCCTGGTTTTCTTGGTTTGCATTCTGCATAGCTGTAAGCATCATACCATCTTTGATAATCTGCAAGAAATATTAAAACAAAAGGCGCCTTTGCAATGAAGGGCTGATTGTCGCATAATACCGAAAGCTTTTCCTTTAAATCATTATCCGTAATTTCAATTATGCTATAGAGCATCATGGCACCTGCACTGGGTGCTTCAAAGGCTGCATTTAATATCTCTTCTTTTATTTCCTCAGGAATTTTTCTATCCTCAAAGACTCTAACAGATTTTCTGTTTTTTATAAGCTTTATTACATCGTTCATAATAACCCTCCAAATATTATTTAAAAGCACCCTACTAAAATGGTAGGGTGCAAATTTTACAGTTCAACCTTCGCTAAGATTTCCTTTTCTAATTTATGTGACCTTTCTTCAAGTTCCGCAACTTCCTTTGAAACTTTGTTTACAAACTCTTCATCCTTGATTGATGCAAGATTTATTTTTACGTTTAATAGGGCTGAAAGGATTGCTGTTCTTGCCATCATGCAAGATACAGCACCATCAGTTACAGCATTTTTGTTTCCCTTTACTATAACTTTCTCAGCAAGATCAAATATCTTTTCAGCATCCTTTGCAACTTCAAGGGGAACAAGGGCAGCTTCTTTAAGGGCACTTTGAATTGCCTCTCTTCTTCTTTCCTTTTCTTCATCTGTGTCCTTTGGCATCTTAAAGGCATCCATAACTTTGTCAAAGGCCTTTGAGTCTTTGTCTATATCTTCTAATAATTTATCCTTAAGTTCCTTTGCCCTTTCTAATATTTCCTTCATTTCCTCTTGAACTTCTTCATATCCTTTTTGCCAATAGTTAGGTTTGCAACCATACCTGAAAGGGCAGCAGCAAGTGATCCTGCAAGGGCTGCAACGCTTCCGCCGCCTGGCACTGGTGATGCGCTAAATGTCTCTTCTACAAATCCTTTAACTGTTTTTTCTATAAGCATATCTATCATCCCTCTCCTTATCGTAAATCAATTTTCCATTCTTAAATACCTTTTCAACTATACTAACCCCAATATGATATGGAATAAATTTATATGATGGATGTTCTAATATTATTATATCTGCCTTTTTGCCTACATCAATGCTTCCTATTTCCTTTTCCCTTCCTACTGCCGCTGCAGCATTTATCGTAACAGCGGTTATTGCCTCCTCTAAGGACATATTCATATAAAGTGTTGCAAGAGCAATCACAAGAGATAAGTTTTCAGTAAAGCAGCTTCCTGGGTTAAAATCGCTGGCAAGGGCTACAGCTAGTCCACTATCTATCATATATCTTGCTCTTGCAAAATTTTCCTTTAAGCTAAAGGCTGTTGCAGGAAGAAGCGTTGCTATAACTCCCCTTTTGGCCATCATCTCTATTCCTTTATCGCTGGCTTGCAATAGGTGATCAGCAGAAACTGCTTCAACCTCTGCAGCAAGTTCAGCACCGCCAAGGGATACTATCTCATCGGCATGGAGCTTTAACTTAAATCCCATCATCTTTGCAGCAAGAAGAAGCTTTCTTGATTCATCCACAGAAAATACATTTTTTCGCAGAAAACATCCACAAATTGTGCAAGATTCTTTTCCTTTATGTAGGGTAATACTTTTTCTATTATAAAATCTATATATTCCATGTTTCTGCATCTGTATTCCCTTGGAATTGAATGGGCACCAAGAAAGGTTGGAACTATGTCAATTGGATGAATATCATTTAATTCTTTATAAACCTCTAGCTGCTTTATTTCCGTATCAAAGTCAAGGCCATATCCTGATTTTCCTTCAACAGTTGTAACCCCAAAGCTTAGCATAGAGTCAAGCCTCTTTTTGCCAAGCTCAATAAGCTCCTCTTTGCTTGCCCTTCTTGTGGCCTCAACTGAGTTTATTATTCCTCCACCCTTTTCCATTATCTCCATATATGTGGCACCCTTGAGCCTTAGGTAATATTCATCGGCTCTGTAGCCGCCAAATACAAAATGGGTGTGGGAATCTATAAATCCAGGCAATACTGCCTTTCCCTTTGCATCGTAAACTTCATATTCCCTTTCATTTATTTCCTTTAATATTTCTTCAGTTTTTCCAACTTTTTTAATTATTCCATCTTCTACTAATACTGCACCATTTTCGATTATATTTAGCTCCCTCATATCTTCCCCTTTTTAGGAGAAGTGCCGCTGCAGGTTACAAGTTCACTGGCATTTTTTATTAAGATTTTCATATTATCACTCCATAATTCTGTTTTCAAGAATCTGGTCCATTGAGAAATCTTCTACTCCAAGGTAATAAACTGCAGTATCGATTAAAGCTTCCATAGGAACAAGGCCTATTATTTCGCTGCCTATAACAGGAACGCCATATCTTCTTGCCTCAACCTTGATAAGTTCAAAGGCTCTGTAAAGGGCGGTCTTTGTATAGTCGGTCATGTTCATTGAAACTTGAACAATACCTCTATCTTTAAGCTCTACTCCTATGGCTTTACAGTATCTTAATCCTCCATTTAAGAAACGAACATTTCTTGCAATCTTGTTAGCAATTTCTATGTTGTTTGTTCCAAGATTTACGTTAAAGGCAACAAGGGGCATTCTTGCACCAACTGCAGTAACTCCAGCTGTTGGATGCACCTCTTGAGGTCCAAAATCAGGCTTCCATTCAGGCTGCTTTATCTTTTCAAACATTCCTTCAAATTCGCCCTTTCTGATGTTTGCAAGGTTTTCCCTATCAGGACTTGTTGCTGACTTTTCATAAAGGAAGATTGGAAGGTTATATTTTTCTGATGCTTCCCTTGCAAATTCCTTTGAAAGCTCAACTGCTTCAGTCATAGTCATATTTTTCACAGGTATAAATGGAACAACATCTACTGCTCCCATTCTTGGATGCTCTCCCTTGTGGTTTCTCATATCTATAACTTCAATTGCAACTCCCATCGCCTCAAGCATAGCCTCTTTAACCGCCTGTGGTTCGCCAACTACAGTTACAACAACTCTATTGTGGTCAACGTCTCTGCTGTAATCAAGTAGTTTAACTCCTTCTTTTCCTCTAAAAGGATTAACTATTTTTTCTATTTTATCAAGGTCCCTTCCCTCGCTAAAATTGGGAACGCATTCAATTATCTTTGTCATTGCCATAATGATTGCTCCTTTCCTTTAAATATTGGATGGGCCAATGGCCCATCCTATTATCTTTCTATTCCATGCTTTTTAAATGCAAAGTCAACTACTTCCTTTACAAGGCCATCGTCTGCAAGATAAGGGAGTGTAATATGGTCTGTTGTGCTCTTTTTGTTGTGTTCCATTGAAACTTCGATTGCATGTTCGTTTCTCGCCCAAGCTCTCCTTGCAACTCCTCCCATAACGTCCCACATCATAGCGCTCTTTATTATCTCATCTACTCTTAAGCTTCCATCAAGCACAAGGCCAAATCCACCGTTTATGGACTTTCCAATTCCAACACCGCCACTGTTGTGGAGGGCAACAAGGCTCATTCCTCTTGCTGCATTTCCTGCAAAGCAGTGGGTTGCCATATCAGCCATTATGTTGCTACCATCCTTAATGTTAGCTGTTTCTCTAAATGGTGAGTCAGTTCCTGATACATCGTGGTGGTCACGGCCGAGCATTATAGGACCTACTTCTCCCTTTCTTACCATTTCGTTAAACTTAAGGGCTATTCTTGTTCTTCCTTCTGCGTCTTGGTATAGGATTCTTGCCTTTGTTCCAACAACAAGCCTATTCTTTTCTGCATCCCTGATCCATATCCAGTTGTCTCTATCCTGTGGTCTTCTGTTTGGATCTATGCATTCCATAGCAGCTCTGTCGGTCCTTCTTAGGTCTTCTTCACTGCCGCTTAGGCATACCCATCTGAATGGTCCATAGCCATAATCAAAGAGCATTGGTCCCATTATGTCTTCAACATAGGATGGGAATATAAATCCATTCTTTGATCGCCGCCCCTTGCAATTTCCTTAACTCCAGCGTCATAAACTGCCTTCATGAAGGAGTTACCATAGTCAAAGAAGTAGGTTCCTCTTTCAACAAGTATTTTTATAAGTTCATAATGTCTTCTAAGGCTTCTATCTACTAATTCTTTAAACTTTTCTCTATCAGTTTCAAGAAGCTTTGTTCTTTCTTCAAATGTAAGTCCCTGTGGGCAATATCCTCCCTCATATACTGCATGGCAGGAGGTTTGGTCTGATAATAGATCAACATGGACGTTGTTCTTTACTATATATTCAAGAAGGTCAACTACATTTCCATAGTATGCAATTGATATAGGTTCTTTTTATCAAGGTGTTCCTTTGCAACCCTAAATACTTCATCAAGATCTGATGAGATATATTTTACCCAGCCTTGGTTGTATCTTGTCATTATTCTTGAGTAGTCAACTTCAGCTATTATTCCAACTCCGTTTGCAATTTCTACTGCCTTTGGCTGTGCACCTGACATTCCTCCAAGACCTGAGGATACGAAAAGTCTTCCTCTAAGGTCTGCATCATGGCCAAGGCCAAGCTTTAATCTTCCTGCATTAAGTATTGTATTGTATGTTCCGTGAACTATGCCTTGAGGTCCTATATACATCCATCCGCCGGCAGTCATCTGTCCATAGTTTGCAACACCCATCTCTTCAGCAATTTCCCAATCATGTGGATTGTCAAACATACCAACCATAAGGGCGTTTGTTATAATTACCCTTGGGGCATCTGGCTTCGATCTAAAAAGCCCAACAGGATGTCCTGATGCAACAACAAGTGTTTGGTCTTGAGTCATAACCTCAAGATATTTTTTAATTAATCTATACTGCATCCAGTTGTGGCATACAGATCCTGTTTCACCGTATGTTACAAGCTCATATGGATAAAGCGCCACATCAAAGTCAAGGTTGTTATCTATCATAACTTGGAAGGCCTTACCTTCAATGCAGTTTCCTTTGTATTCATGGATTGGCTTTGCCTTTATATTTCCTTCTGGTCTAAATCTGTATCCGTAAATTCTCCCTCTTGTTAGAAGCTCTTCCATAAACTCTGGTGCAAGCATTTCATGATATTCTTCTGGAATGTATCTTAGTGCATTTTTAAGAGCAATCTCAGTCTGTTCCCTCGTTAGCCTAAATCCTCTACTTGGCGCTCTTCTTATGCCTTCAACAAATTTAGGATATTCAGGTATTTCGTCGAGTTTTATTTTCATTGCACTTTTAATATCAAGATTAGTAATCATTATCCCACTCCTTAAAATCTTAATTTTAGGTGCCTGGCACCTTAGTTTAAGTTTCTAAATGTAAAAATCTTAAATCTTAAGTGCCTGGCACTTTAAAATAATCCTACTATATTGCCGTTTTCGTCTATATCTATCTTTTCAGCCGCAGGAACCTTTGGAAGTCCAGGCATTGTCATTATATCCCCTGTTAAAACAACTATAAATCCTGCACCGGCAGATAATCTAACTTCTTTAACTGTTATATCAAAATCCTTTGGTGCACCAAGTAATGAAGGATTATCTGAGAAGGAATATTGAGTTTTTGCCATACAAATTGGTAGTTTATCAAGCCCAAGTTCCTCTATCTTTTGAACCTGTTTCATTGCCTGTGCTGTAAATGTTGCACCATTTGCTCTGTAAATTTCCTTTGCAATCTTATCTACCTTTTCAACTATTGAGAGGTTAATATCATATAAATAATTGAAGTTAGGCTTGTTGTTTTCAACAAGGTTTACTAATTTATTTGCCATGTCAATTCCGCCTTCGCCACCCTTTGCCCAAACTTCGTTTAATGAAACTTCTACATTGAGCTTTTGGCATAATTTATGAAGAAGTTCAATTTCAGCCTCTGTATCGCTTACAAATCTGTTTATCGCAACTAAGACAGGAAGACCAAATTTTCTTACGTTTTCAACGTGTCTTTCAAGGTTTTCAAATCCCTTTTCAAGAGCTTCTAAGTTTTCTTTTGAAAGATCTTGCTTTGCAACTCCACCATGCATCTTAAGAGCCCTTATTGTTGCAACTATTACAACTGCATCTGGTCTAAAGCCAGCATAACGGCAAACTATGTCAAAGAATTTTTCTGCACCAAGGTCAGCACCAAAGCCTGCCTCTGTTACAAGATAATCTGCAAGTTTTAATCCAAGCTTTGTTGCTATTATACTGTTTGTTCCATGGGCAATGTTTGCAAAGGTCCTCCATGAATTAGTGCTGGTGTATTTTCCAATGTCTGAACAAGGTTTGGCTTTATTGCATCCTTCATTAAAACTGCCATTGCACCTTGAACATTTAAGTCTCTTATTGTAACCGGCTTTCCGTCGTAAGTATAGGCAACAACCATTCTTGCAAATCTTTCCTTTAAGTCCATAAGGTCGCTTGCAAGGCAGAGGGCTGCCATAACTTCTGATGCAACTGTAATCATAAATCCGTCTTCCCTTGGGAATCCATTTGCCTTTCCGCCAAGGCCAACAACGATTTGCCTTAGTGCTCTATCATTCATATCAAGAACCCTTTTCCAAACTATTTGCCTTGGATCTATTCCAAGGGCATTTCCCTGATGGATGTGGTTATCTATAGCAGCTGAAACCAAGTTATGAGCTGCAGTTATAGCATGCATATCGCCTGTAAAATGTAAGTTTATATCCTCCATTGGAACAACCTGTGCGTATCCTCCACCTGCTGCACCACCCTTTACTCCAAAAACAGGACCTAAGGAGGGTTCTCTTAAGGCTATTATTGCCTTTTGCCTATCTTGTTAAGGGCCTGTCCAAGTCCTACAGTAGTTGTTGACTTTCCTTCTCCAGCTGGAGTTGGATTTATCGCTGTAACTAGAATCAATTTTCCATTTGGTTTATCCTTTAATCTCTTAAAAATATCAAGAGAAATTTTTGCCTTATATTTTCCGTAAAGCTCTACTTCGTCCTCTTCGATCCCCCACTCTTTTGCTATATCCATTATGGGTTTTAACTTTGCACTTTGTGCAATTTCAATATCACTTGGAACTCTAATTTCCATAACCCTACCCCTTTCTTTTATTTCTTTATATTATATTTTACATTTTAAGTGTCTAAAAATCGTCTAAACATTATTTAAGATTATGAATTAATTATGAAGTAAAATTTAATTTTAATATTTATTAAAATATCATTTTAAGATTTAAGGCAAAAATATTTTAATTTTGTTTTTTCAAAAAAAGACATAACAATGATTTTTGTTGTGCATTTTTTATGTTAAACAATGTTTTTATTCAATTTTTAAGCCTTATTTTGATAACTTGGTCTTATTTTATCCCATCCGTCTAAATTTATTAAATTTACAGAATTTTACTACTTTTTGTAGAATTATTGATTTTATTGTCGATTTTAGTATAATGTATATTTGTGAACAAAATGTAAAAAAGGGAGGTTTTATAATGTCACACGGTCCAAATAAAGGCCAAAAGTTAACATTGGTATCATTAATTCTTATGATCTTTACTTCCGTGTATGGCTTTAACAACATTCCAAGATCCTTCTACAAGATGGGATACGCTGCTATTCCATGGTATATTCTTTCAGCTATAACATTCTTCGTTCCATTCGCTCTTATGATGGCAGAATTCGGAGCTGCCTTCAAGGATGAAAAGGGTGGAATTTATTCATGGATGGAAAAGTCAGTAGGACCTAAGTTTGCATTCGTTGGAACCTTCATGTGGTATGCTTCATACATCATCTGGATGGTTAACGTATCATCAGGTATTTGGGTTCCACTTTCAAACGCTATTTTTGGTAAGGACACTACTAAGAGCTGGGCATTCCTTGGTTTACAAGGGCCAAAACTTCTTGGTGTTTTAGGTATTCTATGGATACTTTTTGTAACTTACCTTTCATCAAAGGGACTTGAAAAGATTAAGAAAGTAACTTCACTTGGTGGATCAGCAGTTGCTGCATTAAATATCTTACTTTGGGTAGGTGCACTACTTGTTCTTGTATTAAATAAAGGACACCTTGCTGAACCAATAGTTGGACTTTCAACATTTACTCAATCACCAAATCCAAAGTTTGCTGGAAACATCTTAGCTGGACTTGCATTCGTAGTTTATGCTATATTTGCTTATGGTGGAATTGAAGTTGCAAGTGGACTTGTTGACCAAACTGAAAATCCAGAAAAGACTCTACCAAAGGGAATTGCAATTTCAGCTGCTATAATTTCAGTTGGTTATTCATTAGGTATTTTCCTTGTTGGTATATTCACTAACTGGGCAAAGGTTATAAATGTTGATGGCGTTCACCTTGGAAATGCAAGCTACGTTATAATGGGTAACCTTGGTTACCAAATTGGTATGGCATTAGGCACAAGCGAAGCTACAGCAATTGCTATGGGACAATGGATTGCTAGATTCATAGGACTTTCAGTATTCCTTTCAATAACTGGTGCATTCTTCACATTAACTTACGCACCACTTAAGCAAATGATCGAAGGAACTCCTGCAGAACTTTGGCCAGGAAGATTCGGCGAAGTTAAGGATGGAATGCCAAAGTTTGCTATGTGGGTTCAAGGAATCACAGTTGCTGTAATGATAGCACTTGTTTCCTTCGGTGGAGATTCAATGGCAAAATTCTTCGATATTCTTGTTATGATGACTAACGTAGGTATGACATTACCATATATGTTTATCTCTTATGCATTTGCTCCATTTAAGAAGAATACTAATATTCATAAGCCATTTGAAGTATTCAAAAGCTACAACAGCGCATTGTTCTGGACAGTAATCGTTACTTTAACAGTTGGTTTTGCTAACTTCTTTACTGTTCTTGAACCAGCGCTTCAAGGAGATAAGCTAACAACATTCTGGTCAGTAGCAGGACCAATCTTCTTCTCAATCGTTGCACTTGCAATATATGGAAGATATGAAAAGAAGGTAGCTAATAAGGCTGATAAAGCTGCATAATAAAAAGTCCGGCAAATGCCGGGCTTTTTTATTCTAATAATTTTTTAATAGGGGTAACCCCGCATAATAGTTATCAAACAATTGTGTATTGACAGGAGGTCTTAACATGCGAAAAATATTATCAAAATCATTTCTTTTCATTCTGATTTTAACAATGTCTCTTGTTTTAAACCAACAATTCATATTTGCAGCTACAACGCTAGGTTCCAACGATCATTTAAAATCTGCTTTCTTTTCTCATCTTGTTTACTATAATCTTGATAACTATACTAACAAAAAATTGATAGATATTAATTTTTCTGGGGATAAAAATATAGCAGAATTCTCAAATGGATTTATAGATGCAATCATGGATAAAGAAACATACGAAGGAAAAAAACTATCAATTTATTTGAAACAAAATAATTTGATTAAGAAAGCGTCCACACACTCTTGACTTTAGTCATGAGTAAGGACGCTTAAATAATAACATATGTTATCTGTGTATCATAACTTATATTAGTTAAAAGTTTGTTTTGTGTAACAACATATGTTAAAATAACTATGAGGTGAAAGTATGGAAAAAGCTTTTAAATTTAGGCTTTATCCTAATAAACAACAAGTAGAGCTCATAAATAAAACCTTTGGTTGTGTTAGGTTTGTATATAACTATTATCTTGCAAAACGAGAAGAAATATATAAAATTCAAGGTATAACATTTAATTATAAAGATTGCTCTGCTGATTTAACAAAACTAAAACAAATTAATATATGGCTAAAAGAAGCAGATAAGTTTGCACTTCAAAATTCGCTCAAAGACTTAGACAAAGCATTTAAGAATTTTTTGAAGGCAGAGCAAATTATCCAAAGTTTAAGTCAAAGAAATGTAAATATCAAAGCTATAGAACAACATTTACAAATAATAACATTGAAATTAAAGGAAACAAGATCAAGCTACCCAAATTAGGCTGGGTAAAGTTTGTAAAATCAATGGAAGTAAAGGGTAAAATACTAAATGCAACTATAAGTAGAACTCCAACAGGGAAATATTTTGTTTCAATTTGTTGTAGGATAGAAAAAACTACAGAAAAGTCTAAAACTAACAAAGTAATCGGTATAGATTTAGGAGTAAAGCATTTCCTGATAGATAGTGAAGGTAACAAAATATCCAATCCTAAATATCTTATAAAGTTAGAAAAAGACTTATTAAGGAACAAAGGAAGCTTTCTAAAAAACAATTAGGTAGTAGTAACTATAAAAAACAAGCTAAGAAAGTAGCCAAAATACATGAGAAGATAAGAAACCAAAGGGAAGATTTTTGCAAAAGCTGTCCTCTAAAATTATAAACGAAAACCAAGTTATAATTTTGGAGGACTTAAAGGTTAAGAATATGTTAAGAAATAACAAACTATCAAAGTCCATATCAGATGCAGCATGGTCAAAATTTGTAAACATGCTTGAATATAAAACATTATGGTATGGAAGAACAATAGTAAAAGTAGATATGTTTTATCCATCAAGTCAAATATGTAGTGTATGTGGTTATAAAAATGAAGAAGTAAAAGACTTAAACGTAAGGGAGTGGGAGTGTCCAATATGTAGGACAGTCCATGATAGAGATGTAAATGCAAGTAAAAATATATTAAAAGAAGGAAAGAGGATATTAGGTATAGCATAAGTAAAAACAGTAGGGTAGGGACTACCCGAATTAACGCCTGTGGAGATAGTAGGTTACGAGGTTGATGAAGCAGGAATCCCGCGACTTTAGTCGTGGGAGGTTCAAGCTCCCCATTCAACAGATCTTCTAGATAGAATAAAACAAAATAAAAACTCATTTAAAGGTAGACTTAACAATTACTATGCTTCATACGATATATGGAAAGATTTTACTTACTCAATAATGAAGGAAAAACAATCTTACTTTGATGTTAATTGGTTAGACTATAAAAAAGAAAATTATATAATTAAAACTCTAGATCAAAATAACTTAATCAAACAAAATTGTGTAAGTATAGAAAAAAGCTTAAAAACTTTAGAAGCATTAAAATATGAAATTCAGCAATCTGCATATAGAAGCTTGAAAACCGAAGCTGAAGCAAATTTAAGGCTAACATTACATAAAGTAACAAATTTTTACTTATATTTATACAAATAACATCTTGTATTGCTATCTATAATTAGTCTAACACAAGTTTTAACCCCACCTTCTTTTATAAAGGGTGGGGTTTTATTTGGGGATCCAAATGAACTTAATTTAGTTGTCGTTATCGTTTCTTTTATTATCATTATCTATTTTTAAATCATCCTGCGCCATATCACTCTTTACTTTTTGTTCTTTATATATCTTTTTAATTTTCTTTCCTAATATAAGTTCCTTTTTTCTTAAGTATTCATCCTCTGTTATTTCACCTAAAACAAACTTTTTATTCAACATTTCAAGTGCAAAATTATTGTTCATCATATACCTTCTTATTAAAAAGTAAATGATAACAGCAGCAGCTAGAATTAAAGCCAACATCATTAAAAGTCCTATCCAGTGAAATCCAAAGCCTCTTTCCCATAGACCTCCTTCAAAACCTCTTCCGTAAAATCCCGGTACACCTGGAAAACCTTTAAAACCTCTATGCATATCATCACCTCATTTTATTTAATAGTCTTTTTTAGTTATGTAATCCTCTTCGCTTATCTCTCCATTTACAAGCATTAAGTCAAGTTTTTCACTTGCAGAGGAAAAACTTGCAAAATGGCCTTTACATAAATAAACTAAAGCTACAATGATCAAGATGTCTAATAACAACATTTTCAACACTCCCTTCATCTTTCTTGATTGTTATTCTAATGCCTATTTGTGTCAATTCTGTGGCAATAATTATGAATAATTTGAAAATAAAAAAGCACTTAGGCACAGCCTAAATGCTTTTTTATACTTCAAATGTAAAATTAATTACATTAAATAGTCCCATATCGGTTAATTTTAGCTCTGGTATTACAGGCAGAGCTAAAAAGGCAAGGGTCATTACAGGGTCAAAATCCCGAGATACATTAAGCCTTTCATAGGCTATTTTTATAATCTCCGATAATTTTTAGTTTACCGTTTCTATATCCTCATCGCTCATGAGCCCTGCAATTGGAAGGGTAATGTCGATAAAACTTCTCCCTTTGAAACTACCGTTACTCCACCCTTTACCCTTTGAATCTCTAAGGCTGCAGTAACCATATCCCTATCGTTATCGCCAATTATAATCAAATTATGGGAATCGTGGGCTATAGTTGTAGCGATGGCACCACCCTTAAGTCCAAATCCTTCAACAATGCCAAGGCCTACATTACCTGTCCCTTTGTGCCTTTCAATTACAGCAAGTTTTAAAAGGCCTTCATTGTCTTCACATCTAAACTCCTTATCCCTTAAAAGCACCTTCTTTTTCACCTTTTTTGTTACAAGGCTAAAGGGCAAGAGCTTAATTATATTTGCAACATCCTCCTTAAGCTTTAGCCTAAACATATCTTCATTGATATCCTTTATATTTATCCTATTTAAAACGCTGCTGTCTACAACCTTTTTAACATCAAATAACGGTCTTCCATCCTTTGCAACAAGTTTTCCATTTTTAAATACCATTATCGGCTCAAAGGATTCAAGGTCTTTAAATAAAACTATATCAGCATCATACCCTATAGATATAGCTCCTTTTCCCTTAAGGTCATAGCATTCCGCCGCATTTAATGTAGCCATGGCAATTGCAGAAATTGGATCTAAGCCATTTTTAACAGCAACCTTAAGATTATTATTAATATGTCCATCTTTAATTATATCTTCAGGATGCCTATCGTCGGTGCAGAAAAGGCATCTTCTTAAATTGTATGGGTTTACCGCCTTTATAAGTTCAGAAAGGTTTCTTGCTGCAGAACCCTCCCTAATTAAAATATACATTCCAAGCCTTAATCTATCTAAAAGCTCCTTTGTAGTTGAACATTCGTGCTCAGTTTTTACCCCTGCTGCCACATAGGCTGCAAGTTCTTTATCTTCAATGGAAGGTCCGTGTCCGTCTATAATTTTCCCCCTTGCGGCATTTATCTTTTTAAGGACCTTTTCATTACAGCTTATTACCGATGGATAATCCATAAGCTCCCCAAGGCCTAATATCCTATCATTATCTATAAGGGCTTTTATATCCTCATCTGAAAGGACAGCCCCAGAAGTTTCAAATTGAGTTGCTGGAACACATGATGGGAACATTAAAAAGACATCTAAAGGAAGATTCTCACTTGCCTTTAGCATATATTCTATTCCACTTGTCCCACAAACGTTGGCTATCTCGTGGGGGTCTGCAATTATACAGGTAGTTCCTTTAGGAACTACTGCCTTTGCAAATTCACCTGGAGTTACAAGGGACGATTCTATATGAACATGTCCATCAATAAGGCCAGGAGATGCATATAGTCCTTTTCCATCGATTTCCTCTTTTCCTTTATAGCTTCCTATAGCAACTATTTTCCCATCTTCTATTGCGATATCTCCCTCTATAATTTCATGGGAAAATACGTTTACTATTTTTAAGTTCTTTAAAACCAGCTCTGCCCTTTCCTTTCCCTTTGCTATTTCTATCCTTCTTTTTAAATCTAACATCAAATCACCCTTTACTTTGAAGTGCTAATAATACCCTTTCAGGGGTTACGGGGATCTCATAAAATCTTACACCAATAGCGTCATATATTGCATTTAAAATAGCTGGTGCAACAGGAATCATAACAGGTTCTCCAATTCCCTTTGCACCATAGGGTGCAGTATCCTCAGGATATTCTATAAGAACCTTTTCAATTTCAGGAATATCTAAGGATGTTGGAATAATATATTTTTCAAAGCTTCCATTGGTCATTTTGCCATCTTTAAGGCCAATATCCTCCATAAGGGCATATCCAACCCCCATTGCAAAGCCACCATCAATTTGACCTTCTACAAGGGATGGGTTAACCGCTCTGCCTACATCTAAAACATGTTTTGCCCTTAATATCGAAACCTCCCCTGTTTCAGTATCCACCTCAACCTCCACAGCACAGGATGCAAAGGTATACGGCCAATAGGGAGCTCCCTGTCCATTTTCATCCATCTGGGTAGTATGGGCTGTAAAAACTCCTTCTGCCTGAAGATCTTTATTAAGCTCACCAATTTCCATAAAGCTTACCTTTTTTGAAGGATATGATTTAACATAAATTAATCCGTCCTTAATACACAAACCAACTTTAGTATTAACTCCTAATATTTTAGCAGCCTCATCTAATATTTTTTCTTTTAAATTTTCGCAGGCGATCTTTACTGCATTTCCAGTATTATAGGTTTGTCTTGAGGCAGCTGCAGTTCCTGCATCTGGAGTTTTGGATGTGTCTTCATTTATCAATACTATATCTTTATCTAAAAGCCCTAACGTTTCTGCAGCAATCTGGACCATTACAGTTTTGGCACCTTGACCTACCTCCGTTGCACCAACGGATATTTCAACCTTTCCATCCTTTAATAGCCTTGCATAAGCCCTTGATACATCAGGGAATCCATTGCCATAACCTGTTCCATAAAATATGCACGCAATGCCCTTTCCTCTTTTTTCAAAATATCACCACCTAAAAGGACTTTAATTCTTCAATACATCTTTCAAGAGGGACAAATCCCTCAAGAACTTGACCTGTCGCAGTTTCAGAACCTTCTCTAAAGCAATTTTTAAGCCTTATTTCAATGGGTGTTAAGCCTAGTTTCTCCGCTAAAATATCCATCTGCTGTTCATAGGCTATAGGAACCTGTGTTGCCCCAAATCCCCTCATGGCACCTGTAAAGGGATTATTTGTGTAAACTGCAAAGCTGTCTACTTTTACATTTGGAACATAATATGGCCCCGTTGCATGGACCGCTGACTTTCTTAAAACATTCATAGCCCATGAAGCATATGCACCAGAATCCCCTATAATTTTTGCTTCTAAAGCTAAAAGGGTTCCATCCTTAAGAGCCCCGGTTTTATAATACATTTTCATTGCATGCCTTTTTGAGTGGGCCAGGAAGGATTCTTCCCTTGAGTAAGCTGTTTTAACTGGCCTTTTTAAAGTTAAGGCTGCAATAGCAAGATGAATTTGAACAGTTATATCCTCCCTTCCTCCAAAGGCACCGCCAACTGCTGGTGTTAAAACTCTTACCATTTCTTTATTAACTCCTAAGCTTTCTGCAATTTCCTCCTGATCAAAGTGGGGATATTGTGTTGATGCAATAACTACCACCCTGCCATCCTCATCTAAAAATGCAACACCGGCCTCAGGCTGTAAAAAGGCATGGTCCACCATTGGAACTTTGTATACATTTTCAACTATAACGTCGCATTCCTTAAAGGCCTTTTCTACATCGCCACGCCTTATTTTAAAATGATAAAACACATTATCCCTATCATGAACCTTTGGACTATCTTCCTTCATTGCCTCCTCAGAGTCAAAAACAGCGGGAATATCTTCGTATTCAACTTTTATAAAGTTTTTGCATATTCGGCTATTTCCTTTGTTTCTGCAACTATGAAGGCTATTGGATCTCCTATTCTTCTTACCTTTTTACTTGCAAATACTTCATGGTCCTTTAATACTACACCATGATGGTTTTCCCTGGAACATCCTTATACGTAAATACTTTTATAACCCCGTCGATTTTTTCCGCCTCTTTTGTATCCACCTTTATAAAAGCATGGGGTCTTGTGGATCTTATTGTAATCCCAAAGGCCATGTTTTCTAAATAAATATCCTGAGGATATATTGCCCTGCCATCGACTTTATCCTTTGCATCAATCTTATTAATGCTCTTTCCTACTATTTTAAGATCATTCACCATCCCCACCCCTTTTAAGCTTGGCTGCTTTTTTTACTGCACTTACTATCTTATTGTAGCCTGTGCACCTGCAAAGGTTTCCTGAGATAGCTTCCCTTATTTCTTCTTCCGTAGGATTTAAATTTTTATCAAGAAGGCTCTTTGCTGCAAGCACCATTCCTGGGGTGCAAAATCCACATTGAACTGCACCTTCCTCTATAAAGGAATTTTTAATTACATCATCTTCCTCTATCCCTTCGATTGTAATTATCCTGCTTTTGTCTGCTTGGAAGGCAAGAACAAGACATGAATTTACAATCTTCCCATCCATTATAACTGTGCAGGCGCCGCATTCTCCTTCACCGCAGCCTTCCTTAGTTCCTGTTAACTTAAGTTTGTCCCTTAAAAGATCAATAAGCCTTAAATTTTCCTCCACATCAAGGCAGTAATCCCTTCCATTTATGTTAACTTCAATTTTTTCAAAATCATTCACCCCTTTGCAAAGATAAAGGGCATTTAAAAGGGCCTTTTTAAAGACTCCCTTTGCTGCAATGCTCTTAAACCTTGCCGTTTGTCTTCCCTTTAATCTTTCGAATATAACCCTTTCTAAAAGAGTCTCAGCCTCTTCTATTGTATTTTCATTTATGATTCTTCCAGTAAGATACTCTTCAATTTCTAATTCCCTCATTGGGAATTTTCCTATTGCGCCGCTGGCAATTCTAACAATTTCTATTCTATTCATCTCATCGATTTCTAAAAATACAGCAAAACTCAACCTTGAAATTGCAAGGGCTTTTCTAAGGCCTAATTTATAAAAACCAAGTCCTTGATTTTTTAAAGGATTTTTAAATTTAATTTTTGTTAAAATCTCGTCCCCTTCAAGTTCTGTTTTTCCTTTGTCTTTAAAAAATCCTTAAGATAAATTTCTCTTTTTTGCCTTTTCCTTCTATCACAAGAATGCTGTCAAGGGCAAGAAGCGGCGGAACAGTGTCTGCAGCTGGAGAGGCATTGCATATATTTCCACCTACTGTTCCTCTATTTCTAATTTGAGGTGAACCAACGCTTCTTGCAGCATCTTTAAGTCCCTTAAGGTTTTTGTTTAACAGGATACATTCACAAATTTCAGTAAAGGTGGTTGCAGGACCTATTTCAATGTATTCTAAAGTCTCTCTAATTCCTTTTAGCTCATTAAGGGAGCTTATATCTATTAGGGCCTTAGGATTTTCCTCGCCTTTTCTAATTTTGATAATAAGGTCCGTCCCCCCGGCAATTATCTTTGTATCACCCTTGTATTTGCTTTTATACTCCAATACCTCTTCTAGGCTTTTAGGTTTTATAGCTTCCATAATGTTATCCCCCTAAATTAAGCTAACCTGTTTTTTGATTATTCTATTTACATCCTCCTTGAGGGAATTTTCATCTATTGTAAGAAGTTTTCTATCCTTCATTAAAATCTTCCCATCCACAATTGTCGTCTCAACATCCTCTGCCTTTGCTGAATAAACTATTTGTGATATTATATCAACTTCCTCCGTAGGCATGTTGTGAAGCTTATTAAGATTTAAGATAATGATATCAGCAAGTTTGCCCTCTTCAATGCTTCCTAACTTATCCTCCATGCACATAGCCTTTGCACCGTTTATCGTGGCCATCTCTAGCACCTTCATCGCAGGCATAACCGTTGGGCTTAAAAGTCTTGCCTTTTGAATTAGAGCTGCTGTTCTCATCTCTATGAATATGTCAAGGTTATTATTGCAGGGTGCACCATCTGCTCCTATCGATACATTAGCTCCCATATCCAAAAGTTCAGGAATCTTTGCTATACCTGAAGCAAGCTTTAAATTTGAGCTTGGGCAGTGGGCTATCTTAGTCCCTGTATCTGCAAGTATTTTCATCTCCTCATCATCAAGCCATATACAGTGGGCAAGAACAACCTTTTCACCAGTAAGTCCTAACTTATGAAGATAAAGAATATTTCTCATTCCCCTATCCATTTCAACAAATTCAATTTCCCCTCTATTCTCAGATGCATGGGTATGCACTAAGCAATCGTATTCCTTTGCAAGATCCCTAACCTTTAATAAAAGATCTTCTGTGCAGGAAACTGCAAATCTTGGATTAAAGGCATATTGTATCCTTCCAGCCTTTCCGTGCCATTTTTTAAGAAGTCTTAAGCTCTCTTTTATAGAGTCTTCTGCATTTTCCATTAACGTCTTTGGAACTTCACTTCCGTAATCCATCATGCATTTGCCTGCAACAGCTCTAAAGCCTGTTTCATATATTGCCTCAAAGGCACTTGTCAGTATGATGAACTGTTTCCATATCTATGATAGAGGTTGTTCCGCACTTTATAAGTTCCGCAATTCCAAGCTTTGCAGAGATATAATTGGACTCCTCTGTATGTCCACCTTCAAGGGGCCATATTTTTTTCTTCAACCAATCTAGAAGTTCAAGATCATCGGCCTGGCCTCTAAATAGGGTTTGGGTAAGATGAATATGGGTTTGAATAAATCCAGGCAAAACCACCTTACCTTCTGCATCTATAACTTCATCAGCTTCAACGCTTATATTTTCTTTTATTTCCTTAATTTTATTGTCTTCAATTAAAATATCAGCCTTTAATATTTCTCTATCTTTATTCATTGTAACTATTAATCCATTTTTTATTAAAATTCTTTGCATCTTTATCCCCCCATTAGATTAAGGATGAGGCCTAGGCCTCATCCTGATTATAGAATACTCTTTAATATGAATAGGATAGCCAATATATACATCGTAACAGAGATATCCTTTGTCTTTCCCGATATGAGTTTTAATACAACGTATGATACTATACCAAATACTAAACCTTCTGCGATGCTGTAAGTAAACGGCATCATTATTATTGTCAAGAAGGCTGGAATTGCTTCTGTATAATCTTCAAAGTCGATCTTAAATATAGGTGATAACATGAATAAACCGATGATTATTAAAGCTGGCGCTGTAGCTGCAGCTGGAACTATTGTAAGTATTGGTGCAAACAATAGTGAAAGAAGCATTAAAACTGCAACTGTTAATGCTGTAAGACCAGTTCTTCCGCCTTCAGCAACACCTGCTGCACTTTCAACGTAGGTTGTAACTGTGCTTGTTCCAACTATTGCACCAAAGGTTGTTCCTATCGCGTCTGCTAAAAGAGCTTGTCTTGCTCTTGGAAGTTTTCCACTCTCATCCAGCATGTCAGCCTTTGATGCAACTCCAACTAATGTTCCAATTGTATCGAACATGTCAACAAATAGGAATGTAAACATTACAACTAAGAATTCACCAGTAAAGACCTTACTAAAGTCAAACTTAAATAATATTGGTGAAAGTGATGGTGGTGCACTTATTATTGATGCTGGCATTGGAGTAACCTTTAAAGGAATTCCTAAAACTGTTGTAACCAAAATACCGATTAAAAGTGCTCCCTTAACTCCCTTTGCAAGAAGATATCCAGTTATTATTAAACCTATAATAGCTAAGATAACTTCTGGACTCTTTAAGTTTCCTAATGTAACTCCTGTTGCTTCTGAGTTTACAACAAGTCCTGCACTTCTTGCACCTATGAAGGCTATAAAAAGTCCTATACCAACGCTAACCGCATGCTTAATTGATTTAGGTATAGCATTAACTATTGCTTCACGAACACGGGTTACTGAAAGTATTATGAATATAATACCTTCTATGAGGATTGCTGCAAGGGCAACCTCCCATGAATATTTCATCCCAAGAACTACCGTAAATGCAAAAAGGCATTAAGCCCCATTCCTGGTGCAAGAGCAAAAGGATAATTTGCATGGAAGGCCATAACTAAAGTCGCAACTGCAGCTGAAAGAGCTGTTGCTGTAAATAAAGCTCCCTTATCCATTCCTGTATTGCTAAGTATCTGTGGATTAACTATTAAGATGTAAGCCATTGTCATAAATGTAGTAAATCCTGCAATAATTTCTGTTCTAACATCGGTCTTATGTTCCTTTAGCTTAAATATCCTTTCTGCCCAAGCTGAAAATGCCGAATTAGTTTTTACTGTTTCAGGCTTGGTTGACACAAAACCCCCCTATTCAATTATTGGACTTAAAATTTTAAAATTATTTACGTCGATAAGCCCTTTGTCGGTAATCTTCCATTTTGGACTTGTAGTTAAAGCCAAGAATGAAAGATGCATAAATGGTGCATGAACTTTACATCCTAAGACGTTTCTTGTTATGTCTTCTAATTTCTTAATCTTTTCTGCCACCTCATGTCCGTCAAGTTCATCTGTGATTAGTCCACCAACTGGAAGTCTTAGCTCTTCTAAAATTTTTCCTCTGTTTGATATTGCAATACCACCTCCCATTTCAATTACTCTATTTACTGCAATTACTATATCTTTAATATTGCAGCCAACGGCGATAATATTGTGGGCATCATGGGAGACGCTCTCTGCAAAGGCACCCTCTTTAAGTCCAAAGCCTTTAACAAAGGCCTTACCTATCCCATTAGTTCTTCCGTATCTTTCTACGCAGACTATTTCTAATGCATCCTTTTGTATATCCGGTAAAACTATGCCTCCACTTACCCTTAATTCTTCTTCAAAGGTATCCGTTAAATTTTGATCTGGAATAAGACCAATGCATCTTACCTTTTCGTAAGATTTATTGCTCCTTATTGCAATATCTTCTTCGGTCACCTTTGAACATTTAACTGACCTTTTACTTCATCTGGATATGTGTATTTTGGAAGATCAATGATAAGTCTTCCCTTAACAGCAACAAGCTTTCCTTCTATAAATACCGCCTCAACCCTCATGCTTTCTAAATCATCAATAATCGCAATGTCAGCAAGGTATCCTGGTAAAAGCGCACCTCTATCTTTAAAGCCAAAATATTCAGCAGGATTAATAGTTGCCATCTGAATAGCTTTAACAGGTTCAACGCCCTCTTTAATAGTTCTTCTTATGATTTCATTCATATGGCCTAGAGTTTCTAAATCTGCTGCAACCATATCATCAGTTGCAAGGATTAGTCTTCTTGTATCTAAGTTTTCCTCAGTATATGCCCTTATACATTCTGCCATGTTCTTTTGGGTTGAGCCTTCCCTCATAAATACATATACACCCTGTCTTAGCTTTTCAATGCACTCTTCCTTTGTTGTTGTTTCATGGCAGGAACATCTTGTTCCTGTTGCTATTATGTGGGCAGCAAGTTCAGAGCCAAAAGCTCTGGCGCATTTCCATCTACGACCTTGCCTATTGATTTGGCATATGTAGTTGAAGCTAAAGGTCATCAATAATCTCCGGTGTATTTCTATAAACATGTTTTGCATTGCTAAATCCCTGAAGTTCTCCTATTCCAATTATGTTTTTATAGTTTAAAGGTCCTCCATGTCCTTTGATGTTATGTCGTATCCTGCAGTTTCAAGTTTAGGACAATCAGGAGTTAAAGATGGAATAACAAGATGGACATGATTTGGAACGTTAGATATTTCATCTGCCATAGCCTTAATACCTATGGGGCCTAATGCGTTCCCTATTTCATGGGGATCTGCTACTAAGGTTGTTGTTCCAGATGGGATTGAAAGTCTTGAAAATTCCGTTATTGTTAGCATGCTACTCTCAAAGTGCATGTGGGAGTCAATAAATCCCGGCGATATGTATTTCCCCTTAATATCGATTACTAAAGTATTATCTCCTATTAGCTTATCAGCCTCCCCAACCATTAAAATATATTTTCCCTTTATTGCAACATCAGCTTCGTAAATTTCCCCTGAAACTACGTTAATAACTTTTCCTCTATGTAAAACTATATCTGCATGCCCATTCCCCATTAGGATATCAATAAGTTGTCTATATTCTATTGCTCTTTTAACATTTTCAAGTTTCAATATGCCACCTCCTTATCCTATGTCAACCCTATCCACTATTCCTACGATGGCAATATCGATTGGAGCCTCCATCCTTCTTGCTGCAAGTCTTGCTGCTGTTCCTGATGTTGTATAGATTACAATTTCACCTATTCCAGCGCCTACTGTATCTACTGCAATAAATGGATTCCCGAAGGGTTTATAATTATAATCAACCGGCTGCGTTATGAGAAGTTTGCAACCGGTTAATCTTTCGTCTTTTCTTGTTGCTACAACTGTTCCGATGACCTTTCCAAGGTTCATATATTTAACCTCCTTATACTGCTGCAGAAAAGATTTGTAAGGAATATAGTCAAAGTTTAATTTTCTTTGACTATAATGATTCCCTTTTTCCTTGCAGCATCCTTTGCAAGGGAGTGAGAATTGCGTCATGTGGCAAAAAGAGCTTTTCAACATTCATGTTTAAAATATCATTTTCGGTTAAAACAACTCTTTTACCATTATGATGGTTTAACTTTTGTTCTGTTGCGGTTTCTGTTTTTTGTCTTTATCTTGATTTAAAAAGCTTTCTAAAGTAACGTAAGATGTCTTTTTGCTCCCCTCTTTTTTCCCTTTAATCTATCCGTCAGATCTTTTAAGATGGAATCTGCAAAATCCTTTTTATCCATCATATTCACCCTTAAATTTTTTCAAAGTTGAAAAAATTGAGAACCGTCCCTATTGTTCACTCTTTAGGATAACCCTTTCAACTTCTGCGTGTGGTCTTGGTATTACATGAACAGCATGAAGTTCTCCAACTTGTCTTGCAGCCTCAGCACCAGCATCAACTGCAGCCTTAACGGCACCAACGTCGCCTCTTACCATTACAGTAACAAGACCAAATCCTATCTTTTCATATCCTACTAAAGTAACATTTGCAGCCTTTACCATAGCATCTGCAGCCTCGATTGCTGCTGTTAATCCCTTAGTTTCAACTAAACCTAAAGCTTGACCCATAAAACTTACCTCCTATTCAATATTTTTTATGTTTTTCTTTAGCTCATTTAATATCTTATCAAGTTCCTCATGAGGTCTTGGAATGACCTTATAATATGCAACTTTTCCAACTCTATTTGCTGCCTCTACCGCAGCATCTACAGCAGCCTGAACTGCTGCAACTTCCCCTTCAAAATGAATTGAAACTCCAACGGCTTTGTTTACACCAATGACTCTATCCATTCCCACAAGATTAACATCTGCAGCCTTTGCTGCTGCATCCATTGCAGCAACAGCTGCACTAAATCCTACAGTTTCCACAATTCCTAGTGCCCTTCTCAATGCTACACCCCTCATCACTTTAGTAGCTTCTCAAGGTCATCGATTGTTATATAGCCTTGGGATACTACCTTTACTTCCCTTGATGCATTAGTGCTGAATCCATTTTTATATAAAATCTCCTTTAATATTCTTTCTTCCTTCTCTCCTAAATTTCCTGCCCTTTTTTCTGAAATTTCCAAATTTTTATCTGCCAATGTTTTTTCAATAAAGTTGTTAAAGGCAACCCTATTTAACATTTAATCACCCCTTAAAACATCCTATCAACTTCATCATGGGGTCTTGGAATTACATTGAAGGAAATAACTTCAGAGATCTCTTCTGCAACTTTTTGCCGTTTTCAACAGCCGCTTTAACAGCTGCAACTTCTCCACTTACCGTTATTGAAACCAAGCCTGAACCTACTACTTGATAGTTCATTATTTTGACATTTGCAGTTTTAACCATCGTATCGGCAGCTTGAATAGCAGCAACAAGACCTCTGGTTTCAACAATACCTATAGCTTCCCTCATCCTATCACCTCAATTAAACTTTAGGAATTTTACATCTTTCAAACCTTTCATTGTTAAGGGGCTTTGTGGCATCAAGTCCTAATTTATCTGTGACTCCCCTTAATGTATGGGATGGATCTAATGTCGTTCCACAGGCATCTTGAATTACAACAAGATCCTTTGAAGCCTGAAATCTTGTTGCTATTGCAAGCTCAACATCCTCCATGTCGAATATATCTATATCATCATCAACAATAACAACATGCTTTAAATCCTTTATGCTGCTTAAGGCTCCAATTATAGCAGTTTTTCCATCGCCCTCTTGTTTTTCTTTATGGAGGCTACTGCATGAAATCTATAACCTCCTGCTAATGTGACATGAACATCCTTAACATCTACAAGCCTTTTTAAGGAATAATAAAGCTCAACTTCCCTTAAAAGACCATTTGCAAGATGTTCCTCTCTACATGGAAAGGCTGTCTGATAAATTGGATTATTCCTGTGCATTATAGCCTTAATCTCTATTATTGGATGCATTCCCTGCTGTCCATAATATCCCATAAGCTCCCCAAAGGGGCCTTCCTTTTCCCTCCTATTTGGAACCATAATTCCTTCTAGAACTATTTCAGCATGGGCTGGAACTTCTAAATCCACAGTTTTACACTTTACAACTTCTAGCGCTTCTCCCCTTATTGCACTATCGATCTCGTATTTATCTACCCCATAAAGTTCGCTACTAACCTGTGATGCAAGTAAAAACGGAACATCATATCCTAAAACAATAGCAACCTCTAATGGCTTATTCTGTTTTTCCATTTCTAAAAACTGATTTGTAAGATAAGGGGATGCTATAAGGGCACTTATTTTATTTTTGTCTATCACTTGGAACCTTCTAATTGATGTATATCTTTTTCCAGTCTTTATGTCCTTTACAACTAACATGCCAGCCGTTATGTATGTAGAAGAATCCTTTTCATGAAAATATGGATTAGGAAGTGTTCTCACATCCACATTCCCTGTAATTATGTTTTCCATAACAGGCCCATAATTTAAAAGCTTTACAGGTTTTGGGTTTGCAATTGCCTCCATAAGTTTAAAAATTCTTTCTTCATGTCTTATTCCTGTAAGCTTATATAAAACTTCTCTATCGGTATAAAGGGCTCCGCATACAGGCATCCTATAACCCTTTACCTTGTTAAATATAATAGGCCTTCTGTTTTTATATTTTTTAAGTATACTTCCAAGCTCAAACCTAGGATCCACTTCATTATTAACTTCCATCAAAAGTCCCATTTGTTTTATTTTATTAAGTTCATATCTTAACATCTGCCTATCCATTTTGTTCACCCCATCTTGTAAAGAGGCTATGCTCTATATCTAATTGATCGAGTATCCTTCCAACCATAAAGGCAACAAGGTCGCTAATGGATTTTGGATTATTATAAAAGGCTGGAGAGGCAGGCATTATTTTAACTCCTATTCTTGAGAGCTTTAGCATGTTCTCAAGATGAATAGGGCTCAAGGGTGTTTCCCTTGGAACAAGGATTAATTTTCTTCCTTCTTTTATACAAACATCAGCAGCCCTTGTTAAAAGACTTTCTGAATATCCATTAGCAACCGCCGATAAAGTCTTCATAGAACATGGCACAATAACCATGCCATCAGTTTTAAAGGAACCGCTAGCAATTGCTGCCCCTAAATCTTTGTTGTCATATGAGTAGCTTGCAAGCTTTCTTACATCTTCTAATTTATATCCGCACTCGTGCTCTAAAACATATTCCCCCATCGTGGAAACCACAAGGTGGGTTTCGATGTTTAGCTCCTTTAAAACCTTTAAAAGACCTACCCCATATATTGCACAGCTTCCACCTGAAATACCAACTATAAGCCTCATAAGCACCACTCTTTACTTAAATATTGGACAAAGGGGCAGATTACCTGCCCCATTATTCAACTTTATTTTCCCTATCTCCAGCACCTGTCCATGGATCTATGCCCTTTTCCCATGCATCTATATATTCATCGATTGTCATTATTTTTGAAAAGAGGCTAAGATCCCTAAGTCCTGATTCATGCATTTCTTGAGTTTTTGATTGGGTTCCATCTGATAAAACAATAACCTTGTATGCACGATGGATAGCATCTGATGCTGTGCTTCTTACACACACATTTGTCCAAACTCCTGTTAAAACAACAGTGTCAATGTCTTCTTCCCTTAAGTATAAATCAAGATCTGTGTAGGCAAAGCCTGAATGTCTTCTCTTTTGAACTATATATTCATCTCCCTCTGGCTTTAACTCTTCGATAAAATCTGAACCCCAAGTTCCCTTAACAGCATGAACTGGTCTTACCCTAAAGTCTGCATCGTTCTTTCTGTGGGCTTCTTGGATATGAACAAGTTGAACTTCGTCCTTTCCGTTTGCCCTTCTTTCTCTAACCCACTTAAAGAGCTTTTGAAGATTAGGCACTATAAGGTCTGCACCTGGGCATCTTAAAGTTGCCTTTTCACCAACAAAGTCATTTAACATATCTATAACCAAAATCGCGTGTCTTGGCATATTAATCCTCCTTAGAATTTGATTACCCTATCAAGCTTTTGAATACTTTGTCTCTTTATCCATTGACCATATCCTGGCTTTCCAACTATACCCTTTTCATCATCATAAACTAATGTTCCACGAACTATTGTCTTTACAACTTTACCCTTTAGCTTCATTCCATCGAATGGAGTGTATTTATTGAGGCATTGCATCTTTTCCTTTTCAATTACCCATTCTTTGTTAAGGTCAATAATTGTAAAGTCAGCATCTGATCCTATCATTAAAGCACCCTTCTTTGGATAGAGTCCATAGTGCTTTGCTGCATTAGTTGATAATATTTCAACTAATCTTGAAAGGGATATTCTTCCCTTGTTATATCCTTCGCTAACTATAATTGGAACCATAGTCTCTGTTCCTGGAATTCCAGGGAAGGCAGTCCAAATTGTCATGCCTGGAGCATCCTTTTCAGTTGGAATTTCGTATGGTGCGTGGTCTGTTGCGATAAAGTCAACGCTACCATCTTGAAGACCTTGCCATAATTCTTCGTTGTCCTTCTTTGTTCTTATTGGAGGTGCTATTTTTACAAACTGCTTAAACTTAGTCATGTGTTCTTGATAGTTTAATGTAAGGTAGTGTGGGCAAGTTTCTGATGTAACATCAATACCCCTCATCTTTGCTTCCTTAACAAGTTTTGCTCCTATTCCTGTTGACATATGAACTACATGGAATCTTGCTCCTGTTTCCTCTGCATAGCTTATGCATAGCTGAATTGCAACCTTTTCAGCAAGTTCCATTCTTGCCTCTGCCCAAGCTGGTGCATCCATCCTTCCTTCTTCCTGGAACTTTTTAACCATGTAATCGCAGATTGCAAAGTTTTCAGCATGAACTCCAACTGGAAGACCTGTTTTTGCTACTTCATAGAATATTTCAAGCATTTCTGGGTCAGTAACCCTTGGATACGACGGAACTGATGGAGTCATGTAAACTTTAAATGCCACAACTCCTTCCGCTGCCTGTTCTTCTATTACTTTTAGATTCTTATTCCTTACATCTTCCCCAGTAACTCCACCCCACATAGCATAGTCGACTATTGCCTTGTCCTTTATAGCATTAATCTTGTTATGAAGTTCTGCAACCCCTCTTACTGATGGAACTGAACAGCATGGCATATCGATTATAGTTGTAACTCCGCCAACTGCCGCACCGCTTGTTCCTGTTAAGAAGTTTTCTCTGTGGGTAAATCCTGGGTCCATGTAGTGGGTATGGGAGTCGATACATCCTGGTAATGTTAAATGTCCTTCTGCATCGATTATGTTGTCAGCTTCAATCCCCGCAATATTGTCAACAAAGCCTGCAATTTTCTCATCCTTAACAAGTATGTTTGTCATAACTGTTTCGTCACCATAAGGTATTCTTGCATTTTTAACAATTAGATCATACCTCATAATTTATCCTCCTTTAATCCATTAAATGATATTCAATAATTTGTTCCTTTCTAAAGTTTTCAAGGCCTAAGAAATATTCAAGGGAATTTAAAAGATAATCAAGCTTAACTGGTCCTACTATTTCTGAACCGGTAACCTGCACTCCATATCTTGCAGCCTCTGACTTTATAAAGTTATATGCCCTATAAAGTGGAGTTAAACCGCAGTCAAACATATTCATTGAAACAACAACACCGCTTCTTTCTGGGAATTTGATTCCGACTGCCCTAACAGTTGAGAACCCACCGCTTGGTCCTCTTACTGCCTTTGCTATTTTCTTTGCGATATCTAAATCTTCAGTTGCAAGGAATACGTTATATGCAGTTAATCCTTCATAGTCGGCACTTACTATTGTTGCACCAGCTGTAGGATGAAGGGCTGCAGGCCCAATATCTGGGCGTCTTTCCTCTGTATGGGCAACCTTCTTTAATCCTTCATATTGTCCTTCCCTTATATTTGATATTGATTTTCTAAATTCATTTCTTGCATTTTTTCCTGAGAAGTAAACAGGAACTTTATATCTTTCATAGATTTCCTTTCCTATTTCTTCTGCAAGTTGAATAACTTCTTCAATAGTTATATTTCTAAATGGGAAAAGAGGAATTGTATCCTGAGCGCCTATCCTTGGGTGTGTTCCCTGCTGCTCTTCCATATTAATAAGCTCATAAGCCTTTCCTGCCATATTAAGTAGTGCTTCCTTTAAAGGCTCTGGCTCCCCTATTACAGTAACAACAGTTCTGTTAAAGTCATATTCAGGTTCGTAGCTTATAAGCTTTACACCCTCAACATTTCTTACTTGATCAACGATTGCTTCAATAACTTCCTTTCTTCTTCCTTCACTAAAGTTTGGAACGGCTAATACATATTTCTTTTCAGCCAATTCGATCCCCCTTCAAAATACATGTTTATTAAAGTTTTCAACAAATATTATCAAAAACCTTTATATAGTTTTTATAATATCCTTATCGATTTTTACAAATTTCTTCTTGTATTTTTGTGTAATATTTATAATTGAAAGGAGTATAATTAAAATTAAATTCATTTTTGGGGGTGTTTTTATTGCCGTTTAAAGTAATAGATTTATCTCAGGAGATATATCAAGGCATGTCAGTATTCCCAATGCATCAAAAGACATTTATAATGGTTAATATGACGCACGAAGAGAATATGAAACAGACAGGAAGCAAAACATTAGGTTTTTCAGCAAGAAATTTACTTATAAGCGAGCATGGCGGAACCCACTGCGACGCCGTTTGGGAATATAAACCTACAGGAGCAACGATTGAAAAGATGCCACTTGAATATTTCTTTGGTAGTGCCGTTTGTATAGACGTATCCTTTGTTCCTGCATCAAGATACATAGAAGTTAAAGACCTTCAAATGGCAATAAAAAATTCAGGACAGGAAATCAAACGTGGAGATATAGTTCTTTTATATACAGGACATTATGATAGGAACTTTGGAACAGAAAAGTGGCAGACTGAATATACAGGCCTTAGCTACGATGCTGCAAAATACCTTGCTGAACTTGGAGTTGTAAACATAGGAGTTGATTCCCCATCAATAGATCACCCTGATGATTTGGATTTTTCAGGCCACCTTGTATGCGGAGAATATAATATAACCAATACAGAAAACCTTTGTAATCTTGATAAAGTTGTTAACAAAAGATTTTTATACTTTGGTCTTCCCCTTAAAATAAGGGACGGTTCTGGATCACCAATAAGGGCAATAGCACTTCTAGAAGAATAGGAAACCCATTAGGGTTTCTTTTTGTTGATTTATGTAGCAATAAGTAGAAGTATTACATAATGTAATAGTAGGTTAGTAAAATTTTTTCAATTGGAGGGAAAGTTATGACATGTAATAAGTGCATGGGTGATAACTACTTTGACTGGTGTTTTAAATGGCTTTGCAAAGAGGAAGAAGTTGAAAATGGAAATGGGAATGGACAAATTCCTTCTTGTGATGCTGGGTATATTTATAGGCTAGAAGGAAGCGATTTTGTTAATTTTGATGAAGGTTCAGCTATTGAGTTTCAAGGGGCAGTTTTAAGGGGTGGGATAGGCTTTCAAGCTTCTTCACCTACAGATATAACGATAAGTTCTCCTGGACTTTATAAGGTGACATTTTATTTGAATTGCCAAAGCAGATCCATCGTTGGATTACAGCTTGTAGTTAATAACACTCCTCAACCCGTTTTACCTCAATATACCTACAAAAACAATGCAGCCAGCCAATTTATATATGGTCAGGCCTTAATTGAAATTACAGCACCTAATACAATTTTAAGAATATTTGTTTTAAAAGACGTTACATTGGATAAAACTCAACAAAATGAACCACAGAGTGTTAATGCATCCGTTCTTATAAAAAGGTATGCCAAAGCTAATAGAGCTAAATAAAATAATAATAAGGAGGAATATGTATGTCCCAAAATAGTATTCCAGATGAAATATTAACTCAATTTGAGAGCATCGATGCTATTGCTGAAGCTGAATCAGGTATTTTAACTTGTTTAAGTAACCTTTTATATAAACCGACATCCTCGGAAGATCCTACTCCAAGCTCACCATCTTTGCTTTTTAACATTTATAAGCTACTAACTGATGACTATAATAATGTCTTGCCATTAACTTCAGAAGTTGCATCTTTAATCAAGAAAATACTTTTAGCTTATGCCTGCAAAGAATTTGCAGTAGCTGAGATAGTAAATGCCCTTGCATGTAAGCTTGGTTTGGTAAAGGGACTAGTGCCGGATGAAAAGGAAAAATGCTGCTGTTAATTTAGGATAGCTAAATTTTATAAAATGGAGGGAATAATATGCCTGCAATAGAACCAAACAATCTAGACCTTGAGTCAATGGAGGTTATAATGGCTGCAATTGCCAATGAGCTTAAGGGACTTGCGTGGCTATTTTGTAATGTTTTAAAACCGTCCCTTGAGAAGACAGTTACAGATCCTAGAGATATAAATCAAATCAAAGAACAACTTTCCTTGTTAAAGTCTATTCTCTGCGGTTATACCGTAAAGGAAAAGGCTATTGCCGATATAATTAAAGCTGTTGCTAAAAAGGAAGCTGCTGATTTAGGAGTAAGTCCCAATAAAGTATGTGAATGTCTAAAGTGTAAAAATTAGCTGCCCATAAGGGCAGCCTACATAATCAATTAAAGGGAGTTATTAATATGGGAATGGATTATCCTTTTGAATCGAAGGAATGTAAAATAAATAAATCTGTAGAGAACATTTTAAATTCTGAGGCTGAGATAGCTGAATGCCTTAGCTGTCTTTTTTGCAATATTTCAGATGAGTTAAAAGATGTTTATCCCATCGAAAAAGGGTTTTACTTACAAAACAATTAGTAAACGCCTACGCCTGCAAGGAAAAGGCGATGGCCGATTTATTAAAATCCCTAAGCTGCCTTAGCATAATTCCTAAAAAGCCATGCAAAAGAAGGGTTGATTTAGATAGAATTCTTTCGGTCTTAATATTTTTATTCATTCTTAGAAGAATCTTTTATTGCTGCTAATCACTTTTTAATTTTTAATGACATCTCTTATTTTAAGTGCTAAATGCAAGCAAAGTCTATCATTTTCCTTTTCAACATCAAGACCTGTAATTTCTTTTATCCTCTGAAGCCTGTAAAGTATAGTATTATAATGCGTATATAAAACCTCTGACATCCTTTTTAAATTTCCATTGCATTCAAAATATGTCTTTAAAGTCTTTACAAATTCTGTGGATTTTTGCTATCATATTCGTCCAAAACTTCTATTGTGCTTCTATAAAAATCCACTATTTCATCTTTTATTTCTTCATTGCAAAGAAGTTTATATACTCCAAGATTATCATATAAAACTATATTTCTGTCGTTTAAAATATCAATCGCCCTAATAGATTTTTGTGCTTCCTTAAAGCTCTTTTCAATATTTTTTATTCCCCTTAAACATCTTCCAACCCCTACTTTATATTCTAAAAAAATTTTTTGTTAAAAGGTCTAATACTTCATCCTTGAAGACATTTATTCTTCTTTTTACATCCTCATCCCTTTTAAAACAAAGCAGAATATCGATTTGATCCTTTCGACCTACCACCAAACCGTTTAGCTTTAATTTTGATAGTATTTCTTCTAATATATTCGAAAGATAAATATTGTCACTATATAAATTCAAATCAGCTTTTTTATAGCTTCTTTTATTTTTACTATTATATAACAGAAAATATCCTCTGGACCAAAATTGTAAATGCTAAAGCTTCCTTCAGCCTTTTTCTTTCTTTTTTCGTCATTAGAGCAGAGATCTTCAATAAATTCAATTTTATGAGTATTTTCTGCCTCCCTTAAGGATAAAAGCTTTAATATTTCTACAGCCATAGTGGTTGCAGCGATCTCCAAAACTGAAAGGTCAAATCCACCAAGAGGTGTATTTATTGCCCAGGAAAAAATATGGCCGTAAATTGTATTTTTAACTACAATAGGCATAACCATTCTTGAAACATTTTTCCCTTGAATTCTTTCTACCGATTCATAGAATTTCTTTTCTAATGTCCCTTTGTTTTTGGTGTAAAACTCTTCAAAATTTTTCTTTAGCTTCTCCTTTGTATACTCTTCAACTCCATCAAGTTTTAAAATGTTTTTTTCCGGGTAATTCAGTTTAAGAATTACAGGATTTTTTATGTTTTCATATACTACATTTATAATCTCCCTCAATACTTCCTCCCTTAGCATTATATTCATCATGCTCTCATAAACATTTTCCAGCCTTTGCAAGAGTATCGTCTGCTTGTTGAAAATCTCTTTAAATATGGGGGTGATTATTTCTGAAAAGGGAGTTGCATAATAAAGGTCTATTATAGGAAACGAAATACTATTTGCAAGCTCTATAACAGATTCGTCTAATTTTTCTATGTAGGGATAAATTTTAATCCCGAGACCTGAAAGTTTCTTTTGGCTGCAGGATAATATAAATTTTTTTGAAATTCTACATCATTTGTTAAGGCATATGCCGTTGTAAGTAAAAGCTCTCCTTCGCTAACCCAATTCAAAATATCCGGATCCGCCATTATATTTACCCTTGAAACTGTATTTTTTATTCCCCCAAACCCTGCGATTATTTTGCTTCTTTCCATACATTCCATCTTTAAAACATCCTCTATGGTAATTCCATTTTGCCTTGCCATACCCATCCCCCTAGAAATTTTCTTCATTTAATTAATCAATAAAAATCCATAGAGTAAAAATCCAATTCCTATAATAAACATAATAGTTATCATGGCCTTTTCTGTCCCTTTATCATTTCCTTCTATAAATCTTCTAAATCCCTTTAGTGCTAAAATGTTTAAAACAATAAACCATGCTGCCATACCTATTATCAAAAACACCAAAAAGGAATAATATATAAATGGTCCGTTATCACTAAATCTATGGATAATAGTTCCGCTAACAGTTATCCAAAAGGAGTGAGTCATCGGATTAAAAAGGCAAGGAAAAATCCCTTTAAAAATGGCGTTGACTCATATTTTTTATAAAATTATTATTAGGTGCTTTTTTTAAATCTAAAATTGCAAATACTATAATTAAGAGTCCGCATATTATAAAAAACATTGCTTCTAACCTTTTATTATCGTTAAAAAGGCTAAAAAGCCCTACATTTATTAAAACTAAATCTAAAGCATCCGCGCTTATGGCGCCAAGGGCAACTTTTATTCCTTCTTTTATTCCCTTTTTTAATGTTTGTTTAATCGACTCAAGCCCAGCAGGGCCTAAAGGTAGGGCAAAAATATTCCCGTTATAAATCCAGTTATTATAGTCGTAATAAGCTTAAAAATCTGCTGCATTTTACCACATTCCTTACTTTAAATTTTTATCTTCATTATAATTATAATATATTTTACTATTTAGGTAAAAAATAATTCTTGACAAAAAATAGAAGATTTATAATCAATTTCGTCGAATAAATTTTTGAAAACGAGGGGATGAAATTGGCAAAGGAAAATAATGGTAAAATCAAACTATACGGCTTCAACAACCTAACAAAATCATTAAGCTTTAATATTTACGATGTCTGCTATACAAAAACGATGACGAAAGAAAAAGATACATCGAATATATTGATGAACAATATAACTCTGAAAGATTGACAAAAATCTTAACAGACGTTACAGAAATGATAGGGGCAAACGTTTTAAACATCGCAAAGCAGGATTATGATCCTCAAGGTGCAAGTGTTACTATACTTATTTCCGAAGAGGAAGTTCCACTATATGTTCTTGATCCAAGCTGCAATAAAGGTGTTCTAACTCCAACAAGGGAAAACATTGTAGCTCACCTTGATAAGAGCCATGTTACTGTTCATACTTACCCTGAGAGCCATCCAAAAAGAGATATTTGCACCTTTAGAGTGGATATAGATGTTTCAACTTGTGGAACAATATCCCCATTAAATGCGTTAAATTATCTAATAAAAAGCTTTGATTCTGATATAATCACCATTGATTATAGAGTTAGGGGTTTTACAAGGGACATCGATGGCAGAAAACATTTTATAGATCACGAAATTTTCTCCATCCAAGACTATATTGAAGAAGATATTTTAAGAAGATATGATCTTATCGACATGAACGTTTATCAATCAAATATTTTCCATACAAAGATGAAGGTTAAAAACCTTGACCTTTCAAATTACCTATTCGATATTGATGAAAACAGCTTGTCAGAAGAAGAAAAATCAGAAATCCTTAAGAAATTAAATAGAGAGATGACTGAAATTTTCTACGGAATAAACATAAACAACGTTTAATCTACGGGCACAATATTTTATATTGTGCCCGTTAATTTTTATAAATATTTAACACTTTCAAGATATTGAATTCCCTTTATTTTTTCCTTTTCATCCTTTAAAACAAATTTTACGACAAGTTTTTTGTTAATAAATTACAAACAATTTCATTTAAACTTTAAGTGAAAATTTTTTACTTATGAGGGGGTATTATATGGGTGAGATTGTTAAGCAGACGACAATCAAAAGGAACGAAATAGTTTATAAGGTTGATGACAGACCTCCACTACCTTTAAGCATCGTCCTTGCTCTTCAGCACATCTTGGCTGCCTTTGGAGGAATTGTTGCAGTTCCTTTGATTGTCGGACAAGCAATTGGAGTAAAAATCGACGACCTTTCTTATCTTGTTAGTGCTGCAATTTTTATGGCAGGTCTTGCAACGTTTATTCAAGCAAGAGGAATTGGAAAATGCGGAGCAAGGGTTTCTTGTATGATGGGAACGGACTTTTCATTTGTAAGCGCTGGAATTTTAGTAGGTCAAAGCATGGGACTTGCAGGGTATTTTGGTGCAACAATTTTAGGTTCCTTTGTAGAGATTATATTAAGTAGATTCATTAAGCCTTTGATGAAATACTTCCCACCAGTAGTTACAGGAACTGTTGTTACCTTAATAGGACTTACCCTTTTGCCAGTATCCATAGACTGGGCAGCCGGTGGATATGGCGCTCCTGATTATGGAAGTCTTCAAAACATATCAATTGCAATGGTAGTTCTTTTAATTGCCCTTTTCTTAAACAAATATGGTAAAGGAATCGTAAGTAGCGCGTCGGTTTTAATTGCTATATTCTTTGGATACATAATCTGCTCTTTCCTTGGTATTTTAGATTTTAAGCCCGTTTTAGACGCAAAATGGATTGAACTTCCAAGAATATTTAAATATGGAGTAAATTTTAGTCTTGTAGGAGTGTTACCTTTTATAGCTCCCTATCTTGTTACAACAATCGAAACTGTTGGTTGTCTTATTGCAATAGGTGAAGCTTCCGAAAAACCTCTATCAAGCGAAGAAGTTTCTGCAGGTATTTTAGCTGATGGTGTTGGAAGTTTTCTTGCAGGATTTTTCGGTGCCGGACCAAATACATCCTTTAGCCAAAACGTTGGGTTAATCCCACTTACTAAGGTTGCAAGCAGATACGTTATGATAGTAGCATCAATACTTCTTATGCTACTTGGTATATTCCCAAAGATTGGTGCCTTAATTGCAATAATGCCAAACCCTGTATTAGGCGGTGCAGGTATTGTAATGTTCGGTATGGTAGCAGCTGCAGGAATTAAAACCCTTTCAAGATGTGAACTAACTACAAGGAATCTTTTAATCCTTGCAGTTTCCATCGGATTAGGTCTTGGTGTTACTGTAAGGCCTGACGTTATATCCCATCTTCCGCAGGCCCTTAAGATGTTCTTTGGCTCAGGTATAAGCACAGGAACTATAACAGCCTTCTTATTAAACATAGTTTTAAAGGATGAATAAAAGGTTGCCACAGGGCAACCTTTTATTCGCTTAATAATCTTTTTCCCCCTCAAGTTCCTTTATTGGTTTGATATTTTGTGTAACTTCTAATGTCCCTAAATACTCTCCTTTTTCATCCCTTACTGCAAAGTATCGAATATATACATATAAATTCCCCATCCTTATCCAAAAATCTTCATGGTCTTTTTTGCCCGATTTGAAATCGCTAAGCATTTTTTCAACTATATGAACGCTTGCAGGTGGATGGCAGTTTTGAACCTTTCTCCCTATAACAGCCTTTGTCCTTGCAAAAATTCTTTCCTTCCCTTGAGAGAAGTATTTAACTACGTCATCTTTATCGATAAAAGTTATATCAAAGGGTAAAGTGTTTAATATATTTAAAAGTTCTTTTATACTCAAAAATCCCGTTTCAAATTTGATGTATCCTTTTTGAATATCTTCTTTTTCTTCCTTTACAACATTAACCCTTTCTGGAACCCATCTTGCTATTGGCTCTACTAGGCAGTATCCTATTTCATCAGACTCTTGCATAATTTTAATCCATTCATCTTCTGTAAAAGTATCAACAGTCATTGGAAATAGTATATTTTCTTCTTTGAAAATCATTTCTGCTACTTTATTTATTGTTTCTTCAATTTTACTAATTATTTCATCCTTTTCGCCATTGTAGTTCAATAGCATTTTTTTATTTTCTTTAATAAGATCCCTTATTTCATCATCGACTCCCCACATTACTTTCGGTGGTGCAGTTATCCCGTATTTTTCAAGGTATGGAAATATTAAATTTTCTTTTCTTGAATAGTGCTTATCTATATCCCATAGCTCGTTAAATAAAGTTACTAGTTTTAGTGCGTTTTCCTTTGAATCATTGTGCTTAAAATTCTCCATTTCTTCTCTAATTTTATCTAAAAGCTTTTCTATGGCTCTGTTTTCATTAAAGAAGGTATTAACAGGGTGCCCAGGTATATCTTTGGGGTCAGTTGGCCTATGAATTTCCTCTATTGACCCCTTAAACATAGCTGCATGAACATCGCAGAGCCTCTGAACCTCTGTTACCGGCATACCTTCCATTATAAGAGCCTGCTCTAGTTCTGAAATTTCCTTTGCTGAAACTCCTGAGAAAATCCTTTCAAACTTAGATTTAACTTCGTCAAAGGGCTTACCATCATGAAGCTCCATTATAAGTTCCTTTAACACCTTTTGTCTATATTCTCTGTTGTTTATTACCTCGCTCATAATTACCCTTCCTTTCTGGAATTTTTATACTTTTATTTTAACCATATATTAGAAAACAATATGTAACATATGTCACAAACTAAAAAATTTTTAATTAGCACTACTATTATTTTATCCAAATTTAAAAAATCTGCCCAAGCGGGCAGATTATCTTAATTTTGCTTCTACAATTTTCTCGCACCTTTTTATAAAATACTCCGGATTTAATTTTTCACCTGTTATCTTTTCTATAAGCTCTGATGGTGTGTATAAAGAACCATATCTGTGAATATTTTGATTTAACCATGACTTCATGCTTAAAAAGTCACCGTTTTCTATTCTTTCATAAAAGTCTGGAATATCCTTAAGTATTTTATTTAATATTTGGGCACCATAAAGGTTTCCTAGTGCATAGGATGGGAAATATCCTATCATCCCTCCTGACCAGTGGACATCCTGCAATATTCCTTCACTATAGTTTTGCACTTCAACGCCAAGATAATCCTTATATTTTTGATTCCATATCTTTGGTAGCTCGTCAACATCGATATCTTCGTCCATCATAAGCTTTTCCATTTCATATCTTATAATTATATGCAAACTATATGTTATCTCATCAGCATCAACCCTAATTAAGGATGGCTTTATGGAGTTTACTGCATCGTAAATATCATCTACAGAAAGCCTTTTTAGCTCTGGGAAAAGATTTGTAACATCAGGGTAGATATTTTTCCAAAATTCCTTTGACCTTCCTATTATGTTTTCATAAAATCTTGATTGGGATTCGTGGATACCCATCGAGGTTCCAGTCATCAAAAGTGTTCCTTTTAAATCTTTAGATATATTTTGTTCATATATTGCATGTCCCATTTCATGTATATTGGATAAAAGACCTGTTATAAAATTTTCTTCATCATATCTTGTTGTTATTCTTATATCATTTACCCCTAATTCTATAGTAAAAGGATGTGCACTTTCATCTATTCTACCTGAGGATAAGTCATATCCTAATTTTTCTGCTATTATCCTTGCAAATTCCCTTTGCTTTGTTATCGGATAATGTCCTTTTAATATATGGTCTTTAGGTTCATAGTTGGCTTCCTTTAACTTCTTTAATAAATTTATTATGGCATCCTTAAGGGGCATAAATATCCTATCAAGCTCCTCTTCCGTCATTCCCATTTCGTAGTTATCAAGAAGGGCATCGTATCTTTTTTCTTATATCCATAAAGTTCAGCAAATTGTTTGTTATAACTTATTATCTTTTCAAGGTAGGGCTTAAAAAGGTTATAATCTCCCTTTTTCTTTGCCTCCTCCCATACGCTCTCTGCAACTGATACTAAATTTACAAACTCTACATAAAGTTTTTCTGGGATTTTCATAGTCCTATCGTATTCTTTTTTAGCTTTCTTATTGATGCACTTATTATTTCATCAAGATTTTCACATGTTGAAAAATATTCTATAAATTCCTTAACTTTGTCCGATGTGATGAGCTTATAATGCTCTCCTGCCAAAAATCCAGCAACTTCCCCTCTATATGGAACAGCATTTTGAGGAATGTTTACCCTCATATCCCAATGCACAAGACCTAATAGGCTATTGAGATACTCAATCTTAGTTAAATATTCTTTAAGTTCCTGCTTTTTGCATCTAAACTTTCCACATTATCCCCCCTAAAATTTTACAGTATATATTTTAATTATGCCTGTAAATATTTTCTAGGTCAAGAAAGAAATAAGCTTATTTCTAAAATTGAATATTTATTGTATAATAAAAATAGCTCTTTGGAGGTGAAGGATTAATGGAAAAAATATTAAATTTGATATTAGAAAAACTCGATAAAATAGAAAATGTTCAAGCTCAAATGCAAAGCGACATCGCTGATCTTAAAGTTAACCAAACACAAATTCAAAACGACATCGCTGACCTTAAGGCTAACCAAGCTCAAATGCAAAAAGACATTAACGATCTTAAAGCTAATCAAACACAAATGCAAAGCGACATCGCTGACCTTAAGACTAACCAAGCTCAAATGCAAAAAGACATTAACGATCTTAAGGCTAATCAAACACAAATGCAAAGCGACATCGCCGACCTTAAGGCTAACCAGGCTCAAATGCAAAAAGACATTAACGATCTTAAGGCTAATCAAACACAAATGCAAAGCGACATCGCCGACCTTAAGACTAACCAAATAAAATTAGAGAAAAGAGTAGAAAATGTAGAAGTTCAACTTACAAAAGTCATTGAAAAACTCGATAATATTGAAAAGAAAATTAATGATATAGAAGCCATAAACGCTACAAGACATACTGAAATTTATATGAAACTGGAAAACATGACTGAAGATATAATTTTCCTTAAGCATAAAGAACATCAAACTGAAGAAGACCTATTTAAACTAAAGCTTAAAATTGCAAAATAATTTTTAAAAGGGTTGTTTCAAAATCTTGAAACAACCCTTTTTAAATGATTATTGGAAAATCACTATAAGAAGCATTTTAAACCTTTCCTTTGCAAAGAGGGCATGGGGAATATTGGCTGGCATTACTATTGTTTGGCCCTTCTTTAAGTAAAACTTTTCATCTCCAATTGTAATTTCTGCTTCACCATCTAAAACATATACAAGGGCATCTCCCGGAGCAGAATGGGCTGAAATTTCCTCACCCTTGTCAAAGGCAAATAAAGTAACACTGTGGGCTTTGCTTTGGGCTAAGGTTCTACTAACAACCGTCCCCTCTTGATATTGAACAAGACTTTCCATTTCAAGTATTGCCTTATGCTCAATGTTTTTTATAAATTGTTCACTCATTAAAAATCCCTCCTATTCTATTATTTCAAATCCATTTTTAATAAATTCATTTTTTATTTTTTCTATGTCAAACCCTCTTAGCATTGCTCCCTTAGGTATTGTCATTACTCTACCTACTGTGTTTAACATACCTGGCTTTACTATCTCAGTAAAACCAAGCCTTTGCATTATTCCAACAATTTCGGGATATTCTTCAACCAAATCTTTCAAGTTCCTTTTAAAGTCTATTCTTTTCATTTTCATCAGCACTTTTTTAATTTTGATTTTATTATATCATTTTCTATGGATAAAAATGTAATTTAAATCACAAAAACAAAAATTTTTAAATGCAAAAGGCACCTACTTTAAGCTAAAGTAAGTGCCTAAAAACTTAAATTATTTTATCACCTATCGTTAAGGGATTTTACTGTCCCTCTTTCAATAAGCTTAACATCTAATTCAATATGTTCAATATGAGCATTTCTGTTTTCCATTCTCCACAACAGTCTTTTTACTGCCTTTTGCCCCATCAACTCTTTTTCTATTCTCATGGTTGTAAGATTAGGATTTACTAATGAACAGAGTTCTATATCATCAAATCCAATAATCGATATATCATCAGGGACTCTAACACCAAGGCTATTTAAAGAATTAAATAATGTGAGTGCAGCATCATCGTTTGAACATATAAATGCTGTTGGCAACTCCTCTAAAGACAAAATCATTTCTGAAATTTTTTTATAATCCTTTTTAAACACATATTTTTCTACATCCTTGATTATAGAATATTTAAATAATTTATTTATTGTTTTATCATCATAGTTATAAAACCTTCTCATGCATTCACTATAACCAAGCCATCTTTCCTTGAAACTTAATGTTAAATCAATCTCCCCAAAAACCTATTTTCTTATGACCTTTTTCAAGAAGATAATTAGTCGCTTTATAGGAGCCAAAGAAATTCTGAGTTAAAATTGCATCAGTTGGCAATTTAAAGGATGCATGATCCACTAAAACAACTGGAATATTATATTTCAATATTTTTTCCAGATAATTATCATTAATCGCCCCAACAATTAAAATTCCATCCACCTTTTTATTAGTTATACAAGTAGGAACCTCAAAAGTATACTTGTCTAATAGGCTAACTATAATAACATAATCATTTTTTCTTGCCTCATTTTCTATTCCGATTATAACCTTTGAATAAAAATATACATCCCTAAAATATCTGCTTTCTATTAATATACAGATATTTTTGCTTTTATCTTTATTATTAGAACTGCTGACCTTTAAATATCCTAATTCATTAGCAATTCTAATCACTTCTGCTTTAGTTTTTTCGCTGACCCCATCCTTGTCATTCAGGGCAAGTGATACAGCATTTATTGAAATATTAAGCTTTTCAGCTATATCCTTCATCGTTACTTTTTCTTTTTGAGTTTATTCAATAGCCGCCACCTCTTTTAAACTTTTAAATTCTCATATTCTAAAAATGGATCCTGTATTTCTATTTGGTGGGCTTCTGCATCGCTAACTCCTGCATAAAGAATTGCCTTTCCGTTTCCAATTCTTGTTAATCCTCCGCTGAATATTACATCCTTAAGATCATCACGTTTGCTCTCACCCTCCTGAAAATCATCCCTAACAGCAATTATTTTTATTAGTGTTCTTTCAAAATTTGTTGGGTTAAAGGCAAATACCATAGAATAGTAATGCCTATTCATTTCACCGTCAAAGCATGCAACGTGGCCTAAAACTCCTATAAGTCCATTTTTCAAAAGATGTAATTCATTTGCACCTCCCCATTCTTCCTCATCGAACTGTCCTTCAATTAAAGGTGCACTAACAATAACATCTTCATTTAACTCATCTAATGAATTAATTAATGTAAAACCTATTTTGCCTCTACCTCCAATTTGACCTTGAGGTCTTGTAAAGACAGCAATTTTACCATTTCTTAAATCTAATATTCTTATATCCTTCATCATTTCAGGGCCTTGAGTAAATCTTTTTAACGAATATATATCCTTTCCTCTAAAAAATACTGTTCTATATCCTAATGCACCTTTTATTTCTTTATGGGGATATATCTCAACTCCACCTAATATTATTTCATCCTTTATAAATGTAAAAAAGGATCTTGAAGTTCTAATACTGGTGCATCCTTCATTAGCACATATTTATCATTTTTTTCCTCAAAAACATAACCTTTGAATGTTCACTATCTCTTTTTTCCACTCTTCCTGCTATTACTCTTTTCCCAAGCATATTAAATGGTGCTGTTATGTTATAAACATCAAAGCCCTCTACTCCTTCAAAAACTATTTTTTACTAACTTTTTCCTGCCTATTATTCAAATATTCTTCTAAAAGTTCTTTACATCTTTTATCATTGAAATGACTTTTTAGCATAAATATTCCTCCCGTCAAAAACAAACTTTATCCTTTTCTATTGCAGCAACTCCAATTACAGTATCAGCTGCACCGTAATAAACATAGTATTTGCCATTTGCTTCTACTGCTCCACAGCTAAATACAACATTGGGAACAAGTCCCTTTTTCTCCCAATCAAGCTCAGGTTCTAATATAGGATAAGGTAATCTTTTTATAACTTTAGATGGATCCTTTAAATCTAGTAAAGCTGCACCGAGCCTATATACATTGTAATCATCAACTGCATGATAAAATAAAAGATACCCATCCTCCCTCTTTATTGGTGGCCCAGCAATTCCTATTTTTTGATTCCCATGTTCCTTTTATAGGTTCCATAATTACCTTATGACCTTCCCAATTTATTAAATCATCTGAATATGCAATCCAAATATTTGGATGTCTTCTATGGAAAAGAACATATTTATCCTCAATTTTATCCGCAAGTAGTGCTGCATCCTTGTTAGGTTCATCTAAGACTACCCTATGCCCCTCCCAGTTTTTCATATCCTTTGACCATGCCATGCAAATTCGAAAATTGTCCCATGTCACTCCTCCAAATCCGGTATATAGCATGTAATATGTATCGTTTATTTTAGTTATCCTTGGATCCTCTACTCCCCAAGCCTCCTGCTCTGTTGTCCCAACAAAAATTGGTTCATTAAATCTTTTAAAGTTTATTCCATCATCGCTTACTGCATATCCTATAGAGGATACAAATTTATTTTCTTCATATGGTCTATCTGTATTTAGAACAAATTTATTATTTGATGCCCTATAAAACATGTGAAACTTTCCATCTTCATAAATAACAGCAGCATTAAATACCGCAGCCTTTTCCCATTCATTAGTAAAATCAGGTGTTAATACAGGTTCTAAAGTCAATCTCTCTAGCTTGAACATCAATTATCCTCCCAACGCTTTTTAGTTGAATAATTTCCAGTTAGGTAGTTCCATATATCTATGGCAACTTACAAAATGTAAATCATTTACTTTTTCTAAACCCGGCCTTTTTAAACAAATATCCTTTGAATAATTACATGCATGAATGAAAGGACATTCTTTTGATTCGGGCGTCCTTTTTGGTGGTTCGTAGGATTTCAATTCCTCAACTATTTTTCGTTTTGATAGCTCCGGATCTGGAACTGCTGTTGATGAAATCAATACTCTAGTATAAGGATGCTTTGGATTATTTATTATTTCATCACAGCTTCCAAATTCAACTATTTTACCACCATATATTACAATCAATTTTCCATCGCCTTCAGCAAAATATTTTGCAGCTCCTATATCATGAAGGATTAATATAATGGATATATTTAATTTTGAATTGATATCCTTTAGTAATTTAATTATAGATGCCCTAAGGGACATATCTATCATGCTTATGGGCTCATCTGCTACTAATATTTCAGGATTAACTGAAAGAGCCCTTGCAATTGCGAGTCTCTGTCTTCCTCCACCTGACAAATGATGGGGGTATTTATTCAAAAATAATTTGTTGGCGTCAATCCAACCAATTCAAGTAGCTCTTCGACCTTTTCCTTTACTTCGTGTCTTTCACATATCCTATTAAACAGGATTGGGTCCTTTAATATGCTAAAAATATCTTTACTGGGATGTAAAGAAGCATAAGGATCTTGGTGAACATATTGAATCTTGATCCTCATTTTTTGTATTCCTTAGAATTCAACTTGCTTAAATTTTCTCCGAACCAATAAACTTCACCCTTTGTAGGACTTTCTAGGTCACACATTATTTTAGCTAGGGTGCTTTTACCCATACCGCTTTCCCCAATTATGGCTATCTTTTCACCTTTTTTATATTTAAGCTTACATCGTCTAATGCTAATTTTTTTACTTTATTAAATAATCCAATTGAATAAATCTTTGATACATTTTTTAATTCTAATACAGAACTATTCATCTACATCTCCTCCTGCACTATTATATAGAAAACATGCAACCTTAGAATTATCATCTAATTTTATTAAATCAGGCACTTCTTTTTGCATATTTCACTTGCAAATTGACATCTTGGATGAAATTTACATCCAGGAGGAGGATTTAATAGGCTTGGAGGATCTCCTTTTATCCCCTTCGGTTCATCATCCTTTGATAGGATGGACATTATTGAATTGATTAATCCCTTTGTATAGGGATGTTTAGGCTCTTTAAAAATTTTAATGGTATCAGCCTTTTCAATAACATGTCCACCATAGACAACTACTATATAATCAGCAAGTTCTGCAGCTATTGCAATATCATGGGTGATAAAAATTATGGTTATTTCTCTATTTTCTTTTATTTCCTTTAAAAGCTTTACAATATGTGCCTGAGTAATTACGTCCAGAGCCGAAGTTGGTTCATCCAAAATCAATATTTTAGGATCAAATAAAAGGGCTAAAGCGATTAGAACCCTCTGTTTCATTCCGCCTGAGAGCTGGTTTGGAAAGCTATCAAGAACTGTTCCCGGCTCTAATCTTACAAGCTTTAAAAGTTCAGATGCCCTTTCCCTTATCTCATGGTTGGACCATTTAATATTATGGGACCTTACTGTATCAATAAAATGATCTATTACCTTCAAAGTTGGGTTTAAGGATTGCTGAGCTGCCTGTGGAACATAAGCTATTTCTGTCCACCTTATTTTTCTTAAATATTCATAATCGCTTTTTAATATATCATTATCCTTATAAAACACCTTGCCACTGCTTATCCTTCCATTTGGTGGTAAGCTCATAGTGATTGCCTCAATAAGAGTGCTTTTACCTGATGCGCTTTCACCAACAACAGCAGTAACGCTGTTTTCAATGATGTCAAGATTTATATTATTAGCAGCCTTAATCGTCCCTTCTTTAACAATGTAATGTGCACTTAAATTTTCAACCTTTAATAGCGTCTTCATCATTCATGCCCCTGAAGTTTAGGATTAAATGTTTCTTCTAAGCTCTGTGTAAATATAATTCCTCCATATATGAGAAGAATTATATTTAATATTATGAAAAACGGATAATGAAATGCCCTAGGCGTATATAAAGCTCCAGCCTGATAAAGGGCATAATTAAGCATGATTCCCCAATGGGTAGAGTCAAACTTTGCAAGGCCTAAGAACATAAGCCCAATCGTAAATTCCATTGCACCCTTTAGTTGCATCGCAAAATTTACAAGGATATATGGCGCGACAAGCGGGAAAATATCTTTAAATATAATGTAATAAAGAGGCATATTGAGCATTTTAGAAGCCTCTATAAATTCTTTATTTTTTATAGACATAACCTGGGCAGAAACCTGTTTTGCAAGGGGTGCCCAAAGCCAAAGGGCTACAATTAATGAAATCTGAATCATATTAAGGTTTGAATCAGCAAATATTGCAGCCATTATCAATAACGCTGGGAATGATGGGACTACTAAAAATATAGAAATTATCGCATCTACAACTTGTCCTATTTTCCCAGTTAAATATCCCCTTAATATCCCTAAGATGGTTCCAATCACTACTGCAAAAAACTGGATGTCATGCTTAAACCTATAACAGTTCTTGCCCCATTCACAATCTGGGCAAAAATATCTATTCCAAAATAATCTGTCCCAAAGGGATGTTTTAAAGAAGGTGCTAAATACCTGTCTGAAAAGTTTGATTCTAATGATAATGGAACTATATATCTTCCAAAAATAGCCATAATGACATAAAATAAAATTATTATAAATCCTATAAAAGCTTTTTTATTATACTTAAATAAACCTAAGTCTTTTGTTAATTTAATCCTTAATTCACTCATTTTATCTTCACCCTCGGATCAATTAATGAATATAATATCTCTGCTAAAAAAGTTGCTATAATAACCCCAACAACAATTAATGAGAACAATCCTGTTAATAGCCCATAATCTCTAAAAGCTATAGCCTTGCCAAAATAAAAACCTATTCCGGGATAATTAAATATGGATTCTACTAAAGTATTCCCTCCTAGCATATAGCCAAAGGCAATTGCAAGGCTTGCCACCAAAGGTAAAATTGCATTATTCCTTATATATTTTCTTGCAATGGTTGAATCTTTAACTCCCCTTATCATCGCAAACCTAATATAATCCTCTTCCATTATTTGTGATGTATTTCCCTCATTGCAAGGATCCATACCGCAATTTGAGGAATTGATATAGCTACTATTGGTCCTAAGGCATGTTTTATTACACTGATTATAAAATCTATTGAAAAGGATGGTTCCATATCTACTGGATATGCTCCTCCTAAAGGAATAATCCTTAATTTAATTGCACCTATGAATAAAATTAAAACAGCTAAAACAAAAGGTGGAATAGCTTGAATTATGCTGGATACAAATGAGATTGAAATATCAACTGCTCGCCCTCTTTTTGTGCCGAAAAAGCACCTAAATAAACTCCTATTATAAAACTTATCAATATAGATATAAAAACAACAAGTAGCGTCCAAGGAAGGGATTTTGCAACTATTTCATTAACGGGTTGTTTGGTAATATGTTGAATAGCCAATGTTTCCTCTTATAAATTGATTTAAAAACTTTACATATCTAATAAATAAAGGCTCGCCGGTATCTATTCCCATCATTTGATGAGCAATCTCCAGCGCCTTATTTATATCCATATTTCTTTGTTGTGATATTGAAACAGCCAGGCCATAAGCGGGATCGCCTGGCATCTTATTGATAAGGAAAAATATCCCGCTTATGGCTATAAACAATACAAATAACAAATAAATTAATCTATTTAATATAAACTTCAAGTCTACCTCCTCCAAGTTCAATTATTTTGATTTTAATACTCCCTCAGTAATTAGCAGGTTATATAATCTTTCTATTCCTCCAGGAGCTAATGACCATCTTCCATCTTGTGCTGATGGCCATCCTGTTAATCTTGCACTTGAATAATATATTGGAAGAACCTTTTCAAATAGTGGAACAACTGGTAAGTATTCATTTGTAATATAAGCTAGTTTTTGAATTATTTCTGTTGCTTTCTTGCTGTTGTTTATATTATCCTTTAATTCATTTACAAGGTCATATGGTGAATATTGTCCCCATGGAGTATTAAATTTTTCCTTTGATGGGAATGCTGTAATATTAGCGATATCCCCCTGATAAAGTCTTGAATATCCAGTCATTGGATGTGGATATCCCCACCATGCTGAACCAAATTCAATAGCACATTCATAATCTCCGCTTCTCATTACCTGATCTCTCATTCCATCTGGTATTAACTTCATTTCAACCTTAAATCCGAATTTATTAAATTGCTGAACAACTTCCCTTGCTGCTAATACCCAGTCGTTGTGAGGTCCGTATACTGAAAGAACAAATTCAACAGGTTCATTTGAAGGAGTATACCACTGATTATTCTTCTTTGTATATCCAGCCTTCTTTAATATATTTTCAGCTGAAGCAGTATTTGTTGCATATTTAGTCATTTTACTCAATGTAGTGCTGTTTACCCATTTGCTTTGCATGCTACTTAAAACGCCAGTATAATACTGTCCTGCAGCATTAGCCTGCCATACTGAAACGTCCTTAACTTTGTTTTTCTCTAACAGATAAGCTATTGCCTTTCTTAAATTAATATCTTTAAATAACTTATTATTAAAGTTAAAAACTAATGCAATTTCTGATAAGTCTGATACAGCCTTAACATTTAAATTAGGATTTATAAATTTCAACTGTTCTACAACATCCTTTGGCATATTAGGATGTGCTGCATCAAGTTCACCTGATACTAATGATGCCCATACAAATTCGTTAGAAGACCATCTTCTAAATACTACCCTTTCCGTAGTATTTTTATTAGCAAGCCAGTGATATTTATTTTTGCTTAAAATCATTTCAGACTGAATTATCTTAGTTGGTTCATATGCACCAACAACAGGCATTCTCTTTAATGTTTTATATGGTGAAAATTTATTTACTTGATCTCTTAATGCTGAGCTTAACTTTTCATATTGCTTCTTCGTTTCATCAGATACTGCTTTTCCAGCCTGTGTATCATAGAATATTTTCTTTCCAAGTTCAGCAACTTGTCTTGCTTGTGCGTTCCACTTTGAATATACATGATATGGAACTAAAGAACCCATAGCACCATCTGTTAGTATGGTATGCATAAATGAAGCTGGTGCATCCTTCCACAAAGTAAATTCTACAGTATTTGGATTTATAGCTCTTACTGTTTGTATTTCGTATGGCCATTGCCACATAGCTTGAATAAAGGCTACTGTATTAACAACATCCTGAGCTGTAAATGCTTTTCCATCTGACCATTTTGCATTTTTTCTAAGATATACTGTTAATTTGTTTCCATTAATTGTCCACTTTTCAGCAAGCCTTGGAATATACTGACCTGTTTGTGGAATATAGTATGCAAAAGGTTCATATACAAACCACCAAGCACCACCTACAGCCCCTGGGCCAAATGGATTTCCGTGAAATGGATATGGCCAGTCTGATGCAAGCCTAAGATCGCTAGTCTTTTTTGTTGCTGCAAATGTGATGTTAAAACTTGAAAAAATCAATGTAAGTGACATGAAAAACGCAAAAATTTTAATTAATGTTTTTTTCATGAATTTTACCCCTAAATTAAATTTAATCTTTTTAAATTGATAAATATTTTTTATTCACACCCCTCCCATAATTAATCTTAAAATATATATCTATTCCGTAAATTTTCAAAATAATTATATTACTCTGTAAATTATTTTTCAATTTAATTTAACTTGAATTTTTTATAATTTAACTTGAATTTTAAAAAATGCTATTTATAAATATTATCCCAATCATAATGGGAGTAACATATTTTAAAATTAACAAATAAATCTTCAATAGTTTTACATTTTTTAACTTCATTTTATTTGTAATTTCATTAATAACCTCTTCTTTCCCAGCAAAATATCCAACAAAAACAGAAATCAAAATTCCACCTAATGGCAAGAGAATGTTAGAGGATAAATAGTCGAATATATCAAATATAGTCCTTCCTAAAAGCTTTACATTTGATAAAACATTTCCTTCAACCGAAAGGGCTGCTAAACTTCCAAATAATGCAATGAAGATAGTAGTAATTAAAACGCTTTTTCTCCTATCTATTTTTTTAACTTCTATAAGATAAGCAACTGAAACTTCAACTAAGGAGAGCATTGCAGTTGTTGCAGCAATTGATGTTAATAAGAAAAACATAAATAAAAGAACGTTCCCAAAGGGTAATTTTGAAAATATAAGCGGAATTGTTATAAACAATAGCCCTGGACCATAGGATGGTTCCATTTTAAAAGCAAAAACTGTTGGAAATATCGCAAGCCCTGCAAGAAGGGAAATTAATGTATCTGATAATGCAACCTTTAAAGCTGTTGACATTAAATCATTATCATCAGTAAAGTAACTTGCATAGGTTATCATTGTCCCCACACCTAAAGATAGCTTAAAAAACGAGAGTCCTAAGGAGGTTAATATGCTGCTTGACTTGAGCTTTGAAAAATCTACAGCAAACAAAAATTTGATTCCCTCGTATGAGTTTTCTAAAGTCAATGCTCTTATGTCACAAATTAAAATCAGGATAAATAGGACAGGCATTAATAATTTTGTTGCCCTTTCTATTCCTCCTTTGACTCCCATCATAAGTATTATGGCGACTACTAAAAGAGCAGTTAATTGCCATAGAATAACGTCTTTAGGGCTTGTTATCATATTTATAAATATATCCCTTGAGGATTCTAATGTAACTCCATTAAATTTTCCAATCAAACTTTTAAATGTATAGGAATAAACCCATCCTGCCACAGCACTATAGAAAAACATGATTAATAGGGAGGCTAAAATACCCATGTAACCTACTATTCTCCATTTCCTTCCTCCAAGCTTTTCAAAGGCTAAAACAGGATTTAATCTTGTTTTTCTTCCTATGAAAAATTCGCTTATCATAACAGGGATTCCAACTATTAAAACGCATATCAAATAAACAAATAAAAATGCTCCCCTCCGTTCATTCCGATAATATATGGGAACCTCCATATATTGCCTAAACCTATAGCAGAACCCAATGTAGCTAAGAAAACTGCCAAACTTGAAGAAAACTTTTCCCTTTTCATAATTGAACCCCCTATAAAAAATTAAAGGCACTTAACCCTTTTAGGGCGAAGTGCCTTCGCGGTGCCACCTAAATTGAGCAAAATGCTCATCTTTTCGGATGCCAACACATCCTATCCCTGTAACGTAGGAAATCCGGCGCGGGCTACTTTATTTCACCCTGCATCTTGTGAACCCATTCAGCATAATGGATCGTATCGGGCTTCCACCATCCCCAACTCGCTGTAACTACCAACTATGCCTACTTCTTTCACGCATTGATTTTGGCTTTTATATAATTTGAAATCAATAATAATACGATTTTAACCCAAAGTCAATTAAATTTTCTTAATTTTTTAAAAATTAATATTCAAAACGGCAGCACCAATTGCACCAGAATTTTGGCCAAGTTCTGCCTTTACAATTTTGCATGCTTTAAAACTTGCCTTATAACATCTTTCCTCTACTGTTTTAATCATTATAGGGTAAAGTATATCAAAACCATTGGAAACTCCTCCACCTACTGCTATAACCTCTGGATTGTAATTCATAATTATATTTGCAATTCCAACACCAAGATAAAAGGCTTCCCTTTCAATAAGCTCCCTTGCTAAATTATCCCCCATTTTGTAGCCTTCAAAAACATCCCTTGCAGTTATTTTTCCATCCTTTGCAATATCTCTTATAACGCTTCCTCTTCCCTTTTCTATTTCTCCCTCTGCAAATTTTGCAAGGGCTGTTCCTGATGCATACATTTCAAAGCAACCATAGTTTCCACAATGACACCTTTCACCGTCAAAGTTTATACTTGCATGTCCAAATTCTGCTGCGTTGGAGTTTGCCCCATCATATAGTTTACCATCTACTATTGCTCCTCCGCCTATTCCTGTGCTTACAGTTATATACACAAAATTTTTGTCCCCTTACCAGCACCAAAAAGTATTCAGCTAGAGCAGCACAGTTGGCATCGTTTTGAAGCTTTATAGGTCTTTTAAACTCATCCTCTAATATTTTAACTAAAGGAATATCAATCCACCCTGGTAGATTTGGAGGATTTAAAACAATTCCCTTTTTGCATCTAACGGTCCCGGCGATGCCACCCCTATACCTTCTAAATCTGAAATATTAATTTCAGCATCTTTTAATACTTTATATACCGTTTCCTTCATTCTTTGAATAACTTTCTCAGGGCCTTCATGGGCTAAAGTTGGCAGGGTATAGGTGGAAATTATTTTCCCTTCATTAGTCATTAATATAGTATTTATTTTGGTTCCCCAAGGTCAATACCGCATAAATATTTATCCATAATCTCACCCATTTTTAAATATATATTTTTAATGTCACTATTTCTTTTGGTTTGAAGATTAAACTAATATAATTATTACTGTGATTTAGTTCATCTTTATCTTCTTCTAACATGTTAGAAAGCAAAATTCTATTAAAATTAAAATTTAACTTTATTTTAGCAGATTGTTCAATCCCTGTTATATTAAATAATCTAATAATTATTGCATCATCAAATTCTGCCTTTTTAAAAGCCGATAAAATAACACCCTCCCCTTCAACTTGTAGTAGAGAAAATTTATTAGGTAAAACACTTTTCGTTCCTTTATTTGAATAATAAGCAATTAAAGGCGTTTCATATTCAAAGGCTCTTTTGAATACATTATCCCTAATACAATCCTTGCTATGAAGAACAATTGAATATTCAAATGTTCCTTCTCCTATGCATTGTGCATCTTTTGTAAAAATAACCGGCGTTGTGCAGGGTTGACCATCTTTTGAATTTGGAAGAACATCCCTAAACAAATAACTTACTGATCTTAAAAGGGTTATACTTACCTCTACATTCTTTTCTTTTTTAGTTTGATATTCATAAATACCTCTTGTAGCAAGAGTAAAGGCCTTTTTATCGTCTGAAATGCTTACAAATAATTGCATAGGTTTAAATGGTGTTTCAATTTCATTTTCACTTAAGTCGCACTCATTTATTTTTACATTTCTTTCTATTATATCAAAGGGAATATAGGCATTTTCCTTTTCTGTATTTATACCCGAATTAAAATTAACTGTCAATATATGGTCCTTTGCATTATTTTGAATTTTTGTTTTAAAATCAATTCTATCGATTCCTTTATAGAGGATCACATATGAAATTATTTTATTAATTACCTTGTCTTCGCTTCTTTTAACAAATCCATCAACGCCGTCTGGGACTTCCATTTCAAATTCAAGCTTTATGGTAGAAGATATATCGCTATTTTTTATTATTGATAAATTCTTTAATATTGGCAAAATTACTTCATCCCTAAAGGCAGGAGAATATTCGTATTCGTTTCCTGCATCGGATCTATCTTGAAACAAATGCATTCTTTCATAGTAATTAGAATTTTTCTTATCAAAGATATTGAGTGTTCCATCTGGGTTTACTTCTATTTTATAGTATTCATTTTCTATAAGTCTACTAAAAGTATATTCCATAGATTTTTGAACATATCTTCTTTTTCCCTTAAAAGTTTTGGGGTTACTTTATAAGTTTTATATCCTAATGGGGGAATCTTTTCAGCAATAAACCTTATTTTAAAGCAAATAACTCGTTGTTTTTCCTTAGATTTATGCTTAAACTCATTTAATTTAACTTTTTCATAAATATCAATTATTTCATAATCTACTTCCTCTTCACCATCATAAATTGATATATCTTTTACATTTTTTCTGAAGGAAACTCAATATAAGCTTCAACAACATCCCTTCTTTCCCAATTAAGAGGATTAAAAACAACCAATGCCATATCTTCATCTTCAAAGTCCTTCATATCAATTAAATTAACAATATTCTCCATTGCTTCTTCTGTTAATCTTCTGCTTATTTCAAAGCTGTGTTTATATCTATGTTCTACATCCTTCATGGTTTCATCTGAAGAGCATCCACATATACTGTCATGGGCATTATTCTTAATAAGCTCTTTCCAGGCCTTTTTATAAGATTTTTAGGATATTTAATGTTGAATATGGCCCCCAAAGTATTCAATGGCTCACAATATTTTTCAAGTTGTATTTCACACTTTTTATTCATTTGCTTTATTAAATATCTTGTCGAATAAACCGATGGATTTATTTGGGATGAATTAGCATCCCTAAGCTCTCCCGTAATTTTTAAAAGTTCATCAAATTTAACATTCTTCTTAACTTCTTCAATATAATCATCAACGGATGATTGAAGGATTTCTATATCTTTAACTTCCTCTTTAACCTTCTCTAATAGTTCAGGTAGATTTTCCTGAGGATATAGGTGATCTGATCCATTTAGAAGCAAATAAACTCCACTTTTATTTGTAGGCTTTAGCCTATTTAAAACCTCAAGTAAATGTTCCGTGGGTGATTTTCCCAAAAGTCCAAAGCTTTTTAAGTTCCAATATCCAAGTTTTAAATGAATCCCTAAAATGCTTGATCCATCCTCAGAATTAAATAAAAATTCGCTATCTGGACATCTTTTATTATCAAGACCTCTAAAGAATAATACATTGTCAATATTAAAACCCCTTAGTATTTGTGGTAGCTGCGAAATATGGCCAAAATTGTCCGGCAGATACCCTGAATATGACTTCCTGCCAAATTTAGCAGCTATATCATGCCCTAACAAGAGATTTCTAATTAAAGATTCCCCGGATGGTAAAAACTCATCCGGGATAACATAAAAGGGTCCAATAATTAGTTTGTTGTTTTTTACAAGTTCCTTTAATTCTTCATATCTTTCTGGATTTATATCTATATAATCTTCAAGGGGGATCGTTTGTCCATCAAAATAAAATGATTTAAAATTATCCTTTTTTAAAATATCTAACAATTCATCCATCATGTCGCATAATCTAATTCTAAATTCATTAAATGTCCTATACCATTCCCTATCCCAATGGGTTGTAGAAACCACATAAACCTTATCCATACCGTCACTTCCTTATAAATATTCTTCCACCATCTCTAGGGCTCTTTTCTTTACTCTACTTAAGTTTAGCTTATATCCAATATCCCTTAATTTTTCATCAAGTTCTTTTAGAAAACTTTCATATTCATCTAAATTTTTATCTTTATTCATTTCTAATAGCGTTCTTTTTGCAAGTAAATAAGATATTTCTGCTTCTAAATATGCTCTATTAAAACTTTCCTTTTCTAGATCTGTTTTTGAAGCTTTCATAAGCTCAAATAATTTAATAGCCCTTTCCCTTTCTTTTTCTACATCTTCTAAGGTAACTAAAGGTGATGATATATAATTTGAAAAATCTTCACTAAAATCACTTTCATTTAAAAGATTAAATTCTGCTTTTTCCAAAACATCTTCTTTACCCTCATAAACAATCTTTATTGTCGTGATTTCCTTAGGTTTTACATTAATAGTTATGCCTCCATTATTAATTTGTAAACTTTCAATTTCATCTTCAATTAACGTAACCTTAGATGCTTTTTTGCATTTAATAATGTTCTTATACTGATTTCTTTTTCGTTTTCATCTAAGTTTACAAACCTTATTATTAATCCTTGTCCGTCTTCTGAGGGTTTTATTGAAGTTACTTTAACATTTTTATCTAAAAGCTCTATAAATCCTAAATCCTTTTTAATAGTTCCCCTATGCCTATCTGTCTCAACAATAATTAAAGGCGAATTATACAATGCATGGTAATTAATAAGATCTATATTACAGTCATGAGGAATAACAGCATATTCAAAAACCATCTCCCTTAAGCATTCTGCTTCAGGAGTAAAAATATTAGGTCCAGCATCGCCTTCTCTTGTCAATAAATTTTCCTTTGCTATCCTATCTACTGCTCTAAAAAGAGTTATGGCTACAACATTATCCTTAATAACTTCATACTCATAAAGTCCCTTAGTTAAAATAGCAAGTCCTTCACTTTTATCATTGATATCTATTAATCCTTTTGTTAGTTTAGTTCTTGAGGCAAAAGGTTCCCTTGCTCCCTTTATTATCCTTTTAACACTATCAGGAATCTCATAATATTCTGGATCTACATCAACTTTTTCATTATATATGTCATATTGAGTATAGGAATCGACAAAATCTGTTTTTATATTTGTAGGAAATAATACCCTTAATCTATGATCCTTTGCAGTATTTTTTATAAAAGTTTTAAACTTTATCACTTTTGAATCAGCCTCTATTGTTATGTAATTTACTATTGGTAGATCAATTCTTTTGTTTGATCTTAAATTATCTTCTAATTTTTCTGGAAGGCTAAGAACATATTCTATCCTTGCAACTATTCTTAAAGAGCTTTCTTCAACAATTTCTATTTTGGGTTTTAAATTCAACGTATTAATTTTCTCATCGTTGATTATATGACTAAAATTATACTCATCTCCTGCATCAGCTTCATCTTCAAAATAGCATAGATTTTTGTATTCTCTCTTAGTTTCTTTATCATACAAATCGAATGTTCCGTTTTCATTTATTTTTATTAAGAAAAACTTATTTTCGATTACATTATCATAAACCTTTATTCCATCGTGTTTAATTATTTCTCTATTATCCTTCTCTTTAAAAAATATCCTCTTAAATCCAAAGGGCCTTATCTTCTCTAAAAATAATACTATTTTGCCGTCAGCTCTTTCAAAAATTATATCTTTACACTCTTCATCAACAGGTATTAAGCCCTCATAATTATCCTCTAATACTATAATTTCCTTTCTTTCCAATGGATAAAGATTAAATATTACAATTTGTTCTTTACTATCTACATTCGTATCTATCAAAGGAATTATTTTTAATAAAGACTTTTCTATTCCTTCTGAAGTAAATTTTTCAACAATTTTATATCTATCTTCCATATCCCTATGAACATCATCTATACTTACCCCGCAAATGCTATCATGGGGGTGATTCTTTAAAAGGGTTCTCCAAATAGTATCCCTATCTATATCAATGCTCTGTCCTAATATATACCCCATTCCAATTAAAGGCTCTAGCTGCCTTATTAGTTTAGTTTCACAATTGTAATTCTTTATTTTAAGATAATTTCTAGTTGATATAACGCCTGGAAAAACTGAAATTAGTTTTCCACAGTCCAATATTTCACTTATTTTAATCATTTTTTCTTTATATTTTTTATATTTTCAAAGTATTCCTGTGGCAATAATTGCTTAACTTCTATATCTTCAAATTGTGTATCCTCCAAAAGTTCTAAAACATCATCAGGATATATTTCCTGATCATATCCGTTCATTATTAGCACATTATTAGAAAACGTAAAATCTTTAATCTTTTCAAATTCACTTTCAATTCTCCTTTTAAATATTTCTTTAAATTCACCTAATCTCATCCCATTTCTATAACTTGCAATTAAATATGAAGCTAAAACTTCACTTTCATCTGGAGATTGCCATATAAATTCCGATTTTACATTATCATCTTTAAATTTAGCTCCCCTCCATACAACCAATGAATCTATTCCAAATTTTTGTGTATTTGTGGGCACTGACTAACTTGTCCAAAATTATCTAAAAGCCAACCTATCATCATAGGTTTACCAAATTCTTTTGACGTTTTAAGCCCATACAATATATTCCTTACTAAACACTCTTCATCAACTATCTTCCAATCCGTTTGCATATAATATGGACCAATAACTAAGTTTCCCTTTTCGACATAATATTTTATCTTGTTCTTATATTCCTCTATATTTAATCCTTTTTTATTAAGTTCATCCAAATAATCTTCTAAAATTAAAGTTTGTCCATCAAGCACAAACTTAAAATCCGGCTTTTTTGAAAAACACCAAATAATGAATCAAAGAACTTTAAAAGCCATTCGTTCGTATATGGACTATTAAGATACCATTCCCTATCCCAATGGGTATGTGAAATTATTGATACTGTCCCTTTTTTCATTTTGCTCCCCTATTAATCCTCGTCTTTATCAAATAAATGAACTTTATTTTCTTTAAACCTCAAGTAACATCTTTCATCCATAGGAACATGCTTTTCTGGCTCCACTCTTACGGTTATCAAATGCCTTCCCATTTCAACGGTTATGTAATCATCGGAGCCTAATGTTTCTCTTATAGATGTAATACCACTTAAAGAATTATTATCTTCTTCAAAAGTTATTTCTATATCCTCAGGCCTTATTCCAAGGACAACATATTTACCCTTTATTCTTTCTTTTATTTTTTTAATTAATAAATCTGGAAGTTCTATTTTTCCGTTTTCAAATACAAAATAATTTTTCCCTTCAATAGTCGTTAGCTCACCATTTATAAAATTCATAGCCGGGCTTCCTACAAAACCAGCAACAAACTTATTGGCAGGGTTGTTATATATTTCAGATGGTGTTCCTATTTGCATTAATTTCCCATCCTTCATAACAGCTATTCTATCGCTCAATGTCATAGCCTCTGCCTGATCATGGGTTACATAAATTATAGTTGATTTTAACTTTTTATGTATTCTTTTAAGCTCTGTCCTCATTTTTACCCTTAATTTTGCATCTAAATTAGACAATGGTTCATCAAGAAGTAAAACCTCTGGATCTAATACTAGCGCTCTTCCTAGGGCTACTCTTTGTCTTTGTCCACCTGAAAGTTCAGCAGGCTTTCTGTTTTCAAGTCCCTTTAGATCTAAAAGATCTAAAACCCAATTTAGCTTTTCTTTTCTAGTTTTTTCTGGAACCTTTTAATCTTAAGTCCAAAGGTTATATTGGCTTCAACCGTCATGTGTGGAAATAGTGCATAGCTTTGAAATACCATTGCAATACCTCTGTCCTTTGCAGGGATTTCATTAGAAAGTCTATTACCAATATAAAGCTCACCTTCACTTATATCTTCAAGTCCTGCTATCATTCTAAGGGTTGTTGACTTTCCACATCCCGAAGGACCAACAAGACTTAGAAATTCACCATCATTTACATTTATGTTTAAGTCCTTTACTGCATGATAACCATTAGGATATTTCTTATTTATATTTATTAACTTTAATTCTGCCATTTTCTTACCTCCATCCTTTACTTAACTGCTCCCTTAACCATTCCAGCAATCATATACTTTTGCACAATAAAAGTAAATATAATAACAGGTATTGAAACAAGTAGTGATAATGTTGAAATAGATACTAAATTAGGTGAAAAGGAACCAAGTAGCGTCTTTAAATAAACAGGTAATGGAACCTCGCTGGAAACCGAAGTAGCTGTGATAAAATAAGAAAATACAAACTCATTCCATGAAAGTAAAAAGGAATAAATAGCTCCTGCTGCAAGCCCAGGTGCTGCTATAGGTAAAACTATTCTTAAAAAGCATAAAACCTTGATGTTCCTAAAATCAAAGCTTGTTCTTCTAAATCAACAGGTATAGTTTCAAAAACGCCCTGAGCTATAAAAATTATATATGGTAAACTAAGTAAGCAATGAGCTAATGAAATTTTTATTTCATTAGGAAGGTTATAGAAAAAGATTTATTAAAAATGTATGAAACAGGAATAACTGATGATATATCAGGATAAAACCTTATGGCGAGTATCAAAAAGAGCAAAACTGCTTTTCCATTAAACTTAAATCTTGCCAGGGAATACGCAGCTGGTGTTCCTAAAACCAAGGAAAAAGTAACTGTCAAAAGAGCTATTTTAAGACTAAGCCACCCATTCCCCCAAAATCTTTTGTCTCCTAAATAATATCTATACATTTCAAAAGTGGGTTTAAAGGGCCACCAAGGAACAGGATATTCCCCACCAGTTATCCAGCTTCTTCTATCGCTTATGGAATATTTGAACATTATATAAATAGGAAATATTACTAGAAAAATTGATAAAATTAATAATAGTAGCCATATAATTTTATCTGCCTTTATTTTTTCATCCAATCACCACCTATTTATGCTCTGATGAGATACCTATTTATTTTATTAAGAACATAAGTGAGAACATATGATGTAACTAATATACAAATAATTAAAACAACCCCTACCATTGCTGCTGTCCCTGGATCCATTAATTGGACATAATATTTTTCTATTAGAACCCCTAGAATAGGATATGAAGGCGCTAATATGTAAGGGAATATAAATTCCTTCCATGCTTCAATCGATCTTAAAATTAACACAGAACTTATCGATGGCATAAGCATTGGAATTGTTATATAAAAGAAGTTTTGAATTGCTGTTGCTCCCATAGTCCTTGCAGCTTCATATTGTTCCTCGTTTATTTGTTGTAGTCCAGATAGTAATATAAGCATGGAAATAGGCGTATCTCTCCACACTTTGCCAAATATAGATAATCCCATCGATGTATATGGGTTGCTTATAAAAGAAATCTCATAATCGACGATTTTAGGGAAAAAGCTGTATCTACCCATTAAAAGGCTAGTTATATGTCCGCCTTTACTAAACAAAATCAATAGAACTGAAGTTGTAACTATGGTTGGAATTGCAAGGGGAAGTAATAAAATACTCCTTACTATACCCCTTCCTGCAAAACTTTTATTTATTAGCATAGCAGTTATAAGACCAGTGATAAGTTGTAGAGGCGTTACAACTAATACAAATATTAATGTTCTCTTAAATGCCTCTGAAAATTCCTTATTAAACATAGGATCATTGAAAATTTTTATGTAATTATATAAAGTAGGTGATAAAACTTCATCCCCACCAGCATACTTAGTAAGTGAAAGCTTTAGAAGATAAAAACCGATTACTACAGCAAAAACCTATATATAAAAATGCTGGTAGCAAAGAATAAATTAAAAATGCATTCTTTTTAATACCCTTTAAAATCCTTCGCAATATATCACCTCATTTATTAAAATTTAGAACTGTGGACAAAGCCACAGCTCTATTTTATTTATTTAATTCCTGTTTTGCCCTTGGAGCGTAAACATTATCAAGAGTTTTTGAATAATCTTTATCGCCTACAACTATATCATACCATGCTTCAAGGTAAAGATTTTGAATTGCTGGCCATTGTGGAACCATTGGTGCAGGTAATATTCCTTGTTTTTCTTGTTCCATAGCAGTTTTAAATACATCCTGCATCCATGCTTCCTTAAAGCTTTCACTTAGATTTTCATATATGTCCTTTCTAATTGGCATCATACCAAAGTTTGAACATTCATTAGCATGGTTTTCTTTGTTTGTAATAAATCTTGCAAGGGTATATGAAAGTTCCTTATCTGGAGTGGACTTTGGAATTCCCCACCACCAACCAGCAGCTTGTGAGTGATGTCCTCCTATTCTTGCTGGTTGTCCATCTTTTATTTCTAAAGATGCTCCCATTGGCATAATTGCAAGTCCCATATCATCTGGATTAGCAAGGAATCCTTGCATCGCTGGGTTGCTACCTCCGTGTATAAAGAAGGCGTCAATTTGATGCATAAAAGCTAAGAATACTTTACCTTGTGCCATTGCATTCCAAATACCGCCACCTGACCATTCTTCCTGCCACATGGCTGGGTTATATAAACCATTCTTTTTAAAGAAGGCTTCCCATTGGAAGGTATCCTTAACAGGTTGAGTGTTCATTGCAAGCATATCTTCTTGGTTTCCACCCATTTGATAAACCTTTGTCATAATTTCAATAACAGTTCCTTCATATTTCTTTGCTCTATGTGCTATTCTTGGTTCTTTAGTTCCATTGTATGGCGTATTTGCCCAATAGTATCCTACAACAGCTAAGTCATACCAATCCCATTGATTTGGATCTGCCTCTAATGTATAGCCATCAGGCAAACCATAACCATTTTCCTTTTTAAACATTTCATTTATTTGTGGCTTCATTTTTTCCCAGTTATTTACGGCATCTTCTACTTTAGATTTTAAATATAAAAGAGTATTAGTCTCTAGTTTTCTTGGAATATAATATACTTTACCATCAATTGTTGCCATTTCAATTGCCTTATCAACATATTCTTTAATATCTTCTTTATATTGATCACCCGCTACTTCATCTAAACTCATAATCAAACCTTTTTAGCAAGTGGATAAATTTGCATAAAAGGAACTTTAACTAAAGCAATTGTATTTTTGTCCTTATCAAGTTCTAAAATATTGTAAAGGTCTGTATCTTTTTCAAAGGTTCTAACATTAACCTTAACCCCATATTTTTGTTCAAAGGCAGCTACTATGTTTTCTCTAAACCACTTATCCTGTGCCTCCATCATACGAATGTAAATTGTAACTTCTTTACCCTTAAATTTATCAGTATCATCATTTGCAATTTGTTTACTACATCCACTAAAAAGGCCTGTTAAAACAGCTAAGCCAATTAAAAAACTTAACATTCTTTTTAACATCGGATTTCCCCCTAATTAATTTTATATGTTTATTTCTTAAGAAACAAATAAATTTGAAATTTCCACCTCCCCTAAAATATAGAATATTTATTTTGTTTAAATATAACGTATCCAAATAAAATCATATGGTTCCAATACAACCTCTATACAATTATCCTTTGTAACTACTATATTGTTTTTAGTAAGAGGAATAATATCTCCCTTCGTAAATTTTATTTCCTCCATAGTTATTTTCAATGTTATTGTTTTGTTAGTAACATTGTTCAATGATAATATCTTTTCCTTTTGTGATGAGCGCAATATAGCAATTACATCCTGCGAAATATCTAATATTTCTTGTTTTGCATTAGGATGGAAAGCATCATGTTGTTTTCTAATTTTAAGTAGATCTTTAAAATTGTTATAAACCCTATTTCTTATGCTTTTTCATCTTTAATTTCTTCCTTTACCTTATAATAGTCAAACTTTTCTCTATTGATAGTTCTATTTTGTCCTGTAATCTTTACCCCTTCATAATAATTTTGTGATCCTAATATGCTATGGACATAAATTCCTGGAATCCCCTGTAAAGCTAATATTATCGAATAGGCGTTTATAAACTTTCTTATTTTTATTTCATCATCTTCTTCATGATCAGAAAGTGCATTAAAATAGGATATATTAAGTTCGTAAGGTCTTTTTGAACCATCAGGGTTAAATTTATAAGAAACTAATCCACCACGTCTTTTAGTTATCTCAACGAGCTCGTCTATTTCCTCTTCATCTACTATGCCTCTTATCGGATTTAGTCCTATGCCATCATGAGAGGCTAAAAAATTAAAAAATGTAGTTTCATCTGAAAAAGGTTCTATCGTCTTTGCCCAATCGTTAAACACCTTTGAACTTTGTCTTATAAAGGTATAAAGAACTAAAGGTGGTAAAGGAAATTGATAAACCAAATGAGCTTCGTTATTTCCATCACCAAAATAAGATATATTGTCCTTATGAGGAACGTTTGTCTCAGTTATAATCTTTACACCAGGTGCTACATAGTCTAATATATCCCTAAACAGCTGAACAATAAGATGAGTTTCTTCTAAGTGCATGCAAGTTGTTCCTATCTCCTTCCACAAAAACCTATTGCATCCAGTCTTATTAAATCTGCACCCTTCTCAACATACAATAATAAAACTTTAATCATATTTAAAAGAACTTCAGGATTTTTATAATTTAAATCTATTTGGTCTTCACTAAAGGTTGTCCAAACATATTTTGTTCCAATTTTAGTTTCAAATGCTGTTAAAAGTGGGAGGGCCCTTGGTCTTATAACTTTAGAAAGATCGGTTTTAGGATCCACTACTATAAAATAATCCTTATATTTTTCATCACCCTCTAAAAATCCTTTAAACCATTCACTTTTTGCCGATATGTGATTGCAAACAAAATCAAACATCAACTTATAATCCTTTGAAATTTCTTCTATATCTTCCCATGTTCCAAGATCCTCATTTACAGTTTCATAATCTATAACTGAAAACCCATCATCAGATGAATATGGATAAAATGGCAATATGTGAATAGTATTTATATAATCTTTAAAATATTCATCAGAAAATCTTTTCAAAAACTTTAGAGGTTTTTCTCTATCTCCCTTAAATTGATCCCCATATGTAATTAAAATAACATCTTCTGAAGAAAAATCTTTACTTCTCCTTTTACCCTCCTTCACATTATCCAACATTTGCATTAATCTTATATAAATCTGATCTATATCTTGGTCTTTATATATCCTTTTTAGTTTTTCTTTAATTTTTACTGTCATGCAAACCCTCCTGTTAAAATCGTTTTCATTACCAATTTATTTATTTCTATGAATTGTTTATTAGTAAATATCAATAAACTATATAACTAAGCATTATCTTATATAAATAATCAGCAAATACATAATCTAATTTAAATATTATGTTCATAAAAGCGTTTTCATTATTATCATAGGATAATTTCAGAACCATTACAAAAGCTATTTGTGTAATTAATCATCATTTTTCTTGCATTTTCTCCTTCATTTTCTTTATATCTCTTATTTTTAGAAAATTTATAAAATTGTTATGAAAATGTTTTCATAAAATATTGAAATGCTTCTTAAATTTCTTTATAATTTAGTTAAACCACATTTTAATCTGGAGGTATTAAAATGCCAGCTACAATAAAGGATGTCGCAAAACTTGCAAACGTTTCTATCTCTACAGTTTCTAGAGTTATAAATAATTATGATAATGTTAAACCAGAAACAAGACAGGCTGTTTTAGATGCAATTAAAAAGTTAAATTTTAAGCCAAACAAATTAGCCCAAAGCTTAAGCTCCAATGCCTTTCCAGCCATTGGCGTTGTTTCTTTATCTAGATTTTCTAATGAAGCGTTTTTACCAATTGTCCTACAAGCTATTGGTGAAGTTACTGAAAATAAAGGATATGAAATCGTTTTAAATACCTCTAAGAATGAAGATGAGGAAATAAAAAATGTATATCCTTAATAGAAAGTAGGATTGTTCAAGGATTTATTATCTTAAGTTCAAAAATAAATGATCTTTTAGTAGAAAAACTTTATGAAATGCAGTTCCCCTTTGTTCTATTAGGTAGGAGTATGAATGAAAGACTTGCAAATGAAATTTATTCTGTTGATACAGATAATTATACAGATTCTAAAGAAGCTGTTAAATATCTCTTTCAAATTGGCCATAGGAGAATAGGTTTTATCCATGGCCCACTGAAATATGTAGTTAGCCAAGATAGATTAAACGGCTATATAGATGCTCATAAGGAAGCACTTCTACCTGTTGATTATTCTATTATAAAGGATGGAGGCTATACTATAATCGATGCCTATAGAGCAACAAAGGAAATATTAAAAAATCCTTCTATTCCTTCGGCTATATTTGTTAACGATGATCTTAAAGCTATTGGAGCCTATAGAGCAATAATTGAAGCAGGCCTTAAAATACCTGATGATATTTCTATATTGGGGCATAACAACTATGAGATATCACAAATTTTATCTCCTCAGCTTTCAACAATAGACGTTCCAATTAAAATGCTTGGGGCAGTTGCTACACAAAAATTATTTGATTTAATTGAAAATAAAGAAGTAGAAACAAGAACCATATTGGAAACCCGTTTTATCGAAAGAAATTCCTGCAAGAAATTAACTTAATTTAAGTAAAGTAATATTTGGAGGGGTATCATGAAAATTCTCATCTGTCCAGATAAATTTAAAGGTAGCCTATCGGCCCTTGAAGTTGCAAGATGTATAGAAAATGGAATATTAAAGGTCTTTCATGAAGCCGAAATTTATAAGGTTCCAATGGCGGATGGTGGTGAAGGAACCTGTCAGTCTTTAGTTGATGCAACTAGTGGAAGGATTATTAAAACTATTGTTAAAGATCCCCTTTTTAGAGATATAGAAAGTTTTTACGGTATATTAGGCGATGGTGAAACTGCTGTAATAGAGATGGCAGCAGCCTCGGGGCTTTATCTTCTTAAAGAAAATGAAAAAATCCTATGATAACAACAACCTATGGAACAGGCGAGCTTATAAAGGATGCACTTGATAAGGGGTGTAGAAAATTTATTATAGGAATTGGCGGCAGTGCAACAAATGATGGCGGTGCCGGTATGGCTATGGCCCTTGGTGTTAAGTTTTATGATGAAAATGGAAAAGAAATTGGACTTGGCGGTGGAGAACTTGGAAAAATAAGATATTTTGATACTTCAAACTTAGATAAAAGATTATATGAATCTTCATTTATTGTTGCCTGTGATGTAACTAATCCTTTAATTGGTGAAAACGGTGCATCTAAAGTTTATGGTCCCCAAAAGGGGGCAACTAAAGAACTGGTGGAAGTTTTAGATAAAAATCTTAAACATTATGGAATTTTATTAGAAACGCGCTTTAATAAAAAAATAATTGATGTTCCAGGTTCAGGTGCGGCAGGTGGGCTTGGTGCAGGTCTTTTAGCCTTTTTAAATGCAACTTTAAGAAACGGAATTGAAATAGTTATAGATACATTAAGGCTTGAGGATAGGATTAAAGAAACAGATATCATAATCTCTGGTGAAGGAAAAATAGACAGCCAAACCGCCTTTGGAAAAACAATATGTGGCATTGCAAAACTATGTAAAAAGCATAAAAAACCTCTAATTGTCATTGCAGGAACCGTTGAAGATGTTGACAATCTTTATGAAATTGGAGTTAGCAGTGTATTTTCTATAATAAATAGGCCAATGCCTTTAGAAGAAGCCCTTAAAAAGGCACCTGTGCTTATCGAAAATACAGCAAAAACATATTTAGGCTTATAAAATCTTTAAATTAAGGCACCTTTCACCTTTAGGGTGCCTTAAAAAATTTCAAAATATCCCTTAAATCTTCTATTACAAAATCTGGTTCAAAGTTTAAAAGTTCCTCTAAATCTAACATAGTATATTTAACAAGACAGGTTTTTGCTCCTGCATTTTTACCACATAGGATATCGAAATGGGAATCTCCAACGAATAAAACATCCTTAGGCTCAAGTCTTAACTTTTCACATGCCTTTAAAATTGGCTCAGGATCTGGCTTGTGTTTTACTGTATCCTCTGGGGTTATTACAACATCTAAATAATCCAAAAGGTTAAATAACCTAAGACCCCTTTCTGCCATTACCCTTCTTTTAGATGTTACAACTCCAAGAAGTATTCCTCTTCTATTTAGCTCCTCCAATGTTTCCCTTGCATAATCCATCTCCTTAACCATGCTGTCGTGATTAATTTCATTGTATTCCACATACGTTTTATACATTTCTTCAAATCTTTCGCTATCGAACCTAGATAGGGTAATCTTTAAGGGTTCGCCAAAATATTTTACTATTTCCTTATCATCAGGAATATAATCTAAATGCTTCTTGAAGGTATGCTTATAGGACTCTAAAATCAGATTGTTTGTATCGATTAAAGTTCCATCAAGATCAAACAAAACTGCCTTAAACAATTCTTTTTCCTCCTATGTAAGTTTTCTCATAATAAAAATAATAAAATAAAGAGGTTGAAACTTCAACCTCTAAAATAGATACACCCTTGCTTCATATGGCCTAAAGTGCATCTTTTCCTGCAATTTTTCTTCATCATAATTGCTGATTAAAAGTTTCATATCCTTTTCTAAAAGTTCCTTTGGTAGATTTATTTCAACCTCGTCCTTTGAAAAATTCATTAAAACTAAAAGATTTTGACCTTCAAAATGCCTTGTATAGGCAAATATTTTCTCATCATCTTCAAATAAAAGATTAATATCGCCATACACTATTACAGAATACTTTTTCCTAAGTTCAATTAGCCTTTTATAGTAATAAAAAATCGAATTTTTATCTTCAAGGGCTTTTTTAACGTTTATCTTCTTATAGTTTGGATTAACTTTAATCCAAGGTGTTCCTTTTGTAAAACCTGCATTTTCGCTGTCATCCCACTGCATAGGAGTTCTTGAGTTATCCCTTCCCTTTTTATAGATAGCTTCTAAAAGCTCTTTTGGATGATGCCCTTTTTGAAGCATTTCGTTATACCAATTTAATGTTTCTATATCCCTGTAATCCTCTATTGATGGGAACCTTACATTTGTCATTGCTATTTCTTCACCTTGATAAATATAGGGCGTTCCCTGCCAAGTATGGATAAAGGTTGCAAGAAGCTTTGCTGACTCTACCCTATACTCCTTATCATCCCCAAACCTTGAAACCAGCCTTGGCTGGTCGTGGTTATTTAAATAAACTGAATTCCACCCCTTTTCCTTAAGCCCATTATACCATTTATACATTATCCTTTTGAAATCAGTAAGCTTCCATGGCTTTACGTCCCATTTGTTTTTCCCAGAGTCTATATCCATAAGCTCAAACTGGAAAATCATATTAAGCTCATTTCTGTCATAATCCACATAAAGCCTTCCAATCTCTGGAGTAACCCCGGGAGTTTCACCGACAGTCATTATATCGTATTTTGATAAAACTTCCCTATTCATCTCCTGTAGGTATTCATGAACCTTAGGTCCGTTGGCGTAATACTTAAATCCTGGTTGTTCTCCTTTTTCTTCTGCTTCATAATCATAAGGGAGCCCCTCAAACTTTGAGATAAAGTTTATAACATCCATTCTAAATCCATCTATTCCCTTATCAAGCCACCACTTCATCATTTTGTATACTTCTTTTCTTACATTTTCATTATCCCAGTTAAGGTCCGGCTGCTTTACTGCAAATAGATGAAGATAATATTCATCGGTGTTTTCATCATACTGCCATGCCGAACCTGAAAAGAAGGATGTCCAGTTGTTTGGCGGATTGCCGCCTTTCCCTTTTCTCCATATGTAAAAATCTCTATAGGGATTATCATTTGATTTTCTAGATTCTATAAACCATATATGTTCATCTGAAGTATGATTTACAACAAGGTCCATAATAATTTTAATTCCCCTCTTATGGGCCTCAACAAGGAGCTTATCAAAATCCTCCATAGTTCCAAACTCATCCATAATATCGTAATAATCGCTTATATCATATCCATTATCGGCGTTTGGGGATTTGTAAATTGGATTTAGCCAAATTATGTCCACCCCAAGTTCCTTAAGATAATCAAGCTTTTCAATTATCCCCTTTAAATCCCCGATTCCATCCCCATTTGAATCATAAAAACTTCTTGGATAGATTTGATAAACAACGCCTTCCTTCCACCATTTTCTCTCCATATTAGTCCTCCTTTAGTTGTCATTATTTTCATTTTTCTGTTCCTTTAAAACATCTCTAACAGCCCTTTTAATGCTATCCTCCATGTTTATTAAATTTTCTTCAATTGCACGTTTAACTGCTTGATAAATTACAAAATATAGGATTGCGATGTTTATAAGAAAAAATATAAGGGTTATTATTGGATTTAAAAACATTAAAATCATCCCCTTTATAAACTTTTATTCAAATTATCTCATAGATAACAATATTTTGTAAATATTATAAATAACCAAACTTTTATGGCAAAATAACTTAAGTAAAGTTGCTATTACTGTATTGCTTATATATAATATTGTATATACAGATGTAAAGGAAGGTGTAATGATGATAGAGGAAATAAAGAAACTAAAGGAAGAAAAGGATGCTCTAATCCTTTCCCATAACTATCAAAGGCCTGAGGTTATAGATATTGCCGATTTCGTTGGTGATTCCTTTTACCTTAGTCAGGTGGCAAAGGATTCAGATAAAGGGACAATAGTATTTTGCGGCGTTGATTTTATGGCTGAGAGTGCTAAAATTCTATCACCTGATAAGAAAATTCTTCTTCCTGTTAAGGATGCAGGATGCCCTTTAGCTGAGATGGTGGATATTGATGAATTAAAAGATTTAAAGAAAAACATTCAGATGCAACATTTGTCTGCTATATAAATACAAGCGCTGAGGTTAAGGCCCTTTGTGATGTCGTTGTAACATCCTCAAATGCTGTTAGGATAATAAAAAGGATAGAAAATAAAAAAATTGTTTTTCTTCCTGATAAAAACCTTGGGGAATTTGTAAAAGAGCAGGTTCCAGAAAAGGAAATAATCCTTTGGACTGGTTTTTGCCCAACCCACCGTAAAATTTCTAAAGAGCATATACTATCAATAAAGGAAAATATTAAGGATTTAGTAGTTCTTACTCACCCAGAATGCGAAAGGGATGTTAGGGAAATATCTGATTTTATAGGCAGCACAAAAGAGATAATAGATTATGCTACTAAAACAAACTACAAAAACTACCTTATTGCAACCGAAGAAGGAGTTATCCATACATTGAAAAAGCTAAATCCAGACAAAAACTTCTACATTCCAGGCCTTACGGCAACCTGCCCTAACATGAAAAAAACGAGGCTTATAGATGTATATGAGAGCCTTTTATATTCAAGATATGAAATCCATGTTGACGAGGAAATTGCAAAGGGAGCTAAAAAAGCCCTTGAAAATATGCTAATGCTTGCAAGGTGATATGATGATAAATTGTGATGTTTTAATAGTCGGAAGTGGAGTCGCCGGACTATATGCAGCGTTAAATTTAAGAAGAGATCTTAATATAATATTAGTTTCCAAAACTACTTTAAAGGAAACCAACACCTACCTTGCCCAGGGTGGTATTTCAACTGCAAAGGACGAGGAGGATATAGAATCTTTCATTGAGGACACTCTAAAGGCTGGAAATTACAAAAACAATTTAGAGGCAGTAAAGGTTTTGGCAAAAGAGTCGATGGAAAATATTAAAAGGCTCATCGATTTTGGCGTGGAGTTTGACAATATAAATGGAAGGCTTTTATTTACAAAGGAAGGTGCCCACAGCACCAATAGGATAGTTCATGTTAAGGATTGGACAGGTAAAGGCGTTGCAAAAACCCTTATCAAAAATGTATTAAAGAGAAAAATATCAAGGTTTATGAAAACACAAAATTAACAGACCTTATATCTGAGAATAACAGATGTCTTGGCGGGATATTTATAAAGGATGGAAAGTGCTTTAATATCTATTCAAAGGTTACAATCCTTGCAACCGGAGGTATTGGAGGCCTTTTTAAAAATTCAACCAATCAAAGGATTTTAACGGGAGATGGCCTTTCCGTTGCTATAAGGCATGGTGTTAAAATAAAAGATATCGAGTTTATCCAATTCCACCCTACCGCCCTTTATGAGGAAAAGGATGATAGAAGATTTTTAATTTCGGAAAGCCTAAGGGGGAAGGTGCAGTCCTTTTAAACCACAAGGGTGAAAGATTCGTTGACGAGCTTTTACCAAGGGATGAGGTTTCTTTAAGAATATTAGAGGAAATTAAAAAGTCAAATAAACCCTATGTCCTTTTAAGTGCAAGGCACCTTAACAGCTCATACTTAAGGGATAGATTCCCTACTATATATAGCGAATGTTTAAAAAGGGGAATAGATATAACTAAGGATTTAGTTCCTGTCGCGCCAGCTCAGCATTATTTTATGGGTGGAATTGAAGTCGACCTTTTTCAAAAACATCAATGGATAACCTTTATGCCGTAGGTGAGGTATCCTGCACAGGAGTCCACGGCGAAAATAGGCTTGCCAGCAATTCCCTTCTTGAGGGGCTAGTTTTTTCAAGAAGGGCTGCGGAGGATATAAATAAAAATATAGATGGTATTAAGCTGATAAAGGCTTGTAAAAACAGCCTAATTAACATCGATGAAATAGAAAGAGAAAATAAAAGGATTGTTATAAAAGAACTTAAAAAGAAAAGGTGGGATCTTAAGGATGAATTTATCGATGATTGATAAACTAATACAGGATGCATTAAATGAAGATGTTACTTATGAGGATATAACGACTGAGGCTATAATCCCTGACGACCTTTATCTACAGCAAACCTTATTGCAAAGGAGGATGGAGTATTAGCAGGGCTATTCGTTTTTAAAAGAGTGTTTGAGCTTTTAGGCGAAGTTGAAATTGAAGGCTTTAAAAGGGACGGAGAAGAAGTTAAAAAGGGGATATAATATGCACCCTTAAAGGAAAAACTAAAAACATTTTAATAGGTGAAAGGACCGCCCTAAATTTTATCCAAAGGATGTCTGGTATTGCAACCCTTACACGGGAATTTGTAAAAAACTTGAGGGCACAAAGGCAGTTTTGCTTGATACCAGGAAAACAACGCCAAATCTTAGGATATTAGAAAAATACGCAACCAGGATGGGCGGTGCAGTGAACCATAGATTCAACCTTTCCGATGGGATTCTGATTAAGGACAATCACATCAAAGCTGCAGGAAGTATAACAAGGGCTGTAGAACTTGTAAGAAAAAGATACTCTAATTTAAAAAAGATTGAAGTTGAAACGGAAACTTTAGATATGGTAAAGGAAGCCCTAAGCTGCAACGTTGATATAATAATGCTTGACAATATGAATCTTGACCTTATAAAGGAAGCAGTAAAACTTATAAATGGAAGAGCTCTAATAGAGGTTTCTGGGAACGTCAATCTTAACACAATAGGCGACATCGCCAAAACAGGAGTCGATTTTATTTCAACAGGCGCAATAACCCATTCATATAAATCGCTGGATTTGAGTTTGAGGATAGTTTAAAAATAGGGACGGTTAAAGTTAATGAACCGTCCCCGTTTCATGCAAATCATTTACCGATACTGTAAGGTGCATTCCATTATCAAGCCTTCTTACTTTTGCTACGTTTCTTGTATCGTCAAGTTCTTCAATCCATACAGGCTTATTTTCATATTGAACTTCAATGCTTTTTGTTGAATTTAGAATTTCCTTTACTCTATTTTTATCCATCATCTCACCTCAAGGTTAGTATGCAACCTTTTTATATAATTATTCATTCATCATTTTTATTTAATCTAAATCTAAAAAATGGTCAATAGGTCCAACACCGTATCCAATGCTGAAGGAATTTTCAATTGCCCCTTGAATATATTCTTTACTCCTTTTAACTGCATCGACTATTGAATAACTTAATGCTAAATTACAAGCTATGGCAGATGATAAAGTGCAGCCTGTTCCATGGGTATTTTTACTTATGAGCCTTTTACCCTTAAAATATGTAAAATCCTTTCCATCATATAAAACATCAATTGGTTCACCATCAAGATGTCCACCCTTTATAAGGACGTTTTCTGCTCCAAGTTTATATATTTTATTACAAGCCTTTTCCATATCTTCGATATTTTTTATCTTAATTCCAGCCATCAAACTTGCTTCATCTATATTAGGAGTAATTATAGTGCATAAAGGAATTAAATCCTCTACTAGTGTGCTTATGGCTTCATCCTTTAAAAGCTTAAATCCACTTTTAGAAACCATTACAGGGTCTAAAACTATGTTTTTGCATTGTAATAGGTTAAAGCCTTCGCTACTGTTTTTATGATTTCACTTGAGGATAGCATGCCTATTTTAACTGCATCCACATCTATATCTTCATATATTGCTCTAATTTGCATTTCTATAAATTCCTTTGGTAAATCAAAGGCTGCCAAAACACCTTTTGTGTTTTGTGCAGTAACTGACGTTATAACACTCATGCCGTAAACAAGATGGGCTGAAAATGTTTTTATGTCCGCTTGAATTCCTGCTCCTCCTGAGCTATCCGAACCTGCAATCGTCAAAACCTTTTTCATGTTTACACCCCCAAAAAAATTAACTTTATATTCAAGCAAAATCATTGGTCATTTATCATTTTAATCACATAATTTAATACTGTATCGTAGGGATTTATCACATCAAAATGATTTTCTTTGTATTTAACATATTCAACAAAATCATCAAACCTTTGTTCCACATAAATATCTGGCTGTGTATGATATTCCTCATTTGGGGTTCCATCGGGATTTAATCCCATTTCAAGGGGGAACCTAATTAAAAGTCCAGAGTTAGGCAAAGAAACAATCGCAGGGTCCATTCCTATTCCATCACCACCTGTTGTTGTCCCTACTAGGGTTGCAAATTTTGTTGCTTTGCAAAAAGCCGCAAAGGCCTCGGCAGATGAATAAACATAATCGTCAACCAGCAAAAATATTTTTCCTTTAAATCCAACTGGATTCTTTGGTCTTATTTCATCCTTTGAGTCTAAAAAGCTTTTAAATAAATTTTTGGTTTCTTCTGGATAATTTAATTCATCCGGAAGTTTTTCTATTGGTTTTGTTCTTATTTTTCTTGACTTTAAAAAGGGTTTTATATAATCTCCTCCCCTATAAAGGCAATAAAATTGAGTGGATAAAGGTTTCTCTATTAGTGCTGGGACAATATTTTCCATATAATAGCCTTCGCTTCCACCACCATTGCCCCTTATGTCTATTATGAGGTATGGGTAATCCTTTATGCTCTTTAAAAATGAATATATACCCTCCTTATCCTTTTCAACATGTTCATATGAAAAGGACCAAACCTTTAAATAGGCAATTTTGTCCTTTTGAATTATTTTTGTTTCATAAACTTTATCAGTATTTATGTTATATTTATTGGTATTTTCAACTTGTATCCCAGTTAACTTCTTTTTAATTATCTTCCCATCTAAAGTTTTAAATCGTAATTCTTTCCTTTCATTATCATTACAAGTTATAAATAGGTTATTGGTTTTAAGTTTGTTTCTTTTAAAATCATAGGTTGTATACATTTTATTCATGTTATTTTTTATATATTCATCTACTTTAATACCATCTATACTAATCAAAGTTGAAAACCTTGGAATATCATATTGTTTTAAAAAATCTTTATCGCCTAAGTTTGAATATATTATATATTTACCTTCCACATACTTAAAATCAATAGGAATAATCCTTTTACTTTTAGGCAATATCATAGTCCATTTTTTATATTTAGCTTCAACATTTTTATTGTTTATTACCCTATTCCAGGAATAATTTCCTGATCCCTTATAAAACTCCCTATACATATCATATCTATCAGGGCCTATTATATTTGTATGGGCATTTTGTAAAAGATGTAAAATCTCATCGATGGCAAAATAAAATTCAACATTGTTTTTGTTTTAGCAATTGTCCCTTTAAACTCCTCCCTTTTTTCAAGCCAGTCAAAACCAGTTTTCCTTTTTGAAACTTCTAAATAAGGATAGTTATCCTTTAAAACATTATATAAATAATCGAAATCCTCTAATTTTTCATCAATACTAAGTTCAGGTAAATCCTTATTTTGTGCCTTTAATAAAACATCTTGTATTTGATGGTGAAATGAAATCCCAATTAATAATACCAAAAATAAAGCTCCGATAATAAATAAACTTAATTTAACTTTTTTATCACCATAACCCCACCTCATAAACTTTAGATTAGGCATTTTTGTTATATTATACCAAATATAAAAAATCAATTATAGTGCCAGTTGACAAAAGAAATATAAAATTATAGAATATAATTGATAATAATTATCAATATCATGTAGGGAGGTTGCTTATGTCCGCACTTATAATAGGTGGAGATAAAGTGCAAACTATAATAAAAGGATTGAAGGATAAGGGATTTAATATAATTGAACATATCAGTGGCAGAAAAGCTAAAGACAAAATAAAGGGATGTATCTTGAATAACAGTAAATATGACATAGTAATAGTTTTAATCGATTATATTAATCATTGCTTGGTATCAAATCTAAAGAACAATCTTTGTCATTGCAACGTAATATACTGCAGACGCTCATGGCCAATAATCTCAGGAAAATTAGCAGATTACATGGAGGGTAAAAATGACCATATTTAATTTGTTTAATCAGACAAAGAAATACGATTATAGATCCTACATAATAAGCAGAATACTTTATCACGCTGCACCTACTATCTTTTCATCTAAACCATCTACTATAATTAATTTTGACAATATAGACCCATCCTTTTGCATGATATTGCCTTCGATAAAGGCAGAGTTGCAGAAAAAGTTTCGACTCTACACTTTTGAACTTTTTAAAAATAGTAATAGATGTGTAGTTCTTTTTTATAGGAAGGACCTTTTTTGAATGTTTTCAGGGAAAACATTTGTTTCCTTTCAACCTTTGGATATAAACACGATATGACTTTGAGCCAAATTTTAAACCTTTTAAAGGAAAAATATACCCTCTCCTGCCCCCATGAAATAGGAATTTTTTAGGTATTCCACTGGAAGATGTAATGGCCTTTATAAATGATGAAAAGGATTTTAAGCTTTGTGGTTATTGGAAGGTTTTCGGTGATGTTGAAAGGGCAAAGCAAATTTTCAATGAATACGATAGAGCTAAAAATCTAGCTTTAAATTACATCTATAATGAATATATGCTTCATGAAAATAAACTTCTAAATTAACTTTACTTAAGTAATTTAATCAATTATCATTAAATTAGTTTATTAATTTCATGGGGGTGCCTTGTATGATTAAATGGAGGGAAGATTATTCAATAGGAGTAGAAAGTATTGACCAGCAGCATAAGCATTTGATTGAAATCGCCGGCAGAGTCTATGATGCTCTTAAAAATCAATTTTATGTGGACAAGTATGACAAAATAGTAGAAATTTTAAAGGAACTTGAGGATTATACTATCTATCATTTTGGAGAAGAAGAAAAATTTATGAAGGAAATAGGATACGAAGGATATTTTATGCACAAAATAGAACATCAAAAATTCATTGAAAAAATTCAAAGTATAGACCTTGAAAATATAGATGAAGAGCAAGATAAATACCTTCTTGATATTTTCAACTTCATCGCCGATTGGCTTGTAAATCATATATTAGAAAAAGATAAAGCAATAATAAAATAAAGTGCAGCAAAGCTGCACTTTATTCCCATTCAATTGTTGCAGGTGGCTTTGAAGTTATGTCATATACAACTCTATTTACTCCCTTAACTTCGTTTACTATCCTTGAGGATACCCTTGCAAGCACCTCATAGGGGATTCTAAACCAGTCGGAGGTCATGCCGTCTACACTCTCAACAGCCCTTAGGGCTATCGTATAGGCATAAGTTCTTTCATCCCCCATAACTCCAACGCTTTTTATATCAGGTAAAACGGCAAAATACTGCCATATATCTCTGTGAAGTCCTGCCTTTTTTATTTCTTCTCTAAATATAAAATCCGCCTGCCTTAAAATGTTTAATTTATCCTCAGTAACTTCACCTAAAACTCTTATTGCAAGGCCTGGACCTGGAAAGGGCTGCCTTGATATTAAATCCTCTGGAATTCCAAGCTGCCTTCCAACTTCCCTAACCTCATCCTTAAAAAGCTCCCTTAGGGGTTCAACAAGTTCAAACTTAAGGTCCTCCGGAAGGCCTCCAACGTTGTGGTGGCTCTTTATTGTAGCTGAAGTTTTTGTTCCGCTTTCAACAACATCGGGATATATCGTCCCTTGAACTAAAAATTCAGCTCCCTTAATTTTATTTGCCTCCTCCTCAAAGACCCTTATAAATTCTTCGCCTATAATCTTTCTTTTTCTTTCCGGATCTGAAACTCCCTTTAATGTTTCTAAAAATCTATTCTTTGCATTTACCATTATAAGGTTCATGTTAAACTTTTCCTTAAATGTTTTATAAACCTCCTCGGCTTCATTGAGCCTTAAAAGACCGTGGTCCACAAATATGCATGTTAAGTTATCTCCTATTGCCCTGTGGACCAAAACAGCTGCAACTGATGAGTCTACTCCTCCCGATAGAGCACAGATTGCCCTTTTGTCACCTATTCTTTCTTTAATCTCCTTTATCTTGTCATCTACAAAGGAGGACATTGTCCAGCTTCCACTTAAGTTGCAGATATTAAAAAGGAAATTATTAATTATTTCCCTTCCAAATTGGGTATGATGAACCTCAGGGTGGAATTGAAGGCCAAATATTTTTCTCTTTTCATCCTCCATCGCAGCGATAGGACAGTTTTCACTTGATGCTGTTACTCTAAAACCTTCAGGAAGTTTTACTATTTGATCTGTATGGCTCATCCAGCATATAGCCTTTTCCTGTAAGCCTTTAAAAAGATTAGAAGATAAATTAAACTTTATTAACGTATTCCCATATTCCCTAACCTCTGCCCTATCAACCTTACCACCAAGGCTCTCTGCTATTAGCTGATCTCCATAGCATATACCTAAAATGGGGATATTTAATTCAAATATTTCTTTATCTATTTTAGGTGCCCTTTCATCATAAACGCTATTTGGCCCTCCTGAAAAATTATTCCCTTTGGTTTTGCCTTTTTATCCTTTCAACAGCTTCATCATAGGTAACTATTTCGCAGTAAACCCTGCTTTCCCTAACTCTTCTTGCAATAAGCTGGGCATATTGCCCTCCAAAATCAACTATAATTACAAGTTCCTTTTCCATAATCTCCTCCTAATAATTTGGTAATTTATAGAAATATCAAAAAGTCAAAATGTCAAGTAGCAGGCACTAAAGTGTTGTATAATTAGGTGACTCCTTTGTTATTTGAACATCATGGGAATGGCTCTCCCTAAGTCCCGCTGATGTTTGAACAACAAATACTGCCTTTTCATGAAGTTCTCTTATATTTTTGCACCGCAGTAGCCCATTCCTGCCCTAAGGCCTCCAACAAGCTGATATATTGTATCACCTACAGGCCCTTTATAGGCGACCCTTCCTTCAACTCCTTCAGGAACTAATTTCTTGCTATCCTCTTGGAAATATCTATCCTTGCTTCCTTTTTGCATTGCACCTAAAGAGCCCATTCCACGATAAACCTTGTATCTTCTTCCTTGATATATTTCCTCTTCACCCGGGCTTTCGGCACATCCTGCAAGCAAAGACCCTAGCATTACAACATCAGCACCTGCAGCAAGAGCCTTTACTATGTCTCCAGAGTATTTGATTCCTCCATCTGCTATTATTGGAACCCCATATTTTTCGCTTCTTCTGCACAGTCCATAACAGCAGTAAGCTGCGGAACTCCAACTCCTGCTACAACCCTTGTTGTGCATATTGAACCCGGACCTATTCCAACCTTTACGCAATCAGCCCCTGCCAGGATAAGGTCCCTTGTTGCCTCGGCTGTTGCAACATTTCCTGCTATTATTTGTAGCTCTGGGTATTGATTTTTAATATTGTAAACTGCATCTAAGACCCCCTTTGAATGTCCATGGGCTGTGTCTATCACAATTACATCAACCCCAGCCTCATATAGGGCCTTTACTCTGTCCATCATATCCTTTGAAACTCCAACGGCTGCCCCTACAAGTAGCCTTCCCTTTTCATCCTTTGCTGCATTAGGGAACTTCTCTGCCTTTTCGATATCCTTTATTGTAATAAGGCCTTTAAGATTAAATTCCTCATCTACCAAAGGAAGCTTTTCTATCTTGTGTTTTCTCAAAATTTCTTCTGCCTCCTTAAGGCTTGTTCCAACAGGGGCAGTTATAAGGTTATCCTTTGTCATAACTTCCTTTATCTTTTTGTATAATCCTTTTCAAATCTAATATCCCTGTTTGTAATTATTCCAACAAGCCTTCTGCCAACAACTATCGGAACACCTGATATTCTATATCTTGCCATTAGATTATCAGCATCTTGAATTGTATCCTCAGGAGATAAGAAGAAGGGATCTGTTATTACGCCGTGTTCTGATCTTTTTACTTTGTCCACCTCAAGGGCTTGTTCTTCAACGGACATATTTTTATGGATTATTCCAATGCCGCCTTCCCTTGCCATAGCAATAGCCATTTTAGCTTCAGTAACCGTATCCATACCTGCACTCATTATTGGAATATTTAATTTAATTTTTTTAGTAAGATAAGTTGATGTATCAACATCCTTTGGTAGAACCTCTGACTTTTGTGGAACTAATAAAACATCATCAAATGTATAGGCTTCTTTTATTATTCTTGTCATATTATCCCCCTTTTCAAATGGTTTTTAATTATTATTTACATAAAACAAAAGGCATACTACGAGTAAAGCGTAGTATGCCAAAAAGCATATTAAGCCTTACTCATAGTCGGGTAGTTTACGGCCACCCGGTAGAGACTCAAGGCCATATTCCTTGGATTATATGAGCAGGTAATGTCAAAATATATCGTTTTTTAGTATTATATTATTAAAAAACGTTGCGTCAAGGACCAGATACAAAAATTTATATATTCATTGATATTGTATCTACAAATCTTTTTATATCCTTAAGATTGTTTTGCAGAACATTATAAATTGTTTCGTTATCCACTTCTATATACATATGAACTATCCTGTTTCTAAATTTTGCCATTAAGAAATAAGTTTCAATGTCGTTTTTGTCAATAATTCTATTTTGATACAATATTTCAAAAGAATCTCTATTACTTTCAACCTTCCCCCATCTATTTCTTGCAATAATATGGTTTGCAATGTCAAGCATTGCCTCAATAGATGTTTGTAAAAGATACTTTGCACTATCAACATTCCTAAAATCATTTAAAAATTCTTCCTTTGTAAAATTCCTTAGCTCTTCAAGTTTTTTAAGGTTTTCCTGGATAAACAAAAGCTTATTCCTAACTTTGTCGTAATCTATATTTAAAATCATCCGTTAACACCTCTATTTTTAAAATTTGAAAAGAAATCTCTGTTAAAGGAATCAATAAAATATTTTGCATCTCTGTATTTTTTATAAACTAATTCAATAAAATCGCTAAGCTTTATAGAATCAGCAACATAAATTTCTCTTCCCTCATTAATTGCTTTAACTTGAAGTGTCAAGGGAGCCTTATTTAGGTTTACAATATCTACATTATCAAATTTTAATATTTCTGTAATTTTACAAGCTATCTTTGTTTCTTCAATAAAATCAATATCATCTTCAAATAAAACCGCAAAGTCTATATCGCTATCTTCCCTTTGATATTCCGTTCCATATGAACCTATTATATAAACGGCAATTACTCTCTTATCTTCATTAAAATAATTAACTAAAGCAGGAATTTTATCCTCTATAGATATCATTAAATCAACCCCTAAAGCTTGGTTCTCCTTACAAAATTATAAACATCCTTCAAAGGAAGTCCCCTCTCCATTGAAATCCTTTTTAAATCCTCGAATTCAGGGGATATGTTTACAATTTCACCTTCGTATTTTGAAATTTTAAAATCGACTTTACCAAATTCCGTCTCCACCCTTTTGATTTCCCTTTGAAGTTCATATCTTTTTATTTTAAATTTTCTTATTCCTATTGTCGTCGTTTCTTTAAATAGAACCTCAATTATGGATTTTTCCTTGTTTTCATGGACAAGAACTGATATTACAATTCCAGGCCTATTTTTTTCATATAAACCGGAGTAAGATAAACATCAAGGGCACCCTTTTCAAATAGTTTATCCATAACATATCCGTAAAACTGAGGATTCATATCATCTATTGTAGTTTCAAGTAAAACAACTTCCTCCTTATCCTCCTCACCAAGAATAACCCTTAAAACATTAGGCTTTTCTGTGTTCTTTTTACCACAACCATACCCCACTGCCTTTACCTTCATGTTTATACCCTCAACAAATTCAGAGCAAAGCCCCTTTAAAATAGCTGCTCCCGTTGGAGTTGTAAGCTCAAATTTTCTTTCATCAGAATAAATAGGAACATCTTTTAATATATTCATGGTTGCCGGTGCCGGAACAGGTAAAATCCCATGCTGGCATTTTACGAATCCGCTTCCTGTATTTACATATGAAGAAATTATTTTGTCAGGTTTTAAATAATCTATACAAACAGCAACTCCAACAATGTCAATTATCGAATCCACCGCTCCAACCTCATGGAAATGAACCTCATCTATGCTTTTTCCGTGGACCTTTGCCTCCGCCTCTGCTAATATATTGAAAATCCTTTTTGCAATATTTTTGGCACCATCTGTAATCCTGCTTTTATCTATAATGCTTATTATATCCTTTAAATTTCTTTCATGATGATGGATATTTTCCTCTTTTAAAAAAACATAAAAGTCCGTTCCTTCTATGCCGTTTTTATTGCTTTTTCTGATTTCTATTTGATATTCTTCATCTATATTTAAACTTTTTAAATTCTCAATTAAATAATCCTTAGGAACGCCAAGATCTAAAAGAGCACCTACAGCCATATCACCGCTAATTCCTGAAAAACAGTCAAAATAAAGTATCATTTTACCACTCCGTTTCTAAAAATCCTTTGTTTATCATAGAAGCGATATATCCTGCACCAAATCCGTTGTCGATATTAACAACGGAAATACCAGCAGCACAAGAGTTTAGCATAGTTAAAAGAGCAGAGAGCCCCCTAAAATTTGCCCCATATCCTACGCTTGTTGGAACAGCAATAACAGGAACATCCACAAGTCCAGCAAGAACGGAAGGAAGTGCCCCTCCATTCCAGCAACTGCAACAATGCAGCTCGAACCCTTAATTTTATCCATATTAGAAAACAATCTATGTATTCCTGCAACCCCAACATCAAAAATCCTTACAACATTATTTCCAAAGGCCTCAAGGGTTACTGCTGCCTCTTCTGCCACAGGGATATCTGCCGTTCCCCCTGTGACAACAGCAACCTTACCTACCTTTTCAACATCCTTTGGATTTACTATGAGTATCCTTGCAAGCTCATGATATACCATATTTTCAGAAATATCCTTTACTCTTTCATAAACCTCCTTTGACATCCTTGTTGCAAGGACATTGGCATCTCTGTTTATCATATCTAAAAGAATTCCCCTCAAATGATTAATATCTTTACCTTCAGTAAAAACAACCTCTGGATAACCAACCCTTATGGCTCTATGGTAATCAAGCTTTGCAAAGTCTAAATCCTTAAAGGGAACATCCTTTAATGCATCTAGAGCCTTCTCTACATCCAGCTCTCCTTCTTTAACTTTAGTTAGTATCCCCTTTAACGTATTCCTGTCCATTACTTTACCCCCTCATTTAAACTTCCTGTTTTATAACCCGTAAGATCTAATGAAACATATTTAAAGCCTATTTCCTTTAGCTTTTTTCAACTTCATCTATAAGTTCCATGCTAAAAAACTTTTTAAAATCATCCTTTGGAACTTCTATCCTTGCAATATCCCCATGACATCTTACCCTTACATTTTTAAAACCCTTGTTTATTAGAAAAACTTCAGCATCATCAATCATCTTTAGTTTTATTTTGTTTATCTCATCTCCATAGGGAATCCTTGTTGCAAGGCAAGCAAAGGAGGGTTTATCATAAAATTTAAGTCCCATTTCCTTTGCTAAAAATCTTATATCCTCCTTTGAAAGACCTGCCATAAGTAAGGGGCTTTTAACCTTTAGCTCTTCTATTGCTCTAAGCCCTGGTCTATAATCCTTTAAATCATCGGCATTAGTTCCATCCACAACATAGTCTATTCCAACTTCGTTGGCAAAGGAAATTAGTTTTGAAAAACAGTCCTTTTACAGATATAGCATCTATCTATTGGGTTATTTTTAAAACCTAAAACATCCCTTAAGGGATCAAACTCAATCTCCACATGCTCAACACCTAATTCCTTTGCAAATTCCCTTGCCTCATTAATTTCCCACGAAGGGTATATGTAGGATATAGCTGTGGCTGCTACTGCTCTATTTCCTAATACATCCTTAGATACCTTTAATAAAAAGGAGCTATCTATTCCCCCAGACAAAGCAACTAAGACGCTTCCCATATCCTCTAATATGTTTTTAAGTTCATTAAGTTTTGTAAAACTATCCATAAGTAACCTCCTTTTAAATTAAAAAGCCCTTTTGGGCTTAGATAAATATTTCTGTTAGATTTATCTTTAAATCATTAAAGAAAGCCGATTCTACAAAATCATCTTTTGAAAATGTTCCATATTCTATATATATCCCTTCCTTTAGAACAAAAACCTGGACAGTCTTCCCTTTAGGACTTGCAATCCAATATTCATCTACACCAAACCTCGAATATAAATCCATCTTTTTATATAATCATGGGATGCATTCGAAGGTGATAAAACTTCAACAATAAGTTTAGGAATCCCTCTATAATTTTCTGCTGTTATTTTGCTCTTGTCGCAAATCACTATAATATCAGGTTGAACGACATGTTTTTCTCCTGTATTTTCATTTTCAAATATAACGTCATAAGGAGCAACAAAAGGTTCACACCCTTTATCTTCAAAATACTCTAAAAACTTTGCAAAAAGCCTTCCTACTGTTCTTTGATGTTCTGTAGATGGTGATGCCCAAAGATAAATTTGTCCATCTATAAATTCGGCTCTTTTATCCTTAGTTAACTCTAAAAATTCTTGATAAGAGTATTTTCTTGCCTCCGGTAGCATATAACCAACCCCTAAAACATATTCATACTTTTATTATAGTTTAATTGATAATTTTTACAAGTGAAAAGAAAATACAGCATAAAAATATAACTTGTTAAAATTTTATCAGAAACTATTGATTTTTTACTTACAAAAGCTTATAATTAAATTGTGAAATAAATAACAATCAAGCAGAACATTGACAGCTAAATATTATCAAGCATTTTAATCATTTATTATATCAATAAAACCTTTATCTATAAAGAAAATACTATTTTTTATAATGTTGTTTGTTAATTTTATATCAAAGAGAGGTGTTTTGTATGTTAATTACGAACAATGACGAATTAATGCAAAGGATTAATCAAGTAAGACAGGCTCAAGAAATTTATGCAACTTTCCCACAGGAAAAGGTTGACGAGATTTTTAGAGCTGCTGCAATGGCTGCAAATGAGGCAAGAATTTATCTTGCAAAAATGGCCGTTGAAGAAACAGGAATGGGGATCGTCGAAGATAAGGTTATTAAAAACCACTTTGCTTCAGAATATATATACAACAAATACAAGGATGAAAAGACCTGTGGAGTTATTGAAAAGGATGAATCTTCAGGTATTGTTAAAATCGCAGAACCAATTGGCGTTATAGCAGCAATTGTTCCTACAACAAACCCAACATCAACAGCTATATTTAAAGCCCTCCTTGCGCTAAAAACAAGAAACGGTATAATATTCTCCCCACACCCAAGGGCTAAAAATTCAACAATAGAGGCCGCAAGAATAATTTTAAAGGCCGCTGTTAAGGCAGGAGCTCCTGAAAACATCATCGCTTGGATAGACGAGCCTTCTGTTGAACTTTCACAGCTTCTTATGAGCCAATGCGACTTTATCCTTGCAACCGGCGGTCCTGGAATGGTAAAGGCAGCCTACTCCTCTGGAAAACCAGCTATAGGTGTTGGTTCAGGAAATACACCAGCCATTATAGATGAAACAGCTCATATAAAGATGGCAGTAAACTCAATCATTCTTTCAAAAAGCTTTGACAACGGAGTTATATGTGCATCGGAACAGGCTGTTATAGTTTTAGATGAAGTTTACGATGAAGTTAAAAAGGAATTCATGGAAAGAGGTTCCTATTTCTTAAAGGATGATGAAATAGATAAGGTAAGAAAAATAATTCTTGTAAATGGCTCTATAAACGCAAAAATAGTTGGACAAAGCCCCCAAAGAATCGCTGAAATGGCAGGAATTACAATCCCTGAAAATACAAGAATAATCATCGGTGAAGTTGAAAAGGTTGGACTTTCTGAACCCTTCTCCTTTGAAAAATTATCACCAATTCTTGCAATGTATAGAGCAAAAAGCTTTGATGAAGCTCTAAACCTTGCTGTTGAGCTTGTAAAACACGGTGGGTTTGGTCATACATCCGTTCTTTACACAGATACAATAAAGTGCAAGGATAGAGTTGAAAAGTTCAGCGCTGCTATGAAAACAGGAAGAATAATAATAAACATGCCATCATCACAAGGGGCAATTGGTGATATATATAACTTTAGATTAGAGCCTTCTCTAACTCTTGGCTGCGGTTCCTGGGGCGGAAACTCAGTTTCAGAAAACGTAGGAGTTAAACATCTATTGAACATCAAAAACGTAGCTGAGAGGAGAGAAAATATGCTCTGGTTTAGGGTTCCTGAAAAAATTTACTTCAAATATGGAAGTCTTTCAACAGCCCTTAAGGAATTAAGGGATATGAACAAGAAAAAGGCCTTCATTGTAACTGATAAGGTGTTGTTTGATCTTGGATTTACAAGTAAAGTCACCGATTTATTAGATGAGCTTGGAATTCAGCACAGCGTATTCTTTGAAGTTGAACCAGACCCAACATTATCTTGTGCTAAAAAGGGTGCTGAGCTTATGAAATCCTTCTCCCCTGATGTTATAATAGCTCTTGGTGGAGGCTCACCAATGGATGCTGCAAAGATTATGTGGGTAATGTATGAACATCCTGAAGTTAGATTTGAGGACCTTGCTTTAAGATTTATGGATATTAGAAAAAGAATCTATAGATTCCCTGAACTAGGTAAAAAGGCCATGATGGTTGCTATCCCAACAACAGCAGGAACAGGTTCTGAAGTGACACCATTTGCCGTTATAACAGATGAAAAAACAGGAATCAAATACCCACTTGCTGACTACGAATTAACACCTGATATGGCCATCGTTGATCCTGAGCTTATGATGAATATGCCAAAGGGACTTACTGCAGCGTCAGGTATAGATGCACTAACCCATGCAATAGAAGCCTATGTTTCTGTTCTTGCATCTGAATTTACTAATGGACTTGCCCTTGAAGCGATAAGGCTAATATTTAAATATCTACCAACAGCTTATAGTGAAGGGGCTAAAAATCAAAAGGCAAGGGAAAAGATGGCTTACGCTTCAACAATAGCAGGAATGGCCTTTGCAAATGCCTTCCTTGGAATATGCCACTCTATGGCCCATAAACTTGGTGCTGCCTTCAATATACCACACGGCGTTGCAAATGGACTTTTGATCAGCGAAGTTATAAGATTCAATGCAGTAGATAACCCAAGAAAGCAAACTGCCTTCCCACAATACAAATACCCAAATACAAAATGGAGATACGCACAAATTGCAGACTATCTAAGACTTGGTGGAAAAGATGAAGATGAAAAGGTTGAACTATTAATAAAGGCAATAGAAGATTTAAAGGAAAAGATAGGTATTCCAAAATCAATTAAAGAAGCCGGAATATCTGAAAAGAAGTTCTATGCACAACTTGATGAACTTGCAGAACAGGCCTTTGATGATCAGTGCACAGGAGCTAACCCAAGATATCCTTTAATCAGCGAAATAAAGGAAATCTATATTAGGGCATTTGAAGGAAGATAATTTAAAGGGCTATCTCATATTCGAGGTAGCCCTATTGTTTTAGTAATAAAAGAACATTAAGAAGGGTTACGACAATCCCTATAATCCATAGCAAAATATTTGTTTTTAAATCATTTTTAAATTTACCCATAACATATTTAGAACTTGTTAAATATATTAAAAGAAAAATTGTAAAGGGAAGCTGAATGCTTAAAACTATCTGAGATATTAAAAGGCCTTTAAAGGTATCGCTGATTAACATAATTATTAAAAGTGCACAGATTATAGTCATAGTTATACCTATTTTTGTTTCTTTATCTTTTATATCATAGGTTTTGTTATAGATTCCTGAATAAATTACCCTCCAGAAATCCCTGCCGTAATGCTTGAGGAAATTCCCGAAAACAAAAGAGCAAGGGCAAAAACAAAGGATGCTAAGTTACCAAGGATTGGTCTTAAGAGGATTTGTGCCTGTTGAAGTTCTTGAACTATTATCCCGTTTTTATAAAAGGTAGCAGCTGCAACTATTATCATTGCACTGTTTATTCCCCATCCTATTATCATAGAAAAAGAGTATCTAAAAATTCAAACCTTACTTGCCTTTTTAACTTAATTTCATCCGTCCTGTCAAAATGTTTGTTTTGAATTATTTCTGAGTGTAAAAAATATTATGGGGCATTACAACAGCGCCTAAAACGCTCATTATTATAGGCATTGATCCCTTAGGAATGGCGGGAACAGTTGAGCTAAAAATAGCCTTCCCCATTCAACATCGACAAGAGCAAGTTCAAACACAAAGCAAAAACCAATAATCGATACAAAGCATATTATCCATTTCTCTATTTTATTATAGGAGTTAGTCCATATCATAAATAATGAAAAGGTTGCTATTAAAACTGCAGCCAATTTAATTGGAATAGAAAAGAGCATATAAAGGGCTATTGCTCCACCTAAAATTTCTGCAAGGGCTGTAGATACTGAAGCAAAATAGGCACTTGACAAAATTAATTTGCTTATAATAGGTTTAGTATAAGAGGTTGCAGCTTCAGATAGGCTCTTTCCAGTAATAATTCCAAGTCTTGCAGCTGTATGCTGCAGCACAATAAGCATCAAAGTAGATAAAGTAACCATCCATAAAAGCCTATAGCCATATTGAGAACCTGCCGCAACATTTGATGCCCAATTGCCGGGGTCTATAAATCCTACAGTTATTAGAAGTCCTGGCCCAATATATTTAATGAATTCCCTAACCATTATGTTTCCCCCTTAAGACTTTAACATCAATCTTGTGGGAGACATGCCCCCACAAGATTTTCCTTTTACCCCCTATATATATGCCAAAGGGCATTATCAGTTCCCCTTGCAAATACATCAATTCTATTTGGTCCCCAGGATACTGCCGCCGGTTCTGAAGTCAATTGCCCTCCAAGGTCCATCCAATCACTCCATCTTCTTCCGTCCCACCATTTATGCCATAGGGCATTGTTTGTTCCCCTTGCAAATACGTCTATTCTGTTTGGTCCCCAAGAAGAAGCTGCTGGATCTGATGTCAATACTCCTCCAAGGTCCTCCCATTCGCTCCATCTTCTCCCGTCCCACCATTTATGCCATAGAGCATTATTTGTCCCCCTTGCAAATACATCTATTCTGTTCGGTCCCCAGGATACTGCAGCTGGTGCTGACGTTAATACTCCTCCAAGGTTTTCCCAGTCACTCCATCTAGAACCATCCCACCATTTATGATAAAGGGCATTATCCGTTCCCCTTACAAATACGTCTATCCTATTTCTTCCCCATGATGCTGCAGCTGGTGCTGATGTCAAAATCCCACCTAGGCTCTCCCATTCGCTCCACCTTGAGCCGTCCCACCATTTATGATAAAGGGCATTATCCGTTCCCCTTACAAATACATCTATCCTGTTTGGTCCCCAGGATACTGCATCCGGACTTGATGTTAAAATTCCTCCAAGGTCCTCCCAGTTATTCCATCTTCTCCCGTCCCACCATTTATGCCATAGGGCATTATTTGTCCCCCTTGCAAATACATCTATTCTGTTTGGTCCCCAGGATGCAGCGCCTGGTCCAGAGGTTAAAATTCCACCAAGGCTTTCCCAGTCACTCCATCCTGATGGTGTTTGTCCCTTCATATTTTCCAAAGTAAATTTTATGAGATCTCTAATTATTTCATTTGTTCTACGGGTTGGAACTCTAAAACCTATAAATGTTGCAAAAATCCAAGGCATATCTCTTCTTAAGCTTGTGAATAATGCATCCGTCTTTTGATTAATATTTCCTGTATAGTTTTCAGCATTTCTTACAACGTAGTTAACAATTGCCCTGAATAAAAGTCGAGTAACATTCCTTGGCATTCCATAACTTCTTAGCTCAGCATATACATTTGCAAATTCTGTATCAACAAGCCTCATTATTCTATTTACCTCTTGAGTAATTTGCCTTACTAATTCATCCTCTTCGTATTCCAATTCCAAATCATCATCCCTGTAGTTCTCATCATAATCTTCATATTCCCTCCAATACTGCCACATCCAAAAGTATGGACAATACAAAGTAAAACCCCCAAATTAATACTTACATTAATATAATATAGTTCTTATATGCTTGATGTTACAAAGTAAGAAGGTAAAAATAATTTATTTTTATTAAATACTAATCACCATTTTAAATTATTTACATATATTATTTATTGTGAGTAATAATTAAAGGTGATATGTTGTATTGCAAATGCTATTTTACAAATCTAACCTGCGTTGTAAATGAAATCTTGCTATGGAGCGAAGTTTCAAGTGAACACCCAATATTTATTAAAACGGTCGCTTCCCTCACAATAAAAATCTTCCAGAATCCCTAAACCGAAGATTAGATGAAATTAGTGAAATGTTTAAGCCAATAATGAAAAAGCCGAAGCAATAAAGGGGAAGTCCCACATCACCCCTCTAGTTTATCTTGACGTAAAAAGTCTCATAGATGAATTTTTACTTCATGATGGACATTTCTTAATGCTTCTTCCAGAAATTAAACAATACGGAAAAGACGATGCTGTATGGCAGGAACTATTAGAGCACATTACACATGAACAAAGATATATGTTTGAATTATTTACTAATTTTAAGGATTTATTAGACTAATCAATATAGATGGAGGGAGTTTATGTATCATCACATGTTTATGTGTCCTTTTTATCACTATATGATGCCAATGATGGGAATGGAAAAAATGCAAAGCATGCCTTATATGATGCAAATGCCGATGATGCATATGCCTATGATGTGGACGCCAATGATGCAAATGATGCCTATGCTTATAGATATGGATGATGAAGATGGTTATGAAGATAGGGAAGAAGACAGAGTTTCTGTTGAGGAGATTTTAAACAAGATTGAGAAAAACGATCCTCAAATATTTGCAATCTTAAGGGCCTATGGAATCCCAATGCCGGTAGCAAGAAGATTAGTAAGAAGAATAATCCGTTTGACCTTGAAATATTCAAAATAAGCCAGGCTCAGATTGTTGACAACCCCTCTTTGGTGTTCAGACTTTGCAAGAGCCCCGTGAATGGATTTCAAAGAGGCATCTCTCATGAGCCCTAGCAATTAGAATTGCTTAGCGAAATGAGCGAATGCCAGGGAAATCCTTCACGGGCCTTATCAAAAATAACTTTTAAACAGTCTGAGCCTGGCTTATTTGTTTTTAATAATCTAAAGGTCTATTTAAAATTATAAAATCTCCTAAATGCTTTGTTTCAAATTCTACAGTCTTATCTTTAAGTCTAGAAGGAACATATACAAATGTAGAACCATTAAAATAATAAACATATGCGTTATTAAATTTCTTTTTATCTATCTCTATCTTTGTTTTGAATACAGTATTATATAAAGTTTCAATGTTTGAAGAAATGTTAAATCCTATAAAATCCCTTCCTCTAATATTATTAAGCTTAGCTGATTTAATATTTGAAATATTTAATTCAAAATAATCATTTATATTCCTTAGAATATCCTTTGCTTTATAAATTACCTCTATATTCTTGTCGCAATAACTTAATAATAAATCATTCAACGAAGCTGCATATAAAACTTCCCTTGATAATTTACCACTTACACTAAACACATTCTCCTTTTCTGCATTCAAAAGCGACCTGATTAGCTTGAACTCTTCAGCATCATTTTTATGCATTATCCTTTTTCGACAACGAAACTTGGATCATAAGCAGGCTTTAAACTTTCTCCATCAATCGCTATATTCTTTACTTTATTTGCTAATATTACTCCTGATTTTTCATTTAAATTTAAATTGATATTTCCGTTTAAAACTATAATTTCTTGCCCTGAAATTAAATCTACAAACTTTGTTCCGTTTTCATAAGGAACATTTAAACTCACGCTCTTTGAATCTCCCTGTTTATAACTATGATAGCCTTATCTGAAGTCTTTTCTCTTACATATGCCAAAACATCTTTATGGGCTAATATCGGTTTAATTTCACCAGTTCTTAATACCTCATAGTTATTTCTTATATTTGCAAGTTTCGCATACCACTCAACAAGTTCCCTATCACCCTTACCCCACGGGAAGGCTCTTCTGTTATCCGGGTCATCTGCACCGTATTGCCCTGCTTCATCTCCGTAATATATAACGGGTGCACCGGGATAAGTCATCTGCATCAATGCTGCAAGCTTTAAAAGTTTCTTTGCATTTTCACTTGGAGGATTTGCTATATCCTTAACGCTCTTTTGATATCCATCAAAGGCAGAAATTGCCCTTTGGGTATCATGGGAATCTATTAAGTTAAACATAGCATAGAAGGCTTCCCTTGGATATTGTTCTCTAATTAGTTCTAACGTTTCCATTACCTTTTCTGAATCCTTTTGTCCCATAAAAAGTCTAATAGTGCTCCTCTAAATCTATAATTCATAACAGAATCATACATATCTCCTAAAAGATATCTTGTAGCGTCATCCCATATTTCACCTATTATTACATTGTCTCCTTCTTCCTTTACCACTCTTCTAAAGTTAACCCATGTTTCATCCGAAACTTCATTTGCAACATCAAGTCTCCAGCCGCTGGCACCTTTTCTTATCCAATATCTTGTATGGGAATCTTCACCATCAATAACTTCTTCAGCCCAAGATTTAACTTGATATTCAGAACCATTAAGTGCCTGAATAACAGGCATCGAGTCGAATCCCCACCATCCTTCATAGTAATAGCGCTCAGTTGGTTTTCCAACATCCACCTTCCTATTTTCTATTCTAAACCAGTCTTTGTAATGGAAATCAGTGATTCCAATGCTTCTAAAGTATTCCTGAACCCTTTTTTCTGCCTCTAATTGACTTAATCCCTCAAGGTTCATCAAATCGTAAACCCTTGACCAATATTGATAGGCCCCAAGGGGTTTGCCTTTTGTCATGTATTTTCCATATCTATCAAAATAAATTGAGTCATCAGAAACATGGTTTAATACTCCATCAAGGATTATTTTAATTCCTCTCTTTTTAGCTTCCTTAGCAAGTCTTACAAAATCATCCATAGAACCAAGTAGCGGATCAAGTTCCTTATAATCACTTGCATCGTATCTGTGGTTGGATATGGATTTAGAAATAGGATTAAAGTAGATTACATTTATTCCAAGGGCCTTCAAATAATCTAGTCTCTTTATAACTCCTTCGATATCTCCACTTACATTTCGTTACACCATTCTTTATCTCCCCTTGTTCCCTTATAGTCTTCTCTGTCCTCTAAGGATGGAACTTCAGGGATTGCATACCAATCATCATAAAATTCGTAAAGGACACTTCCCCTTGCAAATTTTTGGGAGTAGTCGTTTTTCTTATCTCCATTATAGAACCTGTCGGGAAAAATATGATATATCACAGCATTTTTCATCCAATCCGGTGTTTTAAAACCTGGAAGATATACGTTAAGCCCGTAATATAAAACCTTGCCTAAATCATCGGCCTTTCCTTTGCCATATAATCCATCATCGTCACCAAATGCCTTTACTTCTGAACCATTGGAAATTATAAAATAATACTGATACATTCCCTTTTCCTTTGGTGTATAATTAGTGCTCCAAATATAGTTATCTTCTGCAATAGTTTTTGTCATATCTATGCTTTCTTTACCATTTGGAGTTAATACAACAAGCTTAACTTGTGAAACATCCTGTCCCGTTCTTATTCTAAATTTTACATTTTCACCTATCTTAACAGCACCAAAGGGCTCCTTGAAGCTTAAATCCCTTGAATCATAATAAATTTTGCTGGTGTCTATATTTCTTTGTGAAGCGTTGTTGAATATTAAACCTGTTACATAATCGTAGCTGAATGTAACTTCTCTATCTTCGTTTAAAACAATCTCTGGATATTCATAATCATCGTTTCCAAAAAGAACCCTTATTCCTCTATATGTTCCTGCCCTTAGATAAACAGAAACTGAATATACTCCCGTTAACCTTAAATCCTTCATAACATATTCTTTGTCAAGGCCTACTAACTTTGGTCTATTCTCTCCCAAAAGTGGAACATATTTTGTAGAATCGGTTATTATATGACTTATGTCTGAATAATAGAAGGTTATATCCTGCTTTTTGTAAGCTGCATCTGAATATTAGCTCCGTCCCTTGCTCCATCCTTCCCGTAATTTTCATTCCAGGAACCCATAGCAACTTTATATTCATATATCCCAGGCGGAACATCCTTTATTGTAAATTTATAAAGGCCATCTCCTATATGCTTCATCCTTGTAATTTGTGATGATGGATCCCAATCATTTGCACCAACAAGATGCTGAACCGTTCCAACTAAAACCACCAATCTTCCTCCTGGCACTTCTGAAGCTTCCCTTACAACTTGAACTTCCTTTAAAACCTGAACATTTGAAGCTTTATCCTTTGCTGATATCTTAATTTTTATTGTGTCTTCGCCCTCTGGAAGTTGCCCTAATGTTAAAACTCCTTCATCGCTTAGAGACGCTATTTGATTTGGATTATCTATTAAGGACCACTCTACATTTTGATAATCCTCTAAAGCACCATCCTCCTTCATGGATTTTGCAATAAGCTTTATTGAAGTGTTTTGTTCCACCTCAAAGGGCACATCTATATCAACAAGTCCTGGAACATATAAAACAGAGTTATCAAAGGGTGGATTGCCTTCCTTTCGTGGATTTTGTGGGTCCGTCATCCAATTGCCATCAACAATAAATTTATAAAGATACTTACCAGGTTTTAACTGTAGGCTAATGGACCAAACATTGTCTTCTCCTTTAGTCATCAAAAGTTTTCCGTCTCCCCAATTTGTCATAGAACCCGCAAGGTAAACTTCCCTTGCTTTTCCGGTTAGATCTAAATAGTTAAATATCACCTTATTACCTTCTATTACAGGGCTACTAACCTTTGATGGAACAACAAGTTTAGAATTTTTACCACCATATCCATCGTCAACTACATTTGGATTTGATGGGTCATTTACCCAATATTCATTTCCATTTTCTGTTACAACAAATTTATACTGATATTCACCTGGATTGAGGGTTAAAACTAAAGTCCACACTCCATTTTCCTTTATCATAGGATTTGCATTTTTATCCCAACCATTAAAGCTTCCTGCCAGTGAAACCCTCTCTGCCCTATCGTTTTTGTATCTGAATATAACCTTACCATCTAAAGTTATTTCTGGGCTTATTATCGGATTTTCCAATCCTAAAATTTCAGCAACCTTGTCATAGTCATTAATACTGTCATAAAGTGCTACATTTTTTACATCCGCTATGAATATAACATATTTACCGCCTTCAGGAATGTTTAAAACCTTATTGCCGCTTCTTGGTATTCCACCGCTATCCCATGAATAGTTTTCACAAGCCTTATATTCATAACTTCCTGCATTTAAAAAGCTTCTATAAATAAATTTTCCATCGCCGTCTAAATAATCAAATTCATATCCCCTTGTTGAAGCATCCCAAGTATTACCTTCTCTAACCTGTCCTATAATTGAAACTACAGTATTTATCCACGGATTGCTAATTGAATCAACGCAAAGGTTAAGGTATGAATTTGCAAGGAAAGTTATATCTGTCTCTGCTGTAATTTGAACTTCCCTATTTTGTCCCACTTCACCATTGGACCACTTATGGTCATAGGCTACTTTGTATTCAAGCTTAGTATTTTGAGTCTTTGGTGAAAGTTTAAAGGTTCCTTTAAAAAATCCTCCTCCGATATAGCTTAAATCAAAATTGGCATCTTCAGGGTTCCAAAATTGGCCATCTTCAACAAAATCGTTGAGGTTTCCAACCAATGTTGCCGATAGTTTAAATTCCTGCGGTTCATTTACTGAATCAATAATTCTCTTATTTTTATTATCAAATCTAAATATAACTCTTTTAGGTTCAGTTAAATTAAGCTGTCTATTTTGTGACGGATAGTTTTCATCCCAGCTTCTGTTAAGTGCAACCTTGTATTCATAGCTACCGGCCTCTTTAAAATCCACAACAGCCTCATAAATTCCATTTCCATAGGGCTTCATAAAATTATTCTTATCATCGGGTTTCCAATTGTTTTCTACTTTGGTTCCCTCTAAAGTAAAGTTTCCAACCAGTGCAACTATGTCATCTACCCTTGATGAGGCCCTAACTTGTGAAGTCAGATTTAATTTAGGAAAAAATTAACTAAGAATAAGAATATAAGAATAATGCTTAGCCTTTGTTTAAACCTTTTCATCTAATCCCTCCCTTATAATTGTGCAAACGTATGCATCTATAATTATTTTACTATATTTTATATATTTTAACAATATAAGGTAATCATCAAATATTAAAGCCATGTTACAAAATATGATTATATTTGACCAATATTGACATTGTTTTGTTCATAACATTATTTATTTATGATATAATGTCTTTAGCTTTAATGATGTTAGGAGGGGAAAATGAAAATCAGTAGGTTTGGTAAAAACATAATAAAGCTAATAGCAAGTATTTCCATCTCATTTTTATTTCTAACGCTTATATCCTACTTTTTTGTGTTATATTCAGGTTTAACAAAACTTCAAAATAATGCAAAGGAAACCGTTGAACTTGCACAAAAATGATCAATGGAGATAAACTGCAAAAAGTTTGGAAATCTAAAGATATGAATTCTAAAGACTTTAAAGATATAAAGGATAGTCTAATTAAAGCTAAAAGTAATAGCGATGTTAAATTTATTTATACTCTTTTTGTAGATAATGACAAAGTTTATTTTATTGTTGATGGTGCAACAGAAGATGCAGCCTCCTTAGGTGAAGAATATGTTTATAAAAAGGAAATGTCATTAGCTATGAAAGGGAAGATATCTGTGTTAAACTTTCCCATAAAAGACAAATGGGGCACTTTTATTTCTGCCTATGCTCCTGTTAAAAATTCAAACGGGGAAATAATTGGAATTGTAGCTGCTGATATGGATATCTCAGTTTTTGAATACATTAACTCCAAGCTAATAGCTTCTATTATCTACATATTCATAATAGTTTTTATAATTGCTATCTTTTTATAAATAGATATTCTAAAAATGTTGTATTACAAATCGACAATGCCCTTACAAATATAAACGAACTTTCATCTGGAAATCTTACTGTTAAATTAGATGCTAATACTAAGGATGAAATAGAAGATATCATCAAAAAGACGAATGAATTTAGGTTAGCAGTTAATAATATGTTATTAAGTATAAAGAATAACTTTTTAACATTAAATGATCAGGCTCAAAATTTATCCTATGTTGCAAAGGAATTACAAAAGGCCTCAGAAGACGTTTCAACTTCAATGCAATCAACAAGTTATGATATGGAAAATCAAAATCAAACCATAGAAAAAATAGTTAGCTTAACTAGGGATTTCAACGATAAAATACAAAAATTGTAGCTTTAATTGAAGAGATAGAAAAGGACACTACAAATATAAATACACTATTAAAAGACGGAAGCAAAAATATTAATTCTTTTATAACTTCTATGGATGAAATAAATACTTCCTTTGGATTTGTTGCAAGAAGTATAGAAAACCTTAATTTAAATATCAATAAAATTAGCGAGATATTGGGCCTTATAAATAATATAGCAGAACAAACCAATCTTCTTGCTCTAAACGCAGCTATTGAAGCTGCAAGGGCAGGTGAAAGTGGAAAAGGATTTGCTGTTGTAGCAGAGGAAATAAGAAAGCTTGCAGAAAGATCAAAAGAATCAGCCCTAAATATAGCTGAAATAATTAATACTATTTCAAAGGAAAATGAACTTGTAATAAAAAACACCAACAATATGACAATGACTATTCAAAATCAAATTCAAAATAATAAAAATACTACTGAAATATTTAAGGAGCTATTAAATACTATTTCAAATTTAATTCCTAAGATTAATAACATATATACACATGCACTAGAAGTAAATAGCAAAAAAGATGATATCCTGAATAATTTAAATACTTCTTCTGAGAGCTTAAATAATGTTTCTTCTGTAATAACAGAAATAGCTGCAACATCAGAGGAATTATACTCATCATCAGAGGAGGTTGCAAGAGCTTCAATAATCCTTAAAGAAATGTCTGATGAGATGGTAAAAGAGATTAACAAATTTAAACTTAACGAATAAAAATTCCCTCAACCTTAAGTTGAGGGAATTTTTATTAATACATATCTGGCATTCCGCCTGGCATTGGGTTATCCTTCTTTTCTGGGATGTCTGCAACAACAGCTTCAGTTGTTAAGAATGTAGCAGCAACTGATGCAGCGTTTTGAAGTGCTGATCTTGTAACCTTAGTTGGGTCAACTATACCAGCTTCTATCATGTTGATATACTTTTCATGTAGAGCATCGAATCCGATTCCTCTTTCGCTTGCCTTAACCTTTTCAACAACTACAGCTCCGTCGTATCCAGCGTTTTCTGCTATTTGTCTTAGTGGTTCTTCAAGAGCTCTCTTCACTATGCTGATACCAACCTTAACGTCAGATTCAGTTTCCTTTGCTTCAAGTTCAGCAACAGCAGGAATTACATTGATGTAAGCTGTTCCACCACCTGGAACTATACCTTCTTCTACTGCTGCCTTTGTAGCGTTTAGAGCGTCTTCTATTCTTAATTTCTTTTCCTTTAATTCTGTTTCTGTTGCAGCACCAACCTTTATAACTGCAACTCCACCAGCAAGCTTTGCAAGTCTTTCTTGTAATTTTTCTCTATCGAAATCTGAAGTAGTTTCTTCAATTTGAGCCTTGATTTGAGCAACTCTTGCCTTGATATCCTCCTTGTCGCCTCTTCCGTTAACTATTGTAGTATTTTCCTTTGTAACCTTTACTCTTTCTGCTCTACCGAGCATAGTTATGTCAGCATCTCTTAAATCTCTTCCAAGTTCTTCGGAAATCACTTGACCACCAGTTAAGATAGCAATGTCTTGAAGCATTTCTTTTCTTCTATCGCCAAATCCAGGAGCCTTAACTGCAACACAAGTGAAAGTTCCTCTTAGCTTGTTAACTACAAGTGTTGCAAGAGCTTCACCTTCAACATCTTCAGCTATGATAAGTAGCTTTCTTCCTTGTTGAACTATTTGTTCAAGAACTGGAAGAATGTCTTGGATATTTGAAATCTTTTTATCAGTTATAAGTATATATGGATCATCAAGAACAGCTTCCATCTTTTCAGCATCAGTTACCATATATGGACTTATATATCCTCTATCAAATTGCATACCTTCAACAACTTCAAGCTCTGTTCCCATTGTCTTTGATTCTTCAACAGTTATAACTCCTTCGTTGCCTACCTTTTCCATAGCATCAGCGATAAGCTGACCTATTTCTTCATCAGCAGCTGATATAGCAGCAACTCTTGCTATATCTTCTCTTCCCTTTACATGTTGTGAAATCTTCTTAATTTCTTCAACTGCAACATCAACAGCCTTCTTGATACCATTTCTTACAAGCATTGGGTTAGCACCAGCTGTAACATTCTTTAAACCTTCTCTTATTATTGCTTGTGCAAGTAATGTAGCTGTTGTTGTTCCGTCACCTGCAACATCGTTAGTCTTTGTTGCAACTTCCTTCACAAGTTGAGCCCCCATGTTTTCATATGGGTCTTGAAGTTCTATTTCCCTTGCGATTGAAACACCATCGTTTGTTATAAGTGGTGCACCGAATTTTTTATCAAGAACAACGTTTCTTCCCTTTGGTCCTAAAGTTATCTTAACAGTGTTAGCAAGCTTATCAACGCCTCTTTGCATCGCTCTTCTTGCTTCTTCACCGAACATTATTTCCTTTGCCATCCTAATCACCCCTTCAAGTTAATTATTCTATAACTGCAAGAATGTCGCTTAAATTTAATATAGTATATTCTTCTCCATCAAGCTTTACTTCGTTTCCTGAATACTTTGAGAAGATTACCTTATCACCAACATTTAAAACTACCTTGTCATCTCTGTTAACATCTGGACCGATGGCGATAACTTCAGCCATTTGTGGCTTTTCCTTTGCACTTCCTGGTAAAACTATACCGCTTTTTGTAGTTTCTTCAGCTTCAATCTTCTTGATAACAACTCTGTCACCAAGTGGTCTAAGTTTCATCGATACCCCTCCTTACGTGTATTTTTATTTTAATATATTGGTTACTATGTAATCTTCTTGTTAGCACTCACTCTTATTGAGTGCTAATCACACTTTTAATATTAAAGAATTGGAATAATATTATCAAATTTCTATTATTAAGGCATTTTATTAAAATATGCTTATATAAGAAATTATATTAATTTATCTTATTATTTCACTTATTTTCTTCATTTTGCTCATTTTCTGGTAGTATTCTAATCTCATTAATTTTTGTATAGTTCCTTATAAAGCTAAAATAATCCATTAGTATAGAAAATCTTGAATATCTAATATCTCGTTTAGTAAAGTCAATTGTAGAATTAATAATATTATTGGATATTTGATAACTAAACCCATCCCTTAGAATTACTTTCCTTGTTTTTGATATCGCGCTAAAATATCTGAATTTAATTTATCAATGCTAATAGAAACAAAAACTTTACTTTTCCCTAATTTCAAAAGCTCCTCAATCCTATCCATGATATAGAGCCTTAATCCTTCATTTTTGTATTCTAAAAGCTCAACGGCATAGTCAAATTTTTTCCCCTTTATGCTTCTGCATATATAGTAATCTCCTAAAATTAAAAAGAACAACATTATTAATATTTGCCATTTAAATTTAAAATATAAATTAAAAATTGAAGAAAAGTAAATAAAGAAAGAAAAAGGAACTAATGTTAAATTGATATTATAGTCAAAAATTTCTAAGATCCTGTTTATTCTCTCATCCTTAAAAAGTAGATGAGTAAAATTTAATATATTTGATATTATAAAATAGTTTATTCCAAAGATGGATAAAAATAATTTAAAATCCCTTTGGTGGGTAACTAAAACAATAATAAAAGAATTTATCAAGGAAAACGAAAAATCAATAATTAAGTCCTTTTTTAGTCCAACTGAATACAAAAGATATTTGTATTTTAAAATATCTGTTTGAAGGTTATATAGTAGCCATTCCTTCCCATATAAAAATTCTTTAAAGTTAAACTCATAAATCAGATCCTTATTTAATACAAAAATCTTATCATCATAAACCTGAACATCCACAAAAGCATCCAATCCAAATTTTTGAGGATATATTATAGTAGAATTTTTCCCATCAAAATCATAAATTAATATCTTATCCTTTTTCCCCGTAATATGAAGGACAAAATTATTTTGGATAATAAAAATCTTGGCAATAATTTCATCCCTGCTTTTATAGTTAATATCCCACCCTTCAATTCGTTTGCCAAAATAGTTTATCTTTATAACTTTAAAATTATTATCCTTATCAAAACCAGCAATGTAAAGGTAATTATCCATAACCAAAAAGGTGCTGGTAAAAAGAAGGTCTGCAATATAAATATTCTTAACCTCATTAAGGTTTTGATTTAAAACCTTAATAACAGAAATATCCGAAACCCTTCCAAGGCAATAAAGGTAATTCCCATAAAAGTGAAAATCAAAGAATACTCCATCCAATAGAAGCCTTTTTTCTTCATCTGATTTTATGTAAAGATCCGTTTTATTATCATAAACCCTATAAAATATCCGTATATTTTTTCTTACTAATCCAAAGCCATCCAAAACCTCTTCTATTACTTTTTTCCATCCTCCTGACAGCAAAACAAACCCTCATGCTTATTGGGTTTATCGAAATAATATATCTTATCCTCATAGAAATCAAAGCTGGTTGGACAAATAGAATCTATTAGTTTAATTTTTTCCATAGATAGCCCCCTTTTGGAATGCTATCTATAATTATTAACAAACTAAAAAAATTAAACCCTCTTTTCCCTCGCATAATAAAAAGATATTGCTGTGCAAAACCTGCTAAATCTCCAAATTTTTGCCTTCCAAAGTCTCTAATTCTTTTTAAACTCACATCAGGGGCAAGGTAAAACCTTTGCATTATCCTTTTAACCCAAACATCCACAGGAAAGGCGTCATACTTTTGCATTGAAAAGAGCAAGACACAGTCGGCAACCTTAGGTCCAACCCCCTTAAACTGCAAAAGCTTTTCCTGTGCAGCATCCGTATCAAGGGTCATTATTTCATCTAAACTTATATTTTCTTCGTATATTCTTTTAACAGCCTCATATATGTAAACTGCTCTAAATCCAGTTCCGCACTCTTCAAGCTCATCTATGGAGGCCTCCTTTAATTCTTCTATGCTGGGGAAAGAGTAAAATTCCATATCTTTAAATATAATTTTCTTTCCAAATCTTTTAGATATATTATCAACAGCTTTTTTAATCATGGGGATTCTATTGTTTGCTGAAATTATAAAGGATATCAAAGTTTCAAAGGGCTCCTGCTTTAAAAGTCTAATACCATATCCGTGTTCAACGGCCTCTTTTAAAACCTCATCCTCCCTTAGTCTTTCCTTTATTTTCCCATAGTCCCTATCAAGGTCAAAATACTTCCTCCAAAAGTCCTCATCCTCCTTTTTTCCTCCCTCTATATAAACGTCGCCATCTTTTTATACACAAAAGCTACCCTTCCAGATACAACTCCTATATATCCGTTTTCATATTTATTCCATCTAAAGCATTGTCCACACTCAAATATATGTTCAGGCTCAAAATCCATAGCATTTTTTATAAATAACCCCTTATCATACTCTCTTAACTCCATGTCATCACCTCTTAACCAATTTCTCCTCCCTATTATACCTTATGACAAAAAATAAACCAGGCAAACCTGGTTTATTTTAGCTTCTCCTTTATAATATTCCAAAGGCTTCTATCCTCCCATCCAAGGCTCCATGCTCCAGAACCAGCTAAATCATACTGTCTTATAAAATCAATTCTCCAAGCCATTGAAGTTTCATCCTCAAGCCATACTATATATTTGTATCCGTCTAAATTATATTCAATAACATTTTGCTTTGCCCTATCGTCAAAATAAACTTGTCCACCATATTGGTTCATAAGTTCATAAGCTTTTTAGTTGTTATTGCCTGGGAGGATACCACAATATCTGTTGGTTTATTTGCGATGATCTTCATGGCATAGGATTTTGGGATATATCCTATTTTGCCGTCAGCTTCTATCTTATACCAGCTTGTAAGTTCCTCAATTAGTTTATACGAATTGCCTTTTGTTGTGGTTGCAATCTTGGTGCTACTTGTGTTTGCATTAACATAAATAGGAACGTTTGTTGAAGTAATAGCTACAGTAACATAGGGATTGTTTATCGTTACAGTTTTATAAAGTCTTAAATAAAAGGGAACACCAAGTATCAACTTTTCCTTAGGGATACCCAAATTTAATAACTCCTCAATAGACGACTTAACCCAAGGGAATGATCCTACAGAACCTGGAGTTTTTGATTCTGCAACATGTTCATCATAGGCCATTAATATCATATAGTCTACATAATTGATTAAAGCTAATCTATCATACCATTTTGACCATGTATCTGAAGTTGAAATCCTCGTAACGTCCACAGAAACAGCCATATTATATTTTTTAAGTTCAGATGACAAATCCTTTACAAAGGCAGTAAAAAGGTCTTTATTTTTCATTCCTAATGCCTCAAAATCTATGTTTATTCCATCCACATCATACTGCCTTGCAAGGGACACTATACTATCTATTACTTTTTTCTTATCGTAGGATTTGTAAATACCACATAGGCCCTTTCTGCATTAAACTCTGCAAATCTTGGCCAAACCTCATATCCATTCTTATGGGCTCTTTTTACATATTCCAAGTCGGCATTATCAGCCACATAAATGCTTGATGGGTTTTTATAATCCCCTTCAATATCAAACCAAGTTGGCGATAGGACATCAAGTCCTAATTGTGAAGATTTTATATTTACATAATCCGTATCTTCATCGTAGGTATAAATATTTTTTGATCTATTATAAACATACTGCCAAGCTAAAGTTATTTTCTTATTTGGAACATCATTTAATAATTCAACATTATCCTTATGGATATATCCGATTGAGCTACCCATTATTATTTTAAAATAATCGCCCTCTATTCCAAGAATTTTGTAAACTTCGTCCTTTAAAAGCATTCTATCGCTTTGAGTTCCATCGGTTTGCTTTAACATAAATATATCTTCTTTTATTTTGATATATCTTCCTACCAATGGATTTTCTTCTCTATTTGGAGTATAAACTGCAACATAATCCTTGTGAATATATCCCTTATTTGTTCTTAAAAAGCTTCCTGATGCCCCTATAATCGTTACAATATTACCTCTATAATACTTCCCAACAATTGGACTATTAAGGGAAGGTAACTTCCTTATATTTAATGTTGAACTCTTAACTATTACTTTATAACTTTTAAATGCTTGTCCACTATTTGAAGAATATATTTTTATATATTTTGAACTATTATAGACATATCCTTTATTAGTCTTAACAAAACCTCCTGACTTTCCAATAACGGTAAAAACTGTCCCCTTAGTATATTTCCCTACTACCTTTGAACTTAAACTTGGAAGACTTCGAATATTGACATAATTCGAAACGACCTGCATCTGATATGGCTTAAAAGTGGCTGCTTTTATTTTTAAGTTGCTAAATTGAAAAACCATTACTACTAAAATAAGAAAAATACTAGTTGTAACCCTTAATGTTTTCAATTGCTACATCCCCCTTAAAGATGCAATTTTTCGACAATTAGTTAAGTTTATTATAAAAAAAATTGGGCCTTAATCAACGCCCAATTTTTTCCTTAAAAAGTTCCGCCTCATTAAGCCTGTAACTTAAAGTTAACAAGCTTTCACTTAAATGAACATTTTCAACTATAACATCGTCAGGAACATTTAAATCGGTTGGAGCAAAGTTCCATATTGCCTTGATGCCACATTTTACAAAAATATCAGCTATCTTTTGAGCCTGTTCCTTGGGAACGCATATTATTCCTATATCCACATGGTTATTCTTTAAAAATTCCTCTAGATTGTCAACATCCTGTATTATTTTATCCCTTATGCTTATTCCTATTAGTTTAGGATTTCTATCAAAAATACCAACTAGGTGAAACCCTAACCTTTCAAAATTTGTATAATTTGCAACTGCCTGGCCTATGTTTCCCGCTCCAACAATAACGGTATTATAATTTTTATTAAGCCCCAAAATTTTTCCTATCTCGTCATATAATGCCCTTACATTATATCCATAACCCTGTTGTCCAAAATCTCCAAAGTTATTAAGGTCCTGTCTTATTTGAGATGCTGTAAAACCGATTCTCTCTGAAAGCTCCTTTGATGAAATCCTCTCTACGTCATTTCTTAAAAGCTCTCCAAGATACCTGTAATATTTAGGCAATCTCCTTACTACAGCCATAGAAATCATCGTTTTTTTCCCATATCATCACCTAACCTATTGTTTATAATTTAACACATAATTCTAAAAATTATAGCACTTTTATTTAATTATATAGCAAATTCATAGTGTAAAATTATTGTAGGACGAAAAAAGACAAAAATTTAAAAGAGACAACCCCTGTGATAAAATAAAAGTGAAAAAACACACAAACCAATAAGGGGGTGTCTCTTTTGAATAATATTATACAACAACATTTAATAAATTTCACTACTAAATTAATAAAAAATGTTGAAGAAACTATATCAAAAGAATGGGATCTAACAAAACTTGTTGATGTAGTTAAAAAAATGACTGATGAATTAGGAGCAAACATAATAAAGGACTTTTTAGAAGAATTAGATAAAACGATTAAAGAAGATGAAAAAAGGAAAAAGGGATGGGTAGTAGAAAGGAAAGACAAGAAAAAGATTGTAACAATGCTAGGCGAAATAGAATATGCAAGAACGTATTACAAATCTAAGAAGAATGGGGAATATAGATATTTACTTGATGAAATTATAGGGATAAGCAAACATGAGAAGGTAGATAAAGAAGTAAAGATAAAGCTGGTGGAGAACGCAATTAATATGTCCTATGAGGAGAGTAGTAAAATAACATGTCCGGAGAAACTAAGTAGACAGACAGTATTTAATGCAATAAGACAGGTAGGAGAAGTAGAAGTAAAAGGGAAGTAAAAGAAAAGAGGAAAGTAAGGGTGCTATACATAGAAGCAGATGAGGATCATGTGGCATTGCAGGATGGGAAGAAGGAGATGCCAAGGCTTGTATATATACATGAAGGAAGGCAAAGCAAAAATGGGAGAAACGAATTAAAGAATGTATATTACAAAGCATACGTTGGTGTAGAAGCTGAAGAAATATGGATAGATGTAGCGAATTATGTGTATGACAATTATGAAATAGAGAGCATAGAAAAGATATACATAGCAGGAGATGGAGCAAGATGGATAAAGGAAGGAATGGAATGGATTCCGAAAGCGAAATTTGTATTAGATAGATATCATTTGAACAAATACATAATAAGAGGGACAGCAAAGCGAGAAGAATATAGGCAAAAGATATGGGGAGCGATAAATGAAGGGGATAAGAAGGTTTTAAGGGAGATATTTAAGGAGTTAATAAATATAGCAGAAACTAAGACAGAAAAGGAGAGAGCAAAAGAAGCAAGGAGATATATATTAAATAACTGGGAAGGGATAGTAATATATAAAGAGGACGAGGATGTAATAGGATGCAGTGCAGAAGGGCATATAAGCCATGTATTATCAGCGAGATTAAGCAGTAGGCCATTAGGATGGAGTAAAGAGGGATTAAAGATAATGGCAAAGCTAAGGGTATTTAGCAGGAATGGAGGTAATTTAAGGGAAATAAGTATATACAAGGAAGATGTTGAAACATTTAGATTAAATAAAAAGAAGATAAAAGAAACAATTAAAAGAATAAATAATTCTTCACGAGAAGGAATAAATAATATAACAATATTAAACATTGGAAAAGTAACACCGATGTATAAGATATTAAAATCAATTAAATATGAAAATATAATTTAAAGTTTAAAAGTTTACGAAAGTCTTGATTTTAAACATTTTAGGGGGTTGTCTATAAAAATTAACCTACAATATCTTGACACTATCTAGCAAATTATTTGATTTGAAAAGATGCCTTATATATTGTAAAATACCTTATGAAGGTTGAGGTGAAACTATGGTTATTTTAGAAGCACAAAATATATCAAAATCCTATGGTGTGGATGTTATTCTAAAGGACGTAAACTTTAAAATAGAAGATAATGAAAAAGTAGGACTTGTAGGAAAAAATGGAGCAGGTAAAACAACTTTGTTTAAAATATTATCAAAACAGCTTGAACCAGATAGCGGCTCTATTTTTATAAGCAGCGGCAAAACCATAGGACTTTTATCCCAAATCGTAGATTTTGATGAGGAAAATACCGTATTTGAGGAAGCAATGAGTGTTTTTAATAATATTAAATCAATCGAAAAAGACTAAGAGAACTTGAAGTTCTTATCTCTAAAGAAACTGATTCTCTAAAACACAATATGCTTCTTGAGGAATATGGCACTTTAATGGAAAGCTTCGAGGGTTTAAACGGATATGCTATAGACAAGTGAAGTAAAAAAGTTTTAACTGGACTTGGAATAAAACAGGAGGATTTTAATAAAAAGGTTGTTTATCTTTCTGGAGGACAAAAACCAGACTTTCTTTAGCAAAGCTTCTACTTAAAAAACCTGACATTATGCTTCTTGATGAACCTACAAATCATCTTGATTTAGATGCCATTTCTTTTTAGAAAATTTTTAAAGGAATTTAAGGGAAGCTGCATAATAATATCCCACGATAGATACTTTTTAGATGTGGTTACAAGCAAAACCTTTGAATTAATAGATGGAATCATAGAAGAATACAACGGCAATTATACATTCTTCATTAACGAAAGACAAAAACGGCTTGAAGAAAAACTTAAGGACTATGAACTTCAGCAAAAGGAAATTAGGCGCCTTGAAGAAATGATAGAAAGGTTCCGATCCTTTAACAGAGAAAAGAGCATAAAACAGGCTGAAAGTAAAGAAAAAATGTTAAACAAAATAGAAAGAATTGAAAAACCTAATTTGAAGGAAAAAAGTATAGGGTTAAAATTTGAAGTAAAAGTCCAAAGCGGCTTTGACGTTTTAACCGTTGAAAATTTAAAAAGTCCTATGAAAAAGTTTTGTTTGAGAATATTTCCTTTAGCATCAAACGCAAAGAAAGGGTTGCCCTAATTGGTCCTAACGGTAAAGGGAAAACTACCCTTTTAAAATAATATGTGGATTAGAAGATTATGATATGGGCTTTGTAAAACTTGGTAAAAATCTTCATATCGGATATTATGATCAGGAGCAGAACAATCTATCATTAGAAAAACCGTCCTTGAAGAAGTTTGGGATGAATACCCTGACCTTACAACAACACAGATTAGAAATTATCTTGCAGCATTTTTATTTACAGGGGATGATGTATTCAAACCTGTTTCATCCCTATCCGGTGGTGAAAGGGCAAGGTTATCTCTTTTAAAGATTATGTTAAAAAGGCCCAATTTCCTTCTTCTTGATGAGCCTACAAATCACCTTGATATATTTTCAAGGGAAGCCCTCGAAAGGGCACTTTTAGAATACGACGGAACTATATTTGCAATATCCCATGACAGATATTTTTTAAATAAAATATTCGAAAAAATCCTCGAGTTTGATGGACAATCTATTTGTGAATACTTAGGAAATTTTGATTACTATCTCCAAAAGAAAAACTCAAAAGATGAAGATATAATCTTTACTCAAGGAAAAACCAAAACACAAATAAGAGAAGAAAGAAAAAACTCAACGAAATTAAAAGACAGAAAAAGGCTTTTGAGGAAGAATTAAAAACAATTGAATCAAAAATAGAAGAAATAGAAAATCATATAAGTAGTCTTGAAGAAATGCTATGCAAAGAAGAAATTTATTCTAATTCAGAAAAAGTAATTGAGGTTACAAAAGAATTAAACACTAACAAAAATACATTAAACGAACTTTATAACAAATGGGAAGAGCTTATTAATCAAATATAGGCTGTCCTATCGGACAGCCTGAATTTTTCTATGGCCTTTCTTAGCTCCTCAATTGAGAAGGGCTTTTGCATTATTTCATCCACATAAATTAAATCCTCTTCCTTTAATTTGCCAAGCCAACCTGTCATAAGAATAAAAAAGGTTTTAGGATATTGTTCTTTTATTCTTTTGGCTATCTCAACTCCTGTTATTCCCGGCATAGCAAGGTCACAAATAACAGCGTCAAAGCTTTTTGATTTTAGAACATGTTCTATTTCTCCGTTATCAGTTACAACTGAACAATCATGACCTAATAGGCTTAACATCTCATTGACAGCATTGGCAACATGGACCTGATCATCAATGATTAATATCTTTAAGCTATTGCTTTCGCTGCAACTTAATGTATTTTCTTTTTCCTTTACCTTAATCTCCCTTATAGGTAGTTTTATCGTAAACTCTGAACCGTAATTTTCTCTACTTTCAACCTCTATCGTTCCATCCATAGAAGTTATAATGTTATAAACAATATGAAGTCCTAAACCATTGCCCCTTTCGTTTTTAGTTGTAAAAAGGGCTCAAATATCCTTGCTAAAACTTCTTTGCTCATTCCTATTCCTGTATCTTTTACTTTAATAACAACGTATTTATCCTCATTATAGGAATTTATTTCTATCTTTCCTCCGTTAGGCATTGCATCAACCGCATTTGAGATTAAATTTACAAAAACTTCCCTTACCTCCGTCACAATTCCTTCAACGAAAGCACCTGATTTTAAATCCAATAAAACATCTATTTTTTTATCTTCAACTTGAGCTTCATAGACCCATTTAGGTTTAGTGATCTCTACTGAATGGATGATAGCCTTATCTATATCAACATATTCAACAACCTTATTTCTTCTGCTTGAAAATTCCTGTATTCTTTTTACTATTTTAGCTCCATCCTTTGCGCTTTCCTCTATCATGTCTAAATACTTAATAAGCTCTTTATCGTCAATTTTATCTTTAAGAACCTGGACATATCCAAGGATAGGGGTTAAAATGTTGTTAAATTCGTGGGCAACTCCCCCGTAAGCTCCCCTAAAGCTTGAAGTTTACTGGCAAGAAGCATACCATCTTGAATTTTTTGTAGTTTTTAAACTGAAGTATCATTTTAGCAACTGTTTCACAAACTTTATATAAAAACTCCGCATTTTCATTTAAGGTGTTATTTACATCCCTCGATGCTAACCATAAATATCCAAAATTAATATCATTATATTTTATCGGCAATATTGCACAGGTAAATATATTATATTTATTCAATATTTCCTTAAACCTTTCTTCTACATCCTCGGTATTAATTAGTATATATTTTACTTTATTAAAGTATTTTTCTATTCTACTTTTTATTTGCTGCGTATAATAAAGTTCAATCATCTTTTCAGGAACATTATAAGCTATGATATCACTAACCTGTTCTAAACTTGGAGACAAATCAACAAGACCAAAGGAGGCATAGTTAGTATTGCATATATACTTTAGGGTGGTTTCGATTATTTCCCTTTCATCCCTTTTATAAGAAATTTCCGTGGATAAGTTGCTTATAAATCCAAATATCTTATTCTCCCTTACTGATTTTTCCCTTCGTTTTAAGAAGGTGTAAACTATGCCTAGGGTTTCCTCATAGGAAAAACTTACAATATCCTTATTATGAACAAATATTTCATTAATTACCTTGTATATGAAATTTGGATTTAGGTGGGTTATCGCAAAAAGCCATCAACACCAAATTTATCGATATTATATATTGAAAGTGCTGATACTGGATAGGATTTAAATATATCATCTAGTTTCTTTTCATAGTAATATAATTTATCCTCAGCATATTCGCTTTCAAAAAACATTCCCGATCAGCTACAATAGCCACCCCTGAAAAACCTTCAGCTAAAGCTGATTTTATTGTTTCAACTAAAAGGTGGGTATTAATGTAAACCTTTTTGTCAACAAAATAATCATAAGCAGAATCAATAACAAGCCTTCCACCTTCAACAAGAGAATTAAAATTATATCCGCACTGCTCCAAAAAAACTCTAGCTCATTTATATTTTGATTGTGTCTATAAAAAATACACTTTTTATTGTTTCTAAGGGCCCAATCAAAATAAAGAGCTATAATATCGACAACATTATCATCATCTGAAGAAATTAAATGATATCTAACCCCATCCTTGAAGTATTTATCCAGCTCCATAAATTCCTCCTGATTCTACAATCTTCTACAAATATTTTACTAATAATCCCCTTACCTTATCAATAGACATTTTGTACAAAACGATAAAAAATAAAAATATTATGTAAATTATCCACACAATCCACAAACTTATCCACATAATTTTGTCTTAAACTTCAAAGGTTGTAGGGATATTTTCCACATTATCCACAGTAAATTTTCAACAAACCTAACACCTTGTCCACAAAATTTGATATGAACTTAACAGGTTTTCTACAATCTTTCCCCAATCTTTAGATTAGGAAAGGCATTTAATGAGAGCTGCGATTGTCTGCCGCTTTTGTATGAAAAATATCCACTTGATGCTATCATAGCTGCATTGTCTGTGCATAGTATATTTGACGGATAATAAAACTTGAATCCATTTTTCTTGCTTAAATTTTCAAGTTCTTTTCTCAATCTTGAATTTGCAGCAACTCCGCCTGCAAGGGCGATTTTATTTACGTTAATTTTCTTTGCTGCCCATATCGTTTTGTTTGATAATACCTCCACCACAGACTTTTGAAAACTTGCTGCTACATCCTCCTTTTTAACTTCTATCCCCTGCATCTTCATTTTATTTAAATAGTTTAAAACAGCTGATTTTAATCCACTAAAGGAAAAATCAAAGGAATCCTCTTCTAAATAGGCCCTTGGAAAATCAATTGCATCTTCATTACCTTCTTTGGCTAATCTATCTATTAAAGGTCCACCAGGATATCCTAAATCTAAAGCTCTTGCTATTTTGTCAAAGGCCTCTCCAGCAGCATCATCCCTTGTTTTTCCTAATATCTCATAGGAATCGTAACCCTTAACATATACAAGATGAGTATGCCCTCCCGATACCACAAGGCATAAAAAAGGTGGTTCTAAATCCTTATGTTCTATATAATTTGCACAAATATGTCCTTCAATATGATTAACTCCAATAAACGGCTTTTTGTCGAAAAAGAAAGTCCCTTAGCAAAGGATAATCCAACTAAAAGGGCACCAACAAGGCCTGGGCCATAGGTTGCAGCAATTAAGTTTATATCATCTAATAAAACGTTTGCTTTATCAAGGGCTTCCTTCATAATAAGACTAATTATTTCAACATGCTTTCTTGAGGCTACTTCAGGCACTACCCCTCCGAACTTTTTATGGATATCTATTTGCGAGTAAATTATATTAGATAAAACCTCCCTACCATCTTTTACGACAGCTACCGAAGTTTCATCGCAGCTTGTTTCAATTCCTAAAGTCAAAAATTCCTTCATTCGACCCTCTCCTTTAATGAAAACTATATATTTTCTATATAATACTAATTTATGTCGAAAGATTTTTCTACATTTTTCGTCAAAAAAATGCTGATTTTTACAAAATCTTAACACACAAAATCAAAAATGATGCTATAATATAATTGCGGCAACAAAAAACCCCAACCCATTTACCCAATCAACCCGGGATCCCCCGGGATTTTTTTATTCCTTTTCGATTATACTAGTTATATAGATACATCCTTCTTTTTCTTTGTTTGCAAGCCTCTTAAAGTTTAAATTAATGTCGAAATATCTGGCAGCAATATTTAAGTGTTGAAGGGCTATCCCTGCATCAATTCTATTCATTTCAATCATGTGAAAAATATTTTTGGAACTTTTAATATACATATCGATAACATTTTGATTCTTATAAAATCTCCAGGGCTGGCTATTCATGGCTGAAGGTGAAAGCCTTACAGCATCCATTATAAACCTCCAGGTATTATCAAAATCCCCAAAACAAAACTTTTCTAATTCCATTCTTCTTTTAGATCCTATAATAAGTTTTATATAGTCCGTTGCATCCTTAGGATAGCCAAAAGCCACTACAATAACTGGCTGATGGCTATCCTTCATTTTAATTATCTTTTTACATTTTTCTTATCGTATAATCCCCCAATATAACATGTTCCAAGTCCCATCTCAGTCATTTTAAGCACGATATATTCCAGGGCATAACCCACGTTTTCAAGATAGCCCTCCTTTATCTCTGACGTTGCAATTAAATAATGGGGTGCAATTATTTTGCCATAGCTTCCTATAACTCCTTTTAGTAAATCTAAAAATTGGCTTCCATTTTCAACAAGATGCAGTTCCATATCTATGTTATATAATTTTGGGTGTCTAGATATAAGCTCATAAACTTCTTCAAGCTCTGCAACTGTAATTGGTTCTTCTTGATATTTTCTTACTGATTTTCTCTTAAATATGGCCTCATATTCCCCCATAAATATCCTCCTAGATATTAATAATCTCAACATTATTTACAGCATCATCAATTAAAGCCTTAATATCTAATGCTTCTTCTGATTTCTCAATATCTTGTAGTCTCGGTTTTGTCTTTGGATGTTTTGGAACAAAAATAGTGCAGCAGTCCTCATAAGGAAGTATTGAGATATCATATGTTCCTATTTCCCTTGCAATATCCATAATATCCACCTTATCCATTCCAACAAGCGGTCTAAATACAGGCATCGCAACTACACTGTTTGTAACAAACATGCTCTCTAAAGTTTGGCTTGCTACCTGTCCTAAGCTCTCGCCAGTTGCAAGGCAAAGAGCTCCTTCTTTTCTTGCTATTTCCTCGGCAATACTCATCATGAATCTTCTCATTATTATTGTAAGTTCATCCTCACGACATTTTTCTATTATCTCCATTTGGATCTTTGTAAAGGGAACTACATATAATTTAAAGGAACCTGTGTATTCTGATAGTTTCTTTGCAAGGCTTATTACCTTTTCCTTTGCCCTCTCGCTTGTATATGGGTGGCTATGGTAATAAACCCCTACAAGTTCAAGACCTCTTTTGGCAAGCATGTATCCTGCAACCGGGCTGTCGATTCCACCGGATAAAAGCAATACACCTTTGCCTGCACTTTTATAGGGCATACCCCCTGACCTTCTAAGTAGTTTGAATAAATATATGCATCCTTTCTTATTTCTATCATTAAAGTAACTTCCGGATCATGAACATCAACGGAAATATCCTTTATATTCTTTAATATTGCTCCCCAACTTTTTTAGAAAGTTCAAGGGAGTTTAATGGGAAACTTTTATCCTGCCTTTTACATTCTACCTTAAAGGTTTTAAAATTAATTTTTTCATATGATCAACTGCAGCTTCGCATATTTTTTCAACATCCTTTTCAACAACCGTTGCCTCTGCCACACCTAAAACTCCAAATACTTTTCTTAGCTTTTCTATTGTTTCATCGGTGTAGTTTTCTATTATAATTCTCCCAGACTCTTTTATTATATTTGCTTCCTTTCCTATTCTTTGCCTTATATTTTTTATTAAAAGGTCCTCAAAGGTTTTCCTATTTAGTCCCTTTAAGGTTATTTCACTAGAATACTTTACTAAAATCTTTTTCATCTTTTGAACCTCCTCAAAAATTTTAACAAGTTCTTTAATGCGTCGATTGTTTTATCAACCTCTTCCAATTCATTCATGTGGGAAAAGCTAAACCTTATTGTTCCTTCAACTTCTTTTTCATTAAGTCCTATTGAAGGAAGAACATAGTTCCTTTGTCCAGCCCTTTTAGCTGAGCATGCTGAACCAGTAGAAACATAAATTTCATAATCCTCAAGGCCATGTAAGAGAACTTCCCTCTAACCCCTAAGAAGGATACGCTAAGTATATTATCTATATGCTTTTCATCCTGTGGGCTGTTTATTCTAATATCCTCAATCTCCTTTAGCCTTTCTATAAAATGTCTTTTTATTTCCTTAACCTTTTTCATGTTTTCTTCAATATTATTATATGCAATTTCAGCAGCAACACCAAACCCTGCGATACCTGGAACGTTTTCAGTTCCTGACCTTAAATCCTTTTCCTGACCTCCACCGGTTAATAGGGATTTTAATTTTAAATCTTTTCTTATGAATAAAGCTCCAACACCCTTTGGACCATGTATTTTATGGCTACTTAAAGATAAAAATCAACATCCAATTTTTTTACATCTATCTTTATCTTTCCTAATGCCTGAACTGCATCAAAATGAATCCTTGCCTTTTTACTCTTTGATCTTACTATCTTTATTATCTCCTCAACTGGCTGTATGGAACCTATTTCATTATTTACATACATTATCGTAACAAGCCTTGTATTATCTTTAATTGATCTTTCAAGCTCATTAAGGTCGATTATACCATCCTTATCAACAGAAAGATATGTAGCCTCAATGCCCTCATCCTCGAGCTGTTTTACAGCCTCTTTAACGCTTTTATGTTCGATGGAGGAAGTTATAACATGGTCTCCCTTTTTAAAAGGCCCTTTAAAACAGTATTGTTTGCCTCTGTTCCACCTGAAGTAAAATATATTTCATTAGGGTCAGCGTTTATTAGCCTTGCTACCCTCTCCCTTGCAAGGCTTATTTTTTCTCCGCTTCAATTCCAAGTTTGTGGGCAGAGGATGGATTCCCAAAGTTATTTATAAGGCAGTCTAAAACTTCATCAACAACTTCTTTATATGGCCTTGTTGTTGCACTATTATCAAAATATATCATAAGTATTCCTCCCTATTTTTGTAGATTTCTTAGTAAATAGATTATCACTAAGAATACTGGCTGATGAATGATATATATAAAAAGCGAATTTCTACTTATAAATTCTAAAGCCTTAAATTCTCTATTAACATTAAAAAGCCTTCTCCCTTTAGAGTAAATGCTTTTGTAGGCTACTATACCTAAAATAAAGTAAGAAATATATGGGAATATAGGGAAATAATCAATTGATGCAAAGCCATTATAGTAGAGCCCAAAGGGTAATAATAAAAAGTATCAACAGTAATATTTTTAAATACATATCCTAAATAATAAGAAATAATTACAAAAGGAATTAAAATTCTATTATTGAGTTTAGACAGCAAAGGATATAGCATCATGCAAACACCTAAAAAGTGGAGTATGCCAAATCTTACATATTCGTATTCTATAAAGATATAAGTTGCTATGGTAACTAAAATCCCTATCCCAAATACTCTTAATCCCCTTTTAAATGAGTTTTTGCTAAATCCGCTGGATATTCCAGCAACAAAAATGAATAGAAATTGTCCTATATTTGCTATAATTATCCAAAATAAACCTTCTAAATTAATATCTTTAGGCCAATAATACTTTATATCATATGCTAAATGATATATTAACATTATTATTATGGCTATAAATCTTAAAAGATCAAGTTCAAAAATTCTTTTTTCATCCTTCCCCATCCTTTAAAATTTAAAAATTTCACCTACATTTATACTAAAGTCTTCAAATATTTCCACTTTAGCTATATCTTCCTCTCCATAAATTTTAGGTTTTCCATATTCTCCGTTATTATTAAGCAAAAAACTATAACTATTTTTTCGATGGGATTTACTATCCAATATTCCTTTACTTTAAATTTTTCATATAAGTTTAGCTTTTTAATATAGTCTATTGATGCAGTTGAAGGAGATACTATTTCTATAATCATATCCGGGGCACCCTTGCATCCCCTTTCATCAAGTTTAGATTTATCACAAATTATAGATAAATCCGGCTGAACAACAGTATCAGCCTCATCCTCCCTCTGTCCTTCTTTTATTAACCTTACATCAAAGGGTGCTGCATAAACCTTGCATTCTTTGCCCAAAAGAAAATTTGAAAATATCCTTGAAAGATTCATGGAAACTTCTTGGTGAATTCTTGATGGCGCCACCATATTATAAACATAACCATCTATAAGTTCAACTCTTTCACCCTCAGGTAAATTTAAGTATTCTTTATATGTCATCTTTGTTTCAATTCTCTTAAATGCTTCACCCATAACACCAACTCCATAATCATTGTTTAATTTAATATTACATAAACAAGGTATTTTTAGCAATAGAAAAAGGGCTACCATTAGAAGATAGCCCTTTAAAAACAATATTTCAATTCAAATATTAGAAAACTATATCAGCTCTTTACTGCACCTGCAGATAATCCTTCAATTATATATTTTTGAATAAATGTAAATATAATAACAATCGGTATGGCAACTAAAATTGCACCTGCTGCAAAGGTTGTAAATTTAGTATTTGCTTGTCCTGTAACCATTTCTAAGAGTCCTACTGCTAATGTTTTCTTATCAGCAGTTCTTAAAACCAATCTTTGGAAAATGAAGTCCATCCATGGTCCTGTAAAACTTGTCAATGCAAGAAAAACAATAATTGGTTTTGCAAGTGGCATTATGATCTTTGTAAAGGTTGTAAAGTTTGAAGCCCCATCAACTCTTGCCGCTTCATCTAAACTTCTTGGAATTTGGTCAAGATATCCTTTGACTACCCATGTATTGCCTGGAATTTGTGCTCCAGCATAAAATAGCACCAATCCAATGTGTGTATTTAATAGATTTAATTGCATTAACAAAACATAGATAGCAGTAAGAGTTAAAAGCTTGGAAATACTTGTAAAACAAGTATTGTCATTAGTGTTAACTTCTTTCCTTTAAATTTAAACCTTGACAAAACATAAGCTGTAAAAGAAGTTAGTATCACAGATAAAATCATATTCATAAAAGCAATTTTCAATGTGTTCATATACCAAATTGGATAATCTGTTTTTGTAAAGAGTTCTTTATAATGAATAAAAGTAGGATTCTTAGGAAACATAGTAGAACTATATAAGCTATTACCTGGATTTAATGATGAACCAATCGTCCAAACAACAGGGAATAATACAACAATTGAATGTATTATCAAAAAGTATATAAAAATATTCTTAATATCATTTTTTTAGGACTTAATTTCTTTTTATATGAAGGACTAATAAATTCCTTTCTTTCAATATTAGAAACCATCATTGTATCAAATCCTCCTCTTTAAATGACCTTGTTCTAGTGAATGAATATGCTACGATAGGTGCTATCATTAAGAAAATTAAAATAGTAACAACCGACGCCATATGGTATTGTTGTTGATCTAAAGTCATTTTATATATCCAGGAAATCAATAAATCTGTATGTCCTGCATACCTATATTCAGGATTTACAGGTCCTCCATCAGTTACTGCATAAATTAACATAAAGTTATTAAAATTGTATGCAAAACTCATAATAATTAATGGTGCTGTTGAATAAAAAACTAAAGGTAATGTTATATGGAAAAACTTATGAAATCCTGTTGCACCATCTATATCTGCGGACTCATATAAATCCCTAGATATATTAGTTAATATACTTGTCATAAGAGCCATAAAGTAAGGTGCACCTAACCAAAGATTAATTAATACTAACACTATTTTTGCATTTAAAGGTTCTGTTAACCAATCTATCCTTGGCAATCCAATTTTTTCTATCATGTCATTTATTATTCCTGGTCCACTGAACATAAGCCTCATAACAAGCATTGATATTAACCCTGGGATAGCATAGGGCAATATAAAAATACTTCTCCAAAACTTTTTATTTTAACCTCAGCAGAATTTATTAGCATAGCCAAAAATAGTCCACCAAAATAACTCGTAAAAGTTGCTAAAAATGCCCAAATAATTGTCCATTTTATTGTTCCCTTAAGTGTTGTGCTCCATATATCCATACTAAAAAGATCTTTAAAATTACTAAATCCAACCCAATCAACTAGATTCCTTGGTGGTAAATGATAAGGTGCTGAAAAGTTTGTAAATGCGACAAGAACAGTAAATATTATTGGTAATAAAATTAAAAACATAAGAGACAAAAGTCCAGGAGTTAAAACAATATAGGGAAACATTCTATCTAATTTATCATGTATTGTCAGTTTTTTATATTCAATCCTTTCAGCATTAACTCCTGCATCTTTAATATTAAATAAATATAAAAATATTACTAAAAGCAATATTAACACAGCTATTAGGCCTTGAAGCATTAAAAATATTGAATGATCAAAAACAGCTTTCCCGTTAACATAATGAAACTTTACTTCACCCAAAGTATACAATCCCCAAAAAGCATTAGCAAAATTAGGGATATTAATTAAAGCTAAAATTTCAACCAACATAAAAGATATTCCTTTTATATACTGCTTATTGTATATCTGTCCTAGTCCCATGAAAAGTGCAGATAAAAGCATCGACTTTTTCTTTTTCTCCATCCTTTTCCCTCCTAAAAACAAATCCTCATTTTAAATATAAGGCATGGAAGTAAACTTCCATGCCATTAAATTTTAAATAATAAATTATTTTTGTGAAGCTATTGCGTCCTTTATAGTTTGAACAGCCTTATCAAGAGCTGCCTTTGGTTCCATCTTTCCATCCCAAATAGCTGAATATGCTGCAGCCATTGGTTCCCAAACAAGAGCCATTTGTGGTATTGATGGCATTGGAGTTGAGTTTTGTGCTTGAGCCATAAATCCTGCAACTATTGGGTCATCCTTTATCTCTTGCTTATCCATTAATGCTTTAACTGGAGGTATTTGTCTCGTCATTTCGAATCTCTTTAAAAGCATCTCATCTGAAGTTACAAAATCCAAGAAAAGTTTAGCAGCATTAGGATACTTTGTAAATGAGCTTAAGTATAATCCTCTGATTCCTGAGAATGATATTGGCTGCTTTCCATTCATTGTTGGAAGTGGAGCAACACCAAAGTTAACTCCAGCCTTTTGATATCCTGCAACTGCCCATGGTCCATTGATTATCATAGCAGCTTTCTTTGCTGCAAATTGCCCATCCATGAATTGATAGTTAGCATCCTTTTGCTTTACATCAAATATACTTCTTAATGATTTAAAATACTTAGCACCTTCAACTGCACCTTCGTTATTTAATCCGATATCGTCCTTATTTGTTCCATTATCTCCAAATACATATCCTCCAAATGCTGTTAAGAAGCAATGTGAGAAGTATGAGTTTCCAACATCCCACATTAAAGCATATTTCTTTTCCTTTGGATTGTTATAAGTCTTTGCAAATTCAACTATTTCTTCAAAAGTCTTTGGTGCTTCCTTTACTATGTCCTTGTTATAGAATAACGCATATGTTTCTATTGCTGTTGGATATCCATAAATTGTTCCTTCATAGCTTACACCGTTAATAGCTGCTTCGAGGAAGTCATTCTTGAATCTATCAGGATTATGATTTGGTTGAATTAAACCTGCTGCTACCATTTTACCAACGTGGTCATGTGGAGCTGAAATTATGTCAGCGCCAACGCCTGCAGGTCCATCTTGTTGTAACTTTCCTGATGTTTGAGTATGATCAACTGGTTCAAATTTAACCTTTACACCATATTTGTTTTCAAATTCTTGTGCTGCAAACTTTATAAATTCTCCTTCTGGTCCGTCGCTTTCCCAAACAACAAGGCTTGCACCTTCTTCTGGCTTAATTTCTTCTGCCTGTTGTTGGTTGCCTTGGTCTTGTGTTTCATTTGAAGTCTTCTTAGCACAGCCTGCAAATACTGACACTACTAATGTGAGTGCCAAAATAAGGCTTAAAAGTTTTTTCATAAAGATCCCCCTTTAATTTTAATTTTAAGTAAGCTTGGACAATTTTAATATTTAATTTCACAGTGCAAAAGCACTGTGAAAACGTTTGAACAATTTTATTATACACCTTTAATTCAATTTTTTCAATTCAAAAATTATTTTTAAATTCGATTTTTTTCAACAATTTTATTTCATAAAAATCAACTATATATTAAATATATATTAATTAAAATTTTCAAAAATGATAAAGAGGTAGCAATGCTACCCCTTTACTTAGTATAAGCTTTATATATATATCCTGTCTTCCCTTTGTAGTTAATCTTTAACCAATTTCCAACCTGTCCTACTACTTCAACCTTTGTTCCCTTCTTTAATGAACCAATTGCTCTTGCTTCCTTCTTGTATGAGCTTCTTACATATAGGCTTGATGCTGTAACAGTAACATATTTCTTTGGCTGTGGCTTAATAACAGGTTTATTTTCAACTGGTTTTTCTTCTTTGCCTTCCTTAACTTCATCTTTAACTGGGTCTTCACCAGCTACTAAATATCCAACCTGCACTGGTGCAATAACTTTAACATTTCTTAACTCTTCAATTAATGCTTCCCTTATTGGAATTCCTGTATCTACTACATTTTTAGCACCTTTAAAATCGTAACTGTCACCACCCTGATACATAAAGTCATTAGTAACAACGGTATAATATTTATCCATTTCCACCTTTGTTCCATCGTCAAGCCTCATTGAAGTTATTCTTTCACCCTGCTTAGCGTTTGGATCATAGTAAACTTTAACACCTGCAAGTTGAACCCAACCTATTGTTTGGTTCATTATACCATTTTCTATTGCCTTCTTAAGATCAGCACCTGAAAGTTCCATCTTAACAAGAGTATTATCAAAGGGCATTACTTCATACATCTTTCCAACGGTTATATCTCCCTTTGGAATAGATGTTCTTAATCCTCCACCATTTGTAATACCAATTTGAACGCCAGCTCTCTTTCTCATAACATCGCTTACCCATTCTCCAAGAAGGGATAAGCCCTGGAATCTATCATGTGGTAAATCAACTTCAGTTTTTCCTATAACTTCATCAAGTATTGGTTTTAAGTCTTTATCATACTTATCATATATAGCCTTAACCTCAGCATCATCAGCTAAAGTTGTGCTAACTGATACAACTGAAGGTTCAATTCCTATAAGGTATCCATAGTGATTGTATTTTAATGTTAATTTTCCTAAAGTTCTTCCGTTATAGTATGCTTGAACGATTGGCTTGCCATTTACATATCCTGAAACTGTCATATGGGTGTGGGCTGTAATTATACCATCAAGATATTTAACCTGTGCAAGATCCGCACCTTCACCAGATATAACCTTAGTTGTAGCATCCTGTGCTGTTCCAAGATGAGTTAATGCAATTAAAATATCTGCCTTTCCTTCAGGAACATAACCATTCTTAATTAGATATCCCCATTCTTCAGCTGTCTTTACTGGATCTGCAAAAATAAGGTCCTTCACGTTTTCAGGTTTTGTCTTATAGGCAGTCTCTGGTGTTGCAAGGCCAAGGAAGGCTATCTTTACGCCATTTACTGTTACATACTTATATGGCTTTGCCCATGTTACAGGTTTTCCTGTGGTCTTATCAATAATATTTGCAGCCAAGAAATCAAAGCCACCTTCTTCTGCCCACTTTGGTATTAAATCCAAGCCCCAGTCAAATTCATGGTTACCAACAGCAGATGCAACTATTCCTAAATTCTTTAACATATCAGATACCGGTTTTCCTTTTAGTAAGTTAGACATAGCTGAACCTTGATATATATCTCCTGCTGCAACAACTATAGTATTAGGGTTATTCTTTTTAATATCCTTTATTGCAGTTGCAAGTTTTGCAGCACCTGGGTTCTTTCCTTCTGTCTTTAATGCACCATGGAAGTCGTTGAAGGATATTATTTCAATTGTTTTTGTAATATCCGGAACCATATCCCATGTAACTGATTTTACATTTGGTGTTCTTCCATCTGCTGAAGTTGGAAGGCTCATCTTGCCGCTGTTTACAAGCTCTACAACTTTATCATGTTTATCTTTATCCCAGCTGTAGCCTATAAGTTTCCAATTGTTGCTGCATTCTGGATAAATTACTCCACCCTTTACTTCCTTTATGTATTTTGCAATCATTTCTCTAACCTGTGGAGTATCCTTCATGTCAACTTCTGAATTAAATACAACTTCAACATTTTCACCCTTAAATAGTCCTGTGTCCTTGTTTAAAAGATGCGTATTAGCTCTATAATTGTTTACAGCAAGCTTTATTATATCGTCATCCTTAACAGGAGTATCATTCATATACCTTAAATTCTTTATTCTGTTTCCAGGTTCTGCTGAAATATCTATTTCATATTTTACTCCATAGAACATGTCATAGTTGTATATTCTTATATTTGGATTAAATGAAATTGTAAGGTCCCCTGGCTTAAATGTGTTATAATAGCTTGCTGACCATTCCATGTATTTTTGAGTTGTTTTCCTGTTACTTTTAAAACATAAAGGCTGTTATCATATTGATAAATCAATGATGTATCAGACTTTTTGATAGGTCCTGCCTTAATATTGGATCTGGAATTAAATAGTGCTGCAGCTGCAACGTCTGCTTTTCCGTAATACATCTGAACTTTATTTATAAGCTCAATCATTGCTGTAGGCTGAAGCTGTGCCTGTGGAATTCCCTTTATTTCATCGGCTGGAGCTAGATCCCCACCAACAAGCTCACCTATAACTGTATTTGCATCAGCAAGGGCTATTTCATGATATGGTTTTAATTTTTCATAAAGCTCTTTATCTTCATCATAAACAATAGTTGGCGATGAAGATGAGCCTGTATAAACATCAATAAGCTCAGAATTTACGTCAGTATTTCTATCTGCAATTACGTATTTTCCGTTTGCATTCTTTGTAAGCTTAATTGTAATTCTTGCAAGTTGTGCGCCGTTGCTTGTAGGCTCTGTAATTACTACGCCATTAACAACATTTTTAGCAACCTTTGCATGAGCGTGTCCTGCAACAATTGCAGCAAGTTCTGGAACTGCCTTTGCAAGCTCATCTGCACCGTCGTTGCCATACTCAGGGGTTGGACCCATATGTTCAACTGCGATGATAACGTCAACTTGGTCTTTAATCTTATCTACTACTTTTCTTGTCTCTTCAATTGGATTTGTTACGGTATAGCCTTTTAGGTTTTCAGCATCCCACTTTGTTATATGTGGGGTTACCATACCTACTATACCAACTTTTACCCCGCCTCTTTCGATTATTGCATAGGGTGCTCCTAATGTTGTTCCATCCTGTTTATATACGTTTCCACAAAGTGCCCTTCCTTTGAATTGGGAAGCTATCTTTTCAAGAGTTGGAATACCATAGTTAAATTCATGGTTTCCAAATGTCCAAGTATCGTATCCCATTTCGTTCATTGCTACTATCATTGGATGTTTTTCAGAATTGTTAAATAGCTGATTTGAGTTGCCTTGAATTGTATCGCCATTGTCTACTAAGATAGTGTTTGGATTTTGTGCTCTGAATTTTTTAACCGCAGAAAAGATCTGAGCAAGACTACCTGTTTTGCTAACTGAGTTTGTTGCATAATCGTAGGATACAAATCTTCCATGAAGGTCACTTGTTGCAAGGATTTGGATTTCAACTGTGTCTGAATTTGCACTAGCTTTAATAGGTCCAAGGATTGTAAAAATCATTAAAAGCGTCAAAATCCATGAGGTCAATACCTTAAAATACTTTTTCATCATATCCCCCTAGAAGTATTTTTAGAGTGTATTAAAATTATAATCCTTTTTTAAAAGTTTGTAAATATTTCTTATGTTTCAAAAAATTTAACTTTTATGACTTTTTATAGTATAATTAAGTTAAAATTAATCTTAGGAGGTCAAAAATGGAACTTAATAAATTCATCGAATTTAAAGAAAAATTAATAAAAAATATCTCAAATATAATTGTTGTAAGTGGTAAAATAAAATGGAGAGATTTCGGAAGTTAAAAATCCCGAAAATTTACCAGTAATATATACAGCAACTATCTTCTCCTGTTAAAATTTAATTAGTTTAAGATAACAGGGGAGATATTGTGGGAATCATAAATGGTAAAAGAAGGGATGGAGATTGTTTTCTGAAATCAAAAACCTAAAGGGAAATGGCTTGAAAAAGTCTCAAATTGCAAGATATCTGGGGGTGGATTACAAAACGGTTAGTAAATACTTCAACATGACACCTGATGAATTTTCAGATTTAAACAGAAAGAGAAAAAGAAAAAGCTTGATATCTACAAGGATCAGATACTTCAATGGCTTAGCACTTATCCTGATTTATCATCGGCTCAGATAACTGACTGGATTAAAGAAAGATATGGCAATGTTCCGTGTTCTGAAAGATCAGTAAGGGCATATATAAGTTCCTTGAGAAGTGAATACAAAATACCAAAGCAGGGACACAAAAGACAATATGAAGCAGTAGAAGAATTAGAAATGGGATTCCAATCACAGGTGGATTTTGGTCAGATTTGGGTTGATACTATAGATGGCTCAAGAATAAAGCTGTATTGCTTTGCCATGGTTCTATCACATTCAAGAATGAAGTTTGCCTACTGGCAGGCCAAGCCTTTTACTACTGTTGATTTTATCGAAGCACACGATAAAGCATTTGAATTCTTTGGTGGAAGCACTAAAGAGATTGTTTATGATCAAGATAGGCTTCTTGCAGTTGATGAAAACTTTGGTGATGTAATATATACTGAAGAATTTCAAAAATATGTGGACTTTATGAAATTTAAAATTAGATTATGTAGACCATATGACCCAGAAAGTAAGGGGAAAATAGAAGCGGTAGTGAAATATGTTAAGAATAATTTTGCAAAACATAGAATTTTTGAAGATATAGATTCATTTAATAAATCCTGCTTAGAATGGCTCGATAGAACAGGCAATGCAAACGTTCATGGGACAATAAAAAGAATACCGAAAGAAGTGTTTGCACTCGAAAAACAACACTTAATTCCGGTATCCCCAAAACAAAATTCACCTAAGAACATTTTAACCTATGTCGTTAGAAAAGACAATACCCTATTGTATAAGCAAAATAGGTATCAATTACCCAAAGGAACTTATGAACCTGGTAAAAAGGTTAATGTTGTTATCGAAGGTGAATTTATCAAAGTTTTGGATATTGAAAAAAATAATTTAATAGTTAAGCATAGGATATCCAATGAAAGGGGAAGTTGATAAAACTTTCGCATCCTGAAAGAGATAGAAATACTGAACTTGATAAGCTTTATGATGATGTTTTTAGATTGCTTGGCTTTTCAGAAGAAGCTAAAATCCTGTTAGATGAAATCAGAAAAGAAAAAGCAAGATATTTTAGGGATCAATTAAGTCTTTTAAAAAAGCAGTAGAAGGCATTGATGCTGATGTAATTAATAAAGCTTTAATGTATTGCTTGGAAAGAAGGATGTATTCAGCTACGCTTTTAAAGAAGCGGTTGAATATTTCAATCTTAAAGAAAAAGAAAAAATAGGCACAGAAAAACAGAAAACAAATCCTATCCCTGAAAAATACAAGAATGTAAAACCTGACATAAGAAGCATTGAAGAATATTGTAAGATAATTGGAGGGATAGGGCAATGGATAAGATAAAGATAATCAAAGATTATGCGAGGAATCTTAAGCTTGGGTATATACGGGATAACGTCCAGAAGATTATTGATGATGCAGATAATAAAGATTTATCATACCATGATTTGATAATAGAGCTATTAAAGGGTGAGATAGAGCAAAGAAATAGAAAGGCACAGGAAAGAAGGCTAAAACAGGCTGGATTTCCTGTGATAAAAACAATAGAAAGCTTTGACACAGAGTTTCAAAGATCAATAACTAAAAAGCAGATAAACAGGCTTTTAGAGATGGACTGGATAGATAATATATATAACCTAATATTTTTAGGACAACCTGGAGTAGGTAAAACGCATCTTGCAATAGCACTTGGATACAAAGCTGTTGAAATGGGATACAAGGTAAGTTTCACAACGATGGACAGGCTAATGTATCATTTAAAAACACAGGATATATCAAGGAAAAGCAAAAGTAAAATAAATAGGATATACTCTTCAGACCTTGTCATAATTGATGAAATTGGATATTTACCGATTTCACATGAAGAAGCAAATATGTTTTTTCAATTAATATCAAATCTACATGAACAAACGTCAATAATTATCACATCTAATAAAGGGTTTGAAGAGTGGAGTGAGCTTTTGCAGGATGTAGCATTAACCACAGCTATATTGGACAGGCTAACCTACCGATGTGAGATTTTTAATATGACAGGCAAAAGCTACAGGTTGGAAAACAGGAAGTCGCTATTTAATGATTAGATGGAAAAATTTCGGGATAAAAATTTCCGAAATTTCTCCAAAAGTACTTGCCGATTACAATTGTTGGAAAGGATAAGGAAATTGAACTAATTATTACTTCCTTTATATCCTCTGGACATATATTATTAGAGGACATTCCAGGCGTTGGTAAAACAACCCTTGTTAAGGCCTTTGCAAAATCCTTAGGCTTAGAATTTAAGAGGGTCCAATTTACTCCTGACCTTTTACCATCTGATTTAACTGGAATCAATTTTTATAATCCAAAAACAAGTGAATTCCAATTTAAAAAGGGGCCTTTATTTGCAAACATCGTCCTTGCCGATGAAATAAACAGGGCAACCCCAAGGACGCAGTCTGCCCTTTTAGAGGCAATGGAGGAAAAACAAATAACCGTCGATGGTCAAACTATTAAACTTCCTATTCCCTTCATGGTTTTAGCGACACAAAATCCTATAGAAAGCTATGGAACCTTTCCTCTTCCTGAGGCACAAATAGATAGATTTTTAATGAAAATTAGTCTTGGATATCCTGAAAGGGAGGAAGAATTTAAAATTATTGATAAATTTGTTAAAGGGGATTTTGAAAAGGATATCGATGCTGTTGTAGACTTTGATGAAATTAAATATGTTAAAGAAAACTACACTAAAGTTAAAGCAAATCAAGATGTTCTAAATTATATATTAGATATAATAAAGGCAACAAGAAATGATAGCAGAATTGAACTTGGCGTAAGTCCCCGTGGAACGCTTGCACTTTTTAAATCTTGCCAAGCCTTTGCTGCATTAAACGGAAGGGATTTTATAATTCCAGAGGATGTGAAATACCTTGCTCCCTATATACTTAGCCATAGAATATTAACTAAGCAAAGCTCTAAAGAGAGCTTTTACATCATAAATAGCATACTGGAGAACACTCCCGTTCCTTTAGAAAATTTTTAGGGGTGAAATGATGTTTATATGGCTATTTATTTTAATACTATTAGGGATATATATTAATTTTTATCTAAGAAAAACGCCTTTAAAAAACTATTTTATTCAGTAAAATTCTCTAAAGAAATTGTAGAAATAGGTGAGGAATTTGAAATTATATCAATAATAGAAAACAAAAAGATATATCCAATTACATATCTAAATATAAGCCAGGAATATCCGGAAGAATTTGAGTTTATAGAGGGAAATAATTTTAAAGGTGCATATAAAACAAAGATGTCTGTCCTGCCCTTTCAAAGGGTAAAAAGATCCTTTAAGGTTTCATGTTTAAAAAGAGGGCGATACATATTAAAAAATGCAGAGATAACCTGCGGTGACACTTTTGGATTTGAGACGATGACACAATTTTATGAATCCTTTGCAGAAATTGTTGTCCTCCCAAAATCCTATAGCCTAAAAAACTAACACCCTATGGTTCATACACCGGTGATATATCAGTAAAAAGATGGATCATTGAGGACCCTTTGGTTAACATCGGAATAAAGGAATATACAGGAAGGGAACCTTTAAAGCAAATCCATTGGCCTTCTTCTTTAAAACATCAAAAATCATGGTTAAAGAATACGATTTCACGACTGACAACAACCTTTTAATTGCTTTAAATATTGAAACCTGCAAGCCCTTTTGGCAAAAAATCGACGGAGATGCAATTGAAAGATGTATATCCATAACAAGGAGCTTAGTGGATGAATTTGAAAGTCTAAAGGTGCCCTATGGTTTGATTTCAAATGCCCAAAATTTTTTAAACAGCACATTATACCGTCCAGGGCTTGGTCTAAACCATAGATTAAAAATTTTAGAATCCCTCGGCAGAATAGATTACAGCATATTTTGCCCCTTTGAAGATATAATTAAAACAAAAATTCTATTAAAAACACAACTATAGTAGTTATAACTCCTATAATTTTAGATGAATATGTAAGTCCTATTAATAATCTTACAAAATTTTATCAAAAAGTAGTTTTAATAACTTTAAATACTAATAATATAGGGAAGGTAGCCAAACAAATTGAAATATATTTTGAAGGTGAGTAAAATGAAAATTTTTTATGTAATAAACAGGCTTTCAATTTTTTACATTCTTCTTTATTCCCTTTCCTTCATATTTTACGGCTTAATTTATAGCATAAATCCCTTTATAAGATATACAAGTCTAATTATTTTATCAGCTATAGTTTTAGTTTTCTCTTTTAAAGAAGAATTGTCATATTATTATTTCCTTGATAAATTTCAAATTGAAATAAAAATAATACTTGGTCTCTTTGGCTTTTTCTTGATTTTTTTCAAATTTCCTTCTTAAACAAAATATCCGGTATATTATTTGTTTATCTAGTATCTTCAATCATACTATCAAGGAGCTTAAGGATTGAAGAAACCCTCTCGGATAATGCAGAGAAGCTAAATAAAAAATAAATTATATTATTCTCTTAACCTCAGTAATAATTAGCATAGAAAAATTAAGACAGGCTTTATTAAAATTCTTAATCCTTATTTACAACAGAATAATAGAAATATTTTTTATCTTTTTCTTGGTTTTTCGTTATTGTAGCAAAACTACTTGAAAAATTATTTAAAGGCTTAAGGATAAAAGTGGCCTCTAACGGTCAAGAAGGAATTCTACAAATAAAAGATGTAAAAAGAATTATAGAAAACAAAGAAAATAAAAATCTTTTTGTTTTTATAAATCAATGTCAATTATATTTCAAATACTAATATTTTTACTATTTATATTTTTAATTTATAAGATTTTTTAAGATATTATAATTCCTCCAAAGAATATGCAAAATTCAAAGAAGAAAGGGAATTTATTAGGGATAATTTATCGATAAACAAGATATTCAAAAGAATCGCAAGACCAACCAATAAGATTAGATTATATTATCAAAAATATTTGATTTATATAAATAAATTCAAACAGCTAAAAACCTCCGATACAACGCTTTCAATAAAACAAACAGCTGACTCTTTAATATCGCCTGACATAAACGAATTTATAAGGAATATTTATATAAAAGAAAGATATGGTGAACAAATTTTAAATCCTTATGATAAAGATAAATTCATTAAAACCATCAAAAATATAAAAAAGCACGTAATATGATCACGTGCTTTTTCTTATTATCAGCTTAGTTTCAATAACATCCGTATCGCTGTAAAGATTTTTATCTTCAATAAGATCCAAAAGCTTTTGTGCCGCCCTTTCGCCTAAAAGTCTCATGTTTTGATCAACGGTTGTAAGTTTTGGATTTGTCATTTGTGAAAGTATTATATTGTCAAAGCCTATTATAGCGATATCATCAGGAACCTTAAGGTTTAGTTCATAGCATCCGTTTAAAACTCCAATTGCCATAAGGTCATTGCAGGCAAAGAAGGCAGTAATTTCTTTCCCCAATTGATATTTTGATGATAACTCAATCAAAACCCTCATCGTATTCTCAACAACATCTATGTTGTTTCCATCTTGAACAGTAATAACTATGGGCTCAATTCCTATATTTTTCATATATTCTTTATATAAATTCTCCTTTATATCATAGGAATAACTGCTCTCTCCTCTTATAAAGGCAATATTTTTATGCCCTAATGAAATCAAATGTTCAAGGGCCTCCTTAGTTCCCTTTTCTTCATCTGATAGGACAAAATTTGTTCTAACGTTTTCATGATAACCATTAATACAAACAACAGGAATCTTTTTAGAAACCTCTTCTATAAATCCATTTTTCATATTTTCCGTTTGAGGGTCAATAAGGACTATCCCATCTACATATCTTTCTAAAAATTTGTCTATCCTTCTTTTTCAGAATCCGCTCTACCCCTTGAATCGCTAATATATACATCATAATCCCTGCTTCTCATAATCCTTTCAATTCCATGCACAACTTCAGTAAAGAACATATTTGTAAGTCCAGGGACTACAACCCCAATACTATTTGTTCGTTTATTTATAAGGCTTCTTGCAAGGGGATTTGGTTGAAAATTAAGCTTTTTAATTGCAGCCTCTACCCTCTCCCTTGTCTCCTTTTTACAGGATAATTCCCATTGATAACCCTCGAAACTGTTGTTATAGAAACACCAGCTTCCCTTGCCACATCTTCAATGGTATATTTCATAATTGTCCCTCCAAGGCAACATTTCTTAATCCGATTATACATTACTTTAGCGCTGTAGTCACCACTAAATCTCCTTTAATCGAATTAATTGGCTTGAAAAATCTCCATCTAATATAAGTTCTAACCCTACATTTTTTAAATAAGCTCCACCTTTTCTAACAATTTTATCACCGTATTTAACTTCATATATTTTATCGGCATTTAATCCCTTTAATTTAACTTTATATTGTTTTCTCCCGAATTTTTCATATAACTTAAATACAAAAACGACTGATTCCCCTTGATAAACATACTGAAGAGCATGGATTTCATCTTTAAGAATGGATTTAATTCTAAAAGATCTCCCTTTTGAACTATATGCCTTATTTCTTTATACTGCTTTATCTTCTCCTTTGCCAATTCAATTTCTTCCTTTGTCCATTTATTTATATTTCCTCCAATACCAAGTGAGCCCATCATAGCAACATGAAATCTAAATTCAAGAGGAATGGTCCTTCCATTTATAAAATTTGGGCAATCTGTTACCCAGCATCTCATAGTATTTGCAGGATAAACATAGCTTACAGACTCTTGAATAAATAGCCTATCTAAAGCATCGGTATTATCACTTGTCCAAAATTCATCGAAATAATTTAAAACTCCAAAATCCATTCTCCCTCCTCCAGAGGCACAGGCCTCAATCTCTATCCCCTTATGTTTTCCCCTTAATCTTTCAATTAGATCAAACACAGCCTTAGAATGTAAGAGCCAAATCATCTTCTGTTCTTTTATGTCCAAATTAAGAGCCCCAGCCTCAGAAAAGGGCCTATTCATATCCCATTTTATATATTTTATATTGTAATTAGTAAGCAACCCATCCAGCACATTAAAAATATACTCCTTTACTTCATTTAAACTTAAGTTTAATACCAGCTGATTTCTTGAAGTTGTAAGTTCTCTGTTGTTAAACCTATATACCCAATCAGGATGCTGTCTATAAAGTTCGCTATCAGGATTTACCATTTCAGGTTCTATCCATAAACCAAAATCCATACCAAGCCTGTTAACTTCATGGATTAACTCCTCCAGCCCATTTGGAAATTTATCTCTATTTACCTTCCAGTCCCCTAAGCCTGCTGAATCGCTATTTCTTTCTCCAAACCATCCATCATCCACAACAAACAATTCACAACCTATATCCTTTGCCTTTCTTGCCAATTCAATCTGTTCATCACATTTAACATTAAAAAGAGTTGCCTCCCAGGAATTAAACAGGACCGGCCTTAAGGAATTTCTAAGGTCAACAGGTAGGATAATATCCCTTACAAATCTATGAAGCCTATGGGACATATCTGAATATCCTTTATCTGTATATCCAATATATGCTTTAGGCAGAATAAGTTCCTCTGATGCCTTTAACCTGTATTCAAAGTCAAAATCGTTTAACCCCATTAATAGCCTTGTATAGTAATAGGGAGTGACTTCAACTAAAATTTTAAAATTACCAGTATATTCTAATGCTCCAAAGTAAACCTCACCCTTATCTTCACTTGCATCAATATCTATTATAAAATATGGATTATTGTTATGTCCTGTGTTACCCGTTCTGCTTTCAAGGATTAACTTGCCCCCATCTAATCTTTGTTTAAACCTTCTTCCTTCTCCTGCCCAATGCCCCAACACATTTGTTATGTTATATCCTGTTCCATCTATATTAATTTCACATGAATAGGCCTTTTCAATAAAAATATCTTCTTCTCCTAAATTTTTATTTCTACCCATCTTGCAATAATATCGTATTCCTCATATATTTTATAATTTAAAAATATAGCTATTGGATAAAATTTATCCTTTAGCCTTATTCTTAACACATCCTCTTCAATAGCAAAACCGTCATATTCCAATACCAAATCCCTTGTCCCATCGCTAAATCTTACCTTAACAGCCGGCTCTTTATATCTTAGTCCCCCCAAGGTGTATATTCTTCCCATGCTATATCGCAGCTGGAATCATTAGAGGATATATCCCTAATTTCAAAGTGTTCAAAGTCCTTCTCATCAGCTTTATTCCCAAAATAAATATGCCTTAAGAGGCCCTTATAAGGCCCAAAGGCATATTGAATATTCTTCCCTTCCAAAATAAATATATTATTTAATACCTTTATCATCTATATCCCCCGACTATTTTTACTTCAAAGGGCGAAAGTGTATATTCTCCAAAAGCTTTTTCCTCTTCAGTATGGTTTATTATAAATAAATATTTTTTCCCATCATACTCCCTTTTGTATATTTCAATTCCTTCCTCCGAATTATAATGCTCTAAACTCAGCTCTTTAATAACTTCAATTGCAATTTCATCCACAATAAAGTCTTCTACTCCACCACCAATGTAAAAAACTTTGCCATCTTTATATCTGTTTACGGTTACGCAGGCAAACTCCCTATAAAATTTATCGGCATATTTGTATAAGGATTTTGCATCGATTGGCCTTATAATATCCCTCCATACCTTTACCTTTGCCCTTTTGCCATTGCTATTTTCTATTTCTACAAATTGTCCTTCCTGTAGTGCTTCCACCTCTAAAACTTCGATGCCTGCTAAGTTTCTGAATATCCCAGGTAAAACTTCTCCTAAGATTAAATTATTATTTCTATCCTTAATCCCAGCTCTAAAGGACAAAATTAAAACTCCACCCTTTTCAACAAATTCCTCTAACTTCTTTTTAAATTATCATCCTGGATCATCATCACAGGTAGGAGTAGAACCTTGTATTTAGAAAAATCCTCCCTTGTTGAAATGACATCAATATTAACATTTTTCTTATAAAATAGCCTATAAAGCCTTAGGGCTTCCTTCACAAAATTAAAGGCAGTGCTTTGGGGTTGAATCCTCCATGACCAAATATTTTCATAATCATAAATAAGGGCAATGTCGGATTTAATAGGAGATCCTAAAATTTTTTCGTATTTAATTATGTCATTAAAGAAATCCTTAACCTCATTAAATTTTCTTCCCTCTCTATTATCATGGTCAATTACTCCAAAGCAAAATTCCTCCGTCCCAAAGGTTGCTGCCCTGTATCTAAAAAACAATATAGCCTCTGCACCATGGGCAACCGCTTGATATGCCCACATCTTTGCTTGGTTAGGTCTTGGAAGATAGCCTATAATATTATGTCCTTGAGCCCCCATAAGTTCTTCTAATATCCAAAAGTTTTTCCCTTTAAGTCCCCTTACAAAGTCAAGGTTCATAGCAATTTCTTCAGGAGGTATTGGCTCCCTTAAGCCTCCCCAAACTGGATAATTGTCATAGGAGGCTATATCCATATTTTTCACAAGCTCTTGATGGTCAAACAATTTATCAAAAATCCTCCGGCTATATTGGTCGTTATTATCTTTTTAGCGCCTAAAACTCTTTTTAATATATCCACCTGAAAATTAGCATAATCAACAATAGACTTTGAACGGAATCTTGCATAATCAAGTAACAGTGAAGGATTATGAAAGGTTATAGTTTTTAGGGGCAGTGGAACTTCATCAAAATCATTATATGTTTGACTCCAAAATACCGCCCCATAGGTTTTGTTTAAGGCGTCTATTTCCTTATATTTTTCCCTTAAAAATTTTCTAAAGGCTCTAAGGCAGTTTTCACAATAACAAATATCGCTTCCCTCATGGCCAAACTCGTTATCCACCTGCCATGCTATAATATTTTCCTCATGCTTATAATGCTCTGCTAAGGCCTCAACTATTTTTCTTGTATATTCATAATAAATCCCACTGTTAAAACAATACTGCCTTCTTCCACCAAAACTTCTTGCAATTAAATTTTCATCCTTTGAAAGTATTTCAGGATGTTTCTTTACAAGCCAAGCCGGTGGTGTTGCAGTTGGTGTCCCCAAAATGACCTTTATTCCATTTTTCTTTAATTTTTCAATTACCATATCAAAAATGAAAAATCAAAATTTCCCTCTTCCTTTTCGATGATATGCCAAGCAAACTCACCAATTCTAACTACATTAGCACCAAGCTTTTTAATCCTATCTATATCCTCGTCTAAATATTCCAAAGGCCAGTGTTCTGGATAATAGTCAACACCAAGTAGCATAATAAGCCTCCTTTATTGTTTTATAGAACCTGTTATAGATTGAATAAAGTATATTTATAGTGTAGTTAATATATAATGCCCTTAATAAACTCTAAAGGAAATTAATCGTGTCTAAGTATATTTAACCCCCTTTTATCAGGGGTTTTTAAAATTTTTTCGAATATGCTTATCTTTTATTTACATTTGTCATAATTACAAACTTAAAAGCAAATTCAACATGATGGCATTCTTTGAGGTGTCATCGTCGGTCCAATAACAAAAATATTACCTTCCTTATCAAATTCCATTCTGTCTATGCAAACCTGCCTATTTCCACTTGGGTTTTCTGGATATGTATGGATATGGTAAACTAAAAACATTTCGGTCCCATCAGGTGAAATTGTTACGCTATGGTGTCCAGGTCCTGAAATTAACTCATTGTTAGAATATAGTATAGGATTTTTTCATATTTTGTAAAAGGTCCTAATGGCTTATCAGAGGTAGCGTATCCTACTGAATAGTCCCTACTTGCATAAAAGTTGGCAGAATACATTAGGTAATATATACCTGATCTTTTTATAACAAAAGGTCCTTCATTCCAAAGCCATTCAGGTCCTGATTTTAATTCCCATTCCTGTTCTGGTTTTAATAATAGTTTTGGTTCTCCCTTAAGGTTCAACAAATCATCAGTAAGCTCTACCCCATATATATGACTTTCATGTTTCCCATCTATTATGTTCTCTGAACAATCCCTTGAAAAATACATATATTTTTTCCCATCATCATCAAAAACACATGAGCATCTATAGCTGCATACCCCAAATCAAACATAGGTCCATTAAAATAATCTTCAAATGGTCCTAAAGGTGATTTTGAAATCGCAAGGCCAATTCTTAAGCTGTTATTTTTCTTCCACCTGCATGTATAAAACATATAATACATATCCTTAAATTCTACAACTTCAGGTGCCCAAAAATCTTGATATCCCCAAAATTTTTCATCCGCCTTTAAGCAATAACCATATTCTTGCCAATCAACAAGGTTTTTGAATACCACACCTTAAATCCATCTATTGCTGAAGTGGCATAACAATAATACATTCCATCCTTTGCTTTTAATACGAACGGATCTCCAATTTCTTTTATTGATAAGGGGTTTGTGTAATATTTTTCCATTCTTGTCCCTCCTTAAAAATTCACCTGGGAGATGCCAGGTGCTAACCATTTATTATTTTTTTAATCTTTTCTGGATCAAATTTCATTTTATGATACCAATCCATTAAACCATTCATTTCTTGTTCTACATCAGTAAGTTGAGTATAGCAGAACCCACAAATATAAGGGATATCCATTATAGCATGTGTTATTTTCTTAAATCTTTCCAGGAATTCTTCTTCTGTTCTAACCTTATTACCATAACCCCAACCTTCCACATTTGAAAAAGCTATTCCTCCATATTCACTAAGCAATATAGGTTGTCCTTCATACTTATACCCTTCAGCAAAATTAAATTTGGGATTTATAATCGATGGTGCTCCGTTGACAATCTTCTCTTTCTCTAAATATAGCTTTCTAAAAATCTCTCCATCTTCAATATAATCATGTATTGTTAAAATGTCGCTTATAGTATGTTCCCAACCATCATTAGAAATTATAAGTCTTGAAGAATCTAATGATTTAATATAAAAATATAATGCATTTGCAAGGCTTTGTTGTTTTTTATTATTATAAATTTCATTTACACCCCAAGACTCATTCAAAAGGGTCCAAGTTATTATACACGGGTGATTATACTGTTGCTTAACAGCTTCCTGCCATTCATAAATAATGTTTTCTATAGCTATATCGTTAAATTCATAAGTTGATGGCATTTCTGCCCAAACCAAAAGGCCATATTTATCACAATAATATAAAAATCTTGGATCTTCAATCTTTTGATGTTTTCTTAAACCGTTAAATCCCATATCTTTTATTTTTTGATATCCTCTACGAACCATTCATCGCTTGGTGCAGTTAAAAGTCCATCTCCATAATAGCCTTGATCAAGTATAAGTTTTTGATAATACTCCTTGTTATTAAGAAGTATTTTACCATCTCTTATGCTTATTTTTCTCATTCCAAAATAACTCTCAACTTCATCCTTAATATTTCCATTATGAATAATTCTAAATTTTATATCATATAGTTTTGGTTCCTCAGGACTCCAATAATAAATTTTAAATTGAGCATTATCATCACAAACATCTAAAATAAATTTTTCTCTTTTTTGTTTTATTTCCGTCCAAAACTTCTTAATCATTTTACCTTCAAATGATATTTCAACTTCTAAAAGGCCATTTTCTAAAATGTTATTAAAATAGGCTTCTACTTCAATTGTTCTATCATCTATATCTGGAGTTATCTTTACCCTTTCTAAATGAAAATCATCTAAATTTTCTAACCAAACAGTTTGCCATATTCCTGTTGTTCTTGTATACCAACAGGCAAAATTATCTGCCTTCCATGTTTGTTTACCCCTTGGTTGTGTGCAGTCAAAGCTTCTATCTTCTACTCTGAGATACAAATCATTTTCACCATCATTTAAAAAGTCAGTAATATCAAATCTAAATGCAATATGTCCTCCTTTATGACTTCCTACAAAATTTCCATTAATATAAAGTTTAGTAAAATAATCAACAGCTCCAAAGTTTATGAAAATTCTTTTATCATTTTTATTAATATTTATTTTCCTATGATACCAAACTATATCGTGAACACTTCTATCCCCTATTCCGGATAATTTGCTCTGATAACAGAAAGGCACTAAAATTCTTCTTGAAAATTGCTTCCCTAAAAACCACTTTTCTTTTTCACCTAAATTAGCATCATCAAATTCGAAATCCCATTCACCATTTAAATTAATCCAATTGTTTCTTTTAAAATTTGGTCTAGGATACTCATTTCTAGGTATGTTCATTCTAGCCCATCCCTTCTTTAGTAATTTAATTTTAAGATATAAAAATTATCAAGATAAACAATACTATCTAAACTATTTATTCCAACACGCGATTTTGATATATTCCAATCTATTTTGCATATTTCAACTCCATCTAAATATAATCCTAAAACTTCATTAATCTTAACAACTCTTAAGCTATGATACTCCCTCAAATTTAATTTTTCTTTAAATAAATCTTTTACTCTAAACCTTTTATTGTATATTCTTCCATTAATAGCTTTTTCAATAATTATATTATCATCCTTTACTGAAACTCCAATATAATTTTTATTATCAATATAACTAACTAAAAATTTATGTTTCTTATTTTCTTCATATCTAAAGTCAAAACCCATCTCATAATTTGTAAGATCTTCATTTACTATCTTTTCCTTACCCTTTTCTATTAAAAGTTCACCGTTCAGTATTTTAAGATCAGAAAATAATCCCGTATCGTTATCGAAATTATCTTCAAAATAAGTAGTATATGCTATTCCATCATAGGAAACATCAGTTTTTTCAAAGAATAACCCTATATTGCCATTGTTTATATTAATCCTTTCTGTAAAATATAAAACTTTATCTATATAAAGCTTTATTAGATTGCCATTCTTATAAAGCAAATATTGATGATAGGTATCTTCTTTAAAATTATCATTTAACTTCTTTTCTATAATTTTTTCTTTTCCTTGATAGACATATTTTAAAATAATCTTTTTATTATATGGATTTAATGTAACGGTAACGTTATTATTTTCATCCAAATAGGAAGATATAAATCCTGCTTTTGAATTTTTATTATAACTATTTATTTTCATATTAACTTCATAAACATAGCTGTTAGAATTAACTTTATCATTGACTATAAAACCGTCATTGGAATTTGAAATAAGCTCATTTTCCTTTATTAAAAATTCACCCTTTATTATCCTCCAAGGTTCTTTAACTTTTTCTTCCTTACCATCAAACCAGTCTTGAAAATCTGGTTTTTCAGGTATAGGTCTATTATCCGCAGTCGGTCCATAGGTAAAAAGTTTATCATAATTGAAATATAGCCTATCTACTGCTAATTGCCTTTGAGGCCCTGTTTCCTCATATCTTTTAGTGTGGTAAACAATATAATAACAAACGTTATTAGGTGCAAAGGTAATATCATTATGTCCCGGGCTCATTGCACTTTCATTTGTCTTCATTATTGGATTTTTCTCATACTTTTTCCACGTTAAGTTGTCTGCCATACCAAGATTGCTAATAGGTTTATCAGCCGTTGCATATCCAACCGCATAGGATTTATCTGCGTAATTTCCTCCAGAATACATGAGATAATACTTACCATTTTTTTAAGAACTACTGGTCCTTCATTTATAACTTCTTCCCAAGGTTCAGATATGCTTATAACCCTAGTTTCTTCTGTATCAAAACTAAATGGATCCTTCATGTGTCTTACAACAATTCCATTAAAGCCTCCACCTACTTGATTGTAGTAAAAATATTTTTCACCATCTTCATCAACAAAAACAAAACCATCTATAGAATTTATATCTGTAACAATTGGATTATTTTCATAATCTCTAAATGGTCCTAAGGGATTATCAGAAATGGCAACCCCTATATTTCTACTTTCTGCTCCCTTTGATGGGTCTCCTGCAGAGTAGTATAAATAAAATTTTCCATTCTCATAGTGGATAGCTGGAGCCCAAAACCAATCAATGTTCCATACTCCTTCAAATATTCCGTTCGAAGGAGGGCCAGAATAAGCAACTCCTTTGTATTCCCAATTCACAAGATCTCGTGAGTGAAATACATTAAACCCAGGGATATCTGAAGTCCCATAAAGATAATATTCTCCGTTGTATTTTATAATAGTTGGATCTGCTATATTTATAACACTTGCACCATCTGGAACATATACAGGATTTTTATAAGTTGGGACAGAAAAATACAATTCATTATTAACATCGATATTCTTATCTAATTTAATATAAAATGCTAATGAAAAAGAAAAAATAATAATTAACCCTAATAGTATTCTTTTCAAATACATCACTCCTATGGATTACTCCTTAAGCCCACTTAATGCAATACCTTTAACAAAATATTTTTGTCCTAATAAGAATAATAATATAGGTGGAACAGCTGAAATTAATGCACCGGCCATTAATATTCCATAATTATGAATATATGTTCCTTGGAATATAGCAAGTCCTGCAGGTAAAGTTCTATTAGCTGCGTCATTTGTAACTAAAATAGGCCACAAAAAGTCATTCCAATTACCCATAAATGTAAATACAGCTAAAGTCATTAGAGCAGGTTTAGATAGTGGAAGAATTATTCTAAAATATATTGTAAAATAACTTGCACCATCAATTAATGCTGCTTCGTCTAAATCTTTAGGAATTCCCTCAAAAATTGCCTCAATAAAAATACTCCAAACACTCCTCCTAAACCCGGAAAAATCATAGCTGCAGGAGTATCTATCCAACCTAATTTATCTACAATTACATATGCAGGAATAAAATTTATAACCCCGGAATCATCATAGTAGCCATCATTGTCCAATAAATGGTTTCTTTATATTTAAATTTTAATCTTGCATAAGCAAACGCAGCAAGGGAGTCAAACAATAATATCAAAATTGTATGCGATAAAGCTATGAATAAGCTATTAAAAAACCATCTTAAAATTGGAGCATTTTCTTTGTCACTAAAGATTATTCTAAAATTATCCAAAGTTACTCTTTTAGGTATCCATCTTACAATAGGATCAATTACATCGCTTTCTGGCTTAAAAGCAGTTGATACAATCCAAAGCAAAGGAAGAAGCCATAATGTAGCTAGTATAACTGCTACAGAAAATAATAAAATTTTTTCTAATTGTTTTTTATTTTTATAGCTTTTCGTAAAATTAATTTTAGCTGTTTTACCTGTTTCTAACTTTTGCACAACAATCACCTCTATTCCTTTGGAGACAGCAGTTTATATTGGATTATACTAAATACAATCATCACTAGTCCCATCATTATAGCCATAGCTGAGGCTGAACCCATTCTATATTGGCCAAAGGCTACATCTCTAATATACATTAAAAGAACTTTCGTCGCATTTCCTGGGCCACCCCTTGTAACCATATAGGGCTGACCAAATATATTAAATTGTGCTAAAGTAGTCATTATAACTATAAATAATAAAGGTCTTTTTAACCCTGGTAATGTTACATACCAAAATTTCTGCCAACCGCTTGCGCCATCTATATCAGCAGCTTCATACAGCGTCTGTGGAATATCTTGAAGACCTGCTAAAAATAATATCATATTACCACCTATTATCCACCAAACGGTCATAGCAACAAGAGAAATCCATGCCCAAGGTAATTCTGCAAGCCATGGTATTCTTCCAATACCCAATTTTTCTAAATAGTAATTTACCAAACCTGCATTTGTATCTAGCATCCATAGCCAAATAAGTCCAACGCACGAAACCGATAAAACATTTGAGGCATAAAAAACACCTCTAAAAAAATTTCTAAACTTAAGATTTGGTGAATTTACAAGAAGTGCTAAAGCTAATGCAATAATAATCAGCGGCGGAACACTGAATATAACAAATTTAAATGTGTTGCCAAAGGCATTCCAAAACTCTAGATAATCAATTGTATCAGGTTTAAATAAATCAATATAATTTTTTAGACCAACAAATTTAGGTTTTGTCAAGTAGTCCCATTTATTTAAACTAATCCATATTCCAAGTCCAGTTGGTAAAATCATAAACACAATAAAAAATATAAACTGAGGAAGTATAAATAAATAGGGCTCAATTTTTTGCAACTTTTTATTCATCCTGCCACCTCTTTTCTAGAAAAGGAGGCAAAAAGCCTCCTTTATTCTTTATTTGCTTGAACCTGTTTTCGTGCTTTATCAGCAGCCTTTTGCAATGCTGAAGCTGGTGTGTCCTTTCCTAATATAACATTTGTTACAGCTTCTCCACTTGGTCCCCAAGCATCTGGGAAATATGGCGATGACACTGGGAATACAAGATAATCAGCCTGCTGTGCAAAGCCCATTTGATGCTTTAATGACTTAAATTCTTCACTTTCTCTTACTGAATTTCTAGCAGGAACTTGACCTGCCTTTGCCCATTCAATACTATGCTTTGTTATATAATCAATAAATGTCATAGCAGCTTCAAGCTTAACTGGATCCTGCTCCTTTTGTTTGAATATTACAAATTGATGGGATCCTGCCCAAACTGCTTTTGTTTACCCCATTGTGGAACTGGTGCTGTTGCAAAATTCAATCCCTGTTGTTCTTCGAAACCAGCAATCATCCAAATGCCATTTAAATGGAAGCCAAGTTTACCTTGTTTAAATAATGTAACTTCGCCATCCTGTGTTATGTTCTTAGGAGAAATTTGATATTTAAATACAGTATCTGCTAAAAATTGTAGTGCATCGATTGCTTCCTGTGATGTATAAAGTGGTTCTGTTCCGTCATCACTGGTTGCTTTTCCACCGAATTGATGAAGAACTGTCCAATATATTTGATGGCTTGGCCATAATGTAGGCATTGCAAATCCCCATTGGTCAATTTTTCCGTCACCATCTGTGTCTTTAGTCATTGCCTTTGCCATAGTTAAAAATTCTTCCATATTTGTTGGCGGATGATCAAATCCTGCTTGTTTTAATAGGTCAACATTATAGTAAAGTCCAAGTGGATGCACATCTAAAGGTATTCCATAACGTTTTCCTTCATAAATCCCTGCATCCCAAACAGCTTTGATAAAATCTGATTCTTTAAGATCTAGTTTCGCTGCGAGCTCATCAAGTGGAATTATAACACCCTTCTTTGCATATTTAGGCAATGTATCAACGTGCATTATACCAATATCTGGTGCTTTACCACTTGTAACTGATGTAATAATTTTATCATAATATTGTCCCCATTGCATAACTTGAGTTTTTACATTGATCTTTCCTTCATACTCTTTGTTAAATTGATCTATAATCTTTTGCATACCCTTCCCATCAGGTCCAGTAAATCCGTTCCAGAATTCTAATTGAACATTTTTAAACTCTGTTGGTTTATTACTTGTTGATTTTGAACAGCCTGAGAAAAGCGAAACTAACAATGTTAATACTAAAAGAAAAGCAGATACTTTTTTCATATAGACCCCCTAAAATTTTATTTTTCAAAAGTTTTTATAAATTTTAAACCATCCCCCTTAAGAAAACGTTTTTTAGAAAACCTTTTCTATAATAATTTTATATTATAGACAATTAAATTTCAATAATATTTTAGCTATTTATTAATATTTTTCTATTGCATTTTTAATATATTTAAAAAAGCATTTTAACTCCATCATCTATCCGGCTTATATAGAAACTTGGAGATATATTTGTTATTTCTTTATATTTTACTTCTATCTCTTTAATAAATTCCTCCAACAAATTGTTTTCCACAATTGCTATCCCACATCCACCAAAGCCTGCTCCGGTCATTCTTGCACCTATGCAGCCTTCAAATTTTAATGCTTCTTCAACTATCGTATCTAAATGCAGTCCAGTAACCTCATAATCATTTTTTAATGATTCATGGGATTTTACAAGAAGTTTCCCAAATTCTTTTATATTACCACCCTTCAAAAACTTAACCGCTTCTTTTACTCTTTGATTTTCAGTTATAACATGTCTTGCCCTTGTTTTTAAAAGGTTATCCTTTAAAAGCTCTAAATCTTCTAAAGTAGCATGGCAAAGGTTTTCTATTTTCTTATAATCATTTATATGTTTTAAAGCCATCTCACATTCATATCTTCTTTCGTTGTATTTTGACTCAGACAATTCCCTTTTTTATTTGTATTCATTATTACTAATGTATATCCCTTTAAATCCACAGGAACATATTCATATTCTAACGTGTTACAATCAAGGAGTATAGCATGATCCCTTTTACCCATAGCCACAGAAAATTGATCCATAATGCCGCAATTTACACCTATAAATTCATTTTCCGCCCTTTGACAGATTAAAGATAGCCAAACTCTATCTATTTTATCCCCCAATATTGGATATAACATTATATAGCCAGTTAAAATCTCTAAGGCTGCTGAACTTGAAAGGCCAGCTCCATCCGGCAAAGTGGATTCTAGGTATATATCAGCACCTTTAAGATTATATCCCTCTTCTTGAATGTATTTAATAACTCCCTTGGGATAGTTTCCCCATCCATCCTCTTCCTTGAACTGAATATCGTTTAAAGTAAATTCTACTTTGTTAACCATGTTTTTGAAACCAATCTTACTTTTTATCATCCCTATATCCAACAGCAGCATATATCCCAATAGAAAGAGCACAGGGGAAAACTAATCCACCGTTATAGTCTATATGCTCACCAATTAAGTTAACTCTTCCCGGTGAGAAAAAATATTGAATATCACCTCTTGTCCCAAAGTTATTCTCAAATCCATCCTTTAAAAGTGACTTGTCCAAGAAACTCACTCCTTTTTGCTGCTAACGAATTTTTCAAGGGCCCTTCTTAAATTTTCTGCAGCCTCCTCAACAGCCATAGTGTTTGCTGCTGCCCATGCCCCCATTTCAGATGAAGCATAAAACTTTAATTTATCCTTATCCCTAAGGGGAGGATAGAACTCTATATGGAAGTGATAATACTTTTCTGAGTCCTTGTATTCCTCTGAATTAACAGGCGTTTGATGAATACACATCATGTAGGGAAAGAGTCTATCAAATAAGGAATCAAAGGCCCCGGTTATATTCTTTAACATCTCTGCAAGGTTCCATTTTTCTTTATCTGTAAACTCAGTAAAGTTTCCTTTATGGGCTTTGCTTACTATAAAAACACCGTAGGGATAGTCAGTAAAAAGGGGATATAGGCTATAAAACTATCATTCTCGTAAATTATCCTTTCCTTAAAGTCAGTTTCCTCTTCATTCATCTGGCAAATCATGCATTTACCTTTTTCAAAGTAGTATTCCTTACAACTATCAAGTTCAACCTTTAGCTTTAGTGGAACAAAGGGATATGCATAAAGCTGTCCATGGGGATGGGGCATAGTAACTCCCACCTCTTCCCCTCTGTTTTCAAATTCAAAAATATACTTTATTTTTTCATCTTTAGAAAGCTCCCTAAATCTTTCAGTCCAAAGGTTAACAAGCTTATATATATGCTCTACTGAAAGCTCAGGCAGTGTTTTAGTGTGCTCAGGAGAATAAAGTATTACTTCACATTTTCCATAGTTCTCAGCCACGCGATAAAGATCCGAACCCTCGACATCGGGTTTATCCGGATTAAGCTTTAGCGCTGGAAAGTCGTTATCATATTTTAAAACATCATAATGCTCAGGAACCCTTCCCGAACCTGGACAAAAGGGGCACCAATCCTTTGGCATGTTTGGACGTGCTTGTCTATTTGAAGCAACCATTGTCCATGTTTTTAAAAGAGGATTCCATCTTAGCTCCGACATCCTACCCCTCCTATCTAAATCACATAATTTATATTTTCATCCTATAGAGCTTTGCAAAATTTTTAGCCTAATAATTACAAGCGTATATGATATTTTGTCTAACCTCTATTAGAAAACGTTTTCTATTATCATTATAAACCACTATCCTATTATTTGTCAATTATGCTATATAATTCTCCATCAAAAATTTCCCATTCTTCAATATGTTCTATATGTTCATCGGGTTTTATCCTTTTTAAAGGCGATAATGTTTCCATCTCAAGCATAAAGTTGTTTGTATATGTCTCGTAGGATACTCCAAAGTCAGGGTAAGCTTCTCCCTCTATATGCTGATATCTTTTTATAAAGGTTACTCCATGGTTTATATATGCTGCCCATCCAGATTGGTTGTTTAATCCTATTTTAAAGGGAACTATTGCATTTTCATCCTGCCTTATGATTATATACTTTTCACCCCAGGTAACTCTTTTATCATTTAGCCTTGTATATGGCCATATTGCAATATTCATATTAGGTAAAAGTTCTGTATCCTTAGTATTAATAGGAATTATCTCAACTCCTCCTTTGTCCATAACAGTAAGGGCCCAAACTGAAAGTTCGATATCCCATGCGTTTTTATTTATAATCCTATGGACAATCTTTACCTTGCTTTCCCTTTCATCTAAAATAATCTCCATCTCTTTAATAACTTGTCTCCATTTTTCATAAATTGAAACCTTAATTCCACCTTCTATTTTTTCGTAATCAACAGGGTAATTATCCGGATAATAGGTTCTTGGATTTGCCTCCGGTGAATGCCAAAGCCTATGGCCTCCATATATATACCAATATTCATCACCAGACTTTACTTTAAACTCTGTGTTTTCACAAAATAAATTCTCCCTTCCCTTAAAACCAAACCTTATAATCCTTGGTCCAACATCTAAAGTTACTAAAAGATCGCACTTTTCGTTTGAAAGCTCAAGGCATCGTCCAAAACTTTTGTAGCTTATTTCTTTTACTGTGATACTCATAATAATCCCCCTTTAGAAATCCTTTTCTGTATTGTTAAAAATATAAGCTCGTGGAGCGAGCTTATATATTCTTCAAAATAATCTCCAAAAGCTCCTTTATATCCTTATTATGCTGCTCTGAAGCTAAGGCAAAGGATATTAAAACCTTCTCAAATATATTAATATTGTTCTCATCAACAATCCATGCATAAATATTTTCCTGTTTCTTTTTCAATATCTTAAAGTATGGGCAGACATAAATCATACTTTGGTATCCTGCTGCAAGCTGCATCTGTTTTCTTTCCATTTCAATAAAATAATCTTTATCCTCAAGAATTGCTAAAGGTAGAATCCTTTTAAATATTTTAAATTTATCAAATAAAACTTCCTCTGTTTTTTCACCTACAATCGGAAAATTATCAAGATAATTTTTCTTTTCATGTATTTCTTCTGTTAAGCTGATAATCCTTTCTATATCAGAAGTCCTTAAAAAGCCTAAATCCAATGCATATTTTATAATCACCATAAGCTCTGCAGGATACTTTTTACCCTTTGTCCATTTCTTTCCCGAATGTAAAGGTAATTATCACCCTCTAAATACTGAACTTTATAGCCATCATCGCTTTTTACCTTTGTGTCATATCCAATCTGCCATTCTACATATGCACTTTCAACCATTAAAGCCTCATCTGGTTTTAAAAACCTTTCCCCCATGTAATTTCTTCTTTCCTTTAAGCGTATTTTAGAAGCGTTATTTTTAATAAAAAAATTAATATGAATCTTGCCATCCTCAACAGTAATAGTAGGATTTATAATGATTTTTACCACAATAAAACCCCCTAATATTTTATTCTACATAAAAGCCAAAAATCCTTTATGTTAATTCCTCTTCCATTATCTTTGATAATTCTATAATGTTTTTATCCTTGTTTTTATCATATATTTTAGTAATTTTATCCCAAGGAATTTTTATATCTAAAAGCTTTTGTTTTGATATATTAGGTGTTCCCGTCCCTATACAGCGTCTTTTCATTTTATCCTTAAAATTTTTAGTTAAAAAGTATGAACAAAGGGCTATGCTATATTCTTTATTCTTAGGCCTTATAATATGGAACCAATCATCTGCTACGCTTCCCTTTGTAATTTCGTCTATAACTATGCACCTTCCCATAGTTCCCTGTCCAACTCTGCAAAATACTATGTCGCCTTTTTAAGAATATATTTTTCATTTATTTCACCTTTAAAATATAAAATATTATCCTCTAAAAAAGTTCCCCATCCAACATTTTTGCAGTTATGTAAATTCTGTCAGTCCTTTCAGTCGTGATCCTTTCCTTTCTTTCTTCTTTATAAAATCCCTTTCCTGAGAAGGCTTCATCAACTAGATCTATAAGCTTTACTCCATCGCTATCTTCATCATAGAAATAATAAAGGGGATTTAAGTTGTTAATATCTAGTAATTTTTCAATATAATTTACTTCTATCGGGGTTAATTTAGTGATAAGTCCAAATTTACATATATCGTTGTTGGGATTATCCCTTTTTATCCCAATTATTATGATAGTCGACGCATTATTTTTAAAAATACCTGGTTCAAGATAAAGAATCTCTTTAAGCTGAATTTTTTATTTAAAAAGTCCCTAACATCCTGAAGATTTGAAGCACCTGCTATACCTAAGGGCAGAATTATCCCCAAAACTCCATTGGGCTTCAAAGGTCAATAAATTTTTCCAAAAAAGCACTTCAATTGCTTGGGATCTCTTACCTTTTCCTAACTTGAATCTACTTAGGATATTTTTATCTTCAACCCTATTATATTTTGAAGAAAAGGGTGGATTCCCAACAGCCATGTCATATTCTTCTCTTTTTCTAAAGTTAAGGCGTTAAGTATTTTTACCCTATCTACAAAATCAAGGGCTAATAAATTAAAAACCTCCTCATCGATGTCATATCCCTCAAAATATAAAATCCCCTTATCTTTTAGAGAAGTTAAAAAGCTCCCATCACCACAGGCTGGGTCTATGGCCTTTATGTTACTAATTTCTCTTCCAAGGTAATATAAACATCTTTCAACAATAAAGTTTGAAATTTCTAAAGGTGTAAAGTATTGCCCATATATCTTTTCCTTTTTATTAAAATGCTTTTGAATTTGATCCATTTCCATCCCTCTACTCATCGTTTGGCGTTACTTAAATTATATTTTTTATGTCCCTTTATGTCAAACGGTGAAGCATAACAATACAATATATTAAGGGGTGGTTTTCATGAAATTTATTAAAAAGAATTGTAAGATTTTAAGATATATATTGCTCCTTGTAATATCCATCATTCCAACATTATTTACCAGTGCTTCCTTCTATCGAATAAACATGAATACAAGCATAGAAGGAGTTGCAAAAACTTTAGAGATAATTGCAAGAAGACAGCTTGTTTCAGTTATAGACTGGAAAAACGAATTTTTATATGATCTTAACGCCCTTGCACAATTAAGTGCCTTTCAAAACTTAAACATAAATGAATTATCAAAGATAATAGAATACATGAAATTCAATAAACCCGCCTACAGGGAAATATATGTTATAAATTCTAAAAATGAAATACTCTATGGATATACAGCCAATAAAAAGAATTTTTAAATTCCTTTGTAATTAAAAATGCCCTGAGCGGAGTTGAAAAAATGTCGGAGGTTACAAAGGTTAATAACAAGCTTTATATTGATATCGCAGTTCCGATATTTAGCGAAGATAACTCCATTGGAGCTATATGTGCAAGGATAGACCTTGAATATTTAAACGATCTTATGAAATCAATAGAAAAGGACGAAACTATAGAATCCTTTATAGTCGATAAAAACGGGCTTTTCCTTACCGATTCAAGACATCTTCCAGATGCTGTAGGTAACCTTAAAATTGACCTTCAAAGAGTAAAAACAAGCATAGACTTTTCAAAGACTCTAGCTTATAAAGATTATAGGGGGACAGATGTTTACGGATGTTACTTTAACGTTAATGACACAGGATGGACGTTAATCGTTCAAAAAGATGCGGACTCTGTAAAAAACAAAATCAAACCATAATAGATATAGGGAAATACACCTCTTTATTTCAGCTTTTAGGACTTTTAGCCCTTAGAAAATTAAAGGAGGATAACGCTATATCAAAGGAAATGGCGGATTTGATTGAAGATAATATAAAAAGAGAAAAAGTCCTAACAGGACTTATATTCAAAAGTGGGTGTCTAGAAGACAACCCACTTTGATTATCTTGTAACTACTGTTCCAGTTAATCCTTTTAGTGCCTCCCTTGCCTTTTCAAGGGATGTTATTACAGCCTTTCTTCCTTCCTTTGATTCAGCAAACATAACAGCAGCTTTAACCTTTGGAAGCATTGAACCTGGAGCAAAATGGCCTTCCTCCATATACTTCTTAGCTTCCTCAACTGTCATTGTATCAAGGTCCTTTTGGTCTGGTTTATTAAAGTTAATTGCAACCTTTTCAACAGCAGTAAGGATGATAAGCTCATCTGCATCAAGAATTTCTGCTATCTTTTCTGAAGCAAGGTCTTTATCTATAACTGCTGCAACACCTTCTAGTGCTCCATCTTCCTTTTGAATAACTGGAACACCACCACCTCCAACAGTTATAACAACATGTCCTGCTTCAACAAGTGTCTTTACGATTTCCTTTTCAACAACATCTATTGGCATTGGTGATGGAACAACTCTTCTCCAACCTCTTCCAGCATCCTCCTTCATAACATAGCCCTTTTCAGCCATGAGCTTTTTAGCTTGTTCTTCTGTAAAGAAGGAACCTACTGGCTTTGTTGGGTTTTTAAATCCTGGATCGTTTTTATCAACTACAACTTGAGTTACAATTGCAGCAATGCTCTTATTTATATTTCTTCTAACCATTTCTTCTCTTATAGCCTGTTGTAGATGGTATCCTATATATCCTTGGCTCATTGCACCGCATTCTGGGAAGGGCATAACAGGGTTGTTTTCATTTACTGAGTTTGCCATTTCATAAGTTGCAACAATTTGTCCAACTTGTGGACCATTTCCATGGGCGATTATAACTTCGTGGCCATCTTCGATAAGGTCAACTATAGCCTTTGCAGTTTGATGTGCTGTTTGAAGTTGTGCTTCTGCTGATATATCCTTTGGATTTGCTTGAAGAGCATTTCCCCTAATGCAACAACTATTCTTGCCATAAATAAACTCCTCTCCTTTGTTTAATTTAAGGGCAGCTATGCTGCCCTTTTATTATAGTGTAGCCACCATAACAGCCTTTATTGTATGTAGTCTGTTTTCAGCTTCATCAAATACAACTGAATGTCTGCTTCTAAACACTTCATCTTCAACTTCTCTTACGTCAAGTCCTCTTTCCTTGGCTTCCTTTGCAACCTTTGTTTCAAAGTCGTGGAAGGATGGTAAGCAGTGCATGAAGATTACATCTGGATTTTCAGTCTTTTTAATCATATCCATAGTTACTCTATACTTAGTTAAAAGTCTTACTCTTTCTGGCATTTGATCTTCTTCACCCATTGATACCCAAACGTCAGTGTAGATTACATCTGCTCCCTTTACAGCCTCATCTATGTTATCAGTAACTTCAATCTTTGCTCCTGTTTCCTTTGCAACTTCCTTCATTTCTTCAACAACCTTTGAATCTGGCCATAATTCTTGTGGTCCTAAAAGAACATAGTGCATTCCCATCTTTGCAGCACCATACATTAGGGCATAAGCCATGTTGTTTCTAGTATCTCCAACGAAAACCATCTTAACCTTGTTAAGTGGCTTTGCAACATGTTCTTCGATTGTCATAAGGTCTGCAAGAACCTGTGTTGGATGGTCGATATCAGTTAAACCATTCCATACAGGAACTCCTGAGTATTTAGCAAGAAGTTCAACTGTTTCCTGTTTAAATCCTCTAAATTCGATTCCGTCATAGTATCTTCCAAGAACCTTTGCAGTATCTTCAAGTGATTCTTTTTACCCATTTGTGAGTCATTTGCACCAAGGAAAGTAACATGTGCACCTTCATCAAGTGCTGCAACTTCAAAGGCACATCTTGTTCTTGTTGATGTCTTTTCAAATAATAGAACTATGTTCTTTCCTTCTAAAAGATTTTGTCTTATTCCTGCTCTTTTCTTTGCCTTAAGGTCATGGGATAAATCAAGTAAGTATCTAATTTCTAGCGGAGTAAAGTCCTTAAGAGTTAAAAAGCTTCTTCCTTTTAAATTTACTGGCATTTTTTATTCCTCCTTTTTATTATAAGTTTTCTCTATAAAGTGGCATACTCATACATCTTGGGCCGCCACGTCCCCTTGATAATTCGGAGCTTGGTATTGTAATAACCGTTATGCCCCTTTTAGTTAGTATTTCATTTGTAACATAGTTCCTTTCATATGTTACAACAACACCCGGTGCAATTGCAAGTGTGTTAGAGCCATCGTTCCATTGCTCCCTTCCTGCAATTATAAAATCTCCACCACCACATTGAATAAGCTCAACGGATGAAAGATTTAGTGCTTCTGCAAGTATTTTGTTTAAAGGGCTTGTGTTGTGCTTAAATTTAATCGTATTATTAGCACCCTTAGTTACCTCATAAACGCTAAGGGGTCCTTGAACTCCAGGGTGTATTGTAAACTTATCATAATCAACCATAGTAAATACAGTATCAAGATGCATAAATGCTCTGCATTTTGGAATTTCAAATACCAAAACCTTCTCAAAGGAAGTATTAGCGTTAAAAAGGTTTCTTGCAACAGTTTCAATTGCCTCAGCTGAAGTTCTTTCGCTGCAACCTATTGCAACAACCTTGTCGGATAAAACAAGCTCGTCTCCACCCTCTATAGCATAGGGCATTGACCTGTCATACCAAAGAGGTGTTCCTTCAAAGGATTTATGGTATTTTATTATATATTTTAAAAATAAAGTCTCCCTTCTTCTTGCTTCTGTCCTCATTCTGTTTAATGTAATGCCGTTCCCAATTGAAGCACCAGGGTCCCTTGTAAAATAAAGGTTTGGCATAGGATCAAGATAAAATGGATAATCGTCCGCCATAAGCTCAACTAAAGATGTTGGTTCTTTAACTTCTATTTCATTTTTCCTAACGCCAGCCATTATTTTATCTACCATTTGTCTTGCTGGCATTTTGCTTAAATACTCAATAAGGCTTTCTTTTAAGGATGGCGATGTAATTCCGCTCTCTTCTAAAAACTCTTTTAAAAACTCTAATTTAACCTTTTCGTCATCTAAAACTTCTGCCGATAATTCCTCAAGATAAACAACCTCAGCACCGTTTTCCCTTAAAACTTCGGCAAATTTGTCATGCTCCTGTTGAGCAATTTTTAGATAAGGAATATCATCAAACAAAAGCCTACCAAGATACTCCGGAACTAAATTTTCAACTTCTTGGCCAGGTCTGTGAAGAAGAACCCTTTTGAGCCTCCCTATTTCAGAAGTTACATTTATAAAATGCTTCATTCCAATTCCTCCTAGGCTGTTTTAACTACATATACATTATACATCGTTTGTATAACAAATAAAAATGTTAGAAAATTTTTAATAATATCGTTTTATGTCGTTTTTCTGAAAATATATGTTATATGCTTTAATATAATCCTTTTTCCTCTTGTATGCTTTGGAAATCTTTTAAAATTTATAAATATTCAAACAATTCAATAAAAAAGCATCAAGATTTTTGCATAAAAATACAGCAAGGCTATAAAATCCTTACTGTATTAGTGTTTCCTCAATAAATTTATACAATACAAGGTTGTTTTTATAAATTTCTATTTTAAATTAGTCTAATATTTATACTCAATATTTTTTCTTAAAATTGCTGAAAAAATCGGAACTAAAACAATGGCGACAATTCCTCCTGCAAAACCATTGTTATAAAGATTTAAACCCCCATGTAAATAGCTCATGTTCATTACAACCGAAACATGGAAAAAACCAGCTATTATTCCAAAACCAGCCAAATTCTCCTGCAATAGGTGCAAGGTTGGTTCCAAATAACGACGCAAGTATTATCGCCTGGGAATTTAATTCCCATATGTTTAGCAGTGAAGAAATCACCGTTCCTAACAGAACTGGTAAAGTATTAACAAGGTGTTTCCCTAGGGCCCCAAAACCAACAATAGTTAAAATAGCACCAATTACAGGTCCAGTTAGTTCCCCTCTTATCAAAAGAACATAAATAATGAAAATTAGACCTAACATTCCCATATTTATAAAGGTTATACCTTCTCCAAAGTCATTAAAATAATCGCTATAAAGTCTTCCTGTAGTTTTTGAAAGCAGTTTATATTTTTCTATAACCTGCCTCTCATTTAAAAGTCCATAGATGATAAATGCAATAAATATTGCTGAAAACAATAGAGTAAATTTAAAGTTATTACCTGTAGATAAAATGAGCTTTCTCTCAAAATCTATACCAAAGGCCCTAAAATTAGACATCATCATGGTGGCCATAAGCCCACCGGCAAGGCCCATATTATAAAGGCAATATCCCTGATGAAGTTTTAGGGAAAACTTTGCAAGAGGCGAAAGACAAAATCCGATAAATACAGCTATTAATATTCCTAAGGATATGCTAAAGGCTTTGCCTAATATATTTAAAAAGGCAAGCTGAACAACAGCAGGGGACAATGTGGTTCCAAACAAGGCAATAAGAATATAATTCTTAAAACTATCCTTTTGATATAACGAATATAAATAAACTCCCAATATCGTCGGCCAAATATTAACTATATTTTTCCCAAAGAGTGAAAAGCCCACCGTTGTAAAATAGGCAGCAATCAAGGCTCCATTTATCTGAAGCCTATTTATTCTGTATAATGTCAAAACTGCAAGTCCAACAAGTCCGGCATTAAAAAGGCTCCTTCAATCCCCCAACCGCAATGTAATCCGTAATTAAAATATCTGATTCTTTAACAATGTCAACAAGTCCCTTTATAATTTTTATAGGTTTTTCAATTATAAAGGGTATTACCAAAAGAACTAAATTAAAAATAAAAATCACAAAAAAGATTTGTTTCTCAAATTTCATCCCCCTCAAAAAATTTTAATTGTATTAATTTTAATTAAATTATATTATAATTATACTGTATTTTTGACAATTTATCTATAAAGGGTGGGGGACAATATGAAAATAAAAGAAATAAGAAGAAAAATAATTTCCATGATACTTCCTATTACAATAGAAAATATCCTTCAAATGACCGCCGGACTTATATCTATGGCTATGATAGGTAGAATCGACGAAATATCTATAAGTGCAATTGGAATATCAAATAGAATAATTCAATTTATCTGGGCCCTTTTAAGGGAATAGCAACTGGAGTTACTATATTAGTTGCACAGTCTTTTGGAGCAAAAACATTGAAAAGCTAAACAAAACAATCCTTCAAGGAATTATAAGTTCAACCCTTTTATCGTTGTTATTTTTCATATTAGTTTTTTTAAATTCAAAAACACTTCTTTTAATATTTAATCCTAAACCTACCCTATTATCCTCTGCCAGCCTATATCTTAAGATAACCTCCTTTAGTATTCCCTTTATAGTTCTAATGCTCTTAACAGCCGGGATATTTCAAGGAATGGGGAATGCAAAAACCCCTATGTATGTAACCTTTTCCATGAACATATTAAATATTATATTTAGTTATCTTTTAATCTTCGGAAAATTTGGATTCCCTAAACTTGGACTTGTAGGGGCAGGAATATCCTATGTTACTTCTTACATATTGTCATCTTTATTAGGATTATTTTTATTAATTAAGAAAAATAAACTATTTAATTTTAAACTTTCATTTGAAGCAAATCTTATAAAAAGGATTTATTTTTTAGGGACCCCATCCTCCTTTGAATCTATATCATGGCAGGTTGCAGCAATAATACTTACAAGGCTTATCCTATCCTTTGGTGAAACAGCCCTTGCTGCATACCAAGTCGGCCTTCAGGCTGAGTCCATCTCCTATATGCCTGCCATAGGTTTTGGAGTTGCTGCAACATCATTTATTGGACAGGCAATAGGCGCTAAAAATATAGAGGATGCTAAAATATATTTCAAAGAAATACTAAAGGGTTCCATATTAATTACAAGTATATCTACAATACTTTTAATTTTCTTACCAAAACAAATAATGGGACTTCTAACAAACAGCAAAAACATCATAGAAATCGGTGCCCTATATTTATTCATAATGGGGCTTGTTCAAGTTCCCCAAAACATGTCTATGGTATTTTTAGGGGCCCTAAGGGGAGCCGGGTTTACTCAAGTAACCATGCTTATTGCGCTAATAGGGCTTTGGGGAATTAGAATACCGGGAGTTATATTAGTATCTAAATATCTAAAATTAGGAATAATATATATTTGGATAGTTATGGCACTAGATCTTTTAGTAAGATTTATCCTCAGCATAATTTTATATAAATCAAAAGATATTTACACTAAAGATGTTAAAGATTTATAATAAAATTGTAAAATTATTTTGCGAGGTGAATTTTATGTCAGTTTTATCCCATCTAGAACCAAAGGAAGTATTCTATTATTTTGAAGAAATCACAAAAATACCCCATGGCTCAGGCAACGAAAAGGCTATAAGCGACTGGCTTGTTAATTTTGCAAAGGAACACAATTTAGAAGTAATCCAAGATAAGGCAAACAACATAATCATCAAAAAGCCAGGAACAAAGGGATATGAAAATGCTCCAACTGTAATTTTGCAGGGACACATGGACATGGTTTGTGAAAAGAACAAGGATACTGTCCATGACTTTGAAAAGGATCCTTTAAAACTAAGAATAGAGGGAGATTATATATACGCAACAGGAACTACCCTTGGTGCAGATAATGGAATTGCAATGGCCTATGCCTTAGCAATCCTTGCATCTAAAGATATTCCACATCCTCCCCTTGAAGTTTTATTAACTGTTGAAGAGGAAACTGGAATGGGCGGTGCTATGGCCCTTGATGGTTCACTTTTAAACGGAAGAATATTAATAAACATGGACTCTGAAGAGGAAGGGAAGCTTCTTGTTAGCTGTGCAGGTGGAGTTAGAACAAGACACGTTTTAAATATAGATTGGATTAATGCACCACAAAATTTAAGCCCATATGTAATAAGCATTAGAGGCCTAAAGGGCGGACACTCTGGTATGGAAATAGATAAAGGACGAGGAAACTCAAATAAGATAATGGGCAGAATTTTAAATGACCTTTAAATAATATTGAATTTGAACTTGCTGAAATAAACGGCGGTTCAAAGATGAATGCAATTCCAAGGGAATGCGATGCTGTAATTTTAATAGAAGAAAAAGATATAGAAAAACTTGAAGCTAAAATAAAGGAATGGGATGCTATATTAAAGAATGAACTAAGTGCATCTGATCCTTCAATATCAGTTTCAGTAAATAAGCATAATGCAAAGGTTGAAAAGGTATTTTCAAAGGAAACAAAGGAAAAGGCAATTGCAGCTCTTATGCTAATTCCAAATGGAATCAAAACTATGTCAATGCACATCGAAGGGCTTGTTGAAAGCTCAACAAACCTTGGTGTTGTTGCAACAGAAGGAAATACAGTAAGATTTGAAAGTGCTGTAAGAAGCTCAGTAAGAAGCTTAAAATATGCTATATTAGAAGAGGCAAAAACAGTTGCAAAGGTTCTTGGAATTGAGCTTATAGCAGATTCAGATTATCCAGAATGGCAGTATAATCCAAACAGCAAGATTAGAGAAATAATGATAGACGTATATAAAGAAATGTTTGGGAAAGAACCAGAAATTTATGCTATCCATGCAGGAGTCGAATGTGGTCTTTTAGGAGAAAAACTTGGTGGTGCAGATATGATCTCCTTTGGACCAAATCTCTATGACGTTCATACTCCAGAGGAACACATGAGCATATCGTCAGTTCAAAGAATGTGGAAGTATCTTCTAAACGTTCTCGCTGCAATAAAATAATTATATAATAAGAGCCCTCTCTAATAGAGGGCTCTTATTTTCCTCTATCCTTTATAAAATTCCTAATCGATCTATCCCAAGTAGCTTCCCCTCTTTAGTAAAAAGCATCCTGGAATTTCGCCTTTACTTCTATGATAGGCAACACATTCACAGCATTTTCCCCTTCTTGAACATGACGTATATGTGCAGGTGCAGCCCTTAAGATTTTTGAAACGCAATCCATAAACATCCCCCTTTAAAATTTTTTATTTTTAGTATATCAGTCCTAAATTTATTCATCAATAGAATTTATGCTATAATATTAATAGACAGCCTCAAGGGAGGTATGAGCATGTTTTTTATAGGCATATTTGGAATAGAAACAAAGCAGGATGAGGTAAAAGAGATTAGAAATGTAATCTGTAAAAAATGCGGCCGAATGTCTTCTTACAAACTCATTAAACAATATAATATGTTCCATTTTTTCTTTATTCCTGTTTTTAAGTGGAATATTAGATATTTTTGATTTCAAGATGCTGCGATTCAATTTTTGAAATTTCATTGGATTATGGCAAGGAACTTGAAAGACAAAAAGCTCCTATAATCGATGATAATGAGCTAACAGAACTAAACTTTGATTATGGATATCTAAAAAATGCCCAAGCTGTTTAGCAGAGATTGACACCAATTACAAATATTGTCCTTACTGCGGACACAAAATTAATTAATTTCCTATTGATTTTTATTTAAAATCAATATATAATATATATTGTCTTAGGGGTATAGCTCAATTGGTAGAGTAGCGGTCTCCAAAACCGTTGGTTGGGGGTTCGAGTCCCTCTGCCCCTGCCAAAAGCCAAGCTAAAAGCTTGGCTTTTTTATTAACACTTTCTGCTTTCCTTCATATCATAATACTAAGGGGGATAGCAATGGGAATGCCTAATATACCAGATATTAGTCCTACAATAAACTTAAGGGACAATGACGTTATAAATCTTCTTTTAGCATCAATTGCACTTGAAGAATTTAGCCTTGCTGCCATTATGAATGCAGAAGCAGAAAAGATTCAGGAGCTTTTGGGTGGAAGAAACTGTGCATCTTTACAGGACATGATAACCCTCGATAAATCAGTCGAAAGAATACTAAGGGATGTTATCAAAAAGAAATACTATTAGAATTTAAGTTTGAAAATGTTCTTGATCTAATAGAAGCAAGAGGATAGCAGTAAAGCTATCCTCTTGTTATTCTTATTGAGTTTAAAACCGCCAAAAGGGCTACTCCAACATCTGCAAAAACTGCCTCCCACATGTTTGCTATTCCAAAGGATGCCATAATCATAACGAGTATCTTGACAAATAAAGCAAGATAAATATTTTGCCATACTATTTTTTTAGTCTTTTTTGCTATATTCATGGCAGTTAAAATATTTTTAAGCTGATCGTTCATAATAACTATATCTGCAGCTTCAATGGCAGCATCTTGGCCTAAAGCTCCCATCGCAATGCCTATATCTGCTCTTGCTATAACCGGTGCATCGTTAATCCCATCTCCTACGAAAATTATTTTTCCATCTTCCTTTTGAATTTCTAGCTCCTCAAGTTTTTCCACCTTTTGATCAGGCAAAAGACCATAATAATAGTTATCAATGGCAAGCTTTTCTGCAACATCTGATGCTACATCTTTGTGGTCTCCTGTAAGCATTATTGTTTTAATGCCCATCTTCTTAAGGAAATCAATTGTCACCTTTGCGTCCTCTTTAATTTCATCTTCAATAACTATGCATCCTATAAATTTACCATCTACAGCTACATAAACCTTAGTTCCAACATCATAATCTTCCCTTATATTAATTCCTCTATCTATCATAAGTTTTGCATTTCCAACCAAAACCTCATTATCGTCTATCCTTGCCTCTATTCCAAATCCTGATATTTCCTTGTGTTCCTTTATTCTCGACTTATCTATGTCCCCATATTCTTTTAAAATACATTGTGCGATAGGATGATTAGAATAAAATTCTGCATAGGCTGCATATTCCAAAACCTTAACTTTATCAATTCCACCTTCTGACCTTATATTTTTTATCCTAAGCTTTCCCTTAGTTAGTGTTCCAGTCTTGTCAAAAACTGCCATATTGACATAATTTAAAGCTTCAAGATAGTTGCTTCCCTTTACCAAAATTCCATTTTTGATGCTGCACCAATTCCTCCAAAAATCCAAGGGAATTGAAATAACTAGGGCACATGGGCAGGATACTACAAGGAAAATCAAAGCCCTATATATCCAAGGAGAAAAGGGATGTCTTAGTATTATTGGTGGAACACATGCTATTAAAAGGGCTAATAAAACTACTATCGGAGTATAAACCCTTGCAAATTTGGTTATAAAATTTTCAGTTTTAGCCTTTCTTCTATTTGCTCCCTCAACAAGCTCTAAAATTTTATTAACTTGAGATGCCTTAAATTCTTTAGTTACTTTTATCTTCAATACTCCGCTCTTATTTATAAACCCTGCTAAAACCTCATCTCCCACAACAACATCCTTTAATACTGACTCTCCTGTAAGGGCAGATGTATCTAAGCTTGAGTTTCCTTCTATAATTATTCCATCAAGGGGAACCTTCTCTCCAGCTTTAACAACGATAATATCCCCTATCTTAACATCATCAGGATTAACTCTTTTTAATTCATGCCCAACCATTAAATTTGCATAGTCAGGTCTTATATCTAAAAGCGCTTTTATTGATTTTCTTGACCTTTCAACAGCTAAATCCTGAAGCGTTTCACCAACTTTGTAAAAAGCATTACGGAAACCGCTTCGGGCATCTCACCTATTATAAAGGCACCTATGGTTGCAATTGACATTAGAAAATTTTCATCAAAAACTTGTCCATTTTTTATATTTTTAACTGCCTTTAGCAATATATCATATCCTATAATTACATAAGACAAAATGAATAATACTTGTCTTAAACTATTCTTAAATAAAAATGCCAATAAAAACAAAGAGGCTCCTAATACTAAAAATATAGTCTCTCTATTCAAATTGGTTTTAACCTTAATTTCCTTATCTTCCACTTTAACATTAGGTTCGTATTTATTGACGATTAATTTTATTTGGGATAAAATATCCTCCCAGTTTTTCTCATCATCTATCGTAAGTATTAGCTTTTGAGAACTTATATTAATACAAGCATCCTTAACTCCATATATGTTTTTTACATCCTTTTCAATCTTAGCAGCACAATTAGCACAGTTAAGCCCAACTAAGATTAGGGTTTTATTTAACATTCTCTTTATAGTCTTTTCTTTTATTATAATATCCGGCTCTATCGACAAAATTATCCTTTCAATTTCATCGAATATTATTTCATAATTATCTGTATCTATATCAATCGCAAGGGTTTTATTTACAAAATCTATAGAAGCATCCTTAACACCATTTAACTGTCTAATTTTCCCTTCCATCTTCGACGCACAATTGGCACATCCAAGTCCATATAAAATAAATTCCTTTTTCAAAAAATCCCCCTATTCTTCACTAACATGCGACAATCCCAAATCAAAAATCATCTTTACATGTTCATCATCAAGAGAATAATAAACAACCTTGCCTTCCTTTCTAAACTTTACAAGCCTTGCAGCCTTTAAAACTCTTAATTGATGTGATACCGCAGATTGGCTCATGTTTAATAAAGCTGCAATATCGCAAACACACATTTCAGATTCAAAAAGGGCACAGATTATCTTTATCCTCGTTGTATCACCAAGAACCTTAAATAGTTCAGCTACATCATATAATCTTTCTTCCTGCGGCATCAAATTCTTAACTTTTTCAACAACATCCTCATGAACAACTGTGCAGGAACATCTTTCTATTTCCATCCAATCACCTCTTATATGAATATATGTTCATATGTTCAATTTTATGTTACCACTTTTCCTATTTCTTGTCAACGAAAAAGGCTGCCATTGGCAGCCTTATAAATCATACTTCCACATTATAATCGCATCCTCACCGGTATCCGAATAATATCCCTTTCTTCTTGCAACTTCAATAAAACCGTATTTTTTATATAAATTTATCGCAACTGTATTGCTAACTCTAACCTCTAAAGTTAATGCATGTATTTTATTTTCCCTAGATATATTTATAATATCCTCCAAGAGCATATTCCCAAGGCCTATCCCTCTAAATTCAGGGTGAACGGCGATGTTTGTAATATGTCCTTCCCCATATAAAAGCCAAAGTCCATAATAGCCTATAACCCTTGTGCCCTTTTCAATAACCCTATACTTTGCAACTTTATTTCGTGTTATCTCCGACAAAAAAGCCTCATAGGTCCAAGGCGTTTTAAAACTCAAATGTTCAATCTTAACGACATCATCTATATCCTCAAGCTTCATATCCCTTATTAAAAAATCACTCAAGCTTTATTCCCACCTTTTTCTCATATTCCCTTTCTGCTTGGGATTTTCTTATGTAAATAGGACTAAAGGTAAATATATCATCCTCCATCCCTTCCATAAGCCTTAAAAGGGCAAGTTCCCCAAGGGCACTTGCCCTTGGTAAGTTTGAAGTATTAGTTGAAAGGTAAAAATTATTGCCCTCCAGCTTTTTCCTGTGGATTTTTACAGCATCTCCGCAAAATAGTGCTTTTTCTTCCTTCACCCTTTCAATAAGTTCGTCTATGTGTAAAGCTTCATAATCGCTAATTTTTATGAGCCTTCCCCTTCAAATCTATAAAGTGCAGTATAAACATTATCCCTTAAGGCATCCATTATAGGGACAATAATTCCATCAAAGCCAACCTGCATAAAGGCCATTGCATCCAAGCTTGAAACTCCAATAAATTTTAAATTCTTCCCTTGAGCTATTCCCTTTGCTGCAGCAACTCCTATCCTAAGACCTGTAAAGGAGCCAGGACCACCGGATACAGCAACTGCATCTATATCATCAACTGATAAATCCAAGGTTTTAAACATATCTTCTATTAAAGGGAAGAGCAGAACAGAATGCTGAAGCTTATTGTTTATAAAAATTTCACCCTCAACCTTTTCTTCAGTAACTATCGCAACCGATGCTACAAAAGAGGAGGATTCTATCGCTAATACCCTCACAATATCAGCTCCTTATTAAAATTTAAAATTTCTATCTCCCTTGTATTATCATCTAAAATCCTAATGTTTATCTTTATTGTATAGTCTGGTAAAAGCTCCTCAACTAGATTGCCCCACTCAATAACAGAAACACCTTCACCGTATATGTATTCCTCAAAACCTATCTCATAAAGCTCTGATATATCTGAAATCCTATAAACATCAAAATGATATAGGGGCATTTTACCATCGTATTCATTAACTATAGTGAAGGTTGGACTTGTAATATCCTCATGCACTTCTAATCCCTTTGCTATACCCTTAACAAGATGGGTTTTTCCTGCACCTAAATCCCCGTTTAAGCTTATTACATCTCCCTGTTTCAAAAGCTTTGCAATCTTTAACCCTATTTCAAAGGTCATCTCCTGCGAATTGGACTTTACCTTCATCCTTCCACATCCTTTAGTAAAATTCATATATATTTTATAATACCAATTGGCATTTTACAACAAAAATATCCCTAAAAGGGAATCCTTTTAGGGATTATAGTCTATAAAGATCAATATCCTCCTTAAATTGTTCCGTCATCCTCTTAAATTCAGAAATATTATGGGTGAGCTTTTTAATTTCTTCTGCATAGGTTGCAACATTAGCGCTAACCTCCTCAGAAGATGCAGAGTTTTCTTCGGCAATTGCTGCAAGGGATTCAATTTTGCCATAAATCTCAGCTATTGACTCAGTTTCCCTTTCAAGTCTATTAGAAGTTTCAATCATCTTGCCTGCAACTTGAACTATCTTATCTTTAGCTACCCCGCTCTTTTCTATAGCATCCTTCAATACAATACTTTCATTGCTAAGTTCATCAAATTGAACTCCTATTCCACCAACTAAACTATCTATATCCTCAATAAACTTTGTAAGATTTTCATTGATTTCATTGACAGCCCTTTGGGACTCTTCTGCAAGCTTTCTAACCTCATCTGCAACAACTGCAAAGCCTCTTCCTGCTTCTCCTGCCCTTGCTGCCTCAATTGAAGCATTTAAGGCTAAAAGGTTTGTTTGGGCAGCAATCGATGATACCATTGAAACGATTTCTGTTATTCCCTTTGCCCTTTTTGTAATTCTTGGCTGTTTTCTATTACATTTGAAAATTCATTTAAAATTTTATTTAATTTATCTACCGTATTGCTTACATTAGCAAAACTATCTTCTATCTTTTCAACAGCATCCTCAAGCTCATCTTTGTTTTGTATCTCGATCTGAACGACTGTCTTTATAGATTCAACATTATCGTTCAATAGGGCAACTGATGATTCCGTCTCCTGTGCCTGCATCATGGCAGCACCTGCAACCTGCTCAACCACTGAAGATATCTCATTTGAAGTTATGTTCATCTTTTCTGCTATATCTGAGAGTTTTCCGGAGAAGGTATTCATCTCATCCGTCATACCCTTAAAGGATACAAAATCCTGTCTTACCTTGGTCTTATACGTCTTTAATAGATTGAATATTTCTTCAAAAACGTCCGTTGTCTCTATATCCAATTTTTCTGAATAATCATTGTTGTTTATTTTTCCTATCTCTTCCTTTATTACATCAAAGGGTTTTGTTAAAAGATAGGAGGCTATAAAGGGTGAAAGTAAAGCATATACAAAGGAAATAAAACCTGCAATTTCTTTATTTATAGCAATTGTAATTCCATTTAATATCGAATATATTATAAAACTTAAAAGGGCAATTTTAACGTTTAAATTTTTAGTTATTCCAAAGGAAAATAACTTGTTTAACCTATACTTTTTCTTAATATATATTTCATCTTGAAAGGTTAACTTTAGCTTTAGCATATCCTGCGTCTTTTCTATCTGTTCTACTTCAATTTTTTCATTAAAATATTTAGATGCTCCTTCTAAAAGTCCCAAAAAGTAATCAAACATTCCCCTTTTGGATCTATAAGTAAAAATAGCCTCCCTTGAGGAAATAGCTTCAAGGTCTAGAACAGGTGGTCTTGCACCTGTAATCCTTTTTGTTACTTGTCTGTGAACATCGTTCATGGATTTTAAAAATCCATAAAGGCTGTCATGTTTAAAAAGGCAGGATAATCCTTTGACCAAGTTAATACGTTATCTATTCCAATTTCCCTCCAAAGAGCTTCATAGGATTTTCCTGAAAGCTTTGCTATATTTGATATTAGTTTATATACCTTTTCATCTTCAACATCCTCCAAAGGTGAAAAAATTTTATCCCTACTAAAGCCGATAAACTCAAGGGATTTGTCGACAATCTCATTATTTGTAATTTTCCTACAGGTTCTTATCCATGTAGAAACCGCAGTTCCCTTCATTTTAACACCCCCAAATTCATTATAACATTTCGGACAAAATTCTTCAACAAATAACAATTATCTTTAAGAAGGGTGGAATTTCGTTAAAATTAAGTTTATAATAACCTTGTAACAAAAATTTAAAGGGTGATACTATGCTAAAATTAAATTCCCATGATTTATTGTCCTCCTTAAGCCTTGCCATTGATCTTTGTGAATATGCTACCTTTAATGAAAATATTAATTCAAAAATGATTTTTGGGTCAACCTTTCAACATAAATTTTTAAATCATTCCAAAAGAACAACATATATATCAATGAAAATAGGTCAAAAAATTTCAAAGGATAAAATATTCTTAAGGAATTTATTTATTACTTCCTCCCTTCATGATATAGGTATAACTGGCACCGGTCAACTAATTGAGGCCCATTTAAAATCTGAATTTATATTAAACCATAGTAAAAACGGGAGCATCCTTATTGATAAACTTCCATTAAACAAAACTATTTCAGATGCCGTTAAGTTTCATCATGAAAACTATGATGGGACAGGCCCCTTCATGCTAAAAGGAGATGAAATTCCATTAATCTCCCAAATAATTAGGCTCTCAGATGCCTTTGAGCTTATGTATGATGAAAATATCCCTAATTTCATGCAAAGGCAGTTTATATTGGAAAATATTAAATCAAGTAAAGGAAAATTATTTTCCCCTACATTGTAGATCTATTTTTAGATGTGCAATCAAAGGAATATTTTTGGTGGGATGTTGAAAACATAGGCAATTTTCAAGATATATTTGATTCTATAAAACCTGAAATAATAAGCACATTTACATTAGAAGAACTGAGGCAAATGTCATATGTGTTTGCCGACATAATAGATAAAAAAGCCCCTTTACTTACACACATTCCACAAATCTTACAAAATTAGCATTAAAAATAGCTACTTATTTGGGCTTCGATGAGGAAAAAGAGTTAAATTTGAAATTGCAGCTCTCCTTCACGATGCTGGGAAACTTGCCATCCCAAATTCAATTCTAAATAAAAACGGTGCTTTAGACTCTAGAGAAATAAATATAATAAAAAGCCATACCTATTATACAAGGTTGATTCTTTCAAGAGTAAAGGGACTTGAGGATATTACCAACTGGGCTGCAAATCATCACGAAAAACTAGATGGAAGTGGATATCCATTAGGTCTTGATAAAGAAGGATTATCTTTAGAAGAAAGGATTATGGCAGTTTGTGATATATACGAGGCTTTGACTGCAGATAGACCCTATAGAAAAGGGCTTCAAAAGGATAAGGCCATAAGTATAATTCAATCTATGGTTGACAAAGGAGAAATATGCAGCACAGCATTAAAATATCTTAAGGAAGTAATATAAGGCACCCTTCGGTGCCTTATATTTTTATTTATGGAGTATCGGCGATACCCTTTTGTATATAAGAATAGTTATTAGCGATGCAAAAGTTCCTTTTAACAAATTAAACGGTGCTATGCTATATACAATTAAGGAATTAACATCCTTTATGTTCTTATTAACCTTAGATGCCCATTCTACAATTGCGCTTATTGGGAAACCTAAAACTTTTTCATATAAAGGTAAAAGCACAAAATAGTTTAATAGTGATGCTGATATCACCATTATTACTACCCCTAAAAGCAGGCCAACCATTGCTCCTTTTCTTGTTTTGTTTTTAGAATAAATATAGGCTGCAGGGAGAACAAAGGAACACCCAACTAAAAAGTTTGCCATCTCGCCTATTCCTGCCGTTTGACTTTTGATCACAAAATGGAGTAAATTTTTCATAAGTTCAATTAAAATTCCTGACAAAGGTCCTAGTGCAAAGGCCCCAATAAGAACAGGAACTTCACTTAAATCGATTTTTAAAAAGTCTGGGAAAATAGGAAGGGCAAATTCAAAAACATAAGAATAAGAGCAATTGCAGAAAGAATAGAAATTTTGATCATTTTTGATAGATTTTTGACTTGATTTTTTCCATAAAAAACCTCCCTTTTTTAGGGGCAAAGGGAGAAAAAGATAATAATACCTTCTCCCATCCAGACTTTAACTGCCGGCCCTGGAATTTCACCAGGTCAGCCTTTCGGCTCGCGGGCTTTACCGCCGGTCGGGAATTTCACCCTGCCCCGAAGATATTCTGTATACATATTATCAAATTTTTCTAATAATTTCAAGAAGTTTTTATTTCCAATAATCTACCATATTCTTTGATTGTTATTTGTTTTCTATTCCCTTCTATTATACCTTTCCCTTTTAAATCAGATAGCATCCTTGATACAGTTTCCCGCGACATGTTTAAAATTTTAGAAATTTCTCCTATGTTTATATCTAAATCAATAGTAATCTTACCATCTTCTTCCCTTCCAAAAATATTAATATGTTCTATTAAAAAGTTAATAAAAATTTGTTTGCTGTCCTTTAACATTAAATTAGCCTGCCTTATGTTGAGATTTCTAAAGGATTTTATAACTAAAAAGAAATTAAATCCCTAAGTTCAAAAGAAAATTGCAGCCTTTTTTAAGGTATAATGCATCTACAGCTAAAACAACACAGCTTGTTAGAGCCTTATAGGTTGCAATTTCCTCCATACCTAAATAGGAGGATAAGGCAAAAAGCTCTCCAGGAAGAACATATCCAACAGAATATTCCCTTTCTTCAATATCCTTTTTAATCAAAATAACCTTTCCCGTATCTAAAAAATATATATAATCATCCTTAAAGGCTTCCCTCGTAATTATTTCATTTTTAAAGTAAATGATTCTTTTTAGTCCACCTTTAAGTTCGTTTTCTAATATTTTTCTATAGTCAACCCCAACCATGAATGTATCTTTTTTCATCCTACCCTCTCCCTTTTAAGGCTACAATAAAATTATCGGAAGAAATTAACAATAATTAATAGTCCGAGAAAACTCCCGGACTATTCAACATTTTTCATAGAAAGGGCTATTCTTTTTCTTTTAATATCTACATCTAAAACCTTAACCTTTACGATATCTCCAACCTTAACAACTTCCATTGGGTGTTTTATAAACCTATTGGAAAGTTCAGATTTATGGATGAGTCCATCCTGATGGACTCCTATATCTACAAACACACCAAAATCGGCAACATTCCTTACAGCTCCCATAAGAATCATGCCGCTTTTCAAGTGTTCCATCTCCATAACGGAAGACATAAATATTGGTGGTGGAAGCTCCTCCCTTGGATCCCTTCCAGGTTTTTTAATCTCCTTTATTATGTCTACAAGAGTTGGAACACCGCAGTTTATCTTTTTGCTATTTCCTCTACTCCACCGTTTTTTTCAACAAATTCATCAAGATTAGATAGATTTCTTAACTTCACATCCTCAATATTAAGTCCTAGTATATTTAAGAACCTTTCACAAGCTTCATAGGATTCTGGATGCACTGCAGTATTGTCAAGGGGATTTTGGCTCTCAGGGATTCTTAAAAATCCTGCACACTGTTCAAAAGCCTTTTCCCCAAGCCTTTTAACCTTTAAAAGCTGTCTTCTATCTGTAAATTTTCCATTTTGTTCTCTGTATTCTACTATGTTCTTTGCAATAGCAGCGTTTATACCTGAAACATAGGAGAGCAAAGATACCGATGCCGTATTTAGATCAACTCCAACGTTGTTTACAACATCCTCAACCACACCCTTTAAAGTTTCATCAAGCCTTTTGGGATACATCATGTTGGTATTGTCCAACGCCTATAGACTTTGGGTCTATCTTTACAAGTTCTGCCAAAGGATCCTGAAGCCTTCTTGCAATGGAAATAGCCCCCTTAAAGAAACATTAATATCGGGGAACTCTTTACTTGCAAGCTCAGATGCAGAATAAACCGATGCCCCAGCTTCAGAGACAACTACATAGTAAAGTTTTTTACCGCTTTCCTCTTCTGTTTCCTTTATAAGCTCCGATATAAAAACTTCAGACTCCCTTGATGCCGTCCCATTGCCAAGGGATATAATATCAACATTATGCTTATATATAAGCTCCTTCATTATTTTTTACTTCCCTCAATGTCATTTTGAGGCGCTGTCGAATATACCGTTGCTGTATCTAAAAGCTTCCCTGTCTCATCTACAACGGCAACTTTGCATCCGGTTCTAAATCCAGGGTCAAAGCCTAAAACAACTTTTCCCTTTACTGGCGGCTGCATAAGAAGGTTTCTTAAATTCTCTGCAAAAACCCTTATTGCCTGTTCCTCTGCCTTTTCTGTTAAATCGTTTCTTATTTCCCTCTCAATCGAAGGCTCAATAAGCCTTTGATAGCTATCCTTTATAGCCCTTTGCAGGATCTCCTTATCCCTTTCACGCTTTATTATTTTTCCCTCAAGATATGCCAGTATTTTTTCGACAGGAGCTTCTATCTTTACAGATAAAAATTCTTCCCTTTCACCTCTGTTTATTGCCAAAACCCTGTGGGGAAGTATTGATTTTACAGGTTCTTTATAGTCATAATACATCTCATAGGGTGAAGTTTCATTCTTCGTAGCCTTCGTTATAATTATCCCTTCTCTGAAGGTTATATTTCGAATAAATTTTCTGTAATCGGCATTATCCGATATTTCCTCGGCAATAATGTCTAATGCCCCCGATATCGCATCGTCTACTGTTAGAATACCCTTTTCGCTATCGATAAATCCTTCAGCAATTTTATATAGTTCATCATCATAGCTTTGCGAAATAATAATATTTGCTAAAGGTTCTAGTCCCTTTTCTTTTGCTATAGTAGCCCTAGTTCTTTTTTAGGTCTAAAGGGTCTATATATATCGTCAACCTCCGTTATTGTCTCCGCCCTTTCAATTGCCTCCTCTATTTCCTTTGTAAGCTTTCCCTGTTCTCCTATAAGCCTTTTTACCTCTTCTTTTTTGCCAGGAGGCTTCTTAAGTAACTAAGTCTATCATAAAGCCTTCTTAATGTTATATCATCAAGGCCACCTGTGACTTCCTTTCTGTATCTTGCAATAAATGGAATGGTATTGCCTTCATCTATAAGTTTAACAGTATTTTGAACTTGTCCTTGACTTATATTGAGCTCCTTTGAAAGTATGCTTATTATATCCATCAAACCACCTCAAGTTTAAATTTCCTTTTTCTTTATACATATCATTGTCAGCCTTAAGTATCACATCATCTAAGCAATTACACATATCAGAGTCACAATATCCAGCACTAAACTTTATGGTAATGTCGTCTATAGGATTTGATATTAAATATTCCCTAAATATTTTAATTTTTTCTTTAAGTTCATCTATACCTTTAAAATTTATTATTGCAAATTCATCACCTGCATATCTAAATACTATAGAATCATTAGAAAAATATCTTTTTAAAGCTGAAGCAAAATATTTAAGGACCTCATCGCCCTTTTTATGTCCAAAGGAATCATTAATCCCTTTAAAATCGTTTAAATCGATAATGCAAAAAGCAAAATATTTTCTACCGGATAATAAATTCTCAATAATTTCCTCTAAACTTCTCATGTTGTAAAGCCCAGTCAGGTAATCGATCTTCAATATATTTTTCAAATCATCCATAAGCTTTGCAATTTTTATGGCTGCTTCTAATTGGGTAGTTATATATTTAATCACTTTGACATCATTCTTATTGAAGGCATCTTCTTTTCTTGTATTATCAACATTTATAACTCCAAAAACTCCCCATCAACATATATTGGAGCAGAAAGGGTAGAACTTATATTCAGGCAATCATTTTCTAATAATTTTTGTAATTTTCCTTATGCAAATTTTTATCATCAAACTTCCTTGGATTTTTAATAATAGCAGGTTGAGTTAACCTTGTTGACTTATAAAGATAAAGCTCTTCCTTTTTAAGATTTATTTTTTTAAAATCTCAATATCAAATCCTTCGGCAGCCTTATATTCTAATGCATCCTTTTCCTTGCTATAAATTAATATACTTCCAGTCTCCGCATTCTCAATAAGGTCTATCGTATACTTCAAAAGTTTTGGATAAATACTATCAAGGCTCTCAAAATTTTCAAGCTCGCTTGCAACCTTTAATAGGGTTTCATTGGTTTTTAACACCTTAATATTTTGCTTTTTTAAATTTATAGTTCTAACCAAAAGTATGATACAAAGTAAACTTAAAGAAATATTTAATAATTCCATAACCCCCGACCTTTCTAGAACATATCCTTTTTAGCAAGGATATAGGTAACAAGAGCTGAAATACCGCTAATAATAAGTATTACTATATAAAATCCATAGGGATGTTCACCAAAGGGAACAGGAACGTTCATTCCAAAAGTCCCGATATAACAGTTGGAATAGAAAGAACTATGGTAATAGATGCTAAAAACTTCATAACTATATTTAAATTATTTGAGATAATAGAAGCAAAGGCATCCATAGTTCCACTTAAAATGTTGCTGTAAATGTTTGCCATTTCAATCGCCTGTTTATTTTCTATTATAACCTCTTCTAAAACATCCTGATCCTCTGGATATTTCTGCATTATCTCAAGTTTTAACATTTTTTCTAATGTAATTTCATTGGATTTTAACGAAGTTGAAAAATACACAAGGCTTTTTCTAATGAAAGAAGCTGAATAAGCTCTTTATTTCTCATGGACTTATGAAGCCTTGCCTCAATAATATGGCTTGTTTTGTCAATTTGCTTAAGATAACAAAGATAATATGATGCCACCTTGTAAAGTATTTGAAGTATAAATCTTGATTTTTTAAAGGTAAAAAGGATTTTACTTTGTTTGCAAGAAAATCGTCGATTACTTTATTTTCCTTTAAACAAATCGTGACTATAACATTATCGTTTAAAACAATGCCTAAAGGTATTGTATAATACTGAAGGGATTTTTCCTTGACATCCATAATAGGAATATCGATGATAACCGAAATCTGTTCACCGTCAACTTCGATTCTGGAACTTTCCTCCTCGTCAAGGGGTGCCCTTAAAAATTCTATCAAAAGGCCTGTTTTTGCGAAACGTATTCAAGTTCTGTCTCCGTTGGATTAGTAAGATTAATCCAGCACCCCTTTTCAATGCTATCGATTTCAAATGTCTGTCCTTCCAAGTTGGTTTTAAATATTTGCAGCATATTTCCACTCCCTTCCTGAGCCTATTTAGGCTCAGGAAGGACCTAAATAGGCTCTATATTAAATTAATGCAACTGACGGGTAAATCTTCCATATAGAACACCTCATCACAAAAATTTTTATCCATTTTTACTTTACAACATCGTAAGAAAAAAACAAGTTTAAATTTATCCATATAAATTCACACAAAAATCACAGGGTTATCAACATATTTATTCACAAGCTGTTGATAACCCTGTGGATATTGGAATATAATAGAAATATATGTAATTAATGGGGTGGTCCTGTGAAAAAATTAATGGGAATTATAATGTCCTTTTTTATCCTTCTCCAATCCATTGTGTTTGCAGCTCCCTTTAACTCCCAAAACGTTTTTAACCTAATAAAGGAACTATCTAATGAAAAATATCGTGGAAGATTATCCGGTGATATAGGAAATGAATTAGCCTGCGATTTAGTAGCTGAAAAATTTAAAAGGGCTAATTTAATACCAATAGGAGATAATAAAACCTACTTTCAATCCTTCTACGCCTTTGTTCCCTTCATTAACGGCAAAGCAAGTTTTAAAGTATATGATAGTAATAAACTTATTAAGGAATATGTTTATGGAACCGATTATAAAGAAGTAATATATGGCCTTTCAATTGGAGGAGAAGTTAAAGGTAAAATTTATTCCGATGACTCTAAAAGGGAAATATATTTATTGCTATTGATAGACCCTTTGAATCTAATTCTACATACGATTTTGATAAAGAGCTTTTATCAAAGGGTATAAAGGCGATAATCTATATATCAGATAATAGAATGGATTTCAAAAGCACCTATAAGTTTCAAAATGAATACAAAGAAGGTCTTGTAAAAATCGTATTAGACAATAAATATTTTGATGAAATACTTAAATTTCAGAAAAAAGGATATACCTTTGAGATAAAAAGCCCATTAGAATTTAAAAAGGTTAAAACAAAAATGTCGTTGCAATGAAAAGGGCATTAAAAAAGGAAGGCTATCCAGTAATTTTTACAGCCCATATCGACCATGTGGGATTTGATGCCATAAACAGAATTTATCCTGGGGCCCTTGATAACGCATCCGGTGTTGCTTTTTTAGTGGAGCTTGCCAACTTCTTTAAAGACAAATATACCAGTAGAGACATTATATTCGTTGCCTTTAACGCCGAAGAAGAGGGACTTTTAGGATCATACTACTTTGTAAATCATCCCCCTGTTCCTTTGGAAAATGCTGAATGTATAAATTTTGATATGATCGGCACTAAAAGGATATCCCTCTAACCGCATTAAAATCTGTATACTCATTAAACAGGAGCGATTCTATCGATGCTTTTCTTAATAGTCATAAGCTAGGTAGAAGTTATGAAGACAATAGCGATCACGTTCCCTTTAACCTTAAAAATATAAGCGCAGTTACTTTCATCCACGATGACACGGATAAAATTCATACTCCCTATGATACAATTGAAAACATTAGCGTCAATAAAATAAACGAAGCCTTCTTAGTAGTTGATGATTTTTTAAAGGCAAGGAAAGTTTTTATAGAAAAGAGCGAAATAATTGAGAATAGATATGTAGTTTATATATTAACTTCAATATTTTTAATCGTGTTTGTTTTGATATATTCAAATGTTTTAAAAAAGGAAAAAACCATATCATAAAAAATAGACCCGGAATATCCGGATCTATTTTTTATTTTCCATCTTTAAATATGCATTTATAAAATCGTCGATTTCTCCATCCATAACAGCTTGAATATTTCCAATTTCAACTCCGGTTCTATGATCCTTAACAAGGGTATAGGGCTGGAATACATAACTTCTTATCTGGCTTCCCCAGCCTATTTCCTTTTGCTCTCCAGTAAGGTCCTCTATCTTTTCCTTTCTTTCCCTTTCTTTAAGCTCAATTAGCTTTGCCTTTAGCATCTTCATTGCCATTTCTCTATTGGAGTGTTGGCTCCTTTCGCTCTGGCAGGAAACTACTATTCCAGTTGGAAGGTGGGTTATTCTAACGGCAGACTCAGTCTTGTTAACATACTGCCCACCTGCCCCACCTGAGCGGAAGGTATCTATCTTTATATCTTCATCCCTTATTTCTATATCCTGATCATCGGTAATTTCAGGTAAAACTTCAACAGAAGCAAAGGATGTATGCCTCTTTCCTGCAGCATCGAAGGGTGAAATTCTTACAAGTCTATGAACACCCTTTTCAGCTTTTAAATAACCATAAGCATATTCCCCTTTTATTTCTAATGTTACGCTCTTTACTCCTGCCTCATCACCTGGTAAAAGTCTACGGTCTCTACTTTATAGCCTTTGCCTTCCGCCCACCTTGTATACATCCTTAAGAGCATAGAAGCCCAATCGCAGGCCTCTGTGCCACCTGCTCCAGCATGGATGGTTAATATAGCATCGTTTTTATCGTATTCTCCAGAGAGCATCGTCTCTATCCTAAAGGCTTCTATATTTTTTCAAGGTCGTGCCTTTCTTCTGCGATTTCATCAAGATGAGAGTAGTCCTCCTCTTCATCACAAAGCTCAATTAAAACCTCAAGATCCTCCACTCTTTTTAAAAGGCTCTCATATCTTTCTACTTTATCCTTTAGGGATTTTGCCCTTTGAACTATCTTTTGAGCCTCCTCAATGTTGTTCCAAAAGTCAGCATCCTGCATCTTGGTTTCTAATTCTTCAACTTCCTTTTTAAGCCTTGGGATGTCAAAGAGAAGCCCCCACTTCTTCTAGGATTCTTTTCATTGGTTCAATTGCTGAATAATGTTCTTCAAATTGAATGTGCATCCTATCGCCTCCTTATACGTTTCTTCCACAACAATTTTTATATTTTTTACCGCTTCCACATGGGCATGGATCGTTTCTTCCTATTTTTTCTGATTTTCTAACAGGCTGCTTTTTAACAGAATCATCATAGTTCGTTGAAGTAGGCTCTGCTACCCTCTCCCTTTCAACCTTTCTTTCAGGTTTTACTCTAAACAGGAATCTTAATGTATCTTCTTTGATGCTATAGATCATCTCATCAAACATATTCATACCTTCAATTTGATACTCCTGAACAGGGTCCCTTTGTCTATATGCTCTAAGGCCTATTCCCTGCTTTAGATGTTCCATAGCATCTATGTGGTCAATCCACTTTGTATCAACCGTCCTTAAAAGAACAACCCTTTCGATTTCTCTAAATATGTTTTCTTCAAATTCCTTTTCCTTTTCCTCATAAGCTTTATTAATTGTATCTGTAATTTTTTCTAGGATTTCATCCTTTGAAAGCGGATCTAACTGCTGTTCGCTAATTTTTACCATAAATACGTCTTCAATATATCTTGAAAGTCCCTTAAGGTCCCATTCTTCCCTATGCCTATCATCAGTTACATGGGCATTGACTATAGATGTAACAACATCTATGATCATACCCTTTATGCTGTCCTTTAAGTTTTCTCCCTCTAAAACCTTTTTCCTTTGGGAATATATTATTTCTCTTTGTCTGTTTAAAACATCGTCAAACTGCAATAGGGATTTTCTTATTTCAAAGTTGTTTGCCTCAACCCTCTTTTGGGCCTGTTCTATTGCATTTGTAACCATCTTACTTTCAATAGGCTCATCGTCAGGAAGACCAAGCTTTGATACTATATCCTTTATCCTATCTGAACCAAAGAGCCTCATCAAATCATCTTCTAAGGAAACATAAAATCTTGAACATCCTGGGTCCCCTTGACGGCCAGCACGTCCTCTTAGCTGATTGTCTATTCTCCTTGACTCGTGCCTTTCGGTTCCTATTATTTTAAGTCCTCCAAGTTCAGCAACACCCTCACCAAGTTTTATGTCGGTTCCACGACCAGCCATGTTTGTTGCAATGGTTACCATACCTCTTTCTCCGGCATGGGCAACTATTTCTGCTTCCTTTTCATGGTATTTTGCGTTGAGAACCTGATGAGGAATACCTCTTTTCTTTAACATGGTTGATAGCATTTCTGATTTTTCAATGCTTATCGTTCCAACTAGAACAGGCTGCCCGGTTTTATGGGTTTCAACTATTTCCTCAACGATGGCATCAAATTTTGCCTTTTCTGTCTTATATACAACATCCGGATGGTCTACTCTAATCATAGGCCTATTTGTTGGAATTACTATAACATCAAGTCCGTATATTTCTCTAAATTCTGCCTCTTCGGTTTGGGCAGTTCCTGTCATACCGGCAATTTTTTCATATAGTCTAAAGTAGTTTTGGAAGGTAATAGTAGCAAGGGTCTTTGACTCCCTTTCTATTTTAACTCCTTCCTTTGCTTCAATTGCCTGATGAAGGCCATCTGAATATCTTCTTCCATACATCAATCTTCCGGTAAACTCATCTACTATAATAACTTCCCCATCTTTTACAACATAATCGATATCCCTTTTCATAAGGGCATGGGCCTTTAGGGCTTGAATTACATGGTGCTGTATCTCCATGTTCTCTGGATCTGCATAGTTTTCAAGATTAAAGAATTTTTCTGCTTTATCTATACCGCTTTGGGTTAATGTAACTGCATGTTGTTTTTCGTCAACTTCATAATCTTCATCCTTTTTCAATGTCCTAACAAACATGTCAGCAACTTCATATAGCCTTGTTGATTTTTCACCAGCACCTGAGATTATAAGAGGAGTTCTAGCTTCATCTATAAGGATTGAGTCAACTTCGTCAATTATGGCATAATGAAGGTCCCTTTGAACCATCTCTTCTTTGTAGATAACCATATTATCCCTTAAATAGTCAAAGCCAAATTCATTATTAGTTCCATAGGTGATGTCGCAATTATATGCCCTTCTTCTTTCCTCTGCATCAAGGTCATGGGTAATAACACCAACAGTAAGACCTAAAAATTCATAAATCTTACCCATCCATTCCCTGTCACGCTTTGCAAGGTAGTCGTTTACAGTTACAACATGAACTCCCTTACCTGTTAAGGCATTAAGGTAAGCAGGCAAAGTTGCCACTAATGTTTTTCCTTCTCCTGTCTTCATTTCAGCAATTCTTCCTTGATGAAGAACGATGCCACCTAAAAGCTGAACTCTAAAATGCTTCATTCCAAGGGTTCTCCAAGCAGCCTCCCTGACAACTGCAAAGGCCTCTGGCAAAATATCATCGAGGGTTTCGCCCCTTTGAAGCCTTTCCTTAAACTCGAAGGTCTTATTTCTAAGCTCTTCATCTGAAAGACCTTCCATAGTTTTTTCAAGGCTTTCTATTTTATCGACTATTGGCATTAGCCTTTTAATTTCCCTTTCACTGTGAGTTCCAAATATCTTTTCTAAAAGTCCCATCCTACCACCTTCCTTTAAAGCAATACTAATATTTTAACATATTTTAATTAATTTAACAATCACAAGAAATAAGGCACGATTAACGTGCCTTCACGATTAATCGTGCCTTATATTTCTGGCTCTATTATACCGTAGTTACCGTCCTTTCTTTTATAAACCACATTAACCTCTTCTGTATTTGCATTTCTAAATACAAAGAAGTTATGGCCTAAAAGCTCCATTTCAAGTATTGCCTCTTCGACATCCATTGGCTTTACTGAAAACCTTTTTTCTTAACTATCTTGCCCTCTTCATCCTCATCGTAATCCCTATATTCAGGTATATCTAAGAATTTCAATGTCTCTCCATTGTGAACCCTCTTTTGTAATTTAGTTTTATGTTTGATTATTTGCCTTTCTATTTTTTCAACTACATTATCTATGGATGTATACATATCACCGCTTGATTCTTCGCCCCTTAATATCATCCCGTTAAATGGTATTGTAACCTCAATTATCTGCCTATTCTTTTGAACTGATAAAGTAACATGCGCCTCCTGTTCTGGACTAAAATACTTTTCAAGCTTGCCAAGCTTTTTTCTACAACATCCTTTAGAGCATCTGTTAAAACTATGTTCTTTCCCGTAATCATAAATTTCATAAGATCTACCCCTTTCAAGTGGTCTAAGGGAAAAATTTCTTATTTTAATTTTAATATTTTCTGAAAATTTAATCAAGTCCTTTTTACTAAAGTGTGAAAAATGTTAATATGTTGATATTTATCTGTGGATAATGTGGACAAATTTGTGCATAACTTGAATTTCAAAGGGTTTTTATCAACAATTAATGTTAATATCTTTTTATATTTTGTGCAAAAATATAAAAAGAAATACAAAAGGATATGGCATTGATTAGCTGACCTGGTCTTTGCCCCCACACTCGCCTGCTGGGAGTTTTGCTTAAGGTGTATGCCTCTCACTAATCCTCCTCTCGGTTTTACCGGCAGGACTTACTTCTAAGCCGCACCATGCTCATCAGACTTTGTCTGACTTACGTGGGTCGTTTCGCCTGCGACTGGCATCGACTTTCAACCACAGACCTAATCATGCCATATCCTTATGACGCAAAGGTCAAAACTATTACTTTTTTAGCCTTACACTTTTTTAAGGCTTCGGATGCATAATGGGCTGTTGCCCCGGTTGTAAATACATCATCCACAATAAGAATTGTTTTCCCTTGAAGGTCCTCGTTACAATCAAAAACCCCCTTAACATTATACCATCTATTTTCATCTTTGAATAGTGTTTGAGACTTAGTATCTTTTATTTTTTCTATGCAATCGTTAAAAGGAATAAACGTGAGCTTTGAAAGTTCCTTTGCAATTAAAAGAGCTTGATTGTATCCTCTTAGTTTCAACCTTCTCTTGGAAATTGGAATTGGAACAATGAGATCAAATTTTATTTTATTCTCATCTATTGTATCCTTCATAAAAAACGCTATAACTTTGCTCAGTTCAACTTTTTCTTTATATTTCAATCTTCTTACTATGTCCTTAGCTACCTTGTCATACTTAAATACAGAATATACCTCATCAAAGGCTACCTCTATAGGATAAGCATTTATAACCCTTTTAGATAATTTGCTTTTTAAAATCTCCGTATAGCAGAAGGTGCAAAGTCCAAATTTTTCTTCTTGAAGTCTTCCATAGTTTAAACAATATTTTGTTTCAGGAAACAAAATATTGAAAAGGGCATCTATTGCTTCACAAACCCCTTTTCCCAGGCGGCTTTGTTTAAACTTCTTATACACTTTTTGGCTAAAGAGATTCCCTCCGTTTCATTTTCGGCAACAAATAAAACCTCCCCAACTTTTTTGTTTTTCCCAAGGGCTGCAAGGGCAGATAAATAAATTAAAATTTCTTCGTCATAACATTCATCATGGGCATTTAAAACTATAACGTTTACATTTTCTGAAAAGTTTTTAGAAATACTAAAATCGCTGGTTAAATATATCCTTTTTGTTCCCTTCAAAAACGTTAAAAAATCGCTTTTTGACTCAATTTGATTTTTATTTATACCCTCCATTATAAGGTAATTCAATATTGTTGATATTTGCATCCTCTTAGGGATAAAAACTATTGTTTTGCTTCCATCCTTGATGGACCATCTTAAAGTATCTAAAGCAAGATCAGGAAGATAAAATCCCTCCCTTAGAACCTTTGATATCTCAATCCTTGGTTCAGGAATTAGATGGTTGCCATGAGAATAGGGTAAAAATGTAATTTCAAAGCTGAGTCCTTTATACCTTTCGGGATTTATACAAGCTACTATAAACTTCCCCTTGTCCTTGCAAGCCTTTTTGCCGCAAAGTGCAGCAATTTCTCTTTATTAAATGCCCTATAAATATCGTTCAATAAAACCAAATCAAAGGCTTTGTAAAAAGGAACATAATTAGATTTGTAGGATATAACTATATCGTTATTTCTAAAATCTTCAAATTTATCATGAATTATTGATATTTTTTGTTATAAAAGGTTGATTTTAAATTTTCTAATGCTTCATATGCCTCATTAAAGCTTGTTATATATAGGACCTTACCACCAGTTTTCAAAACTTCGGAAAAGGAAGGGTAAAGCATATCTAAACTAAATGAATGGGGAGCTGAGAAAATAAGCCCATTATTTTTCTTGGATTTTATAAAATCTAATAGATCAAGGGCGATATCTTCCTTTACGTCCTTTAATTTAGGAAGTTTATATCCTAAACCTTGTCTTAATGAGAAATTATAGTTATCTGCAGCATAAATCAATAGATCCGATTCTTTAAAATTAAATTGGCAGCCTTCGCAAACCCTTCTTCTACAGAAATTGCAATAAAGTTTTTCTCCTTCTTCTCTAAAGGCAGGAAGAATTGAAACCCTTCTTTCACAGTATAATACCTGTAATATATCAAGCAGATAATCATATTGATAATATCTTTTAAAATGATCGATGATATCATTTAAGGTTAAAACCCTACCTATTATTTTACCCTCCACAAATTCTATATCTTCCTTTGATGGTAGAACATATCCTAAAGATATTTTTTTATATTCTGCCTTTAGACTATTTTTTTTAATCTCCTTTTTCACTAAAAAGTCAGTATTTTTTATTATTTTATCAAGCATAGATGTTTTATTTATTTTATCAATAATGCTCTTAGCCCTATCAATTGAAATCTTACCTATTACCTCAAAGGATTCAATATTTCTTGTCCTTTTTAAAATTTCGTGGTCTATATACGGATTAAAGGAAAAATCATATATAGCCCCACCCGTCCCCTTGGCTTTATACAAATAAACCTCCATCGGATCACCTCTATTTAATTGACGAAATAACATCTATTATTCTGTTTTTTAGACCAGAAAATCTATTAAAGGTTTTGTCGTTTGAGATCATAAAGCTTAGGGCTTGTTTCATCCCGACAAGCACCACAAGTTTCTTAGCCCTTGTCACAGCTGTATATATTAAATTTCTCGTCATAAGCATCGGTGGCCCAAAGGAAACTGGAACAACTATTACAGGAAATTCGCTTCCTTGACTTTTATGAATTGTTATGGCATAGGCTAGATCCAGTTCATCAAGATTTGAAAAGTCATACACCACCCTTTTATCATCGAAGGCAACAGTCACCTTTTGTTCCTCATCGTCTATTTTTTCTATAAAACCTATATCACCATTAAAAACTCCAACCCCTGACCATCTATCGAAAAATCCCCTTCCCATTGTAGACTGTAGTTATTTTTGGTTTGCATAACCTTATCGCCTTCTCTAAAAATGATGTCTCTAACCTCTTTTTCTGCCTTTTTACTCGAAGGAGGATTTAAAATCCTTTGAAGCTCTTTATTCAAATTCAATACTCCATTTTCTCCCTTTCTCATAGGAGATAAAACCTGTATATCCTTTAAAGGGTCAAAACCCTCCTTAAAGCTTGGAAGCCTTCTGTCTACAAGATTTAAAATCTCTTCTAAAATATCTTGAGGATTGTTCTTTTGAATAAAGAAAAAATCTTTATCTTTTTCATTAAGAAAAGGCATCTCACCATTATTTATTTTATGTGCATTTATAGCAATAAGACTCTCATTTTTTGTCTAAATACTCTATTTAATCTAACAACTACAACACCCTTGCTTTCTATTATATCCCTTAAAACATTTCCAGGACCTACAGAAGGGAGCTGATCTACGTCCCCAACAATAATAAGCCTTTTACCCATGTCGATGGCCTTTAACAAACTATTCATAAGGAGGATATCCACCATCGAGGCCTCATCTACTATGATCACATCCTGATCTAATGGATTATACTCATCCCTTGCAAAGCAAGGGCCATTTTCAGATTCTAAAAACTCCATCTCAAGGAGCCTGTGAATAGTTTTTGCTTCTTCTAAAGTGGCCTCCGTAATTCTCTTTGCAGCCCTCCCTGTTGGAGCACAAAGGGCAACCTCAAGACCCTTTTTATTAAAAATTTTTATAATACATTTTATTATCGTAGTTTTCCCTGTGCCAGGACCTCCAGTTATTACACAAACACCATTCGAAACTGCCTTAATTATTGCCTCCCTTTGTTCATCAGCTAATTTAATATTATTTTCCTTCTCAAAATCCTTAATCTCCTTATCTATCCATTCAAGATCTTCTTTAATTGTTTGAAGGGATAATTCTATAAGTTTTTGGCAACCTTAAGCTCAGCAAAGTAATAAGGTGATAAATAATAAACTTCTTGATTATCTATATCATCCCTTACAACATCCTTTGACTCAATAAGGCTTATAATCTCATTTTCTATAAGCTCATAGGGGATGTTAAGTAGTTTATAGGCCTCCTCCAAAAGCTCCAATTTAGGAAGATAAACATGTCCGTTTGATATGCAGTTTGCAAGGACATATTTTATTCCTGCCCTAATTCTATATTTTGAAGTTAAATCTATCCCAATGCTTCGTGCTATTTTATCTGCCGTTTTAAATCCTATTCCATTTACCTCATCACAAAGTCTATAGGGGTTTTCTTTGACGACCCTTATTGTTTCATTTCCATATCTTTTGAAAATTTTAATCCCTAAGTTTGTTGAAATACCATAGCTTTGTAGGAAAATAAGGACATTTCTTAATTCTCTCTGTTCGTTGAAAGCTTCAGAAATCCTTTGGGCTTTTTTTCTCCTATTCCGTCAACTTCTGTTAACCTTTCCGGGTTCATTTCTATTATCTCTAAAGTGTCTTTGCCAAACTTTTCTACAATTTTTTAGCAGTTACCGGACCTATTCCAGGAATAAGCCCTGATGCCAAATATTTTTCTATTCCTTCTATGGTATTAGGCTTAACCTCTTCGTAGCCAGTAAGCTTAATTTGTTGTCCAAAGGTCGGATGAACTACCCACTCGCCTGAAACCTTTATTCTAATTCCTTCGCTAATATAGGGCATTGTTCCTACGACTGAAATGAGCTCATTATTATGTCTTAGTTTGATAACTGTATATCCATTTTCTTCATTTCTAAAAACTATATTCTCAACTAATCCTTCTATTTCTATCATTCTCATCACCTATTCCAAAAGCTTTTTAAGATAGAGTATCTCATTTAATATAAAGGCAATATCCCCCTTTGTCGCAGGGGCGTTAAAGTCAAATTTATCTAATTTAATTTTATCACAAAATTCCTTTTCTAAAGTTTTAACTAATTTTGTCCTTTTAATAACAGACCTATAGCTTTCTATAAAAAAATTTTTGTCCATCTTTTAAAAGGATTTCTCCTTCTTCTATTTTATCAATAAAATGAAAATTAATATAGCCATAAACTTCATCCCTTGACGTCCTGGGTTTTCTAATTTTTATTGGAAGTAAGATTTCCTTTTCATTTAATACAAGAGGAATAATGTTCTTTTGATTTAACACTTTTCTACATTTTCTTCTAACCTCTTTAAAATCCAGCATTCTTTCTTTAAATATGTTTTTGAGCATATTGGAAAGTTTTATATAAACAATTCTTTCTCCCTTTTCATCCTTTACCTTGCAAACATCCCCTACTCCCTCTAAATAGAAAGGCAAGATATATATAAGCATGATATCAACCCCTTCCATTTTATTACAAGAAAATTATAATACGAACATTTGTTCGGTGTCAAATTTTAATTTTTCTTTCAATTTTTTTAATTTTTTGTTATAATCTTTATGGGGATGGGGGTGTTATATTGTCTAAATTAAAAAATAACTTTTTCCTTAATAATTTAAACGGAGTTTTGCAGATCATCGCAGTGAATTTAGTTACTTCCTTTGCAGGACTGTTTTTAAAAAGATTAAATGCAAATGATGAGCTTGTCTCGCTTTTTAATTCACTTCCAGCTTTTTTCAGTATCCTTGCGATATTTATAGGTGGAATTATTTTAACAAATACAAAAACAAAAAGCGAACAACATCCTTCGCTTTTTTAATAACGAGGTTTTTTATATTTTAATCGCACTTGTTCCCTTTTACCTGATAAATTAAGGCCAATAGCCTTTGTAATATTATACAGTGCAATGAATTTTCCAAATTCTATTGCAGTATTTTTATGGCAGTCATTTATTGCAGACATATTTCCACCTGGAGATAGGGAGGCAAGTTTAGCATCAAGAAACAGCATTGCAACAATAGCAGGAACTGCAACAACTCTTGTTACAGGATTCCTACTGACTTCTCTTTCAAAAATAAATCCCAGCTTATAACCTTTTATCAAATAGCCTTTGTTATAGCCTTTTTTATTGGAATAATCGAGGTTATAACTTTATTAATGCATAAAGAGAGAAAAATGCTGCATATGCAGAAGTTTCAACTAACGGTAATAAAATATCTTTAGATTTTTTGATAAACCTTCCAAAACATAAGGAATATTTTGTTTTTATAATCTGCGTCATCATTTTTCATTTTACATGGCAAATGGCTTGGCCACTTTTTTAACCTATGAGGTAGATTATCTTAAAACGAACGAGATGTGGGCAGCTATTATATCGACTATAAACGGAATTGCAATGGCATATGGATATAGGTTTTGGGGACGTTTTTCTAAAAATAACGGCAATTCTGCTGCAATAACTATTGCCTCATTAGGCATGGCCCTTGCACCCTTTTTCTATTCTATATCTACCAAAATATATCATGTTACATATTTTGTTGCTCTTACAGGCTTTAGTGTATCAGGGGTTATGTTACTTCTTTTAAACTCGTTATATGAGGTATCCCCAAGAGAAAATAGGACCTCCTTTATCGCCTTTTATAATCTTGTAACTAATATAACTTTAGTAATTTCTCCTTGGATAGGAATGAGACTATCGCATTTTACAGGCATAAAAACTGCCTTTGTGATAGTAGGATTTTTAAGAATCCTTTCTGGATTGACGTTTCTTATGAGGCATAAAAAACAACAAGTTGAAGTATTATAATTATCAAAAATAGGATTAAGAGTGAGGGAACCCCCGCCCTTAATCCTTGATCGACGCAATTGTTCTCGATAGCTCATTTATGCTCTCGGAAAGTTTCTCCAGTTTACCTTCCACCCTAACTAGGAGGTAAATGGATAAAACTATTGGAAAGCCTAAATTGGCTATCTGATTTAAAATACCATCCATATTATCACCCTTATCTTACGGCATAATCAGTAACATCCCTTGAAATCACGCTTGCCCCCATTATTGAAACTAAATTCCCGCCTGTTGAATCAAATATGTTTTTGCTAATATAAGCTGCATTAAATTCCTTATTTCCTCCGTCGTTATTCCATCCTTAACATAAGGGATGTTTATTGAAACATTTCTACCTGCTGTATTTTGGAAAACCATCTGTAAAGTCTTCATCAAAATCCCCCTTTCTTTAAGTGTTAAAAGGTCATTCCCATTAAGCATTAATAAGCTGTGATACGTCTTGTCTTACAACGTTTTGAATTGGTCCTTCAAGTAATGTTTCAATTGCTGCAACAACATCAAAAACGTCCTGATCAGCTGCAGTTGGTTTTACCCTTCTTAGTGTTACAGCCCTTTCGATGTCATTGCCGTTTTGGTCAACCCCAAGCTTTACCCTAAAAACAACATTTGAAGTAACCTTTACTGCTGTAACTGCCATCTCTCTCACCTCCTTAACAAATAAATAGGGACGGTTCTTAATTTTTTATACAATCAAAAAATTAAGAACCGTCCCTAAAACTTAAACTTAGGTGCCAGGCACCTAAGTTTAAGTTTTACATCATTTCCGCAACTATCTTCTTGATTTCTTCTACTTTATCAAGTCTTTCCCATGGAAGATCAAGGTCTGTTCTTCCAAAGTGTCCATAAGCTGCAACTTGTCTATAGATTGGTCTTCTAAGATCAAGATTCTTTATAATAGCAGCTGGTCTTAAGTCGAATACTCTATTTACTATTTCAACTATCTTATCATCTGGAAGCTTTCCTGTCCCAAATGTTTCGACTTCAATTGAAACTGGTCTTGCAACTCCTATTGCATAAGCTATTTCAATTTCAAGCTTATCAGCAAGTCCTGCAGCAACAAGGTTCTTTGCTACCCATCTTGCAGCATATGCAGCTGAACGGTCAACCTTTGTTGGGTCCTTTCCTGAGAAGGCCCCGCCACCATGTCTTCCGTATCCACCGTATGTATCAACTATTATCTTTCTTCCTGTTAAGCCTGAGTCTCCGTGTGGTCCACCGATTACGAATCTTCCTGTTGGGTTAATTAAATATTTTGTATTTTCATCTAAAAGATTAGCAGGAACAACCTTTCTTATAACATGTTCTATAATGTCTCTTTCTATTTGTTCCCTTGTTACTTCTGGGCTATGTTGTGTTGAAACAACTATTGTATCTACTCTTACTGGTTTGTCATCATGATATTCAACTGTGACTTGAGTCTTTCCATCAGGTCTTAGATATTCTAAAGTTCCATTCTTTCTAACTTCAGCAAGTCTTCTTGCAAGCTTGTGAGCGAGTGCTATTGGAAGAGGCATGTATTCTGGTGTTTCATTGCAAGCAAAACCAAACATCATACCTTGGTCTCCTGCTCCAATAGCTTCTATTGCGTCCATTTCTCCCTTTTAGCTTCAAGAGCCTTGTCAACGCCCATTGCTATATCTGGTGATTGTTCGTCTATTGAAGTTAAAACTGCACATGTATCTGCGTCAAAACCATACTTAGCTCTTGTATATCCTATTTCTTCTACTGTCTTTCTTACTATCTTTGGAATATCAACATAGCATTTTGTTGTTATCTCTCCCATAACAAGAACCATACCAGTAGTTACTGCTGTTTCGCAAGCAACTCTAGCTTCAGGGTCCTGTGCAAGTATCGCATCTAGTATCGCATCTGAAATCTGGTCACACACTTTATCTGGATGACCCTCTGTAACTGATTCTGAAGTGAAAAGTCTTTTTACCATTCTAAAACCTCCTTTTTAAAAGTATCTTACTTTTATATTATTTTTCATTTTTAACTATTTTTATAAGCTCTAAACATTATGTATTAAAAAAGCCCCTTCTGACAAGAAGAGGCTTAATACTCGTCCTCATCTCCCAGAATGTTTCCATTCTGCAGGAATTGGCACCTTGCTTTATGCAGGTTGCCGGGTTTCATCGGGCCCGTCCCTCCACCTCTCTTGATAAGGATAACCTTATCATATTTAATTTTAGCGCGAACTGCCTCCACTCTTTGAAAGGGTGGGTTCGTGGTTAAGATAACTTTTGTTACCAGATTCTCCACGCTCAAAGGACTGTTCCGTCCCCAACAATACCACTATGTGGTTGGTTTAGCTTGATTTCGCTATATAATTATTTTATATTTTATATTTTTTTAAGTCAAGAGACATTCATCACCCACACAGAAGTGGCGACTTCTGCCACTGATTAGTTAAAATTTTATACAAATAAAAAGACGCTTTAAAGCGTCTTTTTGGTGGAGCGGGGTGGATTCGAACCACCGAAGGCGTCTGCCAACAGATTTACAGTCTGCCCCCTTTGGCCGCTCGGGAACCGCTCCATGTGGAGCCGGCTATAGGACTCGAACCTACAACCTACTGATTACAAGTCAGTTGCTCTACCATTGAGCTAAGCCGGCATATCTGGTGGGCACCACAGGGCTCGAACCTGTGACCCTCTGCTTGTAAGGCAGATGCTCTCCCAGCTGAGCTAGGCGCCCACGCTTTATTTTGTTTTCCCGTCGCTCACCAGCGACATTATTAAGTATACATAAGATTACTCTTTTTTCAACGTTCATTATTTATTATTACACTAAATTATATCTTTTATACTCACATTATCTCTTTATTTCTCTTGTTTTCTCCTATATATCATAAAAAATTTTAATCAGAATTAAAATGCTTCTTCACAGGAAAGCATAAATACTGATATATTTTATATATATAGGTCTCAAGGCAGTGGTAATTATGCAAAGAATACTTGGTAGATTAAGAAAATGTATTCAGGAGTTTAACATGCTCCAAAATGGTGATAGGGTTGTTGTTGGGCTCTCAGGTGGCAAGGATAGCACTCTTTTACTATACGCCCTTTCCCTTTATCAAAGGTTTAGTCCACAGAAATTTGAACTAGGTGCAATAACTATAGACATGGGACTTGAAGGGATGGACCTTACCCCTCTTATAGAATTTACTGAACGACTTAACGTCCCATATAAAATAGTGCAAACTGATATTGCTAAAATAGTATTTGATATAAGAAAGGAAACAAATCCTTGTTCTCTTTGTGCAAAATTAAGGCGAGGTGCTTTATACAACACTGCAAAGGAAATGGGATATAACAAAATAGCCCTTGCCCATCATGCAGATGATGCAATAGAAACCCTTTTAATGTCCTTATTCTTCGAAGGCAGAATAAGCACCTTCTCGCCAATAACATATTTTGAAGATAAAGACATTTATCTAATAAGGCCCTTTGTTTATCTATATGAAAAGGATATAAGAAGTGCTGCAAAGAAAAATAATATCCCTGTAGTAAAAATTTATGTCCTGCCAATGGTAAGACCCAAAGGCAAAGCATAAAGGAACTTATATGGCAACTCCAAAAACTATTCCTGATATTAAAGATAACATGTTGGGTGCTATTGAAAATATTGAAGAACTTAATATATGGGATAAGGAAAAATTGAGAAGTTTATGTAATAAATAGGGCATATGCCCTATTTGAAATTAATATTTACATCATAATAATTATCGAAAATGTATCCTGCTTCGTCTTCAATTGTGTTTTCATCATAATAAAACACACCTTCTACTTTTTCCGCCTTTAATGTAAATATAGAAACTAAAGTCATAAAAGTAATTATAATAACGATGATTATATTAAAATACTTTTTCAAGTTATCACCCCTCTTAGTTTTTTCTTTATTATTTTTTCTTAAAATAGCAAAAATATACAACCTCCAGTAATAAATGTTTCTTTAAGTCTGTATATATGAATTGAGGGGTGGTTAGTTGAGATCTTCAAACTATGATACCATAGTGGCGGTAGTAAATTATAAGGAAGAAGGTGCCAAAGAGGCATTGGCAGAATATCTATCAAATTTTTGAGGGATAATACACTGATAGTATGCATAGGAACTGATAAATGCATAGGAGATAGTTTAGGACCACTGGTTGGCACATTTTTAAAAGAAGCTAATTTCCCACTACCTGTAATAGGCACACTTCAAAACCCTGCCCATGCTGTAAATTTAGAAGAAATACTTTGTGATATAAGCTGCCAATATCCAAATCACTTCATAATAGCAATAGATGCATGTTTAGGATTTGAAGATAACCTAGGTGATATTCAAATAAAATCAGGTCCTGTTCACCCAGGAAAAGGAGTAGGAAAAAATCTTCCGACCGTTGGGGATATATCAATAGTCGGAGTTGTTGATTCTATAGATATTAAGGAGGGTTATTGGTTGAAAAATATCCGATTAAACTTTATATGGGATATGGCTAAAATAATCTCAGAAGGTTTAATTTTGGCTGCAAAACAAAAAGGCATGTAACTCATGCCTTTTTAGCTGCTTTTCTTGGTCCCTCGTCTACTAAATAATCTAAATAATCTAACGAGATACCTGTTCCCTTTGCAACGCAAGATATAGCATCCTCAGCAACTTTTACAGGAACCTTTGTTCTTTCTTGAATATATTTATCAAGTCCCCAAAGAAGGGATCCTCCCCTGTCATAATTATTCCATTGTCGCTGATATCAGCTGCAAGCTCTGGAGGAGTTTTTTCAAGAACCTGATGAACAGCATCAGTGATAGCTTCAACAGGCTCCGATAGAGCAAGCCTTATCTCTTCAGAGGTTACTAAGATATTTTTAGGAAGGCCGCTTATTAAATCTCTTCCCTTTATTTCCATTGAAATATCCTCGTCCCTTTTGTAGGCACAACCTATGTTTATTTTTAATTCCTCCGCAGTTCTTTCTCCAATCATTAACTTATACTTTTTCTTCAAGTATGAAATTATCGCATCATCAAATTTATCTCCAGCAACTTTTATGGATGATCTTACAACGATTCCACTCAAGGAAATTACTGCAATATCCGTTGTTCCACCACCTATATCAACTATCATACAACCATTAGGCTTTGAAATATCAACACCTGCACCTAGTGCTGCCGCAATTGGCTCCTCGATTAAATAGACTTCCCTTGCTCCGGCATTATAAGCAGCATCCTTTACGGCTCTTTTTTCAACTTCTGTAGCTTCACATGGAATACATACAACTACCCTTGGCCTTAAAAGTTTTTTACTACCATAGGCTTTTTTATAAAATGCTTTAGCATCTTTTCTGTTGTATCATAGTCTGATATAACTCCATCCCTTAAAGGCCTAACTGCAACTATATTTCCTGGGGTTCTTCCTATCATCTGTCTTGCATCTTCTCCAACAGCTAATACTCTATTTGTGTTTTTGTCAAGAGCAACTACTGATGGTTCTCTTAGAACGATCCCCTTTCCCTTTACATAAACCAAAACACTAGCAGTTCCCAAGTCTATTCCTATATCATTACTACCAAACCAGAACATATTTTCACTCCCTACCTATATACTGCAATTATAATATTCGATAAAAATTTGCAAAATCCTTCTTGGTAGGGAAAATTTTTATGCATTTGCTGATTTATATTTCAATTTCGTTGCCTTTCCTCCCCTTATATGTCTTTCTGCCTTATTTATTTCTAAAATCTCCTTTGCTTCTTTTGCTATCTGAGGATTGATTTTGGGAAGTCTTTCTGTAATATCCTTATGAACCGTGCTCTTGCTAACCCCAAAGGCTTTTGCAGTTTTTCTTATGGTTGCTCTAGTTTCGATAATATATCTTGCAACTTCCAAAACCCTTTCTTCTATATAGTCCCTCATCTATTAACCTCCCTTTTACACCTTAATTAAATATATGTCCTTGAAAAATCAATTATTTCTAAAAAAGAGCGCTTGCAAAACCTATGGCAATTCTGCAAGGCCCTTTGGAAAATTACTTTATATAGTCAAGAGGATTAACTGTAACTACATCTTTTCCTTGCTTTTTAATAACTGCAAAGTGAATATGACTTCCTTCTATGCTGCTTGCTTCTCTAATGGATGTATCCCCAACAAATCCTATAACATCGCCCTTTTTAACTTTGTCTCCCTTTTTAACCTTTAACTCTTGAGCAAGATTGCCATAGACGGATTGAATACCATTGCCATGGTCTATGATTACAGTAATTCCATATCCAGTTTTTAAATTTAATCCTTCAATAATCTTATCATCAGTAATAATATCAATAACCTTTCCATCTGCAGCAGCCTTAACTTCTGTTCCGATATCAGCAGCTATATCGATACCCTCATGAGTCTCCCATTGCTGCAGAGTTACAGAGTATTGAAGATTTTCTTTGTCAAAATTTTTGTAATCTCGCCCTCAACAGGCATAATCATTTTAAATGCTGGGGCTGGATTTGAAGCCTTTGAAGAAGCCTTTTCATTATTGGGCTGCTCTTTATCTGTTTGAGTTTTATTATCTTTATTCTGAACAGTTGATTTTGGAACCTGAGCAACTTGCATTTCTTTTATGTTTGATAATTTCTCTTCAACTAGCGTAGGCTCATTATTTGGTTCAGTAATCTTTTCTTCTGTTTTAATTGGAGCCTTTGCAAGGTCTTTACTTATTTTTGCATTATTCCTTGAAACATAAACTGCTGCAACTGCTACTACACACAAACAGATAAAGAGCACAACATAAAACATTTCTCTTTGAAGCATCCTTTTAAAATTATCTTTAAATCCCATAATTACACCTCCTGTAAAATAGTTTTGTCCAAATAATCCCATTTTATACATGCAAAAATAAAAAGTTAGGGTTGTTGCCCTAACTTTAATACATCTTCAATTTTTGAATTTCAACTCCTCTATAATAATGTTTAATTATATCTTCATAACTATATCCTCTTTTACCCATTTCGTTTGCTCCCCACTGACTCATTCCAACACCATGCCCATACCCTTTAACAGTGAAGGTTACATTTTTAGTGTCTATTTTTATCGTAAAGGCAGCACTTTTGAGGCCCATCGCCCATCTTACATCGATTCCTGTAAATTCTTTATCTCCTATCTTTATCCTGTTTACTCTCCCCCTTCAGTCCATTCAAGTATCTTTATCTGATTTGCCAATCTACCTTCACTTAAATTGATATTAGGACTTAATTCCTTCATCCTCCTTATAAACTCTTTTTACTCATAACTACTGTTGTTATATAGTTTGGAGCAACCTCCTCATAGGGGCTTTCAACGCTTACCAAATAGGGCTCTTGATAACCAAATACATATCTACTATCCTCTGTTTTGCCCCCGCTTGTCGAATGGTATTTAATATGCTTTGCTATTTCTCCATTATATGTTATAACAAGCCCTTTGGTAGATTCTACTGCCTCCATTATTTTATTCCAGTTTTCTAAGGCACTATTAGCATCCCATAGCTTTAATCTCTCCTCCTTTGAAATCCATGCTTGGCAGTGGACATCGCTGCACACATCAACCCCTTGATGTTTATTACAACCACTTCCTCCTAAAGATATCATATTTGCTATAACAAAGGTTCTTGCTGCAATTGCCTGTGCCTTTAATGCCTCAATATTAAAAGATACGGGCATCTCGGCTGACACTACACCTGCAACATAATCCTCAAGATCAAGCTCTATTACTTTATTGTTTTTAACATCAAACATCTTAACCTTTATATTTGAATCTATCTTTGCTATCTCCTTAACATTGTTATTCGTTACAATAGGGAACTTATTCAATATTACAGGTAGTTTAATTCCTTCTCCTACTCCGCCCAATATAGTAACAGGAACAAATATGACTATAAAAGCTACTAAAAATACAAAATATCCTATGTATTTCAATTTTCTCCCCCAAAGCAAACCTATTACATTTTATTTTTATATAGCTTTATTTATTCAAAAAATAAACTGCCATAAGGCAGCTATATTCTATCTATATCAGCACCTAATTTTTTAAGTTTTCCAACCATATCAACATATCCCCTATCTATATGATAAATCTCTGAAACTTCAGTTATCCCTTCTGCAATAAGTCCTGCTATAACAAGTGCCGCCCCTGCTCTAAGATCAGTTGCCTTTACCTCTGCTCCTGTAAGTTTTTCAACTCCTTCCACAACAGCACTTCGTCCGTCAATTTTAATATTGGCACCCATTCTTTTAAGTTCATTAACATGCATAAATCTATTTTCAAATACCGTCTCAGTTATTATAGATACACCATCTGCTATGCTTAAAAGTGCCATAAATTGCGCCTGCATATCCGTTGGGAATCCTGGATACGGCATGGTTTTTATATCAACAGCTTCTATCCTTCCATTTGCTTTGACTTTTATTTTATTTTGTTCTTCCTTTACATAAATACCAGCCTCTTGAAGCTTCGCTGTAATTGATCTTACATGTTCTGGTATTACATTTTCAATGGTTACTTCACCACCTGTTATGGCAGCAGCTACCATATAAGTCCCTGCCTCTATTCTATCAGGAATAACCTGATGAATTGTCCCTTTTAGCTCTTTGACACCCTCTATCTTTATAGTGTCTGTCCCTGCTCCTATAATTTTTGCACCCATCTTGTTTAAAAACTTGCAAGGTCAACAATTTCAGGTTCTTCAGCTGCGTTTTCTATAACAGTTTCACCATCTGCTAGGACAGCTGCCATCATTATATTTTCTGTTGCACCTACAGACGGAAAATCGAGATAAACTTTAGCCCCCTTTAGTCTTTTACATGAAGCCTCAACATATCCATGGCCAAGATTTATGTCTGCACCTAACTGACTAAAACCCTTTAGATGAAGATCTATCGGCCTTGAGCCTATGTTACATCCACCTGGCAAAGATATTCTAACCTTACCGAATCTTGCAAGAATAGGGCCCATGACTAAAAAGGATGCCCTCATTTTTCTAACAAGTTCATAGGATGGCTCATAGGATTTTATATCCTCAGCCTTTATCAATAATTTACCTTTATTTTTATCTATAAATAAATTAACCCCTAAGGAATCTAAAACGCTTAAAATCACATTGACATCCTCCAAAAAGGGAATATCCTCAAGAATACAGCCAAATCCTGTAAGTAGCGATGCTGCAATGATTGGTAGAACAGAATTTTTAGCAGCACTTATCCTAACCTTTCCACTTAATTTTCTACCACCATTTATAACTATCTTGCCCATAATACTCCTCCATTCATCAATACTCAACTGTTATTATTGGGGTTCCTACAAGTATGTAAGTGCAGCCATCGCTACCATCTCTAATTGCAATATTAATATTGAATATTTTACCATTTAGACTTAAATTATCGCTAAAATGCATAGAATAACCTATTAAGCTAATATATCTATCTTCTTGAATCATATTTATTTGTTTTAATCTTAACGTTTTTATCATTTTAAAAAGAAGCTCCTTTTTTCTTCATCAGATAATTTTTTATTTATTTTCCCTTCCATTAAACTATAAAAGGAAGGTCTATTTTGCATATGCTTTTTAAGACTCAACGACCTTCTTATATTATCTATAATATTCATATCCCTTAAAGCTTGTGAATAAAAAATACTTAATAAATATTCATTGCCATTTTCTTTGCTACTTACCCTCAATTGGGCCCCATCAAATTCTATAACGTGTCATTGCCCTTTGAAACTTTTATAGGTTTTAACTTGATTTGGGACAAGACCTTATTTTGAATATCCTCTAAATTTATTTTTGACTTTAAACTAATGTTATATTCTAAACTTGCACCTATATATTCTATTCCATTTTCATCAAAAATTTCATGGTCCTATGCATTCCTTCGTTATTATGAGGAAAATTAAAAAGCAAAAACAAAATAAAGCTGTTAATCCCAATAAAAACCTTTTCATATTCCTCACCCCTCTCTTCTCAATTATTTCCATTTAATTTTTTTTATTCAATGGGGACGGTTCTTAATTGTTTAACATTTTAAGCAATTAACTTCTCATCTTTTCTCCTTATTTTTTAGCTTCTTAAAATAAAATAAGCTGATGAAGAATTAGTTCTCCACCAGCTTTGCAAACGATGTGAATATTTTACATTTATTTTTTCAAAATCCAAAATTCCTTCAAAAACTTGAAACTCAATTTTTTTCTCATTTGTTTTTATTTCTATTACTCTCGGAACAAGTCCTACAATTGTAGTAGCATGTCTTGAAAGTATTTGTATTTTTCCTGATAAAGAGTTTAACAAAACAGATTCAACATCTCCTTCAAAAATTTTTGTTCAGGGGTATATATTTCTAACTTAAAAGCCACCTTCTCACATCCTTTTATTATAAGGTTTTAGCCTTTTCAATAGCCTCATCAATAGTTCCAACCATATAAAACGCAAGCTCAGGAAGATCATCATGCATTCCATCTAGAATCTCTTTGAATCCTCTTACAGTTTCCTTTATTGGAACGTATTTTCCCTTCATTCCTGTAAATTGTTCTGCAACATGGAATGGCTGTGACAAGAACTTTTGAATTTTTCTTGCTCTCGAAACAACAACTTTATCTTCTTCAGATAATTCATCTATACCTAATATCGCTATTATATCTTGTAATTCCTTATATCTTTGAAGTATGCTTTTTACCCTTTGAGCTACTTCATAATGTTCTTGTCCTACTATTCTTGGGTCTAATATTCTTGATGAAGACTCAAGTGGGTCAACTGCCGGGTAAATTCCAAGCTCTGCAATCGATCTTGACAAAACAGCCATAGCATCAAGATGAGTAAATGTTGTTGCAGGTGCTGGATCCGTTAAGTCGTCCGCAGGAACATAAACCGCCTGAACAGATGTAATAGAGCCATTTTTTGTCGACGTTATTCTTTCCTGTAGAGCACCCATTTCATTTGCAAGAGTTGGTTGATATCCAACTGCAGATGGGATTCTTCCAAGTAGTGCTGAAACTTCAGATCCCGCCTGTGAAAACCTGAATATATTATCTATAAACAAAAGAACATCATTGCCATTATCTCTAAAGTATTCCGCCATAGTAAGCCCAGTTAACGCAACCCTCATTCTTGCACCAGGTGGTTCATTCATCTGTCCAAAAACAAGAACGGTTTTATCTAAAACTCCAGATTCCTGCATATCATAATAAAGGTCATTTCCTTCTCTTGTTCTTTCTCCAACGCCTGTAAATACAGAAAGGCCACCGTGTTCTTTTGCAATATTGTTAATCAGCTCTTGAATTAAAACAGCTTTACCAACCCCTGCACCACCAAACAATCCAATTTTTCCACCCTTTTGATATGGGCAAATAAGGTCTATTACCTTTATTCCCGTTTCAAAAATTTCAGGCTCAACTGCCTGTTCTTCAAACTTTGGTGCAGGCCTGTGAATTGGATAAAATTCTTTTGCGTTAACTTCACCTTTATTATCGATTGGCTGTCCTAAAACATTAAATAACCTTCCTAAAGTTTCTTCACCAACAGGAACTTTTATTGGTGCTCCTGTATCTATTGCCTCCATTCCCCTTACAAGCCCATCGGTTGAATCCATTGCAACAGTCCTTACTATCTCATCTCCAAGATGCTGCATTACTTCTGCAACTAAAATTTTATCTCCTGTTGGAATGTGAATTGCATTATATATATCCGGAAGTTTTCCCGCTTGAAATCTAATATCTATAACAGGTCCTATTATTTGAACTATTTTGCCCTTATTCATAATTTCACCTTCCATCAATTTGAATTTAATGCCTCGGCTCCACTAACTATTTCTGTAACTTCTTGAGTAATTGTTCCTTGCCTTATCCTGTTATATTTTAATTGTAACTTGTCCAAAAGTTCACCGGAATTTTTGTTGCACTATCCATTGCGGTCATCCTCATTGCAAATTCCGATGCAAGGGCATTTGCTAAAGAATTATAAATAAAAGATTGTAAATAAATTTTTGCAGAAAAATCAAACACTTGTAATTTATTCGGTTCTAATAAGATTTCTTTATTTTTTCTTGAATTTTTTCAAAAGGAAGTATTTTTAGCATTTCAACTTCTTGTCTTACAGAATTAATAAATTTTGTATAAACAATATAAATATTTTTTACCTTACCTTTAATAAAATAATCATCAATCAAGTTGAATATCATTTGAGCATCATCAAAACTAGGGAACCTTTGAATTGGAATATTCATTAATACGTTATATTCTCTTCTTTTAAAAAATTGATAACCTCTATCTCCAATTAATATTAGATAATCCTCTTTTGCAACTTTTTCATTTGCAAAATTTATTATATTAGAATTATAACTTCCGCAAAGCCCTGTATTGGAAGTAATTATTATATATAAATCTTTGTCTTCATTGTTTTCAGAAAAATATTTTGAATCATAGACTTCATCACAATATAATTTTCTAAAAGTGTTTGAAACTTCATTGAAATATTCATCGGCAAACTCCACAATTTCCCTTAGCCTCTTAAATCTTGCAGTAGCAACAAGCCCCATTGCCTTTGTAATCTTTTGTGTATTTTTTATGGATTTAATTCTTCTTTTTATTTCAATAAGTTCCCCTTTAGACATACAAATCACTCCTCAAATTTAAAAGAAGCTATAAACTCTGTTATTGCCTTGTTAAGCTTATTTTTAATCTCATCATCAAGTTCTCTTCTTTCTGTTATCAAATTCCTTAAACCTGCCTCATGGATCTTTATATATTCTAAAAACTCTTTTCAAATTTTTTAATAGCTTCTACAGCAATATCATTTAAATAGTTATTAACAGCTGCATAAAGTATAATAATCTGGTCCTCAACATCCATAGGAGAATATTGGTCTTGTTTTAGAACCTCAATGAGCCTTTTGCCCTTTTCAATCCTTTGTCTTGTTTCTTTATCAAGGTCGGAACTAAATTGTGCAAATGCTGCAAGTTCTCTATATTGTGCAAGCTCAAGTCTTAGCATTCCTGCTACCTGTTTCATAGCCTTAATCTGGGCAGAACCTCCAACTCTTGAAACTGAAATTCCAGGATTAATAGCAGGCCTTACCCCTGATGCAAACAAATCGGATTCCAAAAATATTTGCCCATCGGTTATAGAGATAACGTTAGTGGGAATGTAAGCAGTAACATCACCTGCTAACGTCTCAATAATCGGAAGAGCTGTCATAGATCCTCCACCAAGCTCATCAGACAGTTTCGCTGCTCTTTCAAGAAGTCTAGAATGTATATAGAATATATCCCCTGGATATGCTTCTCTTCCCGGAGGTCTTCTTAATAGTAAGGACATAGTCCTATAAGCAACTGCATGTTTTGACAAATCATCATATACTATTAAAACATGCCTTCCATTTTCCATGAATTCTTCTCCCATAGCACAACCGGCATAGGGGCTAAATATTGAAGTGGTGCAGGTTCCGATGCTGTAGCTGACACTACAATTGTATAGTCCATAGCCCCAAAACTTTCTAAAGTATTTACAATTTGCGCTACCGTTGACTGCTTCTGTCCAATTGCTACATAGATACATATCATATCCTTACCCTTTTGATTAATAATTGTATCTATCGCTATGGCTGTTTTGCCTGTTTGTCTATCACCTATTATAAGTTCTCTTTGACCTTTCCCAATTGGAACCATTGAATCTATGGCTTTAATTCCAGTTTGCATAGGTTCCTTTACAGATTTTCTTTCAATAACCCCAGGTGCTAACCTCTCAACAGGTCTTGTTTTATTAGTTAATATGGGACCTTTTCCATCTATGGGTTGTCCTAGAGGGTTTACAACTCTTCCTATTAAGGCCTCTCCAACGGGAACTTCAACAACCCTTTTAGTCCTAACAACAATATCCCCTTCTTTAATTCCTTGGTCTGATCCAAATAAAACTGCCCCCACATTATTTTCCTCAAGGTTTAAAGCCATACCATAAATATCGTTTGGAAATTCCAAAAGTTCTCCCGCCATAACATTGGCAAGGCCATATATCCTTGCTATACCATCTCCAACTTGAACAACTGTTCCTGTATCTGCAAGATGAATTTCATCTTTATATTTTGAAAGCTGCGCTTTTATTATTGAACTTATTTCATCTACCTTTATCATAATTAACCACCTCTCAATTAAGGAGCATTTTTTTCATGGTATCAAGCTTTGTTTTAACAGTTCCATCTAAAACATCATCCTTAACCCTAACCCATACTCCTCCTATAATATCTTGATCTATAACCTCATCAAGTTCTATTTCACAATTATACTTTTTGATAGTTTGTTTTTTAATAAATTCCTCTCTTCATCGGTAAGCTCAACGGCTGTTTTAACAAGTGCAATCTTTATTCCCTTGTGTTCTAGTGCAAGCTTTCTATAATCTTTATAAACATGCCTAAAATCTTCAATTCTATCATGTTTAATAAGCAAATTTAATAGTTTAATTATTTCCTCGCTAACTCTTCCTCTAAAAACATTGCTAATAACGCTAGTTTTATTTACCTGAGAAATCTCTGGGTGTTTTAAGAATTCTAAAAGATCATCCGAAGCTTCAAAAACTTCCAATATACCCTTTAAATCCTCAAGATATTCTTCAAGTTTATTTTCTTTAAGGGCAACTTCATATAATGCATGAGCATATTTTAATGAAGCAGCATCTCTCATATTAACTACCTACCTTATCTATAAAATCCATAATAAGTCTATGATGCGTTGTGTAATCAAGCTCCTTTTCTATTGCCTTTGAAGCTGCTAAAAAGGATAAATCAACAATTTGCCTTTTGATCTCGTCCTTGGCCTTTTCTATTTCAAGTTTTGCATCTTTTTTAGCCCTTTCTATTATTATTTCTGATTCTTTTTTGCTTCATTTAAGATATCTTCATACAATTGATTTGCCTTTTTCTTATAATCCTCAATTATTTTTTCCCTTCTATTTCAAGACTTTTCAGCTTTTCTTCATATTCTTTTAAAAGCTTTGTAGACTTATCATAATTTTCATTTGCCTCTTTTATCTTATTCTCTATTGATAATCTTCTTGCTTCCATGATGTTATTAAATCTATCAAAAAGTATTTCTTTAAAATAATATATAATATGAAGGTATTTAAAATAGTAAAAAATACTGTCCAAAATTCAATAGCCACGATATCACTCCTTTTTTAAAGGCTTGCCCTAGGCAAGCCTTTAATTTGAATTATTTTGCAAATACAAATATAAGTATGATTGCAACTAGAAGGCCATAGATAGCTGTAGCTTCTGAAAAAGCGCTACCAATTATCAAGGTTGAAATGATATCGTTTTTAGCTTCTGGTTGTCTTGATACAGCTTCAACAGCCTTCCCAGTTGCAATTCCTGTTCCTATCCCTGCTCCAATTCCAGTCAAAGCTGCAATTCCTGCAGCAATTGCGATTATTGCCATTGACATTGACATAAATATTCCTCCTTTTAATGTTCTGCTGTTATTTTAATAAATATCATTGTAAGCATAATAAATATTATCATTTGAATTACACCATCGAATAATGAAAAATAAATATGAAAGGGTATTGGGATAACTGCTTGAAATATTGGTAATGGAAAATGAATCAATTTTGTTAAATAACCCAATGCCTTATATAAAAGTTCTACAATAATCACTGCAGCCAAAGTATTACCAAAAAGTCTAAGGCTTAAGGATACTGGGACAACTAGTCTTTCTATAATGTTGAGCGGTAGCATAAATGCAAAAGGCTCAGCAAAAGCTTTAAAATAATGTATTATTCCGTTTTTCTTTATTGCATTTGCTTGTATTATCATAAAAGATATAATAGCAAGTCCCAAAGTTACTGAATAATCTGCAGTTGGAGGTCTAAAACCAAATAGATCAAATACGTTCATGAACAAAAGGAAAATTGCCAAAGTTCCAATAAAAGGAACAAAATTTATATATTTTTCTCCCATATTTTCTTTTACCAAATTATTTATAGTTTCTACAACTAACTCCAAAAAGATTGTAATTTATTGGGGATAGTTCTCAATTTTTGAAGAAATAGAAAGTAAAATAGTTATAATTGCAATTATTACCCACTGTATTATAATAGCTTGATATATCGGTATCTTTATGCCAAATAATAAAATTTCAAATATCGGTCTTGCCTTTTCCATCTTTATCACCCTTTTTTAAATTTTTAGGGACAGTTCTAAATTTTTTCAAGAAATCTTTTTTAATTATATCTATAATGCTATTGCCTAGAATTGATATATAAATAACAGCAATCCCCAAAAATACCATAAAAATATTAGCATTATATTTCTCAACATAAAGAATTAAAATAATAGAAAATGTTAAATATCTTATCACAAATAAAAATGTAAATACTTTAATAAACTTTTTCCCTTTATTTAGAATGTATTGGATCAAAAATACCTGATTAAAAAAGTTAAAAAGCCCAAGTATAAAGCCAAATATAAAATCTAATGTAATTTTCCTATTGAAAAGAATTATTAAAAAGCTAATCAAAATAGCTATATAGATAGAAATCCAAAACTTCCTCTTAAGCAACGCATAAATCCTTACCATACATCACCACTTTCAAAAATTTAAAACCGATATCTAAAAGATATCGGTATATTAAACATGTATTAATTTTATCACTTTAAATATTTAAGACAAGCTTTATATTATTAAATAATATCATATTAAACATCGTATTGCTTAAAATAACAAAAAGGCTTATAGTTTACTTTTATTTTATTTAAAAAGCTTTAATTTCCACTAAAAACTTTTATAATCCTCCGGTCGTTTTTGTATATTCCAAAATAATAAAGTATAGCATCTGCAATCCTTTCGGATGCTCTACCATCTCCATATGGGTTTATTGCGTTGGCCATCTTTTTATATTCATCCTTATCTATTAACAACCTTTTTATGTTTTCGTAAACATTATCCGTTTCTGTGCCCACTATTTTTGCTGTTCCCGCCTTAACTGCCTCTGGTCTTTCCGTTACATCTCTTAAAACAAGAACCGGCTTCCCAAGGTGGGGTGCCTCCTCCTGAAGTCCTCCTGAATCTGTAACTACCATATAACTTCTATCCATTAAATTATGAGTTTCCTTAGTATCAAGAGGTGGTAATAGATGCACCCTATCTACATCGGCTAAAACCCTGTAGGCAACCTCCTTTACAGCAGGATTTAAATGAACAAGATATATGATTTCAACATCTTTAAATTCTAATGCAATCTTTTTAAGTGCCTCGCATATATTTTCAAGGGGCTGTCCCCAATTTTCTCTTCTATGGGCAGTTACCATTATCACCTTTTTATTTTTAAAATCTATGGAATTTAATTCCTGTGTTTCAAAAACATAATTTCTTTCAACGGTTGTTTCCATAGCATCAATAACGGTATTGCCGGTTACAAATATAAACTCTTCATTTACTCCTTCCCTTAAAAGGTTTTCCTTTGCTGTTTTTGTAGGTGCAAAATGAAGGTCTGATAATGCCCCTGTAAGTTTTCTATTCATCTCCTCTGGAAATGGGAAATATTTATTAAATGATCTTAATCCTGCCTCAACATGTCCTATTTTAATTTGATTATAGAAGGCGGCTAAACTTCCCGCAAAGGTAGTTGTCGTATCGCCATGAACTAAAACTATATCAGGCTGTGCTTCTTTAAATATATTCTCAAGTCCCTCTAAAACCCTCGTTGTAATACCAGTTAAAGACTGCCTTTCCTTCATTATATTAAGGTCATAATGGGGATTTATATTAAAAAGATCTAAAACTTGATCCAGCATCTCTCTATGCTGTGCTGTTACACAAACTACCGATTCAAACTCTTCCCTTTTTTCAAGCTCCTTAACAAGGGGGCCATCTTTATTGCTTCTGGCCTTGTTCCAAATATAGTCATAACTTTTATCCTTTTCATTAAACCACCTCATTTCTTACTTAATAAACCAAACTCAATTGCAAAGGATAATGTTACCGCAAATATTATTATCAAAAGGGCAAAGGAATTTTTAGCAGTTAAAAGCATTGCAAGGATTGAAACAACACCAAAAACAAAACTAATAAAATACATAATTAAAACAGCTTGCCTTTGATTAAGGCCAAGATCTAAAAGTCTATGATGCAAATGTCCTCTATCGGCCTCACTTATGGGTCTATTGTTTAGTTTTCTCCTTATCATTGCAAACAATGTATCATATATTGGAATTCCAAGGGCAATTATGGGAACTGCGATTGCAAAGGCTGCAGCAGATTTTATTGCCCCTTGTATTGAAATTGCAGAAAGTAAAAATCCCAAAAGCTGGGCACCACAATCGCCTAAAAAATGCTTGCTGGATTAAAATTAAAGGGTAAAAATCCAAGGCATGCACCGGATAATATCAAAGTTAAAACTATAGCCGTCGAACGTCCGCTAATTAAAGATACAACAAATAAAGATAGGGAAGATATAAAACAAACTCCCGCTGCAAGTCCATCAAGCCCATCTATCAAATTTACAGCATTAGTAATTCCAACAACCCAAAGTAGAGTAACTAAAGTTCCAATATTCCCTATAAACAAAGACTCTCCTGCTTTAGTAAAGGGAATTGTTATGTATTTTACTCTAACATCGAAGGCTATTAAAATCAAAGCCGCAATAAATTGAAACAAAAGCTTTTGTTTTGGTTTTAAATTATATAAATCATCTAAAAAGCCACCTATAAAAATAACTACTGCACCTACTACTATTCCTATAATATTCTTATCGAAAATCAAAAACATATAACTTGATACGATAAATGATACTAAGATTGAAAGACCACCTATCCTTGGAATAGGCTTTTTGTGAATCCTTCTCTCATCCTTTGGAATATCTATTGCATTTATCTTGAAGGCTAATCTCTTGACGATCGGGGTTAAAATAAATGAAAAAACAAATGATACTAAAAAAATCATAGGATACTCCAACATTTTTTCACTTCCTCAATGTTTTTGCACAAAATATATTTTACCAAATAAATAAAAATAAGGCTATCCCAAAATTAGGATAGCCTAAAATTAACAATTTCAACACCAGATTCTTTTAGCATGGAAAGTGATAACTCATCTGGATAGTCTCCGCTATAGACTATTCTTTTAATTCCAGATGCTATTATTAGTTTTGCGCATATTATACAAGGCTGATTTGTAATGTATATAGTTGATCCTTCAATTGAAATACCGTATTTTGCTGCCTGAACTATTGCGTTTTGCTCAGCGTGAAGGGCACGGCAGAGCTCATGCCTTTGCCCCGATGGGATATTCAGTTCCCTTCTCAAACACCCGACTTCATCGCAATGCCGCATCTTTGGTGGAACGCCATTATACCCAGTTGTAAGTATCCTATTATCCTTTACAATAACTGCCCCAACTTGTCTTCTAAGGCAGGTTGATCGCTTTTTTATTGTCTCGGCAATCTCCATAAAATATTCATCCCAGGACGGCCTCATAATAACACCTACTTTGTTCCAAAAATTCTATCGCCTGCATCCCCAAGACCTGGAACTATATACCCATGTTCGTTTAATCTATCATCTACTGCTGCAACAAATATCTCTACATCAGGATGAGCCTTTAAAACCGCCTCTATTCCCTCTGGAGCAGCTATAAGGCACATAAGCTTTATATTTCTTGCTCCCTTTTCCTTTAAAAGGTGAATTCCATCGGAGGCAGAACCTCCTGTTGCAAGCATTGGATCCACTAAGATTATATCCCTTTCTGATATGTCTGATGGAAGCTTGCAGTAATATTCAACAGGTTTTAATGTTTCAGGATCCCTATAAAGGCCTATATGCCCAACCTTAGCAGCTGGAATAAGTTTTAACATACCATCAACCATCCCAAGCCCTGCCCTAAGGATTGGAACGATAGCAACCTTTTTCCCTGTAAGCATCTTTGCCTTAGTTTTGCAAATTGGAGTTTCTATTTCAACCTCTTCAAGCTGAAAACCCCTTGTTATTTCATAGGTCATGAGCATCGCAATTTCCTCTAAAAGCTCTCTAAAATCCTTTGAGCCTGTATTTTTATCCCTCATTATGGAGAGCTTATGTTGAATTAGTGGATGGTCAATTACTGTAACCTTATTCATAAATATCCCCCTTATTTCATGTATTTATTTTCAATTTCTGCTATTTTATCTATTCTCCTTTGATGCCTTCCTCCCTGAAACTCTGCACTTAAAAAGTCTCTATTATATCAATGGCGATTCCAGGTCCTGTTATTCTCTCTCCGATTGTTATTATATTAGCATTGTTGTGTTCCACACAGGCCTTTGCTGAAAAAGTATCTGTAACATGGGCTGCCCTAATTCCCTTTACCTTATTTGCGGCAATCGACATTCCTATTCCTGTTCCGCAAACTAAAATGCCCTTATCATATTCACCCCTTGCTACAGATTCTGCAAGCAAAAGGGCAAAATCTGTATAATCACAGGATTCGGTTGAAAAGGTTCCAAAATCCTTAACCTCTATTTTTCGGCCCTCTAAATGTTTTTTTATAATCTCCTTTAAGTTAAAACCACCGTGGTCTGATGCTATTGCAATTTTCATATTACCCCTCCTTTTGTATATACAAAAAGGAAAGCTAAGGCACTGAAAGTGCCTAACTTTCCTTTAACTTCTTTAAAAGAATTTCAATAGCTTGTTTAATTTGGTTTGCTGATGCACGATAAACGTCTAGATCCCCTCCAAATGGGTCTTCGATGTCTAAATCTTCGCCTATGTATTCCATAAGGGTAAAAACCTTGTCAGAAAATTGAGGATATTTTGAAAGAATAGCATCCTTATGCCCCTTAGTCATTGTAAGGATAAGATCAGAATTTTCTATTAGATCCTTTGTAAGGGGTCTTGATAAATGGGATGATATGTCTATTCCCATCTCACTAAGGGCTAAAATAGCATTCTCTGAGGCTGCCATGCCAAAGGGTGCAAAAACCCCAGCTGATGATACTTCAAGATTCAAGTTTTCATTTTGTATTAATTTTTTGCAATACCCTCAGCCATCGCACTTCTACAGGTGTTACCTGTGCAAACAAATAGAATTTTCATGGCAAACCTCCTACATTTCAATAAGGTTATTTCCAGATGCTTTCTTTAGTCGATTCATTATGGCTGAAAAAAGCCCCTCTTCTTTAAAGCCAATTGAAAGTATTAAATCTACATTAGTTTTATCGAATTCCCTTAGCTTATCGAATAAATTTGCAGCAATAGTCCCTGGGTCCTTTATGCTTCCTAAGGAAACTTTAATATCAGCATCTATTTTATCCATAATCTCATCCACAATCAAAACTCCAACGGTTTTGCCTTGCCTTTTCATATTATACACGTTTTCCTTAATATATTCAACAACCTTTTGGGTATCTCCCTTTATTACCTTTAAAGGGGCTTTTGGCGCATAATGCCTATACTTCATACCAGGAGATTTTGGCTTAAAATCCTTATCTTTTATCGCTGGATCAACCAAAACCTTACCAACAACCTCTTCAAGGTCCTCCCTTGTAATAAATCCTGGTCTTAAAATCATAATGTCCTCATCTGTTGCATCAACAACAGTAGATTCAAGACCAACCCTACACCTTTCACCGCCTATTATCATGTCCACCCTTCCATAAAGATCCTCAATGCAGTGCTCTATTGAGGTTGGACTTGGCCTTCCAGAAATATTTGCACTTGGTGCAGCAATTGGAACACCAGAAAACTCTATCAGCTTTCTTGCAAGCCTATTTTCAGGCATTCTGATTGCAACGCTGTCAAGGCCAGCTGTAACAACATCAGGGATTAAACTTGACTTTGGCATTATAATCGTTAAAGGTCCTGGCCAAAAGTTTTCCATCAAAATCTTTGCTTTATCTGGAATATATTTTACATATTTTGAAATATCAAAGCTGGCAACATGAACGATTAAAGGATTATCCTGCGGTCTTCCCTTTGCTTCAAAAATTTTTTGCAGGCAGCCTCATCAAGGGCATTTGCTCCAAGCCCATAAACTGTTTCCGTTGGGAAAACTACAAGGCCTCCCTGTTTTATAACCTCAGCAGCTTCTTTTATCTTTTCCTCGTCCCTTTCGTTTATTCTATAAACCTTTGTATCCATAATTATCCTCCTAACCGAAAAAGAAACCAATAAAAGTCCTAAAAGTAAGCCTAAAAGAGTAGATAAGGTTGATAAAATCCCCTTTGAAAGTTCTTTGCTCTCTGGAATTAACTCCCTACAACAATATATAGCATAGTTCCTGAAGCAAATCCAAGGCATAACGATACAAAAACATTCGAAATATTTCCAAGAACAGCTCCAAAATAAGTTCCTATCGCCGTAGGAAGGGCTGTTAGAGCAGTTAATATTAATATCTGCCACCTTTTAAGCTGCTCTGAAGAAGGGGTGCGGCAACAGCAGCTCCCTCTGGAATATCATGAAAGGCAATAACAATGGCTATTTTTAAACCAAAGTTTATTCCCTTTATAAACCCTGTGCCTATGGCAAGACCTTCGGGGAAATTGTGGGCCGATAGAGCAAGGGCTAAAAGAAGGGCAGTTTTAAGGTGCTTTCCATATTTTTTTATTATGTTTAAGTAAGACAAAAATAATCCAAAATTATAGCAAAGGATATCCCAATTATCGTTCCGACTACCGCTAGCAGCAGCCCTCCGGTTTCTATCGATTCCGGTATAAGGTCAAAGGTGACAACCGACAACATAAGGCCGGCTGCAATGCCTATTATGCTTGACATTAATATATTATTTGTCTTTTTAAGAATAACTATTAAAAATGCTCCAAAGGTGGTTCCAAAGGCGCAAACTAATGTTCCAATAAGGGTTATGGTTAATATGTTCATAAAATTTCATCTCCTTAAAATATTCCTTTTAAAAATTTATTTTAAGGAGATGAAATATATTACGATAAGTTGTATTCCTCCATAAAAAGTTTTATATATTCCATTGCTTTCCTTGAAAACTCTGCTTCAAAACAGTTTTTGTAAAGCTTATAAAGATAAAAATATTTTTTAGCGCCGCCCTTTTTAATGATATAATAATAAAACTCATCTTCATTATACTTTTCATTTAAAATCTTATAAACCCTTTTAAAATCTCCATTTTCATTAAGCTTTAAAAGTCTTTTAACTCTTTTGCCCTTTATGAATATAACTATATCAAAATCATCTTTATTGCTAATAACATCCACATAAACAACCTTTGAGGGTTGTAATGGCAAATTTCCCTTTAAGGGCTGATGGATTTTGATTTTTTCAAAGGATATATCAACACTAAACTTTGACTCAAAGTATAGTTTAAAAATGTTTATTAAAATTAAAAGTTCAATAATAAGGGCATAGGCAATAGTAAAGTAACTTTGCCAGCCTTTTACTACACTTAAGCTTATGGCTGCAAAGGTAAGATAAGCAACTAATATAAGAATAAAAAAGGAAATAAAATAATTTCTATTGAGCCTTGCCCTTTCTTTTTTATGGCCTTTTTAATCGAAAACATAATATGGGATTACTCCCCAACCTCCTTTAGCTTTTCAGCCTGATCGGCAGTAATTAGGGCATCTATAACCTCATCTATTTCCCCATCTAAAAAGGCTTCAAGCTGATAAATTGTAAGGCCTATTCTATGGTCAGTAACTCTTCCTTGTGGGAAATTATAGGTTCTAATTCTTTCGCTTCTATCTCCAGTTCCTACTTGGCTCTTTCTTTCTGCAGCTATCTGACTTCTTTGTTTTTCAAGCTCTATCTCATAAAGCTTTGCCTTAAGGATCTTCATCGCCTTTTCTCTGTTTTTTAGCTGCGATTTTTCATCCTGGCAGGATACAACAATACCTGTTGGAAGGTGAGTTATTCTTACTGCAGAGTCGGTTGTATTAACATGCTGTCCACGTGGCCTGAGGATCTAAAAACGTCAACTCTAAGATCATTTGGATTAATTTCAACCTCAACATCATCAACTTCTGGTAATACAGCAACCGTTGCTGTTGAGGTATGGATTCTTCCTCCAGCTTCAGTAACAGGAACTCTTTGAACCCTGTGAACTCCGCTTTCGTATTTCAATCTTGAATAGGCACCCTGCCCTTTTACCATAAAAATAACTTCTTTATATCCGCCAAGATCATTAGGGCTTGATGAAACAAGTTCTGTTTTGAAGTTATGCCTTTCTGCGTATCTTGTATACATTCTGTAAAGATCCGCTGCAAATAAAGCTGCTTCATCCCCACCTGCACCAGCTCTAATTTCGATAAATACGTTCTTTGCATCGTTAGGATCCTTAGGTAGGAGTAATAATTTTAGCTCCTTTTCTACCCTTTCCTTTTCTTCAGAAAGCTCCTTTAACTCCTCTTCAACAAGGTCCTTCATTTCCCTATCTATGTCATCCTCTAAAAGTTCCTTATCTTCCTTTATTCTTTTTAATATTGTCTTATATTCTCTATATTTTAAAACTATTTCTTCTAATGAATTGTGCTCTTTACATAATTTTTGAAACAAATTATTATCAGCTATAACTTCAGGATCGCTAATCTTTTTGATAGTTCCTCATATTTTTCTTCGATAAAATCTAATTTTTCTAGCATGTTTCCACCCTCCAAAATATTAATCATGAAATATTATAGCAATTAAATCTACAAATTATCAACATATTTTGCTATAACCACCCTATCAAGACTTGCAAGATCTTTAAAAATTTCTATATCTTTATAACCTTCTCCCTCTAATATTTTTTTAACATCCATTCCCTGATTATATCCTATTTCAAAGGCTATATATCCATTTTTCTTTAAATATTCTTTAGCCTCTTTTGATATTTCCCTGTAAAAGTATAGCCCATCCTCCCCACCTGATAGGGCAAGCTTAGGCTCAAATTTTTTAACCTCCTCCATAAGATCTTTAATTTCCTCCTCCTTTATATAGGGAGGATTTGAAACTATAAGATCCACTCTGCCCTTCAAATCATCATCTAAATTTTTAAGAAGATCTGATTTTTTAATATAAACCCTATCTTGAACATTATTTTTTCTGCGTTTAATCGTGTGATTTCAAGAGGATTGCTGTCTATGTCAAGGGCATAAACTGTGGAATCTTTTTTATTATAGGCTATTGCAATTGAAATTGCACCGCTCCCACAGCCTATATCTATTATCTTTGGACTATTTATATTTTTTAAAATTTCAAGGCACTTTTCAACAAGAACTTCAGTATCCGGCCTTGGAATCAATACGCCTTCCTTAACTATAAATTTAAGGCCATAAAATTCCCACTCGCCAAGAATATACTGTAGCGGTCTTCCCAATGCCCTTTCTTTAATCATATCTAAAAAGGATTTTTCTAAAGTTTCATCTATTTTATCATTTAAATGGCAGTGAATATAGGTTCTGTCTTTTTTAAGGATATAGGATAGAATTATTTCTGCATCTTGGATTGGTTTATTATTATTCTTAAGAATATCCTTTGCTATATTTAATACTTCAAAATAAGTCAAAGTATCACCAACCTTAATCTAACACGTTTTTAAGGGCCTCTAGGGCAACTTCTATTTGAGATTCATCCGGCTCTTTTGTTGTTAATTTTTGCAGCATCAGCCCTGGATAAGAAAGCATCTTAGAAAGCTTGGATTCAGATTTTCCAAACCATCTTATAAGCTCATAGGAAAGTCCTGCAACAAGGGGGATTAAAATAAGCCTTGATAATATTCTTATTAAAAGATTGGGCCAGCCTAAAAAGCTAAAGATAAAAATGCTAATTAGCATGACTATGAGTAAAAAGTTCGTCCCACACCTTGGATGAAGAGTTGAAAACTTTTTGCATTTTCAACGGTAAGCTCAAGCCCTGCCTCGTAGCAGTGGATGCCCTTATGTTCTGCACCATGATACTGAAAAACCCTTTGAATGTCGTTTAGCTTGCTAATTAAAACTATATAAAGTAAAAATATCGTAAGCCTTATTATTCCCTCTAATATATTTTTTATAAAACCGCTTGTTTTTATAAAGGTTGCTGCAAAGGTTGGCAAAACAAAAAAGCAGCATCGCAAAAATTAGAGAAACGATAATTGTAAATCCCATTTCAAAGGCTTCATATTTCTCTTTTAGTTTATTTTTTAGATATCTTTCAACCCTTGTCTCCTCAGCTTCGAAAAACTGTGCTGAATAAGACAAAGCCTTGACTCCCGTAATAAGGGAATCAAAAAAGCAGCAACTCCTCTTATGATCGGCATGCCTAATATTTTATGCTTTTTGCTAAGGGGGACATTTTCTTCAACGCTTACATTAATGTTTCCCTTTGCATCCCTCACTGCAATTGCAATCTTCCTCTCACCCCTCATCATAACCCCTTCTATAACAGCCTGTCCTCCTATGGGGACAGTTCTTAATTGTTTCATCTTTCCATCACCTCTTTTTGGGGACGGTTCTTAATAGTTTTACATATTAAAAAGTTTTAAAATGTCCCAAATCCCATTTAATTTTTATAAAATTAATGAATCGTCCCTAATGCTTGTCCACTTAATGTGCACTAAAACATATTATAATATATCTTCTTTTTATAAAAAGAAAATTTTTTGTTAAAACTTCTTGTCCTTATTTTCACTTGTTATCCAAAAATTTTTCCAATATAAATTTATATTTTGAATCATTATTGACAAGCTCATATCCTATGTTGAATAAGACAGCTACCCGCGCAGAAGTTATATTTCCAATTATTTTGCATATTTGGCTATAGCTGTATCCACAAAAACACCTTAACAGATAAACTGCTATTGCTCTAAACTCCTTTGATTCTTTTCTATACTTCAAATATAAAAGCTTTCTTTCTACTCCTAAATTTTCTTCTAAAAAACTCAAAATGTCTTGAGGTGAATATTCCCTTCTTAATATAGTTCTATCGCTTCTATATTCTCCAGGTTGATCTTCAAATTCAATAGTTTTTCTTATTTTATTATCTTTACATGAGAATACAAACTTATAATAGCTCTCTCTAGCCTTTTTAACATTTGAACCAAAAAGCCCCAATATAAAACCCTCATCGAGTATCTCAAACTTATCATGAGCAAGTCCAAGATATACTGATAAGCTGGAATACTCATACCTTTCTGGACATTCCCTATATTCTTTTATTGCCATAGGATTGTTATGAATATATGCCGATAATGTCAAAAGATATCTTTCGTCTTTAACAATTATGCTCTTGAATCTATCATGAAATAGATGCCCTTTTCTTTGGTATATTCTATTAAAATATTGAGCATAGCACTGATTAATACTATGCATAATTTTTGAAATATCAAAACCATTGGAATCAATTATGAGATGAACATGATTTGTCATTAGGCAATAAGCGTAAACTTTAAATTCATATTTCTCCTGATATTTTTTGATATATCCCATAAATACCTTCTTGTCAGCATCACATCTAAAAAGATCCGTATCGCTTATACTTTTGCACATAATATGGTAAATCGAATCCTTTGACTTTAATCTTGCACATCTAGGCATACTATCTACAACCCCTATGCTTTTTGTAGATAGTATGCCCATTATTTTGGGTATTTATGCAACAAATTGCAGTATATGTTAATCTTCCCAAAATTCCAAGAATTTCTTGGATTCATTTTTTCGTTTTATGGTTTCTTCTTTATCAACATATATAGTTGATGCAAAAACGATAACGTCTCCTTCTTTTGCCTCTTTAGGTATCAACTGACGTTTGATGCTCTCTACCTTTCCATCATCAAAGACGATTATTGCAAATTCACCTTCAAACCTATCTATAACTCCCCTCATTATAACCCCTTCTAATTATTAAAAATTTACTAAGATATAAAACTATTAAGAACCGTCCCTATTTTAAAACAATATGGCACTTGCGGCAACGAGCTTCATAGGCTTCTTTAGCTCCCACTAGGACGATAGGATCAGAATATTTAGCAGGCTTACCATTGATTAGCCTTTGGGTTCTTGTTGCTGGATTGCCACAAACAACGCATATAGCTTGAATTTTATCTACAAATTCAGCTATAGCAAGAAGCTTTGGAACTGGTCCAAAGGGTTCTCCCCTAAAATCAAGGTCAAGACCAGCACAAATAACTCTTTTGCCTTTATCCGCTAACTTTTTACAAACCTCAACTATTTCATCATCAAAGAACTGAACCTCATCTATTGCGATAACATCAGTATCTTCGCTTACTAGATTAAGTATTTCCATTGAATTTTCAACTGAATATGCTCCCTCTTTATCTCCATTGTGGGATACTACTTCTGTTATGCTGTATCTATTATCTATAGAGGGTTTAAAAACTTGAACCTTTTGCCTTGCTATTTTAGCTCTTTTTATCCTTCTTATTAGCTCCTCACTTTTACCGCTATACATTGGTCCAACAATCATTTCTATCCAACCATGATCCTTTGGGCCATACATGATAAAACCTCCTTAAAGAAAAAGACCGGCGTCCCGGTCAAAAAATTATTCTTCTTCTTTGATATTGTATTTTTTCATGAACTTTTCTAATCTACCACCAGCTTCAACTATCATCTTTTGCTTTCCAGTGAAGAATGGATGGCATTTTGAGCAAATTTCAACCTTAATTTCCTTCTTAACTGAACCTGTTACAAAAGTATTACCACATGCACACTTAACAACTGCTTCATGAGTGTAATTTGGATGGATTCCTTCTCTCATCTTGTTCACCTCTTTCTATTTTAAATAAGTATTTTAATTTATTCTTTCCCTTTTAACCCTAAAAATTATACCATACTTATATATAATTATCAACCTTTAATTATAAGTTTGTTTATAATTTAGAGAAAATGTAATTTACATGAAAATAAAACAATTAAGAACTGTCCCTATGTTGTTCCCCTTAAATTAATTTGGGGAACATTTGAACGAATTCTTTATTATTTTTAGTCTTTAAAAGGGCGTGGATCAATTTTTCAGTTGCCTCTTGGGTAGTTTCCGTTGCTAAAACACGCCTTATTGCCATTACGGCATTGTATTCTTCATTTGTTAATAAAAGGTCTTCTCTTCTTGTTCCGGATTTGTTTATATCAATCGCTGGGAATATTCTTCTTTCTTGAAGCTTTCTATCTAAGTATACTTCCATGTTACCTGTTCCCTTAAATTCTTCGAAAATTACATCGTCCATACGGCTTCCTGTTTCAATAAGGGCTGTTGCAAGGATTGTAAGACTTCCACCTTCTTCTATGTTTCTTGCAGCCCCAAAGAATTTTTGGGCTGAATCAGGGCACCTGGATCCAAACCGCCTGATAGTGTTCTTCCGGTCGGGGAAATTGTTAAGTTATATGCCCTTGCAAGCCTTGTTAAGCTATCAAGCAAAATAACCACATCTTTTTTAGTTCAACCAATCTTTTGGCCCTCTCAAGAACCAATTCTGCAACCCTTGTATGATTTTCCGGCTCTTCGTCAAAGGTGGAATAAACAACTTCCCCTTGTATAGACCTTTGCATGTCAGTAACTTCTTCAGGTCTTTCATCTATTAACAAAACAATCAATTCCACATCCGGATGATTTCTTGTTATAGCATTTGCAATCTTTTTAAGCAAGACGGTTTTCCTGCCTTAGGAGGTGCAACAATAAGTCCCCTCTGTCCCCTTCCAATAGGAGCTAAAATATCGATAAGCCTTGTAGCAAGTTCATTGCCTGATGTTTCAAGGGTTAATCTTTTAGTCGGATATATTGGAGTTAAATTTTCAAAGGCTTTTCTTCCTTGTATTTTTTCTGGTGGTAGTCCGTTTATCTCTTGAAGATACAAAAGAGCCCTGTATTTTTCAGTTTCATTTGGAATTCTTGCTTTACCCTTAACTTTGTCTCCTGTTCTTAAGTTAAATTTTCTTATCTGGGAAGGCGAAACGTAAACATCCCTTGGCCCCTGTTGATAATTATCAAGTCTTAAAAAACCATATGATTGATTTTCGATAAGTTCAAAAATACCCTCTACCGTATCCGAATCAACTAAAAGTTCTTGAAGTTTATTTCTTTTGTCTACATCTATATCATGAAGTTTAATTTCTTCCAATTCCTTTTCAACTTCTGGTATGATAACTGGAATATCCTCTTTAATATCTTTCTCATCATTATTTTCTTCCTGTAATTTAAGTATTTCTTCAATTAGCTCACTTTTTCTAAATCTTGTGACTGATTTAATTCCAAGTTCTTTACCTAATTCCCTCAGCTCATCCAAAGTTTTTCCTTTTAATTCTTCAAAATCCATAAAATACCTCCTGGTTGCAGTTTTATTTAAAATTTAATAATAGGGAAACAAGTCGCGAAATGGGAAACACAGAGGATACAGAAAATCGAATATATGGTAAGTATTATTTTATAAAAAATTAGCTGAATTGTAAAGTATCATGGGAAGTTGTTGCAAAAATTAAACAAATAAGAACCGTCCCTATTAAAAAAGCTGCCAGCTGGCAGCTTATTTCTTAGGAACCTTCTCCCAATCTTTTAGGAATCTTTCTATGCCTATATCTGTTAATGGATGTTTTGTCATTTGTTCTAATACTTTAAATGGAACTGTTGCAATGTGCGCACCTGCAAGGGCAGCCTTTTCAACATGAATAGGATGTCTTATGCTTGCAGCTATTATTTCTGTTTCAATACCATAGTTGTCAAAAATTCTAACTATTTCTTCAATCAAATACATTCCATCCTGACCAATGTCATCAAGTCTTCCAAGGAATGGGCTAACATAGGTTGCACCTGCCTTTGCAGCAAGAAGTGCCTGAGCTGATGAGAATATTAAAGTCACGTTAGTCTTTATTCCTTCCTTTGAAAGAACCTTTACAGCCTTTAAGCCTTCAATAGTCATAGGAATCTTTATAACTATGTTTTTATGTATCTTTGCAAGTTCCCTTGCTTCCTTAATCATACCCTCATGATCAAGGCTAATAACTTCAGCACTAATAGGTCCATCCACTATATCAGTTATCTCCTTAACTACTTCTACAAAGTCCCTACCTTCCTTTGCAATAAGGGATGGATTTGTTGTTACACCGCATATAACTCCCCAGGAGTTTGCTTCCCTTATCTCATTTACATTCGCAGTATCGATAAACAGCTTCACTTTAAACCCTCCTTACACTAGATTGATAATTAAAACCTAAAAGTTTTAAAAGCTCATCAAAATCATTTTCATACCTATCTATTATAGCATTAATTGCATCATCTTTTCCAGCAAAAGCTATTTCAAAACCATTAAAGGAGCAGTTTATTATCTTTAGAGGTTTTTCAATTATGTCCTTTAGTTTAAACTTATATCTGTGGATTCTATCGCAAAAGACACATTTGATATCTAAAACCACTTCCTTGTTCACTATCTTATAGCTTAATAAACTTCCACCGCATTCACATTTTAATCCCTTAGCTTCCTTTGCCTTAAAAAGATCTATATCAATTTTTTTAAATTTTCCGCAACTACTACACTTTACTGCAATAACAAACTTAGGTGAAATAAACATAGTAACACCTCCTTTTTAAAAATATTCAACGTCCCAATTAAAAATCCTTCTTTTGTCGAATAAAAAATTTTTTGTAGAATATAACTACAAAAGATTATTAAAATAGGCATCAAGGGATAACCGTATCTTGAGAAAGTAAAATAAGGAATATATACAATAATAAAATAAACAACTATATACTTTAATATTTTAGCTATCCTACCAAAGGATAAAAGCATCCCTAAAAAGCCAAGAACTATTATAAAATTATGGACATAATTAACATATTTTAATCTTACTCCAAAAACATTCCTCCAGTAAAAGGGACTATTAAACAAATAAATTTGTTTCTTTATAAGATACCAATATAAATATCCCTTAGGATCCTTGTTAAGCTGACTTATAAACCTTTCCTTAGCTATCTTCCTTTCAATCTCATCATTTCTTATTTCATCATCAGAGGTTTTATATGGGACATGATCTTTACTTTGGTCGTAATTTACATAGGTTGCTTGAAGCATTGGATTTCCGCTTGACAGTGTAAACGGAATAAATCTTTTAAAGATCAAATAATTCCTTATCCACCATGGACTTAATATAAATACAAAAATAATTGCAACTTTAAAGCTGATTTTTACACACCATTTATAATCAAATCCTTCTCTTATCCAATAAATAACTAATACAACCGGAAGTAGAGCAACCACCGGCTTAAAATATAAGCTCAAACTCCAAAACAAACCGCTCAAATAATAATGCCTTTCATTATCCTCCTTTAATGCTACGACCAAAAAATATAAACTACATAAAAATAAAAATTTAAAAATTCCTTCCGTTAGCACAACTTGAGTCACAAAATATTCGGGAAGATATAAGGCATCTATTAAAGATGCTAAAGCCCCAACCCTTTCGTTAAAAACTTCCTTTGCCAACAAATAAATTAAAACAAGGGATACTCCTTGTATGATGGCTTGAAAAATTCTAAAGGCTAGGACTGCCTTAAACAAAGAAAAAAGGATAAAAATAAAGCCAAAATAATCGGAAGCCCTGGCATAATATAAACCGTATCCAGCTTACTTCTATAAATAAGTCTCCCTTCCCTTAAAAGATACAATCCACTTCTTATGTATTTAACATCATCATTGTTTAAAGATATAAAACTTCCAAGATAATAATTTTGACCAAATCTTATGCTAATATATATATTCAACAAAACAAAAATAATAACTAAAACTAGAAGCCTTTTTTCAACCTAATCCTCCTCTTCTAACCTTTCCTTTAAAAGCCCCACCTCTTGAACCAATCTTATTATCTGTCTTTGAAGCTTTGATATAATTATTAATAGATATAAAATACAAAAATCGAAAAAATAAGCACCGACTCTAACCCCTTAAATTTTAAAAATACAAAAATGAAAAGTAAAAAATAAAAGCCATAAGGAAAATCTAATATCCAAAATCCTTTCCTTAGAAAAGTAGTAAATTAATAATAAAAAATTATAGTAAACAAATCCTTCACTCCCTAAGATTTCAAAAGTAATGAAAGTGTTACCTTAAGGGCATAATAAATAGATTTCATAGGGGTTATTGAGGATCTTCCCTCCTCACGCTTATTCATCTTTACAGCAACTTCGCTAATTCTTAGATTAGAAGACTTAGCATAGCTTATAGCTTCAACTTCAGGATAATCATAGGGATAATACCTACAAAAGCATCTATCGCCCTTTTGCTAAAGGCTCTAAACCCCGATGTAGGATCTGTTATTCTTTGTCCTGTAATAACCGAAACTAAAAAAGCAAAAATTTTATTCCCAAACGCCTTAAAAAAGGTGGTTTATAGAAATACCCCTCTAAAAATCTTGAACCTACGACAAGATCATATCCTTTTTCAATTTCCAAAATCAAATCATCTATATATTCAGCCCTATGCTGCCCATCTCCATCAAACTGAATAGCGACATCATAATTCAACCTTTTAGCATACAAAAGCCCCGTCTGAACAGCACCGCCAATACCCAAATTACAAGGAAGGTCAATTACCTTACACCCTTCCTCCTTTGCCTCTAAATAAGTATTATCCAAAGAACCATCGTTTATAACAACAATATCCCAATCCTTTGAACTTTCTTTTAGCTGTCTTATAACCCTTTTAATATTCTTCTCCTCATTAAAGGCAGGAACAATAATCAAAATCCTCATAGCATCACCATACATATTATTCCCAAAATCCCAAAAATATTTAAGGCGTGCATTATTTTGCACGCCTATTTTCAAGGGACGCCTTTACAAAATCCCTAAATAAAGGATGTGGCCTATTGGGTCTTGATTTAAACTCTGGATGGAATTGCACCCCAACAAACCATCTATGATTTTTCAATTCAACTATTTCAACCAGCCTATCATCGGGTGATGTTCCTGCAATAACAAGACCCTTTTCCATAAGCTTTGTTCTATATTCATTGTTAAACTCATATCTGTGTCTGTGCCTTTCATATATAACTTCATCCTTGTAGGCCTCATAAGAGAAGGTGCCCTCCTTTATCTTACATGGATAAAGGCCAAGCCTCATGGTTCCTCCCTTTTCATCTATATCCCTCTGTTCTGGCATAAGGTCAATTACAGGATATTTAGTTTCAGGGTCTATCTCTGAGCTGTTTGCCCCTCTAACCCTGCAACATCCCTTGCAAATTCAACTACCGAAAGCTGCATTCCAAGACAAATTCCAAGGAATGGAACATTGTTTTCCCTTGCATATTTAATGGCTAAAATTTTTCCTTCAATTCCCCTATCTCCAAAGCCTCCAGGCACTAATATCCCATCAGCATCCTTTAATATTTCTTTGTAGTTTTCCATATCAACATGGGCAGCATTAACCCAATCTATTTCAACCTCACAATCATTTGCAATCCCTGCATGTCTTAAGCTTTCAACAACAGACATATAAGCATCCTTAAGCTCAACATATTTTCCAACAAGGGCTATCTTTACCTTTTCCTTTGGATTTTTTAATTTTTCTACCATGTTTCTCCAATCAGAAAGTTCAGCATCTGAACACTTTAAGCCAAGTTTTTTACAACAAGATCGTCTAGCCCCTCCTCATGTAAAAGCAGAGGAACTTCATATATAGTATCCGCATCCATATTTTGTATTACAGCATCAGCAGAAACATTACAGAATAATCCGATCTTTTCCTTAAGCTCTAAGGATAAAGGTTTTTCGGTTCTACAAACTATTATATCAGGTTGAATACCGATGCTTCGTAGTTCCTTTACTGAATGTTGTGTAGGCTTAGTTTTTAATTCCCCTGATTTTCCAAGATAGGGCACCAAAGTTACATGAATAAATAAAACATTTTCCCTTCCAACATCGTATTTTATCTGCCTTATTGCTTCTAAGAAGGGTAAACTTTCAATATCTCCTACTGTTCCTCCAATTTCTGTAATAACTACATCAACTTCCCTTTCCTTTGCAACTCTATATACTCTTTGTTTTATTTCGTTGGTAATGTGGGGGATAACTTGAACTGTTCCTCCGAGGTAATCTCCTCTTCTTTCTTTTTGAATTACAGACCAGTATATTTTCCCAGTTGTGACATTGCTATTTTTAGACAAGTTCTCATCGATAAATCTCTCATAGTGACCGAGGTCAAGATCTGCTTCAGCTCCGTCATCGGTGACGAAGACCTCACCATGCTGATATGGGCTCATGGTTCCTGGATCTATATTTATATATGGGTCAAACTTTTGAATAGAGACTTTTAGCCCCCTTGCTTTTAACAATCGCCCTAAAGAAGCTGCTGTTATTCCCTTACCAAGAGAAGATGTAACTCCGCCTGTTATAAAGATATATTTCGTTGCCATAACGCCCCTCCTTTGTATTATTAACTTTTATATTTTACTTCAAAAACAGAAAATTATCAATAAAAAATAAAGGCTTTTCGCCTTTATTTATAGTTTAAAACTATTACCTTTAATTCATTCATATTAAGATCTTCATTCTTAATTTCAACTACCTGTCCCTTTAGTCTTTCAACATTAGAAAATTTCTTTATAAAATTATCGACAGGATCTAAATTAAACTTTAAAGGCTCTGTTTTATAGTGCATTGGAATTACTATCTTGGGATTTAAAAGTTTTACAATAGTTTCTGCCTTATCAGAATCTACTGTAAAGATTCCTCCAACAGGGATTAAAAGAACATCAACCCTTCCAATCATCTCAACCTGCGCAGGCGATAATACATGACCTAAATCCCCTAAGTGGCACACCCTAATTCCATCAACATCAAAAACATAGACGATGTTATCGCCTCTTTTTGGCCATTTTCCTCATCGTGATATGTATGAACTCCTGTAATATTTATGTCCTTGACATAAAAATTTCCAACCTTACTTACCACCTCAAAGTTTCCCTTAACGCAATCTATAAAGTTATGGTCAAAATGTTGATGGCTAACGGTTACTATATCTGCTTCAACCTGTGGAAGTGGATATCCTACATTATCATCAAAGGGATCCGTTAAAATTCTTACCCCCTTTGCCGATGTTATCTTAAAGCATGCATGTCCCAACCATTTAATTCTCATGTTATCCCTCCTAAGTTTAACTTAATAATATTCATATGCCTAACTTTTTAATTTTATACTGTAAAGTCTGCCTTGGAATCTTTAAAAAATTAGCTGCTTTTGATACATTTCCATTATACAAAGCTAGTGCCTCTTCGATGAGCTTTTTTCATATTCACTTACTAATTCCTCAAGCCCCTTATGCTCCATTTTTATATAATGAGGAAGGTCTTTAGGAGTTATAAAGCCTTCATCCTTTATATTCATTATTGCTTCAATAACGTTTTTTAGCTCTCTAATGTTGCCTGGCCAATCATAGTTATAAAAATACTCAAGTGCCTCCTGGGATATACCTAAAATGTTTTTATTAAATTTTCTATTAAATGCATTTATAAAATAATCACATAATTCTATTATATCCTCTTTTCTTTCTTTAAGCTCAGGCAATTGTATGTAAAATACACTAAGCCTATAAAAAGATCCCTTCTTAATAAACCTTTTTCGATACAAATTTCAGGTTCGACATTAGTTGAGGCTATAACTCTAACATCGACTTTAACTTCCTTTAAATCCCCAATCCTTCTTACAATTCCATCCTCTAAAACCCTAAGAAGCTTTCCCTGAAGTTCTATTGGCATGGAATTTAGCTCATCCAAATATAATATTCCTCCATTTGCCAACTCAAAAGCCCCTTTTATCAAGGGCCTCTGTAAAGGCTCCCCTTACAGTTCCAAATAATATGCTCTCCAAAAGATTGGAAGGAACTGCAGCGCAATTTTGGCTAATTAAGGGCTTTGTCCTTCTATTTCCAATATCATGAATATATTTTACTAAAACCTCTTTTCCAGTTCCTGTTTCACCATAGATTAAAAGTGGGGATGGAGAATTAGAAATTTTTGTGCATAAGCCTTTATTTCTTTTATTTTGTTGCTTTTACCTATAAAATATTCCATTTCTTCACCCCATTTTAAATTTTCATAAAATTATATTAGCATCATATTCCAATATAAACAATAGAATAATTTATCTAAAAATAAGAAAGTTTGTCGCAAGATACTATGACAAAATTTTATGTTAAAGTAAATTCATGACAAGTTTAGTCGCCACTTAAACTTAAACTTTAACTTTAAGATAGCTTTAAGTAAAAAATTAGCACCCAAAAAGGTGCTAGTTTTGTCCTTCTGAAGTTTTAATGTTTAATTCTAAAAGGTTGTCAATATATCCCGTATCGTTTGTATTAACCTTATATTCCAGTTTAACCTTCCCGCCGTTTTCATCAACATCAACCTTAACAAGGGTTGGTTTAATCATAATGTTTAAGACCCCAAAGGGTGTGCTATATAGGCTAACAGTAGTTTGGCCCTTTTTAAATTCAATATCTGAATTAGTAGTTCCTCTTCTTACTATGCTAACCCTATCCTTTTCCATTTTTAGGGTGGTTCTTGTCCCTTCCATTCCAGAAATTTCCGTCTCATCATATTCAGCAATATATTGACTTCCTGATTTATAATATTCACCTTCTGTAATTAGTTCAATAACTTCCTTTTCTCCATCTATATTTTGAATTGTCTTGACTGAAATTAGTGCCTTCTTTTTCATCCTATCATCACCTTTATCAATATTTTTCAATATCTATCTTTTTTATATTTATTATATCATGCTCTAAAAAATTGCCTCCAACTTTTTTAAATTTTTCCGGATTATCGCTAACATAGTATTCATATTGTGCAGCTACATTTTGACTGTTTTCTATTCCCTTTTCAGTTAATATATTTTTTAATTCCAATGCCGTTTCCCTTGCAGGATTAATAAGCTTAACCTTATGCTCTAGCACATCATCAACAACCTTCATAAGAAGTGGGTAATGGGTGCATCCCATAACCAAAGAGTCGATGTTAGAATCCTTAAGGGGCTTTAAATATTCCTCCGCAACCATATAAGAAACCTTTGTATTTGCCCATCCTTCCTCAACGATTGGGACAAATAACGGGCATGGATAAGCATAAATTTCAGCTTCCGGAAGTAGCTTTCTAATAGCCCTTTCGTAGGCCCTGCTATTTACTGTTCCTTCTGTCCCTATAATGCCGATTTTTTTATTTAAAGTTGCCTTAACGGCAGCAAAAGCTCCAGGTTTTATAACTCCTATTATAGGAATATCAAAGGATTCCTGAAGGACATCAAGACTCACCGCTGATGCTGTATTGCAGGCAACAACAATGGCCTTAACATCCTTGGTTAGCAAAAACCTTGTGTTTTGAAAGGCATATCTTGTAACCGTTTCAGCGGATTTTGTTCCATATGGAACCCTTGCTGTATCACCAAAATAAACTATATTTTCATTTGGCAAAAATTCCATGATTTCCTTAACTACAGTAAGCCCACCAATTCCTGAATCGAATACCCCAATCGGTCTTGTATCCAATCTAATCCCCTACCTTTATCTGTTACTATATATATTATATTTAAAATTCGTCCTTATTAATAACAAATACATAATAAAACAACAAGGTAAGTTTGTAAAGAAAAAAATATGCTTTAAGAAAGTGTATATTAGGGTTAGAATGCTAAAAATTGTTTACTTAGAAATAGTTAAAGAATGTTTGCTAAAATATTCAGATCCGAGACAAACTCTCTTTGGCGTTCAGACTTGCAATAATCTCGACAGGATTAGGGCAGGGTTAGAAAAGGTTTCTCCTATTAGCTATGGCAATTAGAATTGCTTAGCAAATTGAGCGAATGCCTGGGAATTGCCTGTCGGTGTTAATCAAAAAATAAATTTTTCAACAATCTGCCTTAAATTTTTTGTTATTTAAAAAAATTAAGAACCGTCCCCAAAAATTAAAAAATTAAGCGGGTGCAGAAGCACCCACTTACCTTTTTCCTCCACAAGTTTTGAAGCATATCTTATTGCTGCCGCAACTAAGTTGCCGCAATCCCTCGATGGAACTGAACCCCAGCCTTCTCTTTGAACGATGTCGTAAACGCCGAGCTCCTTTGCAAGCTCGTATTTTAAGGCATCTGACATAATCCCATGCCTTCTTGACATCTTTATCCCCCTGTTTTGTTCCTATTTATATTTTCCCCCAAAACAAATCCCTTAATCATGAAATATTTTCAAATGCTACATAGTAAGCTCTCCATTGGGAGTATCTATGATTTTTAATATCTTCTCCTCCGTTCCATCCTGCGCATTAATATAAACTAAATATTTCTCTCCCTTATAGGTTCCATAAAACTCGTAGCAGAATACTTCCTTTAAAGATTCCATTGGAATAATCGTTAATCTGACGTTCTTTATATCAAGCTTTTGACTTACATTTTGTCTTGCCTCGCTAGCTGTTATCCTTGGCTTTGGGATATTCCTTTTTGTATGGGCAATCAAATAATGTTGTGCCTCTATTCCAACTATATCGCCGTTGTCAAGGGCTATTTTAAGTTTAATTTGGTCAGGATAAATTAAAACCTTATCTTGAACATAAACATAGTTTATTACAGCAACATTGTCATATTTTAGAGAATACGTGGGAATCATGGATTTATATCCGTTATCTTCCAAAAACTTCAAGCCTATCTTAACTGCCTTTTCTATTTTAATCCTTTGCTTTCCTACTTCTCTTGGGTCAAGCATATAGATTAGGTTACCACCGTTTTTGCTTATGTCGATGTTTATGTCATCGCCCTTTCTTCCCTTTACTTTAACAGAAAGGGCATAGGCAGGAACCTTATCGCTGGTCTTGTCGCTATAAATTGAAATTGACTCTACCCTATCCTCTCCAATAATCTTTTTCGCAATTCTTTTAGCTTCTTCTAAAGAAACTTCCTTTTCCTTTAAAACCCTTGGCTTTATATTTAATACGTTTTCTGAAAATGGTCCATCATAAATTAATGTTGGATACTCCTGAAGTTCCTTTGCAATCCTTTCAAATTTCATATCAACCGTTTCCGCAAGGTTCCTTCTAAACATCGATGAACCTGCATTTTTAATTTCCGTCCAGTCTATATTCCCCTCACTTATCTCCCTTTCAAGTTGATGAAGCTCATTGTTTAGGTATCCTGCAAAATCCGTTAGCTTATCAACGGTATTCATATCTGCCTCAGAAAGGCTCTGGCCAGAGTTTATAGTCTTTAAAAGGGCAAAGCAAAAATCACCCACCTGAGTTAAAAATTTTGTTGTCTGAGCTATTGCACTGTGGTTTATAGGAAGGGAATTTAGCTTATCCTGTGCTATACTTGCCTGCCTCCAAATATCGCTAAAAAGTATTAAGGCCTGTTTTGGTGATGCTGTAACCCTTGACTTTGACAGAGAAACCTGTATTCCTTCAACGTTTGAAATAAGCTCATATAAGTTCTTTTGATATTGTCCCTGAAGGTAATTCCTAAACTCCTTTCTATCAAGATAAAGCAAAAGCTATATGTAGATGTTCCAACTACAATTATAGAAACTACAATCGCAAGAAAGGACCTTTTATTAAACATACTAACCCTCCTATCTGCAAAAACATGCTTTCCTATTCTTTTTATCACTGGTCTTGACCATATCCACTTATTTGTCGTCTTTGCTGGATTGTAATAGTATATTGCACCACCTGATGGATCCCATCCATTTAGAGCATCGTTGGCAGCCTTTTGAGGTGTTGGCTCCAGCTTTGCGTTTATCTGACCATCGGCAACAGCCGTAAAGGCCCCAGGCTGATAGATAACTCCTGCAATAGTTTTAGGGAATCTTGGATCCCTTGTTCTATTAACTATAACTGCACCTACTGCCACCTGCCCTACATATGGCTCTCCTCTTGCTTCACCGTTTATTGCCCTTGCAAGAAGGTTAACATCAGTCCTTTGGGGTTTAGCACTTGTCTGACCTTCATTTATTCCAAGGGCCCTTAAAGTATTGCTGCCTACTATTCCATCCGCTTTTAGTCCCTTTGCCCTTTGAAATCTTTTTACCGCATCCTGAGTATCTTGACCGAAATAATTATCAGGATTTCCTTTAAAATACCCTAATGCCTTTAGCTTTTCCTCAATTCTTTTTACTATATCTCCTTTAGAACCTACTTTGTATGAAGCCGCTTCTATATCCTTTATTTGAATAACTAATTGAGCTATAAAAATACTATTAAAAGTGGAAGGAATATTTGAACTAACCTTCTCATAACACCCCTCCTTAAAAACAATTCTAAAGATATTTTTTACATTTTTTTCAATGATATGTATTAAATTAAATATTTTTTAAGTTTATGTTAATCCTTTGTAATATTAGCCAAATTGCCTTTAAAATGCTATATAATAAAACAAGAGGTGGTGATTAATTTGAAAATTCTATCCCTAACAATTTCAGCAGGAAAAGGGCATCAAAAGGCAGCAGAGGCCGTAAAGGAATACTACATAAGAAATAACATTCAAGTTGAATTTGAAATGATAGATGCTCTAAAATATATAAATCCTATAGTTGACAAGCTAATAATTGGTGGCTATTTAAAATCCTTAAAAAGACTCCCAAACTTTATGGAAAGCTTTACTACTACTCTGAAAACGAGGATGCTTTAGCCTCCATTTCAAATTTAATTCATGACCTTTTTCAATCAAACTAAAAAATCTATTAGAAGAAATGATGCCGGATGTTATCCTCTGCACCCATCCCTTTGCAATAGAAATGATGTCGATTTTAAAAAGAAAGGGTAAAACTAATATCCCTGTTGCTGCAATACTTACAGATTATGCACCACACCCTTTTTGGATTCACGAATATATCGATGCCTACATAATTCCAAATGAGGATTTTATAGACGACCTTTTAAACCTTGGGGTTGCAAAAGAAAATATATATCCTATAGGAATCCCAGTATCTTCCGCCTTTTTAACAGAAATCTCTAAAAAAGAAGCGAGGGAAATTTTACAGCTTGAGGATAAATTAACTCTACTTTTAATGGGTGGAGGCCTTGGAATTGGAAATATAAAAGAAATATTTGAAAAGCTTATTTTTAGCAATCTTGATATTCAAATAATAGCCGTTACAGGATATAATACCATTTTAAAAAATCAGCTTTTAAATCTTTCGTTAAAATCCAATAAGAAAACTAAAATATTAGGATACACCGATAAGGTTAATCTTTTGATGTCCGCCAGCGACCTTCTTATAACAAAACCTGGTGGGCTTACAATAAGCGAAGCATTGGTTAAAGGACTTCCCTTAATCCTTTCAAATCCTATACCCGGGCAAGAGGAAAAAATACAGAATATCTTTTAAACTGTGGCATTGCAGCCTATGTTAAAAAGGTAGATAACATTCCTTCAATAATAAACCAGATAATCTCAAGCCCCTTAAGATTAAAATACATGCAGGATATGGCAAAAGAAAAGTCAAAGCCAAATGCAGCAAAGGATGTAGGGATCTATTAATAAAAATGGCAAAGAAGGAATTCATCTAAGTCCCATCTTTGCCCTTTTTATTGTATTTGAAATTATTTCTAAGCTTTTTAACCTAAGCTCCAATTTATTTCTTTTGTTTCCTTTAAAAGTCTCAACGCTATTTTCCTCAAGGGCCCTTTTTAGCATTTCTTCGCTTTTAGGATCAATTTTCCCTCTTGTGATGTCTATAAAACATAGGGGCGGAAACATGACACACCACCAATTTTTACCCTCTCCGCTACCAAGAACAACCCTTAAGGCCATATATTCTCCTGGAGGAACAACTACATCGCCATATTTTTTTACAGGAAAATTAAAATTTCCAAGATAAACCATTGATTTATAATCAAACCCATTTTCCTCTAAAACCTTATTAGCAATTTCTTCGATTCTCGAAATATTTTTAGAAAGTATCTTAAAGCTTTCATTATAATCCTTTATATCCTTAATTTCAGGATAAATTTCCCTTAAAATTTCATCCCTCACCTTTAATTTCACATTCTGATCATCTAAACTGTCGCTGTTTGCAATAACATGGAATCTAATAATACCATCTGTCCTTTGAATTGATCCTACTAAAAATGGCAGAATAAAAACTATAATGCAAATTAAAAGTGCTAAAATCCTTTTCATACTTTGTCCCCCTTATTTTACCTTTAACATAGAGTATTCCCCTTTTTTAAATTTTATTCACCTTATTACTCCAACTCTTCTTATAAATGCTTCAACCTCAAAATTAAATTTTGCATTCCTAAAGGCTTCATCCCAATTTTTTTCGTATTTTTTAAAAAGATTATATCTATGCTTTTTCGTCCAGCTCTTTAAATTTAAATAATCAAATCCTATATCCTCTTGAAAATGCCTTACAGCCTCTTTAAGTTCAATTTCAAATTGGTTACTAATACTTTTTTCAATGTCCTTTATTATATCAGATTTTAATATCTCTTCTGTTATAATAAAATTCTCTAGATCCCCCTCTATTTTTACCTTAACATCAAACACCAATCTTCCATTTTCTTCATTAAGTTTTATTTGTGATATAGAAGATGTTATATTATAAGATAAAATTTTTCCCTTATAAGAATACGATATGACATGAGATAAAGTCTTTCCTTTATAATTAAATAGTTTCTTTCCTTCATGAAGTTTATTAGCAATGATTGAATAGCTCCTTATATATCTATCATCAAGTTCCCCTATATATTTAAAATCCTTCATTAAAGCTACATTCTTAATAACAATTTCATCCTTTTCCCTACTTATAATTGGAAGCATACCAAGCCCACTTGACTTCATATCCCCTAAAAACTCATTTAAATTAACGCTAATCATGGTTGTAACTCTTGTTTGATTTTTAGAATTTTAATTATATATAAAGGCAAAAATTTTTCAAGTTTTGGAGTAACTTTTATAACATCCTTTACATTCCTTGTAGCAACAATATAGGCAGATCTATTCTTTTTAGGATCCCTGTCTATCCAATCTAAAACAATCTTAAGATCATCCTCATCCTTTAAAAGTTTTTCGCCTAAAATTACAAGCTTTTCATGCCCTAAAAAAGGCTCTCTGTTTTGCTTTTTCTGTATTATTCCAATAGCTTCAGGAAGATTTTGTGCCCTTACTGTAATCTCCTCTACAACATCCGATCCTCCGCCCTGTATTTTCCCAGGGTTTGGAACCAAAAACGTAACCTCAAGATTTTGATTTTGAAACTCGTAAAAAGGCTTTAAATCATTTTCACTTTTTTGTCCTCAACTTTGTCAACGGCAATTGCATATATAAACATCCTATCCTCAATCTCCGTCTTATCCCAGCATCCTGTTAAAATTAGAGGGACCAATAAAAGCATTATAAGCCTTTTCATCCTCTTGCCCCCTTTATCTTCGATGCTATAAACATCAATATCGGTAAAGCTATTATTGTATAATATCCAAGGAACATAACTAATTTATCTGTAAGCTCAAAGGTTTCAGCTATACTATCAGGAATTAAAGAAATTACATATATTATCGGCAAAAACAATATTGCTGTGTGTTTTATCTCCTTTTGTTTAATTAAGTTAGAACCAACTATGCTGTAGGCAAAAATGAGCATTACAATTGTAGTAAATATAAGCACTATCCAAAGGGAAAACAACAAACCTTCAATACCTTCTATGAAGGCACCTGGAATATCTGAAGATTTTATAAGGGATAGCGTAGGATATAAAAGAGTAGAGGTATAATCAACCCCAAACCTTGCAATACACTGGATGAATATTATAACATAAAGTAGGGTTATAAAAGAAATAGCAATTAATGAACTCTTAAGTGCCTTATCAGGCCTTCTTATAAAGGGAAAGAGCAAAAACAAAACCTCAAAGCCCGACAGCGAAAAAGACTATCGCTAACCGATTTAATTAATTTTAATGGTTCAACCTTTAAAATAGGCAAAAGATTAGAATAGTCGCTCTTTGGAAGGTAGATTAATATAACTAAAACTAGTGTGAAGGCAATCAGGAAAAAGGTCGCCTCAAAAACCTTGCTATGGGTTCTATACCATTTCGAGTAAGAATCATTGCCAAAATCAATATTGGAACCATGATATATTCAAGAGGTGTTTTAAAAAGAAGATACATTTTAGTAGTTTCACCAAATATCCTTATCTCCATCGCAGTAAAAACTATATAGTAAATAAATACCGGAAAGGCAAGAATGGTTCCTAAAACCTTTCCAAATAAAAACTTTAAAGTTTCAACCAAGCCAAGATTTGAATATTTTTTTCCAACATCACAGATAAAATAAATTATCAACATGCAAAATAATCCGCCTAAAATTAAACTGATCCATCCGTTTGTTTCAACATCCTTTGCAAGGGTAGCCGGTAAAGTAAAAATTCCAACCCCAATAGGAGTTAAATAAACAATAAGACCTACCTGAAATGCAGATATTTTATCATCATTGGGAACCATCTTCATCACCCTGCCTTATTAAATCATTAGGGTCAAAATGCATTGGCCTTCGCTTTAAATACTTAAGAGGAAGCTTAATCGTAGAATCCTGCATGTCTTCAAAGTAAAAGGGAGCCATCGGTGCAAGAAATGGTGTTCCAAAGCTTTTTATGTTAACTGTATAAATTAAAGTCCCTATATAAGCAAGAACTATTCCGTAAAGGCCATAAATTGACGCTGCTATCATGAATATAAACCTCAAAAGCCTAAGACCCGTTGCAAGCTCATAGTTAGTTATACTAAAGCTTGAAATTGCAGTTATCGCAACTACTATGACCATAATAGGGCTTACTATTCCTGCAGATACTGCCGCCTGACCAATTACAAGACCACCAACAATGCCTATTGTTGAACCTATAGGCCTTGGCAGCCTAACTCCAGCCTCCCTTAAAAGTTCAAAGGTGATTTCCATTAATATTGCCTCAATAAAAGCTGGAAAAGGAACTCCCTCCCTCGTTGCTGCAATGGATAGGGCAAGTTTTGCAGGTATTATCTGTGGATGAAAGGAAGTTATAGCTATGTATAAAGCTGGTGACAATATAGATAATCCGCCAGCTAAAAGCCTTATAAACCTTACAAAGCTTGAGATAACTGGTCTTGAATAATAATCCTCCCCTGACTGAAAAAAGCATTCATAGTAACAGGAATGATTAGGGCAAAGGGGAATTGTCAACTAAAATCCCTACCCTCCCCTCATAAATTGCCGCTGCAACAACATCTGGTCTTTCCGTCGTTTGAGCCTGAGGGAAAATAGAAAAGGCCCTCTCTTCTATAAGCTGCTGCAGATACCCGCTATCTATAATGGCATCTATATTTATTTTATCAAGCCTTCTATTTAGCTCATCCAAAACCCTTTTGTCTACGATATCATCTATATACATTATTGCAATATCCGTCTTTGATCTTACCCCAAGCCTCGTTTGCTTTATTTTAAACCTTGGATCCCTTACCCTTCTTCTTATGAGGGCGGTATTTATTCTAATAGTTTCAGTAAAACCATCCCTTGGACCCCTTATTACCGTTTCTGCTGAAGGTTCTGCAACGCCTCTTGTTGGAAAGGCCTTAGTTGCAATTAATAGGGCCTTCTCTGTATAATCTATTAAAAGCCCTGTATCACCGCTTAAAACCTCCATAATAAGGTCTTCAACAATGTCAACCTCTTTAAAGTCAGTAACAGCCATCGCATTGTCCTTTGTAACCTCAAAAAGCTTACTTTTAATCTCATCAAAGCTTGGCGGAACTTCCCTTGAAGATATCATAAGGGGCATTAGGACAAATTCATCTAAAAGGAGCTTATCTGCCATCCCATCAACGTAAAACAAAAACATCCTTATCTTATCGTCTCCACCCACTTCAAATTCCCTAAAAACAACATCATCGCAATCCTTAAGGATGGTTTTTATAATCTCTATATTTTCATTTAAGTTTTTACTAATCTTTGTCTTAGAATCAGGGGTATATGTATATGTAACTTCCCTTTTTCTTCTCATAAAAATCACTCCATCAAGGAAGTATTTTGGTTACAATATAAAGGATAATTGCTATTGCTATAGAAAAAATAGCACAATACTTTGCAAATTTTGCTTCATAATGCAAGGCTTTTTGTTATAATCCAAACTGTCATAATATAAAAAACACTTGAAATTAAAAATAAGACAAAAGTATTAAAATTAAATTGGTCTTTAATAAATTCTATAACCGCCTTCACGTTATCATCTCCCTCTTTTAGTTTTCCAAACTACACAAAAATATGCAAAAAGCTGATGGCAAAAGCCATCAGCTTATGTATCTATTTACAAAATCTATATCCTCTTTTTATCAACATCATTCCCTATCTCGGGGTATTTTGTAAATATTGCCCTTCCTTTAACCTCAAACATATCACAAATCTTTTTTCAACAGCAGGAATTGTTAGAATGCCAAGGGCAAGCCTTAGTAAAAAGGATAATCCTAAAACTTTTCCCATCTTCAAGGGCTTTTTCTAAAGGCTATAAGCTCCTCCGCCTTTTTGTTGCCCTTTCAACAACGTTTGGGTTTAAAAAAACTATGTTTCCTCCTGTAAAGATTCCCTCCTTCATCTTTACATAGGTTCTTTTAACATCCGGATATTTTTCATCATTAAGGCTTTTATCTATTATAGGGTATCCAACATCTAAATTTTCTTTACTACACTCTAAAACAAAATCCCTAACCGCATCCCCCTTTATTAAAGGTATATCCGATGTGCAAACTAAAAGGGGCCTTTCGTAATCGCCTATTGACTTTACGCTATATTTTATGTTATCCAACATTTCGCCGTTGGATTTAATAAAACCATCAACAACATGCCCTATTTTATCCTTTAATATCTCATCTCCAACAACATATATATTGTCAACAACACCTGAATCCCTCAAGGCATCTATCACATATTCTATCATAAAACGTCCCTTAATCTCTAAAAGGGCCTTTGGTTTTCCATCCTCACCCTTATCCCCCGCAAGAATTAAAGCATTAACCATTAATTACACCCCTTCATTTACCGTTTTAACTAAAAATACATCCTTAATGTAATCCCTTAATCTATTATAACAAACCTTAGCCTTTTCTTCATCCTCAAAAACACCTATAACTGCTGAGCCGCTTCCCGTCATTATGCTTCCTTCTGCCTCAAACTCCATCATTATATTTTTAATTTCTAACAATATAGGGTATTCATTTAAAGTAACAGTTTCAAGGACGTTTACCATATTAGATGCCATCATCTTGTAATTCTTATTTCTTATGTATTCTACCATTTTATCTATGTTAGGCCTTTTATTGATTTCATCTAGTCTAAGCTTAGAATAAACTTCCTTTGTTGATATATTTATATTAGGTTTTGCAATGACTATATGTAGATTTTCTATCTTTTCAATAGGGCTTATGATCTCTCCTATCCCCTCCACAAGGCTTGTTCTGTTTACTATTGAGAAGGGAACATCAGCACCAACCTTAAGCCCTATTTCCATCATCTGCTCCTTGCTCATTTTAAGGTCATAAAGTTCATTTAAAGCCTTAATAACCCCGCTGCGTCTGAGCTTCCCCTCCAAGGCCTGCACCGTGGGGAATATTCTTTTAAGATGAATTTTGACTCCGTAGTCTACCCCAAATTTTTTAAAGATTAAATCCGCTGCCCTATAGCAGGTGTTAGACTCATCAAGGGGAATATCATTTTTATCGGAAATTATGATGATTCCGCTTTTTATTTTTTCTATAGTTAAATAATCATATAAGGATACGCTCTGATTTATCATCCTTAAAAGGTGATATCCATCATCCCTTTTACCAACAACATCGAGGGACAAATTAACCTTTGCAGGGCACTTTATTTCTATCCTCTCCACACCATCACCTCGCTTAGTTTAAAAAATTATATATTATTTTCTAAATAACTTCAAGGGACGGTTCATTACAAATTCGTCTTTAACAAATTTATAATAGTAATGAACCGTCCCTCAAATTATTTCATAAATGTCTTTTTAGGAACTATAATTTTCATTCCTGGTTCTATATAATCCGGATTTTCGATGTCATTTAGCTTTACTATATCCTCTACTTTAGTTCCATATTTCTTTGCTATCTTCCAAAGGGTGTCATGGGGCTGAACAGTATATATAACAAGGCTTGGCATGTTCTTTATCATTTCAGTTATGTCGATTTCATTTAAGGATTTTAATATATCATAAGCATTTTTCTTGTAAAGCTTCATATGGCATACAAGGTTAGCCTTTACGTTAACTTCCTTATCGGCAAACTTTTCATAGTTTAGGCTCTCAAGTTTAACCAAGCAGGTTGGAAGCATATCTATTTTTGCCATAGGAATATCTAAAGTAAACTTAAAGGGGAGTTCCTCTTCATATCCTTCAAATTCTGGCTCTTCCTTTGCCTTTATATAAACAAGATTGCATCTTAAAACACCTTCACAGGTAGCTTTATCCTCTAAAACCTTAACCTCGGTTATCACTGGCTTTGCATCGACATATTTAACTTCAACAATCGCTTCATCCTCAGGAACTGTTATTCTATCCTTTAAAACCTGTGAATCCGTAGCCTCATCATGGTATGAAAAGCATTTTATATTTTCCTTCTCAAATTCATACCTTGAATCAGACGAGTAGGCATCCAATATATTTTGTAGCTGCCTCGTTGAATAAACTTTAACATAAATTTCTACATTTGCCTGAACTGAAACTACCTTTCTTTCCCCTTCTTCGTTTTCTTGAACTTCAGCATAAACCTCTTTAACTTTACACATAACATCGATCTTCATATTTGGTTTTACTTCTTCAGCTACAACTTCATGGCTAAAGGGGATATCTTGCTCTAACATGAAGTATTCTCCATCCTTACTCTTTACAAGCATCCTTGCCTTTGCCGTTGCGTTGATTAAAACTTTGCCATCAAGAACTTGATATTCCCTCTTATAAACGAAAACCCCTGTTTTAACTATTTCTTCTATTTCCTTTTCAGAAGTTATTTCTGCCTTTATCATGGATTCTTCCTTTACATCCCTTAAATATTCGTCTATTTCTACGCTTTCCCTTAGCATCTGAACATCCTGTCCCTTGATGTCTACAATAGTTTCCTTTGTAGCTCTATTATAAACATGTCCTTTAAGATTAATAACAGCATTAACCCTTATTTTTTTATTTGTAGTAACCTGATATTCCATATGTTCTATTTCTGCTTCTACTTTTGGGCTGTGTTCATTTCTTGCGCCTGGAATTTGGATATTATGGGTAAAATTTGAGGATGCTTCAACTTTATATATGTTCCTTGTATCGTTAGAGGAATAATAAACTCTAAAGTTCATCCTCCCTTCAACTATTACCCTATCCTCCACAACCTGACAATTTAAAACTACAGCCTCGCCATCACAATAAAGAACTTTAGAAACATCTCCATCCCTTTCGGATATTACTATATCCCCATTAACCATAGTCTGGGATTGGCCTTCTCCTATAAGTTCCTCGTAATTTATTACATCCTTTACATATTCAACTGACAATTTAATCCCTCCCACCCTAATTTACCTAATATAATATATATTCGTAAAATTAAAAATATTACTTCTTTCTTTAAAAATGTTGACATAAAATTTTATTTCTTTATAATAATATTTTGTCGATAACCTTTGTTTATCCCCCTAAAAAATAGCTGCCAAACCCATAACCCCACAGAAAAGCCGCCTTTTGGCGGCTTTTCTGTTACAAAATAAAAAGAAGGCCAAAAGGCCTTCTTTTTATTTTTACATTGCTACATTTTTATTCTTGAATATTATCTGGACTGTTTGCGTCAATATATCTGAATAGCTGTAGGATATCGTTCGAGTTGTATTATCGCTTCCTTCGACTTTTACTATGAATATATGAGGATATGTTTTCTCAAGGATGCCTTCTTTTACGTAAACTTTTTGCGACCGTTGTTAGCCTTAACAACGACCCTCTCTCCAACATGCTCATCAATATCTTTTTTGATGGCATTTAAAAGATCTCTTCCTCTCATAAGAAACACCCTCTTTCCACTACAATATTTTACACCATTGAGGGTGTTTCGTCAATAATTAATTTAATTATTTTAACAAGTTTTTTACAATGTGTCAACAAAAGAATTAATGTCTTTTTCTACAATCATTCAAATATAACTCTCTTTTTTCTCTTTATTATTCATTTAATCTTTTTATTATTATCAACTATAGAGTTTGACAAGGATTCTATTAGAAATTTATCCCGTAAAACCCACAAAGGGCCTTATATATACAATCCGCGATTTTTTTATAACCATCCTCATTCAAAATGCCTCTATCCTCCCTGCCTGTCATATACAGGCATTCTAATATAATCCCGCTAACCTTGGATTCCCTTAAAATAAAATAGTCCCCAACCCTTACCCCTCTGTTTTTTAAGTTAATATCCTTATTAAGATTTTTTAATATAAGATTTGCAAGTTCTATAGCCTCCTCATCATCCTTATAACAATAGGCCTCACTTCCATTTACTGTGTCGTTATAAAAATGATTCATGTGAATTGAGATAAAAAATTTGGCCTTTCCTTGTTGATGATATCAACCCTTTTTGTAGGGATAGGTATTCATCCTTATCCCTCGTCATAACTACACTACAGGACTTTTTTCTAAATATTCTTTAAGATAAAGTGAAACTTTAAGATTTATATCCTTTTCAGCTATATCGGATATATTTCCCGTATCATCTCCACCGTGTCCTGGGTCGATTAGTATTTTTTTATCATTAAAGTTATTTAAGATATAATCCTTATTCAGTTTAAAAAGCTCTATCCCTGTATAATAGTATTTTAAAATATCCTCATAATTTTTCCCCATCTTTGCCATTGCATCAGCACCATCAAGACATAACCCAAGTCCAAGGCCCTCCCTATTTCTTTAACTCCGATGCTTTTTGTAGAAAATACAGCCTATTGCTTTTTAAATTCAATCCTTCTACAAAATCCTTACCACTTAAATCTTTGTTCATAAACTTTAACTTTTTTATTCTCCCCATGTCGTCCCTTTCAACCTCTTCTATAAGTCCCTCTACTTTTTCCTTATAGCTAGAAGAGGAAAGGTTAAAAAGCTCCATAATCCTTTTAACTTCAACTTCCACTTCATCCTTCTTTGCCCTGCACAAATCGCAAAAACCCTCCTTAAATATCCTATATGGTATCCTAAAACATCCTCTGAATTTGCAGTTGCTCCAGAACAATTTTTAGTATAATATAGGTCAACTATCCTGCCATTATATTTTGCAATTATTCCAGCAGTTTCTTTAATAGCCTCTATAAGCTTATTCTTTAACTTATCATCAAGTTTATCGAATTCACCTTTATTTAAACTTAAATCCTCCTTGCACCCCTCTAAATTCCTTATATTCCTTGCAATTTTGCTCCTTATTAAAACAGCAAGGGCCTTTAGGGTTTCCCTTTCATATTCATATAGTTCTTTAATTTTAGCAAATAAATATAAAGCTGCTTCTTCAAGTCCATAAACTTCATCTTTAACTTTAACTTTAATATCCTCCATATGACCACCCCTAAATCTTGTGGGAAGATTCTCTGTATTTTCCTCTGGTTTCTAAACCACCTATACCCTTTTCGCCGGTTATGGTGCTCTCTAAAACTTCATTTGGGGATAAAAACTTTGTTATACTGGAAAAGGCGATTTTTTCGCAGACAAAAACAGGATCCATCGCATGGATTAAAACCCTTGATGGGGAACTTGCAAAGTTGGCACCTGCCTCAATTAACACTTCATAATAGGATTGGCAGGCCCCTGCGAATATAACAAGGTCGTCATAGGAGGGTTCATAATCCCTTGCCCTTTTTACCGCCTCAGCAAAATATCTTGAATTTCTATAATTGTTTATATCCTTAAAATTCTGTGTCCCCTTTGCTATGCTGTCATGTCCTGTTAAAACCAATATGTCGGGTTTTACTTCCCTTAAAGGTCTATAACCACGTTAGGCTGCTCTGCTTCTGGAACAAACCTTCCAACGACATTTATACCAAGCTTTTTATAACCTCTAAGGCAAATATTTAGATATTCCTCATCCCCATCGATGTGCAAAACCCTTCCTGGCCTTCCTACTATCCCCTTTTCTTCTTTAACTTCCCCCTTTTGCCTTTAAAGGGAACTTTCCTGTTTAAAAGAATCTTTTTAATCTTTGCGTTAACCTTTCTATTAAATACCTCATCATATTCTGCAATCTTGTTAAGATCAGGCCTTAAAGGTCCTCCCCAAGGGCATCTGCAATTATCCTCAGCTCTATTCCTTTTAAAATATAAAGCTTTGTTCCATCCTCTCTTTTTACGATTTGAGTTATTTTAAAATACACATCCCCACCATAGGATTTTCTAACTACTATATCCCCTACATTTAACTCCTCCATAAACATACTCCAAAGATTTCTATAATACCATAATATGTAACAATCCTTTCTTTTGACAAAAAATCCGGGAAATTTCCCGGATCAAAAACTTTCTAAAAAGCTTATATACTTATCCTTCTCATCCAAAATCTCCCTTAGCTTCTTAATAAAGCTTGCCTCGCTCCAGCCTGGTTCTTTATAATAATACCTATTTGCAATCCTCCAAAATCTCTGCGGGAAGGCAAGTAGTGCCTTTAATACTTTTAATTCATCAACGCTAATAGGCTTTACGGCATTGTAGTTATCCACTATTAAATTAGCCTTTTCAAGGCTCCAATCTACCCTCTTTAGAGCCTTCACCATTAATGTTGCAAGGTCATATATTTGAATTTCCTCCTTGCAGTAATCAAAATCGACGATGTAAACATCCCCATTGTCTTTTATAAGTATATTGTGATAGGTAAAATCATGATGGCAAAGGACTTTATCGTTTAAGTCCTTCTGACATACCCTATTATAGGCATCAAGGTCTAATTTTTCTATCGCCTTTTTTGCAAGTTCTATATAAAAGTCTACGTTATCAAGATATAAAATATCGAACTCCGTCTTTTTCTTGTTTTTCCTTGCGATATCCTTCATCTTGTTTAAAGTTGTAAGCCTTTTTCAAAGGTATAGGGAAGTTTGCCAATATCATTTCTTGCCTTTAAATTATCCTCTGGAACAAAATTCCTTGCAGCAAGATGAAATTTTGCTAAAGTTTTTGCTGCAATCTTTAAATCCTCATCATTTCTAAAATCGCATTCCCTTCCATCTATCCATTCAGTAACCACATAAAGATCTTCATTTACTATGGCATAGGGAAGGCCCTTTAGGGATAATTCGTTTTTATCAATTTTATCAAAACCGTTCTTTATAATATGTTCCTTAGCCTTATATATATACATAAGCTTATGCGGACCGTAATTTACCTTCTTTAAGCATTTGTTTCCCTTATTTGTTTTAATCAGATATACTCCCCTTTGGGGAATAAGATCCCTAATCTCAAATCCAAACTGTGTAGAAATTTCAGTTTCCCTAACCATTTTACCACCCCCTACTAATGTTTATGTTTTTTAACTTTTTTATGTATATTCACCAAATCAAAGATTTCTTCATAATATAAACTGTATATAATTAATAGGTGATCCTATGAAAATCGGAATAGACTCAAGAGCTTCAATTTGGTATAGAGGAACGGGGATTGGCACCTACACTTATCAGCTAATTAAAAATATATGCTTAATAGACAAAGAAAATGACTATCTTTTATTTCTTCCAAAGGACAAACTTGATTTTGAGCTTGATGAAAATTTTAAGGTTAAACATATTGAAAAAGCGATAAGGAAACCTTTTGGGAGGAGGTTGACGTTCCAAACATTTTAACCGATACGGGTATAGAAATTTATCATGTTCCCCAAAATGGAATAGGCCTTCCTTATGAGAAAACTTGTAAATTTGTAATAACCCTTCATGATGTAATTCCTTATAAAATGCCTGAAACCGTCGGACCCCAATATCTTAAAATATATCTTCAGGAGATCCCTAAAATAGTTCCCCTTTGTGATGGGATAATAACTGTATCAGAATACTCTAAGATGGACATCCATAAAACATTGGGCTATCCTTTAGACAAAATATATGTAACCTATCTTGCTGCAGAGGATATTTATAAACCAATTAATAAGGAATATTGCAGGAAAATTATTAAAGAAAAATATAGCCTTGAGGGGGACTTTATCCTATATGTTGGTGGATTTAGTCCAAGGAAAAATATAAAGGGACTAATTCAAGCCTTTAGCCTTATAAAAAATAAGATAAAGGGATTTAAGCTTTTGATCCTCGGCAAAAAGGGCGCTCCTACTACGATTACAGGGACCTTGCCCTTAGCCTCGGACTTAAAAATGAATGCCTTTTCCCAGGATTTATCCCTGTTGAGGATTTACCACTTTTTATAATGCCTCCTATATGCTAATTTACCCTTCCTTTTATGAGGGATTTGGCCTTCCGCCCCTTGAGGCTATGGCCTGCGGAACTCCTGTAATTGCTTCAAACACCACATCCATTCCTGAAGTTTTAAAGGAAGATGCCCTTTATATAAATCCTCAAAATCCCTATGAAATAGCAGAGAACATTTTAAAATTAATTGAGGATAAAAAGCTTTATGAAGATTTAAAACTTAGGGGACTATTAAGAAGCTCCTCCTACTCATGGAAGAAAACTGCAGTGGAGACATTGACGATTTATAGCAAATTGTCGAAATAAGGCTCTAAATTTAGGGCCTTTTTTTGTTTTGTAATTGAGGACAGAGCCAAAATATGCTATTATTATACTTAGATTTTAGGGCGGGGGATATTAATGGACCTTACATTAGTTCAAGAAACGATAAATAGGATAGAAGGAGTTTTAAATTGTAAGGTAGTTTTTGAAAATGATGAAATAAGTGAAATTCATGTCCTTGCAAACAGCTCAAGATCCCCAAAGCAGATAGCAAGGGACATAGAATCCACTTTATTTGCAAAGTATGATTATAAGATAGATAAGAACAAAATAAGCATTGCGGTAATTCAATCGGATGATATGGTAAGCCCTAAGAGGGTTAAGCTACATAGCGTATTGGTAAAAACTTTGCTAAATAAGATTGAATATAGCGTTATTTTAACCTATGATGGCATTGAATATTCCGTAGAAGGTTCAGGAATAAACACTCAAGCAAATAGAAAAAGCTCATCGCAAAGGCAACCTTAGAGGCTGTAGAAAAGATTATTGGACAAGAATACCTATTCGATGTGCAGGATGTTTTAGTCAACACAACAAACACTGTAACTGTGGTTACGGTAATAGTTAATGCGCTTGTTACAGGCAACGAAGAAGCACTTGTAGGATCTGCTATAGTAAGAAAGGATTTAAACGAAGCAATTGCAAGGGCAACACTGGATGCAATAAACAGACGAATTGAAAAGATAACTCAATAGTGTGCAAAAAGGCCGATTATATTTATCCTTTTCCTCTTTAGCGGAGCAACGCAACAGGCAATAGCGGAGCCCTGTTAGCCAAAACGCAAAGGGGTAATCTGCATGAAGAAAATATTACCTGCAATCATAGCTCTTTTAACACTTGCTTTAGCAGGTGGATCAGTGGTTACTTGGTGGTAAAATATAATCGGCCTTTTGTTTTAGGAGGGATAAAAGTGTTAAATAAAAAATCAATTATATATATAGTATCTGTTTTTTACTAAACATATATTGTTATTATTACGCTTATAAAATTAGTAGTTTTGTTGAAATAGACATATATGGAATAATAATTTTTTCAATTTTGGCTATTTTAACAGAGTCTTTATTGGTTACATACAAAAAACCGCAATAAGTTCTAGCTTTGCAGTATTTTTTGCCTCAATTTTATTATTTAACGTTTTTGGGCAATGGTTATAGTAAGCATTGGAGTTGCATTTAAAATTGTAAAAAAGATGATAAATATTACCATGTATTTAATATACCATTTTATAAAACTATATTTAATATATCTGCAATTTCATTATCAACATTTTGTTCTTCTTTTGTATTAAATTTTTTTCAAAATACCAATTATACTTCAATTTTATTATCAAGCATTCAATTTATATCAATAATTTTAACTTTTTCTTTAACAAACACATTACTTATGTGCCTTCTTCTTACATTGTTAAGCAATGATAATGTTTTTAAAACTTTCATTAATGTTTTAAAACTAGTTATCCTCGGCGTAATCCCCATGGCACCCTTTGGCTACCTTATAGCCTACTTATATACACGCTATAATTTACTTGGCATACTTCTTCTTATGATCCCTGTGTTATTTGCCCGATATACATATATTCTTTATGTTGAAACAAAAATTAAATACATGGAAACCATCGAAGTTTTGATGCACGCCCTTGAATCAAGGGACAAATATACAGAGGGGCACTCAAGAAATGTAGCAAGGATTGTTGAAATGATTGCAAGGGAGCTTAAGTTTAGTGAAAGCAAGATAGAAGAATTAAAGCTTGCTGCATATCTTCATGATGTTGGAAAAATTGGAATAAGCGACGCCATCCTTAACAAACCAGGTAAATTAACTGAAGAAGAATATAACATAATAAAGCAGCATCCTGAAATAGGATACCAAATAGTAAAGGACATTAAAGACCTTGGAAGAATACCGGAAATTATAAGATATCACCACGAAAGATATGACGGCAAAGGATATCCGGCGGGTAAAAAGGGCGAGGAGCTTGGAATTGACGTTTTCATCCTCCAACTTGCCGACTCCATAGATGCCATGATGACGGACAGGGTTTACAGAAAGGCCCTTTCACCAGAGGAGATTATGAAGGAACTTATGAAGAACAATGGCACTCAGTTTCATCCAAAGGTTGTTGAGGCCTATCTTAGAGCCTGTGAAAAGCAAAAATCCTGCAAAGAAAGAGGTTAGAATATGTTATTCATTCTTTCTGCCATCTTAGGAATTATAATTGGTCTTTTACTTAAGGGAGATATTAAAAGACTTGATGGTTCAGATTTAAAGGGAATATATATCCCAATCATAGCCTTTTCAATTGAAATAGTTTTATTTACCCTTGTAAGGAAGGGGATTATTGAAAGAGGACTCATAACCTACATATTTTATCTTCTGCAATTTATATTGATTTTCATATTTGCTTATTTGAATAGGCAAAACAAAGCCATCGTCACGATTGCCATTGGATTTTTATTAAACGCCCTTGCGATATTCCTAAACGGCGGTGCAATGCCAGTAAACCCAGATTCTGCCGTTGCAGCAGGTCTTTATCCATCAAAGGATAATATAAACATTACAAAGGAAGGTTTATACGTTCTTCAAAATGAGAAAACCTTGTTTTGGTTTTTAGGAGACATTATCCCCGTTAAATTTATAAGAAGTTATGTTGTTAGCATAGGCGATGTGTTTATATGCATTGGAGTTATATATTATATAATAAAAAGCATGAAAAGGGCTGAGTAATCAGCCCTATAACCATATCTTTTTAAAGCTTTTTAAAACCCTATCCTTATCATCCTTATATGCTGCCTTTCTGATAAGCTTTTCTACATATTCATCCTCATCCCATCGTTTTGTCCTTAGGTAGTAATCCCTTGAAATATCATAAAAATCCTTAGGGAAAAGAAGATAAGCATAAAGAATGTTTATTTCCTCCTTAGTTAATTTGCTTATTTTGTTATAATTATCCAATATTATATTAATCGTTTCGATTGTAAAGGCGTTATCCTTTAGAGCCTTATTTATAAAATTAGCAAGATCGTGAACCCTTGTGTCCAAAATACAAAGGTCAAAATCTAAAAAATAAACATTATCATCGTTTCCCATCAAAACATTATGATGGGCAAGATCATGGTGGCAGAATACATAGTCCTTTATATGCCTGCCCTGTGTCCCTTTTAAATAATCCACAGCCTCCTTAGATTTTTCAATATTTATATCCACATTTTCCAAAAATATTTTATCAAATTCGGTTTTATAATAGTGCATGTTAGCTATTTCCTTAAACTTTTCAAGATCCTTTATTCTATTTAATAATCTTTCCACCATTTTGCCAACCAAGCTTTTTTATCATAATAGCCTATATCCTTTGAGGCCTCATGAAACTTAGCAAGGGCCATCGCCACATTTTTTAAATCCAATGGGTTTTGATAAAGAGCCTCTCTACCTTCAACGCAGTCTAATACAACATACACCTCATCGTTATATATTAAATATGGCTTCCCTCCTTTGTAAGTCTAAAATTTATAACGTAGGGATAATTTTCTCTAATTTTATTTAGGGAATTATATATAAACTCTAAATCCTCTAAAGGATACTTAACCTTTTTAATATCTTTATCCCCTGATTCGTCGTAAGAACAAATACTGACCTTACGGGATGTGCCTCATCAACTTTTAAATTAAACTCATCAAACATCCTGTCATCTAAAAAAAGTCAGCAAGGAATTTTTGTCCTTTGGCATTAAATCCACCCCTTACACCCCCAAAGGTTGCATTGATTATCCCTTAAAAGCGCCTTTTCAAGTTTCTTTTCGTAATCTTTCTCCTTGCCCTTTAAATATTTTGAAACAAGCTTTAGGGTATTATATGGGAAGGACACATAGGCCTTGATATATTCAATTGAATTTGAGTTCAATGCCCTATACTTTTCATATTCAGATACTACTATATCAAAAATCTCTTTTTGCCTGTCTTTTGAATTCCCCTTTTATAAGCTTTGCTATATCCTCTTCTATCATATTGTAGCCTGAATCAAATATTTCAAATAAATATATTCCTCTTTTTGTTTTTATCGCTGTATTCTTTGAAATGGTATTAAGGCAAACTTCCCTTTTTTCATGCTCTCCTCTAATGCTGAAAGATACTGAATACTTCTAAAGGTTTTCATGACTTCCTTTGCCCTTTTATAAAATTCCTCCCAATATGGTTCAAGAGCAGCTTCAAAGGAGGTTTTATTTTCACTATCCTTGATTCTTTCAAAATCCTTTAAATACCTTTTATATCGCTCTGTTAATTTTCCCCACCTTACATTTATCTTAACCCCTGGGGTGGAACAAAGCCCTCCGAAGCTCCATGGAATTCAGAAAGGACTTTACAAAATTCCTTAATATTTTTCTCCCCATCTATCTCAAAGGGTCTTCCTTCAACCTTTTCCGTATCGATATATAGCTTTTTATTCTTTATGGTATATAGTTTTCCTTCCTTGTTATATCGAATTTCAATTAAATTTTTGAAACCCTTTTTATACAAGTATTCCTGCAAAGTCCTTACAAAAACAATCTGCCACTCTTTGCAATCAACTTCCCTTAACATCATCCCACCCCTAATGCCTTTTTTCTTTTCTTTATTTTGTCTTTCCATCATCCTTTGAATTTCCCTTTCTATCTCTTCCTTTTCTCTTTTTAATTTTTCATACTTTTTCTCAAGCTTTTTAAGTTCCTTTAGTTTTTTAATGTCTTCCTTAATATCCTTTATCCTTTTTTCCATTTCCTCACTCATACCATCACCTTAAAATATTGATTTAAAATTATTTAAAAATCTAAATCTTTCCTTATGGTCATCGGTAACCTTTAAAAGTTTTTTTAAGAAAAACTCCTCATTCCAGGGCTGCTTTTCAACATAATATTGAAGCCCTACCTGCCAAAAATCCTGAGGAAATTCCATAAAGCAATATATTAAATAAAGTTCATCCTTATTTATGGGGGTAAAATTTGAATAAATCGAAATTATATATTCTAATGTTTCCATACTCCAATTGCCGTATCTTAAACTTCTTATTATGATGCTTGCAAGGTCATGGAGATGGGAATCCATTATGCAGTAGTCAAAGTCGATAATATATATATTTAAAAAATTATCTATTAAAAAATTATGATTTGCACCTGTCATGATGGCAAAATTCCTTTAAAGCCTTATGGCTCTCCATTATCTCAAAATACTTTGATTCTTTGAGATTTTTTATAGCATCAAGGGCTTGTTTGTAATGGACATCGATATGTTTAAGATAAATGTCATCAAACTGGGTCCTTTCAACCTTTGAAACTATTATGGATTTAAAAAGTAATAGCTGATTTAGCCTTTTTTCAAACTTTTCAATCCATCTACCATAAAGGTTTCTTCCCTTAACCTTTTTATATTGAAAATTTCTTGATTTTATATGCAGCTCCCCTAATGTTTCAACAGCCCTTTTAAGTTCCACTAAATTTTTAAAATCAATATGCCTTGAGTTAGCCCAATCCGTTAAAAATGCAAAGCCTTCATTTAGTTCAATATAGTCATCACCATCCTTTGTTTTTATTATTGGAAGAACTTTTTTAAACCCATTGCTTATAAGGTGCATAATACAGGCGATAATAAACTCAAATTGTTCCTTGTCATACTTTGAGACCTTTAAGCAATACTCCCTCTCGCCTGAGGTTATTTTATAAACATTTTTGTATTTTTCTATATTTGAAACTTTAATACTATATTTATTTTCTATTAGCCTAATTAATTCTTCCATAAAGCTCACTCTCAAAAGCAATTCTATTTTATAATATGTAAATATTTAACTTGTGTGATTAAATCCATGCACAAAATTAACCTTATTGTAATATAAATAAAATATAAGCATAATAGGAGTGATTAAATGAGGATTGCAATAGATGCAAGGGGATATAATTGGTATGCTGGAACCGGCATTGGAACATATATTCAAAATATAATTAAGTATATATCGATTTTGGACCATGAAAATGAGTATCTTCTCTATTGGCATGGCGGAAACTATGATAAGGTTGTTAAGGAAAATATAAGGGCATGCATAACCTCAAGAAGGGGCACCGTTTTTTGAGGAACACTTTATCCCCCAAAACTTAGTAAAAAACAAAATTGACGTGTATCATCTTCCCCAAAATGGAATAGGATTTCCCGAAGAAAAAAACAAAAATAATAACCACCATCCATGATCTCATTCCTTATATAATGCCTGAGGCTGTAGGAAAGGGTTATCTTAAAAAGTTCCTAACGGAGATGCCCAAAATCATCCAAAAATCCGATCTTATAATAACCGTATCCAATTACTCCAAAAAAGATATCATAAGATTTTTTAACGTCGACGAATCAAAGGTTAAAGTGACCTACCTTGCAGCAGAAAAATATTTTAAGCCCCTTGATAAGGAGCTTTGCAGAAACTATCTTAAATCAAAATACAACATAAACTTTGATTTTCTTCTTTACCTTGGTGGATTTAGCAAAAGAAAAAACGTAAAATCCATAATTTTAGCCTATTCAAATCTTTTGAAAAATTTAAGCAAGGACATAAGGCTTGTAATATTAGGACAGGCAAAGGATGAAAAGGATGAGCTCGAGAAAATGTGTTTTGATCTTAATTTAATTGATAGAGTTGTATTTACAGGATATGTCCCCTACGAGGACCTTCCCTATTTTTATAACGCCTCAACTATTTTTTATACCCTTCCCTTTACGAAGGATTTGGCCTTCCACCCCTTGAGGCAATGTCCTGTAAAACTCCTGTAATAACATCTAATGTAACATCCATCCCAGAAATCGTAGGCGATGGAGCCCTTTTAATTGATCCTAAAGATATATACGCCCTTCAGAAAGCTATAGAAGAACTCCTTTCCAATGATAAACTTCGAGAGGATATTGCAAATAAAGGATATGACAGAAGTAAGCTTTTCACATGGGAAAAACCGTTAAAGAAACCTTAAATATATATGGTGCCTGTCACTTGACTTTTTGACATTTGGACATTTCTATTATTTTCCAATAAAAAGCACCAATTACTACATTAAGCAATTGGTGCTTTTATCATTTCTTTTCTTCATCTAACACATTTTTAACATCAAAAACCCCGGCCTTAATAAGCCTAAATATAATTTCCGAACGACATTCTATAATATCCTCAAGCTTATCTGCAACCTTTCTCATATCAAAAACTATATCTAAAAATTCTTTAACTTCATGAGTTTCATTTATAGTTATATTCTTTATTATACTTGCCGTATTGGCAAAGTTTACACATATATATGACAATTTTAAAAGAACATCCGTTAAGGGAGTCAACTCACATTCCAAAAGATTTTTCGTATTTTCATATTTTAAAATAAACCCTGCCTTTTCTAAATCTTCCCCCATAATTTACACCACAATTTTGCTATACTATATTTTATTCAAGGAGTGCCTGCCACTTGACTTTTTGACATTTGGACATTTTCATATTTTTCCAATTAATTTGATCCTAAATTTATAACTTCAATATATTATCTATTGATATTCCTGCTGAGATAACTCCCTTTTCATCCTCCCTTTTATGGCTATAAATTTATAAAGTTCGCCTGTATCTAGTCTTCTTGTTAAGGGATATATTTCATAGCCCTTATTGGATCTTACAAAGTCCATATATCTTTTATCTATCTCAAAGATATTAAGACCAATTGCATCTTTTGTAGTCCCGTATTCAAATATCCCCTTTTCATTAGCAAAATAAACATCGTTTATCCCAAGTTCCCTGCACAGTTTCTTGAGTGAATCGGCATCCTTAGAACCTTTATACTCCTTAATCTTTATTGCTATCTCCTGTAACTTTTTTGTTTGTCTTCGTCTATTGAATCTTCTAAAAAATTGTTGCTAAGATTTGATATATCAGTCATTACCTTATTTAAATTCTCAACCATCTCCCTTTGTTTTTGGAGCATTTTAGCAGTTAATTTTATATACTCCAAAGTTTTATCATGGGAGGTTTTTAATACATTTATCCTTTCCTTTGTAATTTCTACCGAATTCCTTACACCCTTTGAACCCTCTTTTATTTCATCAACCTTAACATCAAGGTTGTTTGATGCATCAAATATATCATTAAGAGCATCATCAACCTTTATGATAACTTCATTCATATTTTTCATTTTCTCATTGCTGCTATAGCTTATCTTCTGCATTTTTTCTATAGATTCTTTAATATCATTAGTTAAACTTTTTATATTCATATTAAAGCTTTTTACTTGATCCGATAGTTTTCTAACCTCATTGGCAACAACTAAAAAACCTCTACCATATTCTCCTGCTCTTGCAGCTTCGATACTTGCGTTCAATGATAAAAGATTTGTTTGATTTGCAATATCATCTATGCTTTTTGAAATTTCAAAAATGCTCTCCGATGTTTTTGTAAGTTCATCTGTAATGCTTAAATATTCTTTATATATTCCCACGATATCATTGAAATTCTTGATTATGTCCTTAATAGTTCTACTGCTTTCTTCGATAACCCTCATATTTTTATTTGAAAGTTCCTTAGTTTCATTTGAAATCCCTTCAATTATATCTATATTATTTATGATATTTCTTGACTCATCATCAATAAGATTTATACTTTTGTCATCTTCTTCCACAAGTTTTACTATCTCCTTTGAAAAATTTACTGTTTCATTTGATGAATTATTAATTTCGTTGGTTGAAATATATAAGTTCTTACTTGCTTCAGCAAGGTTTTTGATGTTTCCTTTAAATCCAACTTGGCATCAGAAATAACCGTCTTCTCAATAATCTTTTCCCTTCTCATTAATGAAAAAGTTAGCATAGTAGCAAAGACACAGGCAAATACAATGGCAGGGAAAGGTTCAGTAAAGAATAACATCATTTTAGCAAAGATACTTGTTAAAACAATTATTCCAACTAGTTTTACAAGCTCCATCCATCCCACCCTTTTCTTTTTAATGTAATATAATTATTCTACAAAAAGTAAAAATCCTTCTCAAAAAACTTAAACTTAGGTGCCAGGCACCTAAGTTTAAGTTTACATGTTTTTCCCTAAGGTTAACACTTTATTCATAAGAAAATCATAGTTCTTTTGTATTGCCCTTTGTATCAAATCATTTTCTTCCTTTGAAAGATGGTGCTTGTGATTTTCTGCAAAATAGTCTGCTGTTACCATAAACCAAGCTATATAAGGGATTTCTTTGGCATCATTTTTAATTGTAACATCTGTAAACTTCGTATCATGAATTATTGCAAATGCATCAATATGATTTTTAATTGAATTGATTAGCATGTTCTTTGCCAACATAACGTTCTTTGAATGCACACCTATAAAACTTGTAAATTGGCTTTCATTCCATTTCATAAATCCATATAAGAATTGATGTAATCTTCCGGTGTTTATCTCATCCCTTGAAGCACTAACTACACCGTTTACCACAGCTATTTCCCTTGCTATTCCCTCATTTTTATATGTTACATCCTTTACAATCACCTTATTAACCATCTTTGTAGTCTTTAACATTAAGTTTGCTGCTTCAATTCCATATCCATTTTGAATCAATATTGTTGAAAGTTCCTTAGCTCCCCAAAGGAACATTCCAAAATCCTTTAAATCAAATTTAACATTTTGTCTATCTCCCGAAAATACAAAAACATCATATTCTTCATCATAGGAGGCATTTATATAATCATAAACTTCCTTTGCTATTTGTGTTAATCTTTGCTTATCACTAGTTCCTGATAGATTCCATTGAACATTTAAAGCTAAAAGACCATTTCCCATAGTTCCATAATTTATACTTTGTAGGGACGGATCATTATAAAATTTTCCTTCTTTATAAAGGTTGTTTAAAACATAGCTTGAAGTTGAAAGGGCATTTTTGTAGCTCAAATCCTTAACATTCTTTTGGAAAGTTGCTGCATTCTGAACTATTTTCTTGTATCTTGCAAGATCAGCTACAGCTTTTTTATACTTTGCTGTTCTTCTTTCTGCCTTTTTAGCTGTTTTTATGTATCTTTCTAAATTATTAAGCGTAGATTTATATGATAAACCATAATTAAATTTTACATTATTTACATAGGCATCATAAAAGGCAATGCTCATTTGAGCGATTGAAGCAATATCTGCCTTATTTTGATTGTGATATTCATTATCAGTATAATCATAAGAAGAAACTATTGATCCATCTTCATTGAAAAATAAGTTTTGTGTAGTTTTAGCAAGTTCAACATAATAGGAAGCTACTTTGCTTCTTAACGCTAAGTTATTATCTTGAACATTATTTATAGATTTTAAAATTGATGCATAATCCGTAGCTGTAATTTTACCTTCTATAGGCAATAGTCCATCCTTTGTTACTGCATGGGGAAAAATATATTTTACATCCTTACCTTTAAAGTGTGCTGGTGGTGCAGCAAATACAACATTAAATACTAAAGTAAATATTAAAAGCGTTGATAAAACAATTTTTCTCATATTATCCCTCCATTTGTGATAATGATTTTCATATTCATATATTATCATTTTAATTTTATTATGTCAATATGATAATGATTATTATTTTGAATTATTTGCCCCTTCCAAAGCATTACTAATTGCCCTAATGAGCCCATTGCTAGTTAAAGTTGCACCGGAAACTATTTCAACCTCCGCTGATTGCTTTTCATATACTGCACTGATTATTTTTTTATAAACAATTTCAAATAGATTTTCTGTATCACTATGAGATAATATTTCAATATTATGAATTCTTCCATCCTTTACTGTAACCTTAACTTTAATTTCACCGTTTTTCCCTTCAGAACTTCCAATGTAAATTCCATCTTTATAGGTAATTTTCTGTTGAGTTTCTATTTGTTTCGTTTCTTTCTTATCGTCTTCCTTTACAACATTCTTTTGAATATTATTTTCCTTACCATTTTTTGTTTTTGTGCCTGCCTTTTCTTTTGTGTTGTTTATATTATTAGAATTATTAACTTTTTTATTATCGATTTTACTTGTATTGTTTATCTCCTTAGGATTATTGTTGGAAACAGGTTCATTTACTTTTTCCCTATTATTTTTTCTTCCATCACTTCTGTCTTTTTTGAATTTTCAACACTTATAACTTCCTCCTTTAATGTTTCATTTTTATATGATTCCTTTTTGAGCAGGCTAAATTGGTTATAAGGCTTAAGATTAAAACCATAATGATTCCTAATTTTTTAAACCTCAACCTTAATCATCCTCCTTTATTGTATATTTACTTAAATTATAAACAAAAATAAATTCATTGTAAATGATTATTATTATCATTATTAGTGAATTATATAACGGCTGCGTGTGCAACCGTTATATGAACCTTTCTAGCTCTTCCATATTTGAAATCTTCTTTACAAGGTCCTTTATGCTCTGGCTTCTATCCTTTGGACAAATTAAAACAACATCATCAGTATCAACGATAAGCATATCCTTAACGCCTATAGCTGCAATAAGCCTCTTTTCTCCTATAATCGTTGTATTCCTTACATCCAATACTGCAGCCTCGCAGTTGGATATTACATTGCCGTGTTCATCCCTATTTAAGAATCTTTCAAGGGAGGTAAAGCTTCCTATGTCGTCCCAAACAAAATTAGTTGGAATTACAACTGCCCTATGGGTTCTTTGCATAACGCCAAAATCTATTGAAATTCCGTCAATCTTTTCATACTCCTCCCTAATTACCCTCTCTTCATCAGGTGTCCCAATATATTCATAAATCCTCATAAGATTCTTATAAAGATCAGGAAGATATTTTTTATTTCCCTAAGCAGCCTATCACCACTTTTTACCAAAGTTGGTCAAACTTTCTTATGTTTCTATTGTTATTATAACACAATTTTTTAAATTAATAATATATGCGGTAATAATTTAATTTTTGTCGTATATATTTATAGTGAATAATTTTATGGAGGTATTAATAGTGAAATTCAACTCAAATTATTATGATAATTTTAAACCAACAGAAATTAGGCTTCTTCCTCTAAGCAACAAAGTTGAAGATGCACTGCCTGATATGGATATATTTGAAATTCAACAAAAGTATATTTTAGGAGAGTTAAAAAATCAAAAAATGGTGCCTTCTTATACCTAAATCAGGGAATTAATGCTAAAATTCGTTCTTTAGTCCTTTTTCAATGTAAAGCCTATATTATTGGTATGGGAGTAATAGAAGATGTAATTAAATATAAAGAGAAAAAGATGGTAAATATAGTGGAGAAATTAGATTTATTCCTGAATCATTGGTCGTTTTTTATCCATTAGATTTAGAGGAATTAAATAAGTTTTGGCCAGATTTAAAAGGGTTTTCTAGAGCAAAACAACATCTAGATGAAAATAACTTCTATCCATTTTATTTATATCTCCAAACTAGACATTTATTTTATTAACAACATTGGATTATAATTATTTATAAAGCCTGACCTAAATTCTGAATTAGGCCAGGCTATTAATTTAATTAATCAATCAACAACCCCATCATCAAAGAATTTCTTATTATTAATACTTTCTATTTAGAACATATAAAAGGGAACTTTAATCATAGTTCCCTTTTATAATCGCTATTTTTTATTTATCCTCATCAATGAATATATTAAAATCAAAAATATGCTAACATAAACCGACCAATCAAAATATGCTTTAAAAAGCTCAACGCTCCAATTATCATCGCCAATTATCAGCCTTGCTAAAAAATTATGAATAGCTATTCCATCATTAAGGCTAGGAATAGCAGAAGCTACAAAATTTACACCAAGGCATATTGCTGTAATAATGCTAAATAAAATTAAAGGGATTAGCGTTTCGAAAAATCTAAACTCATCCTTATATTGTCTTTTCATACAAAATACATATAATCCCCAAACTATCAGGGTCAAAATTATAAACCACATAATAATCTCCCTATACAATATACTCATACAAACTCAAGTCAGCTCAAAATATCATCCAATTTAAACTCTAGACCTTTAAATACATTACAGCATATACGCTCAGTGAACTACCCCCACTTATAGAAGTGGTGGCTTCGTGGTCAAGGTAACTTCTGTTACCAGATTACCCACGCTCAAAGGGCTGTTCCTTCCCCATATATACCAATCACATGGCTAATTTTAGCAAATTCTTGCTTGCATTTATATCTCTATCATGAACTGCACCACACTTTGGACATTTCCATTCTCTCAATGCTAAATTCTTTACATCAGGATTTTTATATCCACATTCACTGCATATTTGACTTGATGCATAATTTTGTGGTGCTATTATTATTTCTCTGCCATACCATCTTGCTTTGTATTCTAACATCCTTCTAAATTCTGCCCATGATACTTCTGTTATTGCTTTAGCTAATTTATGATTTTGTTGCATATTTTTTACCTGTAAATCTTCTAAAACTATCACTTGGTTTTCGTGTATAATTTTAGAAGATAATTTGTGAAGAAAATCTTTTCTTTGATTTGATATTTTTTCGTATAATTTTGCAAGTTTTTGTCTTGTCCTTTCATAGTTTTTACTTTGCTTTTGCTTTCTTGATAATGATTTTTGTATAATTTTAATTCTTTTTTCTGTTTTTCTTAACCATTTTGGATTTTCTACCTTTGTTCCATCAGATAAAATAGCAAATTCTTTAATTCCTAAATCTATACCTACTTTTTATCTATTTTAGGTAATTCTTTAATTTCTTCTTCTACAAGTATAGAAGCATAATATTTGCCTGTTGGCGTTTTTGATATAGTTACGGATTTAATTCTTCCTTCAAATTGTTTGTGTTGTTTTATTTTTATTTTTGTCTTTAACTTTGGAACTTTTAGATAACTACCTTCAAGTGTTACTGTTCCATTTTGATTATTTGTAGTATAAGACTGGTAACCTTTCTTTTTCTTGAACTTTGGAAATCCTATTTTTTATCTCTAAAGAAATTTTTATATGCTTTTTCTAAATTAAGTTGTGCGTTGGAAAGTGCAAGACTATCTACTTCTTTTAGAAAAGAATATTCTTTTTATATTGTGCAGGTGTATTGTTTAGCATTTCTCCTGTTTTTTATAGTATTCTATTTTGTCATGTAGCATTTTGTTGTATATAAATCTTACACAACCAAATACTTTAGCAAAATATTCTTCTTGTTCTTTTGTTGGATATATCCTGTATTTATAAGCCTTTAGCAAAATTACACCTCCTTCCTTTAATACTGATTATATCATAAAAAAGAATTTATCAATCAACATTCATCACCCACTTATAGAAGTGGGCGACTTCTGTTACTCTTTAGTTAAATGTATATTTCTGAGGTTCACCATATTGCCCTTCTTCATTTAATGTATATACAAATACGTTTTTAGATTCGGGATTAACTATCCAATACTCTTTAACCTTAAACCTTTCATATAAATAAAGCTTTTTACATAGTCAATTGAAGCATTTGATGGTGAAACAACCTCTATTATAAAATCTGGTGCTCCTTTGCAACCCCTATCATCTAATTTGTTTTTATCACACACCACTGAAATATCTGGTTGAACAACATTTTTACAGGAATATTCATTTTCACCTTCTTCAATCAATCTTACATCAAACGGTGCAACATATACTTCACAATTAAGACCCTTTTCAGCTAAAAAATTTCCTATAATCCTTGCCCCTTCGGTAACTATTTTTGATGTGCCCTTGAAAGTTCTAGTGCCATCGCAAAAATTGTCCATCTATAAGCTCTACCCTTGTATCTTTATCAAAACTCAAATAATCTCTATAGGTATGTATATCATTTCTTTCAGGAATTGCCATATAACCACCCCTAAAATGTTCTTTATATAATTTTACCACAACATCCCAACAAGCAAACAAGTATTTTTATATATAAAATGTCAAGTCAAAGGGCTAGCACTTATTGCATATAAATAAATAAGCATGTCTTTTGGTGATTTGATTATGCATCAAAAATTGTTGTTAAATCAAAAACGATGCGATTTTAATAAAGAAATTATATACTCAAGCAGTTCTCAATCTTATCAAATTAAAGCTTTCCCCAAATGCAGATGAAGTGGATTATATTATTAAACTTTTAAATGATGCAAAGGATTAGGAGGAAATATAGATGAAGGTTGCAGCAATATATTCAAGAAAGTCAAAGTTTACTGGAAAGGGCGAATCTATCGATAATCAAATCTCTATTTGTAAAGAATACCTTGAAAGAATGGGAATAACGGAATACTTAATATATGAAGATGAAGGCTTTTCGGGTAAAAACATAAAAAGGCCTGAATTTCAAAGGATGCTAAAGGATGCAAAGGCTAAAAAATTCGATGTCCTTATATGCTACAGGCTAGATAGGGTCAGCAGAAACATCGCAGATTTTGCCCACCTTATAGAGCTTTTATCAAAGCTTGGAATTGAATTTATCTCGGTTTCAGAGCAGTTTGATACCTCAACTCCAATGGGCAGGGCAATGATGTATATAGCCAGCGTATTTGCTCAGCTTGAAAGGGAAACTATAGCCGAAAGAATAAAGGATAATATGCTTGAGCTTGCAAAGAGCGGAAGGTGGCTTGGAGGGAAACCCCTACAGGATTTAAAAGCGTCCCTATTATATATACCGATAAAGACGGCAAACAGAGGAAGATGTTTAAACTTGAACCTATTAAAGAGGAACTTGAGCTTGTTAAACTTATATTTGAAAAGTATCTTAAGTATAAGTCATTAAGTCAGGTTGAAAAGTATCTTCTTCAAAACAACATCAAAACCAAAAGGGGAAAAGATTTTGTTAAGATGAAGATTAAGACGATACTTAACAATCCAGCTTATGTTAAAGCGACTAAAGAAGTTTTTGACTACCTTGAGGAAAAAGGGATTACAGTTATAGGGGAGCCTAATGGGAAACAAGGTCTTCTACTCTACAACAAAAGAAAAGGCAAAGGAGAGTTTAAGGATATGAATCTTTGGGTGTGTGCCGTTGCAAAACATGAAGGAATTATTGAAGCTAAAGATTGGCTTGAAGTTCAGCGCACCCTTGAAAAAAACAAAGAAAGGGCCCCAAGGCTTGGCAAATCAAAATCAGGGCTTTTATCTGGCCTTTTAAGATGTGCAAAATGCAGCAGCGTCATGAAGGTTACCTACGGAGTGTTAAATAAAAAGACTAATGAAAGGCCCTACTATTATACCTGCACTTTAAAGCTCAATTCAGGCAAAACAAGATGTGATAATAAAAATGCAAAGGGAGAGGAAATTGAAGAAGCTGTAATTGAAACTTTAAAGGGGCTTTGCCTTGATAAGAAAAAACTTTTAGAAGAGCTTTTAAAGTATAAGGAAAATCTTTCATCCAAATCTTTAAATGAAGAAATTGAAAGTATAAACAGCAAAATAAAGCAGAATGAAAAGGCCATCGATAACCTTACAAATACCCTTTCACTGACTGAGGATTCAAATTTGTCTAAGGTTCTTCTTCAAAAGATAGACTCCCTTTCAAAGAAAAACTTAAACTTAAAGAAAAAACTTCAAGAACTTAAAGATTCACATCAACTTGAAGTTACAAGAAAAAGAAAAATCGATGAGTTTGTAAAGTCTATGGAAAGGTTTGAAACCCTCTTTGAAAATTCATCCTTTGAAGAAAAGAAAATGCTCCTTAGGGATATAATAGAAACGATATATTGGGATGGGGATAGCAAAAGCATAGATATAAGATACAAAGAGGCAGGTGATTAACCTGCCTTAGTGATTTTCTTCAAGCCATTTTGTAATATATTGTGCAAACACTGCAAAATCGTCTAGTCTATTTTTTAATACATCAAGAATAATATCCTCATCAACCCTTGTATAGTCGTGAACAAGTATATTTCTAAAGGATGCCATTCCTACAATTTGTTTTGCAAACTGCTCTGAGATAACGCCTTGTTTGTATAAAGTTAATATAGTTTCCCTGTAACTATCAGGCCTTTCTAAGCCTAAAGAGGATATTATAATGTTTGCAATGTCAAGAACGCATTCTACACATATGTGTATTCCCCTCTCAATTCCCCAATATCTTATAATATCTTCCTTAAGATTTTCTTTATTAACCTCAAAGGATGCTTGCTTTAAATGCAATAAATTTTTCTGAAGCTCTCTAATTTTAAAATTTATCAAATCAACTATATTTCTTGTCACTTAAATCACCCCATTTTTCCTTAAAAACCATGTCCATTATTTCCTTTTGCCTTCTTCTGAAAAACTCCATATCCATATATTCGTCCATAGCCCTTGCTTCAAATAATACTCTTTCATCTTCGCTTACTTTATAGACATTTTTACCGTATTTTATTACCTGAAACTTTAAGACCTCATTTGCATCGTTTAATATAACAAGGTCGATATCGTCCCTTTTAAAAATATCCATAAACTCTCCTATCAAGTTTAATTTATCGAAGGATGAATATGCACCCATTAAAACTGCAATATCAAGGTCGCTATCCTTTTTATTGTTTCCCTTTGCATAGGAGCCAAAAATATATATAAGTTTTATGTCAAACTGGGAAAGTAATTTATCGATATTCTCCTTGAGAATATTTTCTACCTCTTGTAAATTACTTTGAATCATAAACTTCACTCCAAAAATATTTTCATAAATTTGTCTAATCTTCAAGAATACTTTCATACTTTAACCATGAATATAGCCTGATGCTCAATTGTAGAATAGCCATGACAGTAAAAACATAAAAATCCGTAAATAATCCCGACAAACCTGCTATACCAAATAAAACCGTAACTATATTTGATACTAAACCATTAACTGGTTTTTGCTTAAAAGAAATTCTCTTTGGCTCTCCTAGCAAAACATTCAGAGTGGTATGCATTCATAACAAGGAAATCATAAGCTACTACTAAATCATTTTTATCATTAATAAATCTTTTACAATGGTTGCATATAATAAACTTATTTTCTCCCATTTTAACCTCACCCATAAATTTATTTTGAATAGATTATAGTAGCATCATCAAATTCGTAAGTCAAAATCCTTTCTTTTAATTTTATTGCAATTTCTATGCGTTTTTCGAAAGCAATATCGCCAGTATTATTCCTGAAGGCAATCAAAACATCATATATTTTTTTATCTTTATCATAAGATACATTATGAAATGCATATAAAAGCCCTTGTTTTTTATGTTCATCAAAAGCTTCCTTTATCTTCACAAGCTTTTCTTTGTTTTGATAATGTGAGATATTGCCTGCTAAAGCATCCTTGATTACATTATTAATACACTTTTCTGGAGTTGTGTTTTTCAAAGTTAGCTTAAAACCAAGAATTAAAATATTTAATACAAGTAAAAGAATAAAAAACTTTATAATCGGCGGCATTTTCCTACCCATCCCATCACCCCACAGTATCAATCACTCAAATATTTTTTAACCTCAATTTTTGTATTTCCAGTTGATAAAATTATTTCTCCATTTTCATCATATACGTCTGGTCTTCCATATCTATCGTTTTCTAATCTAAAGACCGTTACTGTCTTTTCTTCTGGCCTTACCATCCAGTATTCCTTAACCTTAAACTTTTCATAGAGATTAAATTTTTCTATGGCATCTTTACTTGCAGTTGAAGGTGAAACAACCTCAACGATAATATCAGGAGCCCCGATGCAGTATTTTTCTTTTATCTTACTTTCATCACAAACAACAAAGACATCTGGTTGAACTACGTTTTTAGAGTCCATTGCCGACTCGTTGTTTTCTACAAGTAATACATCTAATGGCGAAATAAAAACGCTACATTCCTTTATTGAATTTTTAAGGGAAAAGTATATATTCCCAACAACTCTTTGATGAAGAACGGATGGCGATGCTAAAAGATAAGGCACTCCTTCTATTAATTCATATCTATGCTTTTCATCCCATTGCAGGTAATCCTTATATCGTAACATTTTTCACATTCATCACCCTTTACATTTTTTATTATTCTACAGCCACCATAACCTTTTTGTCCTCAAACACAATTGCCAGTTCTAAAATATCACTAATCCCTAATTCTATTAATTCACTGCTATAGTTTTTGTTTTTTATCTGCTCTAGTGCATTTTTGCTGCCATTTCAAGGGTTTCCTTTTTTCTTGTGTTTACCTTCTTAAATTCAATTACAATCCCTGGTTTTGATTTATCCTTTGGAATCATCATTATATCATATCTTCCTAATCCGCTTTCCCTGTTAGATTTTATATGATAATCTCCTCCATTGAAATTAACATTCCTAAGACCAATGCATGGAAAAACCTTTCGCTTTCGCCTTCTATATCAAAATAACTCGCGCTCTTTAGAACATATTCTCCTAAAATATCTTCAAATGTTTCTATGTCTTTATTAATAAGGCTATTTAGCATCAATTCAAACTTATTTATGCTTATATTATCCGTTATCCAAGATAAGATGACTTCCTTATAAAGATACTTAACCTCTAAATTTGGAATCTCTAAGTAGCAATAAATTTTCCCATCCTTAAGGTATTTTTGGCAAATCTTCAGATAGCCGCTGTAGAGAAGAAAGCTCCATACGCTCTCAGAACTTTTATCAACATCAGGGAGAATGATATTCTCGTCAATCCTTTTATATATTTTTTCACCTTTTATCAAATCCTCAAGGTCCTTTTTAACCTCCTGTCCACCTTTTGTTAGAAGCATTTTAACAATGTCGTTTGTGCTTGTATTAATCCAATAGGGTCTTAAGCCTTCATTGTGATTAGAGGTATAGTATAAAACAGACCAAGGATTATAAATTACATCCTTTCCAAAAAGATACCCGTTATACCATCCTCTAATATCATCCATCTTTGATTCTAAGCTGTAGTAATCTAAAATTTTTTCTACTTCCTTTTCAGTAAATCCAAAGTATTCGCTATACTGGTCATTTAGCATCGTATTGACCTTTAAATTGTTAAGACCTGAAAAAATGCTCTCCTTTGATATTCTCAATATCCCTGTTATAACCGCCTTTTCAAGGTATGGATTGTCCTTAAGCCCTCCACTTAAAAAATTTCTCATAAATTCAATGATTTCATCATAAAATCCATTTAGATATCCATTTTGAATCGGAACATCATATTCATCAATTAAAATTACTACCTTTGATTTATGGTGCCTATATAAAAATTCACTCAAACTCAAAAGACTCTTTGAAAGCTCCACATCGTCTACTTCTCTTTTTATTATTTTTCTTATCTCCTCCTTGTTATGTTCCGACAATTCGCTGCTATCAAGCAGATAGCTAAAGCCTTCATAAAGTTTACTTACAAGTATCTCGAGCCCCTTTAGTGTGCTCTCCCACCTTGAATACTTTTCATCCTTAAAGGTTAAATATATTACAGGGTATTTCCCCTGCCTTTCCATGATATCCTTATGCTCATATATCTTTAAGCCTTCAAATAAACTTTTATTGTCGCCATTTATATCAAAAAATATTTTAACATACTCATGTTCAAAGTTTTTCCAAAGCGCCTTGGTCGTGCAAACAATAGAACCTGAGCTCCATCTTCAAGTATTTCCTTTACAAAAAGGCTTTTATCTACAAAATAATATTCATCTATTATTAGGCTTTTAAAATCGCTAATTCCCAAGGGGATTCTTCTTTTCATAATATCCCTCCAAAAAGTGCCTTTTATATAATTTTACCATAATATAAATACAAATAAACAAGCATATTAATCCATAATATGACAGCCAGTTTATCGCACTTTGGTAAGTCGTGGGTCTGCACGCCATACGAACATACCGCTGTTCCACAGAAAATTTCCCTTTTCAATTAAGGAAGCGGCAACGTCTACGTTTGGCTTTTCTATAAAGCGTTTAACCTTGTAAACTTCTTCCTCTATGGTATCACCAACTTCTATATATCCGTAGCCTGATTCAGGCCTTGTGGGGTTTATTCCAAAGGTTACAAGATAATCCCCATCCTGTGCAACATCTATCGCCTTTACGATTGCCCTTTCAAACTCCTCCTGCCCTTCTATAACGTGGTCGGAAGGCAGAACAACCATTGTCGCTTCAAAGTCCCTCTTTAAAAGTTTTATTGCAGCAAGGCCTATGCATGATGCCGTTTCTTTGTTTAAGGGCTCTTTAAATATATTGGAGCTTTTAATTTTTAAAATTTCATTTATCTTTTCAACATAAATATTATTTGTAACGATACATATTCTATCATTCGGGATTATGTTAGAGATTCTTTCAACGGTATTTTCTATCATCGTCTTTTCGCCAAGGACCTTGAGGAACTGTTTGGGTAAATTTTTTCTTGATTTTGGCCAAAACCTAAGTCCTAAACCACCGGATAATATAACTGCATATATCATAAAAATCCCCCGCATATTTTTATAATATGCATCGGGGAATTTTGGTTACAGATTATGAATAAATATCTGAAAACTCGATATTGATTCTTTCAACATAACCATTGGTTATGCTTTTATCAACTAAACTTATATCTTTTGTTTCTATAGTCTTTGCAGGAAGAATTACAGTAAATTCGCTTCCCTCTCCTTCCTCGCTTGTTACAGCAATTTCTCCATCATGCATTTCAACTAAAGCTTTAACAAGGGAAAGACCTATTCCGCTTCCCTCATGATTTCTGCTTAAGGATTTATCTACCTGTCTAAACCTGTCAAATATTAATCCTAACTTCTCCTTTGGAATACCAATTCCAGTATCCTTAACTGATATTTTAACATACTTCTCATCGTTGCTTATATTTACAAATATGCTGCCTCCTGCATCCGTGAACTTAATGGCATTTGATATAAGATTTAGAAGTATCCTTTCTATTTTATCCGGATCCACAGCTATTACTCTTTCTTTTCGATCCGTTTTAAAAAATATTTTTAGCCCGAACCTTTCAACATAATCCGCAACTGATAACACAATGTTTTCAGCAAGCTTTATTATATCCACATTTTGTGGATGAATTTCAAAATAGCCTGAATCAATTTTGGTTATATCGATAAGATTATTTACAAGACGTAAAAGTCTATAGCAGTTTTGCCTCATCATCTTAACATACTTTGATAATTTCTCCTGGGTTTTAATATCTTCATTATTTATATAGATTTGCATAAGCTGAACAGCACCCAATATTACATTAAGGGGCGTTCTTAGCTCATGGGATATATTTGCAAAAATTCACTTCTTACCCTTTCAAACTCCATAGCCTCATTGAGCATCATTCTGTTCCTTTCAAGCTCCTTCTTTTGTCTTAAATCCCTAATTACAACTAAGGATACAATCTCCCCATCCAAATCAACAGGCGTTGCTGCAACTTCAACGTCAATGATATTACCATCGATATCTATTATCTTTTCCTCAAGCCAAGGTAAGGTTACTCCCTTTTCATAGGTCTCCTTAACCCTTTCTGTTACAATTTTCTTAAAATCATCATGCAAAAGTCAAACATAGAGCGGCCTACAAGATTTTCAACCTTTACTATTTCCATTGCTGCCCTGTTAGCATATAATATAAGTCCATTTTTATGGACGATTATAGGGTCCGGCATCAATTCAAAAACTTTCTATACTGCTCCTCCTTTTTCTTTAATTTTTCTTCGTATTTTACTTGAGCAGTTACATCAAATATATGCCATATTCTACCGTAAACATGTTTATCTTTATAAATCATCTTTGTGTAATATTCATAAACTTTGCCATCCTTGGTTTCAAGCCTTCCATTTCTTATCCCTTTACTTTTAAATATACCTTCTAATCTATTAAAAAAGCATCCGGATCCTTTAAATTATTCCTTGTAAAATCTAATATTTTTTCTGCAGCACATTGTTCATCTTCAATTCTAAACATTTTTTGAATAAGCTATTCATTTCTAAAATATTTTTATCATCATGGACACAAATTCCACCCTTTGTGGATTCTATGATGGCTTTAAATTTTTCTATGTTTTTGTCCTTTTCCTTTATTATTCTCTTTCTATCCTCTATATCCCTTAGAACACCATATAATCCGCTTAAGTTTCCCTCTTGATCAAAAAAGGACTAAAGATTGCCTCCATCCACACAAAATTCCCTGTTTTTATCCTCACCCTGCACTCTACCCTTTTGCTCTCACGGGTTTGAATAGCATACATTATTTCAGAAAAAGTTTTTTCAAGTCATCTTTATAAATATAGTCAACTATATTATTCCCTACTACATCTGATGGAGTATATCCTAATATTTTTTTATATTACGAGAAACGTAAATAATATTCCAAAAATTATCTATGAAGAAAAAACATTTTGCATTGCCTCCAAAAGTTCTTCAAGATATATGTTAAACATATCCCCCACCCCTATTTAATGTGTCAATATCTATAATTCTACTAAAATCTTCATTTTCCTTCTAAAAAATGTAAACAAATTGTGTCAAATTTATACAAAAGGTCGCTATCCATCGATAGCGACTTATGGTCTTATAAACATCTGTGTCCAGTATAGCCTTCCTTTAGAGTCTTTTGCAACTCCAACACCAATTTGAGTAAAATTAGGATTTAATATATTTCTTCTATGTCCAGCCGAATTCATCCAGGCATTCATAACCTCCTTTGGAGTCTTCTGTCCCATCGCTATATTCTCACCTGCAGCTCTAAATCTTATTCCAAACTTCTTCATCATATCAAAGGGTGAGCCGTAGGTTGGGGAATAGTGGGAAAAATATTTTTTATTTATCATATCCTGCGACTTTATCCTTGCAACTTTACTAAGCTTAACATTTTCACTTAAGGGCTTTAAACCTACTTTGGCCCTTTCAACATTAACAAGCCTTATAACTTCCCTTTCAAAGGCCCTTGTATCCTGATGAGCTTTTTCCTGTGCAAAAACCGCTGGATTTAAAGAAAGAAAAATCAACAATATACTTAGGATCTTAAATAGCCTTTTCAAAAATCACCTCCACGCTTATTTTGCGTAGAGGTTTTCTTTTTATGCGGATTTTGTAAAGCTAGTTCTTTTTATTTTACCCCAATTATGCTTTAATCTTCTAAACTTAAATATTCCTTCAAATCTATAAAGGCTTGTCAGCTGCCTATAGCCGAAGTTTTCTAAAATTGCATATAAAGTAAGCTTTAAAACCTGGCTAAGATAAGGATATCTATTAAAGGTATATTCCTCAAGCAATATAGCACCAACAGATAAAAGTATTCCATAAAGAACAGCTGCTGCAAAGAATAAAATAAAATATCTTACATTTAAAATACCAAAAATATATGAAAGAGGAACTAAAATATATCCAACAACTTCAATTATAGGGCCTAACATTTCAAAGAAGTAAAAGTAAGGATATGCATAAAGGCCTATCACACCATATTTTGGATTAAAGAACATTTCCTTGTGTCTAAAAAGGGAATCCATAAGACCTATCTGCCATCTTCTCCTTTGGCTTTTAAGGTCCTTTAAATTCTCCGGAGCCTGAGTCCAGCAAACCGGATCCGGAATAAATTTAATCTTATACTTTCTTTTTGTTTTCTCATGAACTTATGGAGCCTTACGATAATCTCCATATCCTCTCCAATAGTTCCTGTTGTATATCCCCCAACTTCAATCGCCACATCCTTTCTAAAGGCACCAAAGGCACCGGAAACTATAAGGAGGGAATTTAGTGCATCCCATCCCATCCTGCCTGTTAAAAAGGCCCTTAAATATTCAATGATTTGAAACAGGGCAATTCTGCTCTTTGGAAGATCGACTTTTTGTATAAGCCCCCTTCTAATTTTTGAACCATTAGCAATTCTAACTATTCCACCAACTGCAACAGTTTCCTTATCCTCTATAAAAGGCATTATAACCCTGACTAATGAGTCGGTTTCTAATATAGAATCCGCATCTATCGAGGCAAAAATAGGATATCTTGAAACGTTTATCCCTGCATTTAGAGCATCTGCCTTTCCACCATTTTCCTTATCTACTACTACAAGATTAGGAATATCCAAATTTCTATATACTCCCTTGATTTTTGTGTTTTTAAAAGGGTTCTTACTGGCTGATCGATTAATTTAAGTTCAAAGGATTCTATTAGTTTCTCTAAAGTATTATCCTTAGAACCATCATTTATCACAACCACTTCAAACTCCGGATAGTTAAGATACAAAAGGCTTTTAACATTATCTACTATGGTTTCCTCTTCGTTATATGCAGGAACTAGTATAGAAATAGGAATCATATTAGTGGATGTCGTATAATTTTGATAATCAGAATAGCGAATTTTTCTTATATACCTATATAAACTAAAGGCTGAGAGAATAAGTTGAAGAAAATATATAAAGTTAATAGATATAACATAATATATGATAAAAATATTAAATTTTAAAATAATCTCTCGAATCATTATCATCACCCTTTATATTTTTCTAAGATGTTTGCCACCTTTTCTTTTTCATAATTTTTATCGTCCCCTGCGATGTGTTGGGCTGCATATAGTATTATATCCTTTGCAAACCTATCTTCAGCCTTCATAACCTCATCGATTGCGTCAATACCACCGGGAATTTTGATAAGAGATATTGCTGCATTATATCTTACAAACCACACTTTATCGGATAAAGCTTTAACCAGTGGAATTACTGCCCTCTCATCCGAAAATCTTTCTAGAACCTTGGCAGCAACTGCCCTAACCTCCCAAGTTTCATCCTCAAGGCATTTTATAATTTCATCAATAAACCTAACATCCGCAGTATTTCCAATGAGCTTTATCGCTGCAATCTTTTTTCCTTGTTGTCCTCTTTTAAAAACTTTACTGCAATTTCATTTAAAGAAATGTCCATAAAGTTGGAAGCAGATTTTATAAAAATTGATGCAAGGTAATTATCCTTTGAGTTGAACATCTTTTTATAAACATACTGCTTGTCTCCTTCAAAATCATCTATTATCTCAATCAAGCTCCTTTCGGATAATAGTATATTCCCACTAAGACTTTCAAAGGCCTTAATAAAAGCTTCTTCATCTCCTATTTTAGAAAGGGCCAAAAAGCATTATATTTAACATCCGTTGATTCTATTTTTAAAGCTTCTAAAATTCCTTCTATTGCCCTTTTGCTTCTAAACTCCCCAAGCTTTTTTAAAGTTAGGGAGACTTTATATATATTTTTTGATTTTAAGTTTTGTAATTCTATATCTACAATCCCTATATCTTCTACGAGCTTTGTAAGCTTTTTAATAATTTCTCCTTTATAAATGTTAAAATAATATATTATTCTTTCTTCGAAAAGATCCATCTTTATCTTATCATCTATTATTCTTTTTATTTCTTTTACTTGATTTTCAGTTACAATTCCCTCCTCGAGATTTAAAACCAAGTTATCAACAAAATCAAAAATATGACCTTCGTATTTCCTTCTTAACCTATATTTTATTAACTCTATTGTTTTTTCAAAAATAAATAGGAATAAAGTATAAGAATAAAAATAGAAAAAACAACTATCGATGAAATAACAAATCTTTCCACACTATCACCACTAACCTATTAATTTTTTTATTCTAATATCAAGCTCAACGGGGGAAAAAGGCTTTGTAACATATTCATCGGCACCCGCATTTAAAGCCCTTTGGACATGAGATTCTGATTTATGCCCCGATAAAACTATAATCTTTACGTTTTTATTTAGTTTCCTTATCTCCTTAGTAAATTCATCGCCATTCATTCCAGGCATATAAAAATCAGTAATTATAAGATCTATGTCCTTATTGTTATTAAATATTTCAAGAGCCTCTTCGCCATTTTGAGCAGTCAAACAATCATAACCCTTATTCCTATATCTTTTACTCAATATAGATAAAATTATCCTATCATCATCAACGATTAATATTCTTTTCTTATTATATTCTGCTATTTGTTTTGATGTTAATACCCTTGCACCGCCCTCTTGTTTTGCCTTTATAAGGGCCTTTTCTGCAAGGCTAAAGAGCTCATCGATGTCCTCCATATCCCTTCTAAACTCTGCAATACCTGCTGAAAAGGTTAAGCTTACTCCATATTTTTCCCCAAGCTTTCTTATCTCCCTCTGCATTTTATCGGCAAGCATTAGAACTTCCAAAAGGGATCTATTAAAAAACATAAAGGCAAAGGAATCACCATGAACCCTGTAGATTATATCGCTATTTGCTGTAAGTTTTTGAATACCTGAGCACTTTCCTTTAGAATATCATTTCCTTTACTTTTCCCTAAGGATAAATTTATTTTAGCCATATTGTCAAAATCAAGGAGCATGAATAAAAAGGTATCCCCTGCATTTTTAACCTTTAAAAATTCTTTTTTGAAATAATATCGCCATGATACCTTGAGTAAACTCCGGTAAACACATCATAGATATTGTTTTTAATATAGGTATTAGAAAGTCTATATATATTTTTAAGTTTAAGTAAAACCTCATCCACATCAAAATTTTTTTCAATATAATCAACTACACCTAAACTTAAGAAATATAATTTTTCTTCTTTAGAACCTTTACCAAAGGCAACAACTGGCATCTTTTTAAGGATTTCTTCATCGTTTAATATATTTAAAGTAATAACTCCATGGCTTTTTAAATCATTATCGATCAAAATAACATCCGGTCTTCTAGAGTAAATATAATCAATAACTTCGAAATCATAGTTTTTAATAGAAACTTTAAAACCCTCTAATTTAAGGGATTTTATAAGCTCACTAAAGGAAGGTTCATCCTCTGTAATTATTAAAAATTCATCCTCCCTTAAAAAATATTTTTGTATTAGACTTATACAATCCTTTAAGACTAAATAGGCCTTGTCCCTATCAAAATCATTTAACAAATTTAATAGGGATATATGAACCTCAAATAATGCACTCTCCTCCGCCTCCTTTGAAAGGATTGTAATTCTATCTAAAAGCTCCTCCTTCTGGATTTTATCAAAATCTTCTGTTAATCTATTAAAATCTTTTAAAAATTCCTCAATCCTTTTCATCTTATCACCCTCAACACAACTCTTAGTATTATTATACTATTAAGATATAAAAAAGTATAGGAAAATCCTATACTTTTATAAAGTTTCTGGATCCTTTTTGAAGTAGACCCTTTTGTCCTCAGTAGCACTATTTTTTATTCTGTCTCTAACCGTTTCTATACAATGGTCTATATCATCAAACATCTTTTCATCTACAATATAATAGAAAAATAAATCCTCTAAATTTCTTGCTGTTTCTAAAATCTTTTTATTCAGCTCTAAAAACTTTTCAAACTTTCCACTTTTTATAACATTTTTAAGCTGTTCAAGGTCTATTTCAATCATCTCAATTACATCCTTAAGATCTTCAAAGACACCTGCTATCATAGGATATGGCTTTACCCTTTGAAGAAAGTATTTTTCCTTAGCGTTTATGTTATATGCATAGCTAATTTCATATCCTTCAATATTAAATTTCACAAAGCACTGCTTCCCAATAAAGCAGACAACATTTGCCCCCATTTGCCTTAGGAGCATCTCATGCATCGTTTCTTTAACATTAATCTCCTTCATACCCACACCCTCTTTTCTATCTTAATTGGAATAAAAGTAAATAGATAGTTGATATTATTATTGAAATAATCATAAGTGGAAAACCTATTTTAGTAAAATCCTTAAAGGTGATTTTATAGCCTTCCTTTTCCATAATTCCTGCAGTAACGACATTGGCAGAGGCCCCAATTAATGTTCCATTTCCTCCAAGGCATGCTCCAAGGGAAAGTGCCCACCAAAGAGGCATTATGTTCATACCGCCAATAGCCCCAAGTCCCTTTATAAGAGGTATCATTGTTGCAACAAAGGGTATATTGTCAAGGAAGGCTGATAGGATTGCCGATGCCCAAAGGATTACAAGTCCCGTAAATATCAAGTTCCCTTTTGTAAATTCAATTACAAGTTTTGCAAGCATAGAAATTACTCCAACCTTTTCAAGGGTTCCAACTATGATAAATAGCGATATAAAGAAAAATATAGTTGGCCACTCAACTTCAACTAAAATTTCATCGATTTCAATCCCACTAATTAAAAGAAGAATTGTAGCTCCTGAAAGAGCAACCGTTGAAGATTCATATCCTAAATGCTCATGGAAGAAAAATCCAAGTATTATAAGAAATAAAACAGTAAGGCTCTTTACAAGAAGTTTTCTATCTACAATTGCAGTTTTTTCATCTAATTCCATTATATATCTTTTAATTCATCTTCAACATGAAGTTCTTTTTATAAATTGCTCTAATTATATATACGCTGACAATTAAAATAACTATTATTGGTGGTGCTAAGTTAACTATAAAATCTAAAAATCCGATTCCTGCTTCTGAACCTATCATGATGTTTGGAGGGTCTCCTATTAAGGTTGCAGTTCCTCCTATATTAGAAGCCAAAACCTCCGACATAATGAAGGGGATAGGGCTTAGCTTTAATAGTTTTGATATAACTAATGTCACTGGAATCATAAGAAGGATGGTTGTAACGTTATCCAAAAAGCTGAAAGAACTGCCGTCATGATACCAAAGAGGATTATTATCTTCATCGGATCTCCCTTAACCATTTTAGCAGCCTTTATGGCAAGATATTGAAAAAGTCCTGTCCTTTTTATTATCGCAACCACAATCATCATTCCAACTAAAACCCCAACGGTGGTATAATCTATAAATTCGGTTGCATTACCTTGATCTATTATTCTAATAATAAGAAGAACCATAGCTCCAATCATAGCAGCAACTGTCCTGTTTATCTTTTCTGTAACGATGAGGACAAAAGTAATTAAAAATACTGCAATGGAAATCAATTGTATAGTGTTCATAATCTCCCTCCTTAGTGCCTGCCACTTGACTTTTTGACTTTTTGACATTTTGACATTTCCAGTTTTTGCTACATCTCCTTCTTTAAACAAAAAATTATACCCCTCTTGGGGGTATTTGTAAAGCAAATTATAGGTATTCTCTTTGTAATATTTCACCATCTACGCTTATTGTAACGACTTTAACAGGTATATTAACGCCTGCCCTGTCCCTTGCTATCCTTGCTGCCATAGCAATTCCGCTGCAGCATGGAACCTCCATCTTTACAACTGTTATCGATTCTAAATCGTTGTTTTTAATAATCTCGGTAAGCTTTTCTGTATAGTAGTCGTTATCGTCAAGCTTTGGGCATCCAACAACAACAGTTCTGTCCTTTATAAAGTCGTTGTGGAAGTTGCCATAGGCATAGGCTGTGCAATCTGCAGCGATTAAAGGTCTGACCTATATAGATACGGTGCAGATGGTGACACAAGTGCAAGCTGCACAGGCCATTGTCTTAGCTTTGATGCTACCTTTACGTTTTCATCCTTTACCTCTCTATTTATCTGCCTCATCATGCTTCCAGGGCATCCCCCAATGTGGTGATGAGCATTATGATGAGCAGGCTTTTGGTTTTTCCCGTGATTTTCATTTTCCATTCTGCTTAGATGCTCTTCAACCGCCTTTTCATCGAATTCATCGGCTTCCCTTTCTATAATCGTTATAGCACCCTGTGGGCAGTGTCCAAGGCATGCTCCAAGTCCATCACAAAAGCTATCCTTAACAAGCTTTGCCTTTCCGTCAATGATTTGAAGTGCTCCCTCTGCACAGTTTGGTATGCAAAGTCCGCATCCATTGCACTTTTCTTCGTCTATGTGAACAATTTTTCTAATCATAATAAAACCTCCCTTCAAATTCTAAGTAGATTATACATAAGCTTTTAAAAAATTTATGTGATTTATGTCATATTTACATAAAAAAGTAGCACTAAATAGTGCTACAAAAGTTCAACTATAAGAACTATTATTGCAAGGATGATTCTATAATATGCAAAGGGCTTTAAATCCTTCTTTTTAATATACCCCATAAAAAGCTTTATAACAAGCAGTGCTACGATAAAGGATACTAAAGTTCCTACAAAAAGGGTTATCCATTCTATTGAGCTAAAGGCAAGGCTGGATTTTAAAAGCTTTAAAACGGATGCCCCAACAAGGGTTGGAATTGCAAGGAAGAAGGAAAACTCAGCCGAAACCTCACGGGAAAGTCCAATAAGTAGCCCTCCTATTATTGTTGAGGCTGACCTTGACATTCCCGGCCATAGGGCAAGGCATTGAAACAATCCAACCAATGCAGCATCTGTATAGCCCATTTTATCCGTATCATTTATTCTTACCCTTTTTAGCCTATTTTCAGCAATAATAAGAAGTATGGCACCAAATATTAGGGCAATAGCAACCGATGTGGGATTAAATAGATATTGATCAATCTTTTCTTCAAACAAAAACCCTAATACTGCAGCAGGTAAAAATCCTACTACAACCTTAAACCAAAGGGAATAAACCCTTTTAGCCTGTTTTTTATCGTCAAAGCTTGGGAAGATTTTATTCCAAAAATAAAATATAACTGCAAGTATTGCTCCAACCTGTATTACAACGTCAAATACCTTTGCAAACTCACCTGTAAAATTTATATATTTGTTGGCGATTATAAGATGGCCTGTTGAGGATATAGGCAAGAACTCTGTAAGCCCTTCTATTATGCCAAGTATTATAGCCTTTAAAATCATGTTTATGCTCCTTTCTTCATTACTGAAACGGCTCTAAACTTTATAGTATATGAATAGCCCTTTTTAGTTTTAACCTTTGCAATATAAGCTTTATTTGTAGCCAGTTTTTCTATATTTTGCTTTATCATTGCAACTTTAACATATTTATCTGAAGTTCCTTCATAGTATTCCTTAATATAATTATTATTTAAAAGGAACATAAATGCATCATAATATTTTTTATTGTTAAGAAGGCTTTTATTTATTTCATAGTAATAGTTATCAATTTTAACCATAGCAAAGCCGCGTTTATCATTAGTTTTTGATTTTCCCATAAGTATTGCAGCAATATTTAACTGCATATCGGCATCCTTTACAAGAACGTCTGGAGTTATTCCTACTTTATTGATTTCTTTGTCAAGAGGAGAATAAAATTTTTGTATCGTAAGTTTTAACATTCCTCCATCGGAAAGGGGAACAAAACCTTGAACTGTTCCTTTTCCAAAGGTTTTGTTACCTACTATAAGCCCCCTTTTATAATCCCTAATTGCCCCTGTTAAAACTTCAGAGGCTGATGCGCTGTTTTCATTAACAAGGATAATAACTCTTTTGCCGTTAAAAATCTCCCTGTCCTGTGATTCTAATTCTTCTGTGTAGTCTTTACCCTTTAATAAAACTATATTTCTCTTTCCAACAAAATATCCACCTATTACCCTTGCAGTTTCCAAAAATCCACCTGGATTATTTCTTAAATCTATTACAAAACCATCTAAATCCGAATTTTTTCTACGTAATTCCTAAAGAAAGAATCTGTATCTTCACCAAAGCTTGAAATAGTTATATATCCAAAGTTATGCATTCTTTTAAATTCAACTGTTGGAAGAACTATTTTTCTTCTTGTCACTGAAAATTCTAAAACGTCTGTTCCTCTTTTTACCTTTAAATTAACTACTGTTCCTTCCGGACCCCTTATTAGCTTTACTGCGTTTTCTACTTGAAGGCCCGCAAGGCTTGTCCCGTCAGCTTCTATAATAACATCCCCACTTTTAAGTCCCACTTCCTTTGCAGGTGAACCTTCAAATACTGTCATTATCTTAATGCCTTCATCAACCCTTTCGATTTGAACTCCGATGCCTGAAAAGGTATTGTTTACACTGTTTATAAAATCATTAAATTCTTCTTTAGTAAAATACTGAGTATAAGGGTCATTAAGAGCCTTTATTACATCATAAACATTATCTGCCTCTAATGCGCTTTGTGGAACATCATCGACATAGTAATATTTTAAAATTTCCTTAACCTCATCAACCGGTGCTGCAAAGGCAGTTACATTAAAAGTAATAAAAATAATAACGCTTAATAGTCCAGTCCACAACCTCTTTTTCATATCATCCACTCCTTCAAGTGCCAGGCACTTAAGATTTAAGTTTTTAAAATTATAAATCTTTTTTGGCCTATAAGTCAAATCTTAATTTTAAGTGCCAGGCACCTTATTTTTAAGTTGTGATACAGCTGAAGCAGATATCCCTAAATAATCAGCTATTTCTTTTAAAGTATATTTATTTTCTAAAGCAGCTTTAATAAACATTTTCTTAAATTCAATTGCGTCTTTACGTTTTGAAGTGCCTTTTATTTTATCCCAAGAATCTTTTAATTTTAGCTCAGCTAAAATATCATCCAAAGTTTTCCTTTGATTGCATTGTTTATTTTTCAAAATATCTTTTTCTAATATTTTAATCTTTGTTCCATTTATAAAATTCTTGAAATTATCCACAAAAATTGTAAAGTCATTTTCACTACTTGAATCATCACCTTTTTCTTGTGTTATATTAACTAAAAACCTTATGGCTTGCTTTTTATCATCTGATATCATATTTAGTAATGTATCTTTTGATATAAAACTTTCTATGTTATATTTGTATATTTTAAAGCTACTCCAAGGATAATCCTCAGCTTTTTCTACGATTCCTGCCCTTATAGGATTCCTGCTTATATACCTAAAAAGCCAATAAAGATATGTTTCATCTTCAACAATTTTAGCATTATATCTATTTTCAAATACATGACCTCGTCTTCCATGCTTGTCGTTATAATATTTGCTATATACATTATTAATGTTATACATTACTTTGCTTAGAGGGGTTTCGTTACATTTTATCATCAAATGATAATGATTACTCATAATACAATATGCTAATACTTCATAATCAAACTTTATCAAATAATCCCTTAACTGAATAATAAAAAACTTTTTATCTGCGTCGTAAGCAAAAATATTTTCTTTATTATTTCCCCTATTATAAACATGATAAATAGCACCTTTGTATTCTATTCTCCTTGGTCTTGCCATATCAACACCTCCATCTCTGATTATTCCCAAAATAAAAAACTTAAACTTAAGTGCCAGGCACTTAAGTTTAAGTTTTTGTTATATTCTTTCCCTCGGTGTATAGTGGGTGTGTAAAAGTTTGTGGGCCTTTTCTCCGCCTATTTCACCCATATATTCCTTATACATCGCAATAACCGCAGGATTTTCATGGGATTTTCTTATTGGTTTATTTCTATCCTCCTCATATATTGCATTAAGCCTTGCCCTTACTATGTCAAGATTTCCATGATGATAGGGCTGTCCTCCTCCATCTATACATCCTCCAGGGCAGGCCATTATTTCAATGGCGTGGTAAAATCTTTTTCCGTCCCTAATATCCTCAAGAAGCCTTCTTGCATTGCCAAGTCCGTGGGCAACTCCTATTTTAAGTTCCATATCCTTTATCTTTACCGTCGCCTCCTTAAGTCCGTCCTCAAGTCCTCTTACTCCATGGAATTCAACTTTTTCTAGTGTTTCACCTGTTATCCACTCATAGGCCGTTCTTAATGCTGCCTCTATAACTCCTCCCGTTACGCCAAATATTACTGATGCTCCTGTAGATTCACCAAGTGGATCATCAAAATCCTCATCAGGAAGCTTTGTAAAATCTATTCCAGCCTCCCTTATCATCTTTGCAAACTCCCTTGTTGTTATTACATAATCAACATTTTTAATGCCGTTTTCCTCAAATTCCTTTCTTTGAATTTCATACTTTTTAGCAATACATGGCATTACTGAAACTACGACTATCTTTTCAGGTGGGATATTAAATTTTTCTGCAAAATATGTCTTTGCTATTGCCCCAAACATCATGTGGGGTGATTTACAGGTTGAAGGAATATCTAAAAGCTCAGGAAATTGATGCTCTATGAACTTAACCCAGCTGGGGCAGCAACTTGTCAATATAGGAAGTCTTCCCTTGCCGTTTAATCTTTCTATAAACTCCTTCGCCTCCTCAACAATCGTTACATCAGCAGCAAAATCAGTATCGAAAACCTTCCTAAATCCAAGCCTTCTTAATGCTGCAACCATCTTTCCTGTAACAATTGTCCCAGGCTCAAGTCCAAATTCCTCCCCAAGGGCAACTCTAATAGCCGGTGCCGTCTGGGCTATTACAAACTTGTCAGGATCGTGTAGTGCCTCCCAAACCTTTGCAACATAGCTAACCTCCGTTAAAGCAGCTGTAGGACATACCGATACGCACTGACCACAGAAGGTGCATTGGGTATCAATCATAGGAAGATTAAAGGCTGGTGCTACAACAGTTTCAAATCCCCTATCAACGGCAGAATAAATCCCACAGGTTTGAACTTCATTACACATGGTCTCGCAGCGTCTACACATTATGCATTTATCTGGATTTCTATAAAGGGCACCGCTGGAGCTATCCTTTGTATATGTGGACTTTTCGCCTTCAAATCTAATCTTTCTAATTCCAAGGTCTGCAGCAATCTTTTGTAGATCGCAATTTCCATTTTTCTCGCAAACAAGGCAGTCGGTGGGGTGATCCGATAGTAAAAGCTCCACCATTGTCCTTCTTGCCCTTATCGCCCTTTTGGTATTAGTCTTTATAACCATCCCCTCAAAGCATTCCGTCGCACATGCTGGGGCAAGATTTCTTCTTCCTTCTATCTCAACAAGGCAAACTCTGCATGATGCAGTTCTATTTACCATCTTTATGTCATGCAAATCAAGATGGCAAAGAGTTGGAATGTTTATGTTAACCATCTTGGCAGCCTGCAGGATTGTAGTCCCTTCCGGAACTTGAAGCTTTATATCATTTATCGTAACATTTACCATATTATACCTCCTTTCAAGTGCCTGCCACTTGACTTTTGACATTTGGACATTTCTATATTTTTCCATATTATTTCCTTGTTATTGCACCAAATCTACATGTCCTATAACATTCTCCACACTTTATACAGCCTTCCCTATCAATAACATGAACCTTTCTTGGCTCACGTGTATTACATTAACAGGACAAACCTTGGCACAGGCAGTGCACCCTACGCATTTTTCTGGAATTATATAGTATTTAAGTAGCTCAGTGCAGACTCCTGCCGGACAGGACTTATCTTTAACATGAGCAAGATATTCATCGTAGAAAAATTTCATAGTAGATAAAACCGGATTTGGAGATGTTTGACCAAGTCCGCAAAGGGATGAATCCTTAACGGTTTCAGCAAGTTCTTTTAGCATCTCTAAATCCTCCATCTCGCCTTTCCCTTCGGTTATCTTGTTTAATATCTCAAGCATCCTCTTGTTTCCTACTCTGCAGGCTGTGCACCTTCCGCAGGACTCATCGCAGCTAAACTCAAGATAAAACTTTGCGATATTAACCATGCAGTCATCCTCATCCATTACAATCATTCCACCAGAACCCATCATTGAACCTAGGGCGTTTAATGTATCGTAATCTATTGGTGTATCAAGATGCTCTGCTGGGATGCATCCTCCTGATGGTCCACCCGTTTGAACGGCCTTAAATTTTTACCTCCCTTTATTCCACCGCCAAGGTCGTAAATAATCTCCCTTAATGTTATTCCCATGGGAACTTCAACAAGTCCAACGTTGTTTACCTTTCCTGCCAGAGCAAAAACCTTTGTTCCTTTGCTCTTTTCTGTTCCAATTGAGCTAAACCATTCGGCTCCGTTTAAAATGATGGGCGGAACGTTTGCAAAGGTTTCTACGTTGTTTATATTAGTCGGCTTTTTCCAAAGACCAACCTGGGCAGGATACGGCGGCTTTACTGTAGGCTCGCCACGCCCACCTTCAATTGAATTTATAAGGGCAGTCTCTTCACCACAAATAAATGCACCTGCACCTATTTTTATCTCAACATCAAAGGAAAAGTTAGTACCTAAAATATTTTTCCCCAAAAGTCCCATCTCTCTAGCCTGGCTTATTGCAATCCTTAGTCTATGTATAGCAAGTGGATATTCAGCCCTAACGTATATATATCCAAACTGGGCACCTATTGCATAACCTGCAATTGCCATACCCTCTAAAACCGAATGTGGATCACCTTCAAGTATACTTCTGTCCATAAATGCTCCCGGGTCCCCCTCATCGGCATTGCAGATTATATATTTTACATCACTCTTTGACTTTCTTGTTGCCTCCCACTTAAGGCCTGTTGGGAAACCTCCCCACCTCTTCCCCTTAAGCCGCTTCTTTTAACAGCATCAATAACCTCCTCGGGTGTCATCTCCGTCAAAACCCTTGCAAGGGCCATGTATCCATCGGAAGCTATGTATTCGTTTATATTTTCAGGGTCTATCTTTCCACAGTTTCTAAGGGCAATTCTAATCTGCTTTTTATAAAAGGGGATGCTACTCTGTTCTGGGAGTCTTTCTTCTGTTTCAGGTTCTTTATATATTTTTTCTTCAACTATCCTTCCCTTTATAACATGTTCTCTAACTATTTTTCTTGCCGATTCTTCATCTACCTCTACATAGAAAATATTGTCAGGCATAACTTTAACAATAGGTCCCTTTTCGCAAAATCCAAAACATCCCGTCATCAAAACCCTAACCTCCTCCTGGAGGTTAGCTTCCTGTATACCTTCCCTTAAAACCTCTAATACCCTACTACTGTTAGACGCCTGGCATCCTGTTCCACCGCACACCAAAAGCTCCATCCTAAGTGGCATATTATCCCTCCTATCCTTTTAATACCCATTCACTAATAACTTCTCCATTTTTACGTGCCTTCTTACTATCTCCCTACCCCTTTCTGTATCCACCTTGCCGTAAAGAACTGGAGATTTTCCTGGAAATCTTACCTCTACAGTGGGCTCAGCATAGCAAAACCCCATACAGCCCGTTTGAACAACAACAGCGTTGTTTATATTTTCCTTATGAACCTCATCAACTATTGCGTTTATAGTATCCCTTGCCCCAGCTGCAATTCCACAGGTTGCCATGCCAACCAAAATCCTTATTTTGTTCTCCTCCGCCTCCCTGTTTTGCAAAACATCCTTATACTTATCCCTTATCTGCTTTAACTCTTCTATCGATTTGATCATCTAAAACCCTCCTTATTCTCTATACTCATCAAGTATCCCCTTAACTTCTTCTACCTTAACCCTTCCATAAACCTTACCATCCACCATAACAACAGGTGCAAGGCCACAGGCACCAACGCATCTTAAGGTGTCAACTGTAAAAAGGCCATCCTTTGACATATTCCCATCTTTTATGTCTAGCTCCTTTTTAATCTCCTCCAAAATTTTATCTGCCCCCTTAACAAAGCAGGCTGTTCCCATACAAACGTTTATAACATGCTTTCCCCTCGGCTCCATAGTAAAGTAAGAATAAAAGGTTGCAACTCCATATACCTTTGCCGCAGTAATCCCAAGCTTTCTTGCGATAAAAAGCTGAACATCCTTAGGAAGATACCCAAAAATCTCCTGGGCCTTATAAAGAACTCCAATCAGTGCCCCTTCCTTTTGTTCTAGAGAGTCTATATATTCCTCAAGCTGTCTTAACTTAACTTCATCAACATCATACTTTGCCATATAATCCCTCCTTATTATTGGCTATCATTAATTTATTTTTACCAAAACAGCATTAGTAATACAGCCTAATCAATAAAAACAGAGGTTGCCTAAAATAAGACAACCTCTGTTTTTAAAAATATATCAAAATCTTAAATCTAAAGTGCCTGGCACTCAAATGATAATACTCATTATTAAATTTGCAGCAATTCCCGCTACAAGACCTCCAATTGTGTGGGAAAGTATTGCTTTGTTTGTAAGGTCCCTTGATTCAAGGGCATCCATCATTGCAACATGGGTTGAAAGATAACCACTCCAGCACATTCCCATTGCGGTAAATACGGCAATTTCCCTTGCTCCAATAAGTCCCTGCTGTAAAAGCTTTGGAACAAGACCAATTGCAGCCCCAACCGCCCCAAGAGCAGTTATAGGAAAGGCTATGGATTCTGGGCTTTTAAATCCCAAAAGGGGCTTTAAAATAAAACTTAACTTTTCTCCAATCCAGGTTAAAACAGGGACTCCTTCATAGGCTGCACCTGTATATACTCCATTTTTAGGTCCATTTATTAGCATCATAACTAAGGTGCATATTACTATAACCCCAGGAATTATAGAAAGGCCCATATCGACTCCAGATTTGCCTCCGTCTAATATAGCCTCAAGGGCCCTTTGAAATGTGCTTCCGCTTCTTATTTCTCTAAACTTTGTGATATCAAATTCAGCATCTCCATCGAGGGCCATTTCCTCTTTTCCATACTTTTTCTTTGTAAAGTGCATCATAATTCTGACGCTTACCATACTTCCAATTATAGCACCGATGTTTCCAACAATTGCAGCTAAAACAAAACTTTGTCCCTCCGGAGCTTGGGCAATCATAAATGTAGTAACTATAAGCCCCATTCCAAAGGCTGTTCCAAGGTTTGTAAGGGCTGGAACTTGGTATTTTTAAAGTATCTTCTAAAGCCCTTATCCTTTGCAAGGGTAATAATTGCAGGATTATCCGATAAATATGTAGTAAGAACTCCTATGCTTGCAGCCCCAGGCATATCGAAAAGGGGCTTCATAAGGGGAGATAAAATTTTGTTTATAAGGGCTACAACACCAAATTCCGTCAAAAGTGCACCAAAGGCACCTGCCAAAACTGCAATGGCCATTATGAAAAATACGGTGTTTAAAAGTAGATCGTGGGCTGTCTTCATCATTGTGCTGAACATATTGGCAAGGCCCATTGTTTTTGCTAAAAAGCCAAAAAATAATAGAATGATTCCAAGAAAAATAAAGGATTCTTTGTTAACAGCTTTAACAATTTTCTTATCCACAATATCCCTCCCATCCTTCCTTATATTTCCCATTTTAGCAAATTACAAAGATCTAAACAATAAGACAGAAAAAGTTAAAATATTAACTTTTTGCAAAGATTTATTTTTATATCATTAATATGAAAACACAAAAAATTGTCCCCCACTTTAAAAATGGGAGGATTTAGTAAAGATCTATGACTAGATTTTATTTGTATGCAGGATCAAGGGTTGGGTAAAGCCTAAATGCTAAATCCATTCCATCAGTTCCTGGTTTACCTGCCCCTATCTCTAATTTATTATTTGCAGAATCATAAATATAACAAAACACATAATTTGAATTCATTTTGGGCTTTAAAGTGCTAAAATTTTCAATGAATTTGCTCAAGGACAAATTACTTCCAGATGGGAAAAAGTTTGCGTCATTTAGCTCTTTCCACTCTGTTGTCTCATTAAAAGTTATCCCTTCAAGCATCATCTCCTGTATCGTCGCTGCTATTGTATTTGCAGTTACCACATCCGCCATAGCCTTTGACTTTTTCATCGCCTTTGTAATCTGAGGAGTTACAATACCAACTAAAAGGGCGATGATAGAAATGACAATAATCATCTCAAGTAATGTAAAACCCTTCTTTTTCATCCTATTCCTCCTTTTAAGTATTAATTTAAATTTATAAAAGGTTTAAATATATAAAAATATATATATTTAAAATGAAATCACTTTAAATTTACTCCTCACTCCCTTCAATCTATTTTCAACTTGATTTTTTCCAATTTTTGCTTGTTTTAAACATGGATTTCAAAAATTTTTGTAAAGTTAATCAAAAAAATAGCACAGCGCATCCTAAAATGCACTGTGCTAAACATACGTTACATACTACTGATTGCTTATCTCAAGTTCATATTCAAAATCTTCTTTATAACCGTTCTTAAAGTTAATTACTGTTACTTTTATTCTATATTTTTCAACTGTTCTGTTGTTTCTATAATTTATTCTTTCACCTTGCTTTATACTTGACCAAGTATTGTCGTCTATAAACCTATATTTTACATAGAAACCATACTGAGCATCTGGATCGCTTATTGTTGTATCATTTTCATCGTCAAGCCATTCAAAACCTGTTATGCTTCTACCTTCTACCCCAAAGGAATACAAATCTGTATATCCTACAAAGGAGTATGTTGCATCTCCATAAGGATAAACCAATCCTTCAATAACATCTAAACCTATTTTTCTTAAATATCCATCATATAGATAAACCTTATAAACCTTTGAAGTATCTATGGCAAATCTAATTTCCTTTGATGCTGTAAATGTAGAAGGTTTCATAGCATAATTTTCATATCTTATACTTACCTCATATTCACCTTCAACGTTTGCTACTTCTTCTCCTTCCCATACTCCATTGTTTAAGACAAAGTTATATGTCTTTGGATTTCCATACTGACCACTTATCTTATCCTTTAATCTTATTGTTCCAACAACAGAAACAGTTGAATCAGTAAATGGAACCATAACCTTAACCTTATATCCTGTTGTTACTCCATTTATAGTCTTTCCTATTACACCTGCAAGATATGGTTCTGGTGGTGCAATATTTTCACCAAATAGTCTAAACTTAATCGTTTGTTTTGCAATTTCAGTTCCACCTTGAGTTAAGGTTACCACTAATTTATATTCACCTGTATTGTTTGAATCCTTCTGAATTGTTGATTCAATAGCCGAATTATCAACACTTCCAGCTGAAACCTGAGTTGCACCCTTTGTTAAAACATAGCTTGCATTTATACCGCTTGGAACATCTTTTATATCAACGTAATATCGGCATTGCCTATATATCTTGCAGTTAATGTGCCAGTTATATCATCGATTATGAAAGTCGTATAATCCTTACTATCAAGTATAACTTCTCCTCCTGCCTTTATAACCACCTGTGGCATTGGAACAAGGGCAACATATGCAATTTGTCCTGGCATTTTATTGGACATAGCCTTGTATCTTGCAAGGATATATGTTTTTCCAGTAAGCATGCTTGCTTGGCTTAACATCTCATCGCTTGACATCCAATCTATTCCATTTAGTGAGCATTCAATAAAGCTACTAAATCCTACAAATCTTCCGGATGTAAAATCGTATGATACATTTGGTTTTGCTTGGGCTATCATAATATATGGTTTTGATGGATCAAGGTAGCCCTTATTTGTGTCATAGTATGCAAGTTTTAGTAATTTATCCGTCGCATAGCCTTCAAATACACTTCTGTCTATTTCAAAGGAGAATAAACCGCTTCCTTCTGGTGTTGCTGTTATTGGTGATGCAGTATAATCCTTAACAACGGAATTGTCTGCATTGTATAGTCTATAACCTATTTTATCATTTATTCCCTTATATGTTACCTTATAAACCTTCTTATTGTTATATTCCATATATTCAACCTTAACTACAACCGGTGCCTCAGAGCTGTATGCAACGTCCGTAAATTTACTTAACGCCCTTCCTGCTCTTTTAACTGCAACTTTAATTACTCCACCCTCTTGATTTAGGTCTATCTTTGATATAACTGCCTGTCCTGTTTTGTCTGCCTTTGCCTTTCCAAGAGGCTTTGTCATATCATTTTCATCGTATACATAAACTTCATCTCCTAAAGCAAGTCCCTTTATAACTATACTATCTGCTTTACTTCCTTCATTGTTAGTTACAACAACATTGTTCATATTAACTGGTGCAGAATACATAACAGCTTTACCACTTACTTTAGTTCCGTATCCTACAACCTTTCCACTGAAGGTATATACTCCATCCTTTACACTATATTTTGACATATCCCAATTAACTAAAAGTTCCCTTATATCTCCATCGCTCATAATAGCAGTAACCTTATCGGGCAGCTCTATATTCTTAAGGTCAGTAATTTCAACGGGATCTAAATCATCAATTTTTACAATCTTATCGGAATACTTAATCTTTGCTATTGCCTCTGGCTTTGTTCCTTCAGGTGAGCCTAACTTATATCTATAAAGTTTTCCTGATTTTAAATAAAATACGTAATCCCCGCTATGTTTATTGCCGTTGCTAAGTCATCTATTATCTTTGTTCCACTTGATACACCCAGCTTATATATCTTTCTTCCATCTACATAGCTTGAATAGAATATGTCATTATTGGTTACTGCATTTATTACGCTCAATTTATCTTCAACACTTTTTGTAATAGTTCCACCCTTAGTTTTCACCTGAACCTCACTTGTAAAGTAAACCGGTGAAACTCTATTATATGATATAGTTTTATAAAGTTTTCCATCAAGCCCTGTTGCATAAACTATTCCATCATTTGTTAAGCTTAAATATCTTACCCCTGGACTTGTTTGGGAGGAAACCGTTAAAAACTTTGTTCTATTGTTTCCGTTTAAATCGATGGAATAAAGTCTTCTTGCATCTGAGGTATTGCTATAATAAATCTTATTTCTATCCCCATCAACTACTATATATGCAGCTGAATCATAGGTAAGCCTTTGTCCAGGATAACTTGCATTTGTGTTGAATTTGCTAAGTTTATATATCCTGTTTTTATCCTTGCTATTTGAATAATATATATAATCCCCCACCACATTTACATATGAAGACATAACATCATTTATCTTCTTTCTTCCCGTTCCATCTACATTTACTTTGTATATCTTTCCGCCATCAGATATATTACTGTAATAAATCCAATCATCCACAACATTTATATATCTTGCATTATCCTCAACTATTGGATACTCCTCAACTCCATATATATTCTTTTATAAATCTTTCCTCCATCTGCTAAATTAACATAATATAAAAATTCACCATCAGTTGCTGCAAGCCCAAGATTGCTTATATTCCCTGCAACCCTTGTTGGAATATTACCTAGAGAATAGGTTTTTAAGTTGATTAAAACAGGAAGCCCTGTAACGGAAGAAGAAACATCCTTTATCTCACCTTGTCCAACAAGATCCCCGCTTGCAGAATATAAATTTATATAAAAATCATCCCTGTTTGTTATTAATGTAAAGGACTCATTAGTAGCTCTTTTAACTGAAGGATCTATTGTTGAACTATCTGATACAACAAAATAATAGCTGTTTGGAACACCAACTATCTCTTTGATTACAACGCTGACAAGATTGTATCCCGAACCTGCTGCACTAAAGGATGTGTTTATTGTTATATATCCATATTTTGTGCTTCCAGGTTTATACTCTCTAAATATCCCACTTCCATCTGCAATATAGACCTTCCCTTGATCATCTGGACTATCTGAATAAAGGGTTAGTTTTCTTCCACATATAAGCATTATTTGTTCTTCAGTTGCAGCCCTTCCATCCTTATCTGTTATATTGCCTTGTGCATCTATTGAAAATATCTTGTTTTCATTTCCCTGAAGGCTTTGAAATTGATTTACCTCTTGAGGAAATTTGCTCACATAGGAACTTGTATATATTCTGTCGGCTATTATTATGCTATTTTTAGGCAAATTAACTGCTTTTGCAGCAAAGGCCATCTTAGGCAGCATCTCTATTAACATAATAACTGTTAAAATAAAAGCTACAAATCGCCTCATGACAACACCCCCTATGTTAGTTATCGGATAATTTTAAAAAAATTTACACTTTATTTATAATAAAATTTAAGCTAAAATTAAACTGAGGTGGTTTTATGAAAAAAGTTCTGCTCTTTCTTCTGTTTTTCTTGTTGTCCACAGATGTTTTTGCCTTTAATAAAATAATGACAAATATCTCACCTTACAAAACCTTTAATATAAAATTTAATCAAAAGCTTGACCCTAAAAACGATCTTTCAAATTCAATCAAAGTGGTTGACTCTAAAGGAAATAAAATCAACGTTGATGTTAAAATGGGCAGCAATCAAAAGTCATTACTTATAAATCCTCCAGATGGCGGCTACACTTATGGAGAAACATATTATCTAACCGTTGAAAACTTAAAATCATCTTTAGGTAAAACTTTAAAAAATCCCTATAGCTTAAAATTTACAATATCTGATTTAATTATAACAGGGACATACGATGTAACTGTTGGAGGATTTACCGCATATAAAAAATAACTATAAATGGATTAAAAAACTATAATGGAAGTGTAAAATACAAATACGATGTAGATACTAAGTTCTATAAAATAGGCGAAACTGCAAGCCTTATAATTCCAAAGGAAACTGTTATCGTATATTTTTATGATGAAAAGAACAACCTTTTAGGAAAAGCAACATTAAACGTTGGAAAAAGTGCAACATCCAAAAGTTTTGTCATAACAAAATAGGCATCCTACGATGCCTATTTTCATTCTATATCAATCACTTCAAAGTCATCTAGGTATTCATCAATACTATCAACATCCAAAATTGAGCAGAGGGCTCTTATTTGTGCATCATGAATTGATTTATAAAACTTATCCGTCGTCCCATAGAACTTTGGCATCAAGTATCTTAATGTTTCAACTCCTTCATAAAACATTTCCTTTGCAGAATCATCATATTCTGAAATATCATACAGCCCAAATAAAACAAACATAAAGCTGCTAAAGGTATATTTAGTTCTTGTATTAAACATATCGAACATCGGAAAACCATTTAAGCTTTCCTTTAACTCTCCCCTTAACGGTGCTAGGGCAAGCTTTGCAGCATTCAAATATTTTTCATCCTGAGTTTCATTATACATTCTAACTAGAAGAGATATACCTAACCCCTGCGTTAGAGAAGATGCCCAGCCTCTTTTCATTGATATATTTGATTCCTTGTAGTCAAAATCGTTTACCCAAAGACCATTATCATTTATATTATTAGCCAAAAATTCTGCTGCATTCTTTGCCCTTTTTAGATATTCACCATTTTGGCTTCTTTTATAATAGCTATAGTTTTGAAGCCCCCACTCTGCTATTAAAAGAGGATTATATTTATATCCATTATAATTTACCATAGGGATATTATTCTCATCAAACTTTATCCCACTTACTCTACTTATATTCTTTATATCTGCAAAAAAAGATATTCGCCATTGGTTTTATATGAATAATTTTTTACAATATTCTTTCCATCATCAAATATATAACTAAAATAACTCGTAAAATTGCTGGCATTATTCTTATCGTTTTCTGCAAGCTTTATTTCCTCCGTTCTAAATCTTAAAACAAAGGCTTTACTTGAATTGCCTGCAAAATCTTTAAATGAACCACTTGGAAGGCTTAAAACATAGTTTGTCCCAAAAGATAACGAATTATTAGGCCTTATCGTTGCCTTATTGCCGCTTAACTTTATACTAAACCCTACCCTTTTCCCATTGCCAATTAGTGATATGCTCTTTAAATTATTTAGTTTTACACCTTCATTAAAATTCAATGTAATGCTACTTCCAACTTTAACATTTTGAAGGCCATTCTTAGGATTAGAACTTACAACATAGGGTGCTACCTTGTCCTTTTTACGTATGAAACCTTCTTGTTTTTAGAAACTTTAGAACCGTCCCCTAATAAATCATATATGGAAATAGTTTTAACATTTTCAGGATAAGCATATTTTAATATATATTCCCTTCCGGCATATGTAATTGTATTAAAAGCCAGGATCATTAACAAAATCAAAGCTAAAACCCTTTTCACAAAAACGCCCCTAAGTAGTGGTATATATATTATATCGGATTTTCGTTAAATAAATAAAGTTTTCTTGTTATAATTTAGTATTCTAAGATCTCTCTAAATATCAAAACAGGCCCAAAGGCCTGTTTTGATTATATCTAATTATTCAGCTATTTCATACACATTAGATAAAGGCATCATATTTTCAATGCTGTCCCAAACAAAATATCTTATTCTAAGATTTCTTTGATTTGCAGGAATTTTCATCATAACTGTTAATATAGCATCTTTATTTGATTCAACACTCTGCTTTGCTGCACCGTAAATTATAAACCTGTTATCATCATCATATAATGCTACAATCAATGTTGCATCTTTTGTATTTTTAGTTCTATTTATTGCTTTTATGGTCACTTTAATATCTTGGCCTTGTATTACCTTTTCTGGTTTCTCTATCGATATTATTTCAAAGCTCTCATTTTCAGGCATTTCTATTAATACTATCTCTGCCGTATTTCTTACCCTTATTCTGTGTCCCTCTGCATCCTCTGATGCTAATCCTACAGCGCTTATCTTGCTTCCAATTTTAATCCTCTCATCCCATTTTCCTGCTTCGCTTCCTACATCTCCTGCAATATATCCTTCTACATATACCCTTGCTTCTCCTGAACCATCATCTAAGAATATATTTTGTCCTACTATTCTTGTAACTGCTCCTTCTACCTTCACAAGCCATCCTTCGTTTTCCTCGAGCATAGCCTCCCTAGTTGACATTAACTTAGGTTCAACATTTACTGTATTAGGATCTATTATTTCTATATCCTTCAATTCATTTGAAATTTGAAGTTCTGTATCTCCCATATATTGATCAACTTTTCCAGTAACTCTAACCTTTACCCCAAGAGGTATTTGCCTTGTTGAAACTCCAAATACAGTTATTCCTCCCGTTTCGTCTTGAACATATATAACATCAAAGAAGGAGTGTCTATTGCCCATCGAAGCCGATTCTGCTGTTACATAGCCTTCTACAGTAAATATCTTTCCTAAATTGTCTGGAATATTATCATTATTTATGTCTTTTCTTACTTCTAATATAGGTGTAATTACTTTCTCACCAGCAAGAATCCAATCCAAAATATTTTCAGTTATTGGAACATTAGCATATTGATTATCTCCGGTCATTTCAAAATCAGAGAAAAAGGTTGAACCTGCAACTATCAACTTTGCACCTGAGTTTAGTTTTTCTACTGCAAGAACATAAACCTCTCCCTTTTGAACTGGTTTTGCATCGTTTTGTTTGTCTGAATCCAAAATCTCTGTCGTGTCATGACCCTTTACAACAAAATCAACATTTGTTAGGTCAGCGTTATCCTTTGGTATTACTGAACATCCACTAAAGAAGCTATAAAGCTGATCTTGGGATACATTCTTTGTTAAATTAAACTTATCTGATACATACCTATTAAATAACAACCTGTAGTTTTGGCCATTGTTGTTTACATTGTCTATTACTTCATCATCATTAAATCTCAAGTTAGAGCCTATTGCCTCAAGGACTCTATTGCCCTGGTTCGCATTTTGATAAGATGGGTCAGTAACTCCTATGTCATTATAGTCTGCCCTTGATGTAATAATTACTGATCCTCCATTTTGAACAAATCTTTTAATAACCTCTATCTCTGCATCCGTATAATTTGACTTGTAAAGATTATAACTTGCGTTATCCTTGCTTTGAGGATCTGTCAATACTAATAACCTAACTCCTTCTAAGTCATAATCAGTTAATCCATCATAATCTTCGTAAACTATTACCTTTCTATCCTCTAACATAGACTTAAACTTCGTAACTTTTCCTTTGTAATCTCCACTTACATATTGATTATAATGTCCTGCATCGATTACTACCTTTACAGCATTTTCTGGTGCAATAAACTCAACTACAGTGCTAGATGTGAATGTTTTATCTACTCCTCCATAATTTATCGTGGCTTTTGCATAAATTGTGTATTTGCCTTCCTGGCTAGATGTCCAATTGATGCTTGCTAATCCTATTGAGCCAGCATTTAAATTTGTAATAATCCTTTCATCAATTTTATTTTCTTCCTTTATCTCATCCCTATAAAATTCAACTTTAACATTTGAAATTGGTGTAGATGAATTATTGTAAACTACCGCATCAATTGTCACAGGCTTATTAGTTTCAGCAAGTTTTAAATTTGATTTAACTGATGATAAACCAACAGGAACAACATCTGAAGTCCAAACCGGTGCCGTCACAGCAATATCTAAATCCTCTTGATCTACTCTAACATAGTAATAGCTGTATTCTGGATTTAAAGCAAAATTCCACTCTGCAGTGTTTGAATCAAAATATTTTGATGTAACTACTATTCCTCCGTTCGCTATAATTGATACCTTGCCAATTTTATCATTTAAATCAGGGTCCTGAATGCTAATGTTAAAATTTAGCTTATCGGGATTGTTTAAAATTGTCCCCATATATTTATTATTTACCTTATAAACTATCCTTAAATTATTGTCTTCCGTTGCATAAACGCGCATATTTCTAAAGGCATCATAGATATCATCCCTTGTTAAATTCTTTGCTAGAGCTACTGTTCTTGCTGTATTAGCTAATATCCAATTTCCTTTATGGTTATCCTGATTGTTTGTAGGTGCAAGATGCCACCCCTTATCAAGGGCTCTTGTATAGAATTCATAGCTTGGGAAATAACCGCTTGATCTTACTGCTCCTTCCCCGTTTCCGACTTCAATCAAGGTTATTAATTTATCTATATCCGGATCATAATATCCAAAATCTGCAAAATCACCATAAGTTGGGCCAGGATGATTAAATTGAGATATAGATTGAGGAACCTTTTTAAGTTCATCGTAATACATCTTAAGGTCAACTGCCTTGTTGTTTATTCTGCTGTTTCTTGATAAAAATCCTGGAGTATTAAAGGTGTTAATATGTCCCCAACCACCTGTCGAACCGCTCCAGGTCATTTCATATGCAGCTATTGCTACAAATTTTCCATCCTCATTATACTGGTCTGCTATTTGATGGAGCTGTCTCCATTCACTGCTTGCTGAACCATCAAGTATAGTAGCTTGCGTATCATTATCAAATGAATTAGAGTGATCAGTTATTGCAAAAAGTCTGCCTTTGCAACATTTTTGGCATAATCATATGCCTCTTCTGGAGTGCCTAACCCGTCTGAATAGTTCGTATGGGCATGAATTTGACCGAAGTATAAATTATAGGTTTCTTGACCAATATAAAAATTCCAAGTAAAATCAGAAGCATTTTTTAAAGAAGACAAATCCCTTATAAATATTCTTACTACATGTTCTCCTTCAGCTAAATCTTCAACTGGATTATATTCTAATTTAACAAATTTTTTAGGCTCAACGTCCTCATAGGTTAAATTTGCCTTGTCAGTAACATCTGCGTTATCTAAATATATTTTTAAAGTAGTTAAATCTAATCCACTGCTATCCTCAATTGTTGCGCTTATTTGTGGCCTTTTATTTTCAATCCACTCACCACTTTGCGGTGATATAATAGATACCTTAGGCTGAACATTATCAACTTCTTTAATAACTACCTTTAAAGGATTATTTATATCGCTTGGATAAGTTACAGTATTTCTTCCGTCACTTGCCTCTATATAATACTCAATACCTTGCGTTGAAAGTTCTGATTTTGGAATAACAGCAGTGTATAAATCATTATTCTTTTGCATGGTTATACTCTTATATGCAGTTTCTCCAACTTTTCTGTAGTATACCTTTGCACTTAATATTTGAATATCATCTGTAATATTCGCACTTATTATTAGGTCATTCGTGTTATCCGCCTCTGTAATAGGTGTGTGTGTAATTGTTGGTGCCTGTGTATCTGAATTTTGATCTAATGGAACTTGGTTTGGAGAAACAACGCCTGGTGTCGGTTGTTGTTTTTGTCCAAATAAAATCATGTCAATGCCTGTTTCTGGATATTTATATGTTGTGCTGAGTTTTATATCAAAATCTCCGGAATTATATGTTGCCCTACATACTTCTTCACCTGTATCCTTTGCAAGAACAATTGTTTTTGGTGGAGTATTGCTTATTCCTGATGTTATCTTAAAGTTTACAAATTGATCTTCTGTTAAATTTGTTCCGTAAAACGCATTAAATGCTGATAAGGTAGTTGTATTCGTAGCACAGATTACTAGAACCCCTTTAGGCTGGATAATTTTTGACACATCGATGTCAGAAGAAGGGTAAGTAAACTTATAATCCCTAATGTCGATTGGAGCATTGGAGTTGTTGTATACCTCTATGAATTCATAATAGTCTGTTCCTGAAACGGCCCTTACCATAATCTCTGTGATTAAAAGCTCTGGACCTGTTTGGGCAAAGACTTTATTCTTGAAAGCAAGATTGAAATTTGATAATACTAAAAGCATTACCATAAAAAGCGAAATTATATTTTTATGTGTTTTTCTAAAACTCATTTTCCCCCACCTTTCATGATTTTCAAAAATTGGAAAAAGATTAATTTTACAATTTAAAGGGAATAAAAAGGGTGGAATTTTTGCCACCCTTTTTATCTTTTATTTGTCGATATAATATAAAATTTTAATATTCAAATTCGATTGAAATAATATCAGAGTTTAATCCCTTTACATAAACAGTATATTTACCCTTATCTAACATTGTAGATACTTTACTGTAATTTTTACCTGCCTGAATCTGATCTATATATTTTATATTGCCATCCTGAAGAACTTTCATAGTAATAATATCGTTATCATAAGCACTTTTTACTAAGAAAGAAATTTTTCCTGATTCCTTCTTTACAATTAAAGATATGCCTGAATCTACAACCTTAATCTTTAGAGATTTTTTTACCTTTTGATCCAAAGTCTTTGCTGTAATTGTAGCCTCTCCGACTGCCTTTGCATTAACTTTACCATTTGAAACACTTATAACGTCAATATTATCAGAGTCCCATGTTATTCTTTTATCTGTAGCTGTTAATGGCTGAACAATACAGTTAAGATTTAATTCATCATTTTTATTTAAAACAACTCCTATCTCATCAAAATCAATTGATGAAACAGGTATTATAACAGGAGTGCCCCCTGTTGTCCCTCCAGTAGAACCACCTGATGAACCTCCTGTTGTTCCTCCTGTTGAACCACCGCTTGATTGATTATCCTCCTTGCTGTCTTTGTCTTTACTTGCTAATTGTCCCTCTCCACTTACTTTGACTTCATCCTTTTTACTTCCTTCTATCTTTTCTATTTTTGTTTCTTTATTTGTCAACACTTCACCTTTAGAAGAAGCAACTAAAGTTTTAACTTCTGCATTTACAAGTTCAACTTTAGATTCAGCCTTTATCTCTAATGTATCAACTTTTGCCTCTAATTTCACATTTTTGTTTGCACCAGTAATTTCGACTTTATTGATTTTTGCTTCTTTATCCGCCTTTATAGTTGCATTTGCCTCAATCTTTATAGCATCTTCTATGTTGCTATTTTTCTTTATTTCTAATGCTGAATCTTTAGATATAGTTAAATTCTTAATATTTGCTTCAAGTATAATATTTGATTTTGAATTTTCTGGAACTAATTTAATTTCTTTAATTAAGGAGTTTTCTGATGTTTTTATATAAGCACTACTTGTTACCTTTACTTCTGTATCAAAATTACCTCTAAATTCAACAATATTATCATCTATTGTGTTAACTTCAACACTCCCTATATTGGCATCCTTATTTTCAAATATTAATGCACTTTGAATAAAAACTTTATTTAAATTTGTTTTTGATCTGTCACAATTCTAACTTTATTTTCTGCTTCTACTTTAAGTGCATCAGCAAATACATTGTTTAAATATATACTTTCACTAGCTCCTGATAAAACCTCAATTTCTTTTGCTGAAATGTTATTTAAATAAGCTTTTCCATTTTTTCCCGGATCTAATACAAGTTTACCTTCAATTTTCACATTATTTAAAGTTACATTATCTCCTTTTACAAATAAATCATTAAAAACTACTGCATTATTATAAATAACATTATTTCCAGTTATATTTATATTTCCCTTAACAATTTGGAAATATTTTTCACTATTCGAACCATAATTCCCAGCCTTAGATATGTTCAAGTCTTTAACAAAAACCATAAATTGTTTATAAGCATAACCATCATATTTTGCCTTACTCTTTTCACCCTTTACATAGGCAAATACCCTATAATATCCATTGTCTAATTTTGGAAGTTTAACTGAATATTTTATATTGCTTTTTATGGGTTTTGAATATCCTTTCGTTAAATCGATCTTTTTCCCGGAAACTAAATCCACTAATAAGACATTATATATAACATTGCCTTTAACACCCGTAGTTGTTAAGTAAAGCGTAGGCGAAAATCCCTGGACATACTCCTGATTTAACCCTGTAATATTTACCTTAGTTTGTGCTGCAGCTGCACTTTTCAAAAATAAATTAGAAATTAAAAATGCAACCATTAGGAAAATGGGGAACAGCCTTCTTTTCATCCCAAAGCCTCCTTTTTAAATTATCAAATGATTGGAAGGAGACCTTCCAATCATTTGATTTTATATTCTAATACCTGTGATAGTGGGTTCATATCATTTTCATTATCCCATACAAATACCTTTAATGTGTAATCCTTGTATTCTGCCTTTGTTGACAAGTTAGCACCCATGTCTATTGTTTCATCTGGTTTTACATTATAGTTTCCAAATACAAGATGAACAAGTTTTCCGTTCTTATCATATACTCCTACTATTAATGTAACTGTCTTAATATTAACACCATTATTTTTGCTTTTACAATAACCTTTGCATCTTCTCCTGCTTTGAATTCTTTATCCTCTACAGTAAGCTGTATTGGAATGATGAACTTGATCTTGTAAACTGCTTCTGTTTCATCTTCTGCTATTACCTTAATTATAGCTTCACCTTCTATAGAATCTGCTTGCGTAATTTCAACTTTTGCTTTTTCGTCTGCAGCCTGAGCTGTTACTGTATAAGTCTTAAACGGATTTACTTCATAAACATATTCAAATTTTTCTGGGTTAAATCCTTCTAATGCTTCTCCATTAATGGATATAGAACTTAAGTTAGTATTATTTGATCTAGCATCAACTACAACGACTTTATATGATAATTCATAATCGTTGTTAAATATTAACTTAAATTCATTTTCTCCCTTTGTCATTTGTTTTAAGAATTCCTTCTTTAAAATTATTTGACCATTATCAACAACATAATCCTTGTCTTTTTCAAGTTGTAATTCACCATATTTAATATTTTGTAATTCAAATGTATTTTCATTTGGATATGCTATAGCAACTACAACATCCTCTGCTAAAGCCATATCAAAATACCCATCCTCAAGTATAACTGGCTTTTGAATATTCTTATAGGTTGTAATTTCTTTAACCGCTACATTTCCTGCATAGTCAACAACGCTTATTATAACCTTTCCTTCTCCATCTATAGCACTAACATTTATTGTATGCTCCTTAGCTGCGCCATCTCCAACTTCGCTTTCTACTGTATCAACTTGGTTTCCATTTACATATACTCTATATCCATAAACATTGTCTATTGCTTTAAACTTAAGTTCTAATGCATCCTCAACTAATACCCTATCCTTTGCTGGACTAATCATTTCAATAATCGGCTTTTGAGTGTCGCAGTAAACCTTATATACGTATTCATTCTTATTGCCTGCAAGGTCTTCTAATGTAAATGTTATTCTGTTTAGTCCTTCATTAAAGGTTAATACCTTTTCGAAGGCTCCTTCATTTAGTATAACATCGTCTCCATTTATCTTTAGATACTTTATTTCTTCAGTTACTGCTCCCATAATCCTTACAGTATTTGTATTATAAAGTGGAACATCCTTGAGGGCATTGCCAAACTCATCAACTGCTGTAACTGATGGTGCATCTTTGTCTACGACAACATCGATATGATCATTTACAACAACTTCTTCCTTCATAAATATATCAGGGAATATGCAGTTGTTACCTTTAAATAAACCTTTTACTTCATATTTTAATATATCATCTTGTAAACTAGCTAAGTCTTCAGAAGTAATTGTTTCTCCATTTATTATTATCTTTTCAATCTGATCTTTATCTAAAAGTTTAATATTTAATGTAACATCAGAAGAATTTGAAAGGATTAACCTATCAATTACAAAAGGTGATGCAACTACATCTACATATACTCTATTGTCTATGTCCTTTGCCTTTGCAAATACTTCAACTTGATTTACACCATATTTAGGTAAGGTGATTTCCTTTGCAAAGTTACCTTCATCGTCTACTGTAGCTACTTCATCATTAACTAAAACTGTAATCTTTTCCCCTTGTTTATAAATAACCTTTCCTGTAATCAATACAGTCTTTCCTGAAACAGGATATCCTCCATTAACTTGATTAACTATTATCGTAAGTCTTTCTATGACTTTAGTTAAAACTGCCTCTTTTGTTTCTATTTTACCAAGCTCATCAACTACTTTGATTTCAACCCTATTATCTCCTTCATTTAGTTTGACTGAATATACATGAACATTTTCTCTTAATTCATATCCTGTATAATTATCATCAAATAGCTGTCCGTTTACGTAAACCTTATATGGTGTTAGCTCCTTTACTTTAAATTCAAGATCATAATATTCTCTTGTATCGTTAACAACAACGTTTCCTTCCGCATTTGTTATTGTAACAACTGGCTTTGTTGTATCGATAACAAAGCTTGTTTCATTTTGTCCTATTACCTTTCCTGTTGCATCATAAGCATAAACCTTTAATGTGTAGTTTCCATCCTGCAACTCAACTGTATATTGTGTGCTAGTTTCTATTGACTTCTTTTCAACAACAGCTTGGCCTGTTAAATTGTCTATTACTTCAACCTCAAAATGATCAACTAAGTTGCTGATCATCTCATTTACTTCAAACTTAACTGTAGGGCTTGGATTGTTTGAAACAAAGTTTGGAACTTCAGTAAATCTTATAACATCGTTATCTATCTTTACTAAAGAGCCTGTTACATTTCCTACAAAGTCTATTGCATAAACTAAACAATCATTTTTAACTCCTGGTAATTCAAGTTGAACTTTAGTTTGACTTCCTTCTACAAACACAGGATTTTGATCAAATTCATTTCTAAATACAACATACTGGTATATTCCAACATTATCTTGGCTTCCTGTAAAGTCGAATTCAAACAAGTTACCATCTATCTTCTTTGCCTTTACGCTTAATGTTGGATAAGTATTATCTACTTTAAATGGAATCAAAAGCTCCTGCCACTTAGCATCCTTGTAGTCGACCTTAGCCATTGCCCTTAAGACATAATTTCCTTCCTTTGCTGGATAGAAGTTGCCCTTTCCATCATAGAACATTCCATCCCAGAGCCAGTTTGCGTAAATCTTTCTTGTTGAAGATGATGCATAGTTCTTTCTTATATTGATATCTGTTGCAACTTCCCTTAAAAGATTTTTATTTTCATCTAATATCTGGAGTTTAAATTCCTTTGCATTTCTTAAGAATGAAAGAACAGGAAGCAGACTTCTAAACATAGCATCTTCATTAGTTGATATTGAAATCTTTTCTGGGTCAATAATTGGGTATCCATAGTTATCTACTCCAACTTGCCCGAGATAATAACCTTCTCCATCGATTAGAGCAGCTTCACCATAATAAGTATCAGCTTCCCACATCGGTGAGTCTAATATTCTTGGCTCGTCCCACTTTCCATAGAATCCAACATAAGGAATTGTAAGGGTTGGGTTACTTGCACTCTCTAGGGTAATAAATCCTTCTACAAATATATTCTTTGATGTAGTTTCTGGAATTTGAACAGTAACTTCAATTTCCTTTGTCTCACCTGGGTCTACTGTGATTTCATTTTGGCTAAATGTTAATTCAGCACCTGTTAAAGGCATTGCATAAGGATAGATATATGGACCATATTTAAAATTTGTCATTACTCCATATTTATCGCTAACATTAAAGGTCAAAGCTTCAGTTCCAAAATTAGTTACTTTTATCTTAAATGTCTTATTACCTTCAAAGTCCTTAAGGGATATTACAGCCTTTCCATCTTCTCCAACAACATATGCCTTTGTGCTAAGAGCCTTATCTATTTGGATAAGCCCTGCACCCTGTTTTCTTGGAAGATATGGAAGCTTTGGTGTAGTTTTTGTTGATGGGTCTAAAAGCTGAATAGCTGAGTTTGTTAAAAGGATCTTTGCCCTTTCAACTAGTTCTCGTCCTGATAAATTCGGACTATTTTGCTTTAGATATTGAACAACCAATGCAACTGCACCTGATGCATGGGGAGCTGCCATTGAAGTTCCACTCATCATTTCATAAGAATTATCATTGACAGTTGAGTAAATTTGTCCTCCTGGTGCAGTAATATCTGGTTTGAATGTAAGGTCTGGTGCAAGTCCCCATGATGAGAAGTCAGACATTCTTCCAGCGTTTACATTTGGCGTGCTTGCAACCTTACCCTTAAATGAAACCTTTACTCCATTTTGAATAAGATTAAGTAGCTTTAATCCATCGCTTCTTTTTACAAATATTGCAGGAATAACTACTCTTGGGTCAGTTGCCATGTTTATATAAGTGTCTCCACCAGCTGCGCTGTTATAAACGATTACTCCAATAGCACCTCTTGCCTGTGCATTTAACTTCTTTTCTACAAATGATATTGCTCCTCTTTCTATTAAAGCTATTTTGCCCGTTAAATCAAGGTTTGCAACATCTGTAGCCATTCCAAGACCGCAGTAAACTAATTCATATTCTCCCTTTAAAACACCGTATGGGTCTACTTCAGAAGTTGTATAGCCTATTACACCCTGCTCTTCTCCTGCCTTGTAGTCCATTGCAGGAAGTGTTTGGATTGTATTTTCTGATGATGCAACCTGAAGTGTATCTGGGAAAAGCCCTGGGGAACCAACAAGACCAATATCTGGGTCCTGTGCATATGCCGGATAATTATATGTTGAATAGTATGAGTTTCCTGCTGAAACTACTACAACAACGCCTGCATCTGTAGCATTTTTAATTGCCCTTTGTTCTGGGTCATCAGGCATTATATATCCTGCAGTTGAACCTAAGCTCATGTTTATAACATCAGCACCATGTTTTACGGAATCATCTATTGCTGCTGCAATGTCATCGGTATATGCACCCCTAAGTTCTGGGTTATTTGAGAAAACCTTCATTGCAAGTAGCTGTGCTTCAGGTGCAACACCTTTAACGTCACCATTTGCAGCGACTATTCCACCAACGTGCATTCCATGCATGCTTGAGGTTGTATCAATAACTTCATCGTTTAAATCGGCAAAGTTATAACCATAAGGAACCTTATCAGTATAGAACTTTCCAGGACCACCTAATGATTCAACTAACTGCTTATTAAGTTTTGCCTTGCTTGGATCTGTAAGCTTCATATCCTTGTGCCTGTAATCTATTCCTGTATCAATGATTGAAACTACCATGCCTTCGCCTTTAAGGCCAAATTGTTGCCAAACTTGAGTTGCCTTTGTTATATCCCTTGCATAGTTTATATCTGGATAATAGATATTTGCAATTGTAACCTTTTTAACCCCTGGTATTTTCTTAAGCTCATCAATTTCCCCATAGCCAACTGTCATGCTAAATCCGTTAATAACATTCCTGTAAACATGTCTTATCTTACCATAGGCTTTTGCCTTTTCAATTACAGCAGCTTGGCTCTTTTCTACGTTCTTTTCAACCTTTGAAAGCTCCTTCATTGAAAGCTTTTGATTTTTAATTATTTCAACTGCTGAAGGATCTTTAAGCTCTACTATAACTCTAACAAGATCTTTATCGTCAATTTTATTTTCTGTTATATTATCATTGAATTCCCCGCCAAATTTCTGATAAAGTGCCCTTTGCTCATCAACATCCTTAACATTTACAAGGTTTTGCTTTACAAATTTCTTTACGTCGATATTTAGCTTCCCATTTTGTGCTTTTACATTAAAATTAAATAGGCTAAAAATAAGCAAGAAGGATAAAACATAGCTTAATAATCTTTTAAATCTCATGAAACCCCTCCCTTTATTTTGATTAAAGATGGATTTAATTTTAAACACCCCTTTATATTAAGTTAAAGCCATTTAGAGGAATCTAAATGGCATAACATCCTAATTTTAATTTAGTTAATTTTTCTATTGTTATGGTAACAAAATGGTAACAATTATGTTAATTTCTATTAATATCCATAATTACCTTTATGAATAATAATATTCTAAACTAACAAAAAATAAAGCATAACTTATCGCAAAATTTTCCAATAAGAAACTAAAAAATTTTATTTCAATGTAAAAATTTATTGAATTTTTTTAAGCCTTGTTAAATTCCCTTTTAGTTTTTCAATTGCCCTATCTTTAAGCCTTACAACAGACATGTAATGGCACCTTCTGTTATTTGCAATTTCCACCATAGATTTTCCATAAAAAAATGCTCTAAAATAACCTCTCTTTGCTTAGGGCTTAAATTATTTATAGCGTTGTATAATCTTTTTATATCTTCCCTTTTTATCCTTTCATTTTCTATGTCAACCTCGCTTGGAATTATTTCATAAAGATCTTCTCCATCTTCAGTTAGATCTTCATCTAAGCTAATATGCTCTTTTATTTTCCTTGCATATTCCCTTATAGAATTTAAAACTGCCCTTTTTACATAAGCCTCAAAGGGGACATTAGAATTTACATCGTAATTTTTATGCACTTTAATATGGTAATCCTTCCCTCCTGCATTGCATCATCAAAATCCGACGAATTTTTCATATACAAACTGCAGCACTTTTTCAAAAGTGGCTCAAAACTTTTAAAATTTTTTCCTTTACAGCCCCATCATATCTTGCTTTTATCACTAAATCCTTCATTCTATCCCCTCCCTTGCACTTTATTTTACGGGAGGATATAAAAAAATTAAAAGCGGGAAAATTGCATCACTGCAGCTTTTCCGCTTTAAAATTGATGAAAAATGATTTTTTGAGTATAAAAATGTTTTTCGGTGGAGAAGTAGAAACAATACAAGATTCTCTAAAATCAACCTTAGCTTGGCCTTTTTGTCATCCCCAATTTTAAAAATTTTTCTTACCTTAAACTTAATAACGCAAAAATCCCTAAAAATTAGCAAGGGCGGGCATCCTAAAATTTGCCCGCCCCAACTATTGACATAGAGCATAAAAGAAGGGCAAAAGCCCTTCTTTTATTATCTTGCTACATTAAGTTCAACGTTTACAAGTGGGTTAGCATTAGTATCTGCTAATGTTGAACCTACATACTTAACCTTTACAACCGCAGTCTGGCTAACAGCATTTGCAAGATTGATGTTGATCTTATTGTTGTTTACTGTTACGCTGCTTACAGTAACCTTTGTTCCATCTACATATACTTCAAAATCTGCAACTGCTGGAGTTCCAGTTAAGTTTTCACTAGCTGTAATTACTATTAAGTTAGGATCAGCAAGTAATGCTGAAGCTAGTTGTGGTCTTACATTTTCTTTTATAGTAACTTCTTCTGTCTTAGTAGTTACATTACCTGCAACATCTGCAAGTGAATAAGTGAATTGTCTTGGTGCTGTTAATGTGATTGATTCGTATGGTAATTCTACTCTTACAGTCTTCTTGTTGAGGTAGAAGTAAACCTTTGTTCCTTCTGGCATTGCATTACCATCAAGCTTAAAGTTTGCAACTGTTGGTAATGTTAAATCTTCGTTGCTTGTAATTTCAAACAATCTTTCACCAACTTTAGTAAATGTTAATGTAGGTGCAGTTGTATCCTTAACTGTTGTTGTAGCTGGGCCAACTTGGATTGTTGCTGTAAATGCAACATTCTTGTTTTCTTGCGCAGATAAGTCTTTTACTGCATTAGCTGCAAACTTAACTGTATAAGTTCCTATCTTTAATGTTCCATCATCATTTAACCACTTAGTTGGAGCAACCTTGATTGCTACAAGATCTCCCGTAGTCTTTCCATCTTTATCAAGTAAGTTTGCTTGTGTTAATGATATAGTTTCTGGATCATATACTATACCATCATTTGCAGTATATTCAACTATAACAGCATTTGCTCCAGTTGCAACATCTATCTTTTCGCTTAATACAACTATTAAGAACTTTCTATCTTCTGAAAGCTTGATTTCTTTGAATGCTGGAGCAACTTTATCCTTTTCAACGTATAGTCTATATACAATTGATGCATCTCCTGCATTTCCTACAAGGTCTGCATAACCAGCGTTTACTTGAACGTTAACATATCTGTAGTCATAACCACCAAGTAAGTTTTGTTCTGCTGTTTCATATATAAACTTTTCAGCATCTGCTTCTGTTGTTAAGTCAAATGAGCCTATTGTATTACCTGCTAAATCCTTAACCACTACTACGCCAAACTTGCCATTAGCATCAGGCTTTAGTCTTTCACTCATTGTAACTCTAATCTTTGTATTATTGTTAGCACCTGAAACTTGTTCAACATTAACAACTGTTGGCTTTACGTTGTCAACAGGGATTGTTATAGTAGCTACTGTTGGGTTTGGAGCTATCCAATTGCCCTTAATATCCTTTGCTCCAAATACCTTTACGTCATATGCCTTTCCAGCTTCAAATGAAGCATCGAGCGTAGCTGTTGCCTTCTTATATGAAGAATCTAATGTGAAATTAACTTGTGTTGTTCCAACATAAACTGTTCCAACAGTTGACATTGGTTCGCTAAATGTGATTGTTACTTTTCTTAAAGCATCAACTGTAGCTGTAGCTGTTGGAGCAGTTGTATCAGCTGCTATAAATGCAGTTGTGAACTTATCCATCGTCTTGTCAAGAGCTACGTTCTTAATTCCGCTTATTTCAACTGCAACTGAACTTCCGTTTGTAAATGCAGCTGCTGTTAATCTAACAGCCTTGCTATCTATCTTTTCAACCTTTGTTGGTGCATTACCGTTAACTTTGTAGTTTGCAGTATTTAATGCACTTGCAGCCCAATTTGTATTAGTATTGTCATCAATCATGCACACGTCTTGATTAAATACTACTAATATTTCCATTAAGTTATCTGACTTAACTTCCTTAACTGCAACAGGAAGTAACTTAATTTCTTCTTCATCAACCTTTTTCTTTTGGTCAGCTATTCTCTTTTCTAAAGCTGCCTTCTTGTCAGCATCAGTAACCTTTGCAACTGCATCAGCTGCTTTCTTTTCAAGGTCTCTTGCAGCCTTTACTTCATCAAGAGTTGTAAGCTTTGCAGCTTCATATGCTGCTACGGCATCTTCTGCAGCCTTTAATGTAGCTGCTACATCTTCGAATCCCTTCTTTGCAGCATCAAGCTTTGCCTTCTTGTCGTTGATTCTGTTCATTAGAGCCATTCTAACTGTTCTGTCAGCTATATCTTGAACCTTATCTACTGCTTCTGCATAAAGCGCTTCTGCTGCAGCGATTTCTTCTTGAGTTGTAAGAGCTGCAAGTTCAAATGCTTCAACAGCATCTGCAGCTGCTATTTGAGCCTTAACTTGTGCTGTTACAGCAACGATTTCTTGGCTTAATTCCATAAGCTGCTTTGAAATAGCTGCCTTTTGCTTTACGTTTGTAATTCTGCTCATGTGGATCTTAAGTGATCTGTAGTAGCTTTGTAAAAGCTTAAGATCCTCTTCGCTTTGTGATTGCTTAGTAATTGTTAATTGTGGTTTTAAATATTTGTTGATGTTTGTGAGTGCGATTTGGTAGTAGTCTACCTTCTTAGTAGCCGCACTCGCTGGTGCTAAGCCCATTGAGCCAACTGTTACGAGAACTGCAAGGGCTAAGCTTAGCATCTTCTTGGCTTTTGCCATATTTTCTCCTCCTCTCGAGAATTAAAATTTTATATATGATGAATAAAATCATCGACTAAGTTAAATTTTCCTTTATTGGATTTAAGTGTGACTATTTAATATAATATACCAAAAAGTAAAAATTTTCAAGGATAAAATTTACATCACACTTAATAATATATTCTACCCTTCCTTAAAAATTCCTGCTAAAATTAGGTAAATTTTTCAATCATTTTTTCTGTTTTTCAATTCATTCACTAATATTGACTTTGTTTTCTATGGAAAAGTTCCGTTCGATTAGAAAAAAATTTTATATTTTTATATCATTTCCTTTTGACCATATCTTAATCAGCTTTCATTTATATAGACTCTTTTTTATAAAAGAGTTCCAAATTTCAATGCAAAACTTTCCAACAAATAACGACAAAAAAGACATTTAAAAGCATAAAAAAATTGCTCGGCCTTTGCCGAGCAATTATTCAACCTCTATTGCGTTTACTGGACAGGAGCCTTCTGCCTCCTTTGCTGCATCCTCGCTGCCTGCTGGAACTGGATTTGCTATAACATGGGCCTTTCCGTCATCCTTCATTTCAAATACATCTGGTGCAATGGATGGGCAAAGACCGCAGCCTATACAGGTGTCTTGATCTACTTTTGCCTTCATACAAAAACCTCCTTTTTAGTTTTCTAAGGATTAGTTTTGCCCTTGAAGGCAATTTTATACCTTGCTTTATTTATATGCTATAAAAAATTCCCACTTTCCGTTATAATTTCCTTCGATAACATAAGCTGTTTTTAATCCTTTAGGATCTGTTACGGCTATTTCTGCCTCCACCCTGTTTCCTGAATATTTTTTGGTGTTTATTGCTATCAAATAATCATATTCCTTTGCCTGCTGAAGAAGAACTATGTTTATACCATTTCTATTGATTCCTTCAAATATGTTTTTTATATCCATTGATGTCAAATACTTTAAAGTCATAATCTCCTTTTTAAGGTCGATGGCAACGGTTATGTCCCTTTTGCCTATTTTGTCTAGGATAAGGTTTATAACTGAAACGTAGTAATCTGGAACGTTTTGGTTTCTGTTGGTTTTTAAAAGGCGTTTTATAAATTCATCTTCAATTGATGTAGAAATGTTAAAAAGCTTTCCCTCTTCATCATAGAGATTTGCAGTATTCTCGTCGTTAATCTTTGCGATGTATTTAAAGGTTGCTATCCTTTTGTTTTCAGAGTAAAAGTCGAATATAAAGTCGGGCTCTAAGTTTGAGTCCCTTTGGACTTCCTTTGCCCTTAAAACTTTATTTTTAAACCTTGTAATTGCTTTTTGTCTATTATAGTGTATCTTCCTGCATATCTTGTGTTGGTTACTACTATCCTTTCTATATCCTGATTTAAAAATTTATCCTTTAAAGCAGGATTTACCCTAGTGCAGGAGGTTAAAAAGAACAAGGATAAAATTAATAAAAATTTTTTCAACATATCACCTCCTAAGAGGCCCTTAAGTTTCTTTTTATCTTATCAAGATTTAAAAATATAATGGCAATTACAAAGGTTATTATGCTTATAAACTGGGAAGTTGAAAGGGGCCTACATTACCTCTAAAGTCACCCCTGAAAAATTCTATGATGAATCTTCCTATGCTGTATAAAAGGATATAAAGTCCTGCAACCTTTCCGTCGCTTCTTTCTTTTTTAGAGTAATTAAGAAGGATAAGAAAAATTATAAGGTTTCCAAGGCTTGATATTTCCTGTGTTGGAATTAGCTTAACTCCGTTTGGTGCAAAGGGCGACTCTTTAAAGATTACGCCAAAGGGAGAGTCCGTTGGCCTTCCGTAGCAGCAACCGGCAAAATGGCAACCTTGTCTTCCTATGCTCTGGGCAAGGGCTATCGAAGGCGCTGCAAGGTCAAACATCTTTAGAAAGTTTAAACCCTTCTTTTTGCAATATATATATCCCGCTAAAACCCCTCCAATTAGTGCACCGTATACCACAAAACCTGAGGTTAGCATATATATGATTGATTTTGGATTTTTAAAAACTGTTGGGGCTTCGGCTATTATATAAAGAAGCTTTGCACCAAGGATACCTCCTATTACTCCATAAAAGGCAAGGTCGTAAATTATGTTTTTATCATATCCTTTTTTTCTGCCCTATAGGCGGTTAAAAGGATTGCCGAGATTATTGCAACTGCCATTAAAAAGCCGTAGGTGTAAATTGTAATTGGTCCTATTTTAAAAAGTATTGGATGCATAAAAATCCCCCTTAGTAATAGATTCTTTCAATAATTGCAGCTATAATAAGGATGGTTATGGAATAGAGGACTATAAAAATTCCCTCCAAAAGCCTTCACCTTTAAACTCCTCAATTGACTCAAGCTCTGCCCTTTCGGCATAGGGGTTATAAAAAATGTTATGAAATCCAAATAAAGGATTTTTTCTCCTATACATTGCAATTTTAGGATCCTCGTCCCGTTTAAAAAGCTGCGGGATTGAAAAATAGAAGCAAAAATCCCAACAGCGTAAAGGGATATATATATGGATTTTAAAGGATTCATGCCTTTTATAAGGGAAAAAATTAAAGCCAAAAGCGAAACAATAGCCGACGTTATAAGGCTATAAAGTAAACTTTCCTTTATCCCCTTTAAAATGTATTTTTTCATACTTCACCTCCAGTGCCTGCCACTTGACATTTTGACTTTTTGACATTTCCACAAAATTCCTTAAGGTCAACATTTTATTATACTTAATTATTATACCCTAATTCATCTGATAAGTTAAGTAACAAATAAAAAAGCACGATATATTGCCAATGCAATACATCGTGCTTTATATTACGGAACCATTACCATTCCAGTCCATGGGTTGTAGATCATAATCCACATTCCCTTGCCATCGATTTCTATCCATTTTTTAAATCCTGTTGCCCCAAAGAAGGGCTGATCTTTTTGTTGTTTTCTCCTACAATTCCGTAAATTACGTATTCAATCTCACCTTCATCGTCATATTTTAATCCAAAGTAATAATAGCCCGTCCTTCTCATCCACATAAAGTAGTTAATATATGGATAAGCAAATATTAGATGATAAATAATGCAGTAGTAGGGCATTAACTTAGGTTCGAAATCCGGCCTTTCAAGGGGCACCTTCCACCATCTTGTATTCTTAAACTCGGTGTTGAGTTTAACCTCCTCAAGATCCTTTAATATTCTATGGAATACCTTTGCAAAGGCACCCTCCTTAATCTCCCTTGTGTTTTCTATTTCCTCAACTTTTTCTTCCTTCTCGCCTTCCTTTATCTTTTCAATTTCATTTTTGATCTTCTCTTCATATTCAATAAACTTTTTAGCCTCCTCATCAAGCTCCTCTTCCTTATCCTCCTGCCTTACAGGATTTTTAAGTTTTTCCTTCCACTCAATTCTCTCCTTGCCAATCTGTCCTGATAAGGGGTATTGATCCTCCGTCATAACGCAGGCAACGTTGAACCTGTCGATGTGGATGCCTGTGTCGGCAATGTCATCCTCCCTGTATTCCCACCAAACTTCCCCTCTTCCTGTTTCATCCACATTTATTTCTCCAAGCTTTGCAATGGCAGGGGGATTTTTAGTAGCATCGATAAGGCAGGCTGTGTATGGGCCCTTTTCTTGTAAAAGATTTTGAACATAAAAGGTAATCTTTGCCCTTCCGTTTTTATTTTCAATCTTTGCATAGCCCGTCGGTGGCCTGTCGATGGCAATCCCAAATCCCCTATCATCCTCTTGGAAGATTATAAAATATCTTGAATATGACCTTTTATTAGTCACCCTTTCCCCTCCCAAAAATTCATCAATATATTATATGCAAAAGGGTGACTTTAATTTACTTAATATAAGGTGCCTGGCACTTAAATTTTAGATTTTAGTTTTAAAAGGGTATTTGAAAGATTTGCAAATTCTTCAATGCTTAATGTCTCTCCCCTTCTTTTTGGATCTATATTTGACTCTTCAAGGGCCTTTAAAAGGATATCCTCATTTGCAATGGATTTAAGTGAATTTGAAAGGGTTTTTCTTCTCATGTTAAAGGCGCTTTTTATTATGTTAAAAAATAAATCTTCATCTAAAATATCAACCCTTTTTGATCCCTAATATCAAGCCTTATAACCATAGACTCCACCCTTGGAGGTGGGACAAAGCAATTGGGGGATACTTTACAAATCTTTTTATATCGCAGTGGTATTGGCAAAGGAGGGATAATGTGCCGTATTCGTCGGTGTTTGGCTTTGCAAGGATCTTATCTGCAACTTCCTTTTGAATCATAATAATCATTGAGCTAATTTTAACCCTCTCGTTTAAGAGCTTTGCAATTATTGGCGTTGTAACATAATAAGGAAGGTTTGCAACAACCTTTACGTTTTCTAAGTTTTCCTCTTTAATTATTTTATTAAAATCAACCTTTAGGGCATCGGCGTGGATTATCTTTATGTTGTCAAAATTGCCTAATGTTTCTTCAAGGATTGGAATTAGATTTTTATCTATTTCAACTGCAACAACTTTTTGCATCTTTTTGCCATTTCCTGAGTCAATGTTCCAATCCCAGGTCCTATTTCTATTACGTTGAGTTTTCATCAAGCTCAGCAGCATCGATAATCTTTTTTAATATATTCTCATCTATCAAAAAGTTTTGCCCAAGGTTTTTGTTGAATTTAAACTCAAAATATTTAACTATGTCCATGGTTTTACTCTTTAGTCCCATCTAATTTCACCTCTATTTTTTTAATGCCTTCTCAAACTCCTCTCTTGTTATGCCGTATCTATTTAGCCTTTTTAAAAAAGTTTTGGCGTTGCAGTAGCCTATTCCAAGCTCCCTTCCTAAAGGTCCCTTAAAAGGGATGATTTTTCATAACCTGTGAGTTTGTTTTTATAAAGATCCTCATAGGTAAACTCGATTCTATCTTCAAAGTATTCTGTTTTAACCTTTGAAAGGGCCTCCCTTATCGCATCAACCGATGCGTTTTCTATTCCAATATCTCCATCCTTTTCAGCAAATTCCCTTGGCAAGAATGCATGTTTTGCCTTTGGAAAAAGTTTTGTTAGTTTTTCCCTTATTTTTCACCTGAAAAGTCCGGGTCTGTAAATATTATTATTCCCCTTTTTCATAGGCACTTTTTATATCCTCAATTATTTTTTTATTTAGCCCAAAGCCGCTGGTTACGATGCAATCGGCATCAACGGCCCTTTTACGGCAAGAAGATCACCCTTGCCCTCTACTATTATTACCTCCTTAATCATCCTTGTCCTCCTTAAATTTATATTGCAAATTTAGTATAAGAAAAAATTTCATATTTTAAAAGTGTTTTATATAAATTTGGATAAAGTCTTAAAGTGCTGAATATAGAAAGATTTTAATGAAGAACAAAGGGGATGTGGTTTGTTTAAAAATGGAAATGTCAAAAAGTCAAAATGTCAAGTGCCTGGCACTTGACATTTTACCTTAAAATATAGACGTCAACGTATCTTGTTGACCAGTTTCTAAATTCCTTTGTCCCGGGCTCAAAATAAAGATCGATTATATTTCCCCTTATTCCTCCGCCAACGTCTTCAGCTATAGCAAAGCCGTAGCCTTCGATGTAGAGCCTTGTTCCAAGGGGGATAACATCAGGGTCTACAGCAACTGTTGAAAATCCGTTTGGATTTCTCCTTGCTATTGTTCCTGTTGCTGTTCTTCCAAAGCCTGGGTCTCCCGGACGCTTTCCGGTGCATTCATAGCTTGAGGTGTAGCTTGTTGCCTTCATCCTTAATTTTTTAACATAGGCAACAGGTTCACTACCTCTTGAAGGAACAAAAAGCCTAACGTTCCAACTTGAATTATCTTATCTATCGGCCTTCTTTTATGGCCTCTCCAACCTTCTTGGTTGATACTATCTTCCCATCCTCTATAACAACCTTTGTGGTTATCTCGAGGATACCATCCATCCCATTTTGGATGACCTTGCTTGTTCCCTTTAGCATATCGTGGTTAGGCTTTTTACCACCTTATAAGGGATAATTTTAGATGAAATAATGGTTTTTTCTTCAACTCTTGTTATTTTAACTTCCATATTAGGTTTTACCAATGAGTTTAATGTTGGCAAAACCTTGTCCTTTTCATTTAAAATTATCCCTTCGTTTTGAAGTAACCTTTCTACTGTCTCCTCTGCCGATTTTACTTTAAGCTCCTTCCCATCCACCTTGATGGTTACAGGAACAGCTCTTTTTATCGATATTGCTAATCCGTCTTTTACTTTGGAGTCTATATCAGGGTATATTTTGTCCTTTTCTCCTATGTAGATTCCAGTCTCCTTAAGCAAAGCCCCAACTGTCTTAGCATTTGATGTAACTGTTTTTACTTTTCCATCATAAAGGACAGTTACCTTCTTTTAGCCATGGTGGTGAAGGTAAAATAAGCAATTAACAGAACCACAGCTAAAATTATCGCCCGGGCTTTAAGTTTCATCCCTTTCATTAACTTACCTCCTTTCATGGGGCATGGGACTTTAAAAATTATAATCAAATCGACAGAATTTGTCAAATTTTGAATTTTTTATGAATAAAATATGAATAAGTCCGTTTCTTTCCCCATCCATGAAAAGAGGTTTAATTAATTTTATACTATAATTAAATCATTTGCAAGGAAAATATTGGATAAAATTATTTTAACATTTATTTCCATTTATGTCCATATCCTTTTATTAATTATTCCCATCCTAAGAAAATATATTCAAAGGTTTATATTATTATATGCACACTATTTTAAAAAGTTCCGATGCGTTTTTAGATGTTGCTTTATTTACCTCATCAAATGTCTTTCCCTTTATTTCGGCTATCTTTTCTATTATGTATTTTAAATAGGATGAATCGTTCCTCTCGCCTCTATGGGGGTGTGGTGCCATGTATGGGCAGTCGGTTTCAACAAGCAAATACTCAAGGGAATTTCCCTTACTACTTCAACTGCCTTTTTGCATTTTTAAACGTCACAACACCTGTAAATCCAAGGTAAAAACCGAGCTTTATAAATTCCCTTGCAAACTCTAAACTTCCTGAATAGCAGTGTAAAACTCCTCTTATTCCTTTAAATTCCTTTAAAACCCTCAATGTGTCATCGTGGGCCTCTCTATTATGGATTACAACTGGAAGATTAAGTTGCCTTGCAAGGTCGAGCTGCTCTTTAAAGGCCTTCATTTGCAAATTTCTATCGTAATCCCAATAATAGTCAAGGCCAATCTCTCCTATTGCAACAATCTTTCCCTCCTTAGTAAGGTCACCAATAAGGTTTATATTTAGATCCTTTGAAAACTCAGGATGAACCCCAACAGCACCGTAGAAAAAATCGTATTTTTTAGTAAGCTCAATCGTAGTATAGCAGGATTCTATGCTGGATGCACAGTTTAAAACCCTTTTTACTCCTTCATTTTTTATTTTTTCTATAACCTCATCCCTATCTAAATCAAAGGCTCTATCATCATAATGAGCGTGAGAATCGAACATAATAACACCTCCAGTGCCTGCCACTTGACTTTTTGACTTTTTGACATTTTCAAATTTTACCATATATTTGAGTGATCCAAAAGTAATATAAATTATACCATTATTTTACCCAAAAAGCACAGATATCACTTTACACGTATAATTATACGTATTATAATAATAGTGAGGGGGAATATTATGAAGGCTTTTTCATCAAGAGAAATCATCAAAATACTTCAAGATGATGGGTGGTTTTTATTTGAGGTTCGTGGGGATCACCATCAATTATGGGATGGAAAAGGATAATGATCCTATTCCTGAGCCTACATCATTAAACAAAATAAAAATCCAAAAGAATCAATCTATAATGTTAATAGAAGCATGGATGCCCCTCGTTAGAAGTGAAATGGAAAATAGAGCAGTTAAAAAGACGTTGACAATTCCAAAATGGCTAAATGATATTGCAGAACAGAAAAAAGTGAACTTTTCACAAATCCTTCAAAAGGCATTAAAGGAGGAGCTGGGTATTAAAGAAAAATTTTAAGGAGCCTTAAATGGCTCCCTTTATTTTACCTGACTTCCTGTTTCAATATCATCATCAACAGTTGCAAGGACTAATTTTTCCTTATCCTCTGTTGATGCTGCAAGTATCATTCCAAAGGATTCTACTCCCCTTAGCTTAACAGGTTTTAAATTTGCAACCAAAATTACCTTCTTTCCAACAAGCTTTTCAGGCTCATAATATTTTGCAATACCTGAAACTATCTGTCTTTCCTCGCCGCCTAAATCAACCTTAAGCTTTAGTAGCTTATCTGCACCCTTTATCCTTTCAGCCTCTAAAACCTTTACAACCCTTAAATCGATCTTGTCAAAATCTTCAATTGTAATCTCACTCTTTATTGGAACCATTTTCTTTTCCTCCTTTTGTCCATAGAGCTTTTCAAGCTCCTCAAGCTTCTTTTCAACGTCAATCCTTGGGAATAATAATTCTCCCTCTTTACCGAAACTCTTTCTAAATTCCCAAACTCTAATATGCTGTCCCAGGTTACAACCTTGCCTTCAAAGTTAAACTGCTCGTTTATCTTTCTTGAAGTATCCGGCATGAAGGATGATATTAAAACAGAAATTATCCTTATAGCCTCAGTTAAATTATATAAAACTCCCTTTAGCCTTTCCTTATTTGCATCGTCCTTTGCTAAAACCCAAGGCATAGTCTCGTCTATATATTTGTTTGCCCTTCTTACAAGACGCCAGATCTCATCAAGGGCTTCTGATACCCTAAGGCTATCCATTAAGTTTTCAACATTTTTAGGCACCTCAAGGGCAGTATTTTTAAGGTCCTCGTCAAATTCCCTTCAAATATTCCCTTTTCTATTGTGCCGTTGAAATACTTTTCGATCATAGTAAGGGTTCTTGAAACAAGATTTCCAAGGTCGTTGGCAAGATCTGAGTTTATTCTTTTTATGAACATCTCGCTATTGTAGTTTCCATCGTGTTCAAAGGATATTTCCTTTAAAAGATAATATCTTACGGCATCAACACCAAAGTGCTCAGTTAAAACAACAGGGTCTATAACATTTCCCTTTGACTTTGACATCTTGCCGCCATCAACAAGGAGCCATCCATGGCCATAAACCGTCTTTGGAAGAGGAATGTCAAGGGCCATGAGCATGATAGGCCAAATTATAGTATGGAATCTTACTATGTCCTTTCCAACAAGATGAACATCCGCCGGCCAGAACTTTTTGTAAAGACTATCATCGTCACTTCCATATCCAAGGGCTGTTATATAGTTTGAAAGGGCGTCTATCCAAACATAAACAACATGTTTTTCGTCAAAGCTAACTGGAATTCCCCAGGTAAAGGATGTTCTTGAAACACAAAGATCCTCAAGACCAGGTTTTATGAAGTTATTTATCATCTCGTTCTTTCTTTTTCAGGAAGTATAAAATCTGGATGCTCTTCTATGTATTTAAGAAGCTTATCTTGATACTTTGAAAGCTTAAAAAGTATGCCTCCTCCTTGGTCCACTCAACTTCCCTTCCGCAGTCGGGACATTTTCCATCAACAAGCTGTGTTTCTGTAAAGAAGGATTCACAGGGTGTGCAATACCATCCTTCGTAGTAGCCCTTGTAGATATCTCCCTTTTCATAGAGCTTTTTGAAAATATCCTGAACCGCCTTGATATGGTAATCATCGGTGGTTCTTATAAACTTATCGTAGGAGATATTCATTGTCTTCCATAATTCTTTAATTGAAACTACTATGTTATCAACATATTCCTTAGGAGTTACTCCCTTTTTCTCTGCAATCCTTTGAATCTTTTGACCATGCTCGTCGGTTCCTGTTAGGAAAAACACATCGTATCCGGTTAATCTTTTAAACCTTGCAAGGGCATCCGCAAGAACTGTTGTGTAGGTATTTCCAATATGTAGCCTGTCACTTGGATAATAAATTGGCGTTGTTATGTAATATTTTTCCTTCATAAATAACCTCCTTTCGAAATTGGCTGCCACTTGACTTTTTGACATTTTGACATTTCCAAATTTAACTAAAAACACCCCGCCCGTTTAGGGGCGAGGTGCCGCGTTACCACTCTAATTCACCTAAGCCTCGCGACTTAGGCCTTGTAAGGTCAGTGACCTTAAGATAACGGATAAACCGTGTATGCCTACTAAACTTCAGCATACAAGCTCCAGAGCCATCTTCACACGCTTTACATTACCGGCTCCCACCTACCCCGGCTCTCTTTAAATGCTACACGTGCTACTCTTTCCTTCACAGCTTTATTAATATTATGCTATTTATTCACAAGTTTATACAAAATACTAAACGTTGTCAACAGCTTACTAAACTGTTTTTTCTTTTGTTTTGGTTTGCTTAACTTTAACCTTTCTACTATTTTCCTTTTCCTCGTTTTTTACATAATCCTTAAGAACAAAAACATACATCACTTTATCATCGGATACAAAAATTCGTTAATTTTTTTAGTTTCTTTATGGAATTTATACATAATAGGCCTTTCAATTTCATCAGCAATTTTAGTTAAATCCTCTATTGTTTTAACCTTTATTATACTTTGACTGCTTTGGACATCTCCTTCAACTGCCACAATTCTATTTCCATGATTTTTTAGTATTTTGTTTACTGCCTTCGTATGTGCATCTTTTTCAACACCTTCTGTTAATATTAAAAGAAGAATTATCATGATTGTAGAAAATGCAATTGATATTTGTAAAAGAAGCTTGTATTTTTTATTAAATTCAATCCTTATAGTCTGTTCCCTTGTTATATCCCCCTTTTGCTCTTCAGGGATATTCTTTGCTATTTCAAAATAATTCGTGGCTAGAGGTATTATAATGGATGGCGACATTTTTGATTCAATAGGTTGTCCTTCAGCTGCTGTTCTTAAGTTAACATTCATATAGACAACTACTCTTGTTGGAACGGCAACTTTTGTAGTTTCATAAACCTTTGCAACAAGGGCATTAAAATTATCTATGTTAATGCTAATATTCTTTTCAACTTTATAAAAATTTGATTCTACTTGAAATTTTTCAGTAGGCAATAAAACATAATTTTTATTCCATACTATTTTTGTTTTTTCATTTTCAGCAACATATCCTTCAACTGATGCAATAACGTTGTATTCACCTTGAATTTTTGTTTTGCTACTCCCTTCAAAATTATATACAAACTTAGCAAGAATATTGTCAACTATCTCTCCAATATATACCTTTCCTTCATCCATAATTTTTGCACCATAAATTATATTAGGCTTTAGAGCTACTTTATACTGTGCATCTGATGTTGCTTTATAGTTATATATAGTTACCTTTTCTTTTTTGTTATAGGTTTTTTGTTCTATAGAATAAATATGACGATGAAGATAATAAAAGAGCTGAAAAAAAGCAATACCTACAATCCTTATTATTTTATTAATCTTTAACTTTTTCATACTCAACCACCCCTTTTTATTCCTATGTATATAATTCTATATTTGTTATAAAATTCCTGCAAAAGAAAAAGCCAGCAAAAACTGGCTTATTGTGCATTCCATTGTTTGAATTTTATCACCAAATCAAATGATAGCTTTGAGTCTTCATATCTTGTTACGTCACTCGGCATTTCTACAAAATATCCTGCTTTCAAACTATCTCCACTGCCATTTGTTAGTATCAAATAATCGCCAGGTTCTAATATTAGCGGCTTTTTAAGGCCATCCCAATTAGATAATTTATCTTTAAATTTTTCAACTAAATGGTTAACATTTCTTATATTATTAGATATATCATAAGATTTTATTTCTGACCCATTCTTATTATATTTCGTCAGTTTAACCATATATATTAACACGTTATCTTTATTAAGATTATTTGGATCATATAAATTTTCTATATATGCAGAGTCAAAAACAGCCGGTATAGTCCCTTTATTTTCTATCCTATAAGTAAATCCTGCTCCTGCACCTGGATATAAATTTGTTAAATTTACCTTTAATATATGGTCGTTTTGTGCATCCAATGTTGCCGTTATACTATTATATTCTTCTTCATCTATTTTATCATCATCCGTCCATGTGTTTCCACTCATTGGAATGAATGCTATATTAAAATCTCCAGTTTGAACAGTATTGCTAAAAGTAATACTCTCCGTCCAATATGCATAAGCAATACCTAAAAAGATAACAAATGATAAAATTAAAGCAATTAATTTTTTTGATGTTCTCATAACTACTTCCCCTTTATAATTTTTATGGGAATTTTATAATCTTATGGCAGGGTAAAAAACCCTGCCAAAACTTATATATTACTCTTCATTAACTTCATTAAATTGAGTAAATGTTGGAGTAACATTGAATTTAATGCTTCCATTTTCGCCAGTTGTCACATCCTTTGGCATTGAATAAGTTAGTTTAACTATTACATCTGTATTTGCTGGCACAACTTCGTCAATAGTTGGAATTGCTTCAAGAGCTAAAATATTGTCAAAAGTCTTAATTAATTCGTTTCCGTAATAAACTTTTGCCCCTATAGTAAAATTATCTTTGCTAAGATTTGAAATTGATATTGAATTTAACTTAATCTCCTTTATTTTAACAGGAATTGTGCTTAAATTCTTAACAACTAGTGTTACTTCCCCAATTGCTCCTGGGAAAAGGTTATTAAGTGCTACTGTAGCAATTTTCTTATCTTCAGAATATGAAACACTTCCAGTTGCAACTGCATTATTGTTGAAATTTGGACCAACTTCAATTGAACCTGCATTAGCAGTATCATATGCCAATTCAACTTGACCAGTTTTAACTGTGTTTGAGAATGTTACTGAATCAGTCCAATATGCATATCCTGCACCCATGAGCATTACTGCAACAGCAAGAATAAGAGCAAAAATCTTGACTTTTTCATTTAAAACTCCTCCTTTAAGGTTAAATTTTAATTTATACTACTTATACTACGGATCAAGGTTGGCCGGCCATTTACTTAATCCGTTTGCTTTCATCTTTTATTATAGACCCATATTTAAATTAAAAAACCCACCTAAAGTATAATTTTGGTGGGTATATTTGTGCTATTTTTCTACTACTTTCCTACTATTCATACTACTTTAGTAGTATTTAAAATTGAACTTTTTCAAGAGGAACCTTGTTTCTGCTCTTTAATAATAATGTTGGCCAACCTATTTTGGGAACCACCTTTATTATTTTCCCTTTGATATCCTGTGGTTTTACAAGTTCTGAATCTGCAACTGAATTATTATCCCCCTTTGTTCTATAGCATATAATATTATCCTTTTTAACTATTTCTATTATTCTATGGGAAATTAGTATATTCTCCCTCTTAAACTGTATTACATCGCCTACCTTTAAATCATCTATATTTACTCTTTTAATCAAAATAACATCCCCCGGTTTTATCATTGGTTCCATGCTTCCAGTTGCAATAACCGATGGGAAAATTGGAAAAACTCCAACGGTAAACCATATTAAAAGTATCGATGCAACGCTTGTTATAATCCAACCCCAAAGATCCTTTTCTTCTTGATGTTTTAGCAACTTCATTTCTTTTAAGTAATAGCCCTGAAGAGCAGATAGGCTAAATATAGGCACCATAACTCCAACAAGCGCCATTGTTATCCATTTTAGGTTTGGCAGAATAGGACTTAACCATTCAAAGGTTTCTATAAGTCCTTGATAAATAATTGAAGGACCTGCACCACCTATAAATACAAAATAAGTAGAGATAAGACTTTTTGAAAGATCAGGTGCAAAATCCTTTGCAAAGAACATCACAAAATCCTTAACATTTTTTAAATTTTCAAATTTGGAAAATGAAATACTAATAATTGTCATAAAAAGAGAAATAAGTATAAAAAACAAAAATTTTCTTTTTCACGAATGTATTAACTACATAGCTTCTTACAAGTTCCCTTGCAACAAGAATAGAAAAGATATAAAAAGATTATTTAAGATACCTAGGGAGTATGGCTATAGGGACTTTTCCCAAATCCATCTATAAGTCCAGCTAATGAATATACAATAATATATATAGCTGCAAAATTGAAGGCCCAATAATTTATATTCTCCTTCATTTTCAACTTGCTTTTAGGTCTTGGTCTTGGAAATGTTAAAATAACAAAAATAACTATTAGATGAACAAGAGGTTTCCAGTAAAACTGAAAAAGGGGCAGTTTTACATAGAATAATAGAGAAGAGCTTTCAAGTAAATAAATAATGAAAATAAAAAAGAGAGCAATTGAAGCTCTATTCTTTTGTGAAATATTTAGTTTCATAAACATCCCCTTAATTTGAGTTTGTTTCTTTCACCTTAGAATCAGAGTTTATATCCTCTGCTGTGGCATTGCTATTTTTGCTGTTTTCCTCAGCATTTTCTTCTTTTATTTCACTTTCTACTTCATTTATTATCTGAATTTCTCCGTTTCTACGAATTTCAACTGCTTGATTTTGGCTATCTTCTACCACTGTTTCTTCTATCTTATCCTTTTCTTCTTTCTTATCGTCATTCTTATATTCAGTTTTTATCTTAGGTTTAGGCGGCATCGGTGGTTTAACAACATTAATGCTGCCCCTTATTATTATCTTCTTCTGCCAGTAGCCATATCCTCCGGATATAAAAATCATGGATAAAAATAGGCTAATCAATAAAACTAAAAGTTTTTTCATAGTTATCTCCTGACTATTAAATTGTCCATAGATAAGCTCAAGTTCAAAATTATATTGGCCTTCCTTTAATGCACCAATTTGTATAGTTCCAAAGCCATTTTGTCTCCCGTATGTATCTATTATTCCAATAGGAAGTATGTTGTTTACTATAATTCCATCATCCTTAATAAAATTTATATCCGCCAACTTAATAGGAACGCTTCCCTTGTTTGTTATTTCGTAAAATATTATTGCTGATTCATGGGGCTTAAGTTTGCCGTTTATATTAATCGTATCCATGCCACATTCTACTGAAATTGTATCCTTTTAGAAATTGGTAGCGCTCCTACAAATTCAGGAAATATATTTCCTGTTTGAAGATGCATATTTATATCTAATCCCCCTTCCCAATATGCGTATGTAATTCCTAAAAAGTTCAAAGTCAGCAAAACAACTAATATAAATATAAATCTTGTTTTTTTAAATCCTTTTCTCATAATTCACCAACTCCTATACAGCATTACCAAATTTTAATATATTATTTATATACAAAGCTGCCTCTGTTCTATGTTTTAAATTTAGTTTTGCTAAAATATTAGTTATATGCTTTTTAACAGTGTTTTCTGAAATAAATAATTTTTGTGCAATTTCAATGTTGCTAAGTCCCTTACCAATTTCTATTAAAATTTCCTTTTCCCTTTCAGTTAGGGTATTAAGGAAATTGTTTTCGAAGTTTATATTAAGTATTTCCTGAGAATAAAACTTCTTGCCTCTTTCTACAACATGAATGGCATAAATAATATCTTCAATATATGCATCCTTTAAAAGGTAACCATCAACATCTAGATCCTTTGCCCTTTCAAAGTCTTCCCTATTCAATGATGATGTGAGAACAATAAATTTTGTTTCAATGTTTTTATTTTTGCTATTCGAATTAGTTCAAGACCACTTTCATTAGCCAATCTTAAATCTACAATAGCAATTTCAATTTTATTCATCGTAAGTATTTTTATTGTATCCTGAATGTTTGAAGCCTCATAAATTTTCTCAATATTTTTTTCAAGTTTTAATGCAGAAGACAATCCCACTCTAACAAGAGGATGATCATCAACAACAATTACATTCATACTATCCCCTCCAATTTTTGTTCTGCATTCTTCAATTTAATAAATAGTTTTGTGCCTTTTCCAATCTTGCTGTCTATTTCTATACTACCTTTTAATACGTCAACTAATGTTTTTATATTTTTTAAGCCTATTCCACTATTTCCCATAGCCTTAACATTAAATCCATTTCCGTTATCAGTTATTATTAGATTTACTTCTTCTTTGTTTATTAATAGATTAATATCGATTTTATTAGCTTTTCCATGCCTTATTGCATTAGATAATGTTTCACATATTATCCTGTATAATGCCTTTTTTGTAAAATACTTAGAATTTCAACATCACCTGATATATTGAAATTAATTTCAGCATTATTAATATATTTAATATCGTTTATATAATTATTTATTTCAACAATAAAGGAATCATTTGCATATTTGTTCCAGCTAAGGTCATATATAGTTTCACGAAGCAGACGCATAGTTGAGTCTATTGAATTTCTAAAGCCTATTAACTCTTTAGCCAGCTCCTTATCTAATCCTTCTATATTTTTATAAAATGAATAGAGTTTACAAGAAAGAGAGAAAAGCCTTTGTATTACATTATCGTGTATTTCATTTGCAATCCTATTTTGTTCCTTTGAAATCAACATTTTTTCCTTTACATCTTCAAAATAAATTCTATCAAAGGATAGTGAACTTAATTCCGATAAAAATTTAATCTGATCTATGTTTTCTTCTTTAGAATTTATTGCAAAACCTAATATTCCGTATGTTTTGTAATCTGCTCTAACAGCATTTAAAATAATTTCTAAATTTTCTACATTTTTAATAACTGGAGAAGCTGAATTTTTTATCTCGTTCATAAATTTTAAAATAATATCCTTTATGATAGATTTTTTTTCGTTTCATAAAATTTTATATCTTCATCATTGAAAAGAAGGAAAAAAGCATAATCCGTTTTAGTAACCTTTGTCGTAAACTTTAGTATTGTATCAATAAGTGTTTCTAATTCCTTCGAGCTTGTTAGATAATGAATATTTTGATATATTTCAAAAATATAGTCTATTTTCTGTTTTAGTTTGTTGTTACTTTTATCTAATTGTTTAATTTTTTCCGAAATTATTTGAAATGCAAAGCTTATAAGCACCAAACTTAAAATGTTGTTAAACTCTAGTGATATCAAATCTTTAAAGCTACTTTTAACATTGAAATGAAGATTAAAGTATGTAGTAGATAGCAAGTAAATTGATAAATTTAGCCATAATAATTTATTAGACAATCTTAATGCAGAAACAAGTATTGTATTTAACGAGAGCCATATAAACGGGCTCTCTAATCCACCAGACGGAATCAAAATTATTGCATTTCCTATTGTTTCAACTGTTAATAATATAAATACTTTATCTATGCTATCCTTAACTTTGCAAATTGTATAATTTAAAAGTATTTGGGAAATTGTAATGCAAAATAAAATAAAAATCTTTCGATAGAGAGAGTGATTAAAGTTCATAAAAAGATAGAAAATAGATGTAATAATCAAGGAAAAAACCTGTAGAAAGTAATTATTTTTACTTCATCTGGGAGATTAATTATTCTTTTGTATAATTTATAAAACATTTATCATCCCCCATTTGAAGACACTATTAAAAATTATATCCTTTAAAAAGTTGTTTTATTCATTATTTCAAAAATAGACCCGGATATAATACCGGGTCGGTTGCGCTACTAACTCCACATGCACCAAGCGCCCAAATAAAGTGCATGCTTCATCATTCCCACTCCAATAACACTATAGTATTATTAAAATAACACTTTTTAACCGCATTATTGATTATATCAATAACATATATTAATTTTTTGTCTATTTTGGTATGTCGAATATATATTTTTTATTACAAAATTTTACATTTAAGAAATAATTTTGATTTTATAATAAACATTAGAGTGGTGAATAAACTTCAATATTTTTTAATAAAAAGTACTTTTATTAAAGTGCCAACTTTACTAAGATATAATCAACCAAGCCATAAAAAGGCCTATAATAAAATGCTGAAGATATGTTTATATAACTTGTTATATGTCCTCTTTTTCTTCTAGTATTAATGTATCTTACCCTGCAATTAAAATAATTTTGATATGCTTTGCTATTTAACTCCTTAGAAATTAACAAGGATAGGCATATGAAAGATTTGCCCATCCCAGCTATTTACATAGTGTATTTATTTCAAATCAAAGGGTTTTAATAAAAGTTCGACTTCTTTGTCCATTTCCTTCATTTTTGTATATGTCCATCCTGAAACACTTTCAACATCAACTCCAAGTTCCCTTAAGGCTTGTGGGTTAAGTATAAACACTATATCCTTATCGTTTGTATCCATATCCTTTGCCCATTCTATCTTATATCCTTCGGCTAATTTCAAACCAAAATGTTCAAGCTCCTCATGATATCCTAATAAGTCCCTATGCTTATCTATTATATCCTCGAAGGTTTTTCCGCCATCCTTATCATTATACTTTATGCTTCTGTCGCTAAGGTCAAACTTAAAAATCAATTTGCCATCCTTTAAAGTTATATAATCTGGAAGAATATTGACATTAAGACCAGCATCTAAAAATGGTTTTGCATCTACTTCAAAAACTATATCCTCTTTATTGTCTTTAAAATCCTTACTCCATTCAAATGTTTCACCGGTTGGCAACGTAAAAACAAACCTATTTTTATTTGAAACAAAACCTATATCGTCTATATTTGTTTCGTAAATCTTGTCAAAGGATTTTTTACTATTTTTACCAATAACATCTGTTGCGCTGCAGGATGAAAGAATTAAAGTAAGAACTAATATCAAAACAATATATACTTTTTTCATAAGAACCCTCCTTTATATAATTTGAGCAGTCTATAGACTGCCCAAATTATATATTTTCAATCGATACAACATCATATCCAGCATCGGCTACTGCATCCTTCATCTTTGCATCGTCTAAATTTTCCCCTTCAACAAGAGCATATTTTCCATCAAGGCTTACTTCTAATACGTTAAATCCTGCCTCAAGAAGGGCGTTCTTAACATGCATAACGCAGTGGTTGCAGGACATTCCTTCGATGTTTAGCTTTTTTCTCATTTTTTCGCCTCCTTTCTACAAGTGCCAGGCACTTAAGATTTAAGTTTATTTGAATCTTTTAAGCCTTAAGGCGTTGGTAACAACTGAAACTGAGCTTAAGCTCATGGCTGCTGCTGCAATCATTGGATTTAGTTTTGGTCCTCCAAATATGGTCAATACCCCTGCAGCAACCGGAATTCCAATTACGTTGTAGAAAAATGCCCAGAATAGGTTCTGCTTTATATTCCTTATAGTTGCTTTGCTTAGCCTTATTGCCTTTACAACGTCTAAAGGTCATCCCTCATTAGAACGATGTCAGCAGATTCAATTGCAACGTCAGTTCCAGAGCCTATTGCAATTCCAACATCCGCTTGAGCAAGAGCTGGAGCATCATTGATCCCATCACCAACCATTGCAACAATCCTTCCACCTTCCTGAAGCTTTTTAACCTCATTTGCCTTATCCTGTGGCAGAACCTCAGCAAGAACCTTATCAACTCCAACCTCCTTTGCAATTGCCATTGCAGTTTTTTTATTGTCACCGGTTATCATAACAACTTCGATTCCAAGATCCTTTAACATCTTTATTGCTTCTTCGCTACTCTTTTTAGGCGAGTCTGCAACAGCTAAAACTCCAATCAACCTTTTATCATAAGCAATAAACATAGGGGTTTTTCCGCCTTCTGCATATTCCTCAAACTTTTGAATTCCCTTTGAAAGATCAATTCCCTTTTCCTCCATAAGCTTTTTATTTCCTATCAAAACTTCCTTCCCTTCAACAAAGGCCTTTATTCCATGACCTGCAATTGCAGTAAAGCCCTCAACATTCTTAAGAACCGTCCCCTTTTCTTCTGCACCCTTTACGATTGCCTGTGCTATTGGGTGTTCTGACATTTTTTCACAGGATGCAGCAATTGAAAGAACAAAATTTTCTTCCTCATCTATTGCAAAAAGATCTATAAGCCTTGGTTTCCCTTCAGTTATTGTTCCAGTTTTATCAAGGACTATGGTTTGAATCTTATGTGCTGTTTCAAGGGCCTCACCGGTTTTTATAAGTATACCGTTTTCGGCACCTTTTCCGGAGCCTACCATAATAGCCGTTGGCGTCGCAAGTCCTAAGGCACAGGGACAGGCAATTACAAGCACTGCAATAAATATTGTCATTGAGAATATAAAGCCCCTTCCTGCTATCATCCAGGCTATAAAGGATGTAATCGCGATTAAAATTACAACAGGGACAAAGTATCCTGATATAATATCCGCCATCCTGGCAATTGGTGCCTTTGAACCTTGGGCTGCTTCAACAAGCTTTATAATTTGTGATAGTGCCGTATCCTTTCCTACCTTTGTTGCTCTAAATTTAATAAAGCCGTTTTTGTTTATGGTTGCTGCAAAAACTTTATCTCCAACCTTTTTATCAACTGGAACGCTCTCGCCGGTTAGCATCGATTCATCGACGCTGCTCTCTCCTTCTATAATCTCACCATCCACCGGAATCTTTTCACCAGGCTTTACAAGGATGATATCCCCAACCTCAACCTCTTCGATTGGAATTATCATTTCCTTGTCATCTTGAAGTATCGTCGCCGTCTTTGGTTGAAGGCCTAAAAGCTTCTTTATGGCTTCACTTGTTCTTCCCTTTGTTTTTGCCTCAAGGTATTTACCAAGTAAAATAAGGGTTATAATGGTGGATGCTGATTCAAAGTATAAATCCTTTGCATATTCAGTATTCAATAAATATATTTGATAAGTTGCAAAAATACCGTATAATATTGCCGCCGATGTTCCTATGGCAATTAAACTATCCATGTTTGGTGCCCCTTTAATTAGGCTTTTAAAACCTACGATAAAAAACCTTCTTCCTGCATAAATAGATGGGATAGTTAAAATAAGCTGAACAAGGGCAAAATTTAAAGGATAATCATGGGGCTCGATTATTTTAGGAAGCTTTAGTCCAAACATGTGTCCCATTGCGATTATAAGGAGAGGAAGGGTGACTACGGCTGATATAATAAAGTTATTAAATAAGCTTTTAGCTTCCCTTTCCTTCCTTTCCTGATCCTTATCTATAGTTTTATCCTCTTCCGATAAAGGCTCATAACCTGCCTTTTTTATGGCTTCTTTTATTTGTGATAATCTAACCTTTGATGGATCATATTCAACATAAAGGTTTTCTGCTGCAAAATTAACCTCCGCCTTTAAAACACCCTTTAGTTTTTTACGGAAAACTCTATAGCCTTTGCACAGGATGCACAGGTCATCCCGCCTATTCCGATTCTAATATCTTTAAACTCCTTTTCCTCTTCTGCTGAATATCCTGCCCTTTCTATTGCCTTTATAATTTCTTCAACGGAAGTTTTAGTCTCGTCATATTTTACATAAAGCTTTTCAGCAGCAAAATTAAGATTAGCCTCTAAAACTCCATCAACCTTTCTTGATGCCCTTTCAACCGCCCTTGCACAAGCAGCACAGGTCATACCACCAATTTTCAAAACCTTTTCCATACCACACCTCCAAATCTTAAATTTAAGTGCCAGGCACCTATTATTTAAGTAATTTTTCCATTATGTCGATTATCTCATCTATCTTTTCCTCAGCCTGATCCTGCATAAAGGCTAATTTTACGCAGTTATTTAAATGATCCCTTAAAATCAGCATATTCGCCTTTTTAAGAAGGGATTGGGCTGCTATTATTTGGGTTGAAATATCAACGCAGTATCTGCCTTCATCTATCATTTTTAATATTCCTTCAATTTGTCCCTTAGCAGTTTTTAAATATTTTGCTGCTTCGTCTCTTTTGTGCATTTTCATCCTCCTCTCTCCCCACCTATGGGGGTGTCTATTAAAATTATAAGATATCCTCATTTAAGATTCAAGCAAAAATCATAAAAATTAGTGTTTTCCTTTTACAAATTCAAGATTAATCATGTCTCTAATTGGTTTAAAGTCAAGGAAGCTTTTTATAACTTCAAACTCAAAATCTACTGCCTTTTGTTTATCCGAATAATATAAAATCTTTTTATTTTTTATAACTCCATATCTTACAGATAAAGGTGCAAAGTTTAAGTTTACTAAGTCTATTTCTTCCGTCTTAAGATGTTTTGAAATGTCCTCCGATACTTCAAATTCTAAATTAATAATATCCTCCTTTGGCATTTCTTTGAATAATATCGCAATATCTATATCGCTAAGTGCATTTATATTACCATCATTCACCGAACCAAATAAGTATGCAACTATAATTTTATCATCATATTTTTTAATGACATCGCCTAAAGTATCAATATTTTTCAACGCCACATCAAAATCAACCTTTTTAAACTTAATCATAATCTTTCCCCTTATGCTAATAATACCACTTCCTATAAAAAATATAAACTACTCAAGCAAAGTCAAAATTCTGTTTAAAAAAGTCCAAGCTTAGTTGGCTTATAGATTTCAACGATGTAACCTTGGCCATATACGTCGCTGCTACCCACAGCCTTAAGTAATATTTCTAATGAACCGTCCCCATCCAAGTCAACGACATCTTCAACGTTTCTAACATAAAAGGCATATAGCCTTGCCCTTCTGTTCCCGAAGTTGTATATTTTTTTAAAATTTTTGTTGTAAAACTCTATCTTTTGAATCCTTCCCATCCTTAAGGACATGTTGTTTCTAAATATGCTGGATACTAAAAATCCATCGTTATATTTAAAAATATTGTTTATCCCATCCTTCTTTAAATCCTTTTTAAATTGAAACTTAAACCTACCACCTTCAAAGGTGTAGTGATAAAGCAAATTTCTATCGTTAGCCTTTGTAACTAAAAAATGCCTTTGTCTATATAAAAACACTCTGGAATTACATCCTCTCCTACCTTTCCGCTGTATATAAGTTTTATTCCATTAACATATTTAAAAATTTGCACATTTCCGTTTCTATCCAATAAAACCGCCTCATCAAGACCATCTTCATCAAGTTCACCACATTTTAGCATAAAAACATCAAAATTGGTTAACTTCTCCTTTTCTACAACCTTCCCTGTTTCATCAACAAGCACTATATCACCTATTGGTGATACACCCAAAAGCTCCCTTTTGCCTCTAAAATTTACGCTGCTTATATATTGCAGGGGCAAATCTATTCTATATAGAAACTCGCCAATGAGCCTGTTTCCATTAAAATTCAACCTATAAATCTCACTATATTTTAGCTTGTTTGAAAGCCTTAAAATGGATTTTTGCCCTCCTATATCGACTACTGCCGTATATTTTCTTCCTAATGTCTTTAAATAAAGTTCATCTGAGGATAAGCTCAAAATGTTATCCCCTTCAAAGCTTTGATAATATATATCAGAAGAAGCTATTTTCTTAAGTCCTATAAGCCCAACTTCGTTTAACAAAAAGAAGATGAATATTTTAAAAGGGATACTACAAATAAAACATAAATAAGGACAACAGCCCTTCCCCTTTCAGCTTCCCTTTTTTCATATTCAACATAGGTATCCGATGCAATATCATGAAGGCATCTTCCATCTTTATCTAAAAAGGCATAAAGGTATCCTATATAATAAAAGGCTGATCCAATTCTAAATATCTCCCTTTTAACAACATTTTTAATATTATTGTTATATATCTTAAGCCTTAAAAGCCTCATCCCTATGGTGCCATCTAAAAATGTGCAAGTTATTATCCTATAAACAAAAAATATTAAATTAGCAATGATAAATCCTACTACTCCAAGCTTTAAGAGAAAATAATAAATAACACCGAACAAAATATAATCAATAACAAAGGAGGCAAATCGGGAAAAAATAACGGCAAACTTCATAACATCACCGTTATTATTTTTCCCAATTTGCCCCTTTATATTTCCTCTAAAGAAGGTTTTACTATAGCTTTGTTTTTCCACCTTCCGCTAAAATAGTAGGAAAGGCTTAAAGTCATTCCAACCAAAAATCCAATTCCAATTGCATACCAAACTCCAACAAGGCCTATCCTTCTTGACAATACGTTTGCAAGGGAATTCTTACAAACCAAAGTGCCACAAGGGTTATTATCATTGCAACTAAAGTATCCCCAGAGCCCCTTACAACACCATTGGATACAAACATAAATGTGAAGGCGCAATAGAATAATCCTAAAATTTTCAGATATTGAACCCCAAGCTCTACAACAGTTTGATTATTTGTAAACAAAAGGATTAAATACTTTGGAATTACTTGTGTAATAAATAACGTAAAAAGTGATAATACAACTCCCATCAACATCGCCGCATTAAATCCCCGCTTTACCCTATCTATTTTCCCTGCCCCAAGGTTTTGCCCTGTAAAGGAGGATACCGACATTGAGATGCTCATCGTTGGCATAAATATAAAGGACTCAACCCTTGATGCAGCACCAAAGGCAGCCATAGCATCTGCACCAAACCTGTTTATAATAGCATTTAAGAAAACCCCTGCAACGGAAACTAAGGTCTGTTGAATTGCCATTGGAAAGCCAATTTTAAATATAAGTCCCATTATACCTTTATCAAATCTCAAATCCTTGAATTTCAACCTAAATATATCATGCTTTCTATACAAATAAACAAATCCCATAACAAAAGATATTCCTTGAGAAATAACCGCCGCATAGGCTGCCCCTGCAACACCAAGTTTTAAAACATATATAAATATTGGATCAAGAATAATATTTACAACCGTTACGATGATTAAAAAGTATAAGGGCGTTTTTGAATCCCCCATCCCCCTTAATATCGCACTAAGCCCATTATAGCCATACATAAAAAGCATGCCGGCAAACATTATATTAAGATAAACAGTTGCTTGATGCAGTATAACATCCGGGGTATCTATTAAAATTAATATTTTCCTTGATAGTAAAAGCCCTATTATAGTAGTAACAAAAGAGGCAACCAAGAGCATCAAAAGGGTATTATCGATAGTTCTTTTTACATTGTCCATATCCTTTGCCCCATAGTATTGAGAAATAATTATTGTAACCCCCATTGTCAGACCCATAACTAATGATATTAGCATAAATATTATAGGAAAGCTTACAGCAACAGCAGCAAGGCCGTTACTCCCCACAATCTGACCAACCCAAATGCTATCTACAGTATTGTAAAGGGCTTGAAAAAGATTACCAAGAAGCATTGGAATTGCAAATAAAAGTATATGCTTACCTTCACTTCCCTTTGTCAGATCCCTCATCCTATCACCTTCTTATGTAAATAATCTAGCACTATTTTATACCAAATTTTACTTTTTTGAAACAAAAATTTTTTCAAATCATCGAATTATCCAAACAGCAATTAAGGTGCTTATTAAATGAATAAGAAGACTTACAATAAGTGCGTGCCTTATCCTTTTAATCTCAACCACTCCAAAATATAAGCTTAATGTATAAAATATGGTCTCCGTTGAACCCATCATAACTGAAGCAATATTAGCCTCCAATGAATCCACACCATAGGTCCTGCAAATATCCGTTAAAACTGCAATCGAGCCACTGCCTGAGAGGGGTTTTATAATAAACATAGGCAAAATGCCCTTTGGAATGTTTAAAAAATTTGCTACTGGCTCTAAAATATTAACAAAAAATCTAATGCAGAGGAACTTCTAAATATATCTATAGCAAATAGCATAGTTAAAAGATATGGAGCAATCTTAAAAGTAGTCAAAAATCCATCCTTAACTCCTAAGACGAATTCATCAAAGAGGTTTACTCCTTTAATATATCCAAAAATTAATATAAAAATAAGCATAATAGCTATAAAAAGCATACTATCCCCCACAAAGATTACTTGAATATCCTTCTAAAAAATCTATCAAGGATAAGGGCAATTATTAAAGATATTAAGCTTGTTAATATAATAGGTGTTATTATGCTTGTCGGATTATTTGAACCAAGACTTGCCCTTAAGGAAATTAAAGTTGTAGGGATTATTTGCAGTGAAGCTGAGTTTATTATTAAAAATGTAACCATATAATCGGAGGCAGTATCCTTTTTAGGATTTATCTTTTGAAGTTCCTCCATTGCCTTAAGGCCAAAGGGAGTTGCAGCATTTGAAAGTCCAAGCATATTGCTGGTTATATTCATTATAATATTAAAAAAGCTGACTTTGACCTTTGATAGAGCCCAGGAAAAATAAATCTTAAAGGAAGGCTCAAAACCTTGGATAGGATTTCCACAAGACCGCTTTTTCAGCTATCCTCATAATCCCTGACCAAAAGGCCATAATACCAAGAAGAGCTAATAAAAGTTCCACAGACCTTTGGGAGGATTCTGTAATTACTTTAATTAAAGTATTATCCCCCTAATAATAAAAGAAGCTATTCCTAAAACAATCATAAAAAACCAAAACCTATTCACCATAACCCCACCTAATTCAACTGCTATATAATTTATATTCCATAAAGGATAATATATAACATAAAATATTCAATTCCTTTACAAAAACTTCACATTTTTAATAATTTTTATGTTATAATGAAATTACAGAAAATTTTTAAATTTATTTTTATAAAGGAGAGATTCATATGGTATTTAAGCCAGATGAAGTAAAAAGCTTAAGAAAGGGTCAGGTAGTAAACGTCGAAATAGACGGAAAGGTTATGCTGCTAAGGCGAAACTTCTGCGGAGTTTATGAGCTCTTCTCTCCAAAAATCAGCGTCACATCGAATACTTCGATAATCTTAACTTCTTCAAAATCCGCTACGCAAATCTTATAATGAAATTCCCGATAACAAATATAATGCTTCAGCGAAATGAAATATATGCCCTAGCTAAAAAGCTGTCTAAAGAGGAGCTTTTAAAATGGTTTAGTAGGTTTGGGAAGTTAAATTTTGAGGGAGAAAAAGTAATAGATGAAGTTGAAATAGAGTATTATTCCTGGATTTCCGATTATGATGGGGCTAAATGTGAGTTTTGTATTGCTGATATCGATGGAGAATACACCCTTAATATACCTAAAATGGCAAGCTAAAAGGATCCGTGAAATTTCACGGATCCTTAATTTACAAAAGAATAACAAACTCTGTTCCTTTACCTAATTCACTATATACAATTATTTCACCCCCATGAAGTTTTATAATCTCCCTTGCAATTGAAAGTCCGAGGCCTCCTACTCCCTTTTCCTTTGCTCTGTAAAATCTTTCGAAAATATAGGGAAGATGCTCCTTATCAATTCCTTCGCCATCATCCTTTATGCTAATTTTTATTTTATCACCTTTAGTAACATTGATTTCAATTTTTCCATCATCTTTTGTATGTTTAATTGAATTGCTTAAAATATTCAATATTGCCATTTCCATGTATTCAGAATCTATAAACGTCTCAGCATCAATGCCATCTAAAGTTATTTCCCTACTGCCTTTTATTATTTTTACCTTATCTATCACCTTTAAAAGAACATCCTTTATATTTATTTTTATCCTATTTAGTGTTACGCTGCCTGACTCAATTTTAGCCAAAGTTAAGTTTTCATTTACTAGTCTATTTAGCTTTTCAACCTCTTCAATTATTTCTTCTATATATTCCTTTTTTCTTCCTCAGGAACCAAATCGTCATATAGGGCTTCAGCGTATCCTTTAATAATACCAAGGGGAGTCCTAAACTCGTGGGTTACATTTGCAATAAATTCACGTCTTAATTTTTCAGTTTTCTCTAAACTTGCAGCCATGTCGTTTATAGTATTTGCAAGTTCTCCTATTTCATCCTTTGAATTTAAATCAATCCTTGTTTTATATTCACCCTTTGATATTTTTTCTGCCGCTTCTTTGATTTTTAGTATTGGATTTGTAAATATACTGCTTAATATAAATGCTCCTGCCATTGAAATTATCAGCGCTAATATTAAAAGCGTTGTAAATTGCCCCTTTAATCTTGCAACATCGTTTTTTACACTAAAAGAAGGAATATGGATAAATACTGCCCCATAATCTTTCCCATCCTTCATTGGATAACCAAGGGTAATTAGCTGACTTTGCCTTAGCATTATCTCATCTGTTGTATAAACAACCTTACCTCTTAAAACCTCTTTTAAATATTGAACTTCTATTTTCGATGTCCTTCCATACATATAATTACCGCTTTGAAAAATCATATTTCCTTTTTATCAAATATGCTAACTCTTCCTCCTATTGCTCTTGCAACACTTAGGGCAGCATCTTTCATTTTGATTATATCTTCAGGATAATATTCAGATACTTCTTTTGCATAATTAATTAATTTATTCCTCTCGTTAATTGAGTAAAATCTTGTAATCAAGTTGCCCTGAAGAAGGTAATTTGCAAGCAAAAGCAAAGTTAAAAGAAGGCTTGTGTATATAAGAAGTTTAAACCTTATTCCCTTCATTTTTTCACCTCAAATTTATATCCAAATCCTCTTACAGTCTCAATGTATTCTCTATATTCACCAAGCTTTTCCCTTAAGTTTTTTATATGTGTATCAACAGTTCTAAGGTCACCAAAATAATCGTAACCCCATACAGCATTTAATATTTGTTCTCTAGATAAAGCAACATTTGGCCTTTCATATAAATATAATAGCAAGTCAAACTCCTTTGGGGTTAATTCCACCTTCTCACCCATCACATAAACTTCCCTTGCAGCTTTATCAACTATAAAATCCTGAAGAATATCACTACTTTTCCTATTTACCCTTTTTAAAATCGCCTTTACCCGTGCAACGATTTCCCTTGGGCTTGCAGGCTTTACAACATAATCATCCACACCAAGCTCAAAGCCAAATATTTTATCATCTTCTTCGCCCCTTGCAGTGAGCATTATGACTGGAACATCGCTTCTTTTTCTAATCTGCCTTAGGACGCTCCAGCCATCCCTTTTAGGGAGCATAACGTCAAGTATTAAAATATCATAGACATTTTCTGCAAACTTTTCTAAAGCCTCTTCTCCATCCTCAGCTTCTTCAACTTTAAAGCCTTCCTTTTCAAGGTAAAGCTTTAAAACCTTCCTTAATCTTTCTTCATCCTCAACTAAAAGGATACTACTCATATCATCACCCCTAAGAATATCATAATACAAATTCTACTTCTTTTGAATTATCTTCACAAAATCTACACATTAGCAACATAATGTCATCAAAAATAGAGCCTATAATAAAACCATAAGATAAATCAAGGAGGTTGATTTTATGAAGATGAAAAAATTTTTGGTGGCACTTGCCGCTACAACTTTAATCGGCTCAACAGCCCTTGCCTTTGCTGCATCAAGACCAGTTGATATCGTGTCTAAACTTACTGGAAAGAGCACTGACGCTTTATATCAAGAAAGGCTTTCAGGAAAGACATACGGCACTATTGCAAAGGAAGCTGGAAAGCTTGATGAGTTTAAATCAGAAATGTTAAAGGTAAAAAGGAAATTCTTGATGCAAAAGTAAAATCAGGCGTTTTAACACAGGCTCAAGCTGATGAAATTTATAATGCTATAAAAAATAATCAAGCTACATGTGACGGAAGCGGCAATGCGAAAATAGGACAAAAATACGGTGTAGGATTCGGTCAAGGAATGGGAATTGGGCAAGGTAGAGGTCAAGGAAAGGGCTTAAGAAATGGTTTAGGCAAAGGTGCAGGATTGGGATACAGATTAAATCAAAATACAAGCAAGTAATAAAGATACCATAGAATATTAGGCTACCTCAAATTCAGGGTAGCCTAATATTTTATACATAATTCTATTAATTTTTCCTAATTTGTGCATTATAATATATATAAAATACATTAGGAGTGATTTTAATGGGTGAAGCAGCGAAAAAACAAGAAAAGTTCAAATACAAAGACTATTTAACATGGAAGGACGATTTTAGATGGGAAATTATAAATGGTATTGCCTATTGTATGGCACCTTCCCCATCAAGCCTTCATCAGCTAATTTCCGGTAGAATTTTCGGATATATATTTAACTATTTAATTGATAAAGAATGCCTTGTTTTTGCTGCTCCCTTTGATGTAAGAATTCCTCTAAACAATGAAAGGGATGAAGATATAGAAAATGTCGTTCAGCCTGATATATCAGTTATTTGCGATAAATCCAAAATCGATAAACGCGGCTGCCTTGGTGTCCCTGATATGATAGTGGAAATATTATCTCCTGTAACAAAGAAAATAGACCTGCAGGATAAATACTTCTTATATGAAAAAGCAGGAGTAAAGGAATACTGGATAGTAGATCCTATAAATAAAACCGTATTTGCCCACATATTAGGTGAAGATAAATCCTTTAAAAAAGCATCCTACTATACATCTACTGATAAAATAAGGGTGAGCATATTTGAGGATTTAGTAATAGATTTAGAAAAGATATTCGCAGGAATTGAGGATATAGAATATTAATTATGCCAGGCAATATTACCTGGCATAATTATTCTTAATAAAATCTATCGCTTCCTCCCTTGTTCTTATATTGCCTAAGAAGACCTCCTCATGTAGGGCGTCTAAGACTTCTCCAACAAATCTTCCCTTTTGGCCTGTAAGTTTTATTACATCCTCCCCCGATACCAGTTTTTTAGGAAGCTCCTTCTTTTATAGAGCCTGTCGATTAATTCCATACAAAAGTTAAAATATCTTTCCCTTTCACCACTTTCATCTAATAAAAGTCTTGTTGCAGTAACATCAAAGAGGGAGGCCAATATGACATCAAGGGTATTATCCTCAAAATCCCTAATGAGCCTATAAAGGGCCCTATCGGTTGCCCCCACTTTAAAAAGGCCAAGGATCCTCATATGGCCCTTTATCACGGCTGTAATAAGACTTCTTTGCTCTTTAGAAAAATTATATCTTTTATCTATATCCTGAAACTCCTCATAACCCGTTACATCGTGTCCCTTAAAGGTTATCTTTTCCCCTTCCTTCTTATAAGCCTTAGGTTTTCCAATATCATGCAGTAGGGTTGCAAGCTTTAATACGGTTTTTCTTTTTACTCCTGACATATCCTCTTCTAAATGCCTTTTTATATCTTCACCATGCTTTGTTTTTAAAACATTATCAATCATATCCTCAAAGGTTTTTAAAGAGAACATAGAATGGGTAAAGGAGTCAACGGTATGGTATTTACATTTGCCAACCAGCTTCATCCTTTTAAATACAGGAAATATTTCAGATAAAAGTGAAACTTCATCAAGCTCCCTTAATATCTGATAAGACTTTTCGCCATCTAATATTTTAAATATTTCATCCCTAATTCTTTCGCCGGAAACCTCATTTATCCTTTCGTGGTTTTTCTTTATAAGATTTAACGTATTCTCTTCGATCTTAAAATTGAGTTTTCCCTTTAATCTAAAGGCCCTTAACATCCTTAACGGATCATCTAAAAGGGCATCAGGGTAAACAACCTTAATTATTCCATCCTTTAAGTCCTTAATACCTCCTAAAATATCTATTATCTTATCATCCTTTAAACTTTTTGCAATGGCATTTATCGTAAAATCCCTTTTTTAAGGTCCTCTTCTATTGTTTTCCCCTTCATCCTGCAAAAATCTATCGTAAAATCGCCTATTACAACCCTTGCAACATCCTCATGCATCAAAAATACGTGCCCACCCTTTTCCTTTGAAAACTCCTCAGCAAGGGATAAAAAATCCTTATCTACAGCAATATCTATGTCAGATAACTTATATCCTAAAATTATATCCCTAACTGCCCCACCTACTAAAAAAGCTTTTACATCCTTTTCCTTTAAAAAATCATAAACTTCTCCAATTATATTCATATTCAACCTCCTACTTTAAAATTGTAGACATACCATTTCCATGAGACTAACTTTTCAAGAGCCCCGTGAATGGATTTCAAAAGAGCATCTCTCATAAGCTCTAGCAATTCTTGCTTTTCGACTTTTCAAAAGTCCGTAATTCTGCACACGGACGTGCAGAGCCGAATGGCCGACATGGAGGTCGGCTCATGAGGGTAGGACTTTGAAAACAAAGAAAAGCTTAGAATTGCTTAGCGAAATGAGCGAATGCCTGGGAAATCCTTCACGGGGCTAAACCAAGTAACTTTTATAGTATTGCTATTTTTTATCCATATAAAATGCTCCAAAGGGTGAATTTTTAACTTCAACGTATCCCTTTTCAACTAGTTTATCAAGGATTATTTTAAAGGCTTCAACGTTGGGTGCTAAATCACTTCCAACTTCACTTAAAACTCTAGTAAGGTCAGCCGGTGATATAGGAAAATGTCTTTTTATCTTATTATAAGCATCTTCATATTTCTTATTCAAAGCCTCATCCAGCTCATCAAAGGGGTTTTCACCATGGCAGGTTGTTGTTATAGCCATTCTAAACCTTATTGGAATAGTTCTTCCCATTATTGCAGAGGATACAAAGGCATCCCCCGAAGTTAAATATGGCAAACGCTTTGCCTCTTCGCTTGTTATATCAGTTTCCTCTTTAATAATATCTATATCTGAAGCCCTTACCGTTCTAAATACTATCTTTGTATTAAGCTGTGCCGTTATAGTCTCATCCAAAAGAGCTGGCCTTTGGGTGGCAAGGATTAAAAATACACCGTATTTTCTTCCCTCTTGAGCGATTTCTTTTATAATTGACTTTGAAGGCGTTTCATAGCCTTTAGGTGCAAAATTGTGGCTCTCGTCAAAGGCAAGGATAAAGGGTGGGAAAAAGTCCGCAGCCTCTCCTTTTTGCTTTGCATCCCTGTATTCTCTTCTTTTATAATAAAGGGTGCTTATAAGGTATGTGGAAAATACATTTAAAAGCTTTATAGGGCCTTGAACTACTATTGTCTTTCCGTTTAAAAGTCCATTTTCCACATCCTTAATATCCCTTGTAAATAGACCATCCCTGTAGAGCCTTTGAAGCCTCCATAAAACTCCGTTTAAAGATTGGGCTGGAACTGTTTTATATTCGCTAAAAACCTCCAGCATTTCCTCATACCTTCTAACGTCCTCATCATCACCCCTTGACTTAGCATCCTCAAGGAGCCTGTTTATCTTCGCTTCATTTCCTATTTCAAAGGCCTCCTTTAAAAGGGACAATCTTCTTTCGAAGGAAAAATAGGTATCCTTAAACTTGTGCATCCTTTCTATTACGCTGGACATAGCCTCCGTTAAAGTTCCTGCCGCAGCAGCTGAAATTAAATTTATAAGGTCCCTTGTTGAAAGGTCTTGGAATTTTACCCCAATATCGCTTCCTATCTGCAAGCATAAAAACTTATCATTAAAATCGAAGGAATACTTAGAGTGAAGATCGCTTTTTTAGAAAAGTCCATCTCATAATGGGGGTCTAAAACAACCGTTGGGATATTAAGCTTCATAATCTCCTCTAAAATAACCCTCATTCCAAAGCTCTTTCCTGAGCCTGAACCTCCAAATATCCCTATATGGGGATACTGATTCATGGATTTTATATCGAATATAAAGGGGACGCCATTTTGATTTGTAATTTTCCCATTCTCCAAAGTGCAAAAGGTCCTCAAGGTCTTCATCTATTGTATCTAAAAGCTCCTCCGTGCTTTTTATAACCCCTAACACAAGCCCCCTATCCTTGCCCTTTACAAGAAGGTCCTTTACCTCATTGAATTTTGGAAATCTTACCTTGCTTCCCGTTGTTACAGGATACATGGCCTCCTGGATTAGCCTTACCTTTGCTATGTAGATAGTATTTTCATCTATCTCGTAGCCTAAATTCTTTAGGGAAGCTAAAATATTACCATCCGCCATTTCCCCGTTTATATTAAGGGGAACGAACTTGTTATAGGATGTTGTTTCAACAACCTCTCCCCTTAAGGTTCCCTGAAGCTTATCCTCTATAATCAAAATTTGATTTATCTTAAAGGGTTTGTCCTTAGATACAACAAAAACCTCCTGCTGATTTGTAATTCCTGCAACCTGCATAGTAATTCCTCCTTATCTTTTATTTCTCTTTGGATTAAAAACCTCTCCCTTATATCTCTGTCTATATACGTCTCAACCAAAGCCTTTACCATGTCATCGGTAACCTTAACATCCTTATCAACTATATCAAGCCAAAGGGGATTCCCTCCCATCCCTTGGGGTTAGTGTATATAAAAGGTCCAAATACTTAACTGCCTCTTCAAACTGCTCCTCTAAAAAGTCAAGCCCTATAACCTGTGGATCCTTTGAAAACCTTCCATAAAGAGTTTTAATTCCCTTTTGAGTTTTTTCCGTTTTAATCTCTGTAATCTCTAGGACTTCCCCTTCATTTAAAAGTCCAAATAAAACCTCTCTATCATAAGCAACAGAAGAAAAACTTAATCTTTCCCTTATCTTTTCTGCTATATCCTTTGTCTTAACCTCCTCCGCAACTCCAATAAGGATTTTCCCTTTTTTATTGCCTTTTCCTTTAAATCCTGCCACTCTATTGGGCAATCTATCCCATAGTGCATTAAGGAACCATCCAAAAGGATTATATCCGACTTAAAATTTTCCACTGCATAGGAGGCAGCCTCAAGCTCTAGCCTTGACATTCTTGATCTTCTTCTTTGTTCGTCTTTAAGTTGGCCGTCCTCCTCTTCAAATAAAGGGGCATAAACATCCTGAAGAAAATAACTTTCATTTAATGTGGATTTTGCAAGGGCTTGGACTATCGATATGTAATGGGGATAAAGTCCACCAAAGTTATTTATAGAACCATCAACACCTATTATTCCAAAACCTTTAGTTACTTTCTTTATATCTTCATCCGACAATCTTTTTAACTTAAACTTATTGCTAAAATCATTTATAATGGATTCAACTTCCCTCTTGCTTACCCTTTCAACTTGTCCTTTTAGCCTTTCATTTATCTCTGAAAGTTTTACTTTAAAGCCTTCAAACATAATACCACCTCAATATAATTATATCAAAACTAAAATTTTAAAAAATGTTAAGTTATTCCTATTTTGTTCAAAAAATAACTTTTAATTTTTAGTAAAAATTTCTTTTACTCTATTGACTAATAATGGGAATGCTGTTATTATTTAATTAGAAAGTGTCGAATATTGTTGATAGGAGGAGAAAAATGAAATCAACAGGTGTTGTAAGAAAAGTAGACGAGCTTGGTAGAATAGTTATTCCAATCGAACTTAGAAGAACATTAGAAATAGGAGAAAAGGACGCCCTTGAAATCTATGTAGATGGAGAACATATTATACTAAAGAAATATCAACCAGCTTGCATCTTCTGCGGAGACGCAAGGGATGTTATAAACTACAAGGGCAAAAACATCTGTAAAAATTGTTTAGAAGAATTAAAAGCAGACAAGTAATCCCCTTTTATTTGGCATGCAGCAAGCCCCCCAAATATGCTGCATGCCTTTTGATTATAAGTCAAGGACCCTTCTGTAAACCTCCGACTTTGATAATCCCCTCTCCTTTGCCACCCTTTTTATTGCATCCATTTTAGAAAGCCCATCCTCCATATATAATTTAACCTGCTCTTCTATAGATATTTCCTTTAGGCTTTCCTCTTGCCTTTTTTAGCCTCTTCCTTTGAAAGCCCTTCCATTACAAGAACAAATTCTCCTAAAGGCTTTTTTCTTTAAAAATTTCAACAGCTTCACTCAAAGTGCATCTTATAATTTCTTCATATTTTTTAGTAAGCTCCCTACAAAGGGCAATCCTTCTATCTCCAAAGGTTTTATAAAGATCCTCCAAAGTCCTTATTAATTTATGGGGTGCTTCATAAAAAATTATAGTCCTCTCCTCGTTTAAAAGGGCATTAAGTCTTTCTTTTCTTCCCTTTTTATCTACCGGCAAAAAGCCCTCAAATACAAATCTTGATGTATTAAGTCCAGACACCACAAGACCATAAACAAAGGCAGTTGGCCCAGGAATTAAGGAAACCTTTATATCCTTTTCAATGGCCATTTTGACAAGGGCCTCCCTGGATCAGATACTCCAGGCGTTCCTGCATCCGTAACAAGGGCCATATTTTCGCCTTCAAGAACTCTTTTTATAATCTTTTCTCCGCTTTCGTATTTGTTGTGTTCATGGTAGCTTATAAGGGGCTTTTTTATGCCAAAATGGTTAAGCAGTTTCAGGGTCTGCCTTGTATCCTCAGCTGCTATAAAATCAACTTCCTTTAAAACTTCAAGAGCCCTTAATGTAATATCACCTAAATTTCCAATAGGAGTTGCAACAAGATAAATCTCCCCGACATCTTTCGACCTCCTTTTTAAGTGCCTGGCACTTAAGATTTAAGATTTTATCCCGTAAATCTTTAAAATTTCTTCGGTGTAGTTTCCTTTATCATCATATACGTATAAGGGTGCCTCGATCTTTAAAAAATCTCCACCAGCTTTAACTGCTTCAATTAAAACCATCGTTGGTGGTTTGTTAAAACTTGGATGAACAAACCTTATCCTCTTTGGAGTAAACTTATTATTATGAAGGCTTAATATTATGTCCTTTAGCCTCTCAGGGCGGTGAATCATATAAAGTCTTCCATATCCCTTTAAAAGTCTTGATGCAGAAAAAATAACCTCATCAAGATTTACAAGTATCTCATGGCGGGATATCGCCTTTTTATCCTCCGGATTTGTAAGACCTGTTGATATTTTTTATAAGGAGGATTTGTAACAACAACATCAAAGGAATTAACCCCAAGTGCATTAAAGCAGTCCTTAATATCCCCTTCAAATATTTCTATTTTATCTGAAAGATTATTTAACTCAACGCTTCTTCTTGCCATATCGGCAACTTCCCTTTGAATTTCAACCCCTATTATTTTGCTAGGCTTGTATTTTCCATACATTAAAAGGGGGATAATCCCTGTTCCTGTTCCAAGATCAACAACCCTCTCCTTATGCCTTGCCTTTGCAAAATCCGATAAAAGAACCGCATCTATACCAAAGCAGAACCAACTAGGGTTTTGAATTATCTTTAGGCCCTCAAGCTGTAAATCATCTATTCTTTCTCCATCCTTTAACATTCTATCACCTCAAGTGCCTGCCTCTTGACATTTTGACTTTTTGACATTTTCAAATTTTTCCATTAACTTAAATAACTTAATAATATTTTTTAACATAAAAAGCCCCACCTGTAAAGTGGAGCCTAATTTTACTTATTCAATGTAGAATCTATTAAATCTTTTAGCGTTCCCTCATCCATGTATCCAACATGCTGGTTTATTATTTCAAAGTTTCTGTCGATTATAAAGGTGGTTGGAATACCTCGAACGCCATAGATATTAGCAACATTCCCATCAAAGTCCATAAGGGGAACTATGTTATAGGAATTAGCCTTTAAAAAGCTCTCTACTGTTTTGTTATCCTCTCCAATATCCACAAAAACAAACTCAACATCCTTACCCTTATATTCATCCACCATCTTTACAAACCTGGGAAGTTCTGCTTTGCATGGCGGGCACCATGTTGCAAAGAAGTTTAAAACTATTACCTTCCCCTTATAATCAGAGAGCTTTATAGTTTTTCCATTAAGGTTTTCAAGGGAAAAATCTGAGGCAAAGTTTCCCTCAGTTTTTATTGTATCTTCATTTGTAATGGTATTGTCTTCAGTCTGTTTTTGTGGTTTATATAGCTTAAAGCTAATTCCAATAGCAACTATAAGAATGATTATTATACTAATGAGAATGGTCTTTCTATTCATAATCACAACCTCCATAGAAAACTCGATAATCTTTCAAAGTATCCCGTAAAGAGCATAATGCCTGTTGTTATCATTATTATCCCCGCAACTATTTTAACATATTTTACTTTTTTCATTAATACACCAGTTTTTATATTAAACCTTTGAATTAAATAGGCCATAATTATAAAAGGAACTGCAATTCCTAAAGAATAAACTAAAAGCAAAACCATACCATATATAAGCGAACTTTTGCTGGCAGCAATGGCAAGGACTGATGCCAAAATTGGTCCTATACAGGGTGTCCATCCAAAGGCAAGACCAACACCCAGCAAAAATCCCTTTAAAAATCCATCTCCTTTAAAATTAAACTCAAATTTTCTTTCCATCATAAGAAAACTTGACTTAATTATATCTAGGTAAAAAAGTCCCATTATAATTATTAAAATTCCTAAGGTTTTATTAAATGCTTCCCTATGGGATAATAAAAATTTACCTATACCACTTGCAGTGGCGCCTAAAAGGACAAAAATTACAGTAAAACCTAATATAAAGGAGAAAGAATTTCTAAGTATCCTTCTTTCCTTAGCCTCCCCGAAAGATAGGCAAGATATACAGGAAGCAAAGGCAAAAAACATGGGGATAAAAATGAAGCAACACCTTCTAAAAATACTATTCCAAATGTTATATCTCGCATTGTATTCCTCCTTCTCCCGGTGGGGTATATAAATATTGTAAAATAATTTTGTTAATTTTACAACCCCTATTCCAAATATTATCTATTCTTATTTTGTTTAATTTATTGTATAATAAAATTAGACTGACATGGGCATATAATATAGCTTATATTAAAATATTGTATATAAAAATTAAGTGCCTATCACCTAAAGGAGGATTTTTATGAAAAAGGTCGCAATAGTATTCAACGGTGGAACCATATCTATGAAGGTTGACCCAAGGATAAAGGCAGCTGTCCCAACCCTTTCGGCAGAAGAAATCCTTGCTATGGTAACTGGAATTGAAGGTTATGCAGAGATTGAGCCCCATACCTTTTCAAATCTTCCAGGTCCCCATATGACTCCCGAAAAGATGCTTGAGCTTTCAAAGTTTATAAAAAATCTTTTAGATAGGGAGGATATTACAGGTGTTGTAGTAACCCATGGGACGGATTCACTAGAAGAGACAGCATACTTTTTAGATCTTACCTTAAACTCTGAAAAACCTGTTATTGTAACTGGTGCCATGAGAAATAGCTCTGAGCTTGGATACGATGGGCCACATAATCTTGCAGCCTCCATTTGCACGGCTATATCAGAGGAAGCTAAAGGAAGAGGAGTTTTAGTATGCTTTAACAGCGAGCTACTATTAGCAAGCGAAGTTACAAAGGCAAATTCCATGAGTTTAAACGCATTCCAATCACCAAATTTAGGACCAATAGGAATCGTAGACAGCAATAAAGTAATATTTTATAGAAATACAAAGAAAAGCCAATATATCGATATTGAAAATGTAAATGCAAAGGTTGAGCTTATAAAGGCAGTAACGGGAATGGACTCCTCCTACATCGATTATTGTATTGAAAGGGGAATTGATGGGCTTGTAATAGAAGGCATGGGAAGGGGTAACGTCCCCCACTAATGGTTGATGGAATAAAAAGAGCAATAGATAGAAACATCCCCGTAGTCGTAGTATCAAGGTGCTTCCAGGGAAGGGTTTTAGATTCTTATGGATATGTAGGTGGTGGAAAAAATTTAAGAAACATCGGAGTAATATTCGGTGATAACCTTCCCGGGCAAAAGGCACGAATTAAGCTAATAGTTGCACTTTCTAAAACTAGAAATTTAGAGGAAATTAAAAAATATTTGAAATGGAACTTTATTAGGCTGTTTACAATTAAACAGCCTTTTTATTTCCATTTTCTTCATGAATAGAAATATTCTATATCTTGCATAGAAAAAACGAATAACAAATCAAGAAATTCTTGTAAATTCAGAGCTTGTCCATATTGTTAAAGTTATAACAATTTTTAGAATTTTATAAATTTTGAATTATTTTTATTGATATTATTCATTCCCTATGTTAAAATTTTAATATCAAACTAAAGTAAAGAGGGGGTTTTTGAATGAATCTAGCACAATTTGTCGACTTCCTAAACGGGCCTTGTATGGAGTAAGGCACTTATCTATCTTTGTCTTCTAGTTGGACTTTACTTCTCACTCAGAATGAAATTCTTCCAGGTAAGACATATCAAAGACATGGTTAAGTATCTTCTTGGCGGTCAAGACTCCGAAAGAGGTGTAACTTCCTTCCAAGCCTTTGCAATGGCAGTTGCAGGACGTGTTGGGACAGGTAATATAGCCGGTGTTGCAACGGCAATTGCAATGGGTGGTCCTGGTGCAGTTTTCTGGATGTGGGCTATCGCCTTCCTCGGTGCAGGTTCAGCTTACGTTGAATCGGTTCTTGCACAGATTTATAAGGAAGAAAGAGACGGACAATACAGAGGAGGCCCTGCATATTATATTGAAAAGGGACTTAAGATGAAATGGTATGCAGTTTTATTTGCTGCATCAACGGTTATAGCCTGTGGTCTATTACTTCCAGGTGTCCAAGCTTATAACATCGGTGAAAGTATAAATAACGCCTTTGGTATTAAGCCATATATAACTGGTATTGTTGTAATTACTCTTCTTGGACTTATTATATTCGGTGGTGTAAAGAGAATCGGTAAAGCTGCAGAAGTTATAGTTCCATTTATGGCTATTGGTTATATAATAGTTTCATTAATTATTGTAATCGTAAACATCAATCAGCTTCCAAGCGTTTTAGCTTTAATATTCAAAAATGCCTTTGGTCTTGATGCTGCCTTTGGTGGTCTTTTGGGTTCAGCTATATCTTGGGGAGTAAAAAGAGGTGTATACTCCAACGAAGCAGGTCAAGGAACAGGCCCTATGGCAGCTGCAGCTGCAGAAGTTTCACACCCTGCAAAGCAAGGTTTAGTTCAAGCATTTTCAGTTTATGTTGATACCTTATTCGTATGTTCAGCAACTGCATTTATGATCCTTATAACTGGAAAATACAACGTTCATAAGCCAGGTGGTGGTTTCTTCGTTGAAAACTTACCAGGTGTTCAATACGGACCTGCCTTTACTCAAAAGGCCGTTGAGACTCTCTTCCCATCCTTTGGTGCAGCATTTGTTGCAATTGCTCTATTCTTCTTTGCCTTCACAACACTTATGGCATACTACTACTATTCAGAAACAAGCCTTGCATACCTTATAAACGATGAAAAGCTTAGAAAAACTTTGATCAATGTATTAAGAGTAGTTCTTTTAGCATCAGCCTTCTATGGAACTATAAGAACAGCATCCTTTGCTTGGGCCCTTGGTGACCTTGGTGTTGGTATAATGGCTTGGCTCAACATCATTGCAATAATAATACTCCAAAAGCCAGCCCTTGCAACATTAAAGGATTATGAAGAACAAAAGGCAAAGGGGCTTGATCCAGTATTTGAACCTGAAAAATGGGGCATTGAAGGTGCTGATATTTGGAAGGATATAAAGAAAAATATGTAAAATAAAGGGTGAGTCCATCACCCTTTATTTTTATTCTTTTTGGTATAATTAACTTAAGGGGTGAGTTGCATGGGCGATAAAGCCAGAATTTACGAATACGTATCCTATGAAGAATTTGAAAAAATACAAAATGAGAATCCAAATAAATTGGAATATGATAATGGTTATATATATCTTATGACTCCTGTTCACCCTAATCATGATAGAGTAAAAAATAAAATTGCAAGTGAACTAATAAAATTTTTAGGATTTGAATCCTGCGATGTTTTTACAAGCGACGTTGCAGTTGTATTCGAAAGTAACGAAGAAAAATATGAATTTCAACCCGATGTCATGGTTTGTTGTGACGACAAATTTCAAGGTTCAAAATACAAGGGAATACCAAAATTAATAATAGAGATTCTATCCTATGCCACTGAATACAGAGACAAAGGCCTAAAGTTGAAGATATATGAAAAATTCAACGTTCCTGAATATTGGATAGTCGACATAAGGGAAGAGCAAATTATAGTTTATAGCACAAATACAAACGGAAAATATTTATCTTCAAATATTTATACAAAAAATATGATTGTTAAATCATCATTAGGAATTAATATAAATGTTAACGATATATTCAGCGTTATAAAATAAACTGTTTTCTGGCACTATATATTGATATCATCAATATACTGTGCTATTTTTATTGCCTTTTATAAAATAGCTAATATTTGTTAATAATAAAAAATATGTAGGAAAGGAGCTGATGAAGATGGATGGATTTTTCAAAAAGTAGGGGATGAGATTTGGTTTGAAGAAGTAGACAGGGATAGCTTAAAGATTTCCTACAAAGTCAAAGATATACTTTACTCTAAAAGATCAAAATTCCAAGACATATATATAGTTAACTCCTATGATTTTGGTAAAATGCTTGTAATAGATGGCGTGGTTCAGACAACCGAAAGGGATGGCTTCATATACAACGAAATGATCTCCCATGTTCCCCTTAGCATGCATGAAAACCCAAAAATGTTCTTATAATAGGGGAGGCGACTTAGGGGCAGCCTTTGAGGCGACTAAATATCCTGTTGAAAGAATTGATGTTGTTGAAATAGATGAAGATGTTGTAAAAGCATCCTTAGAATATCTCAAGGAAATTTCAAAGGATTTAAAGGATGAAAGAGTTAACTTTATATTTGAAGACGGTGCAAAGTTTGTAAGGGAAAAGGAAAATGAATATGACATAATAATCGTAGACTCATCGGACCCAATTGGCCCTGCTGAAGTTTTATTTAGCGAAAATTTTTATAGGGATGTTTACAATGCCCTCAAGGAAGATGGAATAATGGCCTGCCAAAGCGAATCTCCTATTTTGTATCCTGATATTTTTAGGGCAACATATAAAAAATTAAAAAACATATTCCCTATAGTTAAAATCTCCATCGCAACAGTTCCAACTTATCCCGGAGGATTTTGGAGCTTTACGATCGGTTCAAAAAATATGATAAGATAAATAAAGTTAATGATATAGATACAAAATATGTCTCAAAAGAAATATTAGAATCCTCCTTTAATATTCCAAAATTTGTTCAGAATATCATAAAATAAAACGGTGCCTGGCACTGCTTTTTAAAATTTTGCTAAAATTTTGTTATTGACTATTCACCTCTTTTCATAGATAATTAACTTATCAATATTTATGCATCAAATGTATAAAGGGGGTCTTATTATGAGCAATGCTAAAAAATTAGGACTTTGGACTTTGGTTATGCTTACCTTCGTTCCAACCTTTGGATTTGGTAACATAACTACCAACGCTGTTGCACTTGGACCTGCTGCGATTCCATCATGGGTATTGGTATCATTGTTATTCTTCTTCCCATTATCAATTATGATGGCAGAACTTGCATCAGCAAACCAAGATAAGGAAGGCGGAATTTATACTTGGATTGAGAGCGTTCTTGGTCCAAAGTGGGCCTTCATTGGAACATGGTCCTACTTCGTTGCTAATTTATTTTATCTACAAATGGTTTTTGCAAGAATACCAGTTTCAACTTCATGGGCAATATTTGGTGAAAACAGATTCAATGACCAAAACGCATATCTTCTTCCTTACTTGAGCGTTATTCTTGCAATAATACTAACTTATATCGCAACAACAGGAGTTAAGAAGTTCTCAAAGCTTGCTGACTTTGGTGGAAAATTCACTATTGCAGCAACAGTAGTATTTATTCTCTTTGCCTTTGTTGGGCTTTTGGTTGGTAAACCCTCAGCAACTCAATTTACAGTTGAAAACACCATTCCAAAGTTTGATACAGGCTATTTTGCAACCTTCTCATGGCTTCTTTTGCTGTTGCCGGTGCTGAAGTTGCAGGAACTTATATTAAAGACGTTGATAATCCAAAGAAGACATTCCCAAAGGCAGTTATCATCGCAACTGTTCTTATAGCTTTAGCTTACGTTATAGGTTCTGTTGCTGTATGCCTTGTTATATCACCTGAAGCTCTTCAAGAGGCTAACCTTAAGAACGCAGGTTATGTGGTATATCAGACACTTGCACAAAACTTTGGAATAAACGGCAAGATTGTAGTTCAAATATATGCAGCTATCCTTACTATAACATCTATCGCTGCATATATTGTATGGATTGAATCACCAATTAGGGCTATGTTTGCTGAAGTTCCAGAGGGAACCTTCCCAAAATTCTTAACTGAAAAGGATGAAAACGGAACATTAAAGAAGGCTCTTTGGGCTCAATGTGCCCTTGTTATCATAATGATTATAGTCCCACTATTAGGACTTGACTCAATCGATGCCTTCTTTAGAATATTAACTGACCTTTCATCGTTATCGCTTGTTGTTCCTTATATAGTTTTAATTGCAGCGTATATAGTATTTAGATTAAAAGGTAAAGAAGCTCCATTTACATTCTTTAAGTCCAACACAACGGCTATGATTTTCTCATGGATAGCTCTTATCTTAAGCATTGCAGGATTCTTCGGTGCAGGACTTGACTATGTAATGGGATCAGAAACTACAAAGGAAGCTGCAATCCTAATCTTTAAGACCTATGGTGGTCCTGTAATCCTAATAATTTTAGGATATGTATTAGTATTCTTTACAAGACTTGCTAATAAAAACGCTTCAAAAACTCAATCTATGTAATAAAAACTCCTCTAGGTGTCCTAGAGGAGTTTTTTAGCTTACGGCTTGCTGCTTTATCTTTTCTATGGCATTTTTAAATTGAGGAACTAAGGATATTAAAAGGCAAAGTAAAAGATCCGGCCCTAAATAACTTATGTTATAAACAATTGAATACCATAGCGGGTTCATCCCCTCCGGTGCATAGCTTGCAAAGAAAATAGCCCCAGATATTATATGAAAAATCATCCTTGAAATTCCACCTATTATTAAAGCTATGCTAAAGTTTTTTCTATAAAGTCCTGCAAGCCCAAGGGCAGCAAAGGCAAGGGGATAATCTACTATAACCTGTGCCCAATGAACTATATACTGGTCTTGAATAAACTGCAATATTCCATAGGCAGCACCAGCAATAAGTCCATCCTTATAGCCAAAAATATAAGCAAAAAGCATTATTGGAATCATGCTGCCTAGGGTTATTGTCCCTCCCTGGGGCATCTGCAGAAATTTAATATAGGATAAAACAAAGGACATGGCAATTAAAAGGCTTGCATAGGTAAGTTTCTTTGCCGACATCTTTTCCTTGGATCTTGACATAGCTAGTCCAATACCTACCAAGATAATAATTAAAACCCAAGAAGTCAATGTTATTTTTGAAATGCTTTTAAAGATGTTTAAAAATTGCATAAAAAACCTCCTTTTAGCCGACGCAAAAGGAGTTAGGCTTCGCTTCCCTTCGCTGGCATTACCCAGTTCAGGTTCTAAGGGTCGAAGGCTATGCCTTCCTCTCAGCACGTGGCTCCCCTAGCGATCGGCAAATTTTTATTCAGTTAATTATATGATACACTTTAAAATTATATACGTCAATCATTCTTTGTCATAAAAATCTAGAAAGGAATACTTTTGTCCTCCCTTTTGCCAACCTATTATGCTATCTAGATTTACGTTTTGAGCTGCCTTAAATATCGACTTTTCAACGTCTTCAAAGTCCTTTTTAAGGTTATTTATAAGCTCTTTAATTTCATATCTCTTATTTCCTATTTTCTTAGCAGCCACCATGCAGGCACAATTTAAAGGCCATATTCCTGCGTATTTTGTAAACTGCTCTATATAACGCTCTTCAATATAATACATAGGCCTTATAAGTTCCATCCCTTCAAAGTTTTGTGCCTTTAATTTAGGCATCATGGTTTTAAAATTCCCTGAGTATAAAACGTTTAAAAGGATTGTTTCAATAACATCATTATAATGGTGACCTAAGGCAAGCTTGTTACACCCAATCTCCTTGGCCTTATTATATAAAGCTCCCCTTCTCATCCTTGCACACATGTAACAAGGATAGTCCTTGGCAATTCTGTCTACAACTTCAAATATCTTCCCATCGAATATATGGGCAGGAATGTTTAAATAATTTAAATTATCTATAAGAAGCCTTTTAATATCGGGATGGTATCCTGGGTCCATAACTATAAACTCAACTTCAAACTTTGCCTTTGAATGGTTTTTAAATTCCTGAAAGAGCTTTGCCATAAGAAGGCTATCTTTACCCCCTGATATCGCAACCGCAACCTTATCTCCATCCTTTATAAGTTGAAAATCCTTAATTGCCCTTACAAAGGGTGAATAGATTTTGTGCCTAAATTTTGTTATTATGGCCCTTTCTATTTCAGCTAAGGGTTTTCTTTCTGATTCTGGAATTAAAACAGGGCAATTGCTCTGAATGCTATTCATATAATCACCTCAACTACTTCGTATCTATCTTTAGCTTTTCCTTCTAGGCATTCTTTTATATATTATATTACATTATATCCTCCTTTCAAATATATTTTTGTGATATACTTCACAATGCTTGGCAGGGATTAATTTTTTAGGATATAATAATAGTAGGATTGTGTTACATTTATTTTACATATTCCCCCAAATTATTTTATCGAGGTGATTTTATGAAACAAGTAAATCTTGATTGGGGCAAACTTGGCTTTAACTACATCAAAACAGACTTTAGATACGTATCCTATTGGAAGGATGGTAAATGGGATGGGGGAAAATTGGTAGAAGATAACATGATAACAATTAGCGAAGGTTCTCCAGCTATCCACTATGGTCAGCAATGCTTTGAAGGTCTAAAAGCTTATAGAACAAAGGATGGCAAAATACAGCTTTTTAGGCCGGATCAAAACGCAAAAAGAATGAATAATAGTGCAAGAAGGCTTTTAATGCCAGAAATTCCTGAAGAAAAATTCATAGATGCTTGTATTCAAGTAGTAAAGGCAAACGAACACTTCGTTCCTCCATATGGAACAGGTGCAACTTTTTATTTAAGACCTTACTTAATTGGAGTTGGAGATAACCTTGGAGTAAAACCTGCAAAGGAATACCTTTTCTCAGTTTTTGGTTGCCCAGTAGGACCATATTTTAAGGGCGGTCTTTCTCCAGTTAATTTTATGGTTTCCGATTATGATAGAGCTGCACCTCATGGAACTGGTGCTGCAAAGGTTGGAGGAAACTATGCTGGAAGCCTTCTTCCACATGAAATTGCCCTTCAAAGGGGATTTGCAGATTGTATATACCTTGACCCTGCAACCCATACAAAGATAGAAGAAGTTGGTGCCGCAAACTTCTTTGGAATAACAAAGGACAATAAATTCGTAACTCCAAAATCTCCTTCAATACTTCCAAGTATAACAAAATATTCTCTAATGTATGTTGCTGAGCATTACCTTGGTATGCAGGTTGAAGAGAGGGATGTTTACATCGATAATTTGGATGAGTTTGTTGAAGCCGGTGCCTGCGGAACAGCGGCTGTAATAACTCCTATTGGTGGAATAGAATATAAAGGAAAACTTCATGTATTCTACAGCCAAACAGAAGTAGGGCCAATAACAAGAAAGCTTTACGATACATTGGTAGGAATCCAATTTGGAGACATTAAAGCTCCAGAAGGATGGATAGTGGAAGTAAAATAAAAGTCAAGTGCCAGGCACTTGACTTTTTGACTTTTTGACATTTCTATAATATTCCAATTTATTATTTTATTGTTATCCTTAGTTTTGCATAGCTATTGTCATTTGCTTGATGGGTAATTTGAATAGTAAGTCCATAGCTTATTATGTTTCTTCCAAGGTAAGGAAGTTCAGGATTTGTATAATCCTTTGTATCATCAAAGGATGGTTCAGTAAATATATAATCATCCTCTGCAACTCTTTCATATATATCGCTTAAATCAACATAAAGTTTTGATTCCTTGTCCTTACTAAATGCAGCATCATGCATTTGATAAGTTGCGCTTGCAAAGCTTAATCTTCCGTCATTCCATTTCCAAAGTATATTGTTTTGATCTGCATCTACTATTCCTAGGAATCCATCACCTGGATGCAAACCATACCAATTATCAGTATAGAAGTCATCTACATACCATACAACCATCCCTGGATCATAGGAGAATATTCTACCTAAAGCACTGTTGTGGGCAAGCCCCATATCAACTCCATGATGGTTTCTCCATTCTACAAGATAGTAATGTGGTGCAAAAGTTATTCCTGTATCCTTAACAAATCCATTTAATGAGAATTTTAACTCTCCTTCAACATCGTCAAAGAAAATTACTTCTCCATCTGCCGTAACTTTAATATCATCTACGTAGAAGCCTGCACCATAAACATAGTAATCTGTTTCATATTCAAATTTTAGTTCAATTTCCTTCCCTGCAAATCTTGATAAATCAAATATAGCATCTACCCATCCATCTGAAGTTCCAGTTATTCCATAAGGAACAACAACCTCAGCCTGAGGATGATGTTCAGTTGTTGTAATATTGCCTTCAATATATTCAAAGTCGTTGCTTCCTATTTCTCTTGCTTGAACTGATGCAAAATCCCAGCCCTCCTCAATATCATACCATGTTTTAAAGTTTAGAATAGCATTATTTTTATTTCTTAAATCAACTCTTGCGGTCATATAAGTCTTTAAATTTGAACCATCACTTCCTTTGCCACCCCAATATGCAAATTTTCCACTATATGGGGTTGTTATGGAATGTTGTTTTTTAGGAAGATTAATTCTTATAACTTGCCCTGTTTCACTCGCTTGTCTTATTGTAACTTCTGCACCAGCTTGAGGAAGTTTTTCTAAATCTACATCCACTACCTTCTGCCAGTTGCCTCCGTATAGAGCTTGTAAAATTTGTCTTCCATATGGACTTATTCCTGTAGGTTCAGTTCCTGGGATTTTCCCTGACCAGCTTCCCGATGACATCAATGACCATCTTGATATTGGCTCTGATACAGGTGATGAATACTGTGTATCATATTCATCTGGAAGTCCAAGGTCATGCCCGAATTCATGGGCAAATACGCCTGCTGCGCCATCCTCAGGTTCCATAGTATAATCATATGCATAATAATTTGTTCCAGGAATCTTATAAAAACCACCTAAATTCCACCTGTGGGACCAAATAGCATTAGAGCCTAAGCTTCCTCCTCCTGCCTCTTCTCCAACTCCTGCATGGATAACCATAAGGTGGTCAATTATTCCATCAGGTTCGTCAAAGTTACCATCGCCATCAAGGTCATATCTATCCTCTTTATCAAAATCAGCAAAATTTATATTTGGATCTAAAGCTGCTAGTTGTAATGCATGAGCTACCAAATGCCTTGGTCTTATGTCATGTGATAAACCATATGGTGCCCCATAATAAGCGGCTTCCCTAGGAACGGTATACCAACCAGCTACCTTTCCTTCAATTATTAGGCTGCCGCCAGAATGCTGCAGATAATATTGCCTCATAGAAACTAATTTTTCCCCGTTTGGTCCCATATAACCATTATCTCCAAATATTAAATCTTCAAAATGCTTTACACTATAATCATCATAATACATATCCGTCTCTTCAGGCTTTATCTGGTTATGTTTGTAGTCTTGATATTCAACAAGCAAAACCAGGATATTTACCTTTTAGGATTATTATCCGGCTGACTTTTTCAAATACATATTTTTTAATTTTTTGATTTTGAATGGATTTAAGTTTTCTGTCCATTTTGTTTGGCTTATATTTTAAATTTTCCTTTGCGGTTTCCCTCATGTATTCTAAATAAATCTTATGGGCCTGTTCATAACTTGCGTCCTTTGGAATTTTACCTTCTTTTTTCAACATCTCAATTACCTTTTCTTCATTTGCAACTGACAAATCCGCAGGTCCTCCTAAAGTAAAATAACTCTCTTCATTTTCGTTTTTCATAGCCCTTGTGGGCGTGTAAAGGTTAAATAGTGAAAAGATAAGGAGAAATGAAATTAAAATGGATAAAAACTTTTTCATACCCCACCTCCGGTATTGTTTAGTATTTTCACTAAATATATATATTTTACGGAGTGAATTTTTAGCACAAAATTTATAAAAGTAATGAACCGTCTAATAAAAATACCCAAAAGTATAAAAATACTTTTGGGTATTACCATTTTTATGCAATGTCAAAAAGTCAAAATGTCAAGAGGCAGGCACTCATTTTATTAACACGTAGAATTCATAGCCCTTTCCTGTTACTTCACTTGTTTTCTTTTTCAATAAAGTCCCTTTGGACAGTTATACTGTTAAAAATGATTTTAACCTTTACCTTTGGAGTTACATCAGTAAAAGTAAGGTCTTCTGTTCCTAACATTATCAATTCTTGCCCACTGTCTTTATATTTAATAACAAGCTTCTTTACAAATTCATCTAAATCCTTTGAATATATTTCTTCATTCCCATTAAATATTTTTAATACAGAGCTGTTATAATCGTATTTTGCATAAATTCCCTTTGCTTCAGTGTTTTCATACATATATCTCATATCAAACAAATAATCATATCCAGATATATTTAAAGATCTTTCATCAGCTTTTCTTTGGAAGTTAAAATACATAACCGGCTGAAATACTTTAGGTGTATACTCAAAACCAAAAACCTTTTTCATATCAGAAATTTGAAATCCCTTTGGAAGGTATTTTACATCATCAAGGCTATGGTATCTTTCAAAGTAACTTAGTATGCTGCTTATATTTTCTTTATCCTTATGATTTACATAGGATTTGGGAACTATTTTACCATCCTTTAAAAGCTCATTTCTTATTAAAATGTTTTCAAGCCTTTTGTTTTGGCTGAACTTAGATATTGAAAAGCTACTCAATGGTCCAAAGTTTGAAATTAATATGAATATCGAAAGGGATACAGGTAAAATTATATTTAAAAGGCTCTTTGTAAAGGCAAAGTAGAGCATTATCAAAAATACCCAAATTCCCGCAATGACTACATAGTATCTATTTTCAGTAACCCCATATTGCTGAATTCTTATGCCTATTGATATAAACATCATAACAAGTATAGGCAAGATGGCCTTTGGAGTTATCATTAAAAATATCTTAGCCCACTTATTATCCTCATGAATTGGAGTTATAAAGAATAAAACTGCTGCGACTATAAGGGAATACCAAAGAACAAGATGGGATACAATCCCCTGTGGAAAGGTTCTTGTTAGTATTATTTTTACAAAATAGATGTAAAGTATCGCTGTATAAACTGATAAAAGGGGCATTACTATATAAAGTATCAATATCTTCAAAAGTTTAGTAAAATTCTCCTTGGTAAATTCCTCAAAATACTGAGGAATATTTGCAAGAAAGTAGGTTACTGCAAACACAAAAACAACTAAAATAAAAGAATAAAGATACATCTGCTCCTTTATTCGGACTTCAAGGAGTCTGTCTATTGTAAAAAGTATTGCAGAAATTCCAAAGAATAAAACTAAAGAATATAAAACCGTTGTAAAAAGGATGATAAAACCTTTATAACATACATCTCGAAATTTTTTCTCTTTGGGAAATATGGGATGAATAAGAATATTAGATAAAATATAAGATTTAGGGCAAAAATCTTGACATTGTAACCATTTTAAAATCTTTGATAGTAAAATAGTATATTACCATGAATATTAAATCTAATGCGTAGTAAAATATTTCCCTTGATTTATTTTGTTCCCTTTCCGTCCACAATTTAATGAATAGGGATATTGCCATTCCTAGTGCTAAAGTCATAGCAAGCTTTTTTAAATTGTTGGTATTTACGCCTAAATTTCTAGATTCGATCTCAATCATTGCAATTAAAAGGGCTGCAATCATTGTAGATAGGGCTATTGTAATTGGGAATCTGTTGATGGCTCTGTAAATTGAATTGATGATTCCTTTAAAAACTTTAGATATGCCCATAAAAATTCTCCTTTACTTTTTATTTTATTATACCATAATTTAAACTAATATTTAATAAGCTAAATAGTATATTGTAAGTTTGGGATGAAACATTAAAATGTGTGTATTAGCTATTTAAAAAGGCAAAATAAAAAAATAATCTTCCCTTTTTCCAAATCAGGTTTTGACGATGAATTAATAAATTTAGCTTCATTAGATGAAAAAATTAAGCTTATAAGTTTAGAGGATTTATTTATATAACCCCTTGGTTTTCCAAGGGGTTAGTCTTCTCCTCTTAAAACACGTGCAGCCCTTTCTGGGGAAACAACATTTGTGTAAAAGCCTGTTGCAAGTTCAAATCCTGCGTGAATGGAAATCCTTGGGCATATCCTTATTTGATAGTGGTGATATTCAACTTCATCCTTTATAAATTCAAAGAACATGTTGTATGCAACATCCCCAACATTTTCTATTAAGCTTTTTATAGCAAAGTGTAATACCCTACTTAAGGCTTTAATATCCGATTCATTTAAACTTAATAAGCTGCTTCTATGTCTTATAGGCACTACCGCCATTTCATACGGAAAAATAGAAGCATAGGGGCAGAAAATCAAAAACATTCATCCAAATAAACTATTCTTTCTTTGTTTATAATCTCATCCTTTATCTTAGAACAAGTTAAACACTCTCCATGTTTCTCATAAAACTGCTTTTCCTTTTCAATTAATCCTTTAATTCTGTCGGGCATCCTGTTTATAGCAATTATTTGGGAATGGGGATGCTCCAAAGACGCCCCGATTCTTTTTTATAGTTTTTAAAAACTTGAACATACTTAACTCCTTCCTTTTGATACAATATCCTACTAACCTCAATAAAAGCTTTAACTACCTTTTCAAAATCATCAACTTCCATTTCATGAATATTTTTGCTGTGATCCCTTCCTTCTATCACAACATAATGATATCCCGTAACTTCCCCTTCATTATTTAATATAGGAAATTTATTTTCAACTACTCTTACATTCCATGGGTCATCAATTCTTAAAACTTCAGGAGGCGTCATTTCTTCATTGCCTACACAGAAAGGGCAACTTTCCTTGTAGGATACCCTTTCAACCACCTCATAAGATTTATAGTCCTTTGGCCTTTTTGACCTGTTTTCTACGACTATAATCTGTTCCCGTGTTACATCATTAAGCCTTAGCTGTGCCATTTTAACCTCCCTATAACATATTTTTTATTTTCTCTTTTAATGTATGATCCTCTGAGCCAGTTAAAAAGGCTTTATAGATTTTTTCCCTTTTAATTAATGCCAACTCTAAAACCTCTAAATACCCCTTTGCCGTTGCCTCCCAGGTATATTTTTCCTCAACCCGCTTTATTCCAAGCTCTCTATACAATTCAAAATTATCAAGGGCTAAATTAAGTCCTCTTGCTATATCCTCAGCATCCTCAGGATCAACCAAAACCCCATATTTTCCTCCCTCTACAGTTTCAAAGGTTCCTCCGTTTTTAGTCACAACAACAGGAAGTCCTGCATACATAGCCTCAATGGGAGCAAGTCCAAAGGGTTCATAAAGGGCAGTTAAACAAAATATTGATTTTCTTTTGCTAAACACCCTATAGGCTGATGCCAGCTGCCTCTGGCCATTTATTGGAAACATACTAACCTTTCCGTAAAGATCATGTTCTTTAATTATTGTCATAATCTCATCCATTATTTCTCTTTCTTCATAATTCAAGCTTGAATAATCCTTAAAGGGATTCTCAACTCCCCTTAAGATTATAACTAAGTTTGCCTTTTCCTGTAGTTTTTATCCTTTGCAAAGGCTAAAACTGCGCCTTTATGATTTTTCTTTTTATCAAATCGCGAGGACAATACTATGCATGGCAGGTTTAGTCTATCATCATTTAAGTCCCTATTTAAATATTTTAAAATACAATTTTCCGTATCCTCATCAAAAATTTGTGGAATATGTGTAAAAGTTTTCGTATTTACCCCCGGTGGAATAACCTTAAATTTACTATCATCCTTAACATCAACTGCACCCTCATATAGCCTATGGCTATATTGGTCAAATCTTTCCTGGGTCGTTGATACTACGTTTACAAAGGACCTATTCATTGCGATTCTTTCTGCAAAAATCCTCTTTGAAAAATTATATTTTTTGTCAAATTCATCGAAGTTTTCTTTATTAACACCAAGCTTGTCCATTTTTTGGGCCCCCAAGGAATGGGCTGTAAAGGTAAAGGGAACATCTAATATATTTGAAAGTATTGCCGATGCTAAACCTCCATCCCCATAATGAGCTGTAAGTGCATCAGGCTTTGTCCCTTCTTTTTATAAAAATCCACTGTCCCCTTTACAAATTCCTTTCCAAGATATGGCCAAAGCCTTTCCTTAGGTAAAAACTTATCTCCTCCAAAGGGGATTCTTATTATCCTTACATTTTGGCTTCCATGATAGGACTCTACGTCCTCTGAAAACTCAGGCCAGTTTTCATCTATTATTCTTCTTGTAATTATATCAACATCGATTCCCATCTCTCCAAGGGCAAGGGCAACCTCCTTAACATAAACAAGCTGTCCTCCAAAGTCTGGATGTTCCGTTAAATGGCTGTCGTTATTATCAAAATTACCTTGTGGGTTTATAAAGGCAACTCTCATGGCAAACCTCCTTATGGTAAAATATAGAAATGTCAAAAAGTCAAAATGTCAAGTGGCAGGCACTCTAATATTGCACCTACATTTTTTAATTTTATGGCACTAAGTTTAAGGCCTGATTTTACTGCATCTAAAATAGTAAATCCCTTTATAATTCCTACAAAAATCCCGACCAGAAGGCATCTCCTGCCCCTGTAGTATCTACAACTTCTGTTGCAAGGGAAGGAAGTTTTATATATTCTTTTCCATTTGATACTAAAACGCCATCCCTTCCTAGGGTTAGCATAACAAGCTTCACACCAAAGTTTAGGAAATTTTTTATATGATTTTCTTCTGTGTCAACTCCAAATATCCTTTCAGCATCATCTAAAGATGGCTTAACAATGTCAACATGCTTTAATATTTCCTTTACATATTTCCTGCCTTCCACTTCATCATCAAAAAGATTTGGATGATAGTTGGGGTCAAAGGATATTAAGACTTCATTTTCCTTTGCTGTTTTAATAAGGCTCTCTACAACATCCCTTGACGGCCTTTTAGATATGGGCCAACAGGAAAAATGAAGTATTTTACTTTTTTAACTGCATCCTCCAGCTCTTTTGTTAATTCAATATGATAATCCGCCCCTCTATAAAATATAGGCCTTGGCGTTCCTTTGCTTTTGGTTACTATAACCATGCTCGTAGGATAGGAAGCTTTATTTATAAATCTAGTATCGATTCCATGTTGATTAAGCTTCGATATCAAAAATCCCCAAAACCATCCTCTCCAACTGATGATGCAACTATTGAATTTAATCCAAGTTTTTGGTGTTTATTGCTATATTTGAAGGTGAACCCCCAAAATGTCTTGTATACGTATCGCACTCAAAATTATCGCTATAATCCTTTGATATCATATCGACAAGAAGTTCCCCTACTGCGATTAAATCATAGTGCCTATCTTGTTTTAGTTGGATTTTTTGATTTATTGTAGCCATATTACACCTCCGTGAAAAGCTTTTCTCAAGTTCAAAAATAAAATAGGTATAAAACCTATTTTGTGCTCCTTCTTATAATCAATTGATATGGCAAAAGTATGTTTTTATCAATGGGTTTATTATCCGTTGTATCAATAAATGCCTTTACGCACATCTTCCCTGCCTCGTAAAAGTCTATTTTTATAGTGCTTAAAGAGGGGTTATAAATCTCAGAAATTATATTATCATCAAATCCCATAACCTGAACTTCGTCTGGAATATTTATCCCTTTATCCACAAGATACTTAATTGCACCAAGGGCCATAAAGTCATTGGCTGCCAATACTCCATCGATTTTTTTCTTTCTAAAATGCTTTTCATAGCCTTATATCCGCTTTTTATTGAAAAATCGCCCTCTTCTAAAACTATATCCTTAGGGTTTATTCCCTCTTCAACAATTGCCTTTAAAAAACCGCTATATCTATCATATCCTGCAGACCTATCCCACAAGGGGCCCATTATCATGGAAAGGTTCTTGGCACCCTTTGATATCAGATATTTTGTAGCTTCATAAGCTGCCCTCTCGTTATCTACGTTAACACAAGTTAATTTAGGATGTTCAAACCACTGACCAAATACTATAAAGGGAATGTCAGCCTTTTCAAGTTCCTCCCTATGCTTTTCAGTAAAGATAGTTCCTGAAAAGATTATTCCATCCACCCTTTTTTCTTTAAAAAGTTGAAAATAGGATATCTCACTATCAGTATCGTTTTCAGAGGTTGTAAGCAAAACGCTAAGGCCATTTGACTTTGCTTCATTTTCAATCCCTTTTACAAACTCAGCAAAGTTTATATTTGAAAGGTCTGGAACTATAACGCCTATTACATTTGTTTTATTCATCAAAAGCCCTCTTGCTAAGGCATTGGGCTTATATCCCGTCTCCTCTAAAACCTTTAAAACCCTTTGTTTGTTTTCCTCTGCAACATTTCCTGTTCCGTTTATAACCCTTGATACTGTTGCCGGAGAAACTCCAGCCAATTTTGCTATGTCCTTTATGTTCAATCCCATTTTTACCTCCCCATAGGCGTCTATGTGTCCTCGTGAAAAGCTTTTCTCAATTTAAAATTATCATAAGTTTTTATATCTTGTCAATATATTTTTAAAATTTTCAAAAATATTTTATATTACTATTTCACATCTTCCATCGTCTAGTTCTTTAATTTTAAGGGCAACTTCCCTTGGGGATTTAAACCTTGACTTATCCTTTACATGGTCTGTATTATTCCAAAATGGCGTATCCATACCTCCCATATATACAGCTACAACCTTTATCCTACCTTCTAATTCCTTTAATAGGCTCTCGGAAAAGCCTCTTATTGCAAACTTGCTGGCACAATAAACTGATTCATTAACCTTGCCCCTTAATCCTGCTGTTGAAATAATGTTCATTATTTTTTCCTTTATCATGGGCATAAGGACCTTTGTTACATAAATTGTTCCCTTTACATTTGTGTCAATAACAGTATCTATATCTTTATATTCCATATCTTCAATTGGGCCAAATATACCAACACCAGCATTGTTTATAAGGATATCCACAAAGTTGTGGATATGTTTTATTTTTTCTTTTAAGTTTTCCACCGACTGTGGATTGGTGATATCGCAGGAAATGCAATTAATGCTTTTAGCACCTTCTATCTCCCTTTTTGTTTCTTCAAGCTTTTCTAAACTTCTTCCAATAAGAATCAAATCGTTTCCTTCGGCATATACCTTTGCAAGCTCCCTTCCCAATCCTGAACCTGCACCTGTTATTACAATTATCATAAAGATCCCCCTTGAAATTAATTTAGCTTAACGTTATTATTAATAGTTTATTTCTAAATTATAAGGCCTGTCAAGGTAGCTTTCATAGTTAAAACAAGCATCATTTTTATTGGTAAAATGTAGAAATGTCAAAAAGTCAAAATGTCAAGTGGCAGGCACTTCTAATACATATTTTACACCCTTCATTGGGGGAGTATCTTCCATGGAGTTAGGTTTTTATCTTTTTAATGACATTCATATTTTCATCTAAAAGGTATACGTCAATGTTAAAAAACATAAAAAAGGTATGGATGCTGTTACAGGGTTTAAAAAGTATCGCCTCATGATGGGGCCTTTTTCTAAACATATAACCTGTTAATCTTTTAAAGAATGTATCGGCAATATAAGCCTCAATAACTTTACCTTCTATATAAACCTTTTCCTTCATAACATCACCTTGTAAACATTTCTATCGCCTTTATTATTGCAGGGCCTAAAAGTATGATAAATATGGTTGGAAAGATAAAAAAACTAAGGGGAAAAGCATCTTTATCGGAACCTTCATGGCCTTTTCCTTTGCCACTTGTTTTCTTCTCTCCCTTAAATTTTGGCTCTCTATCCTTAAAACCTTTCCAAGGCTAACTCCAAGTTCATCCGCCTGAATTAGAGATGTTACAAACATAGAAAGCTCCCTTACTTCATTTCTGTCGCTCATATTTTTAAGGGCAATTTTCCTTGGAATTCCCATCCTAATCTCCTTTAACGTCTTTGCAAACTCATCGCTAAGATCCCCCTTTATGATGGTTATAACCCTTGCGATGGCACCATCGAAGGATAATCCCGCCTCAACGCTTACGGTAATTAGGTCTAAAATATAAGGAAGATCCTTTAATATCCTTTTTCTCCTCCCTTGAATTTTTGAGGATAAATTAACATTAAAGATTACATTAGTTAAAATTGCTGTCAAAAGGGAAATAAAGATTGATTTAATCCTGCTATCTTGAATAGATGAAAATAACATATATGAAAGCAAAAATATGATCAAAACCGATGTATATTTTACAAACATCCACCTTTCGGGGGTAAAATCCTTAGGATATCCTGCCCTTTCAAGCTTTTTGGCTATTGTAACAAGCTTATAGGATGGAGTTAATTTACTTAGGAGCCTATTTATCATGTCATATATAGGCTTTATAACCCTTTGGCTAAAAGTTAAAAGCTCTTTATCTTCTACAATTTTACCCTCTAAATCCTGTAGCCTTTTTTGAATAATTATTTTATCCTGATATGAGTAATACAAAACCGAATATATAAGTGTAAAGCAGGATATGAAAAACAATAAAATTAAAAAAACATATCACCATCCCCCTAAAGGTCTATGTTTATTATTTTTCGTATTATAAAAAGTCCAATAATCTGGCTTATTACCCCAAACATAACCATAGCTATTCCTATCTTTGTAGTAAAAGGAGCATTATATACTCCCTATTAAAGGAATAAATTATCATTGCAAGAAATATAGGCATGAGGGATATTATAAGCCCTGTAAGTTTGCCCTGGGCAGTTAAGGCATTTAGTTCGCTTTTTAATTTTTGCCTTTCCCTTATGGTTTCTGCTATGTTATCAAGTATTTCGGATAAATTCCTCCAACATCCTTTTGTATTAAAAGGGCATTGATGAATAGTTTTAAATCCTCCGAATCAACCCTGTTTTGAAGATCCAAAAGGCTTCTTCTTCGGTTTTCCCAAGGCTTATCTCCTTTAAAAGCCTATTAAATTCCTTTGAAATAGGCTCCATCATCTCGTCCTTTACAACTGCAATGGACTGCATGAGGGAATACCCTGCCTTTAGGGAGTTTGAAATCAAAGTTATCGCCTCTACAAGCTGAAGGTCAAACTCCTTTATCCTGTCCTTTTTCTTTTTAAGTATTATGATATCTGGAATATAAAATGCAATAACCATTAAAAAGGAGGAAATTAAAAGATCCCTTGATATTGCATATATAAATAAAGTAACAAGGGCTGTTATTAATATTTTTATTACATAAACCTCCTCCAAGGTTAAAGGAATATCGGATTTTATAATATTTTCTTCAAGTTGAGTCCTTTTTCCCTTTTTCTTTGGAATAAATCTTGCAAGAAATTTGATAAGGCTCTCTTTTTTATTTCCTCATCCTTTATTTGTTTTTGATTATCCTCCATTTCCTTTAACCTTTCAATGGGTTTTTCCTTGCCTTGGAAAACTAAAAATATAGCCAATATTAAAAAGAATACTGAAAAAATATAAGAATTATCATACTCCCACCCCATCATGAAAATATATCCGGTGGAACAGCAATGCCCTTTTCCTTTAATTTCTGCATAAACTTTGGAATAACTCCTGTAAATACAAAATCTCCCTTTACCTTTCCTTTGCTGTCAACACCCCTTTGTTCAAACCTGAATATATCCTGAAGGACTATTACATCGCCCTCCATACCCTGCACTTCTGTAATGTGGGTTATCTTTCTACTTCCATCTAATAGCCTTGCCTGCTGAATGATAAGGTCTATTGCTGAAGCTATCTGATCCCTTATAGCCTTAACAGGAAGGTTCATCCCCGACATCAAAACCATAGTCTCAAGCCTTGAGAGCATATCCCTTGGGGAATTGGCATGACCTGTTGTCAATGAACCATCATGCCCTGTGTTCATGGCCTGAAGCATATCAAGGGCCTCACCGGAGCGGACCTCACCGACAACAATTCTATCCGGCCTCATTCTAAGGCTGTTTTTGACAAGATCCCTTATTGTAACCTCCCCTTTCCCCTCAAGGTTTGCCGGCCTTGTTTCAAGCCTTACAACATGATCCTGTGAAAGTTGAAGTTCTGCTGCATCCTCTATGGTTATTATTCTTTCATCGTTTGGAATGAAGGAGGATAAAACGTTTAAGGTTGTAGTTTTTCCACTTCCCGTTCCACCGGAAACTATTATATTAAGCCTTCCCTGAACACAGCACTTTAAAAACTCCGCCATCTTGGCATTTAGCGTTCCAAAACTAATTAGGTCTTCAATTGTAAAGGGATCCTCGGAAAATTTTCTTATGGTAATTGAAGGGCCATCTATCGCAAGGGGAGGAATTATCGCATTAACTCTTGAACCATTAGGAAGTCTTGCATCCACCATTGGCGATGATTCATCTATTCTTCTTCCTAAGGGGGACACTATCTTTTTTATAACATGCATAACATGATCATCGTTTTTAAACTTCGCATCGGTAAGAAGGAGCTTACCATTCCTTTCAACATAAATTTTATTAGGGCCGTTAACCATTATCTCGCTAATATTTGGATCCTTTAAAAAGGATGTTATTGGTCCAAATCCTATTATCTCATCTAAAAGCTCCTCCTTTATCTTTTTCCTTTGGGCATTCGTTAAATTTAATGATTCCTCTTCAATATTTTTATCGATTATAGAGATTATCTTTTCTTTTAGTTTTTCGTTTTCATCAGAAATCTCATTAAAATCTATATCCAGCTCCTCAATCACTTTATTTTGAATCTTTGTTTTTAGCTCTATATAAGGGTCCATCTCCCTTTCTTTTTTGTCTGCTTTTTATCGCTAATTCCCTCAAGTCTTTTTACAAGGCTCATAGTCACACCCCCAGTCCACTAAATCTCAATGGACTTTGTTATATCCTCAAGGGATTTTAATATTTTGGATTTTTTATATTTTGGATTTGCTGCTATGGGTTGTCCTTTATTTATAGAGATAATAACCGCCTCCTCATCGTCTTCTACAACTTTAAAAAGTTTTCCTTAAAGGTCTCTTCAATATCCCTTAAGCTTACACCATATTTAGTGTTAAATCTGTTTATTATAAGCTTTACTTTTTGCTATCGTATCCTAAGGATTTCATAACATTAAGCCCTATCTTTGCGTTTTTTAATGAAGCAATATCCATGTTTGATATAAAGAATATATAATCTGCGCTATCTAATACAAACAATGTATTATCTGAAAAATTAACTCCTGTGTCTATAATTAAAGGTCATAGTGTTTCTTTAAAACATCTAAAATCCTTTCTATGCTTTCTTTGCCTATAAATTCTGCCTCCTCCGGGTTTTTGGTGCAAACAAAACATCCAAGTTTTCATTAAAGGAATATAAATATTGTTTTATGCTGCTAAAGGATTCTAAATCATCGTTTATAGCATCCATTATCGTCTTATAATTTAATCCATTAATTAAAACAGCAATATCCCCAAATTGAAGATCTAAATCCAAAAGAAGGACTTTTTTCCCTTGACTAAAAAGGACTGCAAGGTTGGTTGCCAACGTGGTTTTCCCAACTCCCCCTTGGTGCTGAAGAGGGTAATTATCTTTGCGTTTTTTCTTTTTCTATCATCTTATTTAAGTCTTTGTATCTTTCATAGGTCGCCTTTATGGTTTCTATTAACTGCTCGTAGTTAAAGGGCTTTATAATATATTCCTTTGCACCATAGAACATAGCCTTTCTTAGATATTCACTCTCTCCCTGAACCGACATTATTATAACTATTATATTGGGATATTCCCTTGTGATCCTTTCGGTAGCCTCAAGCCCATTAATTATAGGCATATTGATATCCATTAGGATGACATCGGGTTTTACCTTTGGAATAAGTTTTAAAACTTCCTCTCCATTCTGTGCCTCCCCAACAACTAAAAATCCATCCTCCATATCTAATATCTTTTTATAACTTCCCTTGTCTCCTTTATGTCATCGGCAATTAAAATCCTAATCATCCTATCACTCCTTTACAGGAAGCAAAACCTTTATCTTCATTCCAGGTTCAATTAAATTTTCGTTTTTTATTCCATTGACCTGCTTTAAAAGGATATAATTATCCGGAGTTCCATAGAATTTTCTGCTGATATTCCTTAATGTATCTCCCTTTTAACGGTATAAATAATCGTCTTATAGATTATGCTGCTTGTGCTGTTTAAAAGATTATCCTCAACGGCTCCCTTTGAATTTATCCTATCCTCACTATTAATAGGTCTTAGGGCAAGCTCTATAATTCCAACGCCTTCTGCAAGGACCAATTTTTCTACATCATCATTTGGAATAGATAATGTAACAAAAAGCTCTGGGGAACCTTTCCATCGTCCTTTGTCTTAGTTTCATCTTGGGTGTTTCTGTCAATTGCCAAAACCTCAACATCCTGAATTATAGTTTTTGCAATGCTGGGCCTTGTTTTATCGTTATCCATCTTTTCCTTTAAAAATACTAAAACATCCACCCTATCCCCAGGCTTTAAAAGGTAACTAACACCGGTATCCCCTGTAACGCTTACAGAAACTGCCCTATGGTTTTTAGGAAGCTTAAAACTTAGGCTTGAACTGTCTTTGTCTATAAGCTTATCCCATATAAAGGGTTCATTTTTATAAATAGTGACCTTTGCAAAGCGGCCTATTAAGCCTTTCTTATCCCTTACATAATTTGAAAAGGCATCAGAATATTCCACTTCTACTTCCTTTATCATCTTATCTTCTATTGGATTTCCCTTGAAATGTTTTCAGCTGCAACTAAAATTTTTATCTTTTTAACCTTTTCCTTATCCTTTGGGGAGTTTATATAGTAATAAATTCCTATTGTTGACATTAAGGATATGATAAAGGAGATTAAAATAAGCCTTTTAATGGATCCTTTCATAACAACACCTCTATCTTATAAGTTTTGCAGCATAAAGGCCTGTATCTTCTAAAGTAAAATCTATCTCCCGCTTCTTACGTATCTTATAAACCTTCCAGTAACTTCAGCCTTTCCACTTCTTTTTCAACATCCTCAACAAAAACTCAGCAAACCCAACAACCAAAACCTTTTTTCTTCCGTCTACCTCTAAAGTGTTAACTAAAGGCAGTGTCCATAGCCTTCTTGAATCCCTTTTGAAATTTTGAAAGGTATAGGGGTCCGCATTGATATAATTTCTTATATCATCAACGACCCCAGCCATGTTACCGGGTTCTGTATCTATAAGGTCCCCTACGCTAATTTTCCCGTTATATCCATATAGAGCATTTATTCTAAAGACGTTGGCACCAAATCCTCCGAGGGCAACAACGCCATAGTTTCCATGGTATCCGTCTCCTGCATCCTCCTTTAATGTCACCCTATCCCCGTAGGAAAAATCATAGGCTACAACCGCAAAGGGCCTTAAGCCCCCTTTACGCTCTTTACAGGTCCTATGGCAGCCCTTGTTTTTGCATAAACCTTTGTTCCTTTAAGGCCGATTGCCTTTGCAAAAAGTATTCAACATCTAAATCGCCTTCTATCTCTACTTGTTTGTTATTATCGCTTATACTTATAGTAGTTCTACTTGGATCAATTCCGTTTTTCTCTAAGTATTCATAGGCAATTATACTTGCCTTTGAAGGATTTTCCGGAAGTTCAAGGCAGGCCGAGAGGGCAGCAGCATCTAGGGCATTTGAAAGCTTAACCTTATTTATATAAACATTTCCTATATCTAGAGCAAGGGCGGTAAAGCCTAATAAAGCAGTAAAGGCAACTACCAAGATAATCGCTGCATTTCCCTTTCTTTTCATTCCCATCACCTACTCTACCCTCATAGATGTTTTTGCCCTGAGTCTTATGCTGTCCCCTAAAAGATTGCTTATTACAGGCATTAAAATATCATAATCATACTCAACCTGGACGGTTAAAGTATCCCCTGGCTTTCTTGATCCTTCATTAGGATGTATACTTACATTGATCCTATTGATATCAAGGTTAGAAGCAGCAGTATAAACGGAATCTAAGATATCTTCATCCGTCCCGCCAACTATCCCTATTCTTGCCCCTTCCCTTGAAGCAGATTGAATAACTATATATGAATTCATCAAAATTCCAAATTCTATGATTCCAAAAATTATTAAAACCAAAATAGGAAGTATAATTGCAAATTCCACAAGGGACTGTCCCCTTTTTTCATCCCCATCACCACTTTTAAAAGCCTATGGATAAAGAAAGTAGATATGCCTTTGCATATCTACTTTCTTTAGAGTTATTGGCCGCCACCAAGCTCTCCTGCAATTTGGTTGAATATATTTCTTATATTTCCGCCAAGTAGCGTTAGTGCAACTATAACAACCACAGCAACCAATGCGATTATGAGCCCGTATTCTACCATGCCTTGTCCTTTTTGCTTCTTAAAATTTAAACTCATCATAAAACCTAAAAGGTTTCTTAGCATATATATAACCCCTTTTAATTTTTTCTGCTGTCCTTCCCCTTTTCTTAATATTATTGTATTCTGTCAAAAAAATGAAATAGAAACAAAAGGCACAAAAATAGGGACTTTAGTCCCTAAAATATTCCTCTATATGATTTTCTATAGCAATTATAGCAGCCTGAACCCTGTCCCTTACGTCAAGCTTTGAAAATATATTTGTGGTATAGTTTTTAACTGTTTTTTCAGAAAGAAAAAGCCTTTCACCTATCTCCTTATTAGATAAACCTTGGGATATAAGATAAAGTATCTCCCTTTCCCTTTTGGTAAGGGAATCTAAAATATTAGTTCTCTTCCCTTTTGATTTGATGTCCTCAAAAAGAATTGACATTAAGGATTTGTCTATAAAGTTTTCTCCGAAATAAACCCTTCTTATGGCTTCTACTATTTCGCATCCGGCAGAATCCTTTAAAATATACCCATCGGCTCCGATCTCTATTGCCTTTTTATTATGGTATTTTGATTTTCGACGGTAAGAAGTATAACCTTTAAAGCGTTAAAATCCCTCTTTACAACCTTTAAAACATCAATTCCATTTATTATGGGCATATTAATGTCTAAAAGTAAAACATCCACAGCCTTTGATTTTAAAATATCCAAAACCTCCCTGCCATCCCTTGCTTCCCCAACAACCTCTAGGTCCTCTTCAAAGCTTATAATCCTTTCAAGTCCCCTTCTTATAAGTTCATGATCATCGGCAATTAATACCTTAATTTTCTCCCTCATCCTTCAACACCTTCCTGTTTACAGGGAGCTTTATTTTAAACGTTGTCCCTATTCCCCTTTTGGACTCTATATGAATATCCCCCTGAAGTTGTTTAACCCTTTCCATTATTCCTAAAAGACCAAAGGATTCTCCTCGTTTTTTACCTCATCTAAGGTTTTTTCAACATCAAAGCCTATTCCATCATCATTAACTACAAGCATTAGATATTTTAAACCATAATCTAATTTTATCTCTACGTTTTTAGCCTTTGAATGTTTTTTAACATTGTTTAAAATTTCCTGGACTATTCTAAATACTGCAACCTGAATTATTGGCTCAATCTCGTCCTTTACGGGTTTTAATTTTAAATTAATTTTTAAATCATGATCCTGGGTTATAGATTTTACAAGCTCATGAATGGTTTGATTTAATCCAAGGTCATCTAAGGACATGGGCCTTAAATCAAATATTATATCCCTAACCTCCTTAAGGGCCCTTTTCAGTATTTCCTTCAATTCAAAAAGCTCCTTTAATCCTTCATCTATATTTTTTTCAATTATCCTTTTGCAAAAGTCAACCCTCATTACTGCATTTGCAATATACTGGGCTGGGCCATCGTGGATATCCCTTGCTATTCTTTTTCTTTCATTTTCTTGTGCCTCTAAAATCTTTATTCCAAGGAGCATCTCCGATTCTACATTATCCATTCCAAGGGCAGGCAATATGTCTCCTTCTAAATATTTTAGAGCAACGTTAATTTGATGAATTACCCTCTCGGCATTTTTTATGTTTTCTGCCAATTTTTTTAGCTGTATCTCTAAGTGGTCCCTTTTTTCCCTTAACATTTTTTCTTCGTTTTTCTTTTCATTTAACTTCATTCTAACTTCATAGGCCTCATCATAGGCCTTTTTATATCCTCTTCAGTATACTTAAAAAATCCCTTGAAACCTCAGCAAGCCTTATTCTAAGCTTCTTATCTAGTTTTTCTAACCTGTCTACCTCATCTATAACATTTAATATCCTATTTTTAATGCTTGCTATTTCAAGCATAAGATTTTCCTCTTCTTTTCTTATCCCGTCTATTATATCAAATATCTGTTCCCTGCTTAAATTTATGTTTTCTATTATTTTATTTATAATATCGTTGATTTGTGCTATATCTAGCCTTTTAATCATAAAATCCCCCTATTGGGTAAAAACACAAAGCTTTTATTCATATCTTAAACAATTTCTTATATTTTATTATATTTCTAATTTAATAACATCTCAACCAAATTTATCCCAACTTAAAAGGGAAGCAATTTAGCTTCCCTTTTAAGTTTTATTTTATTCAACTTTATATACATCAACCATTTTAGATAAATCAGAAGCTAAGGAACTTAAATGCTCCGCTGTTGCTGCAACCTCCTGTGAGGATGCTGAAAGCTCCTCTGAAGATGCTGCAACCTCTTCAGCTGCTGCTGAGTTTTCTTCCGTTACTGCACTAACAGCTTCTACCTTTGATAGTATCTCATCCTTTGACTTCACTACTTCATCCATTCCTCTATGCACCATTTCCATTAGCGGAACTATTCCTTCTACAGATTCTAATATCTCTCCAAAGGCACCTACAGTGTTCTCTACTGCTTTGGTCTGAGATTTTATAAAATTTTCTACGCTGCTGGAGGTCTTTATTACTTCCTCCGTATCCTTTTGTATTGAGCTTACAAGCTCTGCTATTTCGCTGGTTGATTTTTTCGACTCCTCTGCAAGCTTTCTAACTTCATCCGCAACTACTGCAAAACCTCTTCCTGCCTCCCCTGCCCTTGCTGCCTCTATTGCAGCATTTAATGCTAATAAGTTAGTTTGTTCTGATATGGATGTTATTACACTTGTTATATTGCTTATTTCCTTTACAGAGCTTGTTAGATTGTTAACCTTTGCTACAACTAACTCAAAGGCATTTCTTATATCATCTATTGACTTTATTAATTTGTCCATCTCTTCTTTTCCTACACTTGCTTTATTACTTGTATTTCCAGCCTCATCCTTTACCTTCTGTAACTGTTGGTAGGCTCCTTCTATGCTATTAGTAAGGTTAATCATAAGGCTTACTATTTCCTGTAAATCATTTGCCTGGGAGGAGGAACCTTCTGCTATCTGCTGCATCGTCTTTGCAACTTCCTGTGAACTTGAGGCCATCTCCTCAGATGTAGCTGATAAGTTTTCCGATTGTCCCAATACCTCCTCAACGCTAACCTTTATCTTCTTTATCATTTCCCTTTGGGCCTTTATCATATTTTTAAAGCTTTCCTGTATCCTTCCTACTTCATCGCTGCTTGTAACCTCAACATCTATTGCCATATCACCCTTCTCTGCCATTTTCATAAGGTGCATAATATTTATTAAAGGATTTGAGATTCTGTTGGCAAAGCTAAACCTAAAATAGCAGTTAATGCTGCCATTATAGCTAGTATTATTGCTGTTTGGGTAAGACTACTATTAAATTCCTTTGCATATTCACTTTGATTCATTGTCGCAATGGCAATCCAATTGGTGAGTTTTGACTGGGAAAATCCCATTATCTTATCTTCACCGTTAAAATTATATTTTAAATTACCATTTTTCATTTGAACAACCTTTTTACCAAAATCATACTTTTCAGCGATATTTACAAAGAGCATTTCCTTTTAGGATGGGCAATTACTACTCCGTTATCTAAAATCAAGGTTGTATATCCTGTTTCTCCAACCTTCGTCTTTAACATATTTTTTATTATAGTATCTATGCTTACATCCGCTGCAACAACAGCTGTTTTTCCATCGGAAAGCTTAAAGGCCTTTGCAACAGTTATAACCACGTCTTTACTTGCTGCATCCTCATAGGGATCAGTTATAACTGCCCTCCCAAAGGAATTTACGGCATCTTTATACCATGGTCTTGATGTAGGATCATATCCTTCTGGAAGCTGAATTTTAGGATATATAAGCATTTCCTTATCACTATTTCCTACATATAAAGCTATTACATTTTCATCAGATTGTTGAAGATTTTGAAGGATATTCAAGAGCTTTGCATTGTCCCTTCTATAAACATCAGGATTTTTAATAACGGAATCAATTTGACCTATAATTCTCTCAATAAAAGTATCAATATATGCAATCTTTTCATCAGAAATTTGTTTTGTTAAATTATTTACTTTGCTTTCTACCAATGCTTTACTTCTAAATAAAGTAATTGATGTCGTTATTATTGCTGGGATAACTGATATTAAAATAAAAATTGATATTAATTTTTGCCTTAACATCATCCTCTTAAAAAATTCATACTAATCATGCTCCCCTTTAATTTTAATATGATTAAAATATTTTTTAAATTTTATATTATATTTATCGACTCTTTATCCTGTGTCTTTAGCTTTTTGCGACAAAAAGGATAGGAAATATCCCTATCCTAAAAATTTATTTTCAATTTTTTCTGATGGAACAGGCTTGCTAAAGACATATCCTTGAATAAAGTCACATCCTATTTCTTTTAATAAATCCCTTTGAACCTTAGTTTCTATTCCCTCTGCCACTACTTTAAGATTCAGGCTCTTTACAAAGGAAATCAGGTTCTTTACTATTAAAGCATCATGAGTTAAAAATCTATCGCTAAGGCTTTTATCTAATTTTACTTTATCAACAGGAAGATAAGTCAAATAATTTATAGAAGAATATCCCGTCCCAAAGTCATCTAAAACTATTTTAACGCCTATATCCTTTAGCTGTCTTAATGTATTTATTACATCATCATGGTTTTCCAGCATTATATTTTCAGTTATTTCAAGTTCTATATAAAAAGGTTCAATATTAAATTCCTCAAGCATATCCTCTACCTTTTTGGGGAAGGATTTATCTTTAATTTGAGAAGGCGAAACATTTATTGCAATAGGCTTTAATTTGTATCCCTTTTCCTTCCACCCTTTAAGCTGCATCAATGACTCTTTAATAACCCATTCTCCAATTGGAACTATAAGGTTCGTATCCTCTGCAATGGGGATAAACTTAGCAGGGGATATGTTATGATTTCTTAATCTTAAAAGTGCTTCAAAGGAAACAACTTCATAGCTTTTAGCATCAATAATAGGTTGATAATATAAAACAAAACCATCGTTGTTTATAGAATCTCTCAATATCTCTTCAATCTCCATTCTTTCCTTAAGCCTATCAATCATTTCATTATTAAAAAATATATATTTATTTTTACCAGAACTTTTCGCCCCGTATAAAGCAAGATCTGCCTTCATTAATAAATCATCTAAACTTAGGCCGTCTATGGGATATAATGCAATACCAGAACTTGCTGTGATATTAACTTTTAGAACATCCTTTATTTTTTCTGCTAAATTATCTATAATATTTTTTACTTTACCTTCAATTTTTTCAGTATCCTTTTCATCCTTAATCAATATTATAAATTCATCCCCACCAAATCTAAAAAGTTTATATTTTCTTCCTTCATTTGGCTAAAAAATTCCGACACACTTTTAAGCAGTGCATCTCCAAAAACATGCCCTTTAGTATCGTTGATATTTTTAAAATTATCTAAATCCATTAATACAACTGCACCATGTCCGTCCTTTACAACTTCTTTAAAAGTCTTTTCAAGCATTCTTCTATTAGGAAGTCCTGTCAAGTGATCGTTGTAGGCAAGAAAAGTGATGGCCTCATCCTGTTCTTTAAGCCTTGTTATTTCAGTTAAAATACCATAAAGTTTTCTTGCTTTAATATCCTTAATACATCTTGCTGAAATCAAAAACCATCTTGTTCTTCCCTTTGAATCTTTCATTTTTATCTGTGAATATATCCCATCAGAATAGCCATGGATATATCTACGATAGGAATCTATTAGTCTTTGTTTATCCTCTTCCTCTAAAACTGTATCAAAAACTTTTGATAATTCATTCTCACCATACAAACTAATACCCATCATTTGAAGGAAACTTTCTGACAAATTAATTGTCCCTTTTTCCAAATCAATTTCCCAAACGGCACTATTGCTTCCTTCGATGGCTATTTCATACTTTTGTTGTAATTCTTGTAATCTTTCATTATAAGATTGGATTTCCTCGTATTGGGCCCTTAGCTCCTCCTCTGCTGCAGTAAGCTGCTCAACCGTTGCAGCCAGCTCCTCATTAGATACCAAAAGCTCCTCTTTATGTTCCTTTATATTATTTACATATCCATTTATCTTATCAAGCATCTCATTTATTACCCTTTTAAGATCAGCAAAATCATCATTTTCAAAAATTTCAACTCTATATTCTAAGTTTCCCTCTAAATCGATTTGACTAAGATCTTCAGACAAGACATCAATAGGCTTTAAAATCTTTTTATTTACTATAAGTAAAATAATCAAAGAAGTTAATAATGCCATGAGTAAAGAAATAGCAAAATATTTATATAGGGATATGACTAGGCTTTTTAGGGATAGTCCCATACTTAAAATGCCTGTAATTTTACCCTCTGAAAATACGGGCATTAGAATCTTAACTATGTTTATTTCCCCTTCTTTATCTATCATCTCGTTTACAACTGTTTTGCCATTTAATACTTCATCAAGATATGGTTTATCATTTATCTTCTCTTGCTGAAAATCACCAACATAAGAGACTACACTTAAATTTTTGTCATATAGCAAAATATAAAGGATATTATCGTCGTTAATATAATGGTTTAATAATATCTGGGGGCTAAAAATTCTTCTTTGTTCATATATTTCATTTGCAAGAATTCCAACCTGGATTATTGAACCATCTTTATTCTTAACATAGCCATATCTTAAATACCTATCGGAAGATACATCCTTTCTTATATCCTCCTCTACCCACTCAGAATAACTGCTTTTCATAAATCTTCTTATAGGATGATTCTCTGGCGCAATAAATCCAACATATTCATCAATGTTTGAAAATACTATTTTACCTTCCTTGTTAAATAGATTTAATTCAAATATCCCCAATTTATATGCGTATTCTTTTAACAGGGTATTGTTTATCTTGTTATCATTTAATAAAACCGCTCTTCCAGCCATTATAAGTTTATCTTCAAAGGCTCTATCAATCTTTCTCAATGAAGTTTCGTTATTTTCTATAGCAACAGCAACCTCTTTTGCAATATTAAGCCCAAACTCCTTGGTTTTATTCTTAATAATTTTACTTCCTGTTAAATAAGTAGAGAACATAGTTAAAAATATGGATATAATCACCACAATAAGTGGAATTATAGCTATATTAGTTAAGTTAATCTTCTTCTTTTTCATAATTCTCACCTTTATAACATAATTCGACATAAACCATCATCGTTTAAACTAATTTTACAATATTTAGATATAAAAGGCAATATAAAATCTAAATTATAGCAAATCCATTATTAAATATAAAAGGCAGATATTGATAATCTGCCTTAAGCACAATATCCTTTTAATTTAACCTAAATATTTCAACAGCATTAGCTAAATCAGTAGCAAGCTGATTTAAAGTATTGGCTGTTGCTGCAACCTCCTGTGAGGATGCTGAAAGTTCCTCTGAAGATGCTGCAACCTCTTCAGCTGCTGCTGTGTTTTCTTCCGTTACTGCGCTTACCGCCTCAACCTTTAAAAGAACTTTATCCTTGGAGCTTACCATCTCATCCATAGCATTATAGGTATTCTTCATAAGAGGTGCTATTCTTTCAATAGATTCCAGTATATCCCCAAAGGAGGCTACTGTTTTTTCAACTGCTGTTGCCTGGGATTTTATAAATCCATCCACATCCTTTGATGTAATTATTACATCATCCGTATCCTTTTCAATTGAATTTACGAGTTCAACTATTTCACTAGCAGACTTCTTCGACTCCTCTGCAAGCTTTCTAACCTCATCCGCAACTACTGCAAAACCTCTTCCTGCCTCCCCTGCCCTTGCCGCCTCTATTGCAGCATTTAATGCAAGTAAATTTGTTTGCTCTGCTATTGAGGTTATTACGTTAGTTATATTGCTTATCTCTTTAACTGAATTTGTAAGATTATTAACCTTTAATGTTACTATTTCAAACGCATTTTTAATATCCTCTATTGTCCTAATTAATTTATCCATCTCTGATTTACCAATATTTGCCCTATTAGATGTATTTAAAGTTTCATCTTTAACTGTTGTTAATTCCCTTAATGCATTTTCTATATTTTGTGTCAACTCTGTCATAAGCCCTACTATTTCCTGTAAATCATTTGCCTGGGAGGAAGAACCTTCTGCTATCTGCTGCATCGTCTTTGCAACTTCCTGTGAACTTGAGGCCATCTCCTCAGATGTAGCTGATAAGTTTTCCGATTGTCCCAATACCTCCTCAACGCTAACCTTTATCTTCTTTATCATTTCCCTTTGGGCCTTTAGCATTTTCCCGAAACTCTCTTGTATTTTTCCTATTTCATCATTGCTTTTAATTTCAAGTTCTATATTTAGATTACCCTCTGCAACCTCCTTCATGGATTCAGAAAGTTCCTTTAATGGATTAAGTTTTTTATTAAGAAACCACAATATCAAACTGGACCCTACTAAAAGGTTTATCAAAGAAAACAAAAGTATAATGTTTAAAACCTTTTGGGCCGGCCTATAAAAGTCTTCATCATAAACTCCAACATTTACATACCAATCCCATGGTTCAAAGTATGCTACTGCATTTGTTTTAGCTCGAATTATATCTTCTCCTGGATTTTTCCAATAATATTTTATAATACCATTATTTTTGGATGTTTACCCTCTTCTATAATTAATTTTACGATATTGTTTCCTTTAGGATCTACTATGTTAGATATATCATCTCCCTCCTTAAAAGGATGCATCATTTCTATTCCTTGACTATTTATAGCAAACATGTAAGCTCCTATATCTAATTCTAACTTTTCATTTTGTCCTCTTGTTTTACCATCACCCTTTTTAGGATTTAACATTTTAGATTTGAAAATTTCCTGAGCTTCCTCCCTAGTAAGTTTTCCTTCTTGAACTTGACTTTCTAATGCCTCCATAAATGTAATACCCATATTTATCTTGTTTTTCAATGCTCTGTTTCCAAGATCAGAAAGTGATTTTTGATATGCCATATGAAGCAATACCTAAAATTCCCATACTAAATACAATTACTGCTATGAACATTGCAACTAATTTTATTTTAATACTTGTTCCAGCCATTTTCTTCATTGTAAATTTAACCTCCTTAGCTTTTGTTGTCCTTAAATCCTCACTAAAATTATCGTTTGCTTAGCACAAAACTTTATAATAAAAGCGTCTGGAAAATCCAGACGCTTTAGGGGGATCTTGTTATCTACTCTTGTTGCGGGTTTTTACATCAAATATAACTGCTGCTGCAAGAACAGCACCTCTTATTATATACTGATAGGATATTCCAACTCCCATTAAGTTCATTCCGTTTATTAGAGACGCCATAACAAGGGCACCAACAATAGAACCTGTAACCTTTCCAACACCGCCTGCTGCTGAAACACCACCAACATAAGCAGCTGCTATTGCATCAAGCTCAAACAGCGTTCCTGCTGTTGTTGTTGCAGATTGAAGTCTTGCTGTGTAAAGTATTCCTGAAAGGGCTGATAAAAGGCCCATCGATCCAAAGACTATCAATGTAATCTTACTTACATCAATACCGCTAAGCTTTGCAGCCTCAGGGTTTCCACCAACTGCATATATATATCTTCCAAGGGAGTTTTCGTAGTTATTACATGATATATAGCAACAACGATAATAACTATAACAACCCGTCCAGGAAAGTCCATTATATCCCGATAAAATCCATGTAACATAAGCAATTATCGATGAAACAAGGACAAGTTTTAATATGAACATCTTAAAGGATATAACCTCAAAATTGTATTTAATCTTATTTTTTCTAACATTAAATTCGCTGTATATATAAAAGACTATCGCTAACGCACCAATTAGAAGGGTTAAAAGATGAATTCCTGGAATATGGGCAATATCAGGAATAAAGCCATTGCCAATGGCATTAAAACTTTTATTTGGCACTATAATCGTTCCTGTCTCTTCTGTAACTAAAAGAAGCGCCCCCTAAAGGCCAGCATTCCTGCAAGTGTTGCCACAAAGGCTGGGATTCCAACATAGGCAACCAAATAACCATTAAAAAGTCCAATTAAAGTTCCTAATACAAGAACTACTAAAATAGTTAAATATACAGGTGCCCCTGCCTTTGTTAAAAGTATAGCAGCAATTGCACCTAAAAATCCTGCAAGATATCCTACCGAAAGGTCGATATGCCTTATAACTATTATTAAAGTCATGCCAACCGCCAAAACAGCTATATAGCCTGTTTGATTTATTAGGTTGCTTATATTTCTTGATGATATAAAAAGCCCACCTGTTGTAGCAGTAAAAATCATCATTATAACTGCAAGGGCAACATACATTCCATAGTCACGTATATTTTGTTTTAAAAGATATTTAGCTTCATCCATAAACCTCATAACAATGCCTCCTAATTCGTTGCAAGTTCCATTATTTTTTCTTGGGTTGCTTCTTCTATAGGCAGTTCACCAACCATTCTACCTCCCGACATTACATATACTCTGTCGCTCATTCCTAAAATTTCAGGAAGTTCAGATGAAATCATTATTATGCTCATTCCCTTTTCAACAAGCTGATTCATGAGGGTATATATCTCATATTTTGCACCAACATCAATACCCCTTGTAGGCTCGTCTAATATAAGGACATGGGGTTTTACAAAAAGCCACTTTGCAAGGGAAACCTTCTGTTGATTCCCGCCGCTAAGGTTGCCAACCTTTTGTTCAACGCTTGGTGCTTTTATCCTTAAAGACTCTTTATATTCATTGGCAACTTTAATCTCCTCATTTTCATTTACAAACCCGTTTTTGTAAGTTCCTTAAGGTTTGTAATTGAAATATTGTTTCTAATATCATCTATTAGGATCAAACCATTTCCCTTTCTATCCTCTGATACGTAAGCAATTCCAGCTCTTATTGCATCCTTTGGTTTTGTAAATTTCTTTTTTGTCCATTAACATAAATTTCACCCTTTAACCTATAACCTTTGGGATTTCCAAATATGGACAGAGCAAGCTCTGTTCTCCCTGCACCCATAAGTCCAGCTATTCCTACGATTTCACCCTTTCGAACGTTAAACTCAACATCCTTTAGGATTTGTCTTCCTAGATTAGGATCATAAGCGCTTAAATTTTTTACCTCAAGGACCTTCTCTCCAAACTCCTTTTTCTTTCTCTTAGGATAAATATCCTCTATTTCCCTTCCGACCATATGTTTTATTATTATATTTTCGCTTATCTCATCCTTTCCAACTTCAAGGGATGAAATCATCTTACCATCCCTTAACACTGTAATTGAATCCGCAACGGATATAACTTCCTTTAATTTGTGGGAAATCAATATACATGTTACTCCATGCTCTTTTAACTCTTTAATTAATTTTAATAGGTTTTCGCTGTCATCCTCATTTAGAGCTGCTGTTGGCTCATCTAAAATCAAAAGCTTTACGTTTTTGAAAGGGCCTTTGCAATCTCAACAAGCTGCTGCATGCCAACCCCAAGGTCCTTAACCTTTAGTGTTGGATTTATATCCAGCTTAACCTTTTTTAGCATCTTTTTTGCCCTTGCTATAGTTTCATTCCAGTCGATGAAGTTTCCTTTCTTTATTTCATGCCCCAAAAATATGTTTTCATATATCGTAAGCTCAGGAATCAGTGCAAGTTCCTGATATATCGTAACAATTCCAACTCGTTCACTATCGTTTATACTTTTAAATTTTTGAGGCTTTCCATCGAATATAATTTCTCCCGCGTATTCTCCAAAAGGATAAACCCCACTTAATACCTTCATGAGGGTTGATTTCCCTGAACCATTTTCTCCAACTAAGCAGTGAATCTCTCCCTTTTTACCCTAAAGTCAACGTTATCTAATGCTTTAACTCCTGGAAATGTCTTTGTTATATTCTTCATCTCTAAAATGTATTCACTCATAACACCAAACTCCTTGAAATGACATTTAATTGATTAAGAAATGAATAGTGATAGCATAAACTATCACTATTCATATTTGCATTATTGTATTCCTGTAAAGTCTGAAGCATTATAGTAGCCTGAATCTATTAATGCTTCCTTTACATTATTTTTATCAACAACTATAACTTCTGTTTGCTTTGCCTTAACATCAATCTTTCCGTTGTTATATGTTCCTGTTGTTTCTGGTTCTTTTCCTTGGAGTAAATCCTTTGCCATTGCTATAGCATCCTTAACAAGAGTTCTAACATCCTTGAATACTGTCATTGATTGTTTTCCATCAATTATATACTGAACTGAAGCCTTTTCAGCGTCTTGTCCTGTTACTACATAGCTTGTAACATCTTTATCTGCTGCAAAGGCATCTGCAATAGCACGAGCTGTTCCATCGTTTGGTGCAAGTATAAATACATTACCCTTATCTTCCTTCTTAGCAGCTGTTAAGTTGTCTTCTGCTCTTCTCTTTGCTTCATTGAAATCCCAGTTTGTTGTAATCTGGCCTATTATTCTTGCCATTTCATCACGAGTTAATTTTGGCTTATTTTGAAGAGCAACAGCTTCGCTTGAGTTCTTTATAACGAATGTTCCATCAGCAATCTTTGGCTGCAAAACATTCCATGCACCTTCAAAGAATAGGAATGCGTTGTTGTCTGATGCTGCCCCTGCATAAAGATAAAGTGGATTTCCTTTTCCCTTTGCTTTATCTACAAGGTATTGTGCTTGAGCTTCACCAACTGCAATGCTATCAAAGGTTACATAATAATCAACAGCGTCGGTATTAGTTATCAATCTGTCATAGGATATAACCTTTATTCCTTCTTTTTTAGCAGCTTCTGCTGCAGCTGCAGCTGCATTACCATCATGTGGGCAAATTATAAGCACTTTAATTCCCTTTGCAATTAAAGCATCAACATTTTCCTTTTCCTTTGCTGAAGATCCTTGGCTGAATAAAATTTCAACTGAATAATCGGTATCCTTTAGAGCTTCCTTAAATCTTGTTTCATCCTGAACCCATCTTGGTTCATCCTTTGTTGGCAATACTATACCAACATCCACCTTTTTGTTCCGCAGGATGTTAGTCCTAGCATCATCATTGCTAACATAAAAAACGCAATGATCTTTTTCATTTTTAACCCCCTGATTTTTAAATTTTTTGATTATTAATTCTATTAAAATTATTGCACAAATGAAGATGCTTGTCTCTGGACCTATTTGCAAAGTTTATGCATAAATTAGCTATTATTCAAATTTAAAATTTTGAAGTAGTAATTTTTGTAGTAAAAAATTGCAGTCAATAGAATTTTCTATTGACTGCCATCCTTTTATATATACTTCTTCCTTTAAATGGAATCCGTCCTTTATTATCGTTTCCTCAATGTTGTCCTTATCAACAGGAATTGGCTGCAAAACATAATACGGAACATAGTATTTGCCATCAAATATTTTCCTTTCTATATTTAAAGGTTCCTTTTTAACAAGTTTTATGGCCATTTCAATCGTTGCCTCTGCTAATTTGTCAATAGGCTTATAAGCCGTCATAAGCTGAGTTCCCTCAACAATTCTTTGGCATGCCCAAAGGTCAGCATCCTGTCCAACAACATAAACCTTCCCCATATATCTGTGTTCCGATAAGGCTTCAATTGCCCCCTCTGCTAAGCTATCGTTCCCTGCTATTATTCCATTAATTTTAGTGCCCCTTTGAAGTTCTTTATCAATAACACTAAAGGCATATTCCTTTAGCCAGTTTTCTGCCCATTCCTCCTTTATTATGTTTATTTTCTTAGCTTCAACATAGGGCATTAATATCCTGTCATAACCCTCCTTAATCATTTTTGTGTTATAGTCATTAGGAGCTCCATTGACAATAAAAATATTCCCCCATTTTACCTTTTTTAACAACCATAAGGCCATGAGTTCTCCAACCCTTACGTTGTCAAAACTTATATAAAGATCGACATTTGAATTCAAAACAAGCCTATCATAGGAAATTACAGGGATCCCCCTTTCCTTTGCCATTTCAACAGCTTTAGAGGCTTTTTTATAGTCATTAGGAACTAATATAAGAATATCTATACCCTGATCTAATAGATATTTAACTTGCTTTAGCTGGTCCTGATCATCGTTGTTGGCATTTTGAACTATTATCTCTGCCCCTAATTCTCTTGCCTTTGTAATTAAAATGTCTCTGTCCTTTATCCATCTTTCCTCCTTTAATGTCCCAAGGGAAAAACCTATTTTAATTTTGTTATTATTCTCAGAATTAGATCCATTAGATTGTTTTAAATAAAAATCAGGTTTATAAAGCTTTATAAAAATAAAAGAAAGTTCAATAAAAAGAATAACAACCAATATAACTGTAAGGGTGTTTTTTAATATCCTATCCTTAAGCAAGATTATCCCCCTTACATTTCTTGAAAGTCTATACTCTGTTGGCGTCATTCCTGTCACCCTTTTGAAGGCCTTGCAATAATAATTTGGATCGCTGTATCCTATCTGCTGACAGATCTCCTTAATGCTTAAATTTTGATTTATAAGAAGCTGCATAGATTTTTCTATCCTAAGCTCTGTTAAATATTCTATAAATCCCTTACCTATTTTATCCTTAAAGATTTTGCTTAAATAATGGTAGCTCAAATTGACGCTTTTTGCTATATCATGTAAAGATATATCCTGATGATAATTTTTATTTATATACTCTAAAACCTTTGAAACAATTCCATCTATATTGCCGTTTTTGAATTTTGAATTTGATAGGCTAAATCGGATAAAAATTGCAGAAATTGCATTCTTAATTCGATTCCATTGCTTATCTTTAATAAGGATAAAATAACTTTTTGCTTAATGTCACTAAAATTATCAATCCTTTGGGAAACTGCCCTTTCTATTAAAAAACTAGTTCTATTAATTTTGCCTTTATCCTATCGATATCTTCTAAATAAATACTGTTAAGCCAAACAAATATCTCTTTAAAAATCTCATGGGCTTCGTTAAAATTCCCTGTAATTATTGAGTTCAAAAACAAATTTTCAATGTTACTATTATAATCATAGGAGGATTGCAAATTTAATGGTATATCCTCATAATGAATTATAATTCCATCAGTTTTAGTAGCTGCGGCAAGATAAGCCTCACTACAGGACCTTGGGAATCCTTCAAGGTCATAAACCCTTCCTATCCCTATTTTAAACTTTATATCAGTTGATCCCATTAATTTTTCTGTTAGCCTCTTTCCTAACTTAACAGATTTATCCTTTATATCATTTATATTTTCCGCTTCATTAACAGGAATAAAAGCTACTATTCTATCTGACAATGGTCTTCCTATAAGACAATTGGTTAACCCCTTTAACTTTATCTTTAAAAGGTCATAAAAATTTTGTTTGTCCTGCCTTCCCTTAAGGCTCTCTACTTTACCTCTATCCTCAAAGTCAGAAAATAAAATGCACATAGCATAGCCATGTTTAAGATCCATATTAAATATGCCTTCATAAAATTGCACTTCATTTAATGTTCCAACATTAAACATCTTATAAGAAACAAACTGTGCTTCTAGAAAAGGAATAATTTTATTTATTTTATCCTTTAATTCTACTTCTATTAGAAAATTTCTCCTTTTGTTTTCAACAGCAGCAGATAGTTTGCTTATCGTTTCAATTACCTTTGATTTGTTTATAGGCTTTAATAGGTATTCAAAAACTCCTAAATTAAGTGCTTCTTTAGCATAATCAAAATATTCATAGGCCGTAAGTATAACAAAAATACATCGTTATTTGCTGCCTTAATCTGCCTTATGGCTTCTATTCCATCAATTCCTGGCATATGAATGTCCATAAATATGGCATCCGGTTTAAGCTCAATTGCCTTTTCTATTGCTTCTCTACCTGAACTTGCAGTCCCAATGACCTTAACATCTTCAAAATTTTTAGATATTATCATCTTCAGAGAATCAAGCACAAGATATTCATCATCAACAATCAAAATCTTTAACATACCTTCACATCCTTTATTCGTGAATTCCCCTTTGGTATTCTTAATGTTATCTTGGTTCCATAACCCAGTTTACTTTCTATACTTATTAATTCACATCTATCCTGAATATCAAATAAAATCTCAAGCCTTTCCAAAACATTATTCATACCTATTCCAGTAACATGTTTTTTAGATAATCTTTCATCTGTAGCCGATAAAAGTATTTTTGTATTGTATCTTCATCCATTCCCATCCCGTTATCTATTATTTCGATTATTATATTTTCTTTCATAGATTTAACATTTAGGTGTATTTCGCCAGGCCTTTCTAAATTCTGAAGCCCATGGACATAAGCATTTTCAACTATTGGCTGTAGGGTTATTCTTGGAACTTTAACATCGAGTGCCCCTTCATCTATATCGCTAAAAACTCTATCCTATTTCCAAACCTCATTTTTAATATTCCCATATAATTTTTCACATGCTCTATTTCATCCCTTAATGGAACTAAATCATCTATATTTTTTAAATTATATCTAAAAAGCTGTGCTATATTTTCAATAAATTCTGAAGCTTTATCAGAACCTTCTATCATAGCAAGCTGAGAAGCTGCATTTAAAGTATTAAAAAGAAAGTGGGGATTTATCTGAGATTGTAAAAACTTAAGTTCTGCCTCCTTTAAAAGGCTTGCCATCTTTATATTTTGGAGTTCCTGTTCCTTTAATTTTTTTTCGACCTCAGCTTGTTTTTTAGCTCATTTATATAATTTTTAATGCTGTCTACCATTTTAATAAATGCACCTGCAAGTATATCCGTTTCATCTCCTGTGTTTGGCTTGTAAATTTCTATGTCAAAGTGCCCTTTAGCTACCTTTTCTGCCGAATTGGAAAGGTCGGATATGGGCTTTGTAAGCCTATATGTTGACATAATAGCTATATATAAAGATAAAAAAATTGATATTATTATTGTCAAAAACTTAGATAAGTTACAAAACTCATATTCTTATTTATGTTTTGATATCTTTCTGATTCTGTTTTAAGTTTGCTGTCAAGAAGTTTGTCATAATATTGATTTATATATTCACTTATTTCTATTGAACGCTGAAAATTTGAAATATATCTGCTGCTTATCCTCCCCTTTTAGCAAGGACGGCTTTATCCGTTTCCCTTAAAAGTTCATCAAGCATATTGCCGATGTCCATTAAAATAAGAAGCTTATTATCATATTCAAGAGTCCTGGAAATTTGATTTGAAATCTCCTGAAGTCGATTATAATAATTATAGTAATTAAGAAGGTTTTCGGATGATGCTGTTGTTAGATATTTTTCAAGCTCCGTCATAAGTCCATTTATGTTATACTTTAGTTCATTTAAGTATATATAATCGTTTATAATGCTATTTGTATTGTTTATTACAACCTTTGCAGTATAAAATGAAAAAAACTTGTGCTGGTCAAAAGGAAAATAGTAAAAAGGAAATAAATTATAAGTCTTTTTCTAATTCCTAAAAACTTAAATATCTCCTTGTTCATATAAACTCTCCCACTTTCGGTATTTATTTCTTAGCATTTCCTTTTTTCTTAAATTAAAAAGCTCATCCTTTGTTATTACCCTTATTTCTGAATCTATAAAGGTCGGAATATTTTTCCCTCTTTTATTTCAACAAGGGCCTTAATACTTTCATATCCCATGTTATATGGGTCACTTGCAACCGTCCCATAAATTATTTCCTTTTCAATATAGCGGGTTATTTCCTCTGAAATCCCATAGCCAACAAGGGTAATTTTGCCAACCATATTCCTATCCACGATAAGCTGCGCAGCTCCTAAGGTATCCGCTGAACTTATTGTGAATATCGCGTTTATCCCTTCATTAGAATCGATTATCTTTTGTGTAATCTCCTCCGCACTTAAAATCCCCATTTTAGATGTGTAATACTTTACAACCTTCATTTCAGGATAATCCTTTATGGTGCTTAAAAACCGTTCATTTTTAGATTGTTTTCAATAGAATCCCCATTGGAATCGCTATTAGAAATAACAGCAACCTTAGCCCTTCCCCTGTAGCTTTAATTAAGAGTAGCGCAGCCTTCTTTCCTATTTCAAAGCTATTTGTTCCAACAAAGGCATACCTTTTGCTTTTATTATTATCGTTTTCAAGGGTTATAACAGGAATTCCCTTATAATAGGCCCTGTCTATTAGCTTTGTAAAATCCTCCGTATTAAATGCATGGGTTATAATTCCATCAACTTTTGCAAGAGTTGCAATATCAATATATTTTAATTCCTCCCGAATGTCACTAAAACGGGGGCACAAAACTCAATGGCAACATTTAAATCCCCTGCAGCTGCTTCTGCCCCTCTTACTACTTCCATCCAAAAGGGATCAACAGTATTTTGAGCAATAAAATAAAAACGATATTTAGGTTTAGAAAATATCGGTTTTATGTCCTTGTTATCAATACTATAGAGTATAACTCCGGCTAATATATTTAATATTATCAATATTAAAATTATATAATTATATAAAAATTTAATAAAATTCCGACTTTTCATCAGATATTCCTCCGCTAATTTTTATATTAATTATACCATACAATAAAAAACACAAAAATAACCCCCACTTTTTTAAAAAGTGAGGGTATATCAATGTATACTAATTATCATCTTGCAGCCTTAGCAGCTTCAACTATTGCTGTTATATATCCATAAGTATCAGCAAGGGTTGCACCACTTACTGCATCTGCCATCTTATCCTTTGGTGTTGATGCAAGGATATTTTCAAGTTCCTTTATTGTCTTTCCATTTACAAATTTATAAATCGCTTCAAAGTTTTTATCAATTGGAACTGTTGATTTTGCCTTATCTTTCATTAACTGTGAATAGTATTCTGCATTTGTCATCTTTGATGCAAGAACCATTCCCTGTGGATAGTTCTTTCCAAAATCAGCATCTGAGTTTGGAACTCCCTTTGCTACGTCCTTGCTCATGTATTGATAATCATCCATGTAGGATGCAACAATCTTGTCTCCTGATACGAATGCTACAGCTAATGTAAAACATTTTGTTCCGTGTGCCGCAAAGTCAACCTTTCCAACCTTTAGATCCTTAAGTTCATCTGTAGTAACTTCAATTTCTGGGCTGTTATTAGCAGCCTTAGCAGCTTCAACTATTGCTGTTATATATCCATAAGTATCAGCAAGAGTTGCACCACTTACTGCATCTGCCATCTTATCCTTTGGTGTTGATGCAAGGATATTTTCAAGTTCTTTTATAGTCTTTCCTTTTACAAATTCAATTATAGCTTCGAAGTTTTTATCAATTGGAACTGTTGATTTTGCCTTATCTTTCATTAACTGTGAATAGTATTCTGCATTTGTCATCTTTGATGCAAGAACCATTCCCTGTGGATAGTTCTTTCCAAAATCAGCATCTGAGTTTGGAACTCCCTTTGCTACGTCCTTGCTCATAAACTGATAATCGTCGATATAAGCTGCAACTATTCTATCGCCCTCAACTGCAGCGATTGCAAATGTAAAGCACTTAGTTCCATGGGCAGCATAATCTACCTTTCCTACCTTAATGATAGCCTTTTCCTTCTTAACTTCATTGTTTGTGCTTGGGTTAGTTGTTGGCTTTGTAGTATTCTTTGCAACATTAACAGGCGCTGGGTTTAATTTTGCCATTGTCTTTGGTCCAACAACACCGCCTGCTTTAAGGCCATGTTTCTTTTGAAAATCCTTAACCGCTGCTAATGTTTTTGGTCCGTAGATTCCATCAACCTTTAGATTGTATCCATATTTGTTGAGCAATGTTTGTAATGTTTTAACATCTTCACCATATGAGTTTAATGCAAGCAAGCGATTAACCTTTACATTTGTTTGTGTAGTAGTTTTTGTTTGAGTAGTTTTCTTAGTTGTGGTGTTAGTCTTTTTAGTATCAGTTTGTGTTTTGTTTTGATTGTTATTGCTTTCACCGCTTGTAGCTGCTGAAACTGCATCAGCTTTAAAGAATTTTGGACCATTGCTTACTGTAAATGAAGATAGTGCAATCATAACAGCAAGGGCAAAGGTCAATACTTTAATGCTTTTTTCATACTAATCCCCCTTACCTAAAATTTAATATTACGAAGGGTGATGAGGTATTGTTTGTTAATTATTAAACCAACCCCTCTACCCAAAACTTAACTTTTCGTAATATCTATCATATATTATAACACAATATGAAAAAATTCCATACATTTTTGTAATTTTTTCTAATTTGCAAGCTTAAACTCCTCATTTGTTATGTTAATTTTACCCCTTAGCCCATCTGTTATATAAACCTTTTTGTCCTTTGTAATAAAAATTGCCTCTACACCTTCCATGCTGTTTACTATTTTTAAACCCTTTTCAATTCCCGCAGCAAATATGGTAGTAGACAATGCATCTGCTACTATCGATTTATCTGTTATTATTGTCGTTCCAACCAAATTGTTTTCTACAGGATACCCTGTTTTGGTATCTAAAATATGATGATACCTTTTACCATTAGCTTCAAAATATCTTTCATAAACTCCCGAGGATACAACTGTTTTATCCTTTATTGGAACAATAGCAAAATAATCCCCTCTTATCGAATATGGGTTTTGTATTCCTATATTCCAATCCCTGTTTTTAACAGGATTTTCTCCCATTGCAAGAACATTTCCACCAAGGTTTATAATAGCATGCTCAACGCCGTTTTCTTTAAGTATTCTGCAAACCTCATCGGCAGCATAACCCTTTGCGATTCCTCCAAGGTCTATCATCATTCCCTTTTTCTTTAGGAAGACCGTCTTTTCGCTATCGTTTAATTCTATATCCTCATAATTTACCAATGGAAGCTTTTCCTTTATTTCATAATCCTCTGGAACCCTGGCATAATCTGTTCCTATATTCCATAATTTAACTATAGGCCCTATTGTAATGTCAAATAATCCCTCTGAAACTTTTCCAAATTCCTTGCCTGTTTTAATAACGTAATAAACATCATCTGAAACCTTGACAGGTTTTATTCCTGAATTTTCATTAACCTCATCAACTTCGCTGCCCTCTGCATTTATCGTCATTTTGTCCTCTATCTCCTTTAATCTTTTAAAGGCTTTTTCAAGAACAGTAGAGTCAACATCATCATATATTTTAATAGTATATACTGTCCCAAGGAAAAAGTCCGTTTTTTCTAGAGGTTCCTGTAGTATTTTAGCTTCTTTTTACAACCAGAAAAAATCAAAATAAAAAACATTAAAAGGCTAAATAAAAAATTCCCTTTTTCATCTCCATCCCCCATTACATTTATTTTACAAATTGTATTTTATCATTAAGAGGGGCTTTGTGCAATTGTTAACAAAAATTAATACAAAAACCCCTGCAAATATGCAGGGAAATTTTATGCCGTTTTCTTTGTATCATATATCTCGATTTTCCTTCCTTCTTTGCGCCACTTTGCAAACTCAGCAGTTGCTGTAAATAGAACGTCTGAAGATGAGTTAAGAGCTGTTTCACATGAGTCCTGAATAACACCCACTATAAAACCTACACCTACAACCTGCATTGCAATATCATTTGGAATTCCAAACAAACTGCAAGCAAGAGGAATTAACAATAAGGAACCACCAGCTACACCTGAAGCACCACAGGCACTTATGGCTGATAAAACGCTTAGGATAAAGGCTGTAGGAATGTCGACCTTTATACCGAGGGTGTTGGCAGCCGCAAGGGATAAAACAGATATTGTAACTGCAGCACCAGCCATATTTATTGTAGCACCAAGAGGAATTGACACTGAATAGGTGTCCTTGTCAAGCCCTAAGCTTTCACAAAGGCTCATATTAACTGGTATATTTGCTGCAGAACTTCTTGTGAAGAAGGCTGTAATACCACTATCCTTTAAACATCTTAATACAAGTGGGTATGGATTTTGACGGATATATAAAAAACAATAATAGGATTAACTACAAGGGCTACAAATAGCATCGCTCCAACGAGAAGAACTATTAATTGTCCATAGCTTAATAGCGCTTGAATTCCATTCGTAGCAATTGACTCGAAAACAAGTCCCATAATTCCAAGGGGTGCAAAGTTAATAACCCATCTAACTATTGTTGATAGTGCATCTGCTACATTAGCTATTATAGTCTTTGTAGAATCAGAAGCATTTCTTAAGGCAATGCCTAAAAGAACTGCCCAGGATAGTATTCCTATATAATTGGCATTGAAAAGAGCCTTTACTGGATTATCAACAAGATTCAATAAAAGCCCCTTTAATACTTCCGTAACCCCACCTGGAGGTGTTAAATTCCCTGCCTCAGTTCCAGACAAAGTTAACGTAACTGGGAACATAAAGCTTGCAAGAACGCCAATAAGTCCTGCAGAAAATGTTCCTACTAAATAAAGAACTATAATCGATTTCATATTGGTCTGATGTCCACTCTTATGCTGTGATAAAGCAGATGATACTAAGAATAATACCAGCATTGGTGCTACTGCCTTTAGAGCACCAACAAATAATGAACCAAAAATAGTAACTGGCTTTGCCGTTTCTGGCATCGTTAGTGCTAATATGATACCTACGATTAAGCCTACAAGTATTCGTTTTACTAAGCTTAGTCGATTCCATTTTTGGATTAGACTATTCATCTTTTCTCCCCTCTTAATAATGTTATAAGTTTGCCACTAAACTATAAGTGGACTTAACAAGAATAATTTTAACATATGTATTTTTGAAATAAAAGTAAAAAATTTTGGAATTTTTATTCTTTTTGTCGTTTTTTGAATATTTATTTTATATAATAATTTAAAAAAATAATAAAACCTCCACAAAATTATGGAGGTTACCATAAATCTCTGCTGGAGGTGGATATCCCTACTGCTCCGCTGGAGAGGGCATTTTCTATATCGCTTTTATCTAAAATTAATCCCCCGCAATTACCGGGACATTGATGTGGCGATGTATTTTTTGATCACCTTATATGCAAGGCCTGGCATGATCTCAACTGCATTTGGCCTATCTTCTAAAATGTTTTTTATCCCGGTTTCAAGGGATCTTGAATCTAATAAAAAATCCTTTGTATAGCAATTAAATTTTCATTTTTAATAGCCCTAATTAGGGTAGGTTTTGTCGTTATTATTCCATCAACACCGACATATTTTAAAAATCTCACCGCCTCTTCATCCTTCCCAAGGCCTTCCACTAAATCTATATGGGCAAACACCCTTTTTCCTTTGTTTTTTATCCTTTTAACAGTATCCTTTATATTTAAGATGCCCCCGCATAATAGGAAAACAACTTTAACATCCCTATCTAAGACCAAATCGACATCCTTAATATTTTTTATTGCTGCTATGATAGGATTTTGTTTTAAATCGTCAAGTATCTCCTTCATACAAAGCCCCTAATCTTTGATTCTCTCAACCCTTGATGTTGCAACAACATTAGCACCGGTTCCAAGAACATTTTCAATTATTATATCTCCGATATTGATTGGCGCTTTAGCTTCTACTTTGTTTATCTCCTTCATTATATCAAATATTTTGCTCTTTGGGACCTCCCTATCCGTTTTAACCGATAAAAGGGGTCTATCTCCACCCTTTACCTTGACGGTTGTTGTTATGATTCTTGTTGGGTTTATGATTTCATTTTTGCATAGTCTTCGCCTTTTTACATTTATTCCCTGTTACTTTAATTTCTCCGTTAATCTCAACCTGAAGTTGACATCCTAAGGGGCAGTTTATACAGGTCATATATTTTGTCATTCTGCCACCTCCTTAAGTTCAAAGATAAGCTCATCCTTCACCCTTTGAAGAATATCTTTAGATAATTTTACGCTCTCCATTTCTCCAGGCGTAACATGATTTTTCCTAATCCTAAATATTACATTGTCTCTATCCCTAACTATTAGATATACATTTTTATAGACATAATTAACCCTCATGTAAAAATTAACCTCTTCCCTTACATTTTGGGGTGAAATAAAATTAGGAACCACATATCTTATTCCATTCATCCCAATAGTCTTGAAGGTCTTTTCTCCTTTAAATCTTTCTCCTTTAATATATTTTGCTGCCCCATATCCTGCAATGTAACTTTCCATTGTTACATAATCAACAAGATCATGCACATGAACTACGTTCCCACAGGCAAAAATCCCATCTATGCTGGTTTCCATAAGTTCACTAACATATGCTCCGTTTGTAAGAGGATTTATAGCAATATCGGCTTCCTTTGATAGTTCATTTTCTGGAATAAGTCCAACGGATAAAAGCAAAGTATCGCATTCTATATACTTTTCCGTTCCAAGAAGTGGCCTTTTATTTTCGTCAACCTTTGCTATGGTGACTCCTTCTACCCTATTTTTCCCATGAATCTTTATAACCGTATGATTAAATAAAGGGGAATATCAAAATCCTCAAGACACTGAACTATATTTCTTTTTAATCCCGTTGAATAGGGCAGAATCTCAACCACCATTTTAACCTCTGCCCCTTCAAGGGTCATCCTTCTTGCCATTATAAGCCCTATATCCCCAGAACCTAAAATAACTACTTTTTACCAACCATATATCCTTCCATATTTACAAATCTTTGAGCAGAACCTGCAGTAAAAATACCTGCTGGTCTACTTCCTGGAATATTTAAAGCTCCCCTTGTCCTTTCCCTACATCCCATAGCAAGTATAACAGCCTTTGCTTTGATTTCCATTAATCCATCCTTAGGATTTAACGCTACAATTCTTTTATCCTTTGATAGATGAAGGACCATCGTATCCAATTTATATTCTATTCCTAAAGCTTCAACCTCATCTATAAACCTTTGAGCATATTCAGGTCCTGTAAGCTGTTCTTTAAATATATGAAGGCCAAATCCATTATGAATACATTGCTGTAATATCCCACCAAGCCTTTTGTCCCTTTCTAATATAAGTATATCATCAATCCCATTTTTCTTTGCCTCTATTGCAGCGGCAAGGCCTGCAGGTCCACCCCCGATTATAACTAGATCCCTTTCCATTTTCCCACCCCTTTTATTTTGTCCTTCCGGTTAAAATATAACTTCCTTCTTCTGATTTTAATATTCCCGTCATAGGAATATTAAGTTCCCTTGAAAGTATTTCAACTACCCTTGGCATGCAAAATCCCCCTGGCACCTTCCCATTCCTGCCCTTACTCTTCTTTTAACTCCATCTACTGTCCTTGCTCCTAAGGGCCTTTTTATTGCATTTACAATGTCCCCCTCCGTTATGTGTTCGCATCTACATATTATCCTTCCATATAAATTATTTTCATGAAGGGCATTTCTTTTCTCATCCTCTGTCATATTAATAAACAGCTTTGTATTTTTTCTTTTGTTTATAAAAGCAGCTTTTTTATTTAATCTTAATCCTTGATTTTCTAAAAGATTAACAACATATGGTGCAATTGCAACAGCTGCAGTTAACCCTGGTGATTCTATTCCTGCTGCATTAACAGCATTTTTGTAGGAATATTTATTACAAAATCACCTGTGCTGGGGTTGCCCTAACCCCTGCAAAGGAGGTTATTATGTCCCTTAGATTTAGGTTTTTAACGCTTCTATTTCCTCCCTTTATAATCTCCTCTATTCCTTCCCTTGATGTGGAAACATCATCCCTTATATTTATTTCTCTGGCATTTGGCCCTACAAATAAATTTCCATGAACAGTTGGCGCAACCAATATTCCCTTTCCTCTGTTTGAAGGGGGTTGAAATATGGTCCTTGTTACTAAATTTCCAGCAGATTTATCAAATAGGCAGTATTCTCCCTTCTTGGGATTATCCTGAATTTTTCTCCTCCCAGCATGTCGTTTATTTCATCTGAAAATAAGCCGGCAGCATTAACAAGATACATGGATTTAAAGGTGCCGTTATTTGTTTCTATTATAAAGTAATCTTTCTCTTTATATATTCTATTTACCTTCGTATTAAACATAAATTCAACGCCGTTTTCATTTGCGTTTTCAGCAAGGGCAATAGCAAGTTCAAAGGGTGATACTATTGCTGCAGTTTTAGCATAAAGGGCACCGACAACATTTTCCTGTAGGTTTGGCTCTAAGGATAAAACCGTATTCTTATCTATTATCGAAAGTTCCTTTACGCCGTTTTTTAAACCCCTCTCGTAAAGTGCCTCTATCTGCTTCATATCTTCATCATCAAAGGCTAAAACCAAGGAACCATTTCTTTTGTATGGAACATCTAACTCTTTGCAAATTTCCTCATATATTTGGCTTCCCAAAACATTAAACTTTGCCTTTAAAGTCCCCTCCTTTGCATCATAACCTGCATGAACGATTCCACTGCTTGCCTTTGTAGAGCCATTTGCAACATCATTGCTTTTTTCTATTACAAGGCACTTTAAATCGTATCTTGAAAGCTCCCTTGCAATGCTCACTCCTACTATTCCAGCCCCAATTATGATAACATCAAACATAAGTTTGCCCCCTTAAAACAAATTAAGCCATGGAAAAAGACCACCTTAAGTGGTTTTTCCCATGGCTCTCAACTCTCGCCAAAATATTCTATTAATTATATTTTATCACAAATAATAAATCCAATCAATCCTCCTTTTCCCATAAAAGAGCCCTTCTAACAGCCCTATGCCATCCTTTGATGAGCTTTTCTCTTTTTCATCCTCCATATTAGGCTTAAATTTCTTGTCTACTGACCAATTATTAATTATCTCCTCCTTATCCCTCCAAAAGCCAACTGCAAGCCCTGCCAAATAAGCCGCTCCAAGTGCTGTTGTTTCAATTACCTTTGGTCTATATACGTCAACGTTTAAAATATCCGCTTGAAACTGCATTAGAAAATTATTTGCCGAAGCTCCACCATCCACCCTTAGCTGCTGCAAGTTTACTTTAGAATCCTCCTCCATTGCCTTTAAAACATCCATAGTTTGATATGCTATAGACTCAAGGGCTGCCCTTATAATGTGTTCCTTTTGGCACCCCTTGTAAGTCCAACGATAGTTCCCCTGGCATACATATCCCAATAGGGAGCTCCCATACCTACAAAGGCAGGAACAAGATAAACCCCGTTGGAATCCTCAACAGCCGTTGCATATTCTTCGCTATCTGCTGCAGTCCTTATCATCCTTAGCTCATCCCTTAACCATTGCACAACAGCTCCTGCCATGAATATACTTCCCTCAAGGGCATATTCTACTTTGCCATCAACACCCCAAGCTATTGTGGTTAAAAGCCCCTTCTTTGATTTAACAGGCTTTTCACCTGTATTCATTAACATAAAGCATCCTGTTCCGTATGTGTTTTTGCCATTCCCTTTTCAAAACATCCTTGCCCAAATAATGCCGCCTGCTGATCCCCTGCAATCCCTGATATTGGAATTTCACCACCTATAACGTCTGTTGCAGTATAACCATATATGCAGCTTGATTCTTTAACCTCAGGCAGCATGGATTTTGGTATGTTTAAAATTTCTAATATCTCATCATCCCACTTTAATTCATATATGTTGTATAGCAAAGTTCTTGATGCGTTAGAGTAATCCGTAACGTGCACCCTTCCGCCGGTTAAATTCCAAATAAGCCAGGTGTCAATGGTTCCAAACAAAAGCTCACCCTTTTCAGCCTTTTCTCTTGCACCTTCAATATTATCCAGGATCCATTTTATTTTAGTCCCTGAAAAATAGGCATCTAAAACAAGACCTGTTTTTTCCCTTATAAGATCTGCATATCCTCTATCCTTTAAATCATCACAAATTCCCGAAGTCCTCCTGCACTGCCAAACTATGGCATTGTATATGGGCTTTCCAGTTATTTTATCCCATACAACTGTTGTCTCCCTTTGATTTGTAATCCCTATTGCAACAATATCTCCTGATGTAAGCCCTGCCTTTGCCATAGCCTCATTGGCAACTCCGATTTGTGTTGCCCATATTTCAATCGGGTCATGTTCAACCCAACCTGCCCTTGGATAAATTTGAGTAAACTCCTTTTGGGCAATTGAAACTATATTTCCTTCCTTATCAAAAACTATTGCCCTTGAACTTGTCGTCCCCTGGTCTAATGCTAAAATATACTTTGACATCATAACCCCCCAAAAAGCCGCAATACTACCTTTGTAGCATTGCGGCTCTCACTTCTCTGCCATACAAGATTATTTTAACATAAATGAATTAATTTTTACAATATTATGAATTATTTTAGCTAATTTTATTTTATGTATTTTAATCATATTGTTTAAAATTTATTTATTTTCCTTAATATAATACATAAAAATAAAATACAAATTTAAAATGATTGCAATAGCTATAATATATATTATATAATTATTAACAATATATGTAATGTCACCCATAATATAAATTCTCAAAAGATTTATTTTAATTTCTTTTAATCCCTCACTTTGAAGAACCAATCTAACGACATCATTTAGTTTGTTTATAAAAAATATATTTGAGAAAAACAGTATAATTTGTAATATTAAATTAGATATTAATATCTTTTTCATAGCTATTTCCTTTCACCTTCCGAGTTTGTATTAACTAATTTATTATTAACTATTCTTTTCATTTTTCCATTTCTTACCATGCCTTGTATTATATCGGCTATTTCTGTATCTGATTTAGATTCTTTTCCTAAAACAGCTTTTCTACCTACTTCATTATTATATAAATCCATTTCTTTTTCAATAGATGGTTGTCCTACTGCTCCTTCTTCATGTGCTGTAGCCCAATCTAACGCCCAATTGTAGTCAATATGTTTAACCATCATAGCATTCCAATAAGCATGCCTGAAAGCATCACCATTTCCATTATGCAAGCCTTCACTATATCTCTTTTCCGTTTCATCCATAGCTTTTTTACCTTGCCAAATTGCTTTTAACCCTTTAAAAGGATTTTTATTGTATAGTTCTTGCTCCTTTGGGTTTAATGAAACTGGTGCTGGGTAAGAAAGTCCATTTATATTATCATAAAGTATGTTTTCATTATTATACAAATATTTCTTTTCCATTTCTTTTTTATAAAATCATTTATTTCTTCCTCTGTTGCATTAGGGTTTTCGTTAATATACTCATTAACTTTATCAATAAAATATTCAACATCCTCTATTCTAATCATTTTCCCATAATTTATTTCTTTAATTTTTATGTTTATCTTAGACTTTAAGTCAATTACTTTAGCATTTGCTAAGGATTAACCTAATATCATAAATATTAACGCAAAAACGATAATATTACAAATGAACTTATTGGCTTTTTGCCTTTTCCCCATTTTTCTCACTCCCCATACCAAAAACTCTTGAATCTTATTTTTAACATTTTAAAGTTATGCTAAAGATGTCCTATGATTATATTTATAAAATCATTATAACTCATAATTCCCCTTTCCCATTAGATAACAATTTAACATTAATTTTAAAAATAAATTCTAAGAATTTTATAATTTTTTCAAGAAATTAACATTTGTTAAAAAGTGCTTAATTAGAAATTTGCGGATTTATATAATTAATCTACAATTTGTTTTCTTATTTGTGATACGGTTCACCGCTAATTATCCTATAAGCCCTATAGATTTGCTCAAGTAAAATCAAACGCATAAGCTGATGGGGAAGGTCATTTTAGAAAAAGATAGCTTAAAATCTGCTCTATTTAGAACCGATTTAGATAATCCTATTGAGCCTCCTATTATAAAGGCAATGCTGCTTTTACCCTCTATAGCCCTTTGACTTAAAAATTGTGCAAATTCCTCGGATGATAGATGTTTCCCTTGAATATCAAGGGCAACAACGAACATATTCTCCTTTATATGTTTTAAAATATTTTGGCCTTCCTTATCCTTTATGTTTTCCTCTTCCCGTTGAGATAAATTCTCCGGTGCCTTTTCATCAGGAACTTCTATTATTTCAACCTTAGCATATTTTGAAAGCCTTTTTAAATATTCATTAATGCCTTCTTTTAAATATTTTTCCTTTAGCTTGCCTACAGAAATTATAGTTAAGTTCATATTCTCCTCCTTTAAAAGCTTTTGTTTATAATACAATTTTATTTACAATGAAAACTATTGTAAAGTAAAAAGCTACCCCACCTTAAGGGGTAGCCTACTTATATTTTATTCTCTGTTTAGAACTAAATTCACTATAACCCCAACTATTGCTGCAAAGCTAAGGCCTTGTATTTTTACCGTTTCTGTTATAGGAATACCTATATTTATTCCTGTATATGATGGTAACAGTCCTAGAATAAGAACTGTAGCCATAACTATTATATTCTTTACATTAAATTTCACTTTGCTGTTTTTTATCGTCTGAACTCCTATTAGGGCTATCATCGAATACAACATAAAGCTAATTCCGCCCATTACTGGAACCGGAATAGACTTTAAAAATCCTCCAACCTTACCTATAAATCCTAGAATCATCGCAAAGACTGCAGTCATTCTAAGAATTGATGGGTCATAATTTTTGTAATCGCTAAAACTCCTGTATTTTCGCCATAGGTTGTATTTGCAGGTCCACCTATAAATCCTGCCGCCATGGTTGCCAAACCATCGCCTAAAAGCGTTCTATTAAGCCCTGGGTCCTTTATAAAATCCTGTCCTACAACCTGTCCGTTTGTTGTAATATCGCCTATGTGTTCCATAAACACCGCAAGAACAACCGGTGCTATAATCGCTATTGCTGCCAAGTCAAATTTAGGTAAAGTAAAGTGTGGGATTTCTATTAATTTGGCTGCCGATATGCTGGATGTATCAACTATTCCTAAGGCAGCTGATAGAATATATCCAAATGTAACACCTACTATTATTGACAGCTGTTTTAAAAGTCCCTTGCCAAACAATGTTACCATAACTGCAACTAAAAGCGTTGCTATTGAAACCAAATAATTCGTCTTTGCACTGTTATAGGCCACAGGAACCAAGTTTAAACCTATTACCATTATCATAGGTCCTACAACCTGTGCAGGTAAAAATCTTTTTATCCTTTCAACCCCTATTCTTTGAACCACTAAGGATACTAAAACATAAATCAATCCTGCAACTACTATCCCGCCCTGTGCATATCTTAAGTCTCCAAAGGATTGTTTTACAGCAATTATCCCTGGGATAAAGGCAAAGGATGAACCTAAGAAAACCGGAACCTTTTTCTTTGTGCAAAGGTGGAATATCATGGTTCCAAGACCTGCTGAAAATATAGCCACCGATGGGTCAAGACCTGTTAAGATAGGAACCAAAACTGTGGCCCCAAACATCGCGATAAGATGTTGAACTGCCAAGATTATTCTTTTTAGTCTTTCAAATAAAGTAAGTTCCTGAGCTAACTGTCCTTTTAATACTATTTTTTCTTGCATTTTAAAACCTCCTTTTTCAGCCTCGCTGGACTGATTTAAAAGTTTTGGGCATAAAAAACTTCCTACCATGAGAGGTAAGAAGTTGTGTCCAATATTATGCAAAACCTTTAACATCTTACCAGCCTCACGGGACTGATTTAAAGACCTCTTTTATTATCTTTTATATGATAACACATTATTTAATAAAAATCAATAGCTTTATCTAAAAACATCCACTGAAAGATTATCGATGGAATCCAAAAGAACTTCAACTTCTCTTACCATACCTATTGGATTTTTAATCTTTAAAATTACCTTGCTTCCAATTTCCTTTAAATACAATTCCCTTTTAAGGTCTACAACTTTGTTAACCTCCACACCGTCTATAGAAAGGATGACATCCCCCTCTTTAATTCCTGCCTTAAAACCTGGACCATCCTCTATAACCTCATAAACATATATTCCTCTGTCTATGTTGTAATTATAATATCGTGCTGTTTCAACATCAAATACCTTAAGCCCTAACGTTAGCGGCTTAAATTCTCCCTTTTCCCTTAGAGATTTTAATATCGGCTTAATTATATTTATTGGAATTGCAAAGCCTATCCCCTCATATTCAGAAGCTTTAACGGAGTTTATACCTATAACCTCACCCCTAAGATTTATAAGGGGGCCTCCGCTGTTTCCCTTGTTTATTGCTGCATCCGTTTGGATTAAATCCTCCATAAACTTTCCCTTCTCAATCTCAATGGTTATATCCTTACCGCTTATGATGCCAGCCGTTACAGTCCTGTGATACCTTAAATTTAAAGGGTTCCCTATGGCAAGAACGCTATCCCCTATATTTATAAGGTTTGAATCCCCTAAGGTTACCTCCTTAAGATTGTCCGCTTCTATCTTTATTATAGCAAGGTCCAAGACCCTGTCCTCAAAAACAACATTGCCGGTAAATTCTCTACCATCCGTTAAGGTTATGATCATATTCTTATCAAGGACATGGCTGTTGGTGGCGATAAATCCGTCTTGGTCGATTATAAAGCCAGATGCAACTTGTCCTTTGCTGGATATCGAAACTACCGAAGGCAAAACCTTGTTTGCTGCATAGGAAAAGTCGGTAGTTTTTTCAATGATAATCCTGTTTTCAATTTTGTTTTCCTCTTTACCTTGTGTTGCAGCAGGAAAAAAGGTAACCATCAAAAATGCACCAATTACTGCACCTAAAAGTGAAACCACAAAATAAGAAAAAGGGAAGGTCTTCTCTCCTCCATACAAACCACCTTTTAGATAGATTGAACCCTCCCAACCCTATCTCTATGGGCAATGTCGATTATTATATCTTCTCCATCCCTTACTCCATTCATCTCTAAAATTGAAATAACCGTTCTTAAGGCAAGCTCAGGGTAGTTGTTAGTTTGGCTTAAATGCCCAAGCATGACCTTTTTATCCTTTGGTTTAATATTTCTAAAATCGTTTTTGCTGCATCTTCGTTGGAAAGATGTCCTCTGTCGCTAAGTATTCTCCTTTTTAAATGATATGGATATGGACCTATCTTTAAAAGTTCAACATCATGATTTGATTCTAAAAGTATAAAATCAGAATCCTTTATGTTTTCTTTAACCTCTTTGCTGGAGTGGCCTATATCCGTTGCTATGGATATTTTTTGTTTTTATGGTAAAAGGAATATCCAACAGGGTCCACCGCATCATGGGGTATTTTAAAGGGTTTTATGAATATATCTCCAATCTCAAAACCTTCATAGCCTTCAAATACCTTTATATTGTGAAGCTTTACCTCACCAATGGCCTTATAAATTGCATTCCATGTATTAGTATTAGCATAAATAGGAATATTAAACCTTCTTGATAAAATTCCTGCCGCCTTAATATGGTCATCGTGTTCATGGGTTATCAGTATACCTTTTATTTCCGTAGGATCTATTCCAATTTCCTTTAATCCCTCTTGAACTTTTTTCCTTGTAAGGCCTGCATCTACTAAAAGCTTAGTCTTTTCTGTTCCTACATAAAGACAATTGCCACTACTTCCGCTGTATATTGAACAAAACTCCATAGAATCTCCTCTTTCGAATAAAATATATCAAGCTATATTATAATTCTTTATTATTGAAATAACAATAAGTAAAATAAAAGGATTGATTAACTCATCAAATCATATGTCACACATACAGGTTTATTATATTTAGAATCATAAATTATTTCAGCATCAATATTAAATATTCCTCTTAGATTTTCTTTTGTTATAACATCTTCAGGTTTTCCTTCACAAACTATTTTGCCACTCTTAATACCTATAATATAATCAGAAAATCTTGCTGCATTGTTAAGTTCATGTATTACCATTACTATAGTTCTTTTTCTTTTTTGTTTAATTGTTCAAGTAATCTTAAAATTTCCAGTTGATGTTGTATATCGAGATAAGTGGTCGGCTCATCTAGCAAAAGAATCTCTGTTTGTTGGGCAAGTGCCATAGCAATCCATGCCCTTTGTCGTTGTCCCCCGATAGCTCCTCTAAAGGTCTATCCTTAAATTCCTTCATACCAACCACATCAATTGACCAGTCTATAATTTCCCTATCATCTTTATTTAAACTTCCAAATCCACTTTTATAAGGGAATCTTCCATAGGAAACCAAATCTTCAACACAAAGCCCTAAAGGTGCAACTGGGCTTTGGGGTAAAAATGCCATTATCTTTGCAATTTCCTTAGGATGTTTTTCTAATATATCTTCACCTTTAATATATATCTTACCTTTTTTAGGATTAATAACTCTTGCGATAGTTTTTAGTATCGTTGATTTACCACATCCGTTGGCACCAATTATTGCAGTTATTTTACCTTTTGGTATATTTAGATTTAAATTTCTTACTATTTCATAATTATCATAAGCAATACTTAAGTTTTCAGTTTTTATAATATGCATACAAATCTCCCTAATCATTGTTTTAACATTAAATATATAAAATACGGAACTCCTATAAAAGATACTATTATACCTACTGGCATTTCTCCAATTAAAATTAAGTTTCTTGAAAAAATATCTGAAACCAAAAGAATCATTGTCCCTATCAATGCAGATATAGGTATCAAATATTTATGTTTTGCTCCAATCAATTTTCTTGCAATATGCGGTGAAATAAGTCCTATAAATGCAAGGGTTCCAGAAATCGAAGTTGCCATTGATGCTAATAATACAGAAATTATTAAAAGCTTTCTTTTTCTTTCTCTAGTTCTATTCCAAGCCCTACCGAAATTTCATCCCCTAAACTAATAACATCAATATACCTTGACTTATAATAAGCTATAAACGAAATCACTACTATCCCTGGGAAAACAGCCAAAACATATCTCCAATCAGTTCCCCACAAACTTCCAAGGGTCCAAATAATAACTCTATTAAATTCTTGAGTTGTAAATCTAAGTTGAAATATTATTAAAAGGGCAGTAAATATGGCATTAATTCCAATTCCCGTTAAAATCAATCTATTTGCATCCATCCCTTTTTCCATGCAAAAATGTATATCAAAAGAGCTCCTAAAAAGCCCCTACAAAAGCAACTAAAGGCATCGTAAAAATGGTAAAGTTGCTTATTCCATCATAAACATTTCCATTCATATAGTATATATACATAACAACCGCAAGGGCTGAACCTGAACTAATTCCAATTATTCCAGGATCCGAAAGGTCATTTCTTGTTATTCCTTGTAAAATAACCCCTGATATGGAGAGGGCGGTTCCAACTAAAATAGCCATAATAATCCTTGGCAATCTTATATTCCAAATAATCAAATTATGTTTTTTACTCCCTTGTCCTATAAAGGTTCTTAATATATCAATAGGTTGTATTTTGTAAGAACCTACACTCAAACTAATAATTATTGTAATCAGGATAATAATTAATAATACTGCAAAAGTAGCAAAAATTTTTTATATTTTCCTTTTATATTTTTCAAATTCCTCTATGCCCCCTTCTGATAAGATAAATAAAAATAGGAGCACCAATTAAAGCTGTTAATGAACCTATTGGCGTCTCATATGGTTTATTTATCATTCTTGCAACTATATCACTATAAACAAGTAGGTTTGCCCCCATTAAGATTGACGTAGGTATAATACGTTTATAGTCAGTTCCCACCAAAAATTTTACAATATGTGGAACTATAAGTCCTACAAAGGCAATATTTCCTGCCACTGAAACCGAGCTTCCACTTAATAAAATAACTGCAACAATTGCTATTAGCCTTACTAAATTAATTCTAACACCTAAACTTGTTGCAACCTCATCTCCTAAACTTATAATTGTTATCTTATGTGAAATAAGAATTGATATCACTATCCCTACAATACCTAAATAAAACAACAATTTTAATGAAGTCCATTTTGATGTTGACAATCCCCCAGAAATCCAAAAGCTAAGCTGCTGTGAAAGATTAAATATCATAGCAATCGCAGTTGCTAAGGATATGAGTAAAGTTCCTATTGCAACGCCTGCAAGGGCAAGTCTTATAGGATCCACTTTTTTATCCTTCTCGAACTAATAAAATAAACCAACATACCACTAAAGGAAGAGCCTAAAAAGGATATTAACATCAATTCTAAGCTTGCTACGCTTTTTTCATCGCAAGAAAAACTGCAATTGTAAATATTGCTCCCTGAGTAATTCCTATTATCGACGGTTCTGCTAAAGGGTTTCTTGTAATCCCCTGCAATATTGCACCCGATACAGATAAATAAGCCCCAACTAAAGCAGCTGAAAGGACCCTTGGAATTCTAATGTCCCAAATAATCTGTGAATTTATTCCTTCTCTTGATATAAAAATGCTATTTACTACCTCAGTAAACCTTATATTTTTAGCTCCAAAGGATATGGATAGAATTATTCCAAAAACAAGATTAGAATGAGAATTAAATTTATATATAAAAAACTTTTTCTTATATTAAAATGCATTTAATCACTCCCGTAAGAAAAGTAAGGATGACATAAGTTAACCTTAAGTCACCCTTTTACTAACCTGTTATTTTGTTAATTGAGTTTTTAAAATATCTAAAAGCAACTCCTTTCCGATTGGTTCGTAACTTTGACCAAAATATGGAGAACTATCAAGATAAATTACCCTTCCTTCTTTAACAGCTCTTATATTTTTCCATATTGAACTTTCTTCAAGTGCTTTCTTATCAGTCTCTGTAGCTAAAACTATTAAATTATCTGAGTCTATCTGTGATAAACCTTCAAGGGTTACAACAGGAAGACTAATATTTTCTTGTTTAGGAAGATTAGCTGGTTTGTTTAATTTCATATCATTATAGATAATATCTCCAATTCCTGCGTTACTAAATACAAAGAATTGTCCTGCACTTGCAAGCACAGAAAGGTAACTTTCATTTTCTCTTTTTCTCTAATTTTATTTCCTATTTCCTGGGCCTTTTTGTCATATTCCTCTAACCACTTCATTGCAACATCTTTCTTATCAAGAAGTGTTGCAACATCTACCATCTTGCTTCTCCAATCATTGTCATATTCCTTTAATACAATAACAGGTGCTATCTCCTTTAATTGATTATAAATTTTTTCCTGTCTTTGGCTCATTATTATAAGATCAGGATTAGTCTCTATAATTCCCTCAACATCCATTGTGTCTGACATATAGAAGCCGACTATCTTTGAACCATTTAGCCTGTCCTTTAAATATGAAGGGAATTCCGTCGGTTTATAAGGATCAGTGTTTGCAGTGGCAACTGGAGTAAATCCTAAAATCAACAATATTTCGCTGGATCCAGAAATATCAACTATTCTCTGAGGATTAGCTGGTATTTCAACATCACCCTTTATAGTTTTAACTACTCTCTTTTCGTTATTTTGATTTGCTGTTTGTGTTTGCTTAGAGCATCCAGAAAAAATACCTACTAAAATCATTAAAGATAGTGCAATTACCAATATTTTCTTCATGTTTTTCCTCCTCTTATGTAATGATATTCATTATCAACTATAAACAATAATCATTATATCATAATTTTTACTCTTGTCAATAAAAAATCCTAAAAGGCTTTTTCCTTTTAGGATTGCATTATTATTCAAAAACCTCCAAAAACACATTCGCAATCTTAGGGTCAAACTGAGTTCCTGAACATCTTTTTATCTCTTCTATGGCCTCCTCGTGGGTTTTAACTATATTGTAAGGTCTTGAATTTGTCATGGCATCATATGCATCAACAACGGCTAGGATTCTACATTCTACTGGGATTTCTTCACCCTTAAGACCTAATGGGTAGCCTTTTCCATCCCATCTTTCATGATGTTTAAGTATAAGATCTGCTATTCCTGCAAGCTCTGGTGAGGATACCGCAATTCTATATCCCTTTTCAGGGTGACTTTTTAGAATCTCCCATTCTTCATCCGTCAAAGGCTCCCTTTTGTTTAATATATCATCTGATATTGCAACCTTCCCAAGATCATGCATATCTGATAATAGCAAAAGATTATTTTTTGAACCTCACCAAGCCCCATCTTTTCTGCCATTTTATGTGCCATTTTCTTTACCCTTTCAGTATGCCCTTTAGTTACATAATCCTTCTCTCCCAAGGCAGCCATCAGAACATTTAAAATCTGGTTTCTTGAACTTGTCTTATCCAAAAGCTTATTCTTATACATATTGTTATCAGCTTCCTTAAAGCCAACTTTAAAATCCCTATTATCATCTTTTACCGCCATCCCAAGGGCAACGCTTAAGGTTAAAATCCTTTCGCTAACATTTTCATTATGTTTCTCTATATTATGTTTTATGTTATTTAAAACTTCCTCAACTTCTTTTGCTTGTGTATTAGGGAGTAAAATTAAAAACTCATCTCCCCTAATCTAAACACTACATCCTTATCCCTTTTGATTCTAATAAAATCTTTGAAAAGGAAATTAAAAGTTTATCACCATATAAATGGCCTAAGGTATCGTTAACAAGTTTTAGACCATTAACATCTGCCATTATAATTCCAAGGGCAAGTCGCTATGCTTTATATTTTTAACAAAACTATTAAAATATCTAAAATTATAAAGCCCAGTTAATGTATCATGGTAACTTAAATACTTAAGATCTTTTTCATATTTCTTCTGTGTTGTTATATCCGTATAAATCCCAAAGCCACCATAGATGCGTTCGTTTATCTTGATTAAAATGCTTCTAATTAAAACATTAACAGGTTTTTTCTCTTTATTAAACCTTACTGTTTCAACATTGCAAAATCCATTTTGAAAAACTTGATTACTAATTTGTCGCGCTTCCTCAATATACATTTCATCTGTAATTAAATCATCTATATGTCTTCTTATACACTCTTCCTTTTTATATCCAAATATTTTCTCAAAGGATTTGTTTACATCTACGATAAGCCCTGATTTATCAAATTCAACTAAAGCATCAGGGAGTTTTCAAAAGAATTTTTCTTTTTAAAGTCTCCTCCTTGAGCCTTCTATAATCAGAATTCAGTCTGTAAATATAGGATATAAACAAGATTATTGTAAATAATACTATATGGTAAATTGCAGATTTTATTGAAAAAGAAGTTTAAACATTGACTTAAATGTGTTTTGAACATACATGCCTGTTCCTATATATGCTTCTATCTCCGGGATTCCCTTTATATAGGAAAGCTTAAATTGATGTTCGCTAGAACCTGGAGGTGCAGAATAATAAGAAACATAAGACCCTTCTGGACTTTCCTTTGCCGCCTTGACAAGTTCCCTTATAACATAAGTCCCCTTTATATCTTTATAATTCCAAAAGTTTTTCCATTCCTTTTCCCTCTCAAAGGGTTGAACTATATATGTTCCATCGTAGCTACTCATAAAAATATAATTTTTGAATACTCATCATCATAGGTCATCCTTCTTACTAAATCAGCAATTCTTTCTATAGCCTCTTTCTTTGTTATCTTTCCCTGTCTTTTTAATTGTAATATAGGTGAAATAGCATTATATACCATATCGATCTTTTGCTTTAGCTCATTCTTCCTTTGAATTTCAACCTGATAATAAAATTTATCAGTTAATATTTTTACATAATAGATTTGAAAAAGCATCAGCAAAAGTAGTAAAAAGGCAAAAGCCTTAAATACAAATGATCTATTTTTATGCATATAGCTTATCCCCCTCCTTTAAAATCATTATATGGTAAAATTCAAGCTATATCAACAATTGTTGACAAATTTCGTAGTAGATTAATGTTTTATAAATTTCTTTATATATCGTATAATATCATTAGAATATAAGTTTTCTTTATTATAAGGAGAGTGATATTATGTCGATTTACGATGAAGCCCTATCCTTTCATGAAAGGGTTAAAGGAAAGATAGAAGTGATATCAAGGGTGGAAGTTAATAATTCAAAGGATTTGTCCCTCGCCTATACACCTGGAGTTGCACAGCCATGTCTTGAGATACAAAAATATCCAGATAAAGCCTACATATATACAAGAAAGTGGAATACTGTTGCTGTAATATCCGACGGAAGTGCCGTATTAGGCCTTGGTGATATAGGTCCTTTAGCAAGCCTTCCAGTCATGGAGGGTAAATGCGTCCTTTTTAAAAAATTTGCAGATGTTGATGCATTTCCTATTGTTATAGATTCTAAAGATGTTGATGAGATAGTTGAAACAATCGTTAGAATATCAAAGGGATTTGGTGGAATAAATTTAGAGGATATATCTGCACCAAGATGTTTTGAAATTGAAAAAAGCTCAGGGAAAGACTTGACATTCCGGTATTTCACGATGATCAGCACGGAACTGCTGTTGTAACCTTGGCTGCCCTTACTAATGCCCTTAAGATAGTAAATAAAAAATTAAATGAAATAAAAATCGTTGTAAACGGTGCCGGTGCCGCAGGATGTGCAATTACAAAACTTCTTTTGTCGTCAGGTGCTAAAAATATTATAGTTTGCGACAAAAAGGAGTTTTAGATCCTAATGGTGATATTGATAATGCTAAAAGGGAACTTGCAAACCTTACAAATCCAAACGGTGAAAGGGGCCTTTTAAAGGATGTTATAAGGGGTGCCGATGTATTTATTGGAGTTTCTGCTCCTAATGTTTTAACTTCTGAAATGGTAAAAACTATGAACAAAGATTCAATAATTTTTGCCATGGCAAACCCAACGCCAGAGATTTTCCCTGATGAGGCAAAAAAGCCGGTGCAAGAATTGTAGGAACAGGAAGGTCTGACTTTGATAATCAAATTAACAATGTCCTTGCCTTTCCTGGGATTTTTAGAGGTGCCCTAGATGCAAGGGCAAGGGAAATTAATGAAGATATGAAAATAGCAGCAGCCCTTGCTATTGCAAATTCCGTAGAAGAAGATAAATTAAATGAAAATTATATTATTCCAAAAGCCTTTGACCTTAAAGTATACAAAGGAAGTTGCAAAGGCTGTTTACGATGCTGCTATAAAAGTAAGGCAATAAAATAAAGGTGGGAAAATCCCACCTTTATTCAAAATACTCTCTATTGTCGGTTATCCTAATTATGCTAGCACCTAGTTTTCTTAATTTTTCTTCTATTTTTTCGTAGCCCCTATCTATATGCCTTACATGTGTAACTGTTGTCGTTCCTTCCGCTGCAAGACCAGCAATAACAAGGGCTGCACCTGCCCTAAGGTCAGTTGCCATAACCTCAGCCCCTGAGAGCCTTTCAATTCCGTCTATAATTGCTATTTTTCCTTCAACCTTTATATTCGCTCCCATCCTTTTTAGCTCATCAACATGTTTAAATCTTCCTTCCCAAATGCTCTCTGTAACAATGCTTCTTCCTTCTGATACTGAAAGTAAAGTTGTAAAGGGCTGCTGAATATCCGTTGGGAATCCTGGATAAGGAAGAGTCTTTATATTCACTGCCTTAGGTCTTTTATCGCAGCTAACCCTTATAGAATCCTCATACTCTTCAACATTAACTCCCATTTCTATAAGCTTTGCAGTCATAGATTCAAGATGCTTTGGGATAACATTTTTAATTAGAACATCTCCTTTTGTGATGGCTGCTGCAACCATGTATGTTCCCGCCTCTATTTGATCCGGTATTACAGAATAATCGCATCCCTTTAGCTTATCTACTCCAACTATTTTTATAACATCTGTTCCAGCACCCTTTATATTTGCCCCCATCGAGTTTAAAAAGTTTGCAACGTCAACAACATGGGGCTCCCTTGCAGCATTTTCAATTATAGTAATTCCTTCTGCCTTACATGCAGCAAGCATTATATTTATAGTAGCACCAACTGAAACAACATCAAGGTATATATTTGCACCCTTTAGGCCATTCGGTGCTTCAGCCTTGATATATCCATGTTCTATTGTAACCTTTGCTCCTAAGGCTTCAAATCCCTTTATATGCTGATCTATAGGCCTTACCCCTATTGAACATCCTCCTGGGAAGGCAACTTCTGCTTTTTTATACTTTCCAAGAAGTGCCCCTAAAAGGTAATAGGATGCCCTCATCGTCCTTACATTTTCACCATGGGCGCTATATGTTTTAATCGTATTTGGATTTATCTTAACATGCCCGTCCCTTTCAGAAGTTAAAGATATTCCCATATCTATCATTATATTTTCAAGGCATTTAATATCTTGTATATCAGGGATATTATCTATATTACAAAGGCCATCATCCGCCAAAATAGAAGCAGGAAGTATAGCAACAGCAGCATTTTTGGCACCGCTTATATTCACTTCTCCAAATAGCCTTTTTCCACCTTCTATCTGTAGTTTATCCATCTCCACCCATCCTTTGCTTTTCTTTAAACTATAAATCCGTAACTTTTATTATATCATTTTCTTCTTCTTAATGTAACTACTTTTTTCTGGTAAATTATAAAGTTTATCGTTTTTTTAAATATTTACTATTGAAAGTATTTATAAAATAAAATATATTAAAAATAGGGGTGAATCAATGGATTTTAAACAAATTGAAGCTTTTATCAACGTAGCTAAATTTAAAAGTTTTTCTAAAGCAGCCGAAGCAATATTCCTATCTCAGCCGACAATAAGTGCCCATATATCAAACCTTGAAAAGGAACTTAATACAACTTTATTTGACAGAAGCAGCAAGGAAGTTAATTTAACTCCCGCAGGAAAAATATTTTTCGACTATGCCCTAAACCTTTTAAACATAAGAAACAACGCAATATATTCCATAAACGAATTTCAAAAAAGTATTACAGGAAAATTAAATATTGCCTCCAGCACAACACCCTGTAGATTTTTATTACCATCTTTGGTTAAAAAATTCACAGAAAATTATCCCTCTGTAGATTTTGACGTTAAGGAGGACAGCACTAAAAACGTAATAGGACTTGTTTTAAACGGAGATGTTGAGCTTGGTATAGTTGGAGAGACCATATGCGATGAAAGGCTTGAGTATAAAAAAATAGCAGACGACAATCTTATACTGATAAGTTCTCCCGATGTTCCTTCAATAAATAGCATAGAAGATATGATAAAGGAAAAATTCATCTTAAGGGAGAGCGGTTCTGCCACAAGGAATGTTTTCGAAGAGTTTTTAAGCTCTAATGGGCTTTTAGAAAAAATAAAGGTTGCTATTGAAACGAGCAGTCTTGAAGCGGTATTACAATTTGTAAAGAATGGACTTGGGGTTTCGGTTGTTTCTGAACTTGCCTGTGAAGATTATATTAAGGCAGGTTATATAAAAAAGCATGATGTAAAAATCTAGACTTAAAAAGGAATATTTATTTAGTCCTTCATCAAAAAAGAACTCTTTCACCTGCAGCAAGGGCCTTTAAGGAATTTATAAGTAACATTTAAAGGAATTTTGCATATAATATAATGCATAAATTTTTAGAGGGTTAATATGTTTTTTTAAATAAAAAAATTGACCCCTATTTAAAAAACTTAATGAAGATCAATTTAAAAGCAAAATTCCAGTTATCATATCCTTAAGGGAAGACTCTAAAAAATAAAAAGTAAAATAACATCATCAAACGGTAAAATAAAATGGGAATACGAAAACATAAGGGCTATATCCTGTGAGCTTTCCTCCCTTTCTATAGATTATATAACTGAATATCCCGAGGTTTCCTTTATATGTTATGACTATAAGGGTAATCTTTGCTTGAAAAATGCTGAAAAACTTATAGGTTTAAGTTATCCTAAACTTTTCAAATTAACAGGAAAGGGAATAGGAATAGGTGTAGTAGACACTGGAGTATATCCTCATCCAGACCTTACAATCAAACGAAATGCAATAATTTTTTTAAGGATTTAATTAACGGAATTGAAAAGCCCTATGACGATAATGGTCATGGAACATTTATATCAGGATGTATTGCAGCCTCTAAATATACTTCAGACATTGAAGGAATAGCTCCTGATTCAAATATTGTTATGATAAAGGCCTTCGATGCCTCTGGAAAGGGATTTTTATCGGATGTAATTAAGGCTATTGATATCCTTATAACATATTCAGAAAGTTTTAACATAAGGGTAATCAATCTTCCCTTTGAATTCGACATAAATGTAAATATAAATCCATTAGAAGAGATAATTAAAATAGCTCTTTCAAAGAATATTGCAGTGGTGGCGCCATCTGGAAACTCAGGGCCCCAAAGCTTTTCCATTCATTGCCCGGGAAATATCGATGAGGTAATAACCGTCGGCGGTGTCGAGTTCGGTGGAAATATGAAAAATATAAGGGTTTGTAGTTTCTCTGGAAGGGGACCTACTTTTAAAAAACCGTAAAGCCAGATATTGTAATGCTGGCATCCAACGTTAAATCATTGGCTTCCGATATAACATATATCCCTGGCAGAACATCAAATTTGTTAAATGCGTATACTGTTAAATCCGGAACATCCATTGCTTCTGCTATAATTTCAGGTGCAATTGCAGTAATCCTGGAAAAAACGCCAAATTTAACTCCTAAGGATATAAAATCAATCTTAAGCCTATCTACGATAGGAATTGGCGAAAACAAGTTTTCACAAGGGAAAGGATTATTTGTTTTTGACAAGATATTAAAGTAAAGATAGAGCCCTTTATCTTATATCAAAGATAAAGGGCTCTTGTTATCTTATATATTTTAAAGGATTTTTAGGAACACCGTTTTTTCTAACCTCAAAATGAAGGTGAGGTCCTGTTGAACGGCCTGTGCTTCCTACTGCCGCTATCTTTTGTCCTCTATCTACATATTCGCCTATGCTAACATATATTTTACTTGCATGTCCGTATACTGTATGGTAGCCATCACCATGTTTTAAAATAACGCACTTTCCATAGCCACTTTTCCAACCTGCATAGATAACCTTTCCTGAGGCTGCAGCGTATATAGGTGTCCCTGTTGGGGCTGCAATATCAACCCCTCGTGCATTCTTCCCCATCTATATCCAAATCTTGATGTTATCCTTCCTCTTGATGGCCTTATAAAGCCTCCAAAGGCCATGTAGGAGGAGCTTGTTTTCTTCCCACCAACAATTAAAATTTCGTCCTTAGGTTCTTTTAAAACTTTGGAAGATAAAACATCCTCTTGGATTACGTCATCGTTTAATATATAAACCTTCTTTTCAACATAGGCAAGACCATTTTGTCCTTCTTCCTTAACCTTTTCTATGCCTTGTTTTAAGCTTTTATCGATTATCTTCTTTGTATCATAGGGTATTTCTTCCTTGGCATTTATCATAGCAACAATTTCCACATTAACGTATGGCTTTTTCTTTATGAATTTAATCTTTTGTCCTATCTGGATCTTATCTATATTAAGATCAGGGTTTGCAAGTTTAATATCCTCGATAGAAATGTCGTTTTTCAAGGAAATATCCCAAACGGTATCTCCCTGTTTTACTTCATATTCATAGGTTAGCATTTGCCCATCTGCAATTTTTGAAGGATATCATCTGTATCCATTGTGTTTTTGTAGTAGTCAAAGGTTTCAACAGCCTCAATGTTTTCCTTTATAGTAGCTGAGATTATCTTCACATCTCCCTGAACCTTTGGATAATAGTATTTTTTAATTTTATCTAAGAGACTTTGATAATCCTCATAATATTTTACCTTTGCTATTTCCTCTCCGTTTATCTTGATGCTATAAACCTTTGCCTTAAGCCCTAGTTTTTCTCTTATATTATATTCCAATTCCTTTTCAGATAAAAAGTTTGTCTTTAGAAAATTTACCCTTTCATAGGATATTGAGTTTAAAGGAGATTCACCATCTGTTTCCTTAATGGAATTTAAAACATTTTTATATGTCTCAATACCTTTAACCACACCAATCTTACTGCCGTTTATCTTTACTATGTAGGCAGATTCCTTGTCTATATTTATGTCAATGCAGCTTACTGCAACGAATATTCCAACTAAAAAGCCCAGGATAGAAAAAATGTCGATTTTTTGTAAAATTTAAGGTTTTTGACTAATTTTGACAAAAATCAACTTTACCTTCTCCTTGCACCTTCTTTCCCCCTTTCTCTTTAGCTCACATTTTTTAGTATACAATAATAAAAAAATTTTTGCAACCTAGTATATTTTATGCAACATTTTAACTATTTATTTCTATTTGTTTTAACCCCCTTAAACTGATATAATATATTAAAGCAATAAAAAGAGGTGTATCACCATGGCAAATATTAAAATAAATTCTCCATTGCTGGATTTTATTCCTGTTCCCTATGAATTTTTGAAAAACATCTTAAGGATATAAACGGTGACTTTTTAAAGGTTTACCTTATGATATTAAAATTAGCCTATGATGGCCTTGAAATTCCAACATATAAATTAGCAAAGGATCTTAATATGCTCGAGGGCGATGTTATAAAGGCAATTGAATACCTTCAAGAAATAGGAATACTTTTTATTAACAACGACGGCTCCTTGTCCTTTACACACTCAAGGAGAGACGACTTTTCCCAAAGCCTTCAAGAAATGCTTATAAATATAGAAAAAATAATTGCAAGGCCTTTGTCAACTAAGGAAATTTCTACGTTTATTGGATTTGTGGAGGATTTTAAATTTCCACCTGAGGTTGTTAATCTTTTGGTAGAATACTGTGCATCAAAGCAAAAACCGACATAAGATACATAGAAAAGGTTGCTATTGCTTGGCATGAAAGCAATATTAAAACCATCGAAGATGCACAGGCACATTTAAATCGATTTGATGAAAGGTGGAATAGATTTAAAGAAATACTTAATTTTATGGGGATTAAAGATTTAGAAATATCAAAACCTCAAGAGGAACTTCTTGATAAATGGATTTATGATTATAAATTTTCCGATGAACTTATTAAGGAAGCCTGTAGAATATGCGTTAAAAGGATAAATGAAATCAATTTTAATTATGTTGATGCCATATTGAACGACTGGCACAAAAATAACATAGATTCGCTGGATAAAATAAAAAATATGACAAAAAACAAAAAGTTGCAAATAAGCAAACACAAAATTATTTCAACAGTTATGGTGGTCAGAGAAAATACGATATAAAGGAACTTGAAAAAATGCTCCTTTCAAGGAGGGATAACGTTGAGAAGCAGGATAATAGCTGAAATTATGGAGGATTATGAAAAACTTCAAAATGAGGCAAAGGCAAGGCAAAAGGAAAGAATTGAAAAGGTTTATTCAAAAATCCCAAGAATTAAAGAAATTGATGAAGAAATAAAAAAGCTTGGGATTTCGATGGCAATGGCTGTTGTAGGCGGTGAACAAGCAGAGGAAATAATAGAAAACACAAAGGAAAAAATAACTAATTTAAAAATAGAAAAAGGGGAGCTTTTATCCTTTTATAAAATTCCCCTTGATTACATGGAAATCAAATATAAATGTGAAAAATGCAAAGACACTGGATTTATAGGTTCGGAAAAGTGCTCCTGCTTTAAGCAAAAGCTTATAGATAAGCTTTATCAGCAATCAAATTTAAAGGAGATACTAAAAAGGGAAAACTTCGATACCTTTGATATAAACCTTTATTCAAATGAAATTTATCCTGGAGAAGCTACATCACCAAGAAAAAATATGGAAAGGATTTTTACCGATTGTCTTAATTTTGTCCAAAACTTTGATAATATAGACAGGAGCCTCTTTTTCTATGGAGGTTCTGGTCTTGGTAAGACCTTTTATCCCACTGTATAGCAAAAGACCTTTTGGATATGGGAAAGGTTGTTATATATCAGACAGCTCCAGATCTTATAAACATTATTAAAAATTCCAGATTCGACGAAAATTCCCAAAGGGAAGTCATTGAAGACATATTGGACTGCGATCTTTTAATAATAGACGACCTTGGAACTGAACCTAATAGCACAGGTTTATCCCAGTTGGAATTATTTAATATCTTGAACGCAAGGCTTTTAAAGAATAAAAAGATGATAATTTCCACAAATCTTCCCCTTGAAGACTTTGACTCCATATATGCCGAGAGGATAAAATCAAGGATATTCGGTTCCTTTGATGTTTATAAATTCTTTGGAGACGATATAAGAATTAAAAAATGGATAACTAAATCTTCCATATCATAAAAAGGGTAGGCTTTTGCTTACCTTTTTGTAAAAATTAAAAGTCCTAGCATTGCTAGGACTTTTATGGAGCCGGCTATAGGACTTGAACCTACAACCTACTGATTACAAGTCAGTTGCTCTACCGATTGAGCTAAGCCGGCATATGGCGACCCAGAAGGGGCTCGAACCCTCGACCTCCGGCGTGACAGGCCGGCACTCTAACCAACTGAGCTACTGGGCCGTATGGTGGGCACCACAGGGCTCGAACCTGTGACCCTCTGCTTGTAAGGCAGATGCTCTCCCAGCTGAGCTAGGCGCCCAAATGGTGACCCCTAGGGGATTCGAACCCCTGTTACCACCGTGAAAGGGTGGTGTCTTAACCACTTGACCAAGGGGCCACACGACATTTTCTATTATACAATGACATAAAAAAAGTCAATAATTTGCTCTAAAAATTTTTTCAAAATTCTTTGGAAAATTAAGGAATTAGACCTAAAGTCTAATTCCTTTTTCATAATCTTCAAGTGCCTTTTTAACTGTCTTTGAAAGAACTAGTAAGGCTATAAGGTTTGGAATAACCATTATTCCATTGAAAAGGTCGGCAAGTTCCCATACTAAAGGAACTTCAAGGACTGTTCCTAATGCAATAAATATAATAACTAATATTCTATAGGGCATTAACCCTTTTTTGCCAAATAAGAATTTAACATTGGCCTCTCCAAAGAAATACCAACCTATTATTGTTGAAAAGGCAAAGAATAAAAGGGCAATTGCGATAAATACTCCTCCAAAGGATCCTAAACCTCTTATAAATCCCTCTTGAGTTAACTTTATCCCTGTTGTTTTAGTCTCAATTGAACCTGTAGTTAAAATTACAAGGGCAGTTAAGGTTAAAATAACAAATGTATCTATAAATACACTTATAATACCCACAACCCCTTGTTCAACTGGATGATTTACCTTTGCAACAGCATGGGCATGGGGTGTTGAACCCATACCTGCTTCGTTGGAGAAAAGTCCCCTTGCAACACCATATCTTACGGCTTCTTTAACAGTTGCACCTATTATTCCTCCCGTTGCTGCCTTAGGATTAAAAGCTCCAAGGAATATCATCTTAAAAGCAGGAATAAGTGAGTCTATGTTTAAAACAATAACTATTATTCCTCCTATTATATAAAATAGTGCCATTATAGGAACAATCTTTTCTGTTACTGAGGCAATTCTTTTTATCCCGCCTATAAAAATAAAACCTGCTATAATTGCAAGAACTATTCCAACGTAAATAGGCTTTATTCCAAAGGAATTACTAAAGGCTGCTCCGATGGAATTTGACTGAACCATGTTGCCCATAAATCCTAGCGCTAAAATAATTGAAACCGAAAATAAATAAGCAAGAAAATTGCTTCCTAAACCTTTTTAATATAATAGGCAGGTCCACCCGTAACCTCATCCTCTACCTTATCCTTAAAAGTTTGTGCAAGAACTGCTTCTGAAAAGAGGGTGCTCATTCCAAAAAGGCACTTAACCACATCCAAAAGATTGCACCTGGTCCACCTGATGCAATGGCTGTTGCTGCACCGGCAAGATTACCTGTTCCAACCTGGGCAGCTATTGCCGTTGCAAGAGCTTGAAAGGATGTCATGCCCTCCTTTCCTGCCTTTTCTCCCTTTAATGTTATATTACCAAAAACCCTTTTCCACCCATCCTTAAATCTTCTTATTTGGACTCCCTTTAAAATAATGGTATAATAGATTCCAGTCCCACATAATAGAAAAATTAAAACATAACTCCAAAGAATGCTGTTGATATTTTTTACTAGATCTAACATAAAATCCCCCATCTTTAGTTAAAAGTTTAACAATAATCATTATACCCTTTAAACATTGATATTACAAATAGTTGGATTCTTATTTATAGAAATTATCTTTAAATATTCTAAAAATATTAAATTTTTCTAACAATTTCGCACAAAAGCACTTTATCAGAATAGCATTCCTGATAAAGTGCTTAATTTGCCGATAAATCTTCAAACTTACATAATGACATCTACTATATTTAATTCCTCATCCAAGATACAAAACTCCGCATCTTTCCCAGCTTCAATACTTCCCTTTTATCGTAAATTCCCAATAGTCTTGCAGGATTAATTGTGGCTAATTTTACTGCTTCCCAAATCTCAAGGTTTGTGTTTTTGTAAAAATTTCTTATTCCCTCGTTCATCCTAAGAACGCTTCCTGCAATAGTTCCATCCCTTAGTGTTGCCTTGCCATTCTTTACTGTTATAGCCTGTCCTCCAAGCTCATATTCCCCGTCTCTTAAAAGGCAAGCCCTATTTGAATCAGTGACAAGAATTATTCTATCTTTTCCTTTAATTCTAATTAAGACTTCGTAAAGATAAGGATGGATGTGAATATTATCAGGTATTACTTCACAATAAACATCAGTTGTAAAGGCTGCACCTAAAACCGAAGGGTTTCTATGATGAAGCTGAGGCATTGCATTGAAGGTATGAGTTATACTTTTAGCACCATACTCTATTGCCTTTAAGGTTCCCTCAAAGCTTGCACCACTATGACCTATTGATATTACTATGCCTTCCTTAGAACATTTTTTAATAAATTCCTCTGCCCCTTCAAGCTCTGGTGCTATAGTAACTATTTTAATAACATCCTTATAGGGTTCTATCAACTTAAAATCAGGATCTATTAAAAATCTTTCATCATGGGCACCCTTATATTTTTTACTTATAAAGGGTCCCTCTAGATGAACTCCTAGTAAGCCTTTACATCTTCCCTTTAGCATAAAATCTTTAATTTTTCTAAGTGCTCTTTCAATCTTTTCAAATTCCAACGACATTGTAGTGGCAAGAAAGGATGTAACCCCTGTTTTTAAAAGGTTATTCGATATTTCCTCTAATCCTTCCTCATCCATAAAATCATATCCTGAGCATCCATGAACATGGATATTTATAAACCCCGGTGAAACGAAGCTTCCTCCCACATCCATAAGCTCTACTGTTGATAGATTATATTCCTTTTCTGAAACTATATCTATTATTTTATCTTCAAAAAGTATAACCCTATCCTCTAATACGCCATTTTCAAGAATTATTTTACTGCTTTTAATTCCCTTCATAAGTTCCTCCTAATTTCTTTTTAAGTTTAAAATCATAGGTGGAGATACACTAAACTCATCCAATCCCATTTCAAATAAAGTTTCTGTCATACTTAAATCCGATGCCATCTCTCCACACATTCCAACCCATATTCCTTCTCTATGTGCATTATCAATAACAGCTTTAATCAATCTCAATATTGCAGGGTGTGATGGTTCATAGAGATATGATACATTTTGGTTCATCCTATCAACTGCCAATGTATACTGAATAAGATCATTTGTTCCTATACTAAAAAGTCAACTTCCTTTGCAAGCATATCAGATATTATTGCAGCTGAAGGAACCTCTATCATTATGCCAAGCTTATAATCATTAGAATATTTAATGCCTTGAGAAGATAATTCCTCTTCAACTCCCTTTAAGATTCTTTTAGCTTTCCTTAATTCCTCCAAACCTGAAATCATCGGAAACATAATTCTAAGATTTCCATAAATCGATGCTCTAAGAAGCGCTCTTAATTGCGTTTTAAATAAATCTATTCTATTAAGGCAAAGCCTTATTGCTCTCAATCCTAAAAATGGATTTTGTTCCTTTTCTAAATTTAAATAATTAATATGTTTATCTCCACCTATATCAAGAGTTCTTATTATAACTGGTTTCCCCTCCATCTTTTCTAAAACATGCTTATATGCCTCAAACTGCTCATCTTCTGTTGGTAGAGTCTCTTTGTCCATATATAAAAATTCCGTTCTAAAAGTCCAATTCCATCTGCACCATATTTTACAGCTAAATCAACTTCCTCTATTCTTCCTACATTTGCTGCTATTTCTATTAACCTCCCATTTTTGTTTACTATAATATTTTTATACTTTAAAAGTTCACTTTTTTCCTCATTAATTTTCTGCTGTTTTTCTTTATACCTTTTTACAGTTTCATCATCAGGATTAATAATTACAATACCCTCATCACCATCAAGTATTAAAATGTCACCTTCTTTTACTACATCTGTTATATTCCCTAATCCTAAAACTGCTGGTATTTCAAGTGTTCTTGCTATAATTGCAGAATGAGATGTTTTTCCACCTAAATTAGTTGCAATTCCCAAAACTAATTCTTTATTCATTTGTGCTGTTTCAGATGGAGTAATATCATCAGCTACGATGATGCATTTTTTATGTATATTTATTATAGAGTTATTATTGCTTCCACTTAAAATATTTATTATTCTATTTCCAACATCCTTTATATCAGACGCTCTTTCCTTAAAGTATTCATTTTCCATATTAAGAAATATTTGAGAATATTCATAGCTTACTAATTTTACTGCATATTCAGCATTAATTTTATCGTTATAAATTCTATTTTTAATTGAATTAATAAATTCAATATCTTCTAAAATCATCAAATGTGCTTCAAAAACTTTAGCATTTTTTCTCCTATTGTATTAACTGAAGCATCTTTTATTTTTTCTATTTCATCTTTAGCTATAGAAATTGCTCTATCTAGCCTATCAATCTCTTCTTTAGCATTTTCTACTCTATAGTTTTTAACTTCTATTTCTTTTTTATAATATGAGCCCGTCCAATCGCTACTCCAGAAGAAGCAGCAATGCCTCTATCCATTCTCCCACCTCAATCCTTTAAATCTTCTAGTAGTTTCTGAAGTGAATTTATAGCCTCATTTTCATCTCCACCTTCAGCTTTTATTTTTATTTCATCTCCCAATGCTGCCCCCATTGCCATAACGCTCATGATACTTTTTGCATTATATTCTTTATTATTTTTGATTAAATAAATATTCGACTTAAACTTCATAGCCTCTTTTACAAGTATACTTGCCGGCCTTGCATGAAGCCCCGTTGGGTTATTTATTTTTACTAAAATTTCCTTCACAGAAATCCCTCCTTATTTTAATCTTACATTAGCAATAACATCGCCTTCTTCAGCATCTATAAAATTTACGTTCATTTCCTTAACCTTTTCCATGTTAGTAATTAAAACAGGAATTATAGTTGACTTAGCTTTATTTTTTATAAGTTCTAAATCAAAGGTTATAAGTTTATCTCCAACCCTTACATAATCTCCCTCATTTACAAAAGTGACAAATCCCTTCCCTTTCAACTCAACCGTATCAATTCCAATATGAATTAATATCTCCAATCCTTCTTTAGTTTTTATTCCAATGGCATGTCCCGTTGGAAAAACTTGAATTATTTCTCCCTCAACTGGAGAATATATAGTATTATCTTTTGGATCTATTGCAAAACCATCTCCTACCATTTTACTTGAAAAAACCTCATCTGGAACTTGTGATACATCTATTACTTTTCCTTTTATCGGTGATTTTATCTCCATCTGTCTCTTACTAAAAAGTCCAAACAATTTTACTCCTCCTTTTTATCTGTTTATAGATGCTGCAATTCTAAAATATGTATGCCTTCTGCCTCTTATAGTTATCGAATAAGCTAATATATTTTCAGGGATCGCAATTCCCGGTAATCCGCAATCTCCAATATGATGAATATCTGCTCCTGCCATTTTGCACATTAAAGCTATATTTTTTATAGTATTCTCTTCTGCTCCTTCTTGGGAAGTTCCAATTGTAGTCATAGCAATCGCTCCTAAATCATGAACATAATCTATAAGTTCTTTTGCATAATCCAATGTAATACCAGGAATAGTTCCAGGTGCTGGAATTAAAATGCCATCTGCACCCTTTTCGATAAATGAATAAATGTCCTCTTTAGTTATCAATTTGCTGCCTTGTTCTTTTTTAATCCCTGATGAGTGCATTTTACCTGCAAGCAAAATTATATTTTCACCAACTACAAATTTTATTTCTTCTATAGATCTACTTATTTCATTATTGGTAACTCCCGTTTTAGGATTGCCAGTTAATATTATAAAGTCTACACCCATTTCTTTTGCCTTTTTAGCATTCTCCTTTGATGCAATCCTTCCTTTGCTTATGCTTTTAATATTCATTGAAAAATCTACAGGTTCTAAATTAATACCTACTGGTCTGCCTGTTAACCTTTTCACTTCCTTTATATAGTCATAATTATCCTCAACTTTAATTCCTTGAACTAATGGTTCGTTTAAATCAAACATATTTAAAATGATTAAATCTGCTCCAAAGGCAGCAGCCAATTCAGCATTGCTTATATTTAAAAGTAAAGGCTGCAGTAGACTTATCACTTCAGCAGCAATTACTCTCCCTTCGCTTGCCCTAATAGATTCTATTAACTCTTTCTTACTCATCTTTAAAATATCCGAAGAGAAACTATCAATAAATCTTTTCATGTTATCACCCCAAAAATCCTCGGGCAAAGCCCGAGGAATGTTATACGCTTAAATTTTTATTGCTCATAATCGCCTTTATATGTGTTACAAGTGGGTCTGCTGAAGTCCCAACAACAATTTGATAATTATTTTTACCCATCTTTATAACACCTGTAGCCCCAAGGGCCTTTAATGCGTCTTCGTTAACCACATCTGGATTGTTTACTGATACTCTAATCCTTGTCACACATGCATCTATATTAACTATGTTTTCTTTTCCTCCTAAGGCACTTAATATCTCTGCAGCCTTATCTTTCAAAGCTGATGAGGATAATTTGGATATTACTGATGATTCCTCCTCAATTCTTCCTGGAGTCGGTATATCATACTTAATTATGATATAGTAGAAAATAAAGTAATAAATTATACCGAATATAACCCCAACTACTAAAAGTCCTATAGGTTTACTTGATATACCAAAATTTAAAACATAATCTATTAACCCTGCTGAAAAACCAAATCCACACCTCATTCCAAGAGCTGTCGTAACTGCAAGTGAAATTCCACTCAAAAGAGCATGGATTACATACAAAAGTGGTGAAAGGAACATGAATAAAAATTCAATAGGCTCAGTTATTCCTGTTAAAAATGATGTAAACGCAACACCTAACAGCATTCCTGTAACTTCTTTTCTATGCTCTTTTTAGCAGCCATTATCATAGCAAAGCAAACTGCAGGTAGTGCAAACATCATTATTGGGAAAAATCCTGTCATAAATGTTCCTGCATTTGGATCACCAGCAAAGAATCTTGATAAATCCCCTGTTACAATTTTACCAGTTGCATCTTTAAATTCACCAAATTGAAACCATACAAAAGAATTGATAACATGATGAAGACCAAATGGTATTAGTAGCCTATTTAACAATCCAAAGAAAAATCCTCCAATAGCTCCAGATGAGGCGATAGTATTGCCAAATGAACTGATAAAGTTTTGAATAAGTGGCCATACATAACCAAAAATAACTCCAATAACCAAAGAATAAAAAGAAGTTACGATAGGAATAAACCTCTTTCCACCAAAGAAACCTAAAAAGTCTGGTAGTTTAATGGCCTTATATTTATTATATAGATATCCAGCAAGTATACCGACAATAATACCAGATAATACTCCCATGTTTATCTTGTCATTAAACGTAGTAGCAACTTTAGTTAATACAAAGTAACCAACCGCAGCTGCAAGTCCAGCAACTCCATTGTTTTCTTCAGCAAAACCAATGGCTATACCGATAGCAAATAAAAGAGCAAGGTTACCAAAGATTGCATCTCCTGCAGCAAACATCCATTTTAAATTAAAAACATCTGGTGCCCCAAGCCTTAACAAAAGTGCTGCTGCAGGTAAAACTGCAACTGGCGTCATCAAAGCCTTCCCAAGCTTTTGAAGATTAGCAAGCAATTTGTTGTTACTCATTAAAATCCCCTCCTAAATTTAAAATTAAAAAGAGCCAAAAAGGTAAAATACTACCTTTTTGGCTCTTGCTTGACAAAGTCAATTGCACGCCAAAATTTTAAGAATATTCTATAATTTTATTTTATACTATATTTTACTGCCTGTCAACGGAGTTTAATAAACTTTGCTGCATCTTTATCTAAAATGAATGTTACATCTGGATGAAGTTGCAGAACTGATGCAGGATGTTTTGGAACTATCGGCCCATATATTGCTTTATATATTGATTCCGCTTTTTCTTCCCCATTTGCAAGAAGTATTATTTTTTTGAATGCATTATTGTTTTTATGCCCATGCTTATTGCAAAACTTGGGACCTCATTAATGCTATTAAAAAATCTCGAATTTGCCATTATTGTTTCTTCATCTAGTTTTACAACATGGGTTGTTGCTTCAAATTTTAAATCTGGTTCATTAAATCCTATGTGCCCATTTTTGCCAATACCGAGTATTTGAAGATCAATTCCACCCTTTTCTTCAATAATTCTTTCATATCTTTTACATTCCTCTTCTAAGTCCTGTGCCATGCCATCTGGTATGTAAATATTTTCTTTCTTTATATTTATATGATTAAAAAGTTTTGAAACATGTAATAATGATAACTATTTTTATCATTTTTATCTAAACCAACATACTCATCTAAATTAAAAGTAACTACATTTGAAAAGTCTAAATCCTCTTCCTTATGCATCCTTACAAGTTCTTTATACATACCTATAGGCGTGCTTCCAGTTGCCAGTCCTAATATAGTATCAGGCTTTAATAGAATTTGACCTGCAACCATTAAAGCTGCTTTCTTACTCATAGATTCATAACTATCCTCAATAATAATCCTCATAAAACCCCTCCTAAGCAAAAAGCTGAAGGACTCACCTTCAGCTTTTGCCTAAAGTTACACGCTGATTTACAATATTATTATAATCCATAATAGGGGATTAATCAATATAAGGTTTTGTTCTTGAATTTTTCAACATGCATAGCCATATAAGCTATTTCATCATCAGATACTTTTTCTTTTAATTCATTTCCCATAAATTTTGCTATTATTTGTGCTATTTTATAAGAATCCTTATATTTTCTTTTAATAGCGGACTTTAATTCATTTTTTATCGGTATTTTGTTAATTATCCTATAAATTGCAAATTTTATATGAGTTATAAATCTTGCATAATCTATCGATTGTTTATTTATTTCCACTTTTAATTCATCCTCTAATATTTCAATTATACTATTACAAATATATATATTCTTCAAAGTATCTGAAACCTTACCTTTATTTTTTGCAGCATTTATATGAAGTGCAATAAATCCTATTTCACCATCAGGAATTTCAATATTTAATCTTTTTTAATCATAAATGCAGCTTTTTTGCAATTTCATAGTCTTTATTGTATAATGTTTCTATTTCTATTATAAATGGATTTTCTATCTCGTCATTGTTTTTTAATCTTTTTATTGCAAAAGCAATATGATCTACTAATTTTACATGTATTTCTCTGTCTAATTCCTCGTATTCTTCTGAAATCATACTAATTACTTCTTCACATACCCCTACAATTTCTTCATCTATGTTTAATATTAATTTATCAAATCTATCTTTAATCTCTCTTTCAAGAGTAAATATCTTTTCAAATCTATCTTTATTAATTAATTCACCTTTTCTTTTGTTAAATCCTATTCCCTTATCTATTAATATGTATTCTTTTTCATCTTTTTTAGCTAAAACAACATTGTTATTAAAAATTTTTAAGATTTCATAGAACTCCAACTTTCTCCACCCCTAAAAGGAATGTTCTAATAACATTATATTATATAAATTTAATGTGATGAATTTATTTTAATCCACATATTATTATCAACGTATCAATAAAATTAAACTAAGAAAATCTTTTATAACGTTTACTTATATTTCAAAAACATTATAGAAAGAGGTATATATATGTTAAATGACTTGCTAAATAAAAATAGAATTATGTTAAACATTGTTTGTGAAAATTGGGAAGATGCTATAAAAAACGGGACTAAAATTTTATTAAATGATAGTTGTATTACAAAAACTATGAAGAAGCTATTATAAATAATTTTAAATCTCTAGGACCATATATGGTAATAGCTCCTGGCATAGTCTTAGCACATGCAAGACCTGAAAATGGTGTAAAGAAACTTTCTATGAGTCTAATAACATTAAAAAACCCCATCAATTTTGGTAGCGAATTAAACGACCCTGTAAAATTAATTATTACATTAGCAGCTATAGATAGTAAAACTCATCTTAAGGCATTATCTCAGCTTATGAATTTATTAATGAATACAGATGACCTCAATATTATAATAAACGCTAAATCAAAAGAAGAAGTTTTAAATATAATAAACAAATATTCAATTACATAAAAAAGGGGGATGAAGGTGAAAATTCTTGTATGCTGTGGTAACGGACTTGGGAGCAGCTTTATGTTGGAAATGAATGTTAATAAAGTTTTAAAAGAACTTAATTTGAAAGCTGAAGTTGAGCATTCAGATTTGGCCTCTGCAAAGGCGATTAAAGCAGATATTTATATTGCAACTAAAGATTTGGCAAATCAAATGATATCTTTAGACGGCTATGTAATTACCCTTAATAACATAATAAACTTAAATGAAATAAAAGAAAAATTAATAGATGCTTTTAAAAAATTAGATATTGATTTTTAAAGGGGGATAATTTATGTTAAAATTTTTACTTGACATATTAAGTGTTCCTTCTATTTTAGTTGGACTTGTTGCTATGATAGGACTTATAATACAAAAAAGTCTAAATCTGAAGTAATAAAGGGAACATTAAAAACAATAATGGGATTTATTGTCCTTGGTGGCGGTGCTGGCATAGTGGTATCATCTTTATCTGATTTTAGTTCTATGTTTCAACAGGCCTTTGGTTTAAAAGGAATCGTTCCAAATAATGAAGCTATTGTCGCCTTAGCTTTAAAAACATATGGAACCCAAACTGCTCTTATTATGACATTTGGTATGATAGTAAACATAATTATTGCAAGGTTCACCAAGTTAAAATATATTTTTCTAACAGGTCATCACACACTATATATGGCATGTTTAATAGCAGCCATATTAATCTCAGGTGGTATAAAAGGAATCGCTCTTATAATTTTAGGATCCATAATTTTAGGATTTGTAATGGCAATATTCCCAGCTATTGCACATCCAACAATGAAAAAAATTATAGGCCAAGACGATGTTGCATTTGGTCATTTTGGAACTATTGGATATGTTTTTTCAGCCTGGATAGGTAAAATAGTAGGTAAAAATTCTAGATCAACCGAAGAATTAGAACTCCCTCAAGAACTTAGTTTCTTAAGAGATACATCAGTTGCAATAGGATTAACAATGACAATATTATATCTTATTGTTGCTTTTACAGCAGGTAAAAATTTCGTAGAAAAAATTTAAGCGGCGGACAAAACTTTATTATTTATTCTACTATCCAAGCAATAACTTTTGCAGGTGGAGTATATATAATTCTTTCAGGTGTAAGACTAATACTTGCTGAAATAGTTCCTGCATTTAAAGGTATTGCTCTTTCTATTGTTCCCGATGCAAAACCCGCTTTAGACTGTCCTGTTGTATATCCTTATGCTCCAAATGCAGTTTTAATAGGTTTCTTATCAAGCTTTCTAGGTGGTATCATAGGTATGTTTATACTAATTATACTTAAGGCTCCCGTGATCTTGCCAGGTCTTGTTCCCCACTTTTTCTGTGGAGCAACTGCTGGAGTATTTGGAAATGCAACAGGAGGAAGAAAGGGAGCCTTTTGGGGTGCATTAGCTCATGGTCTTTTAATTACTTTTCTTCCAGTAATGCTACTTCCTGTTTTAGGAGATTTAGGTTTTGCTAATACAACCTTCGGTGATGCAGACTTTGGAGTTGTTGGAATAATTCTTGGAAATATAATCAGGTTATTTATACATTAATAAACTAAGCTATGCATTCTACTATTATATTTAAGAAAAATTAAATGATAATTCAAAAAGTCTATGGTGATTCATTAAAAATAACCATAGACTTTTTATTAAACTATTGTTATAAAACAAGGATAATACAAGTTTTTGATGGCTATCTTGTTATAAAATTATATCATATATCTTATATTATCTTTTTGTTCCTTATTTATTAATAAAGAAAACATTATATTTCTTAATACAATACTAATACTGAAAATAGGCCTTTTAATATTTCCCTACAACTATAGTATTTTCCCTCTCTGGGCCTACGGAAACTATTGATATTCTAACTCCGGTATATTCTTCGATGAATTCTAGGTATTTCTTTGCATTTTCCGGAAGGTCTTCATAGGTTTTAGCCCTTTGGATTGATTCATCCCAACCGTCAAAATCCTCGTATATAGGTTTGCATTTTGCAAGATCCTCTAATGATGCTGGGAAGTTTTCAATCACCCTTCCTTCAAACTCATAGCCTGTGCAAACCTTTATTTTTTCAAGACCAGCAAGGGTATCTATCTTTGTTATTGCAAGGCTTGTAAGGCCTGATATCCTTGCTGCATACTTTAAAATAACAAGGTCAAGCCAGCCGCATCTTCTTGCCCTTCCTGTTGTCGTTCCATATTCAAATCCCTTTTCCCTTATATAATCTCCAATTTCATCAAAAAGCTCCGTTGGGAAGGGACCCTTTCCAACCCTTGTAGTGTAGGCCTTGCATACTCCAACAACTCTATCTATCATAGTAGGACCAATGCCAGAGCCTATACATACTCCTCCTGCAATTGGATGGGAGGAGGTTACATAGGGGTATGTTCCATAGTCTATGTCAAGAAGGGTTCCTTGAGCTCCTTCAAACAATACTTTCTTGCCTTCCTTAATATTATCATAAAGAACCACTGACGTATCGGTTATAAAATCCTTCAACTTTTCTGCATATTCTATGTAGGTATTATAAATTTCATCAAAATTCATTTCCTCATCTTCGTAAATTTCCCTTATTAGCCTATTTTTAACCTCTAAGTTTGTTTTTAGCTTTTCATAAAAAACCTCTTTATTTAATAGGTCGCATATCCTTATGCCCGTTCTTTCATGCTTATCAGTATAGCAGGGACCTATACCCTTTCCTGTAGTTCCTATATCCTTTGAACCTCTTTTCTTTTCTGAGAGGGCGTCGATTTTTTTATGGTAGGGCATTATAACATGGGCTCTATCGCTAATTAAAAGTTTTTTATTATCAACCCTTATTCCTTCGTTTTTTAAATATTCAATCTCATCTAAAAGGGCCTTTGGATCTATAACGACACCATTTCCTATAATGCATAGCTTGTCATCGTAAAGTATCCCTGATGGAATAAGATGAAGCTTATATTTTTATCATTGGCAATAACAGTATGTCCTGCATTATTTCCTCCCTGATATCTTACAACTACATCTGCTCCCTCTGCTAAAAAGTCTGTAATCTTTCCCTTTCCTTCATCTCCCCATTGGGCACCAATAACAACTAAACTCATTTTACCACCTCAAATTCTCTTTAGTATTTCCCTTGCGATAATAACTCCTGATACAGAAGCCTGTGCAAGCCCCCTTGTTATTCCTGCACCATCTCCTCCAGCAAATAAATTTTTAACTTGTGTTTCTAAATTAGATGAAAGCTTAACCCTTAGAGAGTAAAATTTTACCTCTACTCCATATAATAGCGTATGTTTTGAATAAATACCAGGTGCAATTTTATCAAGGGCCTGAAGCATTTCTATAATATCCGTTAAGAATCTATATGGGAGAACCAAACTTAAATCCCCTGGAGTTGCATCCTTTAAGGTTGGTCTTACAAGTCCCCTTCTTAGCCTTTCCTCCGTCGTCCTTCTTCCCTCTAAAGGTCCCCAAGCCTTTGAACTATTACTCCTTCTCCAAGCATATTTGCAAGGCTTGCAACATATTTTCCATATTCTATCGGTGAATTAAAGGGCTTTGTAAAATTCTTTGATACCAAAAGGGCAAAATTTGTGTTTTCGCTTTTTTGTGGGCATAACTATGGCCATTTACTGCTTTTATGCCATCGTTGTTTTCCACAACAACTTCTCCGTAAGGATTCATGCAAAAGGTTCTTACTCTATCATCGAAGGACTTTGTGTAGTATATAAGTTTAGATTCATAAACGGCATCGGTAATATCCTTAAAGACGATGGCAGGGCATTCAACCCTAACACCTATATCTACAGGATTTGTAGATGTTTCTAAATTTAATCTTTCAATTTCTTTAGAAAACCAGTCAGAGCCTTCCCTTCCTGGCGCAACAACTATAAACTTTCCTTCAACCACTTCACCGTTTTTTAGCTCTACTCCCTTTGATATGCCATCCTCAACTATTATTCTTTTAACCTCTGTATTTGTCCTTACATCTATCCTTTCCCTTAAGTATTCCTCCATCTTTTTTAATATGTTAAAGCAGTTATCTGTCCCAAGATGCCTTATTTTAGCAGGGATAAACTTAAGATCTGCAGCTGCTGCCCTTTTCATAAGATCTAAAACCCTATCGTTAATCTCCCCATGAACTTCATCGGGGCCTCCAAATTCTAGGTAGATTCCGTCTATGTATTCTATAAGTTTTTTAAGTTCATCTATGTCAATATATTCATCAAGTATTCCTCCAAATTCCGTCGTCAAAGTAAGCTTACCATCGGAAAAGGCACCTGCACCACCCCAACCTGAAACTATAGCACAGGGTTTGCAGTGCTGACATTTAACTCCTTTTTCATTAATAGGGCATTTTCTTTTATTATGCTTTTTCCCTTTTCAAATAAAGCGATTTTAAGATTTGAGTTGTTTCTTATAAGCTCTAGGGCTGTAAAGATTCCAGATGGTCCTCCGCCTACTATTATAACATCAAACATATTTGTTCCCCTTTTTGTGTTTGCATTTATAATATACCAAAGTCTATCATATTAGTCAATTATAATGAAAATAATTAAAATTAAGTTCGATTAAATACGAATTATATTTAAAATATCAATAATGTTCATTCGAATAATTTTTATGTTTTAATTTACAATTTTTGTGGTATAATTGTATTATCAAAGCATAAGGAGGGTGCCATGAATATACCTAATGCTTTAACTACATTAAGATTTATCCTCATTCCTACATATTTATTTGTATACTTTTCTAAAATAAATAATTCTTTTCTTTTTGCCATGATTATATTTTTTATAGCCGGTGCCACAGATGTATTAGATGGTTATATTGCAAGAAAATATAACATGGTCACAAAGTGGGGAACTTTGCTTGATCCCCTCGCCGATAAGCTTATGCTCTTAACTGTATTATTCTCCTTATCCTATACAAATATAATCCCCCATTGGGTTTTTTATATTGTTCTTATAAAAGAAATTTCTATGATCATAGGAGGCTTTACTTTACTTAAAAATATGAAACCGTAGTTGCTGCAAAATACTATGGCAAGGCGGCAACAGCTCTATTTTATGTTGCCATTGGTATTCTTATATTTAATAAACTGTTTGGGCTTTATTTCCTATACTGTGCAATATTCTTGGCTTTTTTGCCCTTTACAATTACTTTATCCATTTTATTCAAATTAAAAGACAGGCAAAATACTAGTCGCCTGTCTTTATGTTTTCTATCATTTTACTTAAAACCAAACTTCCATTAAAATTCTCATCCATTATCTTAGATAAATTCATGTTATCCTGTGCAACCGCTGAAATGTTTTGAGCAATGTCCCCTAATGCCGCCGTAACCTGAGATATTATCTCTGTTATATTAGAAATATTCCTCTTAACCTCTTTAAACCCATCAACCGTTTGTTCCGTTCTGCTATATATATCCCTTAATAGATTTTTAAAATCCTTCGCACTTTTTTCAAATTCATTTGAAACCCCTCTAAAAGAATCATAGTCCTTAATTATCTTATCTTCTAATAAAATTATCATTTGCCTTAGAGAATCAGATAAAGAGTTCTTAGAAGATAAAACATTTTTTATAATTCCATTAACCAATGTAACCTCCCTTGAAGTTCTTTCCGCAAGCTTTCTGATCTCTTGAGCTACAACTGCAAATCCTCTTCCGCTCTCTCCTGCCCTTGCAGCCTCAATTGCAGCATTTAAAGCTAAAAGATTTATAGCTTCTGCTATTTCCAATATACTGTTGGCTACCAATGAAATTTCACTTATGGCGTCTAACTCTTCAATAGACTTTTCCAACCTTAATTTTCTCTCTTCATATATCATTTTGAATTCCTCAACATTTTTTTGTATCTTATGATTTATTTCCTTTGCTCTGCCCTCTATTTTATCTCCAATATCAAGGGATTTTCGAGTTAATAAAAATGTATCATCCGTCATAATGTCAACAGCCTCTGTATTTTTATTTATATCTCTTGCTGAAATTAAAATTTCCTCCATGCTTGCAGATATTTCTTCCGTCGATGCAGATGCCTCCTGAAGCCTTGAATTTATACTAGCAAATTTTTCATCAATAACCTTCATATTGTCAAATACTAACTGAATCTGCCTTTTCAATTCTTTAACTATATCTTTTATATTCATGATAACTTTATTTGTCCAATCGATTATTAATCCAAATTCATCCTTCCTTTGAGTTTTTAAGCTAATATCTAAATTCCCATTAGCAATATTCTCAAGGGACTCTCTAATAATGCCCACATCTTTATTTATTTTTCTTGAAAAGACTGTAATTACAAAAATTAAAAATAAAAGTATTAGCACTCCTAAAAATGAAAAAATCCTATTAAATTGCTCCTTTATTTCTATAAAATGCTCAACATCTATATCCACACCAGCAATACCCACAATCTCTCCATTAGAATTTCTAACCGGGCAAAATGCACTAATAAATGTTCCCCATTTATCTTTATATGCCTTGTCGGTAACCACAAATTCACCCCAAAAGGCCTTTTTGATATAATCATTCATTTCATAAAGTTCACCTATAGGTGAAGGGTCAAAGGACGCATCGTTTACAAAAAGAGTTTCCCTCCTTTATAGGCCATGGTATAAAAATATTTTATATTACTCCCAGCAATAAAATACATCATATTCCTTTGAATTTCCTTATATTCTTTACTTTCCATATCCTTTGTTTCTATTAGTTTTTCTAAATAATCACCATTTATATGCTTTACACCCTCCATTAAAAAATCTCTAACTTCTTTTTAAACTGATTACAAATATTTTTAAAAATTAAATTGCTGCTTATAAATAAAGTTAATAGTAAGAAGATTAAGGTCGTTATACTAAATCCAAAAATCCTATCTCCTAATCTTTTCATAAAACTCCCTCCTAGTTTATAATATTCAAAACAAGGAGGGGCGTTAATTACATCCATTTTAATTGTTCATTTTCTTCCCTTTCAAAGTATAATTTGTTATTATGATTAAAATCAATTATCCTATAGGCTTCCTTTAAATCACCAAAGAGCCAGGCATCTATATCTTTTTCATCAATTATAAGAGGCATTCTGTCATGCAAATTTTTCATTTCTTTATTTGGTGATGTTGTAAGGATAGTAAATGCATTAATTATACTCTCCCCAACTTTAAAACTATTATATATGCCACCAAATAAAATAAATTTACTTTCCTTTTTTATTTTGTATTTTATTTTATCTTTGCCTTCCTTTTTCCATTCAAAAAAGCATTAGCAACAGCAAGGCATCTTCTGTTTATAAAGGAGTCTTTAAAAAAGGCTTTTTATCAACCGTTTCAGCCCTTGCGTTAAATACAGCTTTATTTTGCAGCGGAAACCCCCACTTGTAAATTAAAATTATTTTATCCACACCTTCTAAAATTTTGTCCACATTTTTGTGATTATCGGTGCAGGATTTGTGGGAAAAACCTCACCCCTTGTGAAATCTTTAAAATCGATAAGTCTTGCACCAAAATAACTTGAAATCTCCAAAAGATCATCCTCAAGCCAATACCTTCCACACATTTTATCGCCCTCTTAAAAATTCCCATTTTGTTTCTACTGTAATAACTGAAATAAGTATTAAAGCACATCCTATAATAGTCCTCAATGTAAAGGTTTCACCTATAAAAATTACAGAAAATATGCTTCCAAAAACAGCCTCCATGCTAAGAAAAATAGCAGCTGATGTAGACTTTGTATACTTTTGAGCAACCGTCTGGAGTAAAAAGGCAATACAGGTGGATAAAATTGAAAGATATAATATTGAAAGATATCCGTTAAAGGATATATATCTAATGGAAGGTTCCGTAAAAATCGCTGTTAAAATAGAAAGGATAGCAGCAACTCCAAATTGAATAACTGTTAAATTTATAGGTTCTAACTTTTCGGCATAGTATCCCGTTGATACTATATGCCCTGCAAAGAATACAGCACAAATTAATGTCAAAAGGTCGCCAAAATTTATAGACATGCCTTTGTTATAAGTAAGGGCACCAATCCCAATAAAGCACAAAATTGCACCTATAAAGGAATAAAGATCCGGCCTTTTTTTGTAAAGGGCCCAATACAAAAATGGAACCATTACTACATTTGTTCCCGTTAAAAAGGCTTGTTTCCTGGCGTTGTAAACTGAAGACCTATCGTCTGACTTGCGAAGCCTGAAAATAAAAACAAACCTATAACGATCCCACCTATAAGTTCTGATTTATTAATATTTTTAACTTTTTTAAAGAAAATAATAGCTAAAATAAAAAAGCTATAGTAAATCTAAAGGCCATAAGATATAAGGGAGTGATTTCCGACAAAGCATTCTTAGTTGCAACGAATCCTCCCCCCAAATCGCTGCAACAAGTAAGAGAGCTAGATTAGCCCAAATTGTAACTTTTTTATCCATACATGTCCCCCAAAAATTTAGATAATTTAATTATATCCTGAATTTTGAAAATTTTCTATGTAGCATTGGATGTTAAAGACAAAAACATAGAAATAAGGTAAAAAGGATTTTCATCCTTTTTACCTTTTATTTCGATAAAGAAGATACGCACCAATCGCAATAAATATAACTGGTATAAAGTAAGTGCTTATATAGGATCTTATTAAATTATATATTTCATTCCCATAAAAGGCTTTATTTATAACCCCTAATACTCCTAATATAACTAAAGCCCATCCGGCTATTAATATCCACTTATCGTTTAAAAGGTTAGCCCATCTGCCATCTAACTGGAAACTTCCATTTCCAAATATATCGCTATCATAAACTATTTCGCCTCTATCCAATTTATTGGCTACATTAAAGGTATCGAAAAAGGTATAAAACCATAATGGTATTTTAATAATGGAAGCTAAAAAAGATAACCCAACAATCCTAAACACAGGTTCGATTAAAAGGTAAAGCAGCAAAAATTGAATCCCTCTTCTTATAAGTCCTAAATACATATATCCTACACCAGGTATTAAAGCCGCAAGAAAGGTAAGAAATGAATTTCTCCTCATAAACTACACCCCCATTAATTTGTTTAAATTTTGGATTAAAACGTTCACTCTAAAGATAAATAAAGACTGAAATGAAAATATCCTTTCATATAAACTCGTAAAATGTGAACTACCCCCACTTATAGAAGTGGTGGCTTCGTGGTCAATACTCAAAGCGGAGTAAGTTATCCCACGCTCAAAGGGCTGTTCCTTCCCCATATATACCAATCACATGGCTAATTTTAGCAAATTCTTACTTGCATTTATATCTCTATCATGAACTGCACCACACTTTGGACATTTCCATTCTCTCAATGCTAAATTCTTTACATCAGGATTTTTATATCCACATTCACTACATGTTTGACTTGATGCATAATTTTGTGGTGCTATTATTATTTCTCTGCCATACCATCTTGCTTTATATTCTAACATCCTTCTAAATTCTGCCCATGATACTTCTGTTATTGCTTTGGCTAATTTATGATTTTGTTGCATATTTTTTACCTGTAAATCTTCTAAAACTATCACTTGGTTTTCGTGTATAATTTTAGAAGATAATTTGTGAAGAAAATCTTTTCTTTGATTTGATATTTTTTCGTATAATTTTGCAAGTTTTTGTCTTGTCCTTTCATAGTTTTTACTTTGCTTTTGCTTTCTTGATAATGATTTTTGTATAATTTTAATTCTTTTTTCTGTTTTTCTTAACCATTTTGGATTTTCTACCTTTGTTCCATCAGATAAAATAGCAAATTCTTTAATTCCTAAATCTATACCTACTTTTCTATCTATTTTAGGTAATTCTTTAATTTCTTCTTCTACAAGTATAGAAGCATAATATTTACCTGTTGGCGTTTTTGATATAGTTACGGATTTAATTCTTCCTTCAAATTGTCTGTGTTGTTTTATTTTTATTTTTGTCTTTAACTTTGGAACTTTTAGATAACTACCTTCAAGTGTTACTGTCCCATTTTGATTATTTGTAGTATAAGACTGGTAACCTTTCTTTTTCTTGAACTTTGGAAAGGCTGTTTTTTTATCTCTAAAGAAATTTTTATATGCTTTTTCTAAATTAAGTTGTGCGTTGGAAAGTGCAAGACTATCTACTTCTTTTAGAAAAGAATATTCTTTTTATATTGTGCAGGTGTATTGTTTAGCATTTCTCCTGTTTTTTATAGTATTCTATTTTGTCATGTAGCATTTTGTTGTATATAAATCTTACACAACCAAATACTTTTGCAAAATATTCTTCTTGTTCTTTTGTTGGATATATCCTGTATTTATAAGCCTTTAGCAAAGTTACACCTCTTTCCCTTGCTTTTCTATATATTTTTTAATTACTTCAATTGACACCCCACCTGTTGTAAGTAAACAGTAACTTCTTGACCAAAAATATTCTTTCCATAATTGCTCTTTTAATTTAGGATACTCTTTCTTTATCAATCTTGATGAAGCACTTTTATATGCATTTATAAACTTAGACAACTCAGTATTAGGATGTGCTTTGAATAATATATGGATATGGTCTTTATCATGGTTCCATTCTTGTAATGTGATATTATAATTATCCTGTATCTTTTCAAATATTTCTTTTAGTCTATTCGATATATTATCATAAATAACTTTTCTTCTATATTTAGTTACCAAAACAAGATGATAATACAATAAGAATAATGAATGATTATTATTGTCTAAATCCATTCTATTACATAACCTACTTCCTATAATACTGATTATACAATAAAGGAAGAATTTATCAATCAACATTCATCACCCACTTACAGAAGTGGGCGACTTCTGTTGCTGTTTAGTTAAAACTTCCTTTAACTTTTTCCTTCTCAAAAATCTATACATGTTGATCGGGCAATGTAAAAAAGATAGGTTTTTAAAGAACACTCACATCTATATTTTGAAATGTTTTGGTAAAACTTAAAAAAACCTCCTGAGATATATCCTCCGCTTCTTGAAGATCTTTAACATAAGAATAACAAAACATTACAAGCTGCTTTTTGTATAAATCAACAATATAAACAAATGAATCTTTATCCCCTTCCCTTATCCTTTCGACTAAACCCTTCTCCTCCAACAAAATCACTCCATACACTTAAAGTTAATAACACCACTGTTTAATCTTATAATCATTTTATTTCTCCCACTTCCAATAACCCTTTTATTCCCGAATTTACTCTTGTATCACCATTTAATCTGCATACCCCATTGTCTAAATTGAGCTCAACATCTACATCCTTTTCCTTTGTAGAAAAATTTACTACCCCACTGTTTAATGAAACGTTAAAATTTTTTACTACATCTTCCTTTTTATTATCATCCTTAACATCTATTTTACCATTCACCATATCAATTTTTAAATTTTTTAATTCTCCGTTTATATTTGCATTTCCATTTACTCCCCAAACTTCAACGGTATTGGATATATCCTTTGCGTTTAAATTTACATTCTGACCGTTTAAGCTTAGTATTTTTGCGTTAGAAATGTTTACATCGGCATTTTGAGAATCGATCTTTACTTTAGTTATATTGGCACTGCTTGAAAACTTTAGATTATTAGAAACAACCTCTAAATTAACTATCTTTGGAACATAAACGGTTAGTTCTACTCCCTTTATCTCGTTGTTAAAAAACTCTATTTTAGTCCATCCCTCTGAGGATTCTAAAGTAGGCTCAAATTTGTTATAAAAGCTGCCTTTAGGAAAATAAACTTTGCCCTCAACCTTTATCTTTTTTCATTTGTTTCAATAATGTTAACCTTTAAATTATCAGCTTTTATCAGAACATTGTTTTCTACTGTCTCTAAAGAACTGTCAAAATTTATAGCTTTACTGTCTAATGAATTAAAAGGTTTAAGTTGAAAAGAATCAAAATTAACTATTTTAGAGGAAAAATTTAAACTATAAGAATAAAAGCCGTTAACTGCAATATAAATTAGAATAACAAAAACTATCAAAGGATTTAGTGACATCCTTTCTTCACGTTTTCTTAAGCTAAAAAATATAAGCTCCAACCCTAAAATAACAAGAAGTAAAGGCCAAAACTTTAGCATGGTCATCCCTAAATTAACATCAATTCTTTTTATTATCATCCAAATTCCTAAAAATATAAACCCTACTGCACTTGATATGGTTCCAATACTTCTCATAGTCTATCCCCCTTTCTTTATTCACTTATATAGACGAAGCTTTTTGAAATTATCCCATGAAGGATATAAAAATCTTTTTAACTAAAAAACAATAAAGGGGCATAAAATGTTGCCCCTTTTTAAATGATATAAAACTATTTTGGAGCTCCATGCCGGATTCGAACCGGCGACCTGCTGATTACGAAATAGTGGGAGACAATTTTTAGGACAAGCATTAAACTTTAGAACCCTTGAAAAATCTATGTTTTTTAACATTGTTAATTTATTCCACTTTGCAAAAAATCATTAATTTTTAATCTCGTTGCAGTATTATTGCAGTAAATTGCAGTAAAAAATAAGCCTTGATTTTATTATGTTTGTTAGCACTATTTCATATTTATTGCAGTAAAATTTTTCACTTTGCCATTTTCAAATATGCCAAATCATAGGTATTTTGTATTGTTACCTTCTCAACCTTATCAAATTTATGTTTTAACTCGTCAATATCATGTTTAATTCCTTGTATATCATCCGCTAAACTTTTTACGGATAAAGATAAAATCTCCCTTGTTCCCTGCTGCTCCTTTATTATTTCTTCAAACTTACCTTCTACTTGTTCCTTATAACTGCTATTCCCCTCAAATAATACTGCTACCTTGGATTTTATATCATTTTCTATTATTAGCTTGGTCTTATTAACTTCATTTTCCAACTCGTCCATCCTGTTATTTAAACTTTTAAAGCCCTGCTGCATTTCCTCATAAATTTTTGCATTAAATCTAATACTTTTTCATTATCCATTACTTGCACCCCGTAGTATTAATTATAATAAATCAAACCTTATTTGACTATATAGAACTTTACAAACGAACAAGTTATTATTTATTGCTAAAAATTTTTATTTTTATATAAAAACTCCTGAATTAGCTTAAATCCGGATAAATAAACTACAACAATAACCCCGTTCGTTTATATATCATGTCGCAGGTCTTTGTATCTGGTCGCTGCGGTCTCGCTGGTGCTCAGCCTAAATTATAACCGGGGGATGTTTCATCCCGTCATCAATGTTAGCATTTCTCAGCTATTTAAAATCAATACCCTTAACCTCAAACCTTTCCCTTAACCTCTCTCTTTCTAAGACAATGCTTTCTACTATGCTGCCATAATATCCTGTGTTTACTTTAGGCCTTGAATAATCTATTGCTGCAATATACGTTGTCCTAAAATCTATGTAATCCTCAAACTGCTTTTTAAAGTATCTCATCTTTGCTCTGGCCTTTCTTAATGCTCTTTCCCTTAAAATCCTTCCTTCTTTTTCATCTAATTGCATTATTTCAAATACTTGTTTATCGTGTAAATTGTTATTGTATTTTATCTTTAGGAATCGCATTTCTTCTTCATTTAAGTTCTGACCTAATATTTCCCATAGTCGCTTTAATTCCTTTGTTTCCAGCTCCTCAACAAAGTTAATGCTCTTATCCTCTATCGTATCCATTAACGTTAAGTCGCTGTCCTCATCATCTCCTATATTCTCCTCAAGGCTTAATGTGTCCTCGTGGCCTTCTAATGCCCTTCTAATAGTTTGTTTTATCCAATTAACCGCATAGGTCGAAAACTTGCAGCCTAATGCAGGATTATATTTATCAATAGCTTTCATTAGCCCAATTATTCCAACTTGGACTAAATCCTCAAAATCATAATCCTTATAATTGCATACTTCAAACATAGTGTAATATTTATTTGCGATATATTTTACAAGGTTAATGTTATTTACAATTAGCTGCTCTTTAGCCTTATCATCACCATTTGAGTAAAGCTCAAACAATTTTTCATTCGTCAAGGCCTACACACCACCTTTTAAATTTTTCCGGCCTGCTGCAAGGTCTCCCTTTCCCTGTGGCTCTCCCTTACCCCTTATTTAAGTTTTCTTTTACCCCCTCACCCAGGTGAGGTGCTGTATGCAGCTAAAATATTAAGGCCTTGTGTCCCTGCTGCTGGAATGTTAACCCTCACATAAGGCCGGTCCTAATCTCAAAATGTCAGTTTCCTGCTCTTTTTCCTTAAAAATTTCACATTTTTTCATACTCTCCCTACCCATGTGAGGTATCCGAAAGCAGTTAAATTAAAGCCTTGCAAGGACAAGGCCTTGAAATGATGTGAAATGCCTTAAGGCCTACCAATGGAAATGTAAAACCTTGTATAAGGCCGGAAGAATCCCATTTTTAAAAATAAAACGAATTTTGTATAAGCTCGGCTGGTCGCTGCGGTCTCTATTGTAAAGTGGTAACTTTTTAACTCCCCCTACCCCCTTTAACCTCATTTAGGGAATTTTTGCAAGCGAAGGGGACGCCGCCGGTATTGAGGAAATGCTGCAAAATTTCTTTATCAGCCCTACCCCTTTACTGCATTATACATAAAGGCCGGGATATGTCATCCCAAGCCTATTATACCACCTCTTTATAAATTGAACTAACAAACTGATATTCAGGAAACCATATTAATTTTATCCTTCCAGTTTTTCCATTTCTATTTTTGGCAATATTAACTTCGATAGTCTTTTTATCTTTGCTATCGTAGTTATAATACTCATCCCTGTAAAGCAATAATATTACGTCGGCATTTTCTTCTATTCCTGAACTTTCTTTGAGGTCTGACAAACTGGGCCTTTTATCCTGCCTTGCGTCTGGGTTTCTATTAAGCTGGCTTAATGCTATAACTGGGATGTCAAGCTCCATTGCCAAGTTTTTAAGTATTATGCAAACATTTGTTATCTTTTCTCTTAAACTATCGCCTAAACCTCTCAAGTTAAGTCGGCCTATATGGTCAACTACTAATAAATCAAGTTTGCCTTGCATTTTTAACTTCTTTGCCTGCTTAACTATATCGTTAATGTGGATTCCAGCTTTAGCATAGGTTATGCATTTTTGCCTTGATAGAATATTGCAGCTGTCAGCCAATTTAACCCACTCTTTATCATTCAATTGCCCTCTTTCTAACTTCTGGCTATCTAATTTGCTATACATTGCTAATCTTCTAATCCCCAATTCCTCTTTAGTCATCTCTAAGCTGTAATATAAAACATATTTTGTCTTAGAAATATTTTGAACAATGTTTAATGCAACTGCTGATTTCCCCATTCCTGGACGGCCTGCTATAATGTATAGCCTTCCTTTCTGAAAACCATTTAAGGCCTTATCTAAGTCCGTTATATCGCTTTTTAATCCTAATATGTCCCTTCCTTTTTGTTCATCAATATAATTAAATGTTTTTGAAAATAAATCTTCGTCTGTTTCTAATTGCTCATCTTCTCCATTGCTAATATCTAATAAAGCCTTTTGCATCTCATCAAATACTTCTTCAAAGTCTTTATTTTTTTCAATGTCATCATGAGCTTTTAAAATGATTTTATGCAATTTTCTATATTTAGCCTTTTCTTTTATAATCTCAACCTTAGACTTATCAAATATCGTCCCTGCTGCTAATAGCTCCGACAAATAACTAATACCACCAATAGAGCTTAAATCCCCTTTGAAGTATTCAACCAATGTCGTTGTATCTATTACAATATCCTTCTTAAATAGCTCTTGCATAGCTCTAAATAGGTTTTTATGTCTTGTATCAAAAATCTTCTGGATTAATGTCAATATCAACCATGCAATTATTATTAATCAATACTGCAGCTAAAACATCTATTTCAGCTTGTAGGTTATAAAGATTATTTGTCCCTCTCAATTACTCATCCCCACCTTCAAGAAAACTAAAGTCAAAATCCTTCCAAGTGTTATTACTGCTTATATCAGCCTTAAATATGTCGGCCATACTTGGGGAATATGAAACATTCTTTAAAACCCAGTCTATACGTTTATTAAATTCCTCGTCTGACATATCTTTCATGTATTCATACCATTGCTTTAGCCTTGCTGCATTTGGATTAAAACCTTTCTCTTGATATTCGTTTATAAGTTTGTTAATCCCTTTTTGAAAATTTAATTCACTTAACATCGTTAAAAACCTCCTCCCAAGAAAAATCTATTTTTTTATACTTTTTCTTAAATTCTTCTTCAACCTTTTCGGCTACCCACATTAAAATTGCTCTATAATCATCCTTGTATTGTTTTCCCTTTGCTCCTTTGTAATTATCAAGAACTTCTATCATGCGTTTAGTCTTTTCTTCTCCGTATTTCTGGATAAGTAAATTATATTGCTGCTCTGTCATGCTAACATATTCAGCATATTTAATCTTAGGCTTGTCCTTTTTATTGTTCCTTTTCTTACTTTTGTCCGTATCATCCGATATGTTAAGCTCTATTTCTTCACCTTTAAAAAGTGGATTAGTTATCGTTTCCTCATTTTGAAGAAACGGATTATTGTTAATTGCTTCTGATGTTTGATTTTTACTATATTCTTCCGTTTCTTCATTTTGAGGAAACGGGATATATATATTATTATTAATATTATTTATATTGTTATTTGTTATATTGTTATTTGTCTGTGGTCGATTTCCCGTATACGGAAAATAAGGAAACGGAATTTTATTCGTTTCTTCATTTTGAGGAAACGGAACTAAAAAGTAAAATACTTTGTCATATTTATTCTTTTCATTTAAGGTCTGTTGTTTTACAACGTAACCATATTGTATTAATAAATTTAAGTGCTTATAAAAACGATTTTTAGTAATTTTAAGCTTTTTTGTTATTAACTCTAATGATGGATAAGCATAACCATCACTACCAGCATAAGCAGCTAAATAACTATAAATTGCCTTTGACTCTATTGTTAACCTTTCATCATCCATAACTTGTTTTGGGATAAAACCATAACCTAAAACTTCCTTTGTTGTTGCATTGCTCATTTAATCACTCCTTGCCTTCGGTATTAAATTCAAGCTCCCTCACTCCCAAAGGCAGCCCTGCTGCATTTAGTTATACTTTGTGAGCGGATTTTCCCGCTCACCTCTATTTTTCTTTTCTTCTACCACTTGCAGCATTTTTATTGATATGTTTAGCTTATCTAACTTTTCATCAATTGAGGCTAACCTCATATCAAGCCTTTCAATTATGCTAATTAGCTGCTCCAATAACTTATCTGTTTTTGAATATGGATTCCATTCCATATAAATTCACCTCTTAAATTTTTGTAAAAGGTCTTTATTTTCATCTCATTTTCGCTTATAATTAAATTGCGTTAAGTTTATTTTTTACTTCCTTATGGAAGTTTCTTTTTATTGCTGCATTTATTAGAGCCTGTTTTAGGTCGTTTATGTATTCTTCCTCTGGAACGTTTGAATTAACAACTACTATAAGGCAACCGTTGAAGTATGTTACTATAAACTTAAAGCTAATCTTAACTGCAACCTTTTGAACAATTAAACATTTATATCTTTCCTGCAGCTCCTTTAAAGAGGAGCATTTATTTATCCTTGCTGCTGATATTTTCATTTTGCTTGTCCCCCTTATAGTAAATATCATTTACCTGAAAGAACTTTATTCCTAACTCTCTAAGTCTTTTAACCTTTTCGGATTCATATATTACAACCCCATCAATAGTTATTCGCAAAATATGCTCGTCCAACTTTACTTCATCAGCTTTAGCAGTTTCCACCTTAAACCCTCCCATGTATTCTTTTTCTAACCTTTGTCTTGCTCTTACTATTCTTTGCATCCTTTCAATTATCTTTTCTTTTTTCATAGGATTTTCAATTACATCTTTCATTACAAGCCTTTTTAGTAACCTTATTTGCTGCATTTTTAACTTCTCAAGCCTTGTCAATTTATCACCACCTTTCATGGCTGCAGCTCCGGAAGAATATTCCGAACCTTTATTCCTTCCATGCTGTTTCATTCACCCATTTAAAGAAGGCCTCTTTAGGGATTAGGATTCTTCTTTTAGCTGCCTGTATCTTAGGGAAGTCCTTCCTATGCACCAAGTTAAGCATTGTATTGTAACTTACACCTAACAACTTTGCAGCCTCATCAATGTTTAGCGTTAGCCTTTGTATCTTTTCCTTTAATGCGTCATCTGTGTAAATTTCATATTGCTTTTGCTCCATATCAAAGCCCCCTTTCCTTTGCTTATTAAATAGGAACTTTTTGATATAAAATTTTTTAAAGGTGTAAATGTATTATCTCGGTGTTTGATGTGCTAAAATATACTCTCCTCTGGGAACTTTTTAAAATAATTTTGATTTTAAAATTGACCTTTTAACCTATTGACTAAAATCTCTTTTGTTTTGTTGATAGTTTTCTCGGAGGCCTAACTGATAACCAATTTTTCAATACAATAAAGGTTAACCCACCATCGCCATTATCTTTTTTAAATTTAACTCCTTCCGGATTCGCCTCTGCATACTTTTTAAGCTTTCTTATCAAAGGCTTGTTATAAGTGAAAATCTCTGCCTCTTTGTCCTTCTCGTTGAATAGGATTATTGTTTCCCTTTCCTCAAGTGATAACTTTGACATACTTAAAACCCCTTTCTTTTGTGATTTAATTTCCCTTGCAGCTCTCCAGCTGCTCTAATTTTCTTCTTAAAAGCTCATTTTCCGTCTTTAGTATCTTTAGCCTTATCATAAGCTCCGCAGTTTGAGAACTTAGATTCTTTATGTCGTTGATTAGGCCTTCAATTATGTTTTCTTGCTGCTGGATGTATTGACACATTTTATCACCACCTTTCGTTTATATGTCTTTCCAACTTAGGAAGTCATGCCCTTGTAATTTACGATGTCATTCGATTTTGAAAATCTCGTCAAAATCAACTTCCAATGCGTCAGCTATGGCCTTTGCTGTTTTTGGCCTTGGTGAGGATTTACCATTTTCAATTAGGGATAAAGTAGAAAAAGCAATTCCTGTTTTTGACTTAATTCTCTTAAACTAAATCCTTTTTTACTCTTAAATGCTTGATTTTTTCTCCAAAAGTGTTAATCATAACATCACCTCTCTTATTCTATTTGTTTTTACAATTTTATTATATCAAACAGTTTGTTAATGTCAACATAAAGTTTAAAATATTTTTTGTGTTATTCGTTTAGTTTTTATATTGTTAATTCTATAAGTTTGTTTTATAATTAAAGTTAAACTAATTGTTTGTAGGAGGTGTGATAAGTTGAGTTTGTTTAGTGAAAGATTAAAAAATTAAGAGAAGAAAAAAGTGTCTCAAGAAATGAATTAGCTGAAGAACTTAATGTATCAACTCAAACAATAGCCAATTATGAAAATGGAAATAGAGAACCAAATTTTGATAATTTAATTAAATTAGCTGATTATTTTAAAGTTACAACTGATTATTTGATAGGAAGAAGTGATTTTCGAACTCCCGAAGAATACATATTGTATTCAAATAATATGAAAAACCAAAAATTTAACAATGAAGAAATTTATAACATCCTAACTTTTTTAGAAAACTTAGCTGTTTGATAGAATTTAGCAAAATTTATGCAGCAAATATTTATAAAAGCATAGATACTATATTAGATTCTCTTTTAGAAATACTAAATATTTTCGGAACTACAATGTTTACTCAAGATAATTCTTTTGATTTCAAAGAAACATATCATCATTTGAATATTTCCAAACAAGAAGGTGTAACATTTATTAAATATCAAGATAACGACCCGGATTTTAAATATAAAGTTTTTGTTAAACTATACAATAATTTTTTGGAATATCAAAAAAATTAATATTGAAGTTTCTAATATATTTACTATTTTATTCGATGAATTTTATAAACTAAGGTTACAAGAAGTATCGCAAAACAAAAATCTATAGATAAAATTTATCTTTTATATAACTATGAGAAATTTGGCATAAAAGGCAAATATAAGTTTTCTAAAAGAAAATGAATTTATCTTCAAAGAAGGTGTGAAAAATGCCCAAGAAAAGAGGGAATAACGAAGGAACGATATATAAGAGGCCTAACGGAACTTGGTGCGGTCAAATTACACTTGGAAGAAAAGAGGACGGCAAACTAAAAAGGCTAACCTTTTACGGGAAAACAAGGCAGGAAGTCGCCGATAAGATTAATAAGGCCATTAATTCCTATAATGCAGGTGTATTAGTAGAGCCTTCACAACTTACATTAGGCAGCTGGCTAAATACTTGGCTATTTGAGTATAAAAAAGCAGCTTGAGACCTTCAACGCTGCAAAGTTATGAGTATTTGATTAGGTATCACATCAGCCCTGCATTAGGACATTATAAACTAAAAGAGTTAAGGCCTGAGCATATACAACTTTTTACAATGAAAAGCTAAAAGAAGGCCTATCACCAAGAACCGTTAAATATATTCATACCCTTTTACATGGTGCATTAAAACAGGCCGTAAAAAATAATATAGTCGCCCGTAATGTAACAGAGGCAACTATATTACCTAAGCAAAGTAAAAAGAAATTAGGGTATTATCACTTGAGGAACAACAAAGATTTTTACAATCCCTTGAAGGAGAACGTTTAAAGGCTGCTTTTATTATAGCACTTGCAACGGGATTAAGACAAGGTGAGCTATTAGCTCTTACGTGGGATAATGTGGACTTGAAAGAAGGAACAATAAAAGTTAAAAGGTCATTGAAAAGAGTAAAGAACTTTGACCCAAGTATAAAGAAAAATACTATTTTAATATTTCAAGAACCTAAAACAAGCTCCGGGATTAGGATTATTCCATTACCACCCGCAGCAATAGAGGAATTAAAGGAGCATAGAAAAAAGCAACTTGAAGAAAAGCTAAAAGCTGGTGAAGTTTACGAAGATAATAACCTTGTCTTTGCCACTGAACTTGGTAAACCTATTGACCCAAGAAACCTATTAAGAACATTTTATCGCATTATCGAAAAGGCTAATATTGATATAAACTTCCATGCTCTGCGTCATACTTATGCTACAAGGCTACTTGAGGCTAACGAACATCCTAAAGTAGTCCAAGAAATTTTAGGCCATAAGGATATTACAACAACGCTTAATATATATTCTCATGTTTTACCGGAAGTTAAAAAAGCTGCAGCTATGAAAATTAATCATCTGTTTGAAGTAGATAATAAAAATAAAAAGTCTAAGTGATTATTTATGTCCTTTACCCTTTGTGTTATAATATTAATACCACTTCCGGAGGTGTTTAAATATGGATAATCAAAATCTTTTGGCTGCAATTGAAGAACTGCTTGATAAAAAACTTGAACCTATTAACAACAAACTTGATAACATGGAGAAAAAATTAAATGCAGTATTTGACCAAGTGGCCGACCTTACAGAGTTTAAAACCGAAGTTAAAGAAAAACTTGATAACATTAGAGATGATATTAACGCTATCGAATATGTAACATCTAAAAACTGGAATGAAATAACTAAGCTAAAAATAGCAAAATAATAAATGGGACGGTAAAATGCCGCCCCATTTTCTTTATAAGAGTTTTTCACAAAAAGTGTAAAACCTCAAGTTCCGGCCTGCTGGAAGGTTTTAATTTTGCTCCGGCCTTGTGGAGCAGTTTAATTTTCCCATTATTTTTTGTTTTAACAATACTTATGCGTGATACTCTACAATAACAAGGTATTGTGTAATAGATTATTAATAAACTCATATATTCGCCCACTTCTGGTCGAAAGTTATCCTTGCAAAGGCATAAAAAATAGTCGGTTTATAAAACCGACCTTGGATTGAGTTTTTATTAGTCCTAAAACCCTTTTCCAACTCCTTATTGTTAATATAACACATACCTTAAATTATGGCAAGAAAAATTTTACTATTAACCATTAAGTTTTTGTTAATAGATAACAAGGTCTTTCTTGGATTTTGCTTTCTGTTTATGTGCTTTTAATGAAAAATATCAACAAATCCAATTTTGGATCGGTTAAGAGTTTCAATATATCTTTTAAAATCGATTTTAAGGCCTTCCTTCTAACGTTTATTTTTAGATTCTTATTCCGTTGACGGTGAACGAATCATTCAGCGTTTGACTTCCTTCCAACGTTTATCCTTAGATTCTTAACTATGAAAATTTTAAAAGGTATAAACATATTACCCTTTGATTTTATACCTCATCTACTCCGATATCACATCGATAGAGTCAAAACTAAAATCGATTTTAAATACTTACTCTCCATGTTTAGCCTTAGGAACTAAATAATAAAACATCGTATAAATATATCACCTCTATATTTTACCCCTTAAATATGCTCCTATTTCTGGACGTCAGTTAAAGCTAAAATCGATTTTTAAGGTATCCCCAACTTACGGACACCTTTAAAGGTATTACCGACTTGGAAATACCTTTAGATTATCTCATAAGGCTGCAAGGTATCGATAATCTATCAACACCTGTTAAGGATATTCCAACTTAGAACGTCCTTTTAACTCATCATTAACCTTGGAATTATGCAGCAAAATAAAAATGCAGGATGTAAAAATACAACCTGCAAAATAAATTTTTCTCCCGTTGCAGTAAAATTGCAGTATTTTTAGTTTACTGCAACTTACTGCAATTTATCAAAACCTTGAAAATACTGGAGCTCCATGCCGGATTCGAACCGGCGACCTGCTGATTACGAATCAGCTGCTCTACCGCTGAGCTAATGGAGCACATGGCAGGCTATAAGCCTGCTAACTTGCAATATCTTCTGTTTCAGAATTAGATACAACTGCGATAACTTTATCTAAATCCTCTAATATCTTTATTTCTTCACCTAAATTCAAATCTTCAATAGTTATCTTGTCCCCTAGTTTTTGTCTTTAACATCTATTTTGATAACTTCAGGAAGGTCCTTTAATCTTCCCATAACTTCAATCTTGGGCATATATGTTTCTAATATAAATCCCTTGGCCTCTAAAAACTCCTCGCCTTCAAAAATTACAGGAAGTTCAATTTTTACCTCTTCATCCTCATGAACTGCTTGAAATTCAAGATGAAGTATGTCTTTGTTTAAATAATCTAATTGGACATCCTTTATCACGCAGAAATACTTGTTATTTTTGTAATCAACATAAACCTTTGAATTTTTACTATTGTGTCTTAATAGTTTTAAAACATCCTTTTTGCAATCTTAACCTTTTGAGGGCTTGATACTCCTTTTCCATAAAGAATGGCAGGAATAAAACCAAACCTTCTTACTGAATTAGGATTTTCAATCCTCTCAAGTGCAACCACTTGATTCATAAACCTCACCTCCAATGTATTTCTAAATATAGCCTGTTTATAAAATCAGACGTATATAAAGAAACACATAAGAGTAAGTTTATTGAAAATCCTAACAATTTTAATTATAGCCTTTATAAAAATCATGTCAAGTTGCCTTATTCCATCTTAATGTTCAATTCTCTTTAATAAGTAACACCAGATGCACGGATTTTAATTTTTTTAAATTAAGTTCTTTTCTATGCTACTTCATTTTCATAGTAGTTAACAAATTCATTTACTACTAAATTCCCTTTACACACAAAACAGTTTATTCAACTCTCCTAAGAATATTACGCAACTCAGTTATATATACAATCTTTAACTCCATAAATCATTTCTAGTTGTTAATAAAAAGTCCAGCCTTATACTCATGGTATAAAGCTGGACTTTTTATGCACTATGATATCTATCGAGATTTCCAAACTTGGTATACTGTCCAAGCCATACTAATTCAACTGTTCCTGTAGGACCGTTTCTTTGCTTTGCAATTATAACCTCCGCAATGTTTTTCTTGTCGGTATCCTTATGGTAATATTCATCCCTATAAAGGAACATAACAAGGTCAGCATCCTGTTCGATGGAACCTGATTCTCTAAGGTCCGATAGCATTGGTCTATGGTCAGATCTTGCCTCAGGAGCACGGCTAAGCTGCGATAGGGCAATAACCGGAGCATCCATTTCCTTTGCAAGGGCCTTTAAGGATCTTGATATTTCTGAAACCTCCTGTTGTCTACTTTCACTTCTTTTACTTCCTGACATGAGCTGAAGATAGTCAACTATAATCAAGTCTAAGCCCTTTTCTATCTTTAGTCTTCTACATTTTGACCTCATCTCATTTACAGAAATTCCAGGGGTATCATCTATAAATATCTTTGACTCAGACATCGGGCCTGCCGCCCTTGCCAGTCTAAACCAATCCTCCTCATCAAGATCCCCTGTCCTTAGTTTTAACATATCTATGTTAGCCTCAGCACAGAGCATTCTAAATGCAAGCTGTTCCTTTGACATTTCAAGGGAGAATATTGCAACGCTTTTTTAGCCCTTAAGGCAGCATGAAGGGCTATATTTAAAACAAAGGCCGTCTTACCCATAGAAGGTCTTGCTGCAACAAGAATAAAATCTCCCTTTGAAATCCCGATGTTTTTCTATCAAGATCAGTAAATCCCGATGGAATCCCTGTAACATCTCCCTTTGTTTTTGACAGATGTTCTATGCTGTCAAAACTTTTCATTATTATTTCTGATAAAGGCTCAAAATCATTGTGGGATTTATTTTGAGAAATATCGAATATTGCCTTTTCTGCCAAGCCTAAAACTTCTTCAACATCATCAGGCTCCTGATAGCACTTATCCATAATTTCGTTAGATGCGATTATAAGCCTTCTCAAAAGCGCCTTTTCTTTAACTATTTTTGCATAGGACTTTGCATTAGCTGTCATAGGAACAGAAGCAACAATGTTTGATATATAGCTTACTCCTCCTACAACCTCCAAAAGATTCCTGCTCTTTAAAAGGTCTATTACGGTTATGATATCCACAGGTTCATCCTTATTATAAATTTCCTCTATTGTTTTGTATAATATCCTATGGGATTCTTTATAAAACTCATCGCCAGTTAAAATTTCAGTAACGTCGGCTATTGCATTCCTGTCAAGAAGCATAGAGCCTAATACCGACTGCTCAGCTTCAATATTATGTGGAGGAACCCTTAATTTATCCATCAAACCGCCTCCCAAAGAATTACATCTAACACTTCATCTATCGTGGAAACAGGGATTATTTCAATCTCATAATCCTTATATACCTCATCAATATTTTCTTTAGGAATTATGACTTTTTCATTCCTGCCTGAATTGCCCCATGAATCTTTTCATTTACTCCACCAACAGGCTTAATTTCACCAAGAAGGGATATTTCCCCGGTAATAGCAGTATCCTGTCTTACTTTTTGCCTGTTATGGCACTTAATATTGCAACGTTATGGCAGCACCTGCAGAAGGTCCATCCACATTTCCTCCGCCAATTATATTTACGTGGATGTCATAATTGGAAATGTCTAGACCAGTAAGCCTTCTTATAACCGATGCTGCATTAAAAACCGAGTCCTTTGCCATGGTGCCAGCTGTATCATTAAACCTTACGCTTCCATCTTCCTTTTCAAAGGCAACCGCCTCAATCTCCAATATACTTCCTAAAAAGCCTGAAACTGCAAGGCCAAATACCTTACCTACTTCTCCCTCTTCCTTTGCATAGGTTTTATAATAAGGAACAAGCTTTGCAAGGTTTATTACCTCTAAAACATCATCCTTTGTAATATATGGCCTTTTGCCTCTTCTATTATAAAGGGCATAACCATAGGCATCGGCTAATATATTAACAGCCTTTCTTCCCTCTATAGTATATTGACTAATGATTTCGGGAACTTCTGCATCCATTTTGATTTTTAACTTTTTTGCAGCATTTAAAACAATGTTTTGGATATCTTTTTTAGAAAGTGGTTCAAAATAAACTTCGGCACACCTTGATCTTAAGGCAGGATTGATCTCCTCAGGGCTTTTAGTTGTTGCACCGATTAAAACAAAATCCGCCGGTGCTCCTTCATCAAATAGCTTTTTAATATATTCAGGAACATTTTCATCATCAGGATCATAATAGGATGATGAAAATTCCACCCTTTATCCTCTAAAACCTTCAAAAGTTTATTCTGAAGTATTGGATCCATCTCGCCTATTTCGTCGATAAACAGGATTCCTCCATGGGCCTTTGTAACAAGTCCAAGCTTTGGCTCAGGAATGCCGCTTTCTGCAAAGTCCCTTTTGCTTCCCTGATATATAGGGTCATGGACAGAACCTAAAAGAGGGTTTGTAATCTCCCTTGGGTCCCATCTTAGGGTTGTCCCATCTACCTCCACAAAGGGAGACTCCTCATAAAAAGGAGTGGATTTTAACATCTTTGCAATTTCAAAGGCAAGCCTTGCGGTGGTCGTTTTTCCAACCCCGGAGGACCATAAAGTATTATATGCTGTGGATAGGGCGATGCAAGCTTTGATAATATAGCCTTTATAGCCCTATCCTGTCCAACAATCTCCTTGACAGAAGATGGCCTTAGGTATTCCATAATTGATTTTGAAAGGCCTATGCTCTCAAGCTTTTGAAGCTCTGCAAGTTTTTTTAATGTTTTGCTGTTTTCTGGTCCCCTTTGTTTTTTAATGATGCTAAGCTTTATGTCATCAATAAACTTTTCATTGTTTTTTTCTATTATCTCATCAACCTTTTTTCAAGTTCCATTTCAACTTTTTTCTTGCCAAAACGTAGGCTAATTTTTCTTCTAACTTTTCAATAAGTTCAAAAGGGTTATCTATAAAATCATCTTTGTTTAAAAGAACCTTTTGAAGAACAAAAAGTTTTTCGTTTAATTCATCCGATAAAAGTGCATCTAAAAGATTTTCTTCCTTTAAAACAGCATTTACATTTTCAGTCCCATAAAGCTCATATACATTTTCAATCAAAGAATTAACCTTTATTTCAAGTTCTTCATATTGTCCTTTAATTATTTCCCTAACTTTATTAGATTTACTTGCTGCGTTTTTTTCACCTAAATCTTCCTTTCTACTGTGCTTTAATGCTTACCTTAAGCTTTGCTGTAACTTCCGGGTAAACCTTTACTTCAATATTGTAAACTCCTGCAACCTTTATTGCTTCATCTAATTCTATCTTTTTCTTATCTATTTCTATTCCATGTTGTTTTTTAAGAGCATCTGATATATCCTTTGAAGTTATTGAACCAAATAGCTTTCCATTTTCCCCAGCCTTAACTGACACTTCAACTGTAATTTCAGAAAGTTTTTTGCAAGCTCCCTTGCCCTTTGAAGCTCCTCTTGTCTTTTTTGCTCTTCTTTAGCCTTTTGAGCTTCTAAAACCTTTAAATTTGATTCATTTGCTTCTATTGCTAATTTTCTTGGAAAAAGAAAATTTCTTGCATAGCCATCTGAAACGTTTATAACATCTCCTTTTTTCCTACACCTTTAACATCAGCGTTTAATATTACCTTCATTTCTTGTCACTCCCCTTTAGATAGTTTTGTATAGCAATTTCTAAAAGTTTCTTAGCTTCATCTATGCTAATATCTGAAAGCTTTGCTCCAGCGATAGTCATATGTCCACCACCGCCAATGCTCTCTAAAATAAGCTGAACATTTATATCACCTAAGGATCTGCCGCTTATCATTACTTCATTTCCAACATTAGCAAGAACAAAGGAGGCCTCAATTCCGTCAATCTTTAATAGATCATCGGCAGCTTGGGGAACTATTATAAAATTATCGACCTGTCCCCTATGAAGGGCTATTGCTATACCATTTTTAATCTCTGCGCTTTTTATAAGTTCCATCCTTTCAATAAAGGTTTTAAAATCATCGGCAAAGAGCCTTTTAACTTCAATAAGATCTGCCCCCATCTTCTTTAAAAAGCTTGCTGCTTCAAAGGTCCTTGAACCCGTCTTAAAGGTAAAGTTTTTAGTATCGACGTATATACCTGCCATAAGGGCTTGAGCTTCAACTTCGCTTAGTTCAACTCTATCAACCATATACTGTAAAAGCTCCGTTACAAGCTCCGAAGTTGATGAGGCATAGGGCTCTATATAGGTTATTGTTGCATTATCAATAAAGTCAATGCTCTTTCTGTGGTGGTCTATAATAACTATATTTCCAACCCTGTTTAAAAGCTCAGGATTTTCAACAAAATTTCTTCTATGGACATCCACTATTATGAGGAGCGTTTTGCTATTTGCTATGGCATTGGATGTTTCATTAGTTATAAAAACACCCTCATATCCTCTATTATTAACCTTCTCCATTATTTTTTCAATGGATTTATTTACCTTGTTTAGGACAATATATACACTTTTACCTTTTTGTTTGCATCCTCTATACATTCCAAGGGCAGCACCCATACTATCAAGGTCCGAGTCTCATGCCCCATTATAATTACTTCGCTGGCTTGATTTATAAGCTCCGATAGAGCATGGGCAATTACCCTTGCCTTAACCTTCGTCCTTTTTTCTACTTCTTTGCTTTTACCACCAAAGAATAGTAATTTTTCCCCATCCTTCACAACAGCTTGGTCCCCTCCTCTTCCTAGGGCAAGGTCCTTTGCTGCAACTGCAAATTGATGGGTTTTATGTGGATTTTCACCATTCATACCTATACCTATGCTTAAGGTAACAGGTATTTTATTGCCAAAATACATCTCCCTAACTTCATCAAGGATAGGAAATTTTTCTTCTATAACCCTTTTTATATTCTGTTCTTCAAATACTGCCACATATTTGCTTGTATCATATTTCCTAACAAAGGCATTTAGGCTTGAAGTAAAGGAATTAATCTTTTTATCAATTTCTGCAATCAATATGGGCCTATTTATATCATCCATACTCTTTAACACTTCATCGTAATTATCTATCTCAATTAAGGCAACTACCATTTTCTTATTTTCATATTCTTCAATAAGCTTATAATAATTTGTTTTTTGATAAAATAAAACAAAAATATATTTTTCCTATTAGAGGATTTTGATTTTACTACATTAATTAAAACATCATAATACTCTTCTTCTATCTTTACTTTATTTATTTCACTTATATTTTTTCAATTATCCTTTGAAGATCTAAATCTTGAATAATCGTCTTTATGCTCTTTCCATACGGATTTTTAACAACACCCTCTAAAAAGGAGAATTAGCCCAAATAATTTTTCCCTCATCATCTGCAATAGTAAGAGGTATTGGAATTTTAGACAAAGTGTTCCTTCCGGCAGTATCGATATTATTCGATATATCCTCTATAAACTTAAAAAACTGATTCTTTTTACTTCTGAACTTTTGAAGTTATAATAAAGGAGAACCAAATAAACAAAAATCCTACAAAAATACGTAAACATTATAAAAGGCCAATATTCCTAACAATATAGCTATTATAAGCAGATATATCCTTACATTTGGAATAAAATTTTTAAATTTATTATCCATAACAAACCTCCATCATTTTGGAGAATCTTTAATCCTTGATTTATCAAGTTTCCTTAAATTTAAGGAATAATCAACTATTCCTACTAAAAACAATAGATTGCCTAAGGAAAAGAAAACAAACAAAAGTATTAATACCCTAAAGGCCTTGGGTAAATTCTGTTTGCTGAGCCAAAAGCTTAAGGCTGCAAGACCGTTTATTGAAAAAGTTAAAAGCATTAGATACATTGCATTTAAAAGATATGCATCAGCATTTTTAACCTTTAGATAAGCTAATATATAGGCAATCAAAACTAAAATTATTACTGAAAAGGCAAGCTTTACAGGAACATACCAGTTTGAAAACTTAGGAATTTCTTCAAGCTTTATCCCAAACCTTGAGTATATTCCCTTTGCCAAAACATAAGTTATAATAGCCGACAAAAATCCATACATAAATAGGGCAAAGGGATTAACATTAAAAGCATTTCCTTAGGAGGCATAGCTTTAAATATGTTTTCATAAACTTCCTTTTGAACTCCCATTTTTTCATAAAAGGACTTTGCCATGTCAATGCTTTTATAAAACTCATCTAAAGCAAGTTTAATATAATCCTGTCCAGCTATCAATCCAAATAATTTTATTGATATAGCAACGGATATAACATTGACAATTATCATTATAAAAATGGTATTTATAGCCCTTTCTTTCCTTTTAATCATCGTTCCCAATACTATACCTAAAACACCGTTTGTTATTGCAAATCCAAGAGCTGTATAGGGGTCCGTAAATATAAATACTATTATTGTTGTAGCAACAAGTGAAAGAAGGCTATATTTATAACCATGTTTTATTTGCACCAATGCTAGAGGCAACGGCCACATAAAAAGTCCAATAAAATAAAATATAGGAACATATATACTTATTAAAATCAATACTACTGCAATAGCAGTAAGTAAAGAAGATTCTATTAAGGCCCTTGTAGACACCATCTATTCCCTTCCTTCTTTTAAGTATGTAATAAGACTAAGATAGTCTGTGTCGCTTTTTCATCATCCAAAAGGCTTGCCTTAAGTTTTTTATAACCTTATCATCTATACTTGAATAATCAATTCCAAGCTTTTTAGCAAGAAGATAGGCAAGGATTATAATTTGAGATAATTCATCCTTAATCTCATCTAAATTTGCTCTACTACCCTTTAACATAGATATATGCAAATCTGAAACTGAAGTCAACAGGAACGTTTTATACGTTTCTATAAGTCTTATATTACCCATTATATCCAATTCATCCCCCATTATTTCACCCCGGAAGCTAAATCTTTATTTTATTATATCACATAATTATAAAATAAAAAGTGCCCATTGGGCACCTTTTATTCTTATTCTGTTGTAAATGGAAGTAGAGCAACGTTTCTTGCTCTTTTGATGGCAACAGTTAACTCTCTTTGATGTTTTGCGCAGTTTCCTGAGATTCTTCTTGGAAGAATTTTTCCTCTTTCTGTTATGAATTTTTTAAGCTTTGCTATATCTTTATAATCAATGTATTCAACCTTATCTACACAGAAAGCGCAAACTCTCTTTTTGCTTTTCTTTGCTTTGTTGCCTTCTTTGCATTTGACATACTATCCCCTCCTTACCTAAGTATTTAAAATGGTATTTCGTCTTCTCCATCGACAGGGAAGAATTCTCCTTCGTCGCTTGCAACTTCATCATGAGTAAAGGATGCTGCTTGCTCCTTAGGCCTATCCAAGAACTTAACTTCTTCAGCCACAACTTCGGTTACATATCTGTTTGAACCATCTTGTGCCTGATACTTTCTTGTTTGTATAGAACCTGATACAGCAACAAGCCTTCCTTTAGTAAGGTTGTTAGCAACTAATTCAGCAAGCTTTCTCCAACAAACAACAGGGATGAAATCTGTCTCCCTTTGACCACTTTGACCTACATATGGCCTATCTACTGCAAGTGTAAAGGTGGTCACGGCAATACCCGTCCCTGCTGTATACCTAATCTCAGGGTCACGAGTTAACCTGCCTATAAGTAAAACCTTATTCATTTTATCCCACCTTATTAATCAAGTTTAACAACGATATGTCTTATTACGTTGTCGGAGATTCTTAAAACCCTGTCTAATTCCTTAGGTAATTCAGGGCTTGCAGTGAAGTTAATTAGAACATAATATCCTTCATTGAAGTGATTGATTTCGTAGGCAAGTCTTCTCTTTCCCCACTCATCAACGTTATCTACTACTCCACCGCCGTTTTCGATTACACCCTTAATCTTTTCAATAGTAGCCTTAATTTCTTCTTCTACTACATTAGGTGCAATTACGAAAAGAGTTTCATATCTTTTCATATCCTTCACCTCCTCCCTCTGGACTTACGGCCCACTCCTGTGGGCAGGGACTATAATATTTTAGCATATAAGTCATTCTTGTGCAATAGTATCCGGTGCATTTGATTTGATTATTTTTTTAACCGACTTTTCAAACTTAGACCTTGGAATCATGACTATCCTGCCGCATTTTAAGCATTTTATTTTTATATCAGCACCAAGCCTTATAACTTCCCACGTCTTATTGCCACAAGGATGTTCCTTTCTCGTTTCAACAATATCTCCCAAATAAAACTCCTTCATCGCATCACCCCTCCTTTTTTCGATAATAACTCTTTTAGGATAGGGTATTTCTATACCTTCCTCCTTGAAAGCTTTTTTAATTCTTTTTCTTAATTCATATTCTGCATCCCATTGCTTCATTGGTAAAGTTTTAGCTATTACCCTTAACTTTATTCCCGTTTCTCCAAAATTAGTTATTCCTAAAACCGTCGGCCCTTCTACAATATAATCACATTCTTTTTTACATCTTCTGATATTTTATTTAATATATCTATCGCCTTTTCTAAATCCTCCTCATAAGATATATCAACCTCAACAAGGGCCCTCATATTTCCCCTTGACTTATTTGTTACCCTCCCTATTGTTCCATTAGGTATAATGTGAAGCTCACCAGAAAAATCCCTTATCTTTGTCACTCTAATTCCTAACGTTTCTACTATTCCTGAAAAACCATCGATGGTTATGTAATCTCCAACAGCAAATTGATCCTCCAGTAAGATAAAAATTCCCGATATGACATCCTTTACAAGGCTCTGGGCACCAAATCCAATAGCAACTCCCGCAACCCCTGTTACCGCAATCAAAGCCTTAACATCAAACCCTAAAGTTTCAAATATCCAAATAAAAGATATAATGTAAACTGAATACCTTAATAAACTCTTAAACAGTCCCTTTAAAGTATCCGCCTTTCTCTCATTTAGTCCAAATTTTGACTTCTTTTGTCTGTCGAAAAAATTTGTTATCAGCCTATTTCCAATGTTAATTGCTAATTTAGTTGTGATTAAAATAATAACTATTTTTATTCCTTTATTTAAGTAATTAATCAGCATTCCATAACTAATTAAACTCATCTTCTTCACCCCCTATTATGTGTAGTTTACATTATTTTTTTGAACAATTCAATAAAAATACCCATAAAAAACCACAGTCTTTTTAACTGTGGCTTTACAAAATCGGCTCAAAAATCCTTTCCTCTCCAAAACTATAGAGCATTTTAACTTTTATCTTTCCATCGTTGATTAATCCTTTAATATTTTCTATTTCTTCGTAATCAACCCTTATGGAAATACCGCAGCTTTTAGTAATTTCCCTTGGAGTTGGCATTATTTGACCCTTTATTCCCTTTTCCTTAAGAACTGCTTCACATTGGATTGCATAGTTTGTGCTGTCAAAGGTAATAAGAATGTTTTTCATAGCACCCCTCATATTTTTATAGTTTTTGTTGCATTCATTTTCTCTACGATTGTATACATATTAGTTACAGAACCTACCACTAACTTTTCCTTTAAACCATAAAAATCAAGGCACGTTCCACAGGATAATATTTCTGTTCCTAACTCCTCTAGCTTTTTTAAACTATCCAAAACATCGGAGCCTTCTGTTGTTAGTTTAACCCCAGAATTTAAAAATATAACTGTCCCTGGTTTTTCTGTAATTTCAGTTAAAGAATAAATAAAACTTTTCATGAGCATAGCTCCAAGCTTATCATCGCCAGCTCCTAGTTTATCTGAAGATATAACATATGTCAAGCCTTGATCTACGCTTATATTGGATATACTGCAAACAACAGGCTCATCAACCTTTTTAATTTCACCCTTCTTTTTAGCATAAAAATGATAAAGTCCATCCTTTTCTTCCATGTTAAAATCTACGTTAGCACTTTGCAAAAATTTTTTACATTTTCCCTTGATGCTTGGTTATCAACTATAACTTCAATTTCATCAAAATCAGGATCTTCCACTGCTTTTTTGTTAATATAACTGGTTTTGGACAAGTAAGTCCTTTGCAATCTACAACCTTCATGCTACCACCACCTACTTAATACTTACAATTTTATATTAAAACAACTGATATTTTTATTGAATAGATATTTAAAATATCTATAATTAACTAGATATAAATTGATTTTATTTATTTGATGATGAAAGCGTCCGCACACTCGTGACTTAAGTCATGAGTAAGGACGCTTAAATAATAACATATGTTATCTAAATATCATGAATTATATTAATTAACAACATATGTTATAATAATTATGAGGTGTAAATATGGAAAAAGCTTTTAAATTTAGGCTTTATCCTAATAAACAACAAATAGAGCTTATAAATAAAACCTTTGGTTGTGTTAGGTTTGTATATAACTACTACCTTGCTAAAAGAGAAGAAGAATATAAAACTAAAGGGATAACATTTAATTATAACAAATGTTCTGCTGACTTAACTAAACTTAAACAAACTAATACATGGCTAAAAGAAGCAGATAAGTTTGCACTTCAAAATTCGCTCAAAGACTTAGACAAAGCATTTAAGAATTTTTTGAAGGCAGAGCAAATTATCCAAAGTTTAAGTCAAAGAAATGTAAATATCAAAGCTATAGAACAACATTTACAAATAACAACATTGAAATTAAAGGAAACAAAATCAAACTACCCAAATTAGGCTGGGTAAAGTTTGTAAAATCAATGGAAGTAGAGGGTAAAATACTAAATGCAACTATAAGTAGAACTCCAACAGGGAAATATTTTGTTTCAATTTGCTGTAGGATAGAAAAAACTACAGAAAAGTCTAAAACTAACAAAGTAATAGGTATAGATTTAGGAGTAAAACATTTTCTGATAGATAGTGAAGGCAACAAAATATCCAATCCTAAATATCTTATAAAGTTAGAAAAAGACTTATTAATGAACAAAGGAAGCTTTCTAAAAAACAATTAGGTAGTAGTAACTTTAAGAAACAAGCTAAGAAAGTAGCCAAAATACATGAGAAGATAAGAAACCAAAGGGAAGATTTTTGCAAAAGCTGTCCTCTAAAATTATAAGCGAAAACCAAGTTATAATTTTGGAGGACTTAAAGGTTAAGAATATGTTAAGAAATAACAAATTATCAAAGTCTATATCAGATGTAGCATGGTCAAAATTTGTAAATATGCTTGAATATAAAGCATTATGGTATGGAAGAACAATAGTAAAAGTAGATATGTTTTATCCATCAAGTCAAATATGTAATGTATGTGGTTATAAAAATGAAGAAGTAAAAGACTTAAACATAAGGAATTGGGAATGTCCAATATGTAGGACAGTCCACGATAGAGATGTAAATGCAAGTAAAAATATATTAAAAGAAGGAAAGAGGATATTAGGTATAGCATAAGTAAAAGCAGTAGGGTAGGGACTACCCGAATTAACGCCTGTGGAGACAGTAGGTTACGAGGTCGATGAAGCAGGAATCCCGCGACTTTAGTCGTGGGAGGTTCAAATCCTTTTAACTAACGAGAATACAATATTGTAATGATAAAAGTATTTAGCGATTCTCGACGATTCTATTTCTCTTTTTAAAGAGTTGTCCTTTGGTGAAAGTGAAACTACAGGAATCATGAGTGCAAATACGATAAACAAAATTAAAACCCATTTTGTAAATCCTAAAACCATTCCAAGCAATTTATCTAAAAATCCTACCTTTCCCCTTCTTACTTTAACTCTTATATTCTCCCTTATAATATTAAAAACTATATTTGCCACAAAAAATATGACAAAAAACATGCTGCATTCAAAAAAGATCCGTAACGCTCTTAGATAAATTATTTTTATCTAAAACAAGATATAGTGCCGAAGATGCTGCCTTGTTTTTTTCAATTTTTCTAAAAATATTTTTGCATGTTTAAATATACTTCCGTATTGTTTATAATATAATAAGTAAGATATGGTGTTGCAATTTTAGCAAGGTAAAGAGAAAAGAATAAAGATAAAAATTTAAGCAAAGTAGATATAAACCCCTTTTGTAAACCATCTATGCATCCATATAATAATAATAAAATAATTATTATATCCATTAAATTGCCATTAAATTTTATCATCCTATCCCCCTTAAAAGTGAGGTGAAATTATGTTTGATCAATTATTTATTTTAAAACTAAAAAGGTTTGGATTGTTTTTACTAATTTATACAATTTCGTTTTTCATATTCTTTAAAACATTGCCCTATACCCTTCCCTTTGTCCTTGCTATTATTATAGCATTAATAAATAAGCCCTTTAATAACCTTTTAATTAGAAAATTTAAGCTTCCTGTTTCCCTTTCCTCTATTATTACAACGACAATAACTTTTAGCGTCATCTTCTATTTTCTTACCCTTATAACATTAAAACTAATTACTGAAGCTAAAAACCTTCTTGTTAAAGTGCCAAGCGTTGACGTTATATATCCATATATCCAAAACCTTTTAGTTAATCTTGAAAAACATTTAAGGACGCTGGATCCAACAATATTTAAAAACATACAGAATAATTTAAATTCTGTATTTTTAACACTTTTAAATATGACTCAAACTTTGTTAAACTCCCTTTTATCCTTTGCAATTAAACTTCCTTCTTTATTCTTAGTTATAGTAATAACCTTTATTGCAACATATTTTATGTCTAAGGATATTAACTCATATAAAATACAATTTACCAAAATTTTTAATGAGGAGGGCAAAAAAAGTTTAGCGAGTTTTCCTCTGAAAGCTATAAAATGCTTGTAAATTACTTAAAATCATATTCTATCCTTGTTAGTTTGACCTTTATTGAAAGTTTTATTGCCTTTACCTCCCTAAAATTTAATTATGCACTCTTATTGAGCTTATTATGTGCCTTCCTTGATATTTTTCCTATACTTGGGATTGGACTTGTTTATTTTTCCCTTGCAGCATACTTTCTTTTAGTTAAAAACTATTATATTGCAATAGCTCTTGTAATTATTTATATAATTATTACTATAATAAGACAAATAGTAGAACCAAAACTTGTTTCCTCAACGTTAGGTTTAAATCCTATTTTTGTTCTCGCATCTATTTATATAGGAGTTAAGGCCTACGGCTTTTTAGGAATGCTATATTTATTATTTTTAATGGTATTCTATAATATCCTCAAAAAATAAAACTCATATAGTATATTTAACCTCCCTTTTGGAAAAAATTTTAACTAGATTCAAAAGGGAGGTTTTTACATGCTTCAAGAAAAGAAACTCTGTTTTTCAATAGAAAGCGATAAACCAAACTCTGCATACCTTCTTTCAAATGAAATAATAAACATGTTAAAGGATTATGCTGATATAAACCAATTAGTCATCCTATGTATCGGAACAGATCGTTCAACTGGAGATTGTTTAGGCCCTTTGGTTGGAGATAAGTTGACTAAAAATTTTAACCTAAAGGGTGTAAATATCTACGGAACCCTTGAAAATCCTGTTCATGCTAAAAATCTTGATGATTATATTGATCTCATCTATAAGAGACATTTTAATCCCTACATATTGGCCATAGATGCTTCCCTTGGGAAAGTTGAAAACATCGGAAAGATTAATCTTTATGAAGGCCCAATATTTCCTGGCGCTGGCGTCAACAAAAACTATCTCCCATAGGTAATCTTTCTATAACTGGTATAGTTAATATGTCAGGATTTATGGAATACCTTATTTTACAAAATACCAGATTATCTTTAGTTATGAAAATGGCCGATGTAATTTCCTATTCTTTATACCTTTCAATTAAAAGGCTTTCAATAAATTCTTCTTTTACCTTAAGATAATTCCAAAATATACATCGCATAACTTTAAACCCTCCTGCTCACAATATAGGCAGGAGGGTTTATTATGATAATAAGTATTGATGATTCCCTTGTAGATTTATACAATCAATTAAAAAACCTTGGATATGATGTCCATAAAATCTCAGAAAACATTACTTCTGATGCATATATATACTCAGAAAAAACTACACCTCTTTACAAATTAAATTCTATGATTGAAGCAAAGGAAGGCGGCTCTTTAATGATCAACTGCGATAACATGGACTTAAAAGATATAATCTACTCCATCCACCACAAAACCTATACCCCTCTTTTTTAAGCTACATTATGTAGCTTTATTTTTATTCATTGCATCCCTTAAAACCGTCTTTTCCTCCTCAGATAAATCATACTTTGAAATTCCATTTTTAATTGGCTTTGCAAAAACAGTGCTTTCATTTCTTCCATATATTCCTGTAACTATTACCCCATCATTATTATCGTCTAAAAGGGCAATTGAAAAGCTTAAATCGGAACCCACATCATCAAAGGCCTTATATCTTATAATTGAAAATTTTTGAATACAATTTTTAACTCTACCATCAACATCTTTATAAATTGCTTCTATTTCCTTTGTAGTCAAAAGGGCTTCATCAAGTTTTTTATTGTTTTCTATTAAAAGCTCCTCAATACTTTTTCCCATATTCCCTCTCATCATCTTTTTATATCTTTTTCTAACCTTGATATTTCTACCTTATTTAATATTTCCAAAAATAAAAGGACGATGACTAAAATTATTAATAAAATTAGCATAGGGATTTGAAAATCTTGAATAAATGAGAAAATTATGTCCATATTCAACACTCCTTCTTAATTGTTTCACGTGAAACATTTATATATTTAATAATTCTAATATCCTTTGTAAGTCATCTTCTGAATAATACTCTATTTCTATTTTGCCTTTGTTTTTGTTGTTGTTTATCTTCACCTTTGTTCCAAAACATCTGAAGTTTTTCCTCAACATCCTTATAATGAGCAACTATTTTTTCTCTTTTTTAACCTTTTTGTTGTTTATTTCTTTTATTAATTTTTCAGTTTGCCTAACATTTAAACCTTCTTCAACCACTTTTTAGCTATTAAATATTGTTTTTCTTTATCTTCTATAGAAACAATTACCTTGCCATGTCCTTCTGAAAGTTTACCATCATTAATAAATTCAACAACTCTATCATCTAAATTTAAAAGTCTTAATGTATTTGCTATGGCCGATCTTGATTTACCTACTCTTTCTGCTATTTCCTCCTGTGTTAATTGAAATTCCTCCATAAGCCTTTTATAGGCAAGAGCCTCTTCAATAGGGCTTAAGTCCTCCCTTTGAATATTTTCAATTAATGAAATCTCCATTACCTCTCTGTCTGAAAGTTCCTTTTCCACGATAGGAACTTTTTTAGTCCTGCAATTTTTGCTGCCCTCCATCTTCTTTCCCCTGCTATTATCTTATAAAAATCTCCTTCTCTTTTTACTATTATAGGCTGTATTACTCCATGAACCTTTATTGACTCTGCAAGGGCATTTATCTTTTCCTCATCAAACTTCTTTCTTGGCTGGTCCTCATTAGGGAATAATTTTGAAACCTCCACCTCAAATACATTTGAATCCTTTTCTGCATCAGGTATAAGAGCCCCTAACCCCTTACCTAAAGCACTTTTTTAGCCATTTTGCTCATCCCTTTCTAATTCAATAAATTCTTCTGCAAGTTCTTTGTATGCCTTTGCACCTGTTGAATTTTTATCGTATAGCATTATGGGCAAACCATGGCTAGGTGCCTCGGCAAGTTTAATATTCCTTGGAATAATCGTTGTATAAACCTTACCCTTAAAATATTTTTTAACCTCCTCAACAACCTCAATAGAAAGGTTTGTTCTCCCATCAAACATACTCATTATAACGCCTTGAATTTTTAAATCCGGATTTAAGTTTTTCTTTACAAGATTTATTGTGTTCATAAGCTGACCTACTCCCTCGAGGGCATAAAATTCACATTGTATAGGTATAAGGACGCTATCTGCTGCAGTTAATGCATTTATAGTTAATAGTCCAAGAGAAGGAGGACAATCTATAAAAATATAATCATAATCATTTTTTATACTTTTTATTGCCCTTTTTAATATTTTTTCTCGATATTCATTATATGTTATTTCAATTTCAGCACCAGCAAGTTCCACCCTTGAAGGAAGAATATATAAGTTTTCAACTACTGTATTAACAATGGCATCCTTAACTACTTCAAAATTTTCTTCCTTTGCATTCTCAATTATAACATCATACATAGAATATTCAAGGTCATCCTTTTCAATTCCAAGACCACTTGTTGTATTCTCCTGCGGGTCGATATCTATTAATAAAACCTTATATCCCATCTGAGCAATATATGAAGCTAAATTTATTGCAGAGGTTGTCTTGCCAACGCCCCCTTTTGATTAAAAATAGAAATAATTTTACCCACACTATCACCCCTAGAATATTATAAAGAAATCTATAATATATATTTTACAGCATTATTTTTTTCATTAAATAGTTAAGGGTGATTTTATGATTAAAATAATTTTATCAACTTTTTTAATAGTTTTTTAGCTGAACTTGGAGATAAAACTCAGCTTGCCACCATGTTATTGTCTGCAAAATCAACTTCAAAATTATCTGTATTTTTAGGTGCCTCATTAGCTCTCATTTGCACAACTATAATAGGAGTCCTCTGTGGAAGTTTTATTGAAAAATATATTTCAAAAATTTATTAAATATAATATCAGCAATCGTATTCATCTTTATAGGAATCCTTATTCTTATTCAAACAAAAAATAGAGGCCTTTGCCTCTATTTAAGACTGTAGACAAATCATTTTTACCTTAGAACTTTTGCAAGAGCCCCGTGATAGGATTTCAAAAGGCATCTCTCATGAGCTCTAGCAATTCTTGCTTTTCGACTTTTCAAAAGTCCGTAATTCTGCTCATGGACGTGCAGAGCCGAGTGGCCGACACGGATGTTGGCTCACGAGGGTAGGACTTTTGAAAACAAAGAAAAGTTTAGAATTGCTTAGCGAAATGAGCGAATGCCAGGGAAATCCTTCACGGGGCTTATCAAAAAATTTTCAACAGCCTAAAATAAAGGCCCTTGCATCTATTTTTTGGTATTCTTACTATTATCTCCATATAGTCATCGTATTCCTTGTGTTTATATTCAGCATCTATCCCGTTTTTATTCATTATGTCCTTTATAGTATTAGTGATTATCTTAGGATTAATAACCCATTTAAACTTTGGCTTTTCAGTTTTATTTTTTCTTCCTTTTCCTTTTTTTCTTCTTTTTCATTTAATATTTTTTCAATCAAATCCTCAGTATCCTTTACGTTTAATCCCTTCTCAAGTATTTCCTTTAAAGCCTTTAATTGTAGTTCCTCAGAAGGAAGTTTTAAAAGAGCCCTAGCATGCCTTTCAGTTAGATTTTCCCTTAAAATTATCTCTTTGACTTTATCAGAGAGCTTTAATATTCTGAGCTTATTGGCAATCGTTGATTGCTTTTTCCTATCTTATGGGCAAGCTCCTCCTGAGTAAAGTTATGCTCCTTTATAAGTCTTAAATATCCTTCCGCCTCTTCAATAAAGTTAAGATCCTCCCTCTGGAGGTTTTCAATAAGGGCAAGGACTGCAGAATCTTTATCGGTAACTTCAACTACAATAGCAGGAATCTCAGTTAAACCTGCAAGCTGTGATGCTCTAAGTCTTCTTTCTCCAGCTATTAGCTCATAAAAGTTTCCATTTACTCTTCTTACACTTATTGGTTGTAAAACACCGTATTCCCTTATGGATTCACTTAGTTCTAGTAAAGCTTGATCATCAAAGTTCTTCCTGGGTTGATATGTATTTTGTTTTATAAGGTTTATAGGTATGTTGATTATTTCGTTTTCTACCCTCATTGCACCATCCCACCGTTTATAAATTTAACTATAATTAAGTTATTCTATAATTATTTCCCTTTTCCTGCTATTTCCCATTCAAATTCGTCAGCCAATATTTTTATTAATTCGTCATCTGATAGGCTTTTTTCTATTTGAGCTGGCTTTCTTGGATATTTTTGTCAGTCGGCTTTATTTTTTCGACAATTATTAACTTATGATCCATATCATATTCAGGAATGGAGGTAGTTATAATGTCGATAAGTTTTCCTCCTAACGTTCCAATAGCATTTTTGATTCATTTATTTCCTCTTCTATAGATGGGCCCTTCATAGCAACAAAATATCCTTTAACCTTAACATAGGGCATACAATATTCAGATAGGACATTCATATGGGCAACTGCCCTCGCTGTTGCTATATCAAAGGATTCACGGAAATCATCTTTCCTTGCAAAATCTTCAGCCCTCCCATGGACAGCTTCAATATCTTTAAGACCTAAATTTTGGATTACATCAATTAAAAAACTTATTCTTTTTTTAACGAATCTAAAAGGGTTATCTTTAAAGAAGGGTTAATAATCTTTAAAGGAATTCCAGGAAATCCTGCCCCTGTTCCTACATCTATAATTTTTAAATTGTCATTAATTAGTCCACTTTTAACAATAGATATAGAATCTAAAAAATGCTTTTTAACTATTTCTTCATCATCGGTAATAGCCGTAAGATTGATTTTTTCATTCCATTCCTTCAAAAGCCTCATGTAAATTTCAAACATATCCATCTGTTTGTCATCTAATGTTATGCCATAGCTTTTTGCACCATTATATAAAAGCTCCCTATTCATCTTCCTTCCCCTTTTTTCTTCTAATTTGTTCGATATAAACAAGTAAAACAGATATATCAGCAGGCGACACACCTGATATTCTGGATGCCTGCCCTATATTTTCAGGTCTTATCTTTGAAAGTTTTTGCCTTGCCTCCAGCCTTAACCCCTGAATATCGTCATAGTTTATATAGGGAGGTATCTTCTTTAATTCAAGCTTTTTAAATTGTTCTACTTGTTCTATTTGTTTTTTAATATAACCTTCATATTTAATCTCAATTTCAACCTCTTCCGTTACATCCTTTGGAAGGTAAGGCCTTTCTTTGTCGATTTTCTCAATATTTTCATAGGTTATCTCTGGTCTTTTTATAAGCTCATATAGGGTTATTCCACTTTTTATTTCAGAGCTTCCAATGGATCTTAAAACCTCATTATTCTCCTCTGAAGGAGAAATTACAGTCTTTTTAATCTTTCGATTTCTTTTTCTATGTTTTCCTTCCTTCTTAAATACCTTTGATATCTTTCTTCAGTTACAAGTCCAATTTCATAACCCTTTGGAGTTAATCTTAAATCTGCATTATCCTGCCTTAATAAGAGTCTATACTCGGCTCTGCTTGTCATCATTCTATAGGGTTCATTTGTTCCTTTTGTTACTAAATCATCAATTAAAACTCCAATATAGGCCTCTGATCTATCAAGAACAAAAGGTTCCTTTCCCTTTACTTTTAATGCTGCATTTATTCCTGCAATAATCCCCTGAGCTGCTGCCTCCTCATACCCAGAACTTCCATTTACCTGACCAGCAAAGAATAAACCTTCAATGTTTTTTAGTTCAAGGCTTAGTTTAAGCTGAGTAGGATCTATGCAGTCATATTCAATTGCATATGCAGTCCTTAAAATTTCACAATTTTCAAGGCCTGGAATAGACCTATAAACCTGTATTTGAACATCCTCCGGAAGGGAGCTTGACATACCTTGAACATAAAGTTCTTCTGTGTCCTCACCTTCAGGTTCTATGAATACCTGATGCTTTTCCTTATCAGGAAATTTCATAACTTTGTCCTCAATAGATGGACAATATCTTGGTCCCACACCCTCTATAAGTCCTGCAAACAAAGGGGATCTATGTATATTCTGTCTAATTATTTCATGAGTTTTTTCTGTTGTATATGTAAGGTAACATGGAACTTGATCCCTTGTTATGTCATCTGACATAAAGGAAAATGGAACTACTCTCTCATCCCCAGGCTGAATAGTCATCTTTGAAAAATCCACTGATCTTCTGTGGATTCTTGCAGGCGTTCCTGTTTTAAACCTTCTTAAAGTAATTCCTAATTTTTCAAGGCTTTTTGAAAGTTCATTTGCAGGAAAAAGTCCATTAGGTCCTCCGCTATAGTTTACCTCTCCTATAAATATCCTTCCCCTTAAATATGTTCCTGTTGTTATAACAAGGGCCTTACATGAAAAATAGGCGCCGTTTTTGTCTTTATCCCTTTTACTCTTCCGTCCTCAACATCTATATCAACTACTTCATCTTGCTTTATATAAAGATTTTCCTGTTCCTCCAATGTTTTTTCATTAGGGTCTGATATTTTTTCTTATCAGCCTGGGCCCTAAGTGAATGAACAGCTGGTCCCTTTGAAGTATTCAACATTCTCGATTGAAGGTATGTCTTGTCTATATTTATTCCCATCTGTCCTCCAAGGGCATCAATTTCTCTAACAAGATGTCCCTTTGCTGTTCCTCCAATTGATGGGTTACATGGCATTAGAGCAATACTATCTAAATTTAAAGTTATAACGAGGGTTTTACATCCAAGCCTTGCAGATGCAAGGGCAGCTTCACATCCTGCATGACCTGCCCCGACAACTATGACATCATATTCTCCACCGTGATACATCATATCCCTCCTATTTTCCAATGCAAAAATCACAAAAGATCCTATCTATAATATCCTCAGCAACTGTATTTCCTGTAATTTCCCAAGCTTTAAATAACTATCCTTTAACTCTACCGATGCAAGGTCAAGTGGAAGTCCACTTTTTATAGTTTCTATCCCTTTAACTATGCTTTCCTTTGCCTTTACAAGTGCATCCTTATGCCTTACATTTGTAACTAATATTTCATTCTTAGAAGAAACCCTTCCTTCAAAAACAAGATCAACTATCGCTTTTTTAATCTCGTCTATACCATGTTCCTTCTTAACAGATGCATTTACAACATGTTTAAACCTACCTTTTATATAATCAACATCTATTGCAGTCGGAAGATCCATTTTATTTAAAATGGCAATAACATTTTTCCCCTTAATTAAATCGATTATCTCCTCATCTTCTTTTTCTAAAGGCCTTGATGCATCTAACATAAAGAGTATAAGGTCGGCATTTTGAAGATACTCCTTAGATTTTTCCACCCCAATATTTTCTACTATATCATCGGTTTTTCTGATACCTGCAGTATCAACAAGAACTATTGGAACACCATCGATATTTATATACTCTTCTATAACATCCCTTGTAGTTCCAGGAATATCCGTAACTATTGCTCTTTTTTCCTCTAAAAGTGCATTAAGAAGGGAGGACTTTCCTACATTAGGTTTACCAACTATCGTCGTTCTAAGACCTTCCCTAAATATTTTTCCGCTTTCTGCATTTTTAATTAAATAATCTATTTCTGAAACTATAAATTGTAGATCAGAAACTAACTTGTTTACAACAAGCTCATCTACATCATCCTCTGGAAAATCAACAGTGGCCTCAATATGGGCAAGACATCCTAAAAGCTTATCCATAAGAGAATTTATCTTTTGTGAAAGTTTTCCCTTAAGCTGATTTACTGCAAGGTTTAAGCTATCGTCCGTCTTTGCCCTTATAAGGTCTATTACTGCCTCTGCCTGGGATAAATCAATTCTTCCATTTAAAAATGCCCTTTTCGTAAATTCCCCAGGTTCAGCAAGCCTTGCACCGCTCTTTAGAACCACCGATAAAACCTTTTTACAGCTAAAACTCCTCCGTGACAATTTATTTCTACAATATCCTCCCTTGTATATGTATTCGGTGCTTTCATATAACTTAATATAACTTCGTCTATTATCTCATTTGTTTCAGGATCAACTATATATCCATAAGCCATAGAATAGCTTCTCATTTCTTTAATATCTTTACCCTTGGCACTTTTAAAAACTTTTGATGCTATTTCAAGGCTTTTATCACCAGATAATCTTACAATCCCTATTCCACCTTCTCCTATTGCCGTAGATATTGCAGCTATAGTATCGTTAAGCATCCTTTCACCTTCTTTATTTTGTTTATTTGATTTATATTATACCAAATTAAAAAGTTTTTCAATCAAAAAGAGGCTTAAAGCCTCTTTATTTTTTAAATCGATGACAACTTTTCTAAAGGGTTCTTCACCTATGCTATAAGTAGTTACATCAGGATGATTTTGTAGTGCTGCATGTATAATTCTTCTTTCGTATGGATTCATTGGCTCAAGGGTAATGCTCTTATTATATCTTTTTACCTTATAAGCTAATCTATTTGCAAGCCTTATTAAGGTTTCTTCCCTCTTTTTCTGTAATTTTGTGTATCTAATAAAACCTTCTTAAATTCATTTTCTCCACTATCTTTGTTTATAACAAGACTAAGTAGATACTGAAGGGCATCTAAAGTCTCTCCCCTATGGCCTATCAAAGCTCCCATTTTAGGCCCCACAAGATTAACCTTTAAAATGTCATCTTCATCCTTAATCTGAATTTCACATTTGATTCCCATTTTATCAAGAACATCCCTTAAAAAGACTTTGCAATAGCTTCATAATCCTTTTTATAGTAAGTCTTACCTTTGCAGGCTTTGCACCTATAATTCCAAATACACCTTTGCTACCTTCATCTAAAATTTCAATATCCACCTTATCCCTTGTTACCCCTAATTCCTTTAACCCATTTTCAATGGCGCTTTCTACATTCTTTCCTATCGCCTCAATCCATTTTTTCATATATTCACCACCCTATTGCAGCTTTGCCTCTTCCTTATGCCTTATTCTATTGATTATAAAATACTGCTGGAGTATTTGAATGACGTTACTTATTATCCAGTATAAAACAACCCCTGCCTGGAATTTAAAGAACATAACTACGAATAAAATTGACATATAAAGATTCATTTTTCTTTGCTGCTGTGCTGAAGGATCATCTCCCTTAGGAGCAGTCATAACCCCCATCAAATAGCTTGATAAACCAGATAAAATAGGTAATATAAATGTTCTATCATATGATCCTAAACTCTCTACCCACAAAAAGCCAACGTCCTTAAATCCTTGAATATTTGCTACAACATAATACATAGCAATAATAATTGGCCATTGAATTAAAAATAAAAGACATCCAGATAAAGGATTTGTCCCGCTTTCCTTATAAAGCTTCATCTGCTCCTCTTGCATCTTTTGAGGGTCATTCTTATATTTTTCTTGAATTTCCTTTAATTTAGGCTGCATTTTTGAATCATTATGCTTGATTTAGTTTGGCTTATTGTTAAGGGTAATAAAATAGTCTTTATTATAGCAGTAAATATAACAAGATCCAAAAATAAGCAAGACTTAAATTAGATACATAAGTTGTTACAAAACCATGTATACCATTAAAAAATAAAGTCATCGGTTTAACTAAAAAATTCAAAGGTTTGACCTCCCTTTTTGAAAATTTAGAATTTAAGGAACAGGGTCATACCCACCAGGATGCAGTGGGTGACATTTTAATATCCTTTTTATAGATAAAACAGAGCCTTTAATGGCACCGTATTTTTCGATAGCCTCAAGGGAATACTGGGAACATGTTGGATAAAATCTGCAGCTTGGCGGCTTCATTGGGGATATATATCTTCTATAAAATTTTATCAAAAAATTAAAATTTTTTTCATCTACACACCTTCTTTTAATATACCAGCCTTTTTAAGAAGATTAAATATAGATCCTTCAATATCATAAAAATTTGACTTTGCTGCCTTTCCCCTTGCAACAAAAACAATATCATGTCCAACTTTAAACTTATCTTTATTAATCCTAAAGGCTTCTTTAATTAACCTTTTTACCCTGTTTCTAACTACACTTTTTCCTATTTTTTACTTACTGATATTCCAACTCGATTCATGTTGCTCCTGTTTTTAAAGACATATACCACCAGTGTATCATCGCTGTAGGACTTTCCTCTATTATATATGAGTCTAAAATGCCTGTTTTTTCGAATTCTTTCTTCTTTTTCATCATGTTTCCCCATTTCAGCCTAAAATTGCACAAAAAGGCCACATAACGCGGCCTTATGCAGTCAATCTCTTTCTTCCCTTCATTCTTCTTCTTTTAAGAACTTTTCTTCCATTTCTTGTTTTCATTCTCTTTCTGAAGCCATGTTCCTTTTTTCTTTGTCTTTTCTTTGGTTGGAATGTTCTTAACATCGCTTGCACCCCTTCTTATATTTATCTATAGTTAATGGGCATATTACTACATTATACTTTACTATTAAGATTATATATGTATCATTAAAAGCTGTCAAGAAATTTACAGTTGTTAATAATCTTAAAAATTCATTGTGTTTTTGTGGATAACTATTGTAATAATATATTATATTTGATAATATATTAATGCATATCCACAAAATCTGTGAATAACTTATATTTTATTCTGTGCTAAAAAGTTATTCACAATCTGTGGACAAAGTTGTGTATAACTTATTTAAAATTTCACGTAATTATAATTAAAATCTAGATTTTTTGTTGTTAGTAATGTTAATAATCAATTTGTTGATATTGTTGAAAGTTAATTTTTGACTTAAAATATTAACAAATTAACAGATTTGTGAATAACTTTGTTCCATCATGTCAACATTTTTTATTGTAGATTTTATAATGTGGATAATTATGTTAACATATACTAGGGAGGAAATTTTATGGACAATCTTCTTGAAATTTGGGAAAAAACTCAAGAAATTGTTAAAGCAGAGTTATCACCACTTGGTTTTAACACATGGATAAAATGCATTGATCCCCTTAAAATCACTAATGAAACAATATTTCTTCTTGCTCCAAACGAATTTACAAAGGGCGTTTTAGATGTAAGATATAAAGATCTTATAGCAAATGCCATAAAACTAGTTACTTCTAAAAAATATGAAATAAGGTTTGTCCTTTCAACGGATGAAATAAATTCTAATGAAAACAATCAAAATCAAAAGAAAAGGGAAAGACAAGAAGAAATATCCACATCTATGCTCAATCCAAAGTATACCTTTGAAACCTTTGTAGTTGGTAATAGCAATAGATTTGCCCATGCAGCATCCTTGGCTGTTGCTGAAGCTCCTGCAAAGGCATATAATCCTTTGTTTATATATGGTGGAGTTGGTCTTGGTAAAACTCACCTTATGCACGCTATAGGCCATTATATATTAATAAATAATCCTTCTGCAAAGGTAGTTTACGTTTCATCCGAAAAGTTTACTAATGAGCTTATAAATGCTATAAAGGATGATAAAAACGAGGAGTTCAGAAATAAATATAGAAACGTAGATGTTCTTCTAATCGACGACATTCAGTTCATAGCCGGGAAGGAAAGAACCCAAGAGGAGTTTTTCCATACCTTTAATTCTTTATATGAAGCAAATAAGCAGATCATAATCTCCAGCGATAGGCCTCCAAAGGAAATACCGACTCTTGAAGACAGGCTACGTTCCAGATTTGAGTGGGGACTTATTGCAGATATTCAACCGCCTGATTTTGAAACAAGAATAGCTATATTAAAGAAAAAGGCAGACATGGAAAACCTAAGCATACCAAACGAAGTTATGGTCTACGTTGCTAATAAAATACAATCCAACATTAGAGAACTTGAAGGGGCTCTTATAAGAATAGTTGCTTATTCATCGTTAACTAATAAGGAGATAAGCGTTGAACTTGCATCAGAAGCACTAAGGGATTTTATTTCCAACAAAAATGCAAAGCAAATTACAATAGAACTTATAATGGATGTGGTTGCAAGCTACTATAATTTAAGACCTGAGGATTTCAAATCTCAAAAAGAACTAAAAATGTAGCATTTCCAAGGCAGATAGCTATGTTCCTTGCAAGAAAATTGACTGATCTTTCTTTGCCCAAAATAGGTGAGGAGTTCGGAGGAAGAGACCACACTACCGTTATACATGCCTACGAAAAAATCAATGAAGGGTATGAAAAGGATCAAAATCTTAAGGAAACTATAGACGAACTTATAAGAAAAATAAATCAAAAATAATCAACAATATGTTGATTTAAAATTTAATAATCTGTTGATAAACTAAATAATCAATTTTTAAACTGAATTATGTGGATAATTAATGCGGGACTAAACCGCATTATCCACAATTTTTATTAAATAAATCTCTTGATTTTTAATGTTTAGAGGGACTTATCAACAATTTCACAGCCCTTATTACTATTACTACTACTTTTTGTCCTGTATAATATCCTCTATAAAAAATACTTTAAAAATTTATCCACTGTGGATAAAAAGGAGGTTAGTAAAATGTTTTTCACATGTGAAAAAATATTCTGCAAGAAGCCATAAATATCGTTCAAAAAGCAGCTTCATCTAAAACTACCTACCCTATACTTGAAGGAATTTTAATTAAGGCTATAGATAATAAAGTTTATTTTACAGCAACAGACTTAGATATAGGAATTGAAACCTTTATCGATGCAAATGTTATTAAACCAGGATCAATAGTTTTAAATTCTAAATTATTTGGAGAATTTATAAGAATGCTTCCTAACGACATAGTTTCTTTGGAACTTTTAGATAACAATTTTGTTAAGATAACCTGTCAAAAATCAGAATTCATGATACTAGGTAATAACCCGGAGGAGTTTCCTAAACTTCCTGCAATTAATGAAAATTCCCTCTATGAGATTTCACAGGATATTCTAAGGCTTATGATAAAGCAAACTATATTTGCAATCGCACAGGATGAAACAAGGCCAATATTAACAGGTGTCCTATTTGAAGTTAAAGATAATGTATTAAGCTTTGTTGCATTGGATGGTTATAGACTATCTTTAAAGAAGGTTGAACTTGAAAACGCAAGCAATATTAATGCAGTAATTCCAGGAAAGACCTTAAATGAAATTTCTAAGATAATAGAACCGTCTGAAGATAAGGTAAGAATAACATTTACTCCTAACCACATACTTTTTAATCTTGGAAACACAAAAGTAATCTCAAGACTTTTAGATGGAGAGTTTGTTAACTATAGACAAATAATTCCTCAAGAACATAAACTTAAAGTTAAAGTAAATAGAAATCTTCTTCTTGATAGCATAGAAAGGGCATCCCTCCTTGCTAGAGAAGGAAAGACTAATTTAATCAAGTTTAACATTGGAAATGATAAGATGATAATTACCTCTGATTCTCAATATGGCAAGGTTCAAGAGGAAGTTACAGCTATGCTTGAGGGTGATAGCTTAAAAATTGCATTTAATTCTAAATATTTCTTGGATGTTTTAAGAATAATAGATAGTGAGGAAATTTATTTAGAATTTACTACAAACGTAAGCCCATGCGTTGTAAGAAAAGTAGATTCTGATGATTATATCTATCTTGTTCTTCCTGTAAGACTTATAGAAAACTAATGCCACCTTCTTAGGTGGTTTTTCAATAGATAAGGAGGATTTTTATGCAAAAATTGAAATACATACCGAGTATATTAAACTTGACCAATTCCTAAAATGGATAGGTGTTGCAGACACAGGGGCTATGGCTAAGGTTATAATTAAAAATGGAGATGTTTATGTTAATGGAAATCAAACTTTAGAAAGAGGTAAGAAAATAAAAAAGGAGACATAGTAGAAATAAAAAACATAGGAATATTTCAAGTAGTTTAGGTGAAGATTATGTTTATTAAAGAATTGGAACTTATAAATTTTAGAAACTATTTAAACTTAAAGATAGAATTTTTAAAGGGATTAAATGTCCTATGCGGCCAAAACGCTCAAGGAAAGACAAATGTTTTAGAAGCGATAAATTTTATTAGCACTTTAAAATCCCATAGAACAAGTAAAGATAGGGAATTAATAAAATGGGGAAAAAGCAAAGCATATATAAAGGCCAACTTAAACAAAAGTTTAGGCGACTTTACCGTTGAGGTTCTAATATCAGAAATGTCAAAGAAAGAAGCAAAATTAAATGGAATAAAACTAAGTAGAGCTTCTGAAGTTATAGGGCATGCTAATACGGTTATATTTTCTCCAGAGGATTTAAGACTTTTAAAGGACGGCCCTGATATAAGAAGAAGATTTATTGACAATGAACTTAATCAAATAAAACCTAGGTATAATTACTATTTATCTTTATACAATAAAGTTTTGCTTGAAAGAAATAATCTTATTAAGAAGGGAATAGACAAATCATTATTAGACGTTTATGATCAGCAGCTCGCTGAGTATGGAAGTTTTTGATTTTTAATAGAATTGAATTTATTAAAAAGCTAAGCATCATATGCAAATTACTCCATAGAAAAATTACTAACGGAAATGAAGAACTTGTTATAAAATATAAGGGTGACATTATAGATGGTGAATTAAAAAGTATAAAAGAAAGGCTATATTCTTTATATAAAAATAGCATTGAAGAGGACATAAAAAAGGTTATACTTCAAAGGGACCACAAAGGGATGACATCGAAGTTTTTATAAATGGTGTAGATGCAAAGCATTATGCGTCTCAAGGACAGCAAAGAACTGCAGCTTTATCATTAAAACTTTCTGAAATTGAAATAATAAAGGGAGAAACAGGTGAATATCCAATACTACTTCTTGATGATGTTATGTCAGAATTGGATTTGCAAAGACAAAAGTATTTGTTGGATTCCTTAATGGATGTCCAAATTATACTGACTATTACAAGTTTAAATGATTTAGAAAAGTTTAGCATAAATAGAAAAAGAATATTTGAAGTATCTAATGGAAATATTCAAATTAAGGAATTTTGAGGAGGAATTATTATGTTTCTTCATCTTGGAGAAAATGTTGTTATACCTTTAAAGGAAGTTATAGCTATCTTTGACATAACATCAACTTCCAGCATAGATACAAAGGAGTTTTTAAAAACGGCAGAAGAAGAGGGATTTGTAAGAAGGATTACAAAAGATGAACCTAAATCCTTTATATTAACAGAAAGAGATAAAAAAGTATAATTTATTTGTCTCCAATTTCTTCACTAACTTTAGCAAAGAGAAGCTGCTTTATTGATGAATTTTCAAAGGGGATCTAAATGAGTAAGAAATATAGCGCAAGTGAAATTCAAGTTTTAGAAGGATTAGAGGCTGTAAGAAAAAGGCCAGGTATGTATATAGGAAGCACCGGTCCAAGGGGACTTCATCATCTTGTATATGAAATAGTTGATAATGCAATAGATGAAGCCCTTGCAGGTTTTTGTAAGAATATAGATGTTTTTATTCATAAAGACAATTCAATTACCGTAATAGATGATGGTAGAGGCATTCCAGTTGATATTCATCCAAAGCTTAAAAAAGTGCAGTTGAAGTTGTATTTACTGTGCTTCATGCTGGTTCAAAATTTGGCGGTGGAGGATATAAGGTTTCAGGTGGACTACATGGTGTAGGTGCCTCTGTTGTTAATGCCCTGTCTAAATGGTTAATAGTTGAAGTAAAAGGGATGGAAAAATATTTAGGCAAAAATATGAAAGGGGAAAGCCTGTATCAGAATTAGAGGTAATAGGTGAAGCTGAAGAAACAGGAACAAAGGTTACCTTCCTTGCTGATGATGAGATTTTTGAAACAACAGAGTATGAATATGATGTATTATCCCAAAGACTAAGGGAGCTTGCATTCTTAAATAAAGGAATTGCTATAAATCTTATAGATGAAAGGGTAGATAAGAAGGAAACTTATCATTATGAAGGTGGAATTAAAGAATTTGTTAAATATTTAAATAGAAACAAAGAAGTTTTACACGATGAGCCTATTTATTTTGAAGCAAGTAAGGATGATACAGTTGTTGAAATAGCTCTTCAATATAATGATGGGTATAACGAAAACATATTTTCCTTTGCCAACAATATTTCAACTACTGAAGGTGGAACCCATGTAAGTGGGTTTAAAACGGCTTTAACTAAGGTTATCAATGATTATGCAAGAAAGTATGGATTTTTAAAGAAAAACGAAAAGAACCTTCAGGGGAAGATACAAGGGAAGGGATAACAGCCGTTATTTCTGTAAAGATAACAAATCCTGAATTTGAAGGACAAACAAAAACAAAGCTTGGAAACACTGAAGTTAGAGGTATAGTAGATGCTATCGTTACAGATAAGGTTTCTGCCTTTTTAGAGGAAAATCCAAGCGTAGCTAAAGTTATAGTAGAAAAGTGTTTATTAGCATCAAGGGCAAGGGAAGCAGCAAGAAAGGCAAGGGAACTTACAAGAAGAAAAAACGTGTTAGAAAATACATCCCTTCCTGGAAAACTTGCTGACTGTTCCGAAAAGGATCCTAAGCTTTGTGAAATATTCCTTGTTGAGGGAGACTCAGCTGGAGGTTCTGCAAAGGGAGGCAGAGATAGAAGATTCCAGGCTATTCTCCCTCTTAGAGGTAAGATAATGAATGTTGAAAAGCAAAGGCTTGACAAAATACTGGCTTATCAAGAAATAAGAAATATGATAACTGCATTTGGTGCAGGAATTGGTGATGATTTTGATATAGAAAAAATAAGATACGATAAAATCATAATAATGACGGATGCTGACGTTGACGGTGCACATATTAGAACACTACTTCTTACATTCTTCTATAGATACATGAGACCTCTTATAGAAGAGGGACATGTATATATAGCACAGCCTCCACTTTATAAGATATCAAAGGGTAAAAATATTTATTATGCCTACAGCGATAGAGAGCTTGAGGCGAAGTTAAATGAGATAGGTAGAGATAACGTTGAAATACAAAGATATAAAGGACTTGGAGAAATGAACGCAGAACAGCTATGGGAAACTACAATGAATCCTGAAACAAGAACTCTTCTTAAAGTTACTATTGAAGATGCAGTTGAAGCAGATGAAGTATTTACTATCTTGATGGGAGATAAGGTTGAACCTAGAAGGGAATTTATTCAAAGGAATGCTAAGAGGGTTCAAAATCTTGATATTTAGAGGGAGTTGAAGTTATGGACAAAAGGGATGAAATTCAATTAGTCGATATAAGCGATGAGATGAAAAAATGTTATATAGATTATGCAATGAGCGTTATAGTAGGTCGTGCACTTCCTGATGTTAGGGATGGGTTAAAGCCTGTTCATAGAAGAATTCTTTATTCTATGCATGAACTTGGACTTTTCCCTGACAAACAATATAGAAAATGTGCAAGAATCGTTGGGGATGTTTTAGGTAAATACCATCCACACGTGATAGTGCAGTTTATGAGGCAATGGTCAGACTTGCACAGGATTTCTCAACAAGATATCCTTTAGTTGATGGCCATGGAAATTTTGGATCTATAGATGGTGACGGAGCTGCAGCAATGCGTTATACCGAAGCAAGGCTTTCTAAAATTTCCATGGAAATGTTAAGGGATATAAATAAAAATACCATAGATTTTGCGGACAACTTCGATGGAACTGAAAAAGAACCAACTGTTCTGCCGTCAAGATTTCCAAACCTTTTAGTCAATGGTTCTTCAGGTATTGCGGTTGGTATGGCAACAAATATACCACCCCATAATCTTGGGGAAGTTATAGATGGAGTTATAATGCTAATCGACAATCCTGAAGCCACTATTAAGGATCTTATGACTAAAATAAAGGGACCAGATTTTCCAACAGCAGGAATAATAGTTGGGAAAGATGGTATTAGAGAAGCCTACGAAACAGGAAGAGGAAAGGTAGTCGTAAGGGCAAAGGCTACAATAGAAGAAGAAAAGGGAAGACATAAAATTATAGTTACAGAAATTCCATATCAAGTTAATAAAGCTAAGCTTGTAGAGGACATTGCAGAACTTGTTAAGGATAAAAAGATAGAGGGAATCTCTGACCTTAGAGATGAGTCTGATAGACAAGGAATGAGAATAGTTATAGAACTTAAAAAGGATGCAAATCCTAATATAGTTCTAAATCTTTTATATAAGCATACGAAGCTTCAGGATTCCTTTAGCATAATAATGCTTGCCCTTGTTAACGGCGAACCTAAGGTATTAAACTTAAGGGAAGTATTGACACATTATTTAGATTTCCAAAAGGAAGTAATAAGAAGGAGAACTAAGTTTGAACTTGACAAGGCTGAAGCAAGAGCTCACATATTAGAAGGTCTTAGAATTGCCCTTGATCATATCGATGAGGTTATTAATTTAATTAGAAGTTCAAAAACTGTTGAAGACGCGAGAAATGGCCTTATGACACGATTTGGCCTTTCAGAAAAGCAGGCACAGGCAATCCTAGATATGAGACTTCAAAGATTAACAGGCCTTGAAAGGGCAAAGATCGATGAAGAATATAGTGAGCTTATAAAGACGATAAACTACTTAAGGGAAGTTCTTGAAAATGAAAGATTAGTTCTTCAAATAATAAAGGACGAGCTTCTAGAAATAAAAGAAAAGTATGCTGATGAAAGAAGAACAAAGATTACAGCAAAATCAGACGAGATAAATATCGAGGACCTTATACAGGAGGAAGAAGTTGCAATTACGATAACCCATGCAGGATATATAAAGAGGATTCCAATTGACACCTACAGAAGTCAAAAGAGGGGTGGAAAGGGTGTTCAGGGAATGTCCATGAGGGAGGACGACTTTGTAGAGCATATATTCATAACATCCACCCACAGCTATATTATGTTCTTTACAAATTTAGGAAGGGCTTATATGTTAAAGGCCTATGAAATACCAGAAGCATCAAGAACTGCAAGGGGAATGAATATAGTCAATATTCTTGCTATGAATCCAAGGGAGAAAATCCAAGCTGTTTTAGAGATAAAGGAATTTGATGAGGATAAATTCTTATTCTTTGCAACAAAATTAGGTATTGTTAAAAAGACATTCTTAAGCGAATTTGCAAACATAAGAAAGAATGGATTAAATGCGATAAACCTGAAGGTGGGAGACGAACTTATTGGGGTTAAGCTTACGGATGGAAAACAAAAAATAATGATTGTAACTCAAAATGGATACTGCATAACATTTGAAGAGGAAGATGTTAGAGTAATGGGAAGAACTGCAGCAGGGGTTAAGGGCATTACCCTAAGAGAAGGTGACATTGCAGTTGGAATGGAAGTTTATAATGAAAATTCAGATCTTTTAGTTGTAAGTGAAAATGGTTATGGAAAGAGAACTAAATGCACAGAATATACAGTTCATTCCCGTGGAGGAAAGGGAATGAAGACCTATAAGGTCAATGATAAAACAGGAAAAATAGTTGGAGTAAAGACTGTAAGGGAAAATGATGAGGTAATGCTAATAAACAATAATGGAATAATTATAAGATTAGAAGTTTCAACAATAAAACAAACGGGTAGAGATGCCATGGGAGTAACTCTGATGAAGACTCAAGAGGATGAAAGAATTGTTTCAATAGGAAAGATAAATAGCAATGATGAGGAAGAATAATCCAGGATAATTCCTGG
>NZ_CP118396.1:2222500-2227500 GCF_028872215.1 Caloramator sp. Dgby_cultured_2
CACCCGTTCCCATTCCGAACACGAAGGTTAAGCCTACCTACGCCGATGGTACTAGGCTGGAGACGGCCTGGGAGAGTAGGTGACTGCCGGGTAATTAGGGCCTTTAGCTCAGCTGGCTAGAGCAACCGGCTCATAACCGGTCGGTCCGGGGTTCGAGTCCCTGAAGGCCCACCATTTTGTGGGGGTGTAGCTCAGTTGGGAGAGCACCTGCCTTGCAAGCAGGGGGTCAGGAGTTCGAATCTCCTCATCTCCACCATTTTTACATATGAAAGGCGTCTATCACTTAAGGAAAGCTTAGGTGGTAGGCGCTTTTCTATATTGTTATTGTTTTATTTTGTTTTTGATGATAATATTAAACTGTAGCAAAGTTTTGGGGGATAAACATGGGTGCAAATTTAAACGAAAGAAAAGGAGCAATTATTCTTCTTATTTTATCATCTATTCTTTGGAGTCTTGGTGGTGTTTTTATTAAACTTGTTAATTTAAACCCAATTGCTATTGCTGGATTTAGAAGTATTATTTCTGCTATATTCATTATTTTGGTTACAAGAAGATTTAAATTTGATTTCTCAAAAGATCAAATAATTTGTGCAATATTTTATTCCCTAACTGTATTTTTATTTGTAGGTGCAACAAAACTAACAACAGCTGCAAGCGCCATAATGCTTCAATATACAGCACCGATATACGTTGCTTTTCTAAGTTATGCACTTTTAAAGGAAAGAATTTTAATGATTGATTGGATTAGTTCTTTTTTGTGATAATAGGAATGCTTTTGTTTTTATTGGAAAACTAAGCTTTAATAATATGTTGGGAAATTTACTTGCTATATTAAGCGGTATAAGCTTTGCCGGACTTGCAATTTTCATGAGAAAACAAAAAGATAAATCTCCTATTGATTCAATAATCATTGGAAATATTTTAACAGGAATAGTTGCGTTGCCTTTTAGTTTTAATAAGGTTCCAGATAAATTTAGTATTTTTGGGCTTATATTGCTTGGAACAATACAATTAGGACTTCCATATATACTTTATTCAAGGGCAATAAAATCTATAAATGCCTTTGAAGCTGTTTTAATACCAGTTATTGAACCTATTTTAAACCCTGTTTGGACTTTAATTGTTTTAAATGAAAGGCCTACAGTTTGGACGATTTTTGGAGGAACAATAGTATTATTATCGGTTACTATAAATCAGATATATAAAATAAATACAGCAAAAAATTAGGTGATACGTATGGAGGACAAACTCAATCAACTTAAAAGTATAGTATTGCAGTGCAAAAATGCAGGTTAAGCAGTAAAAGACATAAGGTTGTATTTGGAGAGGGAAATCCTAATGCTAAGATAATGTTTATTGGTGAAGGACCTGGAGAAGACGAAGATAAAACAGGAAGGCCCTTTGTTGGAAAGGCAGGACAGCTTTTAACAAAAATGATAGAAGCAATTGGCCTTAAAAGAGAAGAAGTTTATATTGCAAATATAGTAAAGTGTAGACCTCCAAACAATAGAGTTCCCTACGATGATGAAGCCATAAATTGTATTCCCTACCTTAGGAAACAAGTTGCACTAATACGTCCTAAAATAATAGTTTGTCTTGGAGCAACGGCCGCAAGGCATATAATAGATAAAAATATTAGAATTACAAAGGATAGGGGAATTTGGGTAAAAAAGGCGAATTTTTAATTATGCCTACTTATCATCCATCAGCCCTTTTAAGGGATCCTTCAAAAAGAAGGAGGCATGGGAGGATTTTAAAAAGATAAGGGAAGAGTTACAAAGGTTAAATGCATAAAATACATCTTCCTTGGGATAATATACTCAAGGAGGGATAATTATGCATAGGATTACAGGAGTTAAGCATGACGAAAAGGGAGAAATAGTTGCATATAGACTTGATAATGGTCAGGTAGTTTCTAAAGAAGAAGGTATAAGGCTTGCAAGTGAAGGTCAAATAGAAGGAGTTAGGGTTGGAACGTCTAAGAAGGGCGAAAAATACTTAAGAAGCCTTCCTGATGGCAAGGATGAAAACAACCTTGATAATCTTCCAGAAATTCAATAGGTGGCATTGCCACCTATTTTGTTTTGCAATTTGATATGAGGGTGATTCTTGAGAATGAATATCTTTGTGATATAATCAAATTAGAAAGGAGTATAAGGATATGGATATTAATATTGATGCTTTAAAAGAAGAATATATTAAGAAATTAAAAGATGAATTAGGAATAGAAAAAAGGTGGTATTTGGAGAAGGAGCTAAAAATGCCAAGATAATGCTCATAGGTGAAGCACCCGGAAGATTCGAAGAGGAAATTGGAAGACCCTTTGTAGGACAGGCAGGAAAGAATTTGGATGAGTTTTTGAATATATTAGGACTTAATAGAGACGATTTATACATAACAAATGTGGTTAAATTTAGGCCGACAAAGAAAGATGCTAAGACGCAAAGATTATCAAATAGAGCACCGAATAAAAAAGAGATAGAACTTTCAAAGGAGTTTTTGATTAAGGAAATAGAGTTTATAAAACCCAAAATTATTGTAACTTTGGGCAACGTCCCACTTAAAGCATTATTGTATGATAAGGCAAGCATTGGTGAGTATCATGGTAAACTGGTAAATTTAGATGATAAAAAGTATTCCCTCTTTATCATCCGGCTAGCATAATTTATAACAGAAGTTTATATGATGTTTATTTGGAGGATTTAAAAAAGTTAAGAAAAGTATTAGAAGGAGAGGAGTATATATAGATGGATTTTAATAAGTTTAAAGAGTTTATTAAAGGAAAGAAGGTAGCTGTTGTAGGAGTTGGAATAAGCAACAGACCACTTATAAAAAAGCTTTTAGAATATGGTGCTGATGTTACTGCCTTTGATAAAAGGAAGATTTTGAAGGAAAAGAAGAGCTTCAAAAATTAGGTGTAAAATTAGTTTTAGGAAAGGATTATCTAAACACTATAGATGAGTATGAAGTAATTTTTAGGACCCCATCTTTGCTTCCTACCAATGAATTTTTAATGAAGGCACATGAAAAAGGAGCATATATTACATCGGAGATTAGAGAGCTTGTTAAATATTGCAAGGGTAAGATTTTTGGAATTACGGGAAGTGACGGTAAAACAACAACCACCACCTTAATTTATGAAATGCTAAAAAGCAAGGGTATAACGTATTTCTTGGTGGAAATATAGGTATTCCTTTGTTTGAGAAAATAGAAGAAATTAAAGAGGATGATTATGTTGTATTGGAGCTCTCAAGCTTTCAACTTATGGATTTTGATGTATCTCCAATAGTTTCTGTTATAACCAATTTAAGTCCAAATCACCTTGATTATCATAAGGATATGGAGGAGTATGTAAATTCTAAGAAAAATATATTTTTACATCAAAATGAAAGAGGCATAACTATTTTAAATAAAGATAATGAAATAACTTATTCTATGAGGGATGAGGTTAAGGGAGAGATAAGATTCTTTAGCATGAAGGAAAAGGCCTTTTCCTATTATGATAATGGAAAACTTTATGTTAACGATGAATTCATATGCCATAAGGATGAGGTTAGGCTTTTAGGGATGCATAACATAGAAAATCTTTTGACAGCATTTGCTGCTGTATATGGTTTTGTTTCAATTGAAAACATGAGATATGTTGCAATGAATTTTGGTGGGGTTGCCCATAGAATCGAGTTTGTAAGGGAAATAAATGGAGTCAAGTTTTATAATGACTCTATCGCATCAAGTCCAACAAGAACTTTAGCAGGACTTAATTCCTTTGACAGAAAGGTTATTTTAATAGCGGGAGGATATGATAAAAACGTTCCCTTTGAGCCCCTTGCTGAGAAAGGTATAGATAAAATAAAAACTTTAATTCTTTTAGGAATGACGAAGGATAAAATAAAATCAGCATTTTTAGATGTGATGAATAAAACAGGAAAAAGGGTTGATATTATAGAGACGAATTCCCTTGAAGAGGCTGTAGAGAAGGCCTATGAGGTTGCTGAATATGGGGATATAGTTACTTTATCTCCTGCCTGTGCTAGCTTTGACATGTTTAAAAATTTTGAAGAAAGAGGAAATAGATTTAAGGAAATAGTTTTAAACCTGAGGGGTAAAATTGTGGAGAACACTTTCTTAAAAAGATTGCCATATTTTCTGATTTGGATGAAGGCTCCCTAGAAAGAATAGCATCTTTAATTAATGAAAGAAGATATCAAAAAGGAAGTCTTATCTTTATGGAGGGGGAGGAGGCAGAGGCGGTATATTTTATTAAAAAGGGGAAGGTTAAGATTTTTAAAACAGGACAAGATGGAAGGGAACATATAATAAATATATTGCCTGAAGGAGAGGTTTTTGCAGAATCATGTTTATTTGGATTAAATAAATATCCCGCCAGTGCAGAGGCCTATGAGGATATCGAGGCTTTATTGATTAAAATAAAGGATTTTGAAAAACTTCTTGAGGAATATCCTAAAATATCTATAGGAATAATAAAGGCTATGGGAAAAAGGCTTCAGATGGTTTCAAAAAGATAGAAAATTTAGCCCTAAGGGATGCTTATGGTAAAACGGCGATGCTTCTTATGGATTTAATCTTAAAAAACATTCAAAGCTTTATGATGGACTTGAAATTGATACTAATTTATCAAGACAAGAAATGGCAAGCATGGTTGGACTTACAAGGGAGACATTTACAAGAGCCCTTGCAAAATTAAAAGAATCTGGTGCAATAGACTTTGAAAGGGATAGAATAAAAATAATTAGTGTAGATAAGCTAAAGGATTTTATAGAATAAAGAGGGATAAAAGGGAAATATTAAAATATTGACAAGCTAATATAAACATGTTATTATATTAAACGTTGTGTGAGCCACTAGCTCAGTCGGCAGAGCACAAGACTTTTAATCTTGGTGTCCGGGGTTCGATTCCCCGGTGGCTCGCCAAATATGCGGGCGTGGCGGAATTGGCAGACGCACTAGACTTAGGATCTAGCGCCTCGTGCGTGGGGGTT
>NZ_CP118396.1:2232500-2265000 GCF_028872215.1 Caloramator sp. Dgby_cultured_2
AGCTGGGTTCAGAACGTCGTGAGACAGCTCGGTCCCTATCCGTCGCGGGCGTAGGAAATTTGAGGGGAGCTGTCCTTAGTATGAGAGGACCGGGATGGACGAACCTCTGGTGCACCAGTTGTCATGCCAATGGCACAGCTGGGTAGCCAAGTTCGGAAGGGATAAGCGCTGAAGGCATCTAAGCGCGAAGCCCACCCCAAGATGAGATTTCCCACGCGGAAGCGGTAAGACCCCTGGAAGACTACCAGGTAGATAGGCCAGAGGTGTAAGCGTCGTAAGGCGTTTAGCTGACTGGTACTAATAGGTCGAGGGCTTGATCTTATTGTGCAGTGAAATCCGGTGGTAATGGAGGTAGGGAAACACCCGTTCCCATTCCGAACACGAAGGTTAAGCCTACCTACGCCGATGGTATTAGGCTGGAGACGGCCTGGGAGAGTAGGTGACTGCCGGGTAACAACTTAAACTTAAGTGCCTGGCACTTAAGTTTAAGATTTTGGCCCCTTGGTCAAGTGGTTAAGACACCACCCTTTCACGGTGGTAACAGGGGTTCGAATCCCTAGGGGTCACCAAGTTTAAAAAGAGGTTAACTGCAAAACAGTTAACCTCTTTATTTTTTACTTAAACCATATTTATAGAAAATATAAATAATAAATAAAATGCAAATATAGTTTATCTATTTTACTTTAAACGTCATTTCGTAATAAAATTAACCTAGGCTTAAGTTAAGGAGGGATAAAATTGAAAAAATACTTTTCACTGTTTCTAGCAATTCTATTAACGTTTTTCTTATTTTCAGGTTGTTCTAAACAAAATCAAACAAAAACTTCAGGTTTTAATACCATCTCAACTGAAGAATTAAAAGACAAAATCAATGATAGCCAATATGTGCTTGTTGATACAAGAATTAATGATGTTTTCAATGGTTGGAAACTGGATGGAGTAAAAAGAGGGGGACATATTCCTAATGCTGTGGATTTCTCTGCTAATTGGCTAAAGGTAGATGTTAAGGATAAGGAAAAAATATTAGATGATACTCTAAAATCAAAGAATATAACACCGGATAAGAATATAGTTTTGTATGATGCAAATGGTAAGGATGCTACAGAAGTTGCAAATTACTTAAAAAGTAAAGGATATAATAATATTTACATATATGACATAAAACAATGGGCTAATGATGATTCCCTTCCACTTGAAAAATTTAAAAACTATCATTTAATCGTTCCTGCTGCTATAGTAAAAGATATTTTAGATGGAAAGAAACCAGAGACTTTTGAAAATGCTAAAACAATTAAAATAGTTGAAGCTAGTTGGGGAGAAGAAAAAGATTCTTATGCTAAAGGACATGTTCCAACAAGTTTTCATATTAATACTGACCTTGTAGAACCACCACCAGCTTGGATGCTTGCAAGTGACAAAGAGCTTGAAAAATTTGCTCTTGATTATGGCTTTACAAAGGATGATACCGTTATAGTTACAGGTGAAAATCCTATGGCAGCTTATCGTGTGGCTGTTGTTTTAAGATATATGGGTGTTAATGATGTTAGGGTATTAAATGGTGGACTTCTTGCTTGGAAATTAGCAGGATATGAAGTTGAAACTAAGAGCAACAAACCAACTCCTGTTAAAGAATTTGGTGCACCAATTCCAGGAAGACCTGAGCTTATCGATACAATAGATGAAGTTAAAGCTGGTATGAAAAAGCCAGATGAATTTATGCTTGTTGATAATAGAACATGGGAAGAATATATTGGAAAAAGCTCAGGATATAGTTATCATCATAAAAAGGACGTATTCCAACTGCTGTTTATGGATATGCAGGTATAGGGGATTCAAATTCACTTCAGTATTATAGAAACATTGATGGCACCATGAGAAATGGTTATGAAATATTAGATCTTTGGAAGAAGGCAGGAATAGATACTAGTAAACATCTTTCATTATATTGTGGAAGTGGATGGAGAGTTTCTGAGATTATGACATATGCAAATGTTTTGGGTATTGACAATATTTCAATTTATAGTAATGGATGGATAGAATGGAGTAATAACAACAATGAATATGAGACAGGAGAACCAAAAAATAATTTGTCATTAATAAAAAAATCATATATGCAATTTTATGTGTAGTGCAGATTTTATTAATAGTAATCGTTAATATTGTAAGTTATTTATCTGACAAAAAGCTGGTGTTAATCATCACGTTTATTATATGAGATACCAATATCAAAATGGGATATTTTCTTCACAAAACTTACGAATTCAGAGCGTGTTGATATGCTTGATTACTGTTATTCTTATATTCAGATTAATTAAATATAAGAATAAATTTAGTAAATTTACCTTTATTCAGAATTTAATAGCTGTTTTTATAGGATTGTTACTACTCATTATGATTAATACAACCCTTTTTCAAGGTTTACTGGCGTATTTTTACTTTATAATGGCTTTTGAGATTGTTTTTGTTCTTCAATTATTAGTTATTTTATTGATTTAGAATATATATAAAAAAGACAAAAACTTAAGTGTAAAACACTTAAGTCAGACTGTTGAAAAAGTTATTTTTGATAAGCCCTGTGAAGGATTTCCCTGGCATTCGCTCATTTCGCTAAGCAATTCTAAGCTTTTCTTTGTTTCCAAAGTCCTACCCTCGTGAGCCGACATCCGTGTCGGCCACTCGGCTCTGCACCTCCGTGTGCAGAATTACGGACTTTTGAAAAGTCGAAAAGCAAGAATTACTAAAGCTCATGAGAGATGCCTTTTTGAAATCCATTCACAGGGCTCTTGCAAAGTTTGAAAACCAAAGAAGGTTTGTCTACAATCTGACTTAAGTTTATGCCTTTTATGGGGGTATCAATTTATTTTATATATACTGTAAGAAGGCTATCTATTTTAGAATTCTTTTGTGAAATTATTAGTGTTTTATTATTTTCTTTCTTTATAATGTAATCATTTGAAGGAAGTATTTGCCTTTGGGTTTCAAGTGCGATTATATCCTTATTTTGAGTTAATCTAAACTGTATCTTATCTTTAGAGATATCCATAATTTCTGCAGTTGAATAAAGGATGGTTAAGTCTTCAAAGGTAACATTTAACGGAAGCATAAGAGCATCTTGAGGTTGAAGATTTATTTCTAATCCATCAAATAATGCAATATCATCTTCGAATACCTTTATATTTTTCTCAAAACCATCTAGATTTAAAATATGAATAAATCTTTCACCTTGGTTATTGATTGTTGATGTCATAAATATGCCGTGATCTTCAAAATTATGGGTTAGTTTTGGAGCTTTACCTAGTCTTTTTAAAATGGTTCTTATAAAGTTTAAGTTGCAGTTATAGTGGGCTGTTATTAAAACTACTTTGCCTTTGCCGTAAGTTAATTCTACTCCACAAGTTTCGTCCGTTCCATAGATTTTTAGAATAGGCTTGCCCTTCTCTACTTTTATAGCTTCTGCAAAATCGGTTCTTATTTCTGGAAGGAAGTTTAAATAATCCTCTGGATATATGGACAAAAAGAAATCTTCTGATGAATTATAATAATTTATATGTTCTACTTTAAGGGCATCTTTTAATATTGAGCATTCATTTCCCTCCATATCAAATTGAGGAAGCTCACCATATATTAGTGCATTTCCACCTTTTTCTACAAATTCGAGCAGCTTAGTTTGAATTTTTCTACTTAAATATCTAGAAGTTGGAATTATAAGAACATCATTTTGGCTTAAATTAATGCCCCTATTCTGAATGTCAATAGACTTAAATCTAAAGTTTGAAAGTAATAATCCTTTTCCAAGAGTTTCCCAGGCATTGTATCCGCGGTTAATTTCTATACTAGCTTTAAATTCCTTCATTTTGTTGCTGCCAGGATAAAAGTATTCGGTCATGTAGTAATCTGGAATGAAGGCAAAATAAATATTATCCCTCTCCTCCTGCATAGTAGCTATTTTTTCTTCTACTGCAAGAAGTGTTTTTATTACCCTTGACATTCTAGGATATGTATAATTTAATTTTCCTTCAGGGCTTATTGGTGCTGCAAAGCCGTGTCTTTCTCCAGTAAAAGCTATTCTATCATTTCCATCGTTTATTTTTTCATTAAGTCTGTAATTATAGCCTCCTGCAAAGAGATAATTGTTTATCAATCTATTTCCTTGAGCTATGCACATCCTCATTTTAAAATCAACAGCAGAAGGATCATATCTGGTGGAGAAATTGTCACCATAATTTCCATCACCGCATTCAAACTCCATTGAAGTAAGAGGCTGATCCTCATTATGAACTGCGTCCATAAAATTATTTATTATATATAGGTCTTGAAAATTGTTTAATTTTAAATCTCCTAAATATATATCAGAACCTGAAATATATCCTTTATCCTGAGTATAGGATTCATATAATTGACTAATGCCGATTGGGAAGGTAAATCCTCTTCCACCACCGGTTCCATGAATGTTTACTATAAAAGGAATATCTTTAGCCCCGAATTCTTCTGCAAAAGAACGTAAAGTCGAAACGTAATCTGCAAACCTTTTTCTCATAAAATAACCTAAATCGTGTAAAAGCTGCAGAGAATATCCCTCTTCAGGTGAACGGATTTTAGAGTTTCTTATATCTTCATTGTCTAAGCTAAAAGGATATCTTTTTATTAATTCCTCTTCAGAATACTTCCTTTTTAACCAAAGAGTAAAATCTGAAAGAACGGAATCGGAAAGATCAGGAGTGTTGCTTACCCATTGTAGCATTCCAATTTCGTTATCAAGCTGGATACCAATTATATTGCCCCCATTATTATAAAGCCTAGGAACTATAACCGACATAACTTCCTTATACCATTTTTTAACTTCATCTAAAAAAGAAGGTGCCAAATAATCAACAGATTTTTTGTGGGTTGTTTTATTATCCCATGTTTTTGGAACTATTTCAGGATGTTTTTTATAAACCCAATAGGGAATACCTTCATTTTTCATTTCAGCCATGATGAAAGGACCTGGTCTTAAAATAAAATATAGTCCATTATCTTTACATAAATCTATAAATCCTCCAAGATCGAGTTCAGGCCTAGTTTTTCCGTCAAGGTCAATCTTACCTTCCTCTGGTTCATGGCATATCCATGGAACATAGGAAGCTACAGCATTACATCCGGCTTGTTTTAATTTGGCTATCCTATCTTCCCAGTCCTTCCTTTTAAGTCTAAAGTAATGGATTTCTCCAGAGATTATTATTCGAGGTTTACCATCGATTATTATTTGTTTGTTTTTTATTTCAATCATAAAACTCACCACCTTATCATAGTGAAACGTTTCGTAATTATATTAGCATAGTTTGGAAAAATTAACAATATAATTTTACTATAAAGGAATTTATAAGGCTTAAAAGGAAATAATGACAATTTATATGCTAAAATATAACATTTAATATTGAATTTTTTACACATAATATAAAATAAAATTATGAAACGTTTCGAAAGGGAGGAATGGTTTTGGCTACAATAAAGGATGTTGCAAAGCTTGCAGGGGTTTCATTATCTACTGCATCTTATGCTTTGAATGGAAGCAATAAAGTAAGTGAAAAAACAAAGGAAAAGGTTTTAGAGGCAGCAAAAAGCTAAATTATGTCCCCAATAATCTTGCACAAAACTTAAAAAAGTCAAAAACGGATCTTATAGCATTAATAGTTCATGAAATAAATGGTCCTTTTTATGATAGATTGGTTAAGGGTATTCAAGATGTTGCTTATATGTTTGGATATAATTTACTTATTTTCTGCGAATCAGGATATGGCAGGGCATCATCTATAAACTTTTTAAAGGAAAAGATAGTTGATGGTGCAATAATTATGACTCCGATAATTACCGATAGCGACATTATTGAAATTAGCAACGAGGATTTTCCAATAGTTTTACTTGATAGAAAGTTAGATGGATTAGATTTATGCAGTGTCCTTATAGACAATGAAAAGGGTGCCTTTGAAGCAGTTAAACATCTTGTGGATCTTGGACATAAAAAGATTGGATTTATAAGCGGTGTAAAGGAATCCTATGATAATATTTGTAGGTTCCAAGGTTACGTAAAGGCTATAGAAAATTTTGGACTAGAACTCAATGAAAATTTTGTGCTTGATGGTGACTTTACTGAACAATCTGGATATGAAGCTATAAAGAATTTTATGGAAAATAGTGATGACATCCCGACGGCTTTTTGCAGCTAACGATGAGATGGCAATAGGTGCAATAAGGGTATTAAAGGAAAAGGGGTTAGAGGTTCCAAAGGATATTTCAATCGTTGGATTTGATGATATTTTAGCAGCATCTTATATTGAACCTAAGCTTACTACAATAAGAAGACCTATGTATGAATTAGGTTCCTTTTCAGCCCATATGCTCTTTAATTTAATTAAAAGAAATATCAAAGGAAGCAATATAACTTTAGATGTTGAATTAGTCATAAGGGATTCAACTGCAGAAAGGAAAGGATGATTATATGGTAAATGAAAAACTACTAAAAAAGCAAGAGAAATAGTTAAAAATATGACCTTAGAAGAAAAAATAGGACAACTTGTTCAGTATGGTAAATTAAAAGAAAGACAATGGGATTTAGTTAAAAAGGACAAATAGGCTCTTTTTTAAATGTCAGCGGAGCAAAAATATAAATGAACTTCAAAGGGAGATTTTAAATTCCGACTGCAAAATACCTTTGATTATAGGCGATGATGTAATTCATGGGTATAAAACCATATTTCCAATACCTCTTGCCTTAAGCTGCAGCTTTGATTTAGAGCTTATAGAAGAAACCTGTGCAATATCCTCTGAGGAAGCATCCAGCGAAGGAATAAACATGATATTTGCTCCTATGATTGATATAGCAAGGGATCCAAGATGGGGAAGAGTTGCCGAAGGTGCTGGAGAAGATCCGTATTTAGGTTCAGAAATAGCAAAGGCAAGGGTTAGAGGATATCAAAGAAATAACTGGAATGATAGGCCTTTTGTAACGGCATGTGCAAAGCATTATATAGCCTATGGTGCTGCTGAAGGTGGTAGGGATTATAACGGTGCTGATGTTTCAGAAGGGACGATAAGGGAAGTTTACCTTCCGCCATTTAAAGCAGCAATTGAAGAAGGCTGTGGGGCTATAATGTGTTCCTTTAATGACCTTAATGGTGAACCCCTCTCAGGGAACGAGTATATGTTAAGAAAAGTTTTAAGGGATGAGCTTAATTTTAAAGGAGTTGTTGTAAGCGATTGGGAGTCTGTTGAGGAGCTAATTGACCATGGATTTGCTGAAGATAAAAAGGAGGCTGCCTATAAAGGGATAAAAGCTGGTGTTGACATTGATATGAATTCTGGAACATATGAGGAGAATTTATATAACCTTGTTAAAGAAGGGCTTGTTGATGAAGCCTTAATAGATGAAGCGGCAGAAAGAATTATTGCTCTTAAATTGGCACTTAATTTGTTTAATATAAGTGAAATTGATGAAAAGCTAAGTGAAAAAGTGATTAGAAATAAAAAATACATAGATGTTGCCCTTGAAGCTGCAAGAAAATCAATTGTTTTGTTAAAAAACGATGGAATTTTACCATTAAGTAAAAACATAAAAAGCATAGCATTAATTGGACCCCTTGTAGATGATAAGGTGAATCCTTTAGGATGCTGGGCATGTAAAGGTGATCCAAAGAACGTAGTTACTGTGTTAGAAGGAATAAAATCTAAATTATCAGAGGACGTAGATATAAACTATTCTAAGGGATGCGAAATATTAGAAGAGATTGATGGGGGAATAGAAGAAGCAAAAAAGTGGCAAAGGATTCAGAAGTTGTTGTAATGGTTTTAGGTGAAGCAGGAAATATGAGCGGGGAAAATAACAATAGGGCATATTTGGATATTCCCAAACCACAAAAATGCTTTTAGAGGAAATTTTAAAGGTAAATAAAAGGGTTGTTTTGGTTTTAATGAATGGAAGGCCTTTAACCCTTGAATGGGAGGATAAACACCTTCCTGCAATAGTTGAGGCTTGGCATTTAGGGGAACAAAGCGGCAATGCCATTGCAGATATCTTGTTTGGGGACTTTAATCCTTCAGGAAAACTTACTATAACATTTCCAAGATGTGTAGGACAAATCCCTATATATTACAATCATAAAAATACGGGAAGGCCAACCTTTAAAAAATATCTCGATGTGGAAGAAACGCCTTTATATCCTTTTGGATATGGACTTAGCTATACTAAATTTGAATATTTGGACTTAGAACTTTCAAAGGAAGAAATCAAATTAGGTGAAAAAATGACAGCTAAAGCCAAGATTAAAAATGTAGGAGATAGAGAAGGCGAGGAAATAGTTCAGCTTTACATAAGGGATATTTCAGCATCTATAACAAGACCAGTAAAAGAGTTAAAAGGATTTAAAAGATAAGCTTAAAGCCAGGGAAGTAAAGGAAGTTGAGTTTGAAATAGGTGAAAAGGAACTTGCGCTTTTAGATAAGGATTATAATTTTGTAGTTGAACCTGGAACTTTTAAGATTTGGATTGGACCAAATAGTGTCGAAGGATTAGAAAAAGAATTAAAGGTTGTTAAATAATTTTAAGATTTTACAACATATTTTTCGGAAAATGAAGGAATGTTAAGAAAATTGAGGATAATATAAAGGAAAATTATGTTGATATAGAGAAGTTATGCTGATATAATAAAAATATAGTCGAAACGTTTTTATAAAATTTCGGGAGGGATAAACATAGTTAAAGATGCAGTTAAAATTGAAAAGGGAATTGTTTATGTAAATGGTGAGGAAAAATTCTTATTTGGAGGAGAATTTCACTACTTTAGAGTCCCAAAAGCTTTATGGAGGGATAGAATAAAAAGATAAAAGATGCAGGGTGTAATTTAATTAGCACTTACATTCCTTGGATATGGCATGAAGGGGAAGAAGGAAACTTCGATTTTGAAGGAAGGATTACACCCGAGAGGGATCTTAAATCTTTTATAGAGCTTGTAAAAGAAGAAGGCCTTTATTTATTAGTAAGGCCAGGTCCATATATAATGTCGGAAATAAAGAACGAAGGATTACCCCATTGGATATATGAAAAGTATCCTCAGGTAATTGCCAAAAAGCAAAATGGGGAAAATCATCCAACAAGAGTAGTTTCCTATATGCACCCTGATTTTTTAAAAAGGTTGACGATTGGTATAGGGAAGTTTGTAAAGTGCTTGCTCCAATGCAAGTAACAAAAGATGGACCTATAATGATGTTTCAGCTTGACAATGAAGTTGGGATGCTTCATTGGGTAACTGGGCAGGGGATTTTAGCGATATAACTCTCCATTATTTTGTTAGCTATTTAAAAAACAAATATAGCATAGAAGATCTAAAAGAGATATTTAACATCGATTCATACGATGAAGCAAAGGAAATAATAAAAAATCCAAATGAAGATTTAGGTTTAAAAATACAGAATGAATACATGCTCTTTATGAGGGAATACTTTAAAGAATATCTAAAAACTATAAAAGAAATTGCCGTAAAGTATGGGGTTGAGGTGCCGTTTGTTATTAATATCCATGGCTTTGACATGGTAGAATACGCAAAGCGCGGTAAAAATTATCCAATTGGACTTTCGCAGCTTTACAAAACAGCAGAAATAGATGATGCAATAATCGCAGGTGATTATTACATAGGAAATATAGTTTACGACAACTTCTCAGACATAACACTATCCAATGCATTTACCCTAGCAATTCAATCTCCAGATCAACCTCTCTTTTCGGCAGAGTTCCAAGGTGGATTTCAAATTAATAAACCCAAATTGCAGCCATCAACATTCGATTTAACGTCTAGATTATGTATTGCAAATGGAATGAATGCAATTAATTACTATATGTTTGTTGGTGGAGAAAACTACGAAAACATAGGACTTTTAGGCAGAAGACATGACTGGCAGGCACCTGTAGGGATGGACGGTTCCTTAAGAAGGCATTATTATGTTATAAAGCATCTAAGTAAAATTATCAATGCCTTTGAAAAGGAGCTCTTAGAATCAAAACCAATTTATAATACATATTTGGGTTTTTATCCGGATTATTATATGACGGAATATAGCAATGAGTATACAAGATATGTTTATTCTAGAATAAAGCATTTTAGGGATTCCTTCTTATTTGATGGCATAGGAAAAGGACTTGCGTTAAATAATATAACCTTTGGTGGATATGACGTAAAAAAGAAGGAATTATCAATCCAAATGATATCGGCTCCCTTTGGGTGTTTTCAACGGAATGGATGGATGAGGATGTTCAAAGAAGATTAGTTCAGTATATTGAGGGTGGAGGAACTCTAATTTTATTCCCTTCAATCCCAACGAGGGACCTTAAGGGAAATGCGTGCACTGTATTAAAGGATTATATGGATGTGGATATAAAGGAAAAAGTAGAGTGGAATTTTGTATCTTTAGATGGGATAGATTCAATAAGCACACATTATGCTGAAGTTTATGAAGGCAAAGGTATTATTCCATTTGGATATATTGATGATGCTTCAGGAAGATGCTGTGCCTTCGAGAAGAAAATAGGAAATGGAAGGGTTATTGTTTGCGGTGCAGGATTTGAACTTGAACAGGAGTTTAAAATTGATGTAGTAAAAGATTGGCTGAAAGAGCGGGGGTTAAACCAATTACTAAAACAGAAGAGTTTTTGGACGTTTGGATAAGAAAAGATCCAAAAACAGATACAAAATTCTTATTTATAAATAATTACGATGATTTTTCAAAGAGTGAAAAGATTACTTTGGATGACAAGGTTTTATTTGATGGACATAAAATTAGCGTAAATCCAAAAAGCGGTTTGTTGCTCCTTTTAGATTATAAATTAAAAGATAACTGTAAGTTAGTCTATTCAACTTGTGAAATAATCAAAAGGGATGAAGACTTTATAACGCTTAAACTTATTCAGGATTTAGAAATAATAAAATTTACAAACAAGGTAAAAATACAAGATGGAGTGGATTTTGAATTGTTTGAAGATTTAGAAGGATATAAATATATATTTAAAAACTCAAAAGAAAAGGAAATAAAAATATTTATATAGGGTGGTTGGAATGGAGAAAAAATTGTTTGAAAGTAAATACGGATATTTTGCAAATGGAGGAAGGGAATACGTTATAACAAATCCTAAGACTCCAAGGCCTTGGGTAAACGTTATAAGCAATGGAGATTATTCTATGATAGTATCCCACACAGGAAGTGGATACTCATGGAGAGGGAATGCAGGACAAAACAGAATAACAAGATCCTTCCAAGATCTTATTAAGGATTCTTGGGGAAAGTATGTTTATATTCGTGATATTGATTCTAAAAAGTTTTGGTCTGCTGCATGGAAGCCTGTTATGGCTGAATATCAAGAGTATGAAGTCGTTCATGGAATAGGATATTCTATATTTAAACACAAAGTTGACAATATTTTAAGCACGATGAAGGTTTTTGTTGTTCCTAACTATCCGGTGGAAATAATGGAAATCACCTTAACAAATTTAGATGATAAGAAAAGAAACCTTGATATAACTACATATTTTGAATGGGTTTTAGGAAATTTTCCAGATGAACATAGGGAATTTCATAAGCTTTTCATAAACCCAACCTTTTATGAGGGAAAAATGCAATAAAAGCTGAAAAATACCTAGGACAATTTGCTGATGAAAAGGGAAGACATAATAATACAAGCTGGGAATATATTGCCTTCCATGCTGCAAGTGAAAGGGTAAAATCCTTTGAATGCGATAAGGAATCCTTTATAGGAATGTATGGTTCAGAACAAAACCCACAAGCAATGCAAATGGAAAAACTAATGGGAAGATGGGGAAGGTTTACGGATGCAATTGCATCTTTACAAGTTGAGGTAAGCCTTGATAAGGGAGAATCAAAAACAATAGTATTCACAATAGGTGCAGCCCATATTAAGGATGAAAATGTTGATGAGCTAATATCTAAATTTACAAGCGTTGAAGCAGCAAAGGAGCAATTTGAAGAAGTTAAAAAGTTCTGGTCTGAATTCATTGACACAGAAGAAATAAATACTCCAGATGAAGCAATGAATATTATGACAAATTATTGGCTTAAGTATCAGTCTATCTCCTGCAGACTATGGGGAAAATCAGGATACTATCAGGTATCAGCAGGATACGGATACAGAGATCAATTACAGGACAGCCAGATATTCCTCATAAACAAACCAGAACTTGCAAGAAGGCAAATTCTTCTTCATGCGTCCCAACAGCTTAATGAAGGAGATGTCCTCCACTGGTGGTTTACAATAAGGGGAGGTGGACCAAGGACAAGATGCTCCGATGACCTTTATGGCTTCCATTCATAACCGATGCTTATGTAAAGGAAACCAAAGACTTTTCAATTTATGATGAAGTAGTTCCTTTCCTTGATGGTGGAGAAGCTACCGCTTATGAACACTGCAAAAGGGCAATAGAAAGAGCTTATTCTAAGTTCTCACCAAGAGGAATTCCTCTTATGGGAGACCATGACTGGAACGACGGCTTAAGCGCAGTAGGAAACGAATGGAAGGGAGAAAGTTTTTGGGTTGCAGAGTTTTTATATAAGATACTTGTTGATTTTGTCAAGGTTTCTGAAATGAGGGAGGATTATAAATTCGTTGAAAAGACTAGGGATGTTATAGAAAATTTAAAGGAAGCAATAAATAAATATGGCTGGGATGGAGAATGGTATTTGCAGGCAACAACTGATGGATGGGAAAAGGTAGGTTCAAAGGAAAATGAAGAAGGAAAGATATTCTTAAATCCTCAGCTTTGGGCGGTAATAAGCGGTATAGCAGATGACGATAGAGCAAAGATAGCGATGGATTCAGTTACTAAATATCTTCTAAAGGATTATGGTGCACTCTTATTATATCCAGCTTATACTAAGCCAAGAACAGATATAGGATATATAACAAGATATGCTCCAGGCCTTAGAGAAAATGGTGGGGTTTACACACATGCAGCAACATGGGCGGTTTGGGCTTATGCCCTCATGAAGGATGCTGAACTTGCCTATGAAGCCTATAGAAGAATTTGTCCTCCAAACAGGTCAAAGGATATAGATAAATATATGGGCGAGCCCTATGTAACACCTGGAAACAGCGATGGGCCGATATCACCTTACTATGGACGTGGAGGATGGACTTGGTATACAGGATCTTCACAATGGCTCCACAGGGTAGCTACCCACTGGATATTAGGCGTAAGACCAGAAATAGACGGATTAAGGATTGATCCTTGCATTCCAAAGGAATGGGATGGATTTACCTATAGAAGAAAATTCAGAGGAGCCACTTATGTAATTGAAGTTGAAAACAAGAATAACGTAAGTTATGGAGTAAAAGAAATATATGTTGATGGAAAAGCAATAGAAGGAAATTTAATTCCTGAATTTAATGATGGAAAAGAACATCATGTAAAGGTTATTTTAGGTTAGTTAAAATCATTTGCAAAGGCAAATGATTAAATATAAAATAGGGGAGGGTTTTTAAATGTTAAAATTCAAAAATCTTTAAGTTTGATGCTAGTTGCTGTTCTAACTTTAGTCTCTGTCCTAGGGGAGTAAAGCTTTCTGTTAAGGCAAAGGCATCAGAACCAGTAGTTATAACCTATGCTAACTGGAACATAGGAAGCGACATTGAAAAGAAAATAATCAAGGCCTTTGAGGCAACACATCCAAACATCAAGATTCAAATTGCAAACAATGTGGATTATGGTAACTATGAAAAGTCGTTAACAGCAGCTGCTGCAGCAGGAAAACTTCCAGATGTTATAATGATACCAAATATACCAATGGCATTAACAAATAACTGGGCATTAAATATTAAAAGTTATGTTCAAAATGATAAGGAATGGAACCACATTCCTGCACCTATAAGAAATGCAACATATTATGGTAATGGGGTTTATGCAGTTCCTGCAGGAATTTACTTTATGGGATACTTTGTAAACGACGATTTATTTAAAAAATACAATCAAAAGACATTGCCATTTGCACCAAAGATGCAGGATTTCTTAGCTTCAATAAAGAAATTAAACAAACCACAAGATTTAGTAATTGGTCTTGCAGAAGAAGTTCAAATTCCTGAATGGTATCCAGCAGCAGTTAATAAAAAGCTTGGCTGGTATACATGGGATGGTTCAAAATACAACTTAAACGATCCTGCCTTCATTCAAGGCGTAAGAATTGCTAAAGATTTATACACTAATAAATATGTATTTGATAGTTTAAGTGCTGAACAAAAGAAAAAATTAAACGCTGGATGGTATGGAGATGCTTGGAACGCAGGAAAAATTGCAGTAAGATGGTCAGGAACATGGGACATAAAAGGATTCAAGAGCTTGAAGTTTAACAGCAGGTTCATAGGGGTTCCTGGAGGAAGAACACCAGTTGTTGGAGACTTTATGATAATTTCAAAGACAACAAAGCATCCTAAGGAAGCATATGAATTTGCAAGATATATAACCTTTGCCCATGCTGGTATTTTAAAGAGAATAGAGCTTGATACTAAGGGTGAATGGACTTCACTTCCACTTACAACAGAACAAAGCATATTAAACAAATTCTTTATGGGTAAATTAAGATACCCAGGATTAAAAGAAGCTTATCAATCTATGACTAATGGAATAATAGAAGGAGTTAAGATAGTTCCAGGTTACATTCCTTCAAGATGGACTGCACCAACTGGTATAAAGGTTGGAGACAAGGCAAATGCAAGCATTGGAGATGTTATTTGGAACAGCATGAGAGGAAACGTTAATATATCAGACTATGCAGCACAGCTAAATAAGCTTGCTAATCAAGAATATCAAAAGGCATCAGAAATTATAAAGAAACTAACTAAATAAATTTGAGGAGGCAGAATATCTTGCTTAAGTTTAAAAAATCCTTACTTTTATGTCTTATAACTATCATTGCTCTAGTTTTGCAAATTAAATATGTTTATGCTGAGGAAATAGTAGAAAACAAATATTCTACAGTATTAAAGGATTGGCAAGATAGAGGCCTTATGGATGTTGATGGAGTAATATCTATTACTCCATCAACATTTATCCTATCAAATGGGGCTGAAGTCATAAAAAAGAAAAGGCCTTTGGATATTATAAGGATGTTATACATCTTAAAGAAAATAATGAGGTAGAATTTGAGTTTAACGTTCCAAAGGAAGGACTTTATAACATTTCTCTTGATTATTATCTTTTAAATAATGGACTTTTACCTTCTGAATGCAGCGTGAAGATAAATGGAGTTTATCAGTTTTATGAAGCTAGGAGAATAGTATTTCCTCAGTTATGGAAAGGTAAATCAGAAAATTTTTCTATCGATAGGTTCAAAAATGAAGTGGTTCCTCAGCAGGAAAAAATTTTTAGATGGAATAATTTCTACTTTGAGGATGCAGCCCATATTGAACCATATCCATTAAAGTTTTACTTCAAAAAGGGAATTAATAAAATTAGCATCAAACTTAATATCGGAGAAGTATTAATTGGAGATGTAAAAATAAAGTCACCTGAAAAAATATTAAATTATCAAAGCTACTTTGAAGGAATTTCAAATAAAAGTGAAGGTAATGATTTGTTAATAAAAATACAAGCTGAAAAGCCATCGTATAAAAATGATACTTCAATAAATCCTATAACAAGCAGGGATTATGAAGTAGTTCCTTATGACACAAATAGGCTTCTTTTAAATGTTTTTGGGGAGAAACTTGGAAAAAGGTGGACAAACTGTTTACTATGAATTTGAAATTCCTAAGGATGGTTTATATAAGATAGCTTTTAAATATAGCCAGCCTTTAAAGGCAAATTCTAAGGTTTTTAGAAATATCTCTATAGATGGAAATATATTATGTGAAGAATTAAGACATTATGGATTTGATTATTCTACAAAATGGAAAACAGAGATTTTAGGTGATAGTGAAGGTGATTATAAAGTTTACTTAAAAAAGGTAAACATGTTTTAGGACTTCAAGCAGATAAGAGTATATACAGCCAATTGATTTATACTTTAAATGATTCAATAAATCAAATAAATGATCTTGCTTTAAAAATTAGAAAATTAGTGGGCAATGATTCAGATAAATATATAGATTGGGAAATCAAGGATTACTTCCCTAACATAGATGAAGATTTAATGAATATAGCTCAAGGATTAGAAGAACAGTATCAATATGCAATAAACTTAAATGGAGGAGTTAAAAATTCACAAGGTCTTATTTCACTAAAATCAGCTATTGACCTTTTAAAACAGCTTTCTAAGGATCCAGATAGAATTCCTAAAAAACTAAATGTTCTAAATGAAGGAACAGGATCCATCGTAAAAGAATTGACAACTGCATTAGAGGATTTTGAAAATCAGCCCCTTATTTTAGATGAAATATATATTTTTAACGGAAATCAAAAACTTCCAAATTACAATGTTTCTTATTTTAAAAGGGTTATTGAAGGATTAAAAGGTTTATCCATTCCTTTAAACCTCAAGAAGAAAATAGGAGTGAAAATTTAGTTTTAAACGTATGGGTAAACAGGTCAAGAAACTATATTGATGTAATGCAGAGGATGGCTGATGAGGATTTTACGCCAAAGACAGGTATAAAAGTAAACTTTTCATTAATGCGAGACGAACAAAAATTGATATTAGCTAATGCTTCAGGGACAGCACCTGATGTTGCTTTAGGAGTTAGTAACTGGATACCATTTGAAATGGGAATAAGAGGAGCTGCTTTAGATTTAAAACAGTTTAAGGATTTTGAAAGCCATTCAAAACAATTTTCACCTGGAGCATTTATATCCTTAATGGCTGAAGGCAAATGTTTTGGACTCCCTGAAACCCAAGACTTTTACGTTTTGTTTTATAGAAAGGATATTTTAGAAAATCTAAACATCCCTATTCCTAACACATGGCAGGATGTAATCAACATACTTCCTGAACTGCAAAGATATGGAATGAACTTTTATCTTCCAATAGGTGGTTCATCATCCTTTAAATCCTTTATGACAACTGCACCATTTATATTCCAATACAATGGAAATCTTTATAATAAGGATGGACTATCAACGGCTATTGATAGTAAGGAATCTTTAAAAGGAATTAAACTTATGACGGATCTTTTTACAATATATGGACTTCCTATGCAGGTTCCAAACTTTTTCGAACATTTTAGAGATGGGACACTACCAATAGGGATAAGCAATTTTACAACATATGTTCAGCTTAATGTTGCTGCTCCAGAGTTAAAAAGCTCTTGGGATATAGCACCTTCACCAGGTATTGTAGATGAAAATGGAAATATAGCAAGATGGCAAACAGGTTCAGCCCAATCTTGTTTGATATTTAATACAACTAAGCATCCAAATGAAGCTTGGGAGTTTTTGAAATGGTGGACTTCTGATAAGGTCCAATCAAGATTTGCAACAGAAATCCAAACGATGTTTGGAGATGAATATATGTGGAATACTGCAAATTTAAATGCATTTAATGATATGCCTATTCCGAGAGAACATAAAGAAGTAGTTTTACAGCAGTGGAAATGGTTAAGAGAGGTTCCTAAAACCCCAGCCGGATATATCGTAGAAAGGGAAATTAGCAATGTATGGAATAAGGTTGTCCTTGAAGGTAAAAACTTAAGGGCATCGGTTGATGAAGCTGTAATTAAGATTAACAAAGAAATCGCTAGGAAGATGGAAGAGTTTGGATACATAAAGGAAGGAAAAAGATTAAAGAATATAAGATCCCGACAATAGATGAAGTAAGAGCTTGGGGAATGATTAATATGCAAAATACCAATTTATCTTTAAATAAGGCAATTGAAGTAAATAAAACAAACAAACGGACAGAAAAAATTAAAAAATGGTTTCAAAAGGAAGGAAATGCATATATATTTTTGACTCCCTATATATTGCTTTTTTATCTTTATAGTTTTACCTGTTATAAGTGCAATTTTGCTTTCCTTTACAAATTTTAATGCAGTTCAATTTCCAAAATTTATAGGGCTTAAAAATTATATCAATCTAATAACCCAAGACGACGTTTTCATGCAGTATGTTCTTCCTAATACTGTAAAGTTTGCTTTAATAGTTGGCCCTCTTGGATATATATTATCTTTTCTCCTTGCTTGGATGTTGGCACAAATTCCTAAAAAACCAAGAACTATTTTAGCACTTATAATATATTCCCCATCAATGACCATGGGGGTAGCTATGCAGGTAATATGGACAACCATCTTTAGTGGTGACAAGACAGGATATCTTAATAGTTTTTAAAATATGGTTTTATACAACAGCCTATTCAGTGGTTACAGTCACCTAAATATTTAATGCTTATTATGATAATTGTTACTATATGGAGCAGTATGGGAGTTGGGTTTTTAGCTATGCTGGCAGGTGTTTTGAATATAGATCCAGAGCTTTACGAGGCAGGATATATAGATGGTATATCTAAAAGATGGCAGGAGATAGTTTATATAACAGTGCCATCTATGAAACCCCAGATGCTCTTTGGTGCAGTTATGTCTGTTGTTTCAACTTTCCAAGCAGGGGCTATAGGGGTTCAACTTTCAGGCTCAAATCCAACTCCGCAGTATGCTGGGCAGCTTATCGTTAACCATATTGAGGATTTTGGATTTTTAAGATATGAAATGGGATATGCATCGGCAGTTTCATTTGTTCTTCTTTTGATTATTTGGTTATCGTCTAAATTTGTATGGAGATTATTTGGAGAAAGGGATTAAGGAGAGTGACAAGATGTCTTCATTTCATGGAACAAAGATAAATCCTGATAGATTCCACAAAAGTCAAATAAAGTTTTATTTGATTTTAGTTCCATTGGCTATTTTTATGATCATTCCTTTAATATTTATTTTCTGCAATGCCTTTAAGCCAATGGATGAATTGTTTGCATATCCCCCAAGGATATTTGTAAGGAAACCCACATTTGAAAATTTCAATAAGCTTTTTCTACTATGGCGGTGTCAGGGATTCCGGTTTCAAGGTATCTTTTTAATAGCATCATAATAACTGCTTTGACGGTTTTATTAACAGTTTATATAAGCACAGCGGCAGGCTATGCCCTTTCAAAGAAAAATTTTAAATTAAAAAACATTTTGTTTGAAATCAATACAATGGCACTTATGTTTGTTCCAATAGCAGTGTCAATACCAAGATATATAATCATTGTAAAGCTTGGATTGATAGATAAATTCATAATTAATATTCTTCCTGTAATTGCTATGCCGGTTGGTTTGTTTTTGGTTAAGCAGTTTATAGATCAAATACCGAATTCTTTAATAGAGGCTGCTCAAATAGATGGAGCCAATGATTGGTATATATTTACAAGAATAATAATTCCAATGGCAAAACCTGCAATAGCAACCGTAGTAATTTTATCCTTCCAAGCTGCATGGAATAATATAGAACCTTCAAGTATGTATATAAACAATGAAAGCTTAAAAAACTTTGCTTATTATATGTCTACTCTAACATCAACTACTAACTCTGTGGCAGGACAGGGAATGGGAGCTGCATCTGCATTAATTATGTTTATTCCAAATTTATTGATATTTATATTTACACAAAGCAAAGTAATGAATACAATGGCACATTCAGGAATTAAATAGAGTGGTGAAGAAGAATGAGAAAAACAAGCGTAATGTTTATTGTTCTATTTTTAACCTTTATAATTCAAACTACTGTTTTTGCAGATGCTCCATACAAAACATTTACCCTAGGTCCTAACAATAAAATTGTAGAAACTCAAACTGCATTTGAACCTGATGAGATTATCTTAAAGGATTTTATGAATCCCGAGGATATATTCTTTGATGATAATACAGGAGATCTTTATATTGCTGATACTGGAAATTCAAGGGTAATTGTTATTAATAAAGAGGGAAATATAAGGGAAATAGGTTCAGGAATAGTATTTAGTCCTTCAGGAATATTTGTAGATGATAACGGAAATATATATGTTGCTGATTATGGAAACTATGAGGTCTACATATTTAATAAAGAAGGAAGTTTAGTAAAAAGAATAGGAAAGCCTACAGAACCGATTTTTGGCTCCAGTAATGAGTTTGTTCCTAAAAAGTTAGCCGTAGATAAAAGAGGAAACATATATGTAGCCTGTGAAGGTTTAACAAATGGTATTGCAACCTTTAATAAAGATGGCGTTTTTATGGGTTATACGGCATCAAATCAGACTAATACTACTTTAAAGATGGTCCTTCAAAGACTTATATTTACAGCAAAGCAAAAGGAACAATTATTAAAAATAAAGCCACCCTCTCCAACAAGCATAGCGATAGATAGGGATGGTTTGATTTATACAGTAACAAATGGATTAAAGGATAAAGAAGTAAAAAATTCAATATTGCAGGAATAAATATATTGCCAGGGAATATGGCCGGAGATTCTAATTTGGTTGACATTGATGTGGACAACAATGGCAATATTTATGCCCTTTCCCAATATGGATATATTTTTGAATATGATAGTTTCGGCAATCTATTATTTATATTTGGTGGAGAGGATGAGCTTAGCGAGAGAAGGGGACTTTTTAGAAATGCTGCAGCTATAGATGTTACAAAGGATGGGAAAATATATGTTATAGATAAGGAAAAAGCATCCTTGTATCCTTCAAACCTACAGAGTTTGCTAAAAGGGTTATGAAGGGTGATGAGCTTTATAAAGAGGGGCTTTATCTTGAAAGTAAGCCAATTTGGGAAGAAGTTTTAGATATGAATAGTTCCTTTATTTTATCCTACAAGGCCCTTGCTAAGGCTTACTTTAAGATGGGAGATTACAAAAAGCCCTTGAATGTTTTAAAATTGCTGAGGATAAATTGGGCTATTCCGATGCCTTTTGGCAGATAAGAAATGAATGGCTTCAAAAAATACACCGATTATAATCTTAATTTTAATTATGTTCATTGTTATTAAAAAGGCTGTAATAAGGATAGATAAAAGAAGACATATTCTTGAAAAACCAAGAAGAGTTATTCAAAATATAAAGAATAAGAAGCTAATAAAAGAAATACTATTTTCCTTTAGATTTTTAAGGCATCCTATTGATTCCTACTATGATTTAAAAAGATATGGAAGGGCTTCAGTTTTATCGGCAACTATTTTATATCTATGGTTTTTGTTATGGAGGTTATAAAACTATATGTAACATCTCCTATATTTTCAACATTTAATGCATATAAAATAAATATTTTAAATGTTGCTGTAACGCTATTCGTTCCAACTATACTGTGGATAATTTCAAACTATCTTGTTAGTGAAATTAATGATGGAGAAGGAACATTAAAGCAGATATATATAGGAACAATTTATGCATTGTCTCCTTACCTTATATTTGCGCTGCCAGTAGCTATAATTAGCAACGTTTTAACCTTTAACGAAGCCTTTTTATACGATTTCCCACTTTTTATAATAAAGGTTTGGTCAATATTATTGATGGTAATAATGGTTATGGAAATTCATAATTACGACTTAAAGGAAACTATGAGGAATATATCCATAACTATCTTTGGGATGATACTTATTGTTTTATTGGTATCGATAATAACAATACTTTTCAATCAAGAGGTTGATTTCGTTAAATCCATAATATGGGAGTTGAGATTCCGTGTATTACAATAAAAAATTTGCAAAAATAGTTGGACTAGCTTTAATAATATTGTTATCTATAAATAGCACCTTTACAGTTAGATCAGAGACAAAACAGGAAATAAAAAGTTCATTAACGAGTATAGAAAAGATAGATAACTATGTTAAGATTACAGAAAATGAAAATTTAGCACTATATCTTAATGAAACAAATCTTTCTATAAAGGTTTTAAACAAAAAACCGGTTTTCTATGGAGTTCTTCAATAGATAGAATGGATCCTGATCTAAACGAGGAGTGGCAGGCTTTTGCATCCTCACCGATTGTGGTTGAATATATGGATAGCACCAATAATATAAACAGGCTATTTATGGATAATTTTAACGTAAACTTAGAAACACAGAAAAAACCTGATGGTTTTATATCTAACATCCAGTATATAAATGAGGGTATTTCCTTTTCTGTTGAGGTTACATTAAAGGATGATTATTTAGATATTAAAGTCCCATATTCCTCAATAAAGGAAGAAAGCAATGAATATAAGATACAAAATATAATAATATATCCATTTTTAGGTGCTATTAAGGGGAATAAGAAGGATAGCTATATATTTATTCCAGATGGATCCGGTGCTTTGATGGATCTTAGTAAAAATACAACAGCAACGCAGCCATTTTTGGGTAGAGTATATGGTGAGGATTTAGGTCTAAAGGAAATGTATATTAAATCCATGAAATTTAATTTGACATTACCTTCTGAAAAAATTTATATTCCTGTGTTTGGGTTTATAAATGAAGAAAATAAAAACGCATTTATTGCGTCAATTCAAAGCGGTGCAGAATATGCCGAAATAAATGCCTATAGAAGGGAATAATAACAGACTATAATTGGGTTTGTGCAAAGTTTATATACAGAGAAACCTATAAGCAGCTTATTGATAAAAAGGAAATGGTATTATAGTTAATCAAAGTGAAAAGAATAACTTCGATGCTCATGTTAGATATATGTTTTTAGATGGAGATAGTGCAAACTATGTTGGAATGGCAAAAGATATCAAAGGGATTTAGTAGAGAGAGGAATATTAAAGAAAAAATCAGAAAGGATGGATGTCCCTCTAAGAATCGAGTTTTTGATGGCAGAAAATAAAAAATTTTTCTTTTGGAAAAGAGCTATCTACATGACTAAATTTGAGGACGTTAAAAATATTTTACAAGAACTAAAAGAAAATGGTATTAATAATTTTAATGTTACTTTAAGGGGCTATACTAAAAAGGAATAACTGATTCCTCACCAAGGCATCTTCCCTTTGATTCTAAATTAGGTTCAAATGATGATTTGCAGGATATTTCAAGGGAGACTAATAGCAACTTACACTTTTATGCTGATTATTCAAAGGTATACAGGAAGGCAAAGGGATATTCTAAAGCTGATATAGCTCTTACTATATCAGACCAGTTTATAACAACATCTGAAAACAATTACTATTTAAACCCGGATGCAACGAGAAAAATTTTTGAAAAGGAGAAAAGTAAATTTAATAAGCTAGGATTTTATAATATTGCATTAGATACGGTAGGGAATACTTTGTTTTCAAGTTATGGAGCAAAAAAATTACGCGAAAGGATGCAATAAAAACATATGAAGATATGTTAGAGGGAAATAAATATTCGATTTACAAACCTAATGAATACCTTTGGAAATATGCTAAAGATATATATGATATTCCAATGGGCTCATCCAATTATTTAATAGAGGATATTGAGATTCCATTTATTCAAATAGTTTTAAAAGGATATGTAGATTATTTTGCACCTGCTTTAAACTTTTCTTCTGATATTAGGCTAGATACATTAAAAATGATCGATTATGGATGTTATCCTTCATTTTATTTAACTAAAGAGAGCTCATCAAAGCTTCTTGATACTGCTTCTGAATGGCTTTATACTTCGGAATATAGGGTTTGGAAGGACAAGATTATATCTGAATATAAATTAATAAACGAAACCTTAAAAAACGTTACAGATGCAGAAATAATAGGAAGAAATGAGTTAAGGCCGGGCATAGTAAAGGTGGATTATTCAAATGGAGTTTCAATAATTATAAATTATACAGATTCAGATTATAATTATGGAAATTATAAAGTTGCATCAAAAATTGTGCTGTATTAAGGGGGATAGAAATTGAGGATTAAATACAGAACAAGGGAAGCGCTAGTTGGACTTAGCTTTGTTTTAATATGGATTATTGGATTTGCAATATTTACTCTTTACCCTTTAATACAGACCTTTGGTTTAGTTTAAATGAAATTCAGGTAACTGCAGAGGGAATAAAAACAAACTATATAGGTCTTTTAAATTATAAAAATGCCTTTTGATGGATGTTACATTTGGAGATTTACTAATTACATATTTCTTGCAGATGCTTATATATGTTCCAGTAATTTTGGTTTTTTCTATGGCGGTTTCGCTACTTTTAAATATGAATATAAAGGGAAGGGCCTTTTTAGAACAATTTACTTTTTACCGGTTATAATTACAAGTGGACCTGTAATGAAGCAGCTTATGGACCAAGGAGCAACCACATTCCCAGGGCTTCAGCAGCTTATTGAGAGAAACCAAATTCAACAAACCTTCCCCCTGTTATAGCAAATTTGATTTCCTTTTTACTTTCATCCTTTATTATGATACTTTGGTTTTCAGGGGTTCAAATATTGATATTCTTAGCGGGACTTCAAAAGATAGACAAGAGCATGTATGAGGCTGCCAGCATAGATGGAGCATCTAAATGGCAAGTTCTTTGGAAGCTTATTCTTCCTGCTATGAACTCTATGATTATAATTAATATTATTTATACTGTTGTTATGGTTTCAATATTTTCTTTAAATCCAATAGTTTTAAAGATACAAAACGATATGTATCAGCCGGGGCTTGGACTTGGCTATTCATCAGCCCTTGCATGGATATACTTTTTAGTAATGCTCCTTATAATGGGAATATTTTTGGTGATATCAGTAAGCAAAGATAAGAAAAAGAGAGTGATGATATGAGGACGGAAATAAAAAGATTGGACTATAAAAAATTAAATATTGACACAAGCAAGCTGCTTAAAATTAAATATGGAGAAAAGATAGAAATCTTAGCAGTTTATTTCTTTTTAATACTTATAGGATTTGTATTTTTATATCCAATAATTTATATGATATCCTATAGCCTTATGGATACTAAGGATTTAATAAATCCCCTTATTAAATGGATTCCATCTAAACTTTATTTAGGAAATTTTGCTGAGGCAAATACAGTATTAGAATTTTTCCCTTCTTTAATTAAGACTTTATATGTTACTATTATTCCGGCTGTTTTACAGACGATAGCAGCATCAGTTATAGGATATGGTTTTGCACGATTTAAGTTTCCCTTTAAAAATATTTTATTAGCTTTAGTTGTGGCAACCTTTATAATACCTCCGCAGGTTACGATGATTCCACAATTTTTGATGTATAAAAATTTAGGGCTAATAGGAAGTGTTTTGTCATATATTTTGCCAGCTGTTTTAGGACAAGGTATAAAAAGTGCAATTTTTATCTTAATATTTTATCAGTTTTTTAAAATGCTCCCAAAGTCTTTAGAGGAGGCTGCCCAGATCGATGGAGCTGGATATCTTAGAATATTTTTCACAATAGCTGTCCCATCGGCTATTCCTGCATATGTTATATCATTTTTGTTTTCCTTTGTTTGGTATTGGAATGAAACAACCCTTGCAGCTTTGTATTTTGGAGATGTGATAAAAACTTTACCATTGCAGCTTCAAAACTTTGCTGCAACATTTCAAAAACTATATCCTGTTGATCCTAATGGACAAACTGGCAAAAACTTAAATGAAGCCATCAATATGGCAGGGACGTTCTTAAATATACTTCCACTATTAATCATATACTTCTTCACCCAAAGATGGTTTGTTGAAAGTATAGACAGAACTGGAATTACTGGTGAATAAATTTTTGTGGGGGATATAAATGAAAAAAGGATTTTAACGATATTTTTATCAATTGTTTTATTTTTAAGCATAATAGGGGTTTATTATATAAATAGTCCAAAGTATTACTTAAACAAAGAGGCAAAATTATCCTTTAAATATTTTTGGGAGCAGGCAAATATTGATGAAAATTCACCCGGATATGGACTTGTAAGGGATAGATATCCGGGTGATTCCCAAATAGCAAGCATTGCAGCCACGGGTTTTGGCCTTGCGGCAATACCAATAGGCGTTGAAAATGATTGGATAAGCTATGAGGAAGGGTATAAAAGGGCAGAAAAAACACTGGATACCATTTTAAATATGGAAAACTTTCATGGATTTTATTATCATTTTGTAAATATGGATACTGGAGAAAGAGAATGGAATAGCGAGGTTTCTTCAATTGATACTGCCCTTTTGATGTGTGGAGTTATTACGGTTGGAGAATATTTTGGTGGACAAGTTAAGGAAAAGAGCGATAAAATATTTAATAGGATAAACTGGGACATTTTTGTTGATAAAAACAGGAATATGTTTTATATGAGTTATTCCCCTGAAAGGGATTTCAGGGATATTGGGATTTCTATGCCGAGCAGCTTGTTATGTATATTTTAGCTGCAGGATCAAAAGTGCATCCTATTGATCCTGAGGTTTATTATAGCTTTATAAGGCATAAGGGAAGCTATAAGGGTGATGAATTTATTCATTCATGGTTTGGCTCAATATTTACCTATCAATATTCCCATGCCTTTGTGGATTTTAGAAACATAGTAGACAGAGATGATATTAATTGGTATAAGAATTCTGTTGATGCAAGCCTGGCAAATTATAATTACTCTATAGATCAAGGAGAAAAATTTAAAACCTATGGAAAAAATTCTTGGGGAATTACAGCCTGCGACACGCCCCATGGTTATGATGGAATGTTAGGGGCAGAGCCTTCAGGCTATGATAACACTGCCCATAATGTTGATGGGACTATAGCACCTTGTGGAGCTATAGGTTCTATTGTATTTACTCCAAAGGAGTCAATTTCAGCTTTAAAACATTTTTATAAAATAAAGGATTTGGTTGGTGAGTATGGATTAAAGGATGCATATAACTTGGATGAAAATTGGGTTGCTACAGATTACATAGGAATTGATAAAGGAATAACTCTTCTTATGATTGCTAACTACCAAAATGAGTTTATATGGAAAAACTTTATGAAAAATCAATATGTGCAAAATGGACTTAAAAGGCTTCAATTCAAAAATTTAAAGTAAGGGATGGGGAGAAATGGACAGATTTAAAATTCTTGACTTAGAGGCAAAGGCGTGTTTTGATTTTTTTGGAATGAGGTATCTTTTACAAATGAAGGGTATGGTCTTATAAGGGACAATACTGGTGAACATTCTAAAAATGTTGCCAGCATAGCTTCAGTAGGATTTGGGTTATCAGCTATTGTCATAGGTGTTGAGAGGGGTTGGATAACTTATAATGAGGGTTATGAAAGGGCCCTTAGGACTTTGAAAACGGTATATAACAATGTAGAGCAAAAGGAAGGTTTCTTTGTTCATTTTATAAGCATGGATAACGGAAAAAGGGTTTGGAATAGTGAAGTTTCTATTATAGATACAGCAATATTGCTTATGGGTGCTATAACCTGCGCCGAATATTTTAAAGGAGAAGTTGAGGAGTATTTTGAAAAGATATATAGAAGAGTTAACTTTCAATGGTATACCGATAAAAAAGAAATATGTTTTATATGGGATATTTTTACGATAGCGGCTTTAGTGGATACTGGGATCTTTATGCAGAGCAGATTATGATGTATGTTCTAGGGGCAGCATCTCCAACCTTCCCAACGGATCCAAATATGTATTATACCTTTGGAAGATCAGTTGGAAGGTATAAGGATTATGAGTTCATCTATACATGGACAGGCTCCTTGTTTACTTATCAATTTAGTCATGCTTGGATAGATTTTAGAAATTTAAGGGACAAGTTAGGACAGAACTGGTTTGAAAACTCAGTTAAAGCAACCCTTGCTAATAGGCAGTATTGTATAGACAATCCAGAAGGGTTTAAAACATTCCATGAGTTTTCTTGGGGAATGACGGCCTGTGATTCCCCAACTGGATATAAAGGGCATTTTGGAGCACCACCTTCAGGGCTCGATAATACAATGCATAAAAACGATGGGACAATCCCACCTTGTGGTGCTATAGGTTCTATTGTATTCTGCCCTGAAGAGGTTATTGATACTATGAATTATTATTACTATAAAGTTCCAAAGCTTTGGGGAAAATATGGATTTAAGGATGCTTATAACCTGGATGTTCCTGGTGAATGGTATTCAGAGATTGAAATTGGAATCGATAAAGGGATAAGTCTTCTTATGATAGAAAATTATAACTCTGGGCTTATATGGGAATTAACTATGAGGAATAAACATATTCAAAGGGGACTTGATCTATTAGGACTAAAGAAGGAAAGGATATTGGCTTCAAATTAAGAAGAGAATTCCCTCCTTTTGGAGGGAATTTTTAATTAGGAATTTTTATTAAGGTCCAAGGTTTTATGTTTTTTATGTTAGTGATTTTATTTAATCTTAATATATCTTCCAGCTTTATTTTTAACTGTTTTGCTATAACTTGTAGGGAATCTCCAGGTTTTAATATGACATATTTTTCGAGTTTAATATCTTCAGCCTTTTTAGGAGGTTGTTTTTCATTATATTCCTTTATTTCGACCTTTATTGGCTTAACATTCAAGATAACGTTTATGGCTGCATAGTGGTCAACATTACCGCCGATATATGCCCAGTAGCCCTTTGTATTATTATCCTTTATAAATGTAAACTCAAATCCAATACCATCATTGTCAAAGGCATATCCTACAGCTTTATTTACATTGTAATTGTCTACCAAATATTTTGTCATTAAAGTGGTTGTAGCATCCCTTTCAAAAATTCCTGTTGTTATAGGATTTTTAATTTCATAGTATTCGTAGCCATTTGTTAATTCTTTTTTGGGATTTATTATAAATTCCCTTGTTATTGGATTAAATTTATCCCCTTTATCTATATAGTGAACTATAGCATTATTTATATTAAACAATTTTTGAGACTTGTTTTTGAAGCCCTTGAGAGGTCAAAAATAGTAACTCCATTAAGACCTATTGCCTCAATTAATTGTTCTTTTCCGTAGTAAACTAGAGCACTATCCTCATCTACTCCAAAGGATAAGCTTGAGCCTATTTCATAAGCAGCAACTAATAGCCTTCCAAAGCGACCCTTGCCATTAAAATGTTGATCAATTAAACCATGTGGGAAAAAGCCTAATCCCTTTACAAGGCATGCTGGTCCACCCTCTTGGGTAGTATATTTATCCGTAATACCATATTTTAATGCTTCAAGGCTTGAGCCGCCGGCAAACATTGGATTACTCATTATAGCTGCACCAGCACTTGTTCCGCCTAGCACAGCACCATTTTTATATATTTCCCATAGTGCATCTAAAACAAGTGTATTTGAACCGTCCTGTCTTATTAAAGTTTGTGTTATTCTTGTCTGATCTCCACCTACAAACCAAATTCCAGTAAATTCTTTAATTTTTCTTGCAATTTCAGGATTATCTCCGTTTTTTAACTAAAGAGCAACAGAAGTCGCCCACTTCTATAAGTGGGTGATGAATGTTGATTGATAAATTCTTTTTATGATATAATCAGTATTACAGGAAGGAGGTGTAATTTTGCTAAAGGCTTATAAATACAGGATATATCCAACAAAAGAACAAGAAGAATATTTTGCTAAAGTATTTGGTTGTGTAAGATTTATATACAACAAAATGCTACATGACAGAATAGAACATTATAAGCAAACAGGAGAAATGCTAAACAATACACCTGCACAATATAAAAAGAATATCCGTTTCTAAAGGAAGTAGATAGCCTTGCCCTTGCTAATGCACAGCTTAATTTAGAGAAGGCATATAAAAACTTTTTAGAGATAAGAAAATAGGTTTTCCAAAATTCAAGAAAAAGAAAGGTTACCAGTCTTATACTACAAATAATCAAAATGGGACAGTAACACTTGAAGGTAGTTATCTAAAAGTTCCAAAGTTAAAGACAAAAATAAAAATAAAACAACACAGACAATTTGAAGGAAGAATTAAATCCGTAACTATATCAAAAACGCCAACAGGTAAATATTATGCTTCTATACTTGTAGAAGAAGAAATTAAAGAATTACCTAAAATAGATAAAAAGTAGGTATAGATTTAGGCATTAAAGAATTTTCTATTTTATCTGATGGAACAAAGGTAGAAAATCCAAAATGGTTAAGAAAAACAGAAAAAGAATTAAAATTATACAAAAATCATTATCAAGAAAGCAAAAGCAAAGTAAAAACTATGAAAGGACAAGACAAAAACTTGCAAAACTACACGAAAAAATATCAAATCAAAGAAAAGATTTTCTTCACAAATTATCTTCTAAAATTATACACGAAAATCAAGTTATAGTTTTAGAAGATTTACAGGTAAAGAATATGCAACAAAATCATAAATTAGCCAAAGCAATAACAGAAGTATCATGGGCAGAATTTAGAAGGATGTTAGAATATAAAGCAAGATGGTATGGCAGAGAAATAATAATAGCACCACAAAATTATGCATCAAGTCAAATATGCAGTGAATGTGGATATAAAAATCCTGATGTAAAGAATTTAGCATTGAGAGAATGGAAATGTCCAAAGTGTGGTGCAGTTCATGATAGAGATATAAATGCAAGCAAGAATTTGCTAAAATTAGCCATGTGATTGGTATATATGGGGAAGGAACAGCCCTTTGAGCGTGGGTAATCTGGTAACAGAAGTTACCTTGACCACGAAGCTACCACTTCTATAAGTGGGGGTAGTTCACTTTCTTTGTAGTTTCAGGTTCAGGCCAGGCATCTATTACAATGCCTATTATGGCGCCACTTTCAGACCTTGTTGGGGTAACAAGACAGGTTGCTGTTTTAGCCTTCCAGCTTGGAGATGGCTTGACAAACATTATAGTTCCAACATCAGCTTGTCTCATGGGCGTTTTAGGAGTTGCAAGAGTAGATTGGGGAAGATGGGCAAAATGGCAAATAAAGATGCAGCTATTCTTGTTTGCATTAGGCACTATATTTGTCCTTGTGGCACATTTTATAGGATTTAATTAATTTAAAGGGGCCTATGCCCCTTAATTTTACATCAAAAGAGGTGAGCATCTTGTTAAAACTTATAAAAGGAATCGAAGTTTATTCGCCTAAATATTTAGGAATAAAGGATGTTTTAATAGTGGGAGATAAGATAGGGAAAATAGACGATGAGGTTGACATTTTGGGAGTTGAAGTTGAAATTATAGAGGGAAAAGGTAAAAAGCTTCTACCAGGTTTTATAGATAGCCATGTCCATATAACAGGTGGTGGAGGGGAAGGAGGTTTTAAAACAAGGACCCCTGAAATAGTTTTATCTGATGTTATAAAGGGTGGAATTACAACTATTGTAGGAACTTTAGGGACAGATGGGATAACAAGAAGCCTTGAAAACCTTTATGCAAAGGCAAAGTCTTTAGAGGAAGAAGGAATAACGACGTTTATTTATACCGGTTCGTATAGGGTGCCGCCTGTAACTTTTACAGGTAGCATAATGAAGGATTTAATACTTATAGATAAAGTTGTTGGTGTTGGAGAAATTGCACTGTCTGATCATAGATCTTCACAGCCAACAATTGAAGAAATAAAAGATTAGTTGCCGACGCAAGGGTTTCGGGGATATTATCTGGAAAGGCTGGAGTTGTTAATATCCATATGGGTGATGGTGAAGAAGGCCTTGATATGCTGATGGAAATAGTAGACACCACTGAAATCCCTATAACTCAGTTTTATCCTACCCATGTAAATAGGAATCCTTATCTTTTAGACAAGGAATTGAATTTGCAAAGATGGGTGGATTTATAGATTTTACAACAAGCTCTGATCCGGTATTTTATGAAGAAGGTGAAGTAAAAGCAAGTAAGGCTCTGAAAAAATGCATAGAAGATGATTTGGAGGATAACGTAACATTAACTTCAGATGGGCAGGGAAGCCTACCCAAATTCAATGAAAAGAGAGAGCTTGTGGGATTACAGGTTGGAAGAGTAACAACTTTATTTAAAGAGGTTAGGGATGCAGTTTTTGATGGGGTGCCTTTAGAAAAGGCTATAAAGGCAATTACGGTAAACCCTGCAAAGATTTTAAAGCTTAGCAGTAAAGGGTATATAAAGGAAGGTTATGATGCTGATATGGTTCTAATTGATGAAGAATATAATATCGATACTGTAATTGCAAAGGGCAGAATAATGATGAAGGACAAGAAGATCTTAACCTATGGAACTTTTGAATAAAGCCTGCAGAGGATCATTCCTTTGCAGGCTTTTGGCCAGAAATGTAATACATGCTATCATCATCAATTTTAATGGATATATTGAAATACTTTTGCATTAACTTTTCCGTTTCCTCAACAGGTGGTAAAAGGTGATGTTTAAAACTATCAATTGTTTTGTGAATTTGGTTTATTTTTTCTTTGCTCTCAGAGTGGGCTATGATTATTTTTCCTCCGGGGTTTAATAGGGATAGTATATGTTTAAAAAGTTTGTCTTTGTCTTCTATATGGGGATATACGGAATACAGAAATACATAATCATATCTATCCTCTGAAAACTCAAATATATCTTTTGCTATAAAATTAATTCTTATATCATTATATTTTTCCTTTGCCTTTTCTATCATTTTCTCCGAGATATCGATGGCGGTAATTTTATTTGGGTTTGTTTCAAGAAGATATTTAATTAAAATTCCAGTT
>NZ_CP118396.1:2270000-2272500 GCF_028872215.1 Caloramator sp. Dgby_cultured_2
AAGGCAGAAGGGAGCTTGACTGAGAGAGAGACATCTCGAACAGGGACGAAAGTCGGGCTTAGTGATCCGGTGGTTCTGAGTGGAAGGGCCATCGCTCAACGGATAAAAGCTACCTCGGGGATAACAGGCTGATCTCCCCAAGAGTCCACATCGACGGGGAGGTTTGGCACCTCGATGTCGGCTCGTCGCATCCTGGGGCTGAAGTAGGTCCCAAGGGTTGGGCTGTTCGCCCATTAAAGCGGCACGCGAGCTGGGTTCAGAACGTCGTGAGACAGTTCGGTCCCTATCCGTCGCGGGCGTAGGAAATTTGAGGGGAGCTGTCCTTAGTATGAGAGGACCGGGATGGACGAACCTCTGGTGCACCAGTTGTCATGCCAATGGCACAGCTGGGTAGCCAAGTTCGGAAGGGATAAGCGCTGAAGGCATCTAAGCGCGAAGCCCACCCCAAGATGAGATTTCCCACGCGGAAGCGGTAAGACCCCTGGAAGACTACCAGGTAGATAGGCCAGAGGTGTAAGCGTCGTAAGGCGTTTAGCTGACTGGTACTAATAGGTCGAGGGCTTGATCTTATTGTGCAGTGAAATCCGGTGGTAATGGAGGTAGGGAAACACCCGTTCCCATTCCGAACACGAAGGTTAAGCCTACCTACGCCGATGGTACTAGGCTGGAGACGGCCTGGGAGAGTAGGTGACTGCCGGGTAACAACTTAAACTTAAGTGCCTGGCACTTAAGTTTAAGATTTTGGCCCCTTGGTCAAGTGGTTAAGACACCACCCTTTCACGGTGGTAACAGGGGTTCGAATCCCCTAGGGGTCACCAAGTTTAATATTAAAAGGAGAAGGTTTATGCCTTCTCCTTTTGTGTCTTTAAGAAATTTATGTAATTTTTTCTAATGGGGGAATTTGTTATGCAAAACTTAAGAGAAATTATGATGTCTATAATTGCAGGAATGATTGTAGGATTTATCTTCTCAAAATTGTTGCTACCCATCCCTGCCCCTCCAAATATACCAGCTTTCATGGGGATATTTGGTGTTTGGCTTGGTGCAATTGTAGTAGATAAGATAGGGGGCTTGAGAGCATGAAGGTAATAATATTATCTATTTTAGCTGGTATGATATTAGGAGCGATTTTTAAAAAGCTTAGACTTCCCTTACCAGCACCAGCTACATTATCAGGAGTTTTAGGAGTTTTAGGAGTTTTACTAGGAAGTATGTTGGCAGGGTTATTTTAAAAAGAGCTGTCGTTATGACAGCTCTTTTTGCATATAAAGGTTATCGTAGATAAAATAATATGAGTCTATCAGATATTGAACTTTATATTTTTTAGACAGTTTATAAAGAAATTTCTTTGCTTTATAAAATTCTTTTTATTCATTAGTTTAAAAAACTTATTTTCTTCCTTTACTGTTGCTTCGTCTTTAAAATAACCCCATATGTGAAGTAGTGTGTTCTTAAAGTTCCCTTCAGTGAACTACCCCCACTTATAGAAGTGGTGGCTTCGTGGTCAAGGTAACTTCTGTTACCAGATTACCCACGCTCAAAGGGCTGTTCCTTCCCCATATATACCAATCACATGGCTAATTTTAGCAAATTCTTACTTGCATTTATATCTCTATCATGAACTGCACCACACTTTGGACATTTCCATTCTCTCAATGCTAAATTCTTTACATCAGGATTTTTATATCCACATTCACTACATGTTTGACTTGATGCATAATTTTGTGGTGCTATTATTATTTCTCTGCCATACCATCTTGCTTTATATTCTAACATCCTTCTAAATTCTGCCCATGATACTTCTGTTATTGCTTTGGCTAATTTATGATTTTGTTGCATATTCTTTACCTGTAAATCTTCTAAAACTATCACTTGGTTTTCGTGTATAATTTTAGAAGATAATTTGTGAAGAAAATCTTTTCTTTGATTTGATATTTTTTCGTATAATTTAGCAAGTTTTTGTCTTGTCCTTTCATAGTTTTTACTTTGCTTTTGCTTTCTTGATAATGATTTTTGTATAATTTTAATTCTTTTTCTGTTTTTCTTAACCATTTTGGATTTTCTACCTTTGTTCCATCAGATAAAATAGCAAATTCTTTAATTCCTAAATCTATACCTACTTTTTTATCTATTTTAGGTAATTCTTTAATTTCTTCTTCTACAAGTATAGAAGCATAATATTTGCCTGTTGGCGTTTTTGATATAGTTACGGATTTAATTCTTCCTTCAAATTGTCTGTGTTGTTTTATTTTTATTTTTGTCTTTAACTTTGGAACTTTTAGATAACTACCTTCAAGTGTTACTGTTCCATTTTGATTATTTGTAGTATAAGACTGGTAACCTTTCTTTTTCTTGAACTTTGGAAAGGCTGTTTTTTTATCTCTAAAGAATTTTTATATGCCTTCTCTAAATTAAGCTGTGCATTAGCAAGGGCAAGGCTATCTACTTCCTTTAGAAACGGATATTCTTTTTTATATTGTGCAGGTGTATTGTTTAGCAT
>NZ_CP118396.1:2277500-2450000 GCF_028872215.1 Caloramator sp. Dgby_cultured_2
CACTGCCGAGAAAAGCCTCTATCGAGGATGCAGGTGCCCGTACCGCAAACCGACACAGGTAGGCGAGGAGAGAATCCTAAGGCGAGCGAGAGAACCCTCGTTAAGGAACTCGGCAAATTGACCCCGTAACTTCGGGAGAAGGGGTGCCTGCGAGAGCAGGCCGCAGAGAATAGGCCCAGGCGACTGCTTAGCAAAAACACAGGTCTCTGCTAAGTCGAAAGACGAAGTATAGGGGCTGACGCCTGCCCGGTGCTGGAAGGTTAAGGGGAAGGGTGAGAGCTCTGAACCGAAGCCCCAGTAAACGGCGGCCGTAACTATAACGGGTCCTAAGGTAGCGAAATTCCTTGTCGGGTAAGTTCCGACCCGCACGAATGGCGTAACGACCTGGGCGCTGTCTCAACGAGGGGCTCGGCGAAATTGTAGTGCAAGTGAAGATGCTTGCTACCCGCGATTGGACGGAAAGACCCCGTAGAGCTTTACTGTAGCTTAGCATTGGGTTTTGGTATTGTCTGTACAGGATAGGTGGGAGGCTAAGAAGTAGGGTCGCCAGGTCCTACGGAGCCGACGTTGGGATACCACCCTGATGATACTGAAGCCCTAACCGGAGGCTTTGAAGCAAGTCACGGGACATTGCTAGGTGGGCAGTTTGACTGGGGCGGTCGCCTCCTAAAAGGTAACGGAGGCGCCCAAAGGTTCCCTCAGCGCGGTTGGAAATCGCGCGGAGAGTGCAAAGGCAGAAGGGAGCTTGACTGAGAGAGAGACATCTCGAACAGGGACGAAAGTCGGGCTTAGTGATCCGGTGGTTCTGAGTGGAAGGGCCATCGCTCAACGGATAAAAGCTACCTCGGGGATAACAGGCTGATCTCCCCAAGAGTCCACATCGACGGGGAGGTTTGGCACCTCGATGTCGGCTCGTCGCATCCTGGGGCTGAAGTAGGTCCCAAGGGTTGGGCTGTTCGCCCATTAAAGCGGCACGCGAGCTGGGTTCAGAACGTCGTGAGACAGCTCGGTCCCTATCCGTCGCGGGCGTAGGAAATTTGAGGGGAGCTGTCCTTAGCATGAGAGGACCGGGATGGACGAACCTCTGGTGCACCAGTTGTCATGCCAATGGCACAGCTGGGTAGCCAAGTTCGGAAGGGATAAGCGCTGAAGGCATCTAAGCGCGAAGCCCACCCCAAGATGAGATTTCCCACGCGGAAGCGGTAAGACCCCTGGAAGACTACCAGGTAGATAGGCCAGAGGTGTAAGCGTCGTAAGGCGTTTAGCTGACTGGTACTAATAGGTCGAGGGCTTGATCTTATTGTGCAGTGAAATCCGGTGGTAATGGAGGTAGGGAAACACCCGTTCCCATTCCGAACACGAAGGTTAAGCCTACCTACGCCGATGGTACTAGGCTGGAGACGGCCTGGGAGAGTAGGTGACTGCCGGGTAAGTGCCAGGCACTTAAGTTTAAGATTTTGGCCCAGTAGCTCAGTTGGTTAGAGTGCCGGCCTGTCACGCCGGAGGTCGAGGGTTCGAGCCCCTTCTGGGTCGCCATATGCCGGCTTAGCTCAATCGGTAGAGCAACTGACTTGTAATCAGTAGGTTGTAGGTTCAAGTCCTATAGCCGGCTCCATAAAGGCAAGGAGAAATCCTTGCCTTTTTTCATAGGGGTGATTTTATGCTTTATAGGGTAAAACAGTTTTTAAGGGCCATAACGGCAAAATTAACTGAAGATGATTACAGGTTTATTAATTTTTATTTAAATGAAAGGGAAAGGCAGCTTTTCTATAGCTTAAGTAAATCTGAGCAGTATCACAGCATTAATGTGGCACGATGTGTTTTAGAAACCTCCATAAAGGAAGGATGTTATGATATTATTCTTATTAAAGCAGCTCTACTGCATGACATAGGAAAGATAGATAGCGGCCTTAATCCTATAACGAAATCTATTATGGTTATTTTAGATAAGATATTTTCACAAAAGCTTAAAATGCTAAAAAGGATTAAATTCATAAGGGCTTATTATGACCATCCTAAAATTGCCCTTGACTATCTTGGAAATAAGAAGAACTATCTTGCTTTTCTTATTGAAAATCATCATAATTATAATATAAATGATAGAAAACTTAAATTATTGCAGAGGGCTGACTGCAAAAATTAGAATATTTTTAATTTGACAAAAAATGTTATAATATATTGAAAGAGAATAGGGGGATTTGATTGAACTATAGAATTTTACTAATCGATGATGAAGAAAATATCGTAAAGGGTATAAAATATAATCTTGAGAACGAGGGATATAGCGTTGATGTTGCCTTCGATGGAGAAGCTGCCCTTAGGATGATATCAGAAAATATATATAATTTAGTAATTCTCGATATAATGCTTCCCCATTTTGATGGACTTCATGTATTAAAACGTATAAGGGATAGATCTACAGCAATTCCAATATTGATGCTCACGGCAAAGGGATATGATGAGGATAAGGTGAAGGCCTTTGAACTTGGAGCTGACGATTATTTAACAAAGCCCTTTAGCATTACTGAACTTAAGGCAAGGGTAAAGGCTCTTTTAAGAAGAGCTTATGAAACGTCAAATACAAAGATAGATATTATAAAAAGTGGAGATATAATGATAGATGTTGCTTCAAGGAAGGTCAGCATAGCTGGAAAATTAGTTGACCTCACTGCAAAGGAATATGATATATTATTTTTGCTTGTTACAAATCCTAAGAAGATCTATAGCAGAGATACCCTCCTTGAAATAATATGGGGATATGATTATATTGGTGATTCTAGAACTGTTGATGTCCATGTAAGAAGATTAAGGGAAAAAATAGAAAAGGATCCTGCTAATCCTCAGTATATTTTGACAAAATGGGGAGTTGGTTATTATTATAGTGGAGAATAATCTACGATATAGGCTTATCTTGTCTTATTTTTCAATCATATTTTTACTTGTTTTTCTTATAAATGTATCTATATATTATATCCTTCAGAAGTTTTACATCGATTCCAAGAAAAATGACGTTTTATTTGCTGCAAAAACAAGCCTCGATTATATCGATGTTTATAACAATAAAGTAGATTTAGAAAAACTAAAGGAAATACAAAGGGATGTATATTCTAGGATAGTAATTGTTTTAAACGGTAAGGTTGTTTATGATGATTTTAACAAGATATTGCCGTTAAGTGATCTGTTCAAAAAGAAATAGTAACCAAACAGTTAAATATCTATGGGGAAAAATACTATATTCTTTCATATCCTATAATGCTTTATAATAATCATATTGGGAATATAGTATTTATAAATCCCATGAAATGGGCGTTGCAAAGAATTAAATATATAGAAAGCCAAATAATTGTAATTTCAATTTTGGTTTTAGTTTTAGCATTTTTATATAGTCTATATATATCAAAAAGCATAACAAGACCATTAGATGAATTTGTATTTGAAATTGAAAAATCAAAGGACAATTTGGTTTTAGACGAGATAAATATAGATGGCTATAAAGAGATTAAAAGATTATGTGAAGCCTTTAATAACATGAATAAAAGAATTATAGAATTAGATAAAAAAGAAGACAATTTGTAGCAGATGCCTCCCATGAATTAAAATCTCCCTTGCAGGGATAAAGGTTTTAGTAGAATCACTGCAACAGGGGGCGATGGAGGATAAAAATATACGAGATGAATTTTTAAACAGTATTAATAATGAAATAGATAGACTATCAAACCTTGTTAATGGACTTTTAGAACTTGCACAAATTGAAAATTCTGATGAACTTAGAATGAGTAGCCTAGATATAAAGGAACTTATAAAGGATGTTGTAAAGAGCTTAAATCCAATTGCAAAAATAAAAATATAACTATAAATGTAGAGGGCGAAGGCATAATAACCTATGTAAATAGGGATAATATGTTTAGGGCAATTTACAATATAATCGAAAACGCCATAAAATATTCCTTTGAAGATTCTAAAATCGATATTTTAATTAAAAAGGACGAACAAATAAAAATAACTATAAAAGATTATGGGATGGGAATACCTGAGTGTGATCTTCCATATATATTTGACAGATTTTACAGAGTCGACAAAACAAGGGCGAGAAAAACAGGTGGGGCAGGCCTTGGGCTTTCTATTGCAAAGCATATCATAAAACTTCATAAGGGGGACATAGAAGTTAAAAGCAAAGTGGGGGAAGGAACTGCTTTTATAATTAAACTGCCTATTTAATGGAGGGACTAATATGAAAAGGATACTTGCCACTTTGCTTTGTTTTTTATTACTTTTAGGATGTAAAAAACAGGAGGTAAAGGTAGAAGATATCACGATAGAACAAAAAAGCAGATGGTAAATATTATTTTATTCTTTTCAGATCAGCAGGGGAAATATTTAGTTCCTGAGGAGAGGAAGGTTGCCTTTGATACTTCCCTTGAAAGAACCATTTTAAAGGAGCTTATTAAAGGTTCTAACAAAGGATACAAAAACACTATTTCTCAAGGTACAAAGATAATATCGCTAACCAAGAAGGATGATACTCTTATTGTGAATTTATCTAAAGAATTTATTAAAAACCATCCAGGCGGGGCGGATAACGAAAGGATGACGATTTTTTCCATAGTAAATTCTTTAACAGAAATACCTGGGATTAGAAAGGTTAAAATAGAGGTTGGAGGAAAAACATATAATACATTGAAGGGAAATGTTGCGATAAATGTTCCACTATCTAGAAACCGTAACCTTTTTAATAGAGATAAAAAGAGCCCACCTAATGAAATATTAAAAAGACAGATGACTTTAGAAAAACAAGGAAGATGGCTTGACGCTTATCTTTTAATGTCGGATGATGAGAATAATACCTATAGAAAATATTATGATGATTATGTTAAGGAAATGGAGGAGACAAAATCCTTAGGCTTTTTACAGGCGGACTTTGTTGTAGGAGGATATACTCTAGATCCTTCAAAGAAAAAGGCGAGGGTTAAGGTTAATTTCTATGAGACAGATGCATCAGGCAAAAAGTATTAGGAAAGGATTTATACTTTACATGCGTTAATATTGACGGTGCATGGATGGTAGATTGGTTAACTGCTCAATAGGAGGGATCAAATGAAGGGGGATGAAAGAAAGCTTGAGATTTTGAACCTTTTAAAGGAATCTAAAAATCCAATCAAGGGGGCTTATCTTGCGGAAAGGTTTGGCGTTACAAGGCAAGTTATAGTTCAGGATATTGCTCTTTTAAAAGCCCAAGGCCACAACATAGTATCAACGCCCCAAGGATATATATTCTTAGGAGGAAATGAAAGCTATTCAAGGGTAATCGCCGTAAAGCATGGACCTAAGGATATAGAGGAGGAACTAAAGACCATAATTAAGCTTGGTGGTAAAGTGATAGACGTTACTATAGAACACAAGGTTTATGGTGAAATCACAGGAAAATTAATGCTAAAATCCCTTTACGATGTTGAAAAATTTATTGAAAGGCTAAGGGAAAGTTCTGACATGCCCCTTTCTAATCTGACAGGAGGGGTGCATCTTCACACCATCGAAGCGGACTCTGAAGAAAACCTTGAGAGGATAGTAAAGGAATTAGATAAAAGGGATTTTTAATCGATTAGGGGTATTATATGAAAGGTTTTATTGGAAAGCTTCTAATAATCATTGTTATTTTGTTAATTTTAATTTCATCCATCTCTGGCTTTTTAGTGGACATCCAGTGGTTTAAGGAGGTTGGATACTTAAACGTATTTTTACATCCTTTAAGGCAAAGCTTTTAATATTTATTCCTTCCTTTTTTGTTTTTCTAATTGCAATATATTTCTACGCAAAATTTCTTGCTAAAAACTACCTAGAAATAGGCGGAATGGTTTACGACAAGGCAGAAATAAGGAAAAGAAATAAAATTATATTCTACATCTCTTTAGCTATAACGCTTATAATTTCATTTATATTTACCTCGGCCTTTTGGTATAGGATTTTGGAATATGTAAATGGAGAAAATTTTAATATTAATGATCCTATTTTCAATAAGGACATAGGATTTTTGTATTTAAGCTTCCGTTAATTCAAGCCATATTGAGCTTTTTGATTACTGTTGTATTGGTCCTTGCGATTATTTCCTTCATATTTTACGCCTTTGAAAGGGCAAAGGATGGCTTAAGCCTTATTGGGTTTAACTTTAGGCAAAACCCAAAATCCAGATTCTTTGGAAGACAGCTTGCTTATTTTGCCGCTTTGTTCTTAATCCTTTTATCCGGCGTATTTTATATTAGGGCATTAAATTTAGTTTATTCCCCAAGGGGAGTTGCCTTTGGAGCAAGCTATACTGATGTTCATGTAACATTACCTTTATTAAGAGTTTTAATCATACTGTGCATTATTTCTTCATTTATTATATTTTTCTCCATACTAAGGGGAAGGATTAAACCTATTATCTATACTGCAGCCTTTATAGTTTTATTTATAGCCTTTGAAGGTATAGCTTCCTTTATAGTAGAAAAAATAATAGTAGCGCCTAACGCAAGGGAAAAGGAAATGCCCTATTTAGAGCACAACATCCAATACACAAGAAGGGCCTTTGGACTTGAAAATATAAAGGAAATAGATTTTGATGTAAAAAACGATTTAACTTCAAAGGATATAATAGAAAACAAGAACACAATTGATAATATAAGGGTTACGGAATTTTCCCAATCTTTAGAGGTATTTAACCAAATTCAATCAATTAGAAACTATTATAGGTTTAACGATGTGGATATAGATAGATATATAATTGATGGAAGGTTAAGACAAGTGTTTATATCTGCAAGGGAACTTGATAATTCCCTAAGGGATCCTAAATTCCAAACATGGCAGAATAGAAGATTGTTCTACACCCACGGCTATGGAGCAGTTATGTCCTACACTAATGCTGTAACTCAAACCGGCCTTCCCCAGTTTATAGTAAAGGATATACCAATGTCGGGCAGATTCAATGTTGCAAAACCTCAGATTTACTTTGGGGAGATAAACAACGATTATATAATAATAAATGCTAAAAATAACGAGATAGATTACCCTTATGGAAGCGGAGAAAAGGAAACAAGGTATGATGGAAAGGCTGGAATTAAGCTTAATCCATTAAATAGGCTTTTATTTACCCTAGCCTATGGGGATTTTAATATTATATTATCTAACAACATAACCTCTGATTCAAGGATAATCCTGCATAGGGATATTGTAAAAAGGGTAAGAAAGATTGCACCATTTTTAAACTATGATGAGGATCCATACCTTGTAATGGCAGGGGACAGGTTCTATTGGATTATAGATGCCTATACAGTTACAAATAGATTCCCCTATTCCGAACCCTATTACGGAATAAACTACATCAGAAACTCAGTAAAGGTTGTTGTTGATGCTTATGATGGAAGGGTTGACTTTTATCTTACAGATAAAAACGATCCTATAGCTTTAACGATAGGGAATATATATAAGGGTATCTTTAAAGATATAAAGGATATGCCTGAGGATCTTAAAAAGCATTTAAGATACTCAGAAGATGTATTTTTAATTCAATCAACAGTTTATGAAAAATATCACATGAAAAACCCAATATCTTTTTACAACAGCGAGGATCTATGGTCTATTGCAAGGTATAAAAATCCCGACGGAAGCGAAAGACAGGTTGAGGCGGTTTATCAGGTTATGAAAATATTTGACGATGAGGAGTTTTTACTTACGATTCCATATACCGTTGCTAAAAAGGAAAACATGGTTTCATGGCTTGCAGCAAGGATGGATAAAAATTTAGGGAAATGGTTCTTATTAGATTCCCGAAGGAAAAGGCAATATTAGGACCTCAACAGTTTAATTCAAGGATAAATACCGATATACAAATATCAAGCCTTATAACCCTTTTAAATCAGCAGGGCTCCAGCGTAATATTAGGCGAAACTAATATAATACCTGTTAAAAATTCCCTTCTCTATGTAAGGCCGCTATACCTTAAAGCCCAGGGTGGAAAGAGCCTGCCTGAACTTAAAAGGTCATTGTAAACTATGGAGATTCTATAGTTATGGAGGACAACATAGGTCTTGCCATCCAAAAACTATTTGCAGCACAAGTTCCAACAACACCTGTAGAGGAGGAAGAAGATATTAAGACCCTCATTTTAAGGGCAGATGGCACCTACAAGAATGCAATAGAAGCCCAAAGGCAGGGGGACTGGGCTGGATATGGAAGGTATATAAAGGAATTAGAAAACATCCTAACTAAACTAAAGGAAAAATCAAAGTGATATTGTAAATTTATGGTTCTATGGTATAATTTCCATAGAACCATTTTTGATTGGGGGTTTAAAGATGGATCCAAGACTTTTAAAACTTTCTGATGTTTTATTGACCTATTCGTTAAAGATTAAAAAGGGAGATAAGCTTTTAATTTCAGGAGGGGAATCCACATTACCTTTAATTAAGGCGATATATAAAAGGGCAATAGAGCTAGGTGCGTATCCTCAGATTGATATAGGTGTTGAAGACTTAACTGAAATACTTTTAAAATATGGTTCGGAGGATCAAATTACATATACACCCGAATCTCTAAAAAGAGCCTTTGAAACGGTAGATGCTGTTTTAACTATTTGGGGAGATAAAAATACAAGATTTTTAACTAATGTAGATGCTTCAAGGATGAAGTTAAGATCAAGGGGAAGAAGAGAGCTTATGGAAATATTCCATGAAAGGATGGCAAAGGGAGAGTTAAGATGGTGTGGAACTCAGTTCCCAACCCATGCAAATGCGCAGGAAGCCTCCATGTCCCTTTCAGAATATGAGGATTTTGTATATGGTGCAGGATTTATAGACGAAGATGATCCCGTTGCAAAATGGATGAATATAAGGGATGAGCAGCAGAAAATATGCGACTTTTTAAATACAAAAGAAACCTTAAGAATTGTTTCTAAGGATACCGACATTACAATGAGCATAAAGGGCAGAAAATGGATAAATTGCTGTGGTGAGGAGAACTTCCCAGATGGGGAAGTATTTACAAGCCCTATAGAGGATAGCGTGAATGGACATATAAGGTTTAGTTTCCCTGGAATATATGCAGGAAGAGAAATCGAGGATATATATCTTGAATTTAAGGATGGAAAGGTTGTAAATGCAAAGGCAGCAAAGGGAGAGGATCTTCTTTTAGAGCTTCTTGAAACCGATGAGGGTGCAAAATTCCTTGGTGAGGTTGCGGTAGGAACAAACTACGGAATTCAAAAATTTACAAAAATATGCTATTTGATGAAAAGATAGGCGGAACAGTTCACCTTGCCATTGGAAGGGGCTTCCCGGAAGCCGGCGGACAAAATGTATCTTCAATCCACTGGGATATGCTCTGTGATATGAAGGAAGAAGGCAAAATCTTTGCAGATGGAGAGCTTATATACGAAAAAGGTCAATTTTTAATAAAATAATTTAGTTGCATTTTTGAAAATATTGATATAATATATTAAAACCGGTGATGGAGAATAGTAGATAAGGTTTAAACTCAAGAGAGCCGGTGGTTGGTGTGAACCGGTGTTTAGCCTTATTGAATCCACTCCAGAGGGTTTGCGAAGAGCAAAACGGATGTGGCCGTTATACCACAAAGAGAGGACCTTATGGTCAATTAGGGTGGCACCGCGAAAGTATAGCCTTTCGTCCCTTTGGGGATGGAAGGCTTTTTATTATATAAAAACAAGGAGGGAAGAAAATGTTAGATATTAAAAGAATAAGAACAAACCCAGAGGAAGTTAAGGAAGCACTAAAGATTAGGGGAGAGGCCTTCACCCTTGATATGATAGACAAAGTTGTGGAGCTTGATGAAAGAAGAAGAGAGATTCTTGTCGAGGTGGAGGCATTAAAAAACAAAAAGAATACAGATTCGCAGGAGATTGCAAAATTAAAAAGAGAGGGTAAAAACGCAGAACACCTTGTTGCTGAAATGAAGGAGCTTTCTGATAAGATTAAGGAGCTGGATGATGAACTTGCAAAGGTTGAGGAGGAGATTGAATATCTTCTTCTTAGAATTCCAAATATCCCAAATAAAGATGTTCCAAAGGGAGATACTGACGAGGATAATGTTGAGGTTAGAAGATGGGGTGAACCAAGAAAGTTTGAATTTGAACCAAAGGCCCACTGGGATATCGGAGTGAACCTTGGAATACTTGATTTTGAGACGGCATCAAAGGTTACAGGAGCAAGATTTACATTCTATAAAGGGCTTGGTGCAAGGCTTGAAAGAGCTTTAATTAACTTTTTCCTCGATCTTCATACAGAAAAACACGGATATACAGAGGTTTTCCCACCATTTATGGTGAATAGAAAGAGCATGACAGGAACAGGACAGCTTCCAAAGTTTGAAGAGGATGCCTTTAAGGTTTCTGATTTTGACTACTTCTTAATTCCAACTGCAGAAGTTCCTGTTACAAATATGCACATGAATGAAGTATTAGACGGTTCAAAACTTCCTTTAAAATATGCTGCATATTCTGCATGTTTTAGATCAGAGGCAGGTTCAGCAGGAAGGGATACAAGGGGACTTATAAGACAGCATCAATTTAACAAGGTGGAGCTTGTTAAATTTGCTGATCCAGAAAAGAGCTATGAAGAGCTTGAAAGTCTAACAAGGGATGCAGAGGAAGTTCTGCAGCTTCTTGGACTTCCGTATAGAGTTGTATTAATCTGTTCGGGTGACTTAGGATTTACAGCAGCTAAAAAGTATGATATAGAGGTTTGGATGCCAAGCTACGGAAGATATGTAGAAATTTCAAGCTGCTCAAACTTTGAAGACTTCCAAGCAAGAAGAGCTAACATAAGATTTAAGAGGGATCCAAAATCAAAACCAGAATACGTTCATACATTAAACGGTTCTGGAGTTGCAGTAGGCAGAACAGTTGCAGCAATACTTGAAAACTATCAACAAGAGGATGGTTCAGTTATCGTTCCAGAAATATTAAGACCATACATGGGTGGAATAGATATAATAAAGTAGGCTCAAGAGCCTACTTTATTATTGAGTGCCAGGCACTTGACATTTTGACTTTTTGATATTTCCATATACTTACAAAACACATTTACATTTTTACAAATAATTACTTCTTGAAAAATGCCTATTTAGACTGTATACTATCTATTGTGACTTGAGGTGTGGCACATTAAAAATAATTTAATAAAAGATATAAAAAATATGTTGACATAAGTGAATGTAGCTGCTATAATAATTAATGTCCGACACGGAGAGGTGGTCGAGCTGGTTTAAGGCACCGGTCTTGAAAACCGGCGTGGGGGTAACTCCACCGTGGGTTCGAATCCCACCCTCTCCGCCATATTTTATATATTGTGGAGAAGTACTCAAGCTGGCCGAAGAGGCGCCCCTGCTAAGGGCGTAGGTCGGGAAACCGACGCGCGGGTTCAAATCCCGCCTTCTCCGCTAAAGCCGCACAGAGTGCGGCTTTTGATTAATATGCGCCCGTAGCTCAGCTGGATAGAGTAGCTGACTACGAATCAGTTGGTCGGGGGTTCGAGTCCCTCCGGGCGCACCAAAACCCTGCAAGCTTTATGCTTGTAGGGTTTTTACTAGTGCCAGGCACTTAAGTTTAAGATTTTGTCTCTATATTAATAGTAAGGGTGGGCAATTATCTAAATGCCCACCCTTGTTAAGTTATTTAAGTAAATAACAAAATTTATTTTTTATTTTGCTATCTTTAGCTTAGTTATTTCATTCCAGTTTTTAGATGTTACATATTCGATAGCGTTAATATCATCTCTAATGTTATCAAGTTTTTCTTTAACCTCGGTTTTAAATTCTGTAAGGTCGGCCACTTGGTCAAATATAGCGTTAACTTTATTGTTTATATTTTTAATATTGCCTTTTACTTCTATGATGTCGTTTTTTATCTCTAAAATGTCGGCTTTAATAGGTTCAAGTTTTTTATCAAGCAGTTCTTCAATTGCAGCCAAAAGATTTTGATTATCCATATAAAAACACCTCCGGAAGTGATATAAATATTATAACACAAAGGGTAAAGGACATAAATAATCACTTAGACTTTTTATTTTTATTATATACTTCAAACAGATGATTAATTTTCATAGCTGCAGCTTTTTTAACTTCCGGTAAAACATGAGAATATATGTAATTCCTCTATTGCTGCGGGTGGTAATAGAATAATCCTAATGCCGGAGCTTTTAGGTTTTTTAAATATTATAATAGTATTTTTCTTTATTTATGATGTTAAGTATATTTATTATAGTTTTAGGTGATAAACCTTCTTTTAGTTTTTCATTCATTAATGCAAATAACGTCTAAGGGGGGAATAAGCTTCACATGACAGCTTGTTAGCTTTTAAATGATTATTGATTACTGTTAAATTGAAATATTTAGAGGATTAGGAAGCTTTGCATTACAGATGAGCGCTTTACACAAAACATAGATAATGTAAAACCTGGCCTTGCAGGATTTATGAGTAAGGTAATTAAGGTGTATTGTGATAGGGTAAAGAAGTAATTAGTCTTTTATTAGGAGAAAAGATTTGTTTTATGTGAAATATATTTTAAAAAAATAGTCCTGAACTACTTTTTAGTTTGGGGCTATTTATTTTTAATAAGAAAAATAATTAATAAAATAGAAGGATTTTGAATATTTTGGTAGAATTAATATTATAGAAAAATAAATCAAAAACCCCTAAAATGTTTTTATACATAGGGGTTTTTTGAAAACCTCTACATCGCAGAAAAATCAAAGCTTGAGAGGCAATTTTTTTAACATACAATCTGTGTATAAAACTTATTTTAACAGCTAAAAAAGCGATTTTAAATAGGTTTTCAAAAACCACATTCTCAGGCTAGATTTTTCAATGCCTCCCGAGGGTGCCGTAGAAATGACCTTGACCTGATTGAAGGGATTATCACGCTACTGTAATCGGCCTCAGACCAGAGGTCTATATTAGAGTAGAAATGACCTTGACCTGATTGAAGGGATTATCACATATTTAGGTCCTTCTTCATCACCGCCTGGGAATACGGGCGCGTAGAAATGACCTTGACCTGATTGAAGGGATTATCACAGGAATATTCTTTACGTCCTTTAGCAATGTTACACAAAGTAGAAATGACCTTGACCTGATTGAAGGGATTATCACACAAGATGCTGATAAACTCATATTTTTACACCTTCTTTCAGTAGAAATGACCTTGACCTGATTGAAGGGATTACTATTGCATGAGAAATAAGAAAGGAGGGATTTTTACGAATCTTAATGAAGCAAGGCTGCTTTTAGATAGGTATAATAATGACTTGGCAACATTATATTCTGAGCTTAAAAATAATGTTGTAATTCAAAAAATTAAAGAATTGAATGGGACAGAAGAAGTATTGAGCAACACAAAGAGTTTTGTTGAAATTTATACTAAAATAGTTGAATTAATCAATAATATAAACAAGTTATCTTCAGAAATAAATAAAGCTAATAATGAAATTGAATGCATGCCAGGGGTTACAATTCAAAATGCGCTATCCTCTTTAAAATCTCTTAGAACTTTGCGTTCTAATTTGTCGGCAATATATACATGCAACAGCTTTAAACAAAGAAAATCAGACGTAAATGGTAGTTCTTACTATTTAATTCAAGAATTAAATTTTGATAAAGAATGGCTCCAAAAAGAAATAAATAGAATAAGTGAAGAGATAGATAAATATGAAGCTGCAATATTAAAGGCTAATAATGAAGCTCAGATTGAATTTTGATGTTAACGGTGCACAGCTTCAAATATATACTGCTTACATTCTGTAGGCAGATATATATTTTGAATAGGTATAGTTATGCGATTTAGTTTTTTAGCACAACTAACAATTTACATGTTATACTTCATTTTCTTAATATTACATTTTACATTTACAGGTTATATTTTGTGTTTTTTAATTAATTATTTTTCATAACCACCTCAAGTTGTGCACTGTTAATCATATCATACATGTGTTCTGCGGGCGGCATATGTATGATTAACTTTAGCCCGCAATTTTATATTTTCAACTTATAGTTAAAGTTTTAAAATATCAATATAGAAAGGACATTGACATGCCACATATAATCTACAATGGACAAAGGATTGATTATAAAGTATCTAAAAAGGGAAAAAAGATGATAACTATTAGAGTAAATGAAAAAGGGGAGGTTATTGTAACTGCTCCTCCTGTTGCAGATGATGATTTTATTCGTATGTTTGTTGAAAAGGGTGCAAATTTAATTTTAGAAAAGTTAAAGGAGCTTGGGAAAAATAAAAAGGATGAAAAGAAGAAAGAATTTAAAACGGGGAAAAGGCTGCCCTTTTTAGGAAGTGAACTTACTCTAAAGGTTATTGTGGATGATGTGGATAAAATAAGAGCATATAAAAAGGATTGTGAATTAATCGTTTGTGTTCCTAAGCTTTTAGATAAAACTGAAAGACAGCAGCATATTAATGATATAATCATAAAATGGTATAAAGAACAGGCAAAGAAAATATTTAAGATAAGGCTTGATTATTACAGCCGAAAATATGGATTTGAATATAAAAGGATGGCTGTAAAGGAACAAAGGACAAGATGGGGAAGCTGCTCAACTAAGGGGAATATAAACTTAAATTGGAGGCTTTTGTTTGCACCGATCGATGTTATAGATCATGTAATAATTCATGAGCTTTGTCATCTAAAACATCACAATCACTCAAAATCCTTTTGGAATGAAATAAAATCTATAGATCCCGATTACGAAAGTAAAAAGAAGTGGCTGAAGGAAAATGAAAAGTTGATATTTTCAATAATTTAGGGTAGGAGAAATCCTACCCTATTATTTTAAAATAAATATTTATAATGTTTACATTAATTGCTATAATATGTTTATAAAATTTTTATAGGAGGATATAAAGATGGGGGTTTTTTAAGGATTTGTTTGATTTGGATGCATATGATTTAGAAGACGCTTTTAGAGATTTGTTTGGTCCGCGTAAAAGAACAATATTAGATGATTTCAATGAAGTTGTAATTGAACCTATAAGAGAAGAGTTGAATGATATTAAAGAAGAAATAAAAAGTAGCAATCAAAGGGTAAAAATGAATTTAAGAAAAAGTGTAAGGAAATTTCCCCAGAATTAGGTGAAGCTGTAGAAAAACTTGACAGGACAGCAATTACAATACGTAATCATATTGAAGCAAGTTCCTCTAGATCTGCAAAATATTTAAGAAAAAGAGTTAAGTCTATAAATCAACTAAAAGAGGGAGACCATTTATTTGTTGATGGGAAAATAGGTCCTGATATATATACCCACCATGGCTTATATGTAGGTGATGGTTATGTAATTCACTATGATAATGGGCTTGTGTGTGAAGTAACATATGAAGAATTTGCTAGTGGTAGAAAAGTATATGTATTAGATAGCCCTATTATATATTCAAGGGAAACCGTTGTTTATAGGGCTAGGATGAGATTGGGTGAAAACAAGTATGATTTATTTTTTAACAATTGTGAGCATTTTGTAAGATGGTGTAGAGGAAGCGATGAATGGGAAATAAATAGAGATTAATTAGGAGGCAATTTTATGATACCATTAAGAGATGCAAATCCCAGCAGAAAAAAACCAGTGGTTACCTTTCTTATTATATTTGTCAATCTAGTAATATTTATTTTTGAAACTTCTATGCCGCATTATCTTTTAGAGGATTTTTTAAAGGTGTTCGGCTTTATTCCTTTAATGCTAACTAAGTCCCTTTTGGGAGTTTTGAGTGGCAATATAGAGATTTATATCTTGCCTATATTTACAAGCATGTTTCTGCACGGAAGCTGGACTCATCTTATTAGCAACATGTGGGCCCTTTGGCTATTTGGTGATAATGTTGAGGATAGGATGGGGCATTTTAAGTTTTTAATCTTTTATCTAATAAGCGGTTTTATCGCAGCACTTGTTCATTATTTATTTAATTTTAACTCGCCGGTTGTGACTATTGGAGCCTCGGGTGCCATTGCCGGAGTTATGGGAGCTTATTTTATAATGTTCCCCTTTGCAAGGATAACAACTTTAATTCCGCTACTTTGGATTCCATTTTTCGTAGACATTCCATCTTTTATATATATAGGCCTTTGGTTTATATCCCAAATTTCAAACGGGGTTCTTACGTTGATAGGTCCTTTATATGGAGCAGGCATTGCATGGTGGGCTCATATAGGTGGATTTTTATATGGTGCATATGTGGCACCTAAATATAAAAGAAAAAGATATTATGGTTATATGAACAACTATTACGGCTTTTTCAGTTGAATTTTTTAGATTTCTATAGTAGAATATTAATGCATAAAAAAGTAGCCTTTTGGCTACTTTTTATCTTGAAAAGTTTCTTTTTCAAGCTTTTGCTCTTCTACATTCTGGGCATCTTTTTGGTTCGTTTTCGAATCCCTTTTCTTTGTAGAATTCTTGTTCTCCTTGTGTGAAGATGAATTCCTTACCACAATCTTTGCAAATTAAGTTCTTATCCATAATTCTCATTCCTCCTGGGAAAATAATTTGATTCAAAGACCCTACGCCCATTCCCAAAGAGGAATGCTAGTGACCTTTGAATACTATATAACTATAACATATTATTATATAAATAGCAAGCATTATTTTAAATTATTTGTAGAATAATTTTTCACAAAGCAGTATAATGATAATGGGGTTACATAGAAGGAGGTGGTATGATGGAGGGTGGCCCTTATCCTGGTATTATTTATAATTTAATAGAAACAATAAATGGTAGGGGAACTACTGCTTCATCCATACTGCCTTATGTAGTTCTCCTGCCAAAAGGGGAGGAGGACGAGTTATGGAAAGGGTTAAAGGATGCTTTGTAAGCTATATTTTAAACGCACCAGTTTACGACCAAAACGATATTTACCTTGGTAAAGTTATTGATATTATTGTAACATCCGATGAGCATCTGCCACAGGTTGAGGGAATAAAGCTTAAAAATAGAAACAATGTAAAGGAAATCGCTTTTAAGAGCTTAAATATTTTCAAAGACAACAAAGGATACAAGGTCATTGTTGAAAACTATTATGAATACAAAAGGGAAAAGAATTACTACTCCCTATCAAACGATATTTTGGATAAGCAGATTGTAGATATTAATGGGAAGAGGGTTGTAAGGGTTAACGACCTAAGGCTTGCTGAAATAGGAGATGGATATAAGGTTGTGGCGGTTGATATAGGCTTTAGAGGTCTTTTAAGAAGGCTTGGAGTGTTAGAACCTTGTGAGTTTGTGCTTTCAAAGTTTGGCAGAAGGCTCAGCAACAACCTAATCATTTGGGATAACGTTGAACCAATTCAAGGTCAGATAGACAGAATAACCTTATCTATGCCCTATAAAAAGCTAAAATCCCTGCACCCCGCTGATATTGCAGATATTTTGGAGGAACTTGATGCAAGATATAGAAGCGATATATTTAAAACCTTCGATGCAAGGCTTGCTGCAAATACCCTTGAAGAGTTTGAGGATGAATATCAAACAGATCTTGTTGAAAACATCGATGCAAGCTATGCAAAGGAGATATTCGACAACATGCCTAACGATGAGATTGCAGATATTCTAGAGGATGTAGACGAAGAGCATGTTGAAAAGATACTTGAAAAGATGGATAAAGAGGATGCAGAGGAGATAAAAGAGCTTCTTGATTATGACGAAGATACCGTAGGAAGCATAATGACCACTGACTACATTGCCTTTAATGAAAATGAGACGGTGGATGGAGTTATAAGAAACCTTAGGGAGACAAAGCCAAGTTCAGAAATTGCCTATTATCTTTATGTTATAGACGATGCTGGAAGGCTTGTTGGCGTGGTATCTTTAAGAGATCTTATAGTAGCAGATGGGGATGCAAAGCTAAAGGATATCATGAGAAAGAATGTAATTTATGTATTAGATGAGGATAACCTTGATGATCTTACGGAGCTTGTTACAAAATATGAGCTTCTTGCAGTTCCTGTTGTTGATAAGGATAGGGTCCTAGTTGGTATGGCAATTCTTAACGATATAGTTGACGAAGTTCTTCTGCCAAGGTGGAAGAAAATATTAAGAAGGTCAGCATAGGAGGACATCATGAGGATAAAGAGCAAAAGATTAAAAAATATAATTTTCATTTTAAGCGTTATAGGACCTGGCCTTATCACAGTTAATGCAGGAAATGACGCCGGAGGAATTGCAACCTATGCAGCGGTAGGAGCTCATTTTGGCTACAAAATGCTATGGGGATTATTGCTTATTACCTTCAGCCTTGCGGTAATTCAAGAGATGAATGCAAGAATGGCTGTTGTAACAGGAAAGGGATTAGCTGACCTTATAAGGGAGCAGTTTGGTGTAAAGCTTGCCTTTTTGCAATGCTAACCCTTTTCATTGCAAACTTTGGAGTATGCGTTGGAGATTTTGCAGGAATTGCAGCCAGCATGGAGCTGTTTGGGGTAAGTAAATTTATATCCGTTCCCTTAGTTGCAGCCCTTACTTTATTCATCATTACAAGGGGTTCCTATTCTAAGATTGAAAAGGTGTTTTTAGCCTTTACCTTTGTTTTCTTTTCGTATATTATAACCGCATTTATCGTAAAACCGGATTGGAATTATGTATTTAAACAGATGATAACTCCCCAGATAGAGTTTAACAAGGAATTTATCTTAACCTTCATTGGAATGATAGGAACGACAATAACTCCCTATATGCAGTTTTATCTTCAATCTTCAATCGTAGATAAAGGCCTTAGCGTTGAGGATTACAAATATGAAAAGCTTGACGTTTACCTTTCAGCCTTTTGGGGGATTTGGTTTCATTTTTTATAATAGTAACGACAGCAGTGACTTTATACAAAAATGGAATAAGAATAGAAAGTGCAAATGAGGCGGCCCTTGCCTTAAAGCCTTTAGCAGGGCAATATGCTTCAGCTTTGTTTGGACTAGGTCTGTTTGGTGCCTCGGCCCTTGCAATTGCAATAATCCCCCTATCGACTACCTATGCTATATGTGAAGCCTTTGGATTTGAGAGGGGACTTGACAACGACTTTAAAGAAGCACCGATCTTTTATGGAATATTTGCAGGTATGATTATATTAAGCGCTCTAATAGTTTTAATGCCTAAGTTGTCCTTAGTTTCAATAATGCTTGCAACCCAGCAGCTTGCGGGTATATTATCCCCAATAATCCTTATATTTATGGTGCTTTTAACAAATAAAAAGGCTGTAATGGGGAAATATACCAACAGCAGGCTTCAAAATATAATAATTTGGCTTACGGTGGTATTTATAATAGTCCTTTCAATAATAATTTTCCTATCACCAATAATTGAAAAAATCATATAACCCCACGAAGGATCTACCTTGTGGGGTTATATGATTTTTCTTCGAGGTTTATTTATTTTTTATAAGAGTTATATTATCCAGATACACTTCGTGATTACCTATAATATTTGCGTCACCGATTTTGCCAAGGGCAAACACAATGTGGGCAACCTCATCGGTCTCAGAGTTCATGGTAAAAACAAAGTTAAAACGTCGCATTTCAGGGGTTAAAGTAATTGTTTGTGGTCCGAAATATTTTGCATAATCTCCACCATTTCTTTCTATCATGACCTGAATATCTCTTACAACTGACGACCTTGCATCAAAGGAAAGTTCGTAGGTTTCGCCTTTTAGTATGCTCAAATTAGATTGTGCAATTTGGGTTGACCAGAATTGTGGCCCTTCATAATAGATAGTTACTTTCATTTCTCCATTTTCCACTGCAGCAACTGAATAAGCACCATCCCAATCTGCCTTAAAATGTATCCAATATTCACTGCCAAGGTCAAAATTGCCGTTTTTAATTAGATTTGAAGAAGTATCGTCGTTTTCTGAAACAATTCCATATATAAATTTGAAGTAATTAAGATTAAATCCGCCCTTATTAGCATATATCCTTAAAATTTGTTCCCCTCTTGTAGTTCAACAGTAGTTTTTACAGTAGTATAAGTATCCCAACTGCCTGTATATTTTAGGTCTGTTGAGGAAAGTATTCTGCCATTTGATATTATATCTATTTTACCTATTTTATCTGAAAAACCTCCTGAAACCCTAAAAAATACTGTATATATTCCTGACTTTTTAACGTTTATAATGTAATCCATCCAATCCCCATCGTCTATATATCCAACAGTCTCTCCCCCACCAATGTCTGAACAAGGTCCAACCAAAACTCCGAACATCTGATGATAGTTTTCGGCCTCGATGATCGCCTCCTTAGTATCATCTATAACCACTGGTTTAGCTTTTTTCTTTAAGAATATATTATCTAAATAGACATCCTTTGGGTCGTTTCCAAATAGGAATTGAAGAACATAAGGATTATCAGAGCTATCTTCTGTTGAAAATTCAAAACTGTATTTTTCCATTTCTCTAGTTAATGTTAATGATTTTGTAATATATTTATCGTTAGATTTAATGCTTACAATTAATGGCCTTGGTTGGCTGCTCCTTGCGTTAAAGGATAGGATATAAGTTTCATTTGAGGGTAATTTTATTCCTTCCTGATAAAGTCTTATATCATCAGGTGATTTGCCATTATTTTTAATATTTACATAAACCTCACGATTATCAGTTGAAATTATAGCCTTAGCCCTATTAGACACTTCAAATTTCCAGAATCCCAATCTTTCTTTACCTTGATCAAAGGTTCCGTTGTATATATAGTTTCCTGACTTAAGAGGTTCCCTATTTTGGTTAGGGTCGCTGTTTATATTATCAGAGATTTTTATTAATTTTACGTTATCCAAATATACAATTCCATCGTCTTTCCCAATATTAAAATCAAGTCTTGCAAAGGGGTCAGCCTCATTTTTCATTGTGAATTCATACGAATAGTTTTTCATTTCTGTAGTTAAATTAATCACAGTGTCACCAGAGTAGCTAATCCAAGAGCCACCCACCATAGTAACTTTACTTATTATACTTCTTGGTTTTGATGCCTTTGCGTCAAAGGATACCCTATATTTAGCACCTTTTTCTATAAATATTGGTTCTTGGGTAAGCTGAACCGAATAGGTTTCTGATCCAGGATTAAGGATTTCAGCTTTAAAAATACCGTCTTCGATAGAAGGAATAGCTTCTCCGCCGAGTAAAGTGTTAAAGCGCCAGTATGAACTTCCATCAACTCCATCAATTCTATCTACGCCCTCAACATCTTTATCAAATGTTCCATTGTAAATATAATTTCCATCTTCAAGGGTAGGTCTTACAGTATTATAATCGTAGTTAATCTGGGGGTATTCACCTTTGTATTCATATACTCGAACATAGTCTATAACAAAGCTTTTGGGGAAAATGCTATCATCTTTGGGGTTACCAGGAAGGTTACCGCCAACAGCTAAATTGATTTGAAGATAAAAATCCCTATCAAAAGGTGCTGGATAAGTATATGAATCAGCCTCATTAAGATTTCTACTATACCAATGTCTTTGAACTTGATATAGATTACCATCGACATACCATCGGAATTCTCCTGGTAACCATTCAAGCTCAAAGGTGTGGAAGTCATCTGAAAATTTTTTTCCATCAGGTAGGTAGTAGTCTTTACCTGTATATTTCCAAGGATTGCCGTAGTGAAGAGTTCCAAAGACTTTGTTTGGTTCACTTCCTATGTTTTCCATAATATCTATTTCGCCACATGAAGGCCACCCACCATACATATCCATATCAGAAGGCATCATCCAAATTGCAGGCCATAATCCTTGACCTTCTGGAAGTTTAGCTCTTATTTCGAACTTCCCGTAGGTCCATTCACCTTTGCCTTGGGTTGTTAATTTAGCAGATGTATATTTATTTCCACCATAGTCCTCACGTCTTGCTGTAATTATCAATGTTCCGTTTTCAACCCTTGCATTTTCTGGTCTTGACGTGTAGTATTGTAGTTCGTTATTACCAAAACCTCCTCCCCCTCAACAAAATTCCATTTACTTTTATCAATGCTATCACCGCCAAACTCATCGCTCCATACCAGCTTCCAATTAGCATTGATATTTTTGCTTGATGTAGAGTTTTTCGATGCATTCACTCTTATAGAGTAAATTAAAAAAATTATGCAAAGAAGAACTGCAGATGAGGTTATAAGTATTTTTTCACTAATATTCCCCCTCTATTGTTTTACTTAATATTAATTATAACCTTTGACCTTTTAATTCATAGATTTTACATTTAGGAAATGGTAGCATTATTTTAGAATCAATCATACCTGAAAATAAAACACCAAGAACAAAAATTAATACCTTATAAAAATGGACAGGCTTTTTGTAAAATAATAATATAAATTATGGAAAATTTTCAAATTGATACATGGGGGACAGTGAAGTTATGAATCTATATTTAAGTCCTAACAGAATTTTGAAGAAAAACGAAAATTACAAAAAATATTTCGAGTATTATTGGCACAAAGATATTTGCAAATAATGGTTATTTTAGGTGTCATATGGATGATTGTTTTTAATTTCCTACCCATGTATGGAATTATCATTGCCTTTAAAAAATACAACATTGTAAAGCCAATATCTGCTGCACCATGGGTAGGGTTGCAATATTTCAAGGAATTTTTATCTGACCCTGAATTTTTTAATGCAGTAAAAACACATTGGGAATTAGCACTTTAAAGATATTGATAGGATTTCCACTTCCTATTATATTTGCTTTGTTTTTGAATGAGCTGACATCATTAAAATTTAAAAAGTTTGTTCAAACAGTTTCATATTTACCACATTTTTTATCTTGGGTTGTTCTTGGTGGAATATTAACTACTTGGCTTTCTGATGTTGGGATTATAAACGAGATTCTAGTTAAACTAAAATTAATTGATCAACCTATTAATTTTTTAGCGGAACCTAAATATTTCTGGATGATAGTTATAATTTCAGATATATGGAAGGAACTTGGTTGGTCAGCAATTATCTATTTAGCCGCAATAGCAAGCGTTGATCCGGAAATGTATGAGGCAGCAACGATAGATGGTGCAGGAAGGTTACAAAAGATGTGGTTTATAACCCTCCCGGCAATCAAACCTACAGTAACTATATTATTTATATTAACTGTAAGCGGAATTTTAAATTCAAACTTTGACCAAATACTAGTTCTTAGAAATCCTCTTAATGCCAGTGCCAGTGATGTCATAGATATATTTGTATATAGAATGGGTCTACACCTTGGAAGATATTCATATGCAACGGCAGTTGGATTAGTCAAGTCAATAATAGCATTGCTACTCTTATTATCTGCTAATTTTGTATCAAAGAAACTAAATAATACTTCGCTATTTTAGAGGTGATTCAATGAAAATCAGCATATTAAAACGAAGGACATTGGGAGAAAAAATATTTGATACTGTAAATGTTATTATAATGCTTATAATTTGCTTTATAACCCTATATCCTATTTGGTATGTTTTGGTAAATTCTTTCAACGATGGCATGGATGCTATGAGGGGAGGAATATATTGGTGGCCCAGAAAATTTAGTCTTGACAGTTATAAAGCCGTTTTTTCAAGTCCAGGCATATTAAAAGCTCTGGGGATTACTGTTGCTAAAGCTGTAATTGGAACTTTCCTACACGTTTTTTTACAGCTATGGTTGCCTATGCATTGTCAAAGAAGGAGTTATTAGGAAGAAAGTTTTATATGACTTTAGGAATTATAACATTGTTTTTTAGTGGAGGACTAATTCCATATTATTTACTATTAAGAAACTTAGGATTTCTTGATAAGTTTATAGTTTACATAATTCCTGCGATGTTCAGTTTTTACGATGCAATAATATTTATAGCTTTTTTAGAGAAATTCCTTCAAGCCTTGAAGAAGCAGCTAAAATAGATGGGGCAAATGACTTTTTAATATTTTTAAAAGTTATATTACCGGTTTCGCTTCCTGTTATAGCTACAATAGCTCTTTATCATGGAGTTTATCAATGGAATGATTACTTTACAGGTATGATATTTATAAATGATCCCGATCTTCAACCCATTCAAACTTACCTTTATAGGATTGTTGCCCAGGTAGGTTCTAATACAGCTATGCAGGCAGCACCGGGAGGTATAATAACAAGGACAGTTACAAGTCAATCTATAAAGCTTGCAACTATGGTAGTTACAACCTTTCCAATAGTTTGCGTTTATCCATTTTTACAAAAATATTTTGTAAAGGGAATGTTGATAGGATCCATAAAAGGCTAAGAAGAATATAATCTTCGCCTGGCCGAAGATTATAAAATAAAATTATAGAGGGGGATGGTCATGAATAAAAAAATTTTATCAAAACTGACTGCACTTTTACTACTTATGGTAATGGCTGTATCTAGCTTTGCAGGGTGCAGTAAAAAACATCTAATTCAACCGATAATGAAAAAGTTTCGACAGTAAGCGAAGATGAACCAGGATGGAAAAAGGACGTAGATAAACCGATTACATTTGATTGGTATATAAACTTTTCCTGGTTCCCGAATAAATGGGGGTTGATCTTACTTCGCAATATGTAACTAAAAAGACAGGAGTAAACATAAATTTTATAGTTCCAGCTGGAAATGAAAACGAAAAGCTTAATGCAATGATAGCTTCAGGTAAACTCCCAGACTTTATAACCCTTGGATGGTGGGAGGATGCTGTCCAAAAATGATAGATGGTGGGCTTGTTCTACCGCTTGATGAACTAGCAAAACAATATGATCCATATTTCTTTAAAGTTGCAGATCCTATGAAGCTTGCATGGTATACAAAGGAAGATGGACATGTTTATGGATATCCCAATGCATCATCATCACCAAAGGATTTTGAGAGATATAAGGAGTTGAAACCATCAAATCAGACATTCCTTGTAAGAAAAGATATATATGAGGCGCTAGGCAAACCAGATATGAGAACCCCTGAAGGTTTTCTTAATGCATTAAAGGCTGCGAAGGAAAAATTCCCAACTGTTAATGGACAGCCTCTAATCCCATTTGGCTTACACGAATTTACCGATACAGGAAATTATTCACTAGAGTCATACCTCCAAAATTTCCTTGCAATACCTATGGAAAAAGACGGGAAATTATATGATAGGCTAACTGATCCGGAATATATAAGATGGCTAAAAACATTAAGAAAGGCAAATGAAATGGGACTTCTTGCTAAAGATATATTTGTAGATAAAAGGGCACAAATGGAAGAAAAGATAGCCCAAGGCAGATATTTTGCTATGCTTTACCAGAGAAGCGATATGGCAGCACAGCAGCAGGCCCTTTATGCAAAGGATAAGAATTCGATTTATATAGCAGTAGATGGACCGGCAAACTCAAATCTTGATCCACCAACATTAGCAGGTGATGGAATTGCAGGTTGGACAATTACTTTAATTTCAAAGGATGTTAAGGATAAAGCAAGGGCGATAAGATTTTTAAGTTATCTAATTAGCGAAGAGGGACAGAAGGATTTATATCTTGGCGAACAGGGTGTAACCTATGATATTATAGATGGAAAAGAACAATTCAAGCCAGAAGTATTAGAACTTCTTAACAAAGATAGAGCAGCATTTGATAAAAAGTATGGTGCATCCTATACCTTCTGGATGCTCATGGATACTAACATGATGCTTAAGTGGCAGCCACCAACTGCAGAACCTTTTAAGCAGATGGAAGATTGGACTAAAGGAAAAACAGTAAGCTTTGCCGCCTTTGATGGAATTAATCCAACGGGTGATTCGGAAGAAGGTATTGCGGCTAATAGAATTGCACAAGAATGGGGAAAAACGCTTCCAAGACTTTTATTAGCAAAATCGGATGAAGAATTTGATAAAATATTTAATGAATTCCTGAAAAAGAGAAAAGAATATGGCTACGATAAGGTATTACAGTATCAACAAAAGAAGTATGAGGAAAATAAGAAAAAATTAGAAGGCGCTAATTAAATATAAAAATATGGATAAAAACCCAGAATTTCTGGGTTTTTATCCATATTTATAATAGGGATTTCTTTTATTTTTATTATGACTTATAATATATAATAAAAAGTGCTGGAAGTGGTGGGATTTTGAAAAAAATCAAAAATTATTAGGAAATCAAAAATAAAAAAAGCCCTATTAAGGATAGAAAATATGTCCCTTCAAAAAAATTAGTCTTATCTTATATACTAATAATTTTGATACCAATTATAACTTTTTCTCTATATATATTTAAACAATTTAAGGACAGTGCTATAAAAAATATGATAAAGGAAAATGAATATCTGCTTGAGATGGAAAAAATCACTATATCTAAAAACATATATTCTATGGAAAATGCAGCTCAAATGGTCGTATCTGATAAAAAATTTATTAATTTTATTAAAGATAGAAATGAATACACAACAGAAGAGCTTTTGGATTTTAATTATAATAGCATAATGAATATAGTTAAAATACAAAACAATAATCCTAATATTGAACATATTAGGTTTTATGTTGATAATAACAATATCAATGAAATATGGCCTGTTGTTTTTAGCGAAAATAGAATTAAGAATAAACCTTGGTATAATGAAGTTAAAAGACTAAAGGGAATGGTATTATGGAAATTTGAAGAAATCGATCAGGATATAGTAGATAGGCAATATAAGTATATATATGAAAATTCAGCAAAGATAATGCTTTTGAGGGAAATAAGTTATCCAGAGGGAGAACACCTCGGAATAATTGAGGTGGATATGCTACTTAAAAACTTCTTACCCAAAATGTATGCAGAATTATCTAATCAACGTTCGCAGATGTTTTTATTGATAGTAAAGGAAACCTTTATACCAACATAAACAATGATTTTTTAAAAGGAATAAACTTAGTTTGGAAAATATAAAGGAACAGTTTTATAAATATAAAAACAATGATAGAGGTAGCTTTTTCCTTGAAAATCAAAATAATAATATCTTGGCTATATATACATATATAGAAGCTATAGATTCATATGTTATTTCGCTAATTTCCCTACAGGATATTTTTACAAATATCTCAAGGACAAGAAATATTATTATATTGACTATCATATTCTTGATTATAATACTATCGATAATAACAAACCTAATAAATACCATTATACTAAAAAATTAAATATGCTGATATATTCTATGAAAAAGATTAGACAAGGGGATTTTAACATTGATGTTAGTGTTAGAGGTGACGATGAAATAGGAGAACTAGCACATCATATAAGAAGACTGCTAGTAAAGATTAATGAACTTATAACTGATGCTGTAAATAAAAAATAGTATCAAAGGAAGCAGAACTTAGAGCCCTAAGGACGCAAATCGATTCTCATTTTTTATATAATACGTTGGAAAATATTAAGATGCTTGCAGAAATAGAAGGACAATTGGAAATATCCGATGCATTAACTTCCCTAGGGAAAATGATGAGATATAACATGAAATGGGCAAGTGAATATGTTACATTAAGGGAAGAAATAGACCATATTAAAAACTATACATCCCTTATGAACATAAGATTTGATAATAAAATAAAATTAATCATAAATATAGATTCATATCTTCTTGAGCAGGAAGTTTTGAAATTATCTATTCAGCCTATAATAGAGAACTCGATAAGCCATGGAATAAAGGATAAACTTGACAAAGAATTAGGAATTATTGAAATTAAAGCATCAATTGATGGAAATACGATGATTATAGAAATTACTGATAATGGAAAGGGAATGAGTCCTGAAGAAGTTGAAAAGTTGAATTACAAAATAAACCTTGAAGATGAAGAATTCAACAAAAATCTCCTAAATAAATATGAAGGTCAAGAAACAGTTAAAAGAGGAAATGGAATTGGCCTTAGGATTGTAAATCAAAGAATAAAACTTTATTATGGAGATGATTATGGCCTCCAAATATCAAGCAAAAAAGGAGAATATACAAAGGTCATTTTAAAGCTGCCTTATTTGATCGTTAATGGAGGTATTAGTAAGTATGCGTAATATTCTCATTCTCGATGATGAAAAAACATAAGATTAGGTTTAAAGGCCATGATTGAACGAAAATATTTAACCTATTATAATTTATATTTAGCGTCAACTGTCAAGGAGGCACTTATTTATTTTGATAATAATAAAATAGATATAGTAATTACTGATATTCGTATGCCTGATGAAGACGGGATTGCTTTTATGAAAAAGCTTAAGGAAAGAAACATTAAAACAAACATAATTGTTTTAAGTGGATATGATGATTTTAATTATGCTGTTGAATCTTTAAGATATGGGGTGAAAGATTATTTGTTGAAGCCTATAAATAGAGAGGAATTATATAAAACTATTGACAAAATTGAAGAAAACATTAAACAAAATGAATATATTGAAAATCAAAGTTCTTCAGAAGAATTTGAAGAATTTAGAGCTGCACAGATTAAATTATATATTTTTAAATTCACATATAAATGAAGAGGACATAGAAAAGATATGCAGCAAAATTAAAATGGATATTTTTGATAAAGGCTACTATGTTGGTGTTATAAATAACAAAAGATATTCCAAATGCATAAATGATAAGGAATTATTTGGAATAATCAAGGATACTATAAAAGAATATGAAAAAACAGTTAACGAGAAAATAATTATTTTAACAGATGGTATTGGAAATATTGTAATAATAGGAGAGGAATTTGAAGTTTTTAAATGTTTAGAATCGAAAATATCTACAAAAACCATATGGTTTATGCAATAGGATTAAGCGAAAAGCAGTTTAATATAAATAAGATAAGGGAAGGATATTTACAGGCTATAGAAGCATTAAAATATACATTTTTATATAATAATCATCATCTTTTAAGCTTTTCAAGTATAAAGGATAAACTTAAAAATTATGAGCTACCCATTGATAAAATTAAAAAAATTAGCAATATGATTGGAACGGACAGGGAAAATGAGATTAGAGGGATTTTAAAAGAGGTCTTAGATATTAAAGAAATTACAAAGTATGATATTTCTTATTTAGAAGGAATTAATAAAGCAATAAATGAATTTATATTTAGTAGTGCTATTAAGAAATTAGATGGCGATACTTTAAACAAAGTAAGGGGGATAAATAAAATAGGTGATATTTTTAATTATGAAAATTTCATTGAATATTTTCATGCTGTAGAGGAGTTAATTATATGCCTAAACGATTATACAAAACAGATAATGTCTATTTATGCGGATAACCCGGAAATGAAAAGGGCAGTTCAATACATACACGAAAATTTTAATAGAGATATTAATATGGCCATGGTATCAAATTATGTTTCATTAAATTATTCTTATTTTAGCCAAGCTTTTAAGGAGTATACTGGATATAATTTTGTAGATTATTTGAAAAAGATACGAATAGAAAAGGCAAAGGAACTACTTGAAAACTTTGATTATAAAATTTATGAAGTGGGTGAAATGGTGGGATATAAAAATTCAAAGCAATTTGCTAAAACCTTTAGAGAGATGGAAGGTATTTCACCAATTGAATATAGAAACAGATTAATAATGAGATAATAAAGTGTCCAAAGGATATAGAAATAATATAACCCTACATTTTAAGGGCTAGTAAATAAACTTTAACATTCTTCTAGCTGAATATGATTAAGAAAGCGTCCACACACTCGTGACTTTAGCCATGAGTAAGGACGCTCTAATAATAACATCTATTATTTGTGTATCATAACTTATATTAGTTAAAAGTTTGTTTTGTGTAACAACATATGTTACAATAACTATGAGGTGAAAGTATGGAAAAAGCTTTTAAATTTAGGCTTTATCCTAATAAACAACAAATAGAGCTCATAAATAAAACCTTTGGTTGTGTTAGGTTTGTATATAACTACTACCTTGCTAAAAGAGAAGAAGAATATAAAACTCAAGGTATAACATTTAATTATAACAAATGTTCTGCTGACTTAACTAAACTTAAACAAACTAATACATGGCTAAAAGAAGCAGATAAGTTTGCACTTCAAAATTCGCTCAAAGACTTAGACAAAGCATTTAAGAATTTTTTGAAGGTAGAGCAAATTATCCAAAGTTTAAGTCAAAGAAATGTAAATATCAAAGCTATAGAACAACATTTACAAATAACAACATTGAAATTAAAGGAAACAAAATCAAACTACCCAAATTAGGCTGGGTAAAGTTTGTAAAATCAATGGAAGTAGAGGGTAAAATACTAAATGCAACTATAAGTAGAACTCCAACAGGGAAATATTTTATTTCAATTTGCTGTAGGATAGAAAAAACTATAGAAAAGTCTAAAACTAACAAAGTAATAGGTATAGATTTAGGAGTAAAACACTTTCTGATAGATAGTGAAGGTAACAAAATATCCAATCCTAAATATCTTATAAAGTTAGAAAAAGACTTATTAAGGAACAAAGGAAGCTTTCTAAAAAACAATTAGATAGTAGTAACTATAAGAAACAAGCTAAGAAAGTAGCAAAAATACATGAGAAGATAAGAAACCAAAGGGAAGATTTTTGCAAAAGCTGTCCTCTAAAATTATAAACGAAAACCAAGTTATAATTTTGGAGGACTTAAAGGTTAAGAATATGTTAAGAAATAACAAACTATCAAAGTCCATATCAGATGTAGCATGGTCAAAATTTGTAAACATGCTTGAATATAAAGCATTATGGTATGGAAGAACAATAGTAAAAGTAGATATGTTTTATCCATCGAGTCAAATATGTAATGTATGTGGTTATAAAAATGAAGAAGTAAAAGACTTAAACGTAAGGGAGTGGGAATGTCCAATATGTAGGACAGTCCACGATAGAGATGTAAATGCAAGTAAAAATATATTAAAAGAAGGAAAGAGGATATTAGGCATAGCATAAGTAAAAACAGTAGGGTAGGGACTACCCGAATTAACGCCTGTGGAGATAGTAGGTTACGAGGTCAATGAAGCAGGAATCCCGCGACTTTAGTCGTGGGAGGTTCAAGAAACTAAGCCTAATCCAACCGTTAAAAATGTAGAAGATGGACTTAAAATGTTAAAGGAAAACAATTGCGACTTTTTAATATCCTTTGGGGAGGTTCACCCCATGATTGTGCAAAGGCGATAGGCCTTGTTGCAACCAATGGAGGTTCTATAAAGGATTATGAAGGTGTTAATAAATCTAAAAGCCTATGCTTCCTCTTGTTGCAATAAATACAACAGCAGGTACAGCAAGCGAAATGACGAGATTCTCAATAATCACAGATGAAGATAGGCACGTGAAGATGGCCATTGTAGATTGGCATGTGACTCCTATCCTTGCTGTAAATGACCCTGAACTTATGATAAATATGCCAAAATCCTTAACAGCTGCGACTGGAATGGATGCATTGACTCATGCAATTGAGGCCTATGTTTCAACTGATGCAACACCTGCAACGGATGCTGCAGCCCTTATGGCAATTGAACTCATATTTAAATACCTCAAAAGAGCAGTTGAAAACGGAAATGACATAGAAGCAAGGGATAAAATGGCCTATGCAGAATATCTTGCAGGAGTTGCCTTCAACAACGCAGGGCTTGGGTATGTTCATGCCATGGCCCATCAGCTTGGAGGATTTTATGATCTTCCACATGGAGTATGCAATGCAGTTCTTTTACCACATGTTCAATCCTTTAATATGAAGGTGGCAGCAAAGAGATTTGTAGATATAGCAAGGGTTATAGGAATTACAATAGAAGGTTTATCTGAGGAAAAGATAGCAGAGGAAGTTATTGAAAGCATAAAGAAGCTTTCAAGAGAAATTGGAATTCCAAAGGTCTTAAGGAGCTTGGCGCTAAGGAAGAGGATATAAAAGTATTAGCTGAAAATGCCTTAAAGGATGCTTGTGGGTTAACAAATCCACGAAGGGCAAATCTTGAAGATATAATGAGCATATTTAAGGCAGCATTTTAAGAAAATAAAATAATCTCCATGATAGCTATTACTGCTGCCATGGAGATTATTTTGTTTATTGTAATATTATTGCAATTATCATAAAAATCCCTGTTAGAATATATATTTGAGCTGTTTTGGCGTTTGATAAAATTAGCCTTTGGATATCGTTGTAGTGTTTTTTGCGTTCTTTACAGCACTAATAGTTAATGGAAGAGTAATAAATCCAAGCAGGAAAAAGTAATTTTTAGGATAATGCTTATTAATATAAATGAAATATATGAAAATGCGAATAGCATAGCATAAACACCTACGGATTTTTCTTTTCCAAGTCTTACAACCCAGTTTCTTTTGTTTGCCTTCATATCTGCTTCATAGTCAGGGAACTGGTTTATCCAAAGAACATTTGTAATCAAAAATGAAAGTGGGAGAGAAATTAAAACAACATTCCAATTTATATTATGCGTCATTGTTACATACATTCCAAGGGTTACAAGAATACCGAAGGTAAAACCAACGGCGAACTCTCCAAGCCCCTATATGCAAGCTTCAAAGGTGGAAAAATATAAAATACTGCAAAGAAGACTCCTAATACTCCTATGGACAAAACCTTTATTTCCCAATAAAGAGCAATGATAATTCCTATCACACAAGCTAAAAAATGGTAACAATGCCAATCCATTTGGCCTCTTCAAGCGTAAGGACACCATCAACTATCGTTTTCTTGCCGCCACTAAAAGGAGTTCTTTTGTCTTGAGTTACAAACCTATCTGCACCAGTTATATAATCTACAACTTCATTTACTGCATTCTTGCCTATTTCGATTAAATAAACACCAATTAATGCTAATAAAAACCAAAGGAAATTAAAGCTTTTTTCATTAACATAAGCAAATGTTGCTCCAACTAACATTGGGATAGTGGAAGCAATCCAAATCTTTGGATCAGCAAGTTGCCAAAAACCTTTCCAGAACCTACTCATACCATCCCCAACCTTTCCATTTAAGTTAATAATTTCACAATATCATTATATCAAAATAATTGAGTGCCTGCCACTTGACATTTTGACTTTTTGACATTTCCAGAAATAAACAGTAGTATTTATAGGTTTTAGCTATAATAAATAGATAAGCTATAGAAATTTTGGAAACATTTTTAATTTTTTAGTTGATATAATTGAATTGTAAAAATATACACAGGGGGATGCTTATGGGAGATTATAGAAAGCTTTGGGAAAGTTTACAGATGGATCTTGAAAAGCATGATGCTTTGTGTGCAGTTTTGCCTGAACTTTACGGCTCTGTTTATCTATCTCAGAAGGATAGAGCTGAAGCCATGAATTATTTTAACTTTGTTATATCAGAAGTTCATGGCCTTAGGATAGAAGAGCTTAATAATCATCGTCAAAAGGGTGGCAAGGTTGTTGGAACTTTTTGTGTTTATGTGCCGGATGAAATTTTAAATGCCCTTGGAGTTATAGGTGTTGGCCTTTGTGGTGGTTCACAATTTTGGATAGAGGATGGAGAAAAAGTTCTTCCAAGGAATTTATGCCCTTTAATAAAGGCCTTTGTAGGAGCTAAGATAAGCGCTACATGCCCTTATTTCCAATCCTGTGATCTTTTAGTTGGAGAAACTACTTGCGATGGTAAAAGAAGGCTTATGAAATATTAGCAGAATATGCACCAACCTATGTTATGGAACTTCCACAGATGAAAAGGGAAAAGGACATAAAGGATTGGGAGGCAGAAATAAAACGCTTTATAAATGAAATTGAAAACTTAACAGGGAATAAATTAACATATGAAAACCTAAAAAATTCTATAAAGCTTATTAATAAAAAAGACGTGCATTAAAAAGGTTATACGAACTTAGGAAAAATACTCCATCTCCAATATCAGGCCTTGATGCCCTTTTAGTTTCGCAGATTGCATTTTATGATGATATAGAAAGATTTACTGAAAATGTTGAAAAGCTCTGCGATGAACTAGAAAAAAGATTAGCATATTAAAAGCAAACAGAAAGAAAAGATTAATGGTTACAGGAACTCCTATGGCTATTCCAAATTGGAAACTCCATCATATAATTGAAAACTTAGATGCCCAGATAGTAGTTGAAGAAACCTGCACAGGAACGAGATATTTTGAAAATGAAGTTTCTGAAGATGGAGAAACTATCGATGACTTGATTAGAAATATAGCAGAAAGATATATGAAGATAAATTGTGCTTGTTTTACTCCAAACGAAGGAAGGGTAGAGGACATAATAAGGCTTGCTGAGGAATATAAGGTTGATGGTGTGGTTTACTACAATCTATCCTTCTGCCAGCCATATTCAGTTGAATATAAAAGGGTTGAAAAGGCATTAAAGGACAAAAACATTCCTCTTATTTTAATCGAAACGGATTATTCAACAGAAGATGTAGGACAAATAAAAACAAGAATTGAAGCTTTCCTTGAAATGATTTAAGGTGATAGCATGAAAAATTATATTCTTTTTCCTTCGTATAACGAAGGCTTGAGATTATCTAGCCTTCTTAATGAAGAAGGTATAAAACATACAATAGCTCCTACGCCACGGCAGCTTTCAACCTGCTGTGGCATGTCTATAATTTATAAAGATGAAGATGAAGATAAAATAAAAAAGATAGTTGAGGATTATAAAATAGGCGTTATAGGGTTTTATACTGTATAAAAGAGGGATAATTATGTTTTATATAGGGATAGACATAGGCTCAACGGCAACCAAAGTTAGCGTATTAAACGAGGATAATATAATAAAAAACATAGCTTTACCAACAGGATGGAATAGCAAAGAAACGGCTAAAAGCGTAGAAGAGATATTAAAGAAGGAAGGTTTTTGAGGAAGCAAAGATCGTTGCAACGGGATATGGAAGGGTCTCTGTTCCTTATGCCCATAAGACCGTAACAGAAATAAGCTGTCATGCACGAGGAGTTTATCACTTAACAAAAAAGATTTTACAGTTATAGATATAGGCGGTCAGGATACGAAGGTAATAGAGCTAAAAAACGGACAAGTTGCATCCTTTCTTATGAATGATAAATGTGCGGCTGGCACCGGACGTTTTGGAACTTATGGCAAATATATTAGGATTAACCCTCGAGGAAATGACAGACCTTGCAAGAAAAGGAGAGTCGGTTCAAATTTCCTCGATGTGCACGGTCTTTGCAGAGTCAGAGGTTATAAGTCTAATTGGCAATGGTGAAAAAAGGGAAAATATATGCTCTGGAGTTATAGACTCAGTTATAAATAGAGTATACAGTATGGTTCAAAAACAAGCTCAAGTGGCGATTTTTTCTTAACTGGGGGTTTATGTGAAAACGACTACATAGTTGAAAGGTTAAGCAAAAAGTTAGGCAAAAACGTTAAAACTGATAAACTTGCAAGATTTGCCGGCTCCATCGGAGCTGCATTATTTGCAAAAATATATAATATAAGGAGGAATTTTTATGGATAAGCAAAGATTAATAGAGGATGTAAGAAAAAAGGCAGAAGGGTATTTCCAAAGGGGAGAGTTCTTCTGTTCGGAAGCTGTGGTTCACACTATTAACGAATTATTAGGCTGGCCATATCCTGCTGAAATAGTTAGGATGGCTTCGGGTTTCCCAATTGGCGTAGGGAAATCAGGATGTCTTTGTGGTGCTGTAAGTGGTGGGGTTATGGCCCTTGGTATGGTTTATGGAAGAGTCCATGGGGAACCTATGAAGGAAAAAATGTTTCCTGTTGCTGCAGCCCTTCATGACCATATAAAGGAGCTTTACAAGAGCACATGCTGCAGAGTCCTTGTAAAGGATTATGAATTTGCAAGTCCAGAAAGAAAGGCCCATTGTGTAAGAATTACCGGTGAAGTTGCTGCATTTATAGCACAAAAGCTTTTAGAGGATGAAGAAATAGCAAATAAAATAAAAACATTGGAAGAGGTGGCATCATGCAAGGAATAATAAAAAAGTTCCTATTCCAATGGCTGGGCTTATGCTAGCCCTTGCATCACTTGGAAATTTGTTAGCGGGTTATAGTGATGTTTTAAGAGGCATTTTGGGTGGAATTTCTTTTATATTATTTTTATTGTTAGTTATTAAATTAACTTTATATTATAAAGATATATTAAAGGACTTAGAAAATCCTGTTGTAGCAAGTGTTGCTCCTACGTTTTTCATGGGGATGATGATATTGTCTACTTATGTAAAGAATTTCAATCAAAGTATAGCCTTTGGAGTTTGGGTTATAGGATTAATTATGCATGCGGTGTATATTGTGTATTTTACAAAAAATTCATATTAAACTTTGATTTTAAAAAAGTATTTGTAAGTTATTTTGTAGTTTATGTTGGAATAGTTGCAGCTTCGATACCCTCACCTTTATATGGAATGAAAAGCATAGGACAAGTAATATTTTGGTTTGGCTTTGTAAGTTATATTATTTTACTACCTTTAATTTTTTATAGACTACTTAAAATAAAGAACATACCTGAGCCTGCAATTCCTACGACGGCAATATTAACAGCACCTGCAAATCTTTGTCTTGCAGGATATTTAAGTGCATTTGATGAAAAGAATAAACTTATAATTTACCTCTTGCTTATGTTATCAGTAATAATGTTTGTTGCTATTTTAATTTATCTTCCAAGCATTTTAAAACTTAAATTTTACCCAAGCTTTTCATCCCTTACCTTCCCGTTTGTAATTACAGCAATTGCAATGAAAGGAACAAACGTGTTTTTGGAAAATCGGGAGTAAATATAAGCTTTTTCAAATATTATGTTAGCTTTTTAGAGATACTTGCAAGCGTAATGGTATTGTATGTTTTCATAAACTATATATCATTTTTATTTGGAGAAAGGGAAAAACAAGAAAAGAAAATAACAGCTTAAGGCTACCGCAAGGTAGTCTTTTTGTGCCTGCCACTTGACATTTTGACTTTTTGACATTTCTACATTTTTCCATAAAAAAGCAGGAGTTTAAATATTTATGTAGAATTTTTAAGATAAGGTAATAATTGTGCAAAAAATGTGAATGGCAACATATATAAAATAAGCTTATGAGGTGATATTTTGAGGGCAAATTTAAAGCTTAAATTTGAAAAACCGCTTGTCCTTCCAATCCATTATAACCACATAATTCAGGCAGCAATATTAAAACTTCTTAGTGATGAAAATTATTCAAGATTTATTCACGATCAAGGCTTTAAATATGAAAAAGGCATTTTAAAATGTTTACCTTTTCAAGGCTTGAGGGGAATTTTTAATCGATATGGGAAATAAAACGATAACCTATTTTGATGGTGCAAGCTTACAGATTTCAACTATTGAAGAGGAATTTATGAAATATATTATAAACAACGTTCTTTTAAACGAGGGAATAAAGCTTATAGGAAATCATATTCAGGTAGAAAAGGTTGAACTTAAGCATATGGACGTTGAAGAAGGCGGAGGAAGGATTACAACAAAATCTCCGATAGTTGTCTATAGCACCTTTGAAATAGAAGGAAGAAAAAAGACCTATTATTATAACCCAAAAGAAAAAGAGTTTGAGGAAATTTTAAGAAAAAACCTAATAAAAAAATATATGGCTTACTTTGGCAAAGAGCCGAAGGATAAATATTTTAAAATTACTCCAATAGAAAATCTAAAAGAGAGTATAGTCATCTATAAAGGAACGGTTATAAAGGGTTGGAATGGAATCTTTGAAGTTAACGGCTCACCAGAAATATTAAAGCTTGCCTATGATGTAGGTTTAGGGGCTAAAAATTCCCAAGGGTTTGGCTGTTTTGAATTTATATAAGGAGGTGAAATTTTGTTAGAGGGAATAGTGCAGATCGGAAGGGCCCTTCTTGAAGAAGGAAATCTTCTTGATAATCTCATTAAAGAGCTTCCAATTAACGATAAAAAGGGAAGGCCTTATTTAGTTCTTAAGCTAAACTTTAAGAAGGATAATTTAGAGCTTGATATCTCAGAGGAGATGGACAGCGATACGGTGAAGAAATATTTATACGTTGGAACAGCAAATGGTCCTACGTCTCCCCAATGGTTTGCCTCTAATAAGAGTATAACTTACTTTTTATCAGAAACGATTTTTAACTTAACAAATATTGATTTTGGTGATTTTTTAAATCAAAAGCTAAAATATGTTTTTGAAAAATTTTATGTGGAGGTAAACCCAAATGCCAAAAGCAATAAATATAGATATGCTTTGAATTTAGCATATTTAGATAATGATGTTAACGTTGTGAATTTGTATAATGATTATTCAATGCAAGGCAAGGAGGATAAAGGGTTCTTAAAGGTTCTTGAGAAGGAGTTTGAAGATATTTTAAAGAAAAAATATGGTGTAAAATTTAATGAATTTGGCTTTTTGTAATTTGCATTGATGACATTCCTTTAACTGAGTATGAAGAATATAAAAATAAGGTTTTAGAGTATAAAAGTGCAGGTAGCAAAGAAGATAATGAGGACAAGGGGAAAAAAGATAGTAATTTGTGCTGCAGCCTTTGTGGCTCGGATGAAAATGTAACCTACGATTTAAAGAAGATGAAAATAAAATACTATATAATCGACAAAATAACCTTTGCCAGCGAACTCGATTCAAAAAAGTTTTATAAAAACATGCTCCTTTGTGAGAACTGCTTAAACTCTGTAATTGCAGCAGAGGTTTACATCGAAAACAATTTAAAAACCCAAATAGGCGATCTCAACCTTTATATAATTCCCCACTTTATATATGGTGAGCCACTAAATAAGGAAGAACTTGACTTTGCAGTTAAAAGGCTTAACAACTCATATAACACAGCGAAAAATTTAAAAGACATAGAAAATCTAGAAAAGGACATTCTTAACTTAAGGGATGAAAAAAGCTATTTTTTAGTCAACTTCATGTTCTTTAGAAAATCCAATCAATCCACTAAAATCCAACGCTTCATAAAGGACGTTCCACCATACATCTTCGAAAAAATAGCAAAGGCATCAAAGTATTCCCACGACCTAATTGAAAAATCATTAGGATTTAGTTATAAGACATATTTAAACCTACAAAACATATATTATTTAATCCCCGTTAAAGTAAGCGGAGGCGAGGCGACGGAATATAGATATATCCTCAATTTTTACGAGAATATTTTCACATCAAGACCAATAAATAAAGAAAAGCTTATAGACAAATTCATCGAAGCTGCTAAAGTGATTATGCTTAAAAAGGAAGGATATAACATAGATAACGGTGAAATTGAATTTTACATTTTAAATTCCAATATGCTCATAAAATTTTTAGAAAAGCTTGGATGTCTAAAGGAGGGAAAGGGATTGGATGTTGCTAAACTTAATGTTAAAGAAAGCATAAAGGAATATATCTCTAACATGGGATATGACGAACAGCAAACAGCTATGTTCCTTTTAGGAGTTTTAATTGGAGAGATTGGAAACAGCCAATACCATAGGTTCGACGGTAAAAAGCCTATTTTAAACAAGTTAAACTTTAACGGAATAGATAAATCTAAACTTATTAAACTTTCAAATGAGGTTTATGCAAAGTTGGAACAAGAAAAGATAAGAAACTACAACGAGGTTGTTTATGCTGATTTTAAAAAGCTTTTAGATTCTAACTTGGACAATTGGAAACTCAATAAAAACGAAAACCTATTCTATATTCTTTCAGGCTATTCCTATGCCACAACAAAAGTTATGATGAAGGAGGAAGATGAGAATGAACAATAGTGAAATTTTATTCCTTTATGATGCTAAATTTGCTAATCCTAATGGAGATCCAGACGAAGAAAACAGACCACGTATGGACAGCGAAAGGGATATAAATTTAGTTTCTGACTTAAGGCTCAAAAGATATATAAGGGATTATTTACTTGATAAGGGATATGACATATTCGTAAGAAAGGTGGAGGACAAATCAGTTACGGCAGAAAAAAGAATGGAGGAGTTTAAAAATTCTACTGAAGATGAAATTTTAAATAAGCTTATAGACGTTAGAATGTTTGGTGCAACAATGCCAATAAAGGGTGATAACAAGGCTTATATAGGACCTGTTCAATTTAACTGGGGATATTCCTTAAATAAAGTTGAACTTCTTGAGGCTGGCATTACTTCCCATTTCTCAACAAACGATAAGGTGCCGCATGGAACGATGGGAAGGGATTTTAGAGTAAAATATTCATTGATTGCCTTTTCAGGTGTCGTAAGCGGCAAAAGGGCAGCCAAGACAAAGCTTACGGATGATGATTTAAAACTTTTAGATGAGGCGATGAGACATTCCATTCAAAATCAAGCGACAAGAAGCAAAATAGGTCAATATCCAAGGCTGTATATAAGGGTTGAATATATCGATTCAGAAACGATCTTAGGAGATTTTAGGGATTTAATAAGCCTAAAGGAAAAGGTTGAGAGCATAAGGGATATTAAGGAATGCTCCTTAGATATTACAAAGCTTGTAGATACTTTGAGGGAAAACAGGGAAAAAATAAAGAATATATATTATTTTGTAGACGAAAACCTTGAACTTAAGATTAATGAAGGGGTTATTGTATTGTCGGAGGCACTTAAGGATTTCAATTTGATTGAAATAAGGTGAAGTTATGGACTTTTTGGTGTTTGATTTAAAGGGTAAGTTTGCACATTTTAGAAAGTTTTACACAAATTCATCATCCCTTTCCTATTCCGTGCCTCCAAGGACTACAATAGAGGGCCTTATCGCAGCAATATTAGGCTATGAAAGGGATAGCTATTACGAAATATTAGACAGCCAAAAATTAAACATTGGACTTAAAAAACTTACACCTACAAGGAAGATAGTCCAGAGCCTTAACTATATAAAGGCAACGTCGATAAGTCATGTTATAAAGCCAAAGGAACACACTCAGGTTCCCTTTGAAATTGTAACTTCTGAAGGTAATTTAGGATATAGGGTTTATGTAAATCATATTGATGAAAGATTAATGGAGGATTTAGAAGATAGGCTAAAGAACAACAGATTTCACTATGTTCCCTACTTAGGTGTTGCATCCTTTAATCTATCTATAGAGTTTATAGGTAGGTTTCATGGAGAGCGTAAATTTGATGAAGACTTTGTAGAAATATCCTCTATAATAAGAAAGAGCCTTATAAAAGAAGGTGGACTTGATGTGAATATAGAGGGCATTATAGTTAAGGAAAAAATGCCAAGGGACTTTTTAAAGGATAGGATAGTTAAGGAGATTGAAGATTATATTTTTGAAGAAAATGGGGGACCCCTTAGGGTGAAGCTTAACTCAAACTATTATGAAATAAACGATGAAAAAATAGTTTTAATGTAGGTGCCTTATGGCACCTTTTTAAGAGGTGAAAAATATGTTTTGTTCTCATGAAGGTAAAAGGTTGATTGAGCATTTAAAAGAAGTGTATCAGATAAACCAAGATAAGATAGATGAAGAATTTAAACCCTGTTTTAAAATAATATCCTATTGCCATGACTTTGGAAAGTTTACATCATATTTTCAAATGTATCTTAATACGAAAAAGAGGGGAAAATTTACAGACCATGGCTTTTTATCAGCATTGTTTGCTGCCTTTTGCAGTTTAAAAGTTTTAGGGAGGATAGTTTCCTACCCTTAATATCCTATAGCGTAGTTTTGCATCATCATGGGGATTTAGAAAATATTTCTGAAGATTTACCCTCTACGATGAGGGGGATATTAGATAGCGATTTTAGATTGACAGAAAAAATAGAGATTGCCAAAGAGCAAATTAAGGATATAGCTAAAAATAAGGATTTAATTAAAGAAGAATATAGCCTCTTAAATTTTGAGGATTACTTTTTAGAGTTTTTAAACTGTGATATAGTGGATGTTTTAAAAAGTCTAAAAAAACTTCAAATTAAAATGGAAATGGCTAAAAAGAAAATCTATATTTTATCCACCAACTGCTTTATTCTGCCTTGATTTCGGCGGATAAACTAAGTGCAGCAAAAATAGAAATACCATATGAAATGTTTGCTGGGTTTGAGGTTTTAAACAGGGAAAGGGAAAAGGATTTAGAAAACAAAGATATGGATATAAATAAAATTCGAAGTGAGATATTTGAAAAAATACAAAAAATATTGAAAAAAACTATAAAAATTCTAAGATATTTACAATAACATCACCAACAGGAACAGGAAAAACCTTTGCTGGATTTTTGCAGCGGTGAAGTTAAGGGAGCTTTTAGGGGACAATAGAAGGATTATTTATTCCCTTCCATTTACTTCAATTATAGAGCAAAACTATGATGTTCTTTATAGGCTTCATAAAAATATAGAGGGATTTGAGAAGGAATCGGGACGATATTTATTAAAACATCATAGCCTTGCAAATATAAAATATGAAAGCGATGAGTATGACTTTGATAATTTACAATCTGAGCTTTTAATTGAAAACTGGTCAAGCGGAATCGTCGTAACTACTTTTGTTCAGCTGTTTGAAACGCTAATAGGAACAAGAAACAGGATGTTAAAAAAGCTAATAAATTTAAAAGGTTCAATTATAATTTTAGACGAGATACAGGCTATAGATATATCACTGCTCCCTCTTGTTGAATTTGTTTTAGAAAGGGCATGTGAAATATATGATTTAAGGATAGTAATGATGACGGCAACTAAGCCATACATATTAAAAAATTCAATAGAACTTTTAGAGGATAACCAAAAATATTTTTTATGTTTAACAGAACAACTCTTTTGCCTGATTTAAACAACAAAAAGCTTAGCACTTTTTTAGATGAGTTTAAAGAAAGAATAGAGGATAAATCCTACTTAATAGTTTGCAACACTATAAGCTCTTCTTTGGATGTATATAATAATCTAAAGGAACTAAACCGACCTGTATTTTATTTGTCCACTAATCTAATACCTATTCATAGAAGGGAAAGGATAAAGAATATAAAAAAGCTTTTAGACAAGGGGGAAAAGATAATATTAGTTTCAACTCAGGTTGTGGAAGCTGGGGTTGACGTTGATTTTGATGTTGTAATAAGGGATATAGGTCCTTTGGATTCAATTATTCAATGTGCCGGAAGATGTAATAGAAACGGTTTAAAGGATAATGGGTTAGTTTATGTTTATTCCTTGGTTCCAGAAGATAATGATGTTTTAAATTTTGGTTTTGGTAAGTATGTATACGGGATTCCAACCCTTGAAATAACAAAGAAAATATTAAAAGAGCCCCAATACAGCGAGGGAGAATATTTTGATATAGTTTCCGATTATTTTAAATTAATTCAGCAGGATAGGTCAAAGGAAAAGTCTAAAAGTTTATTAATTCAATAAAAACATTGAATTTTTCTCAAGAGACTAAAGATGCCCTTCCACTATATAAATTTTCTTTAATAGAAGATAATCCGGGATTTATGGATGCATTTGTAATATATGATGATTTAGCACAGCCGACCTTTAAAAGATATTGTGATATGTTAAAATTAACGGATTATTATGATAGAAGAAGGGAATACCTAGAGATAAAAAATATAATAAGGGATTATACCGTATCTTTGCCTATAAAATACCATTCGTTGTTTGATGAGCAATTTGGACTTTATATTTTACCAAGGGAAAGGGTAGTCGATTGCTATAACGAGGAAATAGGGTTTATAAGGCAAGAAAAATCCTACGATATCTTTTAATTTTATTTTTGTCGTCGACCTCCAATCCTGCAAAAAGTGCTGGGGATCGACGACAAAAGAAAATGAGTATTTTCAAGGGTTTGAAGATTTTGTTAACAAAAAATTCAAAATTGACAAAATCTTCAAACCCAGTTATAATAAGCATTGAACGGGTTCTTAGCCTACCTATGAGGGATTGAAACAAGTAAACAGAGCAGGCGAGTGTATAGCTTTTAAAGGTTCTTAGCCTACCTATGAGGGATTGAAACCCAGCTTTCGCTTCATCATCCTGCGCTCCATCACCAAGTTCTTAGCCTACCTATGAGGGATTGAAACTACTACATACCATATATCCTCAATTTTTTTATTAAGTTCTTAGCCTACCTATGAGGGATTGAAACACTTGTACCATGATAGCGTATTCATTCACGAACACAACGTTCTTAGCCTACCTATGAGGGATTGAAACTAATTGATAAATATTTGTCAACTCCAGACTACTACATCGTTCTTAGCCTACCTATGAGGGATTGAAACTTAGTATTCCACTATCTTTTGTTCCTGTGGCGTTTCCGTTCTTAGCCTACCTATGAGGGATTGAAACAAATATCTCCCACTTGATAAAACAGTAGCATTAGAGTTCTTAGCCTACCTATGAGGGATTGAAACTCTTTGCAAACTGAAGGAACTTCATTACTGGTTGTGCGTTCTTAGCCTACCTATGAGGGATTGAAACGAAGAAAAGAAGGAATATGAATTTTGGAAGAAATAGTTCTTAGCCTACCTATGAGGGATTGAAACAAATATCTAATAAATCATCATCAGAAAAAACATATGGTTCTTAGCCTACCTATGAGGGATTGAAACCATTGTTTATTTTTATGCTTTTTCGTGCTTCTTTTGTTCTTAGCCTACCTATGAGGGATTGAAACTTCATGATGTCGAATGGGAGTTCTCAGTTCATCCATGTTCTTAGCCTACCTATGAGGGATTGAAACTTAACTTGATAGTTCATTTCCCCAAGCACAACAGCGAGTTCTTAGCCTACCTATAAGGGATTGACACTCCATTAGAGCTTGAGTTAACAATACCCAATCCCCAAGTTTTTAGCCTACCTATAAGGGATTGACACGTATCTCAATACTATAATTTCCTTTAGTAATGTCGGTTTTTAGCCTACCTATAAGGGATTGACACACAATTTTCTCGTAAGGTTGTCCTGTAACGGCAGCAAGGTTTTTAGCCTACCTATGAGGGATTGAAACTGGCATTCGTCCAATATCACTACCCAATCTTCGTTGGTTCTTAGCCTACCTATGAGGGATTGAAGCAATTTACTTTCTCTAAGGCACTAACGATGATACATTATAACCTATCTAATATTAGTGCAAAAATGTGAATGGCATTTAAAGTATAATTTTTTACGAGGTGATACATTGGAGGTAAATGGAACTTTAATTTGGTATTATAAAATATGCAAAAGACAAGTCTGGTTGATGTCCCACGGAATAGTTCCGGATCAACATAATGAAAATATAGATATAGGAAGATTTATACATGAGAACTATTACAAGAGGGACAAAAAGGAAATAAGATTTGGCAATGTTGTGTTTGACCTTTGTATGAAAGGGGAAATGAACTTATAATTGGTGAAACAAAAAGTCTTCGAAATTTGAAGATGCTTCAAAGTGGCAGCTCATGTTTTACTTAAAGATTTTAAAGGAAGCTAATATCAAAGCAAAAGGCATACTAAATTTCCCCGAAGAGAGAAAAAGTATAGAAGTTGAACTTTGCGATGATGCGGAAAGGGAACTTGCAAAAATTTTAAAGGAAATAGAGGATATTGTAATCAAACCGCATCCGCCTAAAATAGTTAAGACTAATTTTTGCAAGAATTGTGCTTATAAAGAATATTGTTTTTCCTAAGGAGGAGCCATGAAAAAGGATATTTATATTTTTAACAATGGAGAGCTAAAAGAAAGGATAATACCCTTTATTTTGAAGGAAATGAAGGCAAAAATATCTTCCTGTTGAAAATATAAACAATATATGGATTTTTGGAGAAGTTGACATAAACAAAAGATTTTTAGAGTTTGCTTCGGAAAAGGAGATATTAATTCACTTTTTTAATTTTTACGGCTATTACGTTGGGACGTTTTATCCAAGGGAACATTTAAACTCTGGGTTTGTTACATTAAAGCAAGCTGAACATTATTTAGACCAGGAAAAAAGATTGAAACTTGCAAAAAATTTGTTGAAGGTGCCGTTGAAAATATTTTGGTGGTTTTAAAGTATTACAAAAATAGAGGCTGTGATGTTGAATTGGAGATTGAGGATATAAGGCAAAAGAAGGAGGGTATTAATAAGGCTAAAGATATAGAATCACTAATGGCTAATGAAGGGAACATTAGGGATGTTTATTATAAATGCTTTGATAAAATAATAAAAAAGGATGAATTTGCTTTTGAAAAAAGGAGCAAAAGACCACCTTTAAATAAATTAAATGCACTCATTAGCTTCGGCAACTCTTTATTATACACATCTGTATTAGGTGAAATATACCAAACTCAGCTTGATCCAAGAATAGGTTATCTTCATTCCACCAATACCCGAAAATTCACCTTAAACCTCGACGTTGCAGAAATTTTTAAGCCTTCCATTGTTGATAGGGTTATATTTTCCCTTATAAACAAAAACGTTTTATCCTCAAAGGATTTTGAAAATCAATTAAATGGAATAATACTAAATCAAAACGGAAAGAAAAAATTCATAGAAGAATATAACGAAAAGCTTGAAACGGTTTTCAAACATCAAAAATTAAATGCATCTGTCAGCTATAAAAGATTAGTCCGCCTTGAACTTTATAAAATCCAAAAACATATAACGGAGGATGAGGAATACCAACCCTTTGTTGCGAGGTGGTAATTTGTTTGTGATACTTGTTTATGATGTAGGTGAAAAGAGGGTAAATAAAATACTAAAAAATGTAGACAATACCTAACCTGGGTGCAAAATTCGGTTTTTGAAGGTGAGATTACCGAAGGGAACTTAAAAAAGTTAAAAATGGAGCTCAATAGGATGATTAAACCTAATGAAGATTCGGTAATAATCTATACTTTTCAAAATACAAAGTATTCAAATAGACAAGTTATGGGAATAAATAAAAATTATTTGGATATTATTGTTTAGAAATGAAAAATATTGTAAAATAATCTTGGAGGGTTTAGTTTGAAGAGGATGGTTTTACTTTTTTCTCATGATTTAACACAAGAGCAAATTAAAGAGGCAAATGAAAGGTTCAATATAGAGGAATTTATAAAACTTCCTGAGAAATTGCAGCAAAAGTGGTCAAATGTTCCACCGGAAGGTGAATTTACCGAGATTTATTTTGATGATTTTAAAGAATTTATAGAAGATAATTTAAGAAAAGGGGACTTTGTTTTAATTCAAGGTGACTTTGGAGCAACAGCTTACATGGTTAATTGGGCCTTTAAAAGGGCTTTATCCCTGTTTATGCAACAACTGTTAGAAAATATGAGAATTACAAAGGGGAAGACGGAAGCATTAAAAATATTCATTATTTTAAACATGTAAATTTTAGATTATATAAAGTGGAGTGATATTTTTGTTTGATGTAAGATGGACAAGGCTTAGATTCAAAATAGAACTTTTAGAGGACTCCTATCTTCCAACCCAGAAAAATTCGGCCCTAAGGGGTGGTATGGGAGCAGTATTAATTTCTTATTTTTGTATAAACAAAGGGCAATGTAAAGAATGTTTAATGGCAGAAAATTGCGTTGTTCAAAATATAATGAATCCCAAGTTAGAAGTAGAACTTCCCTTTACAAAAATGCTAATACAAGTTCACCGGGTTTTGTTATAGAGTGCATGGATTATAAAAATGAATATAAAAAGGGGATATAATCCAATTTGACCTTCTTATTTTTGCAAAAACTTTAAATTATATTCCCCAGTTTATATTTGCCTTTGATAAATTAGGGGAAAAAGGTTTTGGGAAAAATAGAGCTAAATATAGATTAGAGGGTATATATAACAAGGAGGATAAGCTAATATTTAAAGATGGTGTGTTTTTTAAGGAAAACCTAATGATATTAAAACTAAGTGATTATATTTTAGAAAGACAAAAACAGATAAATAATATTAAAATTGTCCAATTTATTACCCCTTTTAGATTTATGAAAAACAACAAGCTTGTTGATGATATAGAATTTAAGGATTTTATAATCTCCCTTCAACGGCGCATAAGTATTTTAAATGCCTTAGAAGGAAGGATGATAAACAATTTTGAAACGGATGCTTTAGGTGAAATTGTTGAAAAAAATATCTATTGGACGGAGTTTAAAAGGTATTCTTCAAGACAAAAAGTGCTATGAAGCTTGGAGGCATAAAGGGTAGAATAAGCTTTTCAAGTGATATCAATAACTTTAAAGAGCTAGTTATTGCTGGAGAGCTTACCCATATAGGTAAGAACACATCCTTTGGCCTTGGTAAATATGTGATTGAGGAGGGGAGTGATATTATTGAATAGTAATTTTAATTTTGAAGACTTATATCTTTCAGCCCTTTTACATGACATTGGTAAATTTTATCAAAGAACTGAGCTTGAAGAGGACAAGAAAATAATTTATAAGGCCTATGAAAGCATTTTTAAAGCAGAAAATGCCTATGGGCCAAGGCACCAGGAATGGGGAGCTTATTTTTGCGAAAATTTAAATTTAAACAGTAAAATTGTTCAAACAGTTAGAAATCACCATAACCCTTCAACTATAATTGAAAAAATAGTTAGAATAGCAGATATGCTATCAGCGGGTGAAAGGGAAGGAATAGATGATAAAGATGAAAATGTAAAAAATTTGATATCCGTATTAACTCTTGTAAATATTGGGAAACCAACAAAATCAAAGTATAAACAATTAAAAAAGCATCTGATTATCATGAATTGATTGATGATGAACAAAAAAGTGTTGAAAAGGAATATGAAAAGTTATGGAAGGAGTTTAAAGAAATAATAAAGGATGAAAAAGATCATGAAAGGATTTATTATATATTAAAAGAATTTACACAAAACATTCCATCTGCATATTATTATTCAAGACCAGATATTAGTTTGTTTTCTCATCTTAGCACAACAGCAGCTATTGCAAGTTGTATTTATAGGCAATATGAAGATGAAATAATAAACGGAGATTCAAGGGCAATAGATTCATTGCTCACTAGATTAAGAAATAAACAAACTATAAACGATGAGGTCTTCTGCCTACTTAAAGGTGATATTTCAGGAATACAAGATTTTATATTTAATATTGATATGGAGGGGCTTTAAAGTCCTTAAGAGGAAGATCCTTCTATGTTGCATATATTTTAGATATCATTGCTAGATATATTATTAAAAACGAAGGACTTAGTTTAAGCAATATACTATATTCAGGAGGCGGACATTTCTATATATTACTTCCTGCAAAGTCTATGGATAGAATTAAGCAATATCAAAAATACATAGATGAAGTCTTTTATAAAGCTCACAATCTAGAAGTATCAGTTCTACTTGCTGCAGAAAAATTCAGCGTTTCTAAGCTAGCTACAGCAAATTTCTCAGAAGTTTTCGATGGTGTTGGTAAAAGGTTATATAAGGAAAAAACAGAAAATTTAATAGCATTTTAAATGACGAATTTTTCAAGCCAACAAAGCTTTTAGATGATATATGTCCGTATTGTAGACGAGAAATTAAAAATGATGAGTGTAGTTTTTGTAATTCCTTCAATGAATTAGGCGATAAGCTCTCTAAATATTCATATATTCGTATGGAAAATATAGAAGCTAAAATAGGAAACATAAATAATGTTTTTGATATTTTCAAATGCTTTGGCATAGATATGCAGTTCGAAAATCAAGGTAGCAAGAAAAGCTATGCAATAAATAAAGATAGAGCGGATTTTAAAAATTCAATGTTTTATATTAAAACAGCAAATTATGTATATAAAAATAAAAATGGCGTAGCAACGCTTGAAAATGTTGCAGATGAATCTGATGGAGTTAAAAAATGGGGAATATTGAGGGGGATGTGGATAATCTAGGCAAGATATTCCACGATGGTTTAGGAGAAAATAAGTCTATTTCAAGGGTTGCAACCTTATCTAGTGAACTTGAAATCTTTTTGGAAAATTTTTGGAAGAGTTTATAGAAAAAGAATATAAAAAGTGTAGTGTTGTTTATTCCGGTGGTGATGACTTTTTCTTAGTTGGTCCTTGGAGTGAATTACCTTATGTAGCATATTTGATTAAAGAAAAATTAAAAGAATATTCGGGTGGCAATGAAAATATTGCTGTTTCAATGGCAATAGAAATAACCCCTGATAAAAAATTCCCTATATACAGGGTAGGGATAGCGACTGGAGAAAGCTTAGACAAAGCAAAGGAATATGAAAGAAATGGTAAAGCAAAGGATGCTATTTTTCTATTTGGAAAAGCCATTGGATGGGAAGAATTTAATAGTCATAAGGAAATAAAAGATTTAATCGTAAAAGTTTTAGTAAACAAAGTTACAAGGAATATATTAAACATTTTCCATTCAATTTCATATCAAAGCAGAAAAGCGGAAGAAAAAGAAGAGATATTTAAAGCGTGGAGGCTTGTGTATTATATGGCAAGGCTTGAAGAAAGATATGGAAAATCAAAGGATGATTTAAAGAGACTTTTAAATCTTATATTAAATAAACAAAATAGACTTTATAAGAATCTTGAATCAGCAACAATTTGGGCTGATTTACAAACAAGAAGTTAGGAGGGATGAAAATGCCTATAAATGTTAATGATGCACAAAGCATTTTAAATCCAAGAGATGCTGGAGGAGAAATGCTTTTAGAAAAGCAGAGGAAATTGGTAGAGAACTTGTTGACAAAAAGTTTCCATGTCTCAGATAAGAAAGTTGTTTTCTGAAATAAAGAAGATAGAATATGATGCTCAGAAGAACTACCAATACAAACTTAGACTTTTAAAGGCACAAATAGGATATACATCTGGAAGATTTAGAGAATTTAGTTACTTTAAAGAGAGCTTTTATAATTTGATAGATAAGACTTTAAGCGGTGGGGAAGCTGAACTTAAACGATTTAAAGACTTTTTGAAGCAACGATTGCCTATTTCAGAGCCTTTGGCGGCAAGTAATTTTAAGGAGGGATATTATGAGTTTTAAGGAAGTTACTTTTAAAGGTAAGTATATTGTTAATTTTGATATAGAACTTAAAACAGGATTACATATTGGGACAGCTGGAAATACTTTAGATATTGGTGGTGTTGATAATCCAGTTATAAAGGACGCCTTTGGAAGACCATATATTCCAGGTAGCAGCTTAAAAGGTAAATTGAGAAGTCTAATGGAATTTTATCATGATAAAATTAATGTAAATAATTTAGTTTATTCCGTTAAAAAAGAACAAAGAAGAGATTCAATAGTCATGCATATGTGTGGGGAAGAAGATTGTCCGGTTTGTAATTTATTTGGCAGAAATCATGGTGAACATGATGTAATTGTTAATGATGAAGGAAATTCTAGAAAAGTAGATTTTTCAGAAGTAGTAATGCCAACTAGACTCATCGTAAGAGATGCTTTACTTGATGAAAAGAGCATAACTGACGAAATGAAGGAAAATATGGACCTTGAATTTACAGAAGTTAAGTTTGAAAACAACTTGGATAGAATAACTTCAGCTGCAAACCCAAGGCAAACAGAAAGAGTCCCAGCAGGAGCAAGATTTAATGCTTCTATGGTTGTTACTGTATATGATGAAGATGGAAATAAATATGTTAAAGAATTGATAACTGCTTTAAAACTTTTACAGGATGACTATTTAGGAGGACAAGGAAGCCGTGGTTATGGTCAGGTTGCAATTAAGAATATAAAGATATCCTTCAGAGATATTGAATATTATAAAGGCCAAAGCAAAGAAGAAAAATTGGTTGCTAATGCGGATTCTTTAGACAAAATAAACTTATAGGATTAGGATGATGATTATGGAGAGATATAGGGTAAAATTAAATTTTACTTCACCTATTCATATAGGATATAGGGAAGGTGTATTTAATCTTACTGAGACTACTATTCATTCTGATACCATATTTTCTGGGATAATAAATTGTTATCATAATTTATTTGGCATAGCGAAAACAAATGATTTAGTAAGTAAATTTATAAATGGTGAAGAACCGTTTTTGGTTTCATCCTCATTTTACTATATCGATGATGAATACCTTTTACCAAGGCCAATGAGCATAAGCTTATTAGACTATGTAAAGGATTTTAAAAAGGAAAAGAAAATAAAATTTATATCTGAAAAAGTTTTATTTGGAAAAAGCAACAACGTATTCATCAAAGGAGAACCATTGCTCTCAAAGGATATAGATAAGGATATATATAAAATAGAAGAAAGACCAAGGGTTGTAATTGATAGGATTACCAATGGAACCAATATTTATTACAACAGCTGTTGTAGATTTAATGAAGGATGTGGACTTTGGTTTTATTTAGATGTAAATGAAGAATTTAAAGAAGAAATATTTGCAGCAGTAAAGCTTCTTGGAGATGAAGGAATTGGCGGTGAAAGAACATATGGCTGCGGACAATTTGAGGCATCCTTTGAAAAGATAAATATTAATAATAAAGAAGGAAAGAATTATTTATTATTATCATTATGTATTCCAAATAATAAAGATAATCTAAATGACTTAATATCCTATCAAATAACTGAAAGAACAGGATATATATATTCACCTTATATAACATCAAAAAGACATATGCTTTACAAAGTTATCAAAGAAGGAAGCATTCTAAAAAGTAAGTTTTTAGGTAATATAATTGACGATACGCCAGAAGGGTTTAATGCCCATAAGGTTATAAAATACGGTAAAGCCTTTGTTATTCCTCTGGGATTGGAGGGTTAAAATGAAAATCAAAAATTTAGGTATGAGATGGAAATAATAAGTCCTACGGTTGTGACATCGGGAAACAATATAAATGGCTTTGAATTAATATATGATAGACGAAATGACAAAGTCTATGTAATGAATATCATGAAACTAATTAAGAATAGCAGAAGATATATTGATGCGTTTTTTACCTTTGATTATAATAGTAGGGATTTTCGTTTAGAAAATAAATTAAAAGAAATTGGCATAAATAATTACTTGAATTATGTAAAATATGAATTATCATTAAATGGAACGAGTTTTAAACCTAATTCAATAAAGGAAATAACAAAAACTTCAGGGAAACCATACATTCCAGGTTCTACTATTAAAGGTGCTATACGCTCAAGTTTAACAAGGGTGTTAAATAGGGAGAATGATTATAAGATCTCTCTTGATGAAACTGCTAGAAGAAGTAATGAAATTAGAAACCCAGAAAAACAAGCAGATAATAAAGCAGAAGAAAGAATTTTTGGCAGTCCCAATAATTCTCCATTTAGATTATTAAGAATATCGGATACTGAAACAAAGGATTATTCAGATTTAGAGCTTTATGATGTTAAGGTTATGAATATATGTAATAACAGGGTAAAGTGGTATACAAGGAGTGGAAACGTGGACAATATTGAGGGGGCAACATCTATTTATGTGGAAGCTTTTAAGGAAGGCACTATTTTAAAGGGACAGTTATCACAAGGATTTTTGAAACTTTTAAAAACATAAACATAGCGAAGAGAGAAATAGAATCCATTGATACTGTTGAAGGTATAGTTAATAAGATACGAAATGATATTGACTTATATATTGATAAAGAAATTGAATTTTATTCAAATTATCATGTAGATGAGCTAGTAAGTTTCTATAGAAAATTAAAAAGTATGCAACAGCAACTTAGACCGAATGAATTTATAATACAAATCGGTTTTTCAACTGGGTATTTACCAAAAACAGTAGTTAGAAATATAGATTCTCGTTTTATAATAAAACTACAGCAAATATATAGGGAAGGATATATAACGACTTATTTCCTAAAACAAGAAAAATTATAATCAAAAATGGTAAAATTTACAAACCCCTTGGTTGGGTAAAGATTAGGCTAATCGAATCATAGTCGCCATAGGGCGACATATTTTTGGGGTGATTATATGGCTTTTAAATCAAGTAGCCAGGAGCTTGCCTTTTACAGACAAAAATATTATATTTTTTAATCAATCATTCTGGAGAATATACGATTGATGATTTGACTAAAATGTTTGGATTTAAAAAAGAAGAATACAGGATTTTATATCGGAATACAATCAAAATGGATTTGAAATTATAGTGAGGAAGGGTAAAATCTGTGTAGAAAAAGTTCCGGAAGTTTATGATTCCTTTAATAAGCTTTTGCTTTATCAAAACATGCAAAAGCTTGCCGTATTGCATGAAGTTAAAAAGTATGAAAACGGAATAAACAGAAGGCTTTTGTATGATATCGTATCAAGGGAAAAGGGTATAATTTGGGGTAATACTACTTATCATAACATAATAAACTTTTTGGCTGAAGAAGGTTTGATTTATTATGATAAAAGTTCTAATTTAATAAAACCTTTAAATAATATAACAGATAATCTTAATGATGATGAAATATTGGACCTTTTAATATTTTTAGATGTTGCAAGATTTATATCCTCTAAACCCAAGACGGTAGAGGGAATTTATAATAAAATAAAACTTCAGGCAAAGAAACAGGGGATTTATTTTAACGGTAAAAGGATATATTCTGTAAACAATCGAAGAGTTATCATATTCGATGAGATGATTTTAAAAATAATAGAAGAGGCGATTTTGGAAGAAAAGGCATTGAAGATAAAATATAAAAGCAATAGAGGGGATATTATCGATTTAACAGTAAATCCTTCTGGATTAATATATTTAGACTATAAGGATATGTGGTATTTGGTTGTGCAAAATAATAGGACTAGCCTATATAGATTAGATAAAATAATTCAAGTAGAGGTTGTAGAAGGCAGTTTAAGCGGATTTAATAAAGACTTGTTTGAAGAAAGCTTTGGAGTATCTCCAGAGGAGCTAGAGGATATAATAATCAGATTTGATAAAGAACAATTTATATATAAAAAACTTATAAAATACAAAGCAGTGCATAAAAGCGCAGAAATAATTGAGACAGAAGATAGCTATATTTTAAAGGATAAGGTAAGAGGGGTTTTAGAAATAAAAAGATGGATAAGGGGATTTGGAAAAAGCGCCTATATAATAGAACCAAGAAGGCTTAGGGAAGATGTAATCAAAGATTTAGATCTTATGATAAAAAGGTATGGTGATATAGATGGATGAGGCGTATTATCTTATAAAGATAATTAATGCCCTTGAGGATGGCTCAAAGACAATTAAAGAATTAAGCGAAATAACAGGAATTGAAAAGAATAATTTGAAAAGGTTCTTTGCAATGGATTTAAAAAACGGAGGAAACCTTTTAAACTTTTGGAATATAGAGCTTTATGATGAGGATGGCAACAATATTTATTTTGCCGATTCATTTTTAGAAGATGATGATGTATTTCCAGATACAGAATATTATATGGAATTTTTAAAGGATGACGTTGAGGTCCTAATATTTAACGACGTAGCATCCTATGAACCAATAGGGCAATTAAGCGAAAAGGAAAGGTTTTTGCTTTTTGAAATTTTAAGTTTATCTAATTCAGAAAGATTAAATAGCATAAAAGAAAAGATTTTTGCATCTCAAAAAGAATATTATGATAAACTAAATAAACTGTCAGAAAGAAGGATTATAAAACAATATATAAGCTTAAATGCCTTTGATAAAGGAATAATTGTAGAACTTTATAAAGCTATGGATAATAAAAATAGAATAATTTTAGAATTAAAATCTGGTAAAAAAATGAGCATAATTCCGCAGAGGATTTTATACGAAGATGATGCTGGAAGGTGGTATCTTGAGGCTGTAAGAAAGGGAAGATGCTTTATAATCGATTTAGACAACATCGTAAAAATATATAATGAAAAATGTATAAAAAACAAACAATGGATGAAATTTATACAAGCTTTGGAATCGGCAAAAGAATAACTTATGTTAAACTTAGGGTTTATAACGAAAAAAACGCAAAGGAGAGGGCAATAAGGTTTTTATTAAGAAAAAACATAATAGAACAAAAAGCTTTGATGATTATATAGAAATTAAGGCAAAGGTTTCAGATATTGCTGTGTTTAAACGTTGGTTAAGGGAGATGGGTCCATCAGTAGTTTTACTTGAACCAGGATGGCTAAGAAAACAAATCATTGATAGTTTATATTGCTGGAGAAGAATTTATGAAGAAGGGGAAAATTAATCCCCTCTTTTCTTAATAATCATTAAGTTCAAATAAAAAACTAGACTTATACTTTTCACGTAAGCAGGGATTGTTTTTTATTTGATTGCACTCCAACTGATATTTATTATGGTCAAGCCATATTTTAAATATTTTTATTCCATCAATATCATTGTCCCAAAGAGCTCTGAAACAATATTTGCCATTCGACGAACCCTTATATAAATTAGGGTAATTAAATCCATAATTATTATTGTGAAATAACACACCAATTAAAGCGGAGCTATTGTCTTTGCCTTTACTATATGAATTTATTTTTTTACCATTTCTAATATTTGAGAATAAATAAAATGTTTTGCTTCAGGATTTTGAGAGATAAGATTTTGCACTTCTTTAGTTACAAATTTTTTGTTTGTAAATAATCTTCAAGAAGAAATATGCCAAAAGCATTTAATGCTACATATGTGGTGTTATTTATATCTACTTTTTCAAAGAAAAACGAGTTGTTTTCAATAAAATCTTTTTCTTTGTTATTTAGTTCATTTATGTCAACCTGTAAATTATTATTAATTTTTTTATTAATTCTAAATGAGTAAGCAGTGCTTCGATGTCTATTTTTATTGGAATAGGAGGTATTTTCATTAGGACGGTAGCATCTTCATATATGTATCCTGTAGAATAACCAAAAAAGATCCAGCAGCATATCCAAGATATGTAATGAGCTTATATCCTCCTATAGGAGCAAAAAAGTGTCTATTGTGTTGTATTTTAATAATTCGGATGATATTTCTTGCATAAAGTTACCTAATGCTCTATTTAGTTTAATTTTATCATTTACATCTACATAATCGATTTTTATTAGTTTAACATTTGCATCATAAAGCTTTTCAAAAATTTTCTTGTTGATTTCAGCTGCTTTTTACCGCTTATAGTGTCAGTATGTAATATTGTTATATTTGGCTTATCTTGTAATTCGTTTTGCTTTTGAAGTGCATACAAGATTGAAAATTCAGCACTTACTTTGTTAGGGTTATTTTCAATTCCCTTTATAATATTATTTATATTTATCTTTTCAAGTATATGTTTTTTGTTAATTCTGGATACAACTCGTGTATTATGTTATTTTTATTAAATAATGAGATTCCACCTGTCATAATTATATTTTTATATTTTATTTTCATGCTAATCACCTTTTTATTAATGTAATTTTAAACAATATATTACCATAACAAGTAAATATATACAATTATATAAAAATTATATATTAGTGCAAAAATATGAATATAACAAGTTATATAATAAACTTGCATCGCTTTGGTGCAAGTTTATTTTTTAGGAGGTGGGAATTTGAATCTTTTGAATGAAATAAAGAAAATAAAAAATATTGACCTTGAGGGAATCGATGAAGAATTGGAGACTATCGATGAAGAAGTATTAATAGGAATAGAAAACAAAAACATAATTGAAAGGGCTGTAAAAAGAGCCTTCAGGGAATCGAATGGATATCCCAGGAATTAGAGAGCTTGTCTAAAAACATTGAAAAGCTAAAGGAAAATGAAATAAACTTATTAAAAGCCGTTATATATATTTATGACTACATCGATGGAATAATAATGGCCTTAATTAAGAGCGGAAAAATTGATGAAAAAACATATACTTAATGGACAAGGCTGCAGAAATACTTAACAAATTTGAAAGCGAATTGAAAAAGGCAGGGGTGATTGTGGAAAAAAGTGAATATAAAAAGTTTGACACCTATCTGCATGAGATAATTGCAACGGAAAAGAATGATGAATGGGAGGAAGGAACTATTCTTCATGTTATCAAGAAAGGTTTTATTTATAACGGCAAAATTTTAAGAAAAGCAAAGGTTATAACATCAAGTAAAGGAGATGATATAAAATGGCCATAATTGGAATAGATTTAGGAACATCCACCTGCGAAATTGCTTATTTTAAGGATGGTAAGCCGCAAATAATTTTAAACGACAAGGGTGAAAGGATAACCCCTCCTATGTTGGGATTGACACCAATGGCGATATAGTTGTTGGCCAGGATGCAAAGGACCAATTTATAGGGAGACGACAGTTTACAACCATGGAATTTAAAAGACTTATGGGGACAAATGAGAAGATTAGATTAGGGGATAAACTTTACTTTCCAGAAGAAATATCTGCCATAATGCTTAAATATTTAAAGGAATGTGCAGAAAAATATTTAAAAGAGGAAGTTACCGAAGCTGTAATTACTGTTCCTGCAAATTTTAACAATACCCAAAGGGAAGCTACTTTAAATGCCGCTAAACTTGCTGGGCTTAAGGTTGAAAGACTCATTAATGAGCCAACAGCAGCTGCCCTTGCCTTCGGACTTAAAAATATTGATAAAAATTTAAAGGTTTTAGTTTTTGATTTTGGCGGTGGCACATTAGATGTTACTGTTCTTGAAATATTCGATGGGGTTATAGATGTAATGTCAAGCTATGGGGATCCATTTCTTGGAGGAAAAGACTTTGATGAGAGACTATGCGAATTTATAATACAAGAGATGAAAAGGCGAATTAATTTTCATGTAGCACAGGATGATTTTTGACTATGTCTAAAATTAAAGCTGCAGCAGAAGAGGCTAAAAGAACCTTTCCTTTGATAAGGAGGCCTTAATTGTTATCGAAAACGTATATAGCAATGGAAATATTATTGACTTTAAGATAAAGATTTCGAGGGAAGAGTTTGAAGAAATGGTTTTTGACTTAGTTGGAAGGGCAGGATACATCATAGATAAGGCGTTGGAGGATAAGGATTTAAGTTATGATGATATAGATTTAGTGCTTATGGTTGGTGGAACTACAAGAATACCCCTTGTTAGAAAATATGTAAAGGAAAAATTAAATAAGGACATAAAGACCGAAATAAACCCAGATGAGGCGGTGGCACTAGGTGCAGCCATTCAGGCAGCAATTATGTCAGGTAAAATGGATGAAGAAAAGGGTTTAATGATAACGGATATTTGTCCATACAATTTAGGAGTAGCAAGCGTTGCAGAGATAAATGGTCAGCTTTTTGCGGATGTATTTTCAAAGATAATTGAAAGAAATACTACTATTCCAACGTCTAAATCAAAGGAGTTTTATACCCTTTATGATAATCAAACTGAAGTAGAAATAAAGGCCTATCAAACGCTTGATAATGATTGCTTGTTCGTTGATGATGCAACCTTTATTGGAAGTTTTCATTTAAGCGGTATACCGGAGAATAAAGCTGGTAAAGAAGCTATATTAGTTGAGTTTTCCTATGATTTGAATGGGAATATAAAAATCACTGCTACGATAAAAAGCAATGGAATATCGAAGGATTTAGAGATAAAAATCAAAGCAGCCTATCTTTAGATCAAGTTATTGAAAAGATGGATGCCATTGATGATTCATGGAAAAAATCTAGATTAGCTTCAAAATATAAAATAACAATCGAAACAGCTGAAAAAAGATAAAACAAATGGATGATATTAAGTTGAAAAATGAACTTTTCGATTTGGTTGTTAAACTAAAAGAATATATAAAAAATGAAGATGAAGAAAATGCAGATTTAATTGACGGAAGGATTTTGGACTTTATTTTAGATATCTAAAACGGAGGGTTTAAAGTGTTACAAAGTATCATAAATAAAGGCTTTTATTATGCCAAAAAGGGAGATTTGAAAAGGGCTCAAAGAATTTTTGATTTTATCATAAAAACAAGGGAATATACTCCTGAAGTATTGCATGCTTCAGGAGTGATACTTTGTATTATGGTGAATTTAAAAAGGCATTAAAATTATTAAAATTCAATGCAAAAACAACCTTTATCAACCCTCTAAAGAGATAGTAGAAAATATTGAAGAAATTAAAAAATATGTAGAAGATTTTAATAAGGCTTTAAACGAATTCAAAATGAACTCATTTAATAAGGTAATAGATTTGTTGGAGAACTATAGACAAAGAGGATTTTTAACTTATGATGCACAAAAGCTTCTCACGTTGGCCTATTATAAGCAAAAGAGGATAGATGATTGTAAAAAGCTGTTAAAGGAGATAGATGAAATATATCCCTTTAATGATTTCACTAAAGAAGTATATAAAGAACTAAATGGACTTTATTATAACGCTAAAAAGTTTTATGAAAAGGCTGTATTGTGTTTGTTATTAATCGTGATGCTTGGTCCGATGTATTTTATTGGCTTTAGAAATAAAGAAGTGAATAAACCGAAAAAATACATGCTTATCATGTAAATGACAAGTTTTATGAACTTTTGAAAAACTACTTAGAAGGGGATTATTGTGGGTTTGAAAAAACAAAAGGAAAAACGGATTTAAGGGGATTTAATGAAAAGGAACTGTTGATTTTTAATCTAATTCAGAAGCAATATGAACAAATTGATTTAAGTTACTTTTACAATCAGGGGTTGAAAGCGTTTAGGAAGAAAGATTATAAAAGAGCATCAGAGTATTTTGAAATTGCAAATAAGATTCAAAGTGATAGTTACTTAAAAGAGCATATATTGTTCTTCTTAGCTTCTTCTTATAAATATTTCGATAAAGAAAAAGCCATTTGTTACTACAATGAATATATAAACAAATATATTGACGGATGTTATAGAGCAGAAACTTTATATACATTAACGTTAATATCAACTGATAAAGCTGAAGCCTTTAGATATGCTTTGCAGATTGAGAAGGAATATAAAGATACGATTTATTATAATTCAAAAATAAAAAGATTTTGAGGGAATATAACTAAAAATTGAAAAGACATGTTTTTGTTAGTAATATATGGAATTTGTTAAAATTATTTGTTATAATAAATCTAGGCAAAAGTAATCAAAAACCCCCAATCACTTTTTATACATAGGGGTTTTTGAAAACCACTACATCGCAGAAAAATCAAAGCTTGGGAGGCAATTTTTTCAATATACAATCTGTGTATAAAACTTATTTTAACAGCTAAAAAAGCGATTTTAAATAGGTTTTCAAAAACCACATTCTCAGGCTAGATTTTTCAATGCCTCCCAAGGGATGCCGTAGAAATGACCTTGACCTGATTGAAGGGATTATCACAGGATAGCATCTTCACCCCTTTCATGTAAAGATTAACAAAGTAGAAATGACCTTGACCTGATTGAAGGGATTATCACATTCTCGAGACAGTCCCTAGCCCTGCAAATAACTCCTAACCGTAGAAATGACCTTGACCTGATTGAAGGGATTATCACTGCCCATTCTGTGTTGTCCTGGTTGTCGTTGGCTTACCAGATGCGTAGAAATGACCTTGACCTGATTGAAGGGATTATCACTAAATACTGTGAACCAAATTGATTTATCCATTCAATCAGTAGAAATGACCTTGACCTGATTGAAGGGATTATCACTAGGATCATAGCCTTCTTTTTAGCTGCAAATATTTTATTTGCGTAGAAATGACCTTGACCTGATTGAAGGGATTATCACTCAAATTTGTTCTTTTGTTGTTCTATATAAATTTTCTTTAGTAGAAATGACCTTGACCTGATTGAAGGGATTATCACACCAGATATGTATGTGACTAGTCGTCGTTGTTGTCGTGCCAAGTAGAAATGACCTTGACCTGATTGAAGGGATTATCACAAGTTCATTTAATATTCTTTTTGCAATATATTCTTTTGGTAGAAATGACCTTGACCTGATTGAAGGGATTATCACATTAAATCGAGATATTTCTTGTTTTGAATTAAGTAAACTAAGTAGAAATGACCTTGACCTGATTGAAGGGATTATCACCTCCTAATAGGAGAGAACTTCAAGGCTATTTCTGGATGTAGAAATGACCTTGACCTGATTGAAGGGATTGAGCAGCTTTTGCTGCTATTTTTTGTGCAAAAAATATGAATGTGCAAAATTATAAAATTGACCTAGAGGAGGTGAAAGTTTGGAGGATCTTTATGTTGTTGAGCAGGGGTGTGTTATAAAAAATTTGATGAACAATTTTTGGTAACAAAGGGCGGGATCAAAATATTTTCTGTTCCTACTTACAAGGTGGACAAAATATTATTGTTCGGCAATCAACAAATAACATCTCAAGCTCTTGCTTTAGCCTTTGAAAACAATATTGATGTTTTATTTTTATCGACAAAAGGGAGACTAAAGGGAAAAGTATACCCCAATATATCAAAAATGTTTATTTAAGATTTGCACAGTATGAGTGTTGGCGTGATAAAGAAAGAAGATTAAAATTAGCAAAGATATTTATAAAAGGGAAAATTGTTAATCAACAAAATTTATTAAAGCGATATAAAATCTATGATGAAAGATTGGAAGGATTAATGTTAAATGTTGAAAGAGCAAAAGATAATGAAGAACTATTAGGTATAGAAGGATTAGCAAGCAAATATTATTTTGAAGATTTAAAGAATATAATTCCCAAGGATTATAACTTTGATGGCAGAAACAGAAGACCACCTAAGGATGAAGTGAATAGCTTATTGAGTTTAACATATACGATGGTTCTTAATGAAATAATTTCTCAGGTTGAAAGAAATGGCTTAGATAGCTATGTTGGCTTTTTACATAGTATAAAATATGGTAGACAATCTTTGCCATTAGATTTACTTGAAGAATTTAGACAGTATTTTTGTGATCTATTTGTTATTAAACTTTTAAACAGAAAAGAGATAACAAAATTAGACTTTTATTTTGATGAGGATGGTGTTTTCCTTAAAGAGAATTCATTAAAAAATACATATTAAAATTTAATAATGAAATGGAAAAGGTAAAACCTTTAATAAAAAATCAAATTAGTCTTCTTAAAAATTATTTTATACGAGGTGAAGAATATATGCCTGTGGTGTTAAAATGATTAAAGGGATCATATCCTATGATATTAGTATAGATAGGTATAGAAACAAATTAAGCAGGATACTATCCAACTATTGCACAAGAATACAATATAGCGTTTATCAATTTGAACTTGATGAAAAGATATATAAAGATATGCTCAAAAAATAGAAGCCTTTTATAGAAATTACTTAAGATATGCCTATACATCGGCAAATATAGATGACATTACAAGAAGTATTTATATATTTTTATTATGTGAAGGGTGCTTTAATAGGAAAATCGTTTTTGATAAAAGAGTCAAAAATTCTAATAGGGAAATGATAATATGAAAAAGTATATGATAAAGAACAAAAATAAATTCCGCGAGGTAGTAGTTTATGAAGATGATGAACTTAGATTAAGAAAAGAATTAAAAGAAAAGTTAGAAAAATATTTTATCTTTCCACCTTGCGTATTTTCATTTATTAAAGGCAGATCTGCTAAAGATGCAATAATATTAGCCAAGGAATATATAAATCAATACGATTATTTTTTCAAATGTGACATAAAGGATTTTTTCCTTCAATAAATATAGAAAAACTTTTGAATTTACTTAGAAAAAGGGTAAATGATGTTAAATTTTTTAAAGAATTAGAAAAATTAATAATCGAAGATAACAAAATAGCTGATTTTAAAGGATTACCTTTAGGAAGCCCCTTAAGTCCTATTCTATCTAATGTTTATCTTGAAGAATTTGATAATTATTTTTATAAAAATAAAAAAATACGATATCTAAGGTTTTGTGACGACATGATATTTTTTAGCAATGCTAATATACACGATGAAATTGTTAACAAACTAAAAGAATTAGGTCTAAACTTAAATGAAACAAAAACTATTTTAGGTGCTAAGGGAGATAGTGTAAAGTTTTTGGGAATTATAATAAATTTTAAAAAGGTAAGGGTAGATGATGATAAAATGAGGGAACTTGCAAGCAAAAACCTAAATATTCCAGGTTATTATAATAATTTAATTGATAATAACGATTTAATTGCTTTGTTAGATGCAGTAAAAAATAAAGATGAAGAAAAGTTTATTTCGGTGTTAAGTGAACTTAACAAAGAATTATTAAATGATAATGTGATAGAAAGATTAAAGAAAAAATAGAAGTTCAGCTTGGTGAAAAACATAAATTGGCTTTTCAATATATACTTTTTAATAACAAGGATGAAATTATAGAAAAATTAGTAGAAGAAAACAAATTTTATTTAATTGAGGAATTTGAAGAACTCATAAGGCAAATAGAAAACAAAAACAAGTATATAAGAGAATTTATTAAACTGTTTTCAGGGAGAAAGAGCGTATATTTTGTAACTAAAAATGGTAATAAAGATTACCAAAAATAAACGGAGAGATAGATGATGCATTAGTAAAGAAACATTTTAATGGACTAATAACTCTTGCTGTAAGATTAGACTGCGAAAATGGAACTAGCAATAAGCTTGTTTTTGATATTGACTGTATAAATGATGTGCAAAAGCTTTTAATGTTGCTAAAGAAATAAAAAGGGAATTGATGCATAAGGGATACGAATCATATATCGAATTTAGCGGTAAAAAGGGTTATCATGTTTGGACTTTCTTTAAAGAAACTATAAAAATAAATTTATTAGAAAAAATAGCAAAAGAGGTATTAGAAAATGTGAATTATAAGGATGTGAATATTGAAATAAAACCTAAAGAAAATATTATAGTTGATACAGAAAATGTAATTAAATTGCCGTTAGGATTGCACCCTGAAACTTGTAAAAGGACGGAATTTTTAGAAATTAGCAGCCTTAAAGATATAAAATTAAATGAATATTATAGTTATGCCGATGACAATGTTTTCTTTGAAAATTTAAGGCAAAATTACAATGAAGCTTATAAAATAGCGGTAAATTGTAAAGTAATAAAATATTTGCTGGAAAACGGTATAAGAAAAAAGCATTTGACTCATTTTGAAAGGCTTTTACTTTTATATGTATTTAATTACATAGAAAAAGGGAAGGACTTTATCCATTTTTGATGAGCCAAATGGATAATTATAGTTTTAACATCACAGAGAAATTTATTAACAAAGCACCCGAAAGGCCAATATCTTGTAAGAAAATCAGGGAATATATGAAGGATAATGATATAATATCAGAATGCTGCTGTAAATTTGAAATACCAGAGGGTGTTTATTCAAGCCCAATTCTTTATTCTGATAATGCAGAGTTTTTTAAAACATCTGTTGAACTTTCTATAAAAGAAGTAGTTGATGAAGTATTAAAATTAAAATCCCAAAGGGAAGAATTAGACAAAAAGATAACTCATTTAGAGAGAAAGCTAAATGTTTTGTTTAATATTTTAGGCAAAGACGAAGTAAATATTGATATTGGAAAATTAAAAAGAATAAGAGAAAATGAAGAAAGTAAATGGATTATTGATATAAAATTTTGAATAATGTGGAATTTTAGACGAGATATTGTTATAATTATACATAGGAAAATCAATCAAAAACCCCCAATCACTTTTTATACATAGGGGTTTTTGAAAACCTCTACATCGCAGAAAAATCAAAGTTTAAGAGGTAATTTTTTTAATATACAATCCATGTATAAAACTTATTTTAACAGCTAAAAAAGCGATTTTAAATAGGTTTTCAAAAACCACATTCTCAGGCTAGATTTTTCAATACCTCACAAGGGGTGCCGTAGAAATGACCTTGACCTGATTGAAGGGATTATCACAATCTAAAGTCGTCTATCATGGCTTCAAATGGTTGTCCGTTTGGTAGAAATGACCTTGACCTGATTGAAGGGATTATCACCTGATGTTGCTATTGCAACATCAATGTTGTCCCATGTTTGTAGAAATGACCTTGACCTGATTGAAGGGATTATCACGAGCCACCATGCTTTCCATTGCGGAGACAGCCTCCTCAACGTAGAAATGACCTTGACCTGATTGAAGGGATTATCACCACAACCGCTGCTGTGTCAGCATGTCCAATGGCTGATATAAAGCGTAGAAATGACCTTGACCTGATTGAAGGGATTATCACTGCTCACCTGTCTTAGCAATTTACGCATGGGCTAACCTGAAGTAGAAATGACCTTGACCTGATTGAAGGGATTATCACCCTTCTTTCTATAATATCTATAACAGCTTTTATTATTGGGGGTAGAAATGACCTTGACCTGATTGAAGGGATTATCACCTGCGGAGACAAATCCCCTTGAAAGTTCTTCTTGAAGTAGAAATGACCTTGACCTGATTGAAGGGATTATCACACCTTCACTTGACGCGCCATAGACGCAGTTTGGCCTAGTAGAAATGACCTTGACCTGATTGAAGGGATTATCACTCTATCATCAAGCGCCGGCTTAAACAAAATCGTCTTAGTAGAAATGACCTTGACCTGATTGAAGGGATTATCACCTTCATTGGCATTATGGCCATGTTTTCACCTCCTTTAATGTAGAAATGACCTTGACCTGATTGAAGGGATTAATAGAATTGTTCGATTATGCAGAAAAATATGAATGGGTAATGTTTTATAATTGGATCAAGAAGAGAGGTGATTTACTGGAGAAGGGCATTTGTGGGGAAAGTCAATTTGACTTTATGTGCGAATTTTTCGCACATAACATAAGGCTTTTTAATGCCTTATGTTAAGGTAGCAATCTTTGGTTGCTACCTGGCTGAACTTTTAGTTCAGCATAAAGGCTTGAGCATAGCCTTTGCATTAAGAAAGGAGAGATAATTATGATCATTTAAAATACAGTGCTAGGCAATGGTGCTTAGCATACCAGCTTATAGGCTGGAGCCAATAGGTATCAAACCTATTGGCATTTTTGTTTTTAAATAAAAAATCTATACAATGATGCAAAAAATATGAATTTATAAATGCTTATAATTAATTTTGTGATAAGTTTTGGTTGTGAGGTGTTATAAATGAAGGATTATTATCAAATTTTAGGTATACAACAAAATGCCACCCAAGATGAGATAAAAAGGCTTATTTTAAAAAAGTTAGAATCCACTCGCCGGAAAAGGATCCTGAAAATTTCAAGTTAATAAGGGAAGCATACGAAGTTTTATCCAATGAAAAGCTTCGAAGGGCTTATGATACAAGTGGATATCAAGAGGAAGCTAAAAAGAAAATTGAGGAAGCAATTAAACTTATGGATGAAAATGAATTTGAAAGGGCATCAGTTATTTTACAAAAATTAATGGATGGTGATGTTCGCTTTGCTATATGCTATGTATTGATGGCTTCATGCTATGTAAGGTTAAACTGGCTTGATAAGGCAATAGATATTCTTGAAGATGCTCTACAGGATGATTGCTTAGATGTAGTAGAACAAATTGATATAGCTTTTATACTCATAAATATATTGATTAACTATAGGATGACACACCGAGATGTGAATGTTGTAGATTATATAGCTAACATATACTACGAGGCTGATGAATATGTTAATTCCAAAATTATATCCTTTATCAATGAATCTAATGAGACAAAAACATAAGGGCTATGTATTATTATATATGGCTATATAATTATTTAAATGAAGAAAATGATGAAGATGAAGATGAGATAATGAAGTATGAAGAAACTGCGTGGGATTATGTTGATATTTTAAGGGATTTAGACAGCCTATACAGGGATAGAAAATTAGATATAGAATTTAAAGATCTTCTTATCTATTTACACGAATATAGACTTATGGCAGAAGAACAAGATAGTAGAAATGTATTTAATAATATAGTTGTCAAATTATATGGTATTGGTGTCGGAAGGATAACAAGAAATATAGAAATTCTTAAGACTTATTATAATGACGTATATGAAAAATACAGTAAAGAATTGAATACTATATTGGCTACAATAAAAGGAATTAAAGAAAAGGAAGAGCAAAATCAACAATCCTTTAAAAGTAATTATCAATACAATCAAACCGAACCGACAGTTAAACAACAAACACAAAATAAAAATGATGATGGATACGGAGGGTGCTTATTTCTAATATTATTGCTAATATTTTTCTTGTTTCACTGTTAATTTAAAGCTCTATGTTATTGACAATAAATATAACAATTGTTAAAATATAGATGTAACAAAATATAAATTAAAAGCACTCTCCTATAGATTTTGAAATTTAAAGTGGGTTTACGCTATAAGTGTGCCCATTTTTAGAAAATAATCTATAGGAGGTTTTGTTTTATGAAGGTAAGATTCCAATTGCTCTCATGGCAAAATGTTAAAAGCGATGTCATCTCAGTTTTCAATCTTAGAAAGGCAGAGGTTGAGATTTTGGAGAGTTTAATTTCCAAAAAGATGATGAAAAAATCCTTGCTATGGTTGACAGATTAAGCAGAAAGAAAAATTTACAATGTAGCATCGATAACACTATAAAGGCAGTTCTTAAGGAGAAGATGACATATCTTAGCGGCACCAAGAATTTCAATAGCTATGATAAAGTTAATCAAAAAATTTTTCAAATACCGATAAATCCCCTTTATCTTGACAAAAACTCAATAGGGCTAAAAAGCTATAGGGTATTTATAGATTTTCTAACAAGATTAAGTAGCATAGATAGCACCACTGCACTGGATGAAATAATCGATGCTTTGGAATTAAAATCTGAACGCAAGGGATTAGACAACGTTAATTTAGAGCTAAAATCAATAATCCTTAGCAAAAGCAGCGTTTATTCATATTCAGGGGATAAAAAGATACTTAATCTAATTGAATACTTATCAAGAATACAAAACAGCGGATTAATAAAGGAAATTGAAAAAATATTATTCTGCAACAAAGGGAAGGTTGAATTTGTAGATAAATATGCAGAAAGATATGTAAACAAGATATTTATAGAAACAAGAAGAGCAGAGTTTGAAGCATACAAGGTGTCAAAGGAAGCTCTAATAAGAGCAGCATGTGTTCACTATGTTTACAACATATTATGCAGCATATGCTATAAGGCAGCAGTTAAAAGCGCTGTAATTATAGTAAACCAAGGCGCTTAAAGCCTTAGTTTACATCATATATGCATTAGTGTTTATAGATACTCATTATTGATTTTAAATTAAATTTTATTAAGATATAATAAAGTTAAGTTAATTGAATTGCTTATTTGAGGAGTGAAATATTATGATAATTAGCGCCAGCAGAAGGACGGATATTCCTGCCTTTTATTCAGAATGGTTTATGGAAAGAATCAGAAGGGGTTATGCAACATTTGTTAACCCCTTTAATGCAAATCAAATAAACAAGGTATCCCTTAAAAGGGAGGATGTCGACGTTATAGTTTTTGGACAAAAATCCAAAACCTTTAATGAAGCATTTGGATGAGATCGATAGATTAGGATATAAATATTATTTTCAATATACACTAAACAACTATTCAAAGGTTTTTGAACCTAATTTACCTCCTTTTGAAGAAAGAATAAAAACTTTTAAAGAGCTATCCGATAGGATAGGAAAAGAAAAGGTAATATTAAGGTATGATCCGATTATATTATCTGATATCACTCCATTTGAATTTCACTTGAATAGCTTTAGTAGGATAGTCAAGGATTTATCAGGATATACCAATAGGGTAGTTATAAGTATCTTTGACGATTATAGAGGGGCATCGAGAAGGTTAAAAAGGCAGGAATAAATGTATTTGAAAATCCTTTTAATCATCCAGAGTTTAGGGAATTTATTAAATCTTTGGCGAGTTTAGCAAAGGCTCATGATATGGAAATTTATAGCTGTGCAGAGGTTGTAGACCTTGAAGAAGAAGGGGTTTTACATGGCAAATGTGTAGATGACGAATATATTAAAAAGGTGTTTAACATAGATGTTACAAAAAGAAGGATACGGGACAAAGAAAGGAATGTGGCTGCGTTGCAAGTAAAGATATAGGAGTTTTTGACACCTGCCCCCATAAGTGCATCTATTGCTATGCAAATATGTCCGAAGCTTTGGTGGATAAGAAAAGAAGGGAGCATGATCCTAATTCCCCATCTCTTGTTGGATGGCATGATGTAAAAGAAAAGGAAGATTATGAGCAAAAAGTTTTTTGATCTTTTGTGATTTTTGCTTTAAGGAGTGGTTTTTGAATATTGATGAAGTTCTAGAAAGGATAAACGATGAGATAAAAAGGAATACTTGGAGGATAAAAGGGTCGAAAGGGTTATAAAGTTTTGTTCTGCTCTATGTGCAGGAATAGCTCTTCAACCTATTCCTATCGCTGATTTTCCTATATTAACAACCATCGAAGTTGCCATGGTTATGAAGATAGGGAATATAAGAGGATTTCAAATTTCAAGGGATAGAGCATTAGATATATTAAAGGAGATTTTAGGTGTTGTAGGACTTGGATATTTAGCAAAGTCGGGAATAATATTTGCCTATAAAACCTTCATTCCCTTCTTAGGAGGATTTTTACCATTCCGTTAGTATATGGTGCTTGTTATGCTATAGGAAAGGTTGCGGACTTTTATTTTGTCCAAAAAGATCGGGAAATCCTATAAATAAAAAACAACTTCAAGTTATATACAAAAGAGAATTGGAGGAGGGAAAAGGATAGGGAGTGAATTAAAAAATGAAAACAAAGATAAGTAACTTATCAAAACATATAAAAAATATTTACGGCAAAGTAAAGGATGATCACCTTAAGCCAATTTTTATATCCTTATTAAAATCAAAGGATGATTTTCAATATACCTTTGATACAAAGGACCTTTGGAAGCTATAAGGAGGGCTTATCCTGATCTTAAGGATTCATCAGTAGAAGATATTGGGAGGTATATAAACAGCTTAGACGATGCACAGCTTAAGGGGTTTATAAACAACCTAAAGGGGGTTTATCATGAGATAAAATTTGTTGAATTTGAAAATAAAGATAAAGACCACTACTTTGCAAAGCTTTTTACTGAAACAAATCACCCAGGTTCTGATGTTATTCTTTACAATACAAAAACAGGAGAAGTTGAATATCTTCAACTTAAGGCGACGGATGATATAAACTATATAAAAGAAGCAATGGTAAAATATCCTGATATAAGAATTGCTTCAACTAAAGAAGTGGCAGAAAGGCTACATATAGATACTACTGGTATGTCAAATGAAGAAATAACCAAAACAGTTAAAAGGGAAATAGAAAGAATAAAAGATTATGGGGATAAAGATTTAACAGATTATATTCCCAAAGGCTTGTTTTGGTATACGTTGTTTCAGATATATCCTTTGTTTTTAGATTATAAAAACAAAAAATATCCTTTGAAGAATTAAAAAATAGTTTAAAAACTATTTTAGGGTATAGGCTTACCAATTTTTTAATCTTTAGCATATTACTTAGTATTCCCTTTGTTTCCAATATAACAATGCTTTTTTAATCTATAGCCTTCTTAAAGAAGGTTACGATATTTTTAAAAATTAATAAAATATATTCACAAATATACAAATATTTGGTAATATCGAGTTTAGGGGTGGTTTTATGGGTAAAAAGTTTATTAGCATTCTTGGAACAAACGATTACCAAGAAACCATATATAACTTGGGGATTTTACATTTAAAACATCATATATTCAGGAATTTTTAACAAGGTATTTTTGTAAGGATTGGGATAAGGAAGATAAGGTGATTATATTTTTAACGGAGGATGCAAGAAAATTAAATTGGAATAACGAGCTAATATCAACAAGAAGATTAAAGACCAAATTAGAATCTTTAAAGGATGAAGGATATGGCTTTACAATTTTGGACAAAGATATACCAGAAGGAAAGAATGAAGAGGAAATATGGCAGATTTTTAGATGCATATTCGATGAAATAGAAGAAGGGGACGAGGTAATATTTGATATAACCCACGGATTTAGATCTTTACCAATGCTTGCTCTAACTGTTTTAAACTATGCAAAGGTTGTTAAGGATATAAAAATATTAGGAATATATTATGGGGCATTTGAACTTAACAAAAACAGGGATTCGGAATTTATAGTGCCTGTTTTTGATCTTACTAATTTCGATTCAATACTTGAATGGTCCTATGCAGTTAATGCATTTTTGAAATACGGCAATGCAAAGCATATAAGCGATGTTGCAAATATAAGCTTAAGGGAAAAGTTGATTCAAAGGGATCCTGATGCAATAGCAGTAAGGAATTTTGCTAATTCATTAAACAATTTCACAAGCGCGATTTTAACTTGTAGAGGAAAATTCATAGAAGGTTTTGGAGCGGAAAAGTCAATTTATTCAGCATATCAAAATATGAAAAACAATTTGATGGATGTTAAGGATAGATGCTCAAAGGGACCTTTACAAATGCTACTTCCTTTATTTGATAAAATAGAGAAAAGGACAAAGAACTTTGACTCGCGGGACAATTTACACATAGGCATTGCAACTGTTGGATGGTGCATAGAAAATGATTTGATTGAACAAGCTTATACTGCATTAGATGAAGCTGCTATTACATATGTTTGCCAAAGATTTGGATTGGATGAAACTAATTCTATTCACAGAGAGGAGATAGTTGCAAAAGCTCTTAATATAAAGGCTTTAAATAGACCAAGGGACACTTGGAAGATTGATAAGGAGTATGAAGAAAAGATAGCCGAATTGGTCGATAAAATCGATAAAGATTTTGCAGATTTTTATCAAAGTATAAAGGGAATAAGAAATGATTTAAACCATTTTGGATATACTGACAATGTAAAAAAGATTAGCGATTTTAAGAGGGAGATTAAAAATTTATATGATAATTTTAAAAAATAATATCAGATAAATAGGCCCTTTGGGGCTTTTGTTTTTAACTGAATTTCCTGTGGTTTTCGTTTTTATGATTATGCCTTTACAAAGTTTGTATTTTTCATAGTTAGGAGGATTTTTGAATTTGTCGTCGACCTCCAATCCTGCAAAAAGTGCTGGGGATCGACGACAAAAGAAAATGAGCATTCTCAAGGGTTTGAAGATTTTGTTAACAAAAAATTCAAAATTGACAAAATTTTCAAACCCAGTTATAATAAGCATTGAACGGGGTTCTTAGCCTACCTATGAGGGATTGAAACATAGTTAATCCTTCCATATTTTACACCTCCTTCAAAAGGTTCTTAGCCTACCTATGAGGGATTGAAACATTGAAGCAGCATTAAATCCTGAGAATAAAAATTTGGTTCTTAGCCTACCTATGAGGGATTGAAACTTGTTTTTCTAAATATGCTCCTTCAAATTGTATAAATGTTCTTAGCCTACCTATGAGGGATTGAAACTCGATTTCAAGAAACGAACTTTACGGGCTTTTGCGTTCTTAGCCTACCTATGAGGGATTGAAACTATCAATCATGGATAAAAGAAAATTGGCTATTTTAAGGTTCTTAGCCTACCTATGAGGGATTGAAACTACCAAATTTACATGATGTGCCATTTGGAAGTATTGGTTCTTAGCCTACCTATGAGGGATTGAAACCTAAATGTTGAGCATAAACTTTTTTGTCCTTTCGGTTCTTAGCCTACCTATGAGGGATTGAAACCTTTCTCTTCTCCTTTTCATCGATAATTTTCCCTAGTTCTTAGCCTACCTATGAGGGATTGAAACTTGCTTGAAGAACCTAATCCATTTATGACAATGCAAATGTTCTTAGCCTACCTATGAGGGATTGAAACCCCTCTATAAGTTGTCCACCACATTCGCAAGTGTTTTCGTTCTTAGCCTACCTATGAGGGATTTTTTATTTTTTAAGAGGAGATGGTTTTGTGCTGGGAGCTATTATTGGTGATATTGTAGGTTCGAGATTTGAATTCCATAATAAGAAGACAAAGGACTTTAAGCTTTTTAATCAATATTCGCATTTTACAGATGATACTGTTCTAACAGTTGCTACTATGGATGCATTATTAAATAAAAAGCCCTTCGATGTTACATATAAGGAATGGTTTAGAAAATATCCCGATGCGGGTTATGGAAGTAAATTTATAAGTTGGGGATTATCAGATGGATTTAAACCTTATAACAGCTTTGGAAATGGTTCAGCTATGAGAGTTAGTCCAGTAGGATTTTATTATGACAGTGAAGAAGATGTCTTAAAAATGGCTCAAGAAAGTGCAAAAGTTACCCATAACCATCCTGAAGGAATTAAAGGAGCTCAGGCTACAGCTTTGGCTATATTTTTGGCAAGAAAAGGTGCAACAAAGGAAAAAATTAAAGAGGAAATAGAAAAAGATTTAATTATTATTTGGATGAACCTTTAGATAGCCTTAGAACATGGTATAGGTTTGATGTTAGCTGTCAAGGGTCAGTTCCTCAGGCTATAAGGGCATTTCTTGAATCTGAAGATTTTGAAGATGCTATAAGAAATGCAATTTCAATAGGAGGAGATAGCGATACTATTGCTTGCATAACAGGAGGAATAGCAGAGGCATATTACGGTTCTATATCTGAAGATTTAAAGATGGAGGCTTATAAAAGGCTTGGCAGTGATATGATCAACACAATAGAGAGCTTTTATAACTTATTAAATGGTGCAAAATAATATGAATTATATTTTGTTTAAAATATATTTTAGTTAAAATTTAGATATTTTAGAAGGATTTTTGGTTATTATGTAGAAAAATAAATATATGGATAAAATTGGGTGGTGGTTTTTATGGGGAAGATAATCTTTTCTACTGTAGGGACATCTATTTTTACAAATATTATGAAAGAAGATAAAAATTTTCAAGAGCTTTATAGAAGTTATACTCAAAATGATGAAAAAGAAGAAAAGATAAAAAGTTATGTTTGGAGCATCATTAAAAGTCAACAAGATAAAGATAAGATATCTGCTGAAATAAAGAGCTTAAATAAAATAGGAGTAGCAGATGATGATATCCTATACTTCATAGTTACAGATACAAGGGAATCAAGGCTTGCAGGAGACATACTTTCTGAATACTTCGAAGTTACATTTAATGCAACATCTAAAGTCTTATCTATTACAAATCTTGTGGTAAACGATTCGGTAAAGTTCGAACGGGAAGGAATCAAAAATCTCATCGAAAAAATTCTTGAAATCATCGAACAAAATCCCTATGCAGAAATAATATTTAATCCAACTGGAGGATACAAAGGTGTTGTCCCATATTTGACTATTTTAGGCATGATTTACAACAAAAAATTGCCTACATATTTGAAAACACCGATAATTTGATAGAACTTCCTCCAATACCTTTAGAATTCAATTATGATTTGATAAAAGAAAATGAAGAAAGATTTGATCGACTATGTAAAGAAGGTGCTTTAAAGGAGGAAGAGTTTTTTCAAGGAATTGATTTTGCAATAAGGGAGATTTTAATTCATTATTAATACATGATGGTGGGTATGTAACGCTGTCAGGGATTGGGTTAATGTTATATAGAAAATATAGAGCGGTTAATGATAAGGAATTCATTTATTTATCAAAGCAGGCTATGAAATTCTTAAATCGTATTTCGGATAGAACAGATAGAGAAAAAATATTATCACTTCTTAAAAAATTATTGAAGGAAGATATAAGAAATAATTATATCCACACTAATTTTGATACTTCTATTACGGATTGTAAGGTGTTTAAGATGCCTGCTACAAGTGAAAGAATATTTTATTATCTTAAAGGAGAAATTCCATGGGTATGTGAAATTGTCCCTGACCATGATGAGTATATGAGGGAACTTGGTAATAAGGGAATATTTAAGTCAAATTATACATGTTTTGAAAAACTTTATTTTGAAGACGATGATTGATTAAATATTTGCTTTTTAGGAGGTAGAAATAATATGGCTTTTTATCCTGCAAAGATTGATGATTCGTATAAAAGGATAAATGATTTTTCGGATTTAAAAAATATTTATTATCATCTTAAAAGTTACGAAGACGTAGTATGGAACGAAAAGAATATAAAGAGAATAAGCCTTCTGTTGCCGATGCGGCTAAGATATATGTTTTAATTTCTTATTTAAAGACGATGGATAAATCAAATTTTGATAGAAAAAGGCTTATATGAGCTTTTTCTCAGATGAAGCGGATGATATAAAAAATTTATTATAGACGGCTTAAATGGCATCCAAAGTCAGCTTTTTAAAGATATAAAAATCGATGTGATCAAAGGTTCTATATATAAGATAAAGAAATATTTCTTAGAGAATAAAAAGATAAAAGATATAAGAGGGGCAAGTGAAATAATAGAGTATCTTAACATAGATGTTACTTTAAATATTGTAGGTGAAAAATTTATAGAGGAATGCGTAATTTATGCAGGAGGAGGCAATGTATATATTGTTTTACCTGAAGGTAAAGGCAAGGATGTTTGTAAAAGGCTTGAAGAAGAGTATACCAATATTGCTCTTACTGCTATGAATGCCTTTGAATGGGAAACTACCGATTTGAACACATTTTTTATGATTATAAAAGAATATCGGGAGAATTAAACAGAAAGTTGGAATGGAGAAAAAAATAAAAATTTATCCTATAAATCCTGATAGCCAACTAGAGGAGCTAAATATAAACGGCAATAAGATTAGTCTTAAGGCAAATACTTTAAGGGAAAATGGTGTGGTATGTGATCTTTGTGCAATAAGAGATGCTAAATATTTAATAAGTTCGCCTGATGGACAAGTTCCTGTATGTCCTTCATGCTTAAGAAAAAATAGAGTTGGTAAGGATAAGAGTAATTTTGCAAATGAGTTTAAAAGCTTTACAAACAAAGAGGCTAAATCGGTTAAGACTTTGGAAGATTTAAAAGACGATAGAGGATATGTTGCAGTTATTTATGGTGATGGAAACAACATGGGTAATTATGTTATGAATATAAATAATCCTTTTGAGATGATGTATTTTAGCAGGACATTGGACTACATAACAAAAAAGTCAGTTTATGAATCCTTTGCAGAAGTTATGAAGGATGATATAAGGTTTGAAATAATTGCTCTAGGTGGGGATGACATATTTGTTATAGTGCCTGCTGTTTATGCTCTTGAGGTTTCAAAAAAATAATAGAAAAATTTGATGGAAGCTTTAAAAATAATATAACAATGTCTATTGGAGTTTGCATTGCAAAATTCAATACCCCTATAGGGAATATGTCTGATATCGCACAAAATTTGCTTAAGAATGCAAAGAAAAAGGCTAAAAATTTAAAAAATCCTGCAGGAACCGTTGATATTAAGATATTAGAGGGAAACAGCTTTATAGATTTTGATTATATCAAGGAAGGATTATTCCCTGCCACGTAAATGAGCTTGCAAGTTATTATGAAGCAATAAGAAAAATGAAGGAGAAAAGCATTCAAAAGAGCCAGTTGTATAAACTAAGGTATGCTTCTGAGACTATGGAAAGGGAAGAATTTGAACTATTTTATCTATATCAAAATGCCAGAACAATAAAGGAATTAAACAAAATCGTGACTGAAATGTTTAGAGGGAGAACCTTTACAGGTTTAGTTAATGGAGTATATTCACCATGGGCTGATATTTGTATGTTATGGGATTATGTAAGGTGGTGATTGGTATGGTTAAGAAGGTTTATGAGATTGTGATTGAAATAAAGACTCCTTTTATCATTTCTTCAGGTAACATAGAAGGGAAATGATAGATAAAGCAACCGTAAAAATGAATAACAAGCCCTTTATCCCAGGTTCAACTTTAAAAGGTAAGGTTAGGGATAATCTTTTGATGATTCTTAAAAGTAAATTAAATGAAGACAAGGCAGAAGAATTGGTTAGTAGACTCTTTGGAAGTAAAGGCTATTGTCCTTCAAAAATTTATTTCACTGATCTACTTCCCGAAGAAGAAAAAGGAACTAATGTTAGATATGGAGTTGCTATAGACAGATTTAGAAAAGTATCGAAGGATAAAGCGTTATATTCCTTTGAGACCGCAGATATTGGAATATATAAGGGTAAAGTTGAGGCCTATATTGATGAAGAAATAGATTTGGAAGAACTTATTATGGCCTTCAAAATGATTGATTTTATTGGAGGCTCAAAAGTAGGGGATGCGGAAGATGTAAAGTGGATATAAGGGAGGTGAAGGCATGAGAATTATTGCTGAATTTTTATCGCCTTTGTTAGTCGGGACTAAAAAGCTCTCGAGCAATTACATAGAAGGGGCAGATTACATTGCAGGGGATGTTATGCGGGCAGCTTTTGCAAGAACGATTTTAAACAATTGTAAAGAATTTAAGAATGATATTGTTGAAGTTGAAGGCCAGCAAAAAGAAATTGGGTTTATTTTAGAAATGGAAATGGATGCAAAAACTGTGATTTTTTATCCGTTTGCAAAAAGTTTAAAGATATAAAGTTTTCATTTTTCTATCCAACTGGAACTGATGTGCTTCCATTGACAGCGATGAAATGCAAAAATAATGATGAACATAGGTTTGTAGATGTTTTGACGGATGAAGCCAAATGCAAATTATGTCCAGAGGGAAATAATAGGGTTGAGTTTATATCCGGGCTTGTAAGGGATAACAAAATATTTAGGCCCTATAAAAAGGTTTTTACAAGGACTGCAATTAATACCTATACAAAAACAGCAAAGGAAGGAAATTTGTTTTCTTTGATTCCTATTGTTGCAACGAAAAGGGTTAATGATTCTTTAGAATGTAAATTTGAAGGCTATATTGATGGCATTACAAAGGAAGAGCTAAAGCTATTTGAAAATATAAGGGTTGGAAGTTATATATCTTCGGGTTTTGGAATGGCAAAGCTTTCAATAGGTGAAGAAAAGGAAAAGGATAATAAGGAAAATGTAAAAATGAAAATTAAAAGGTTTAATGAAAGGTATAAAAATAAAAAAGAAGATAAAACTTATTTTGCATTAAAGTTAGTTTCGGACTGTAAGCTGGATTTTGAAATAAATGATAAATATTATTCAACGGAGGAATATAAAAATTTGTGGAAGGATCTATTAAATATTGGCAGCGATTACGATATAGATGTGGCGTATTTAGAAACTATAAATTATAGAGGTTATGACACATCTCAAAATAAAGAAGACAAAAGGGAAAGGGCAATTATACATGTTTTAAAGGGAAGTGTTTTTGTTTTGAAGACTAATAATGATTTAGACAAAATTTATGATGATTTTTTCAAAAATCCATTTTTGGTTTAGAAAACAATAACGGTTTTGGCAAATATGAGGTTTATTGTGGAGGTGTAAGGTGATGGAAAAAAGCAAATTCTTCAGAAGGTGGAAGAAGTAAGAAAGACAAATTTTTTAAATAATAAAGATATTGGAAGTACAAATATTAAAAGCTTATCGGCGATGGTTTTAAATGCTGATTGTTATGAGGAGATAGAGCTTTTTATAAAGTATAAGACCGGTAAGGGAAATGGATGGGAAAAAACTTTGCCAAATTCAAAGCAAAAATTTGGAGATTTTATAATAAATAAAATTAGAGAAATAAAAAATGTATCAAAGGATGACAAGGAAGCCATTAAAAATATAAGTCTTTTCTTTGGATATTTGTATTGGTTAAAAAGAGGGTTAGAGGGTTAAGAAAAAGAATAATAACTCAAAAAGGGGATGATTAGATGTTGCACGATAAATTTGTGAATAAATATATAGTTACAGGGATTTTGGTAAATAACACTCCTTTACATATCGGAGGAGGGAGGATGAGTTTACCCCCAATGCTGTTGACAACAGCGTTGTAAGATATAAAAATGGTGAACCTTATATACCGGGAAGTTCCCTTAAGGGAGTTTTAAGGTCTTATATAGAAAGGATTTTAAACAGCGGATATGACGAAAGGTTTAGTTCTTGTTTTATTGTAAATGAGGAATGTTTAAGCGATAAAAAATTGGAAGCACTTAAAAAGGATTCAAAGAATGAAAAGGATTTTGCAGAAAAAATCTATGATAATATGTGCACAGTATGTAAAATATTTGGTTCTAAGTATTTTGCATCTAAAATTCATATAAGCGATGCGGTCCCAATTGAAAAAATTTATACAGGTAAAAGGGATGGCGTTGCAATCGATAGGGATACATTAACAGCAGCGGATGGGAAAAAATATGATTTTGAATATGTATCACCCGGTTCAAAATTTAACTTTTATATGACGATAGACAATTTAGAAGAAGCGTATGAGGATATTTTAAAGTTAATTATAAACCTTTTAGCAAAGGGTGAGATTAAAATAGGCGGAAAAACTTCAGCAGGACTTGGGGATGTTCAGCTTAAGGATTATAAGGTTTATAAAATAACGGATAAAAATTTAAAGAAATATCTTTTAAACGGACCTTCTGAGGAAATGAGGTGGCAAAATGTTTAAAAAGATATATAATGAAGCGATTATAACTTATACTTTAAAGACTAAAAGTCCTCTTTTTATAAGGTCAGGCAAGGAGGAAGGATTAGATCCTACTAAAGAGGATAATACTTTCATAACTGTTCATAAAGATGGACAAGTAATTCCATTTATGCCTGGAACTAGTATTAAGGGAGTTTTTAGGTCGAGGGCAGAAAAATTACTGCCTAATAGCTGTAACTTGTTTTCAGGAGCTTGTTTAAACCAAAGTGACATGAAAAATAAGAATGGAAACGAAAGGTATAAATTAAGCTGTCCTGCCTGCAAAATGTTTGGTTCTACGGCTTTGAAAAGCAGGGTGTTATTTTCGGATGCTTATCCTGTTGGAAAATACTTTATAGGTTCAAGGACTTCGGTTGCTATAGAAAGGATATCTGGTGCGGCAAAACAAGGAGCTTTATTTAACATGGAATATGTAGAGGATGCGGAGTTTAAAGGGGAAATAAGGCTGCAAAACTTTTTTAAATGGCATATAAAAACACTTGTTGAGGTGTTTAAGGATATTAATAATGGCTTTGTAACTTTTGGAGGATTAACTTCAAAGGGATTTGGACGTATGGAAGTTAAGGAATTTAACATTAAATTAAGGTATTATAATAAAGGATTATCAAACAATAATTATGCGGATAAAGGATTTTATATAGAAAGAGAAATAAATAGTTTAGATGAATTGGATGGACTTTTAAGGAATATCCAGTTAAATGATAATGAATTAAGAAAGGGCGATTTGAATGAGCAAGCCATATAGTTTTGTTCCCTTTTTGGATTATAAGCCGTATAACGAAGATGGAAACTTAGAGGGTATAATAAAATTAAAAATTAAGGTTTTGACCCCGGTTCATATATCTTCGGGTAAAATAGATGAACATAATGGAAAGATTTACAAAAATTTTTAAGGATAAACGGTGAGGTTACTATTCCGGGAAGCAGTATAAAGGGATGTGTAAGAAGCATAGCAGAAGCAATATCCTATAGCTGTTATCAACCGGGTAAACAGGTTCGATATAATAAATTACCAGATGGTAAGACAAATGATCGTTTGAAGGATTGTATAATATGCAAGACATTTGGAAGTATGGGCAGGAAAAGCAAAGTAATATTTAGTGATTTTAAAATGACAAAAGGGAGTATGGATATCATTGGATTGCCTAATTTATATGCACCTCATATTGAAGAAAAGTTATATTTGTTAAACGGAAAATATAAAGGATATAAATTTTATTATCATGGAATTTCATCAATTTGCGAAAAAGGCACAATATTTTTGAATTTGCAAAGGAAGGCGCTGAATTTGAAGGAGAGGTTTATTATAATGGTTTAACTCAAAAGCAATTAAAGCTACTTTGTTATTCTTTAGGACTTAACGGCGATATTCAACCTAAAATAGGATACGGGAAACCTGCATATTATGGGAGTGTTAAATTTTTGGTCAGAGACTCCGATGAACAAGACAAATATAAAAAATATGCCAATCAATACTATAATGAATCCGATGCTAATATTAGAAAAAACATAGATAGGCTGAAGACTATATTAAGTTATAACAATGCTAAAAGAGTTTCAGATTGGACACAGAATGGTAACATAAGAACTTATTAAGGTTGGTGGTTGGATGGATAAGAAAAAATTATTAAAGGAAGCAGAATCCATGGTGAGTTTCACCCAAAGAAAGCAATATTCTAATTTTTTGACCATATATTAAATCTTATAGAAATAGCAGAAAACAGCTCAGAAGATGAAACAGAAAGAAAACAGAAATTTTTGAAGCTGCTAAGTCTTTTGAAGGATGACAAAAATATATCTATTTTAGGTGGAGGGAAGCAGGTAAAACAAGGTTTGAAGGATTTTATTGAAAATCATATTATGGTAAGGAAATATAGTGATTATCAAATAGCAAATCCAAGGTTACAAAATTTAAGCTTGACTGAATTAAAATATGTGTTTGGATGGGCAAGAAGACTTGCAGGCAAATAAAAGTCGCCATTTGGCGACTTTTATTCTTCTTGTAAATAGTGCAAAAAATATGAATATTATTTTTAGTATGATATAATTGAAACTTTATTTGAGGAAGTGAAGATTTATGTATTTAATATTAAAAGTTCCCCATTTCATGACTTAAAATCAGGCCAATTTTATTTAAATCAAAAAATACAGAGATTGTGTTATCTAAATTTCCAGGGATTCAAAAATTAGCAGCCAAAGATATTAAACGTGCTTTTGCCTTTTATAATGGTAAAAATATGGATAGCAAGGTATATTCCATTATTGTTAACAATATCGCTATTTCTACAAACGGGATAAGTATAAGATATAATATTGTGTTAAAAAATGAAGAATATTTTAACTCTACTTTATTTTCTAAATCACTATATTATTACTTAATAAGCGAAGGTAAAATAAAAAAGAAGAATTTATGCCTAATATTATTTTACTTGATAATAATGGCTGGCTAGCTGTTTTAAATAATATGAATAAAAATGATTTGAAAAAGATGAAGATGATATAGGAAGTATGTTTGCTCAAAATAATTGGGAAGGAATATATAACAAATTTAAGCCAATTGAAAATATAGATAGAAGCAAATATTGGAATAATCATGAAATTTTATCTATGATAGGGTTTGCTATATCAAAATTATCATACTTAAGTGATGCTGATAAGGAGTGTTTAAATAATATAAAAAAGAAGGAAAAAATACTTAAAGAAAAGAAAAAGTTAAGGGAAGAAGCTGAATTTATATTTAAAAGGTGTATTGAAATTGATAAGGAGAATAAGGCGAGATATTTGTCTAACATAGCTTATATTAATTATCATTATTTACAAGATGCTATTAATAATAGAAAGTTTAAATTAGAATCAACCGAGGATCTTCTTACTTATTTTAATAAAGCTGAAAGATATTTTAAAGATGCATTAAAACTTGATGATACAAGAATTAAAGAGTGGTATAGATTAGGATACCTTATGCTAGAATGCTATGGGAAAATTGTGGTAGATACTGATGAAGTCTTTAAAAGACAAATGGAAGGTATAGACTATTTGAGAAAAGTTATAAATTTATGGAGAGAACTATCGGAAGATGAGAAGAAAAGATGTAAATATGAATATATAAATTCGCTATACAATATATCCAAATTTTATCAAGAAGCTTTAAAATCTTTCTGGAGTAATGTTAAAAGGAGATTACAAGGTAATTTGTTAAACACAAATTTGTTTTCTAAAAACCATATCGATCCTAAACAAGGACTATGTTATGCAAAAGAGTATTTAGAAGAATGTTTTAAGGATCAATATGAACAAGATATAAATGAAGTTATAGATAAAATTACTCATGAAGATATAATGAAGACATATGATAATTGGAAAATTGAAGCGATTGATTTGCTATATAGATTAGGGCTTTTGTATTTTATGATTTATTGGTATTTGATAGACATAAATTGTAAAGATATAGATAAGCTGAATTCATATATAAATAAATCCAAAAATGTTATGAATTATCATTGAAATTAAATTGGAAAGAAAATAAATCTATGCAAAGGGATTTTATAGAAGAAAGGTTTGCTAGGCTTTATATAACTATTGGTCAATATGACAAGGCTATAAATTTGTTAGAAAAATATAGGGATAAATACAAAGATAAGGAATCAAAAATATATTTTAGACACATTAGATTTGGCTGTATATCTTAATATAAGAAAAAGAGTGGTATAAAAGGGGTGGGGATAGATGATATTATTAGACGATAAAATACATGTTGAAAAGGATGACCTTAGAAGAATATTTTACATTAAGGATGAAGATAAGGAAGTTCCTTTTTATATACAAAATGCAATTGTTGATTTGATTTTTGAAGAAGGTGGCTTTAAAAGAAAATACAATGATCTTAATGACTTGGAGTTAATAGAAGATAAATTTATTAAAAGGTTATTAATATTATAGATAATTTGTATAAGGTTCCTTCTAAAACCGATTATTCTGATAAGTATATAACGTATATTTGGTATTATTTGCCTAATAATATGTATAAAGTTTGGCAGCCTCTTGTTGATTTGCTTATAGTTGGAGAATTGAAAAATAAAATAAAGGTATTGGATGTTGGAACAGGTCCTGCTACTCTGCCTTTAGGGATTATTGAATTTTATAAAATAATTGCTGAGAATTTAAAAGATAAGGAATTTGTTATTTGTTTTCATTTAATTGATTCGCAAAAAAATTCATAGATTACGCTAATTATTTAATAAGTAAGGTTTTATTGCCTAAAAATTTAAGAGTTCAAGTTAATAGTTTAGTAGCAAATGTAAAGGATGATTCTATAATAAAAAAGATTTTAAATATGATATTATCAGCATGAGCAATTTCATAAACCATTTTGAGCATGAAAAAGATTTTGATGCCTTTAAATTATTAAAAAATTTAAGGGATAATTTAAACGACGATGGATCCTTAATTATCATTGAACCAGGTAGCGAGTTTGAATGTATAAGTTTTAAAAAAATCAGAAACAAATTAGTTAATGAAGGAATATATAATATTTTCTCACCTTGCATTCCTATATGGGAAGATAGAGATAAAATAAATTGTGCATGCTTTTCTACTTATATAATGGAAGTTAAAAAGCCTGAATTAATCGAATTTTTACTTTCAAAAGGACTTAAAAAGTTTAAAAATAGAGAACATGTGGCATATAATTATACAGTTTTAAGAAAGGATGGTCTATATAAATATCGCATTGAGAGGAATAAACAGAGTTTTTTACAATAAAGGAGATATTCGAACATCAAGAAAAAGAATTTCGAGCAAATATTAAAGGTATAGTAAAGAAAAAATCTAATAAGAATTTAAGTTTTTGTATATGTGATGGAACGATGCCGAATAAAGATTATTGGATTAAAATAGATGAAAGTGCTTTAAATGATACAAAAGAAGCTATTAAAAAATTAAATATGGGAGAAAAGATAAGTATAAAAAATTGAAGGTTATTAAGAAAAAGAATAATGTTAATATGATCTTAGATATCAATTCAAAGTTACAACTATTCTATTGATGGGGACGGTTCTTAATAATTTTAAAAATTTGACAAATATGTGGATGAACTACAAGTTATTGAAGTTGTTTATAAAAATAAAAAGCCTATTAAAGCCTATTTAGGCTTTTTATTTTTGTGTTATAATTTTAAGAAAATTATAAAAATGGAGGGTTATGATGGAGTATAAAAGCACGCGGGGAATATAAGGTTAACGTCTACAAAAGCTTTAATTCAGGGATTATCTGATGATGGAGGATTGTTTGTTCCTGTTGAGTTTCCTAAGTTAGAATGGAATTTTAAAGAACTTATGAATAAAAAATATAACGAACTTGCATTTTATATTCTTAAAAATTATTTTAATGACTTTGATGAAAACACACTTTTAAATTGTATAACTAAGGCCTATGATGATAAGTTTGATACAAAAGAAATAGCTCCTTTAGTAAAGAAGGATAAGTTTTATTTTCTCGAACTATTCCATGGACCAACCCTTGCCTTTAAGGATATGGCTTTATCGTTGTTCCCATACCTTTTAAAAGAAGCAAAATTAAAAGAAAATATTAAAAAGGAGATAGTAATTCTAACAGCAACATCTGGGGATACAGGAAAGGCTGCCCTTGAGGCCTTTAGGGATATAGAGGGGATTAAGATAATAGTTTTTTATCCTTCTAAAGGGGTTAGCAACATTCAAAGATTGCAGATGACAACTCAAGAGGGAGAAAATACATTTGTTTTTGGAATAAACGGCAATTTCGATGATGCCCAAAGGGCTGTAAAGGAGATTTTTTCGGATGTTCACTTCAATGAAGAAATCGATAAAAGGGGTTATGCTTTATCCTCTGCAAATTCAATAAACATAGGAAGGCTTTTCCCACAGATAGTATATTATTTTTATGCCTACTTAAAACTTTTAAAAATGGGGGAAATATCTGAAGGGGAATATGTAAATATAGTTGTTCCAACAGGAAACTTTGGTAACATACTTGCTGCCTATTATGCAAAAAGATGGGACTTAAGGTTAATAAACTAATATGTGCATCAAATAAAAATAATGTTCTTTATGATTTTTTAAGGAGTGGAGTATATGACATTAGAAGAAATTTTTATACAACAATATCTCCTTCCATGGACATTTTAGTATCCAGCAATCTAGAAAGATTTTTATATGATGCCTGTGGTGAGGATGAGGATATAATTAGAGCCCTAATGAGGGATTTAAAAGAATTTGGATGCTTTAAGCTTTCAGAAAAATATATGGATTCTTTAAAGGATTTTTATGCTAATTTTGCAGACGATAAGGAGACATGCTCTGAAATAAGGTGGGCCTTTTTAAATCTTAGATATCTTATTGATCCTCATACTGCTGTTGCATTAAACGTTTATAAAAAGTATCTAAAGGATACCGATGACGATACAAAGACAATTATAGCTTCAACTGCAAGTCCATATAAATTCGTAGCATCTGTTTATAAAGCCATTACTTTAAAAGAGCCTTATGGTGATGAATTTATGCTTGCTGATGAATTGTCAAAGCTTACAAAAACATCTATTCCAAAACAAATAGTTGAGCTTAATAATAAAAGGGTTTTGCATAACAAGGTTATTGATAAAGGGGAAATTTATGATGTGATAAAGGATATACTTAAGGGGGATTAATATGGTTAAAGTAAGGGTTCCGGCTACAACTGCCAATATAGGGCCAGGGTTTGGCTGTTTAGGAATAGCATTGGATCTTTATTGTTATATAGAAGTCGAAGAAATAGAAAAAGGACTAGTTATAGAGGGATGTGACGATAAATTTAAAGGCGAGGATAACTTAATTTATAAATCTATGAAAAGGATATTTGAAAGTGCATCATATTCACCAAGGGGAATTAAAATAAAAGTTGATAGTAAGATTCCTATATCAAGGGGTCTTGGAAGCAGTGCTGCTTGTATAATTGGAGGCCTTTTGGCGGCGAATGAACTTGTGGGACGTGTTTATTCAAAGGAGGAAATCCTAAATATTGCAACTCAAATAGAAGGACATCCTGACAATGTAACTCCTGCTTTGGTTGGAGGTATGACGGCAGCAATTTATGAAAGGGATAGGGTTTATTATAATAAAATCAAGGTTGCAGATAGATTTAAGTTTTATGCCTTAATTCCTCAATTTACAGTTTCAACGGAAAAGGCAAGAAAGGTTTTGCCCAAGGTTATAGATTATAAGGATGCAGTTTTTAACATAGGTAGGGTTTCCCTTCTTATAACTTCCTTTATTGAGGGAAATGATAATATAAAAATAGCCTGTAGAGACAAAATACATGAGGATTATAGAAAGGAGCTTATAAGGGGCTTTGATACTATAAAAGAGAAATGTTTAGATTTAGGCAGCCTTGCAGTTTTTATAAGCGGTTCTGGATCTACTCTTATGGCTGTAGTTGATAAGGAAAATACGGATTTTAAAGCAAAAATAGAAAAGGATATATATAATTTTGAAGGAAGCTGGATAGTTAAGGAAGTAAATATAGATTATGAAGGGGCTAAAATAATAAAATAGGGCAGGTTGCCCTATTTTTGTTTTACAATATAAAGGGTATCAAACTCTAAAAAGTTAGGATAAATTTCTAATAGTTCATCAAGGATTATTTCTTTTTGGGAAAGCTATTTAAAAATTCATCAAAATCCTGTTTGTTTCCAAGAAGGACCTCAACATCCTCGTCATCGCTGTTTATAACTATAAATTTAAAATCTTTTTCTATGTTTTGTAGGACGTTTTTTACGTTGTCTATTCTGCTAAAGGAGCTAATAACTATATCGCAGGCACAATGTCCGTTGCTTATGTGATATAAAAAACCATCGTCTATTTCAACTTCCCCTGTTATATCCGTTACATATAAATTGTCCACTTCATTTTGCCTTAAAACATCCTCCGGCAATCTATTTTTGTCCTTGCAAACATAAAGTAGCACATAACATCACCTTCCCTTTTTATTTAATTATACCATAAGTTAACAATTAGTTCATAAAAATTTAATAAAACAAAATTGACTATTAGTCATTTCAGGAGTATATTAATATTGTCGAACAAATGACTAATAGTCAATTTATTTTGGGAAAAATATAAATAAAAAACAATTGGAGGATATTGTATGGTTGATACAAAAGATATTTCAAGCAAGAAAAAACTAAAGCAAATAAAACTTTTCGAATCGGCCTTTAACCTTTTCTTAAACAAAGGCTTTAACGAAACAGCAATAGATGACATAGTAAAGGATGCTGGTGTGGCAAAGGGAACATTTTATCTTTACTTTAAAGATAAATACGACATTTTAGACAGGCTCATTCTTTCAAAAAGCTGCATGGTAATTAGGGAAGCATTGGAGAAAACAAAGGAAAAACAAGAGGATGATTTTATAGAGAATATGATAAACTTTATAGATTACATCATCGAATACTTTAAGAATAACAAAAGGTTATTAAAGCTTATTTACAAAAATTTATCCTGGGGACTTTTTAGAAAGGCATTGGCAAGACCTGAGGAATATGAAGAGATGAATAATTTAAAGAACATAATAATAGAAAACTTTAAAAATAAAGGCTTTACTGAGGATGAGATTGAAAGAAATATTTTTATGATTATGGAGCTTGTAAGTTCCGTTACCTATAGTTGCCTAATTTTAAATGAACCTGAAGATATAAATAATATGAAACCATACCTTTTTAATGTTGTCCGTAAAATATTAACAAAATAAAGGAGATGGTGGACTTGAAAAGATTAGGACGCTGGATTGCAAAACATCGTATTCCTACATTGATCATCGCAGTATTTCTTTTAATTCCTTCTTTTATTGGTTTTGTAAATACGAAGGTAAATTATGATATTTTAACCTATCTTCCTAAAAATTTAGATACCATGAAGGGACAGGAAATACTTGAGAAAAATTTTAACAATGCAGCAACAGCTATGCTTATAGTTGAAAATATGCAGACGAAGGATGTTTTAAAATTAAAGGACAAGATTGAAAAGGTTAAGGGTGTGGAAAGGGTTATATGGATAAGCGATATTTTGGATTCAACAGTTCCTAAAGAATTTTTGCCTGAAGATATTAAGGAGGTTTTTTATAGGGGAAATTCAACTTTGCTTTTTATCCAATTTAACGAGCCAGCATCAAGCTTAACTACCATGAAGGCAATAGAAAGTATAAGGTCGATAGCAGACAAGGATTGCTTTCTTGCAGGCGTAGCAGCGATAATCAAAGATACTAAAGATCTTGCAGATAAAGAAACTCCAATTTATGTTCTTTTGGCAGTTATTCTTACCCTTTTAGTTTTGGCCCTTGCAATGGAATCTTATATAATACCAATAATATTTATTTTAAGCATAGGTTTTGCTGTTATTTATAACCTTGGAACAAACATTTTCCTAGGTCAAATATCCTATATTACAAAGGCATTAGCGGCAGTTTTACAGCTTGGAGTTACTATGGATTATTCAATATTCTTACTTCATAGATATGAAGAGGAAAAAAGAGAATTTGAAGATAAATCAGAGGCTATGGCTGAAGCGATTGCTTCTACCTTCTCGGCTATAACAGGAAGTTCCTTAACAACTATTGCAGGTTTTTTAGCTTTAACTGTTATGAGCCTTGGAATAGGTAAAGATATGGGAATAGTTATGGCAAAGGGTGTATTTATAGGGGTTTTAACGACGGTTACTGTTCTTCCTGCTATGATATTGACCTTTGATAAGCAGATTCATAAATATCAACACAAGGTATTACTCCCTGAATTTAATAGGACTGCTAGTTTAGTAACGAGATATTATAAAGTTTTTGCAATATTAGCTATATTAGTATTTATCCCAGCCTTTATAGGTCAGGCCAGCACAAATGTTTATTATAACTTAGATGAATCTTTACCGAAGGATTTAAAATCAGTGGTTGCAACTAATAAATTAAAAAATGAATACAATATGACAACAACCCATATGATCCTTATTAAAGATAAAATTCCTGCATATAAAGTTAGGAACATGGTAAAGGAAATTGAAAGGGTCGATGGGGTTGAAAAGGTGATAGCCTATGATAAGTTTGTAGGGAATAGAATTCCTGAAAAATTTTTACCGGAGGATATAAGAAGCTTTGCTTCAAAGAATGGGTATAAGCTTATTATAGTAACTTCAAAGTATAAGGCGGCATCTAATGAAGAAAACATGCAAATAGATAGAATAAATTCAATAGTAAAAAGCTATGATAAAACAGGTTTAGTTGCAGGTGAAGGACCCCTAACAAAGGACCTTATAGAACTGGCTGACAAAGATTTTAAAAAGGCAAGTTGGGTTTCTATAATTGCAATATTTGGAATAATTATGTTTGTATTTACTTCATTATCCCTTCCAATAATATTGGTTCTTTGCATAGAGCTGGCAATATTCATAAATATGGCAATCCCATTCTTTATGGGACAGACGATACCATTTGTAGCATCAATAGTAATCGGCTGTATTCAACTTGGAGCTACGGTGGACTATGCGATACTTTTATCAACAAGATTTAGAGAGGAAATTAGGGAAGGGCTTAATAAGTTTGATGCCATGAGGATTGCAGTTCAATCTTCGGGTAGATCAATCCTTACAAGTGCTCTATCATTTTTCTCTGCTACTATTGGTGTTGGATTAATTGCTAAGATGGACATGATTCAAACTCTTTGTAAAATGCTTGCAAGAGGAGCTCTAATTAGTATGGTTGTAATAATATTTATCCTTCCTTCTATTTTAATTATTAGTGAAGGAATTATCTCAGCTACCAGCAAAAACTGGGATAAAAAACCATCATTAAAACTTAAGCTCGCAAAGGAGAGTGAATGACGATGAAGAATTTTAAAAAATTATTAGCATCTATATTAGCTTTAATGGTTGTATTTACTAATATAGGTTATGCAGCAGTTAAAAAGATGAATCGGTTTATGTTGTTTTATCTTCAAAGGGAGAAACAAAGGATGTAATAGTTAGTGACTGGATTCATTCGGATGATATAAATGTTGAAATAAAGGATAGGTCAATATTAAATAATATTGTCAACGTTAAAGGGGATGAAGTGCCTAAAAAGGAAGGTGAAACTTTAATTTGGACTTTACAAAATAATGACCTATTCTACCAAGGAACTACTAATAAGAAGTTGCCAATAGAAGTTAATATAGACTATTATCTAGATGGAAAAAAGTAGAGCCTAAAGATCTTGCAGGGAAAAGTGGTAGAGTAAAAATAGAATTAAATTTTAAAAACAACGATGAGCATGAAGTTAAAATAGACGGAGATTATAAAAAGTATTTACGCCCTTTACAGTAGTTGCAGTTGTTAATCTACCCCTTGATAATTTTAAAAATGTAAAGGTATCTTCAGGGAGGTCTTTTCAGATGGTAATAACCAAGTAGTAACCTTTATAAGCTTTCCAGGACTTAAAGAGAGCTTAAACTTAAAGAGTAATTTATTAGATATTGACGATAAATTAATTATTGAAGCAGATGCAAAAAGTTTAGATTATCTCCAATAATGATTACAGCAACGCCTAAGATGGTAAATATCGATAAAATAGAGGGAGCAAACGATATTAATGAGCTTATAGACGGAATTAAAAAGATAAAGGAAGCAACAGAAAAGCTAAACGCTGGTTCAAAAAGACTCTCAGAAGGTTCTAAAGAGCTTTATAATAATATGAATAAGTTAACAGACGGTCTTGATAAGCTTTCTTCAGCTTCAAAGGATGTTAAGGACGGAATTCAAAGTATAGCAATTGGTGCTAAAGGTGCCTACGATGGTTCATTAAAATTAAATGAAGGTTTGAGCAAGTTAAAGGATGGGTTAGGAAATATAGAAGGTAACTTAAATGGTTTTGCAGACGGAACAGTATCTTATGCCGATAATGCTAAAAAGTTTGCAGATGGTGCTGTAAAGTTTTCAGAGGGAGCATCGATGCTTTCGGAAAATACAAAGGCATTAGAAAATGGGCTTGAGGATATAGTCAAGGCAACAGAGGAGATAAAAAATGGGGAAAATAGGATAGTTGAAGGTTTAGGCAAAAGCTTAGAGGTTATAAAAAAGTTAAAGGAATCTAAAGAAAAAGAAAATTCCTATTATGAACTTTTAATAAAAGGGATAGACTCCTTAAAAGGTTTAGTTTCCTTATTATCAAATATCCCAGGTGCAGAAGGTATAGCTGATAAGTTAAATGCTGGATTAGAGGAACAAAGAAATTATCTTCAAGCTATGTTAAAGTCGGGACAAGATTATGTTTTAGCCCTTGATGAGCTTCAAAGGGGATTTATGAAATAAAAACAGGGACAGAAAACTTAAATAATTCCCTCAAAGCCTTAAATGAAGGACAAAAGAAGGCATTATATGGTGCGAAGGCCCTTTCATCAGCTGGAGATACATTAAAGGATTATGCAATTGAGATGCAGAAGGGAAGTTTAGGACTAAAGGATGGGGCCGAAAAATTACAAAAGGGTTCAGAAAATTTAGCTGGAGGCCTAAAGCAAATAGTTCCATCTGTAGCTGCCCTTTATGAAGGTTCTAACAACCTTAAAGGTGGTCTAGATGAATTAAGTAAAGGCTCTAATAAGTTATATAGTGGTTATGATGAATTTTCAAAAGGTATAGATTCGGCTAAAGAAGGAAGTATAAAATTAACGGAAGGTGCCAAGAAACTTTCTGATGGATTAGAAGAATTCGATAAAAACTTTACTAAATACAAAGAAGAAGGAATATACAAGATGGATTCAGAAGTTAGCAGCAAGTTTGGTGATATAAATGAAATATTAAAGAGGAAGGATGAAGTTGTAAGGCTTTCTAAAAACTATGGCACCTTCTCAGGCCTTTCAAGGGACATGGAGGGAAGCGTGAAGTTTATAATGAGAACCGAAGAAATAAAATATGACGAAGTTGAAGAAGTTTCACAAACAAAGGTTATAAAAGAAAACAAGAACATCTTTGAAAGATTAATCGATTATTTAAAGAAAATGTTTTAATATATACTACCCCTTCGTGATTTAAGACAGTAATAAAAATTGTCGATATGTTTATAAAGACAAAATTAAGACCTTTGTAGTATAATAAAATCACGAAAGGGGATTTTTTATGAGTAAAAAGCTTTGGTCCTTTAAGTTTTCAACGGCATCATTGGTTTTAATTCCTGCAGCAGTTGGTATTAACTACATAGGAAAGCTTTTTGCAGGGCTTCTTAAGCTGCCTTTGTGGCTAGATTCAATTGGAACGATGCTTGCAAGCATGCTGGCAGGGCCAATAATCGGTGCCTTAAGCGGTGCAATCAACAACATAATCTATGGACTTACAATGGATCCTATTTCCTTTGTTTATGCAATAACAAGTATAGCAATAGGTATAACTGTAGGCATATTGATGTATAGGGGACTTATAAAAAATATTTATCTTGCAATTTTATCGGGAATAATAGTTGCTCTTGTTGCAGCCATCGTTTCAACACCAATAAACATAGCCTTCTGGGGAGGACAAACAGGTAATATTTGGGGAGATGCCCTATTTGCATCCCTTATGGCTAAAAATTTCCAATGTGGCTTGCCTCCTTCTTAGATGAGTTTGTTGTTGACCTTCCAGATAAGGTGGCATCTTTAGTAATAAGCTTTTTAATATATAAAGGGCTTCCAAAGAGCCTTATAAACCTTTACAGCAGCGATGATGAAATTGAAAGGCTTTAATTTTTAGAGAATATATTTGCCTTGGCAAATATATTCTCTAATTTATGTTAGGAAGGTGCTAAAATGAGGATGATGAGCTTATATAAAGATAAAGATACTATAATCCATAAAATCGATCCATTAAACAAAATACTATATATATTAGCATCAATTTTAATTACGATGCTAATTTCTGATTTTAAGATTTTAACCTTAACTTTAGTATTTTCCTTCTTGCTTCTTGCAATAGGGAAGGTTATAAAAAATGTATTTCCTATAATAAGCTTTAGTTTAATTGTTTTGATAACAATAGTTATAATCCAGGGACTTTTTAATCCTAATAATAAAATTCCTTTATTTAATATAGGTCAATTTGTTTTTTATAAAGAAGGAATCATTTATTCTTTTTATTAATCCTTAGAGTCTTAAACATATTATGTGCCTTTTCCCTTCTTATTCTTACTACAAAACCATCCGATTTAATTGAAAACCTGGTAAGAAGAGGATTATCTCCTAAGCTTGGTTATGTTTTAGCCTCCGTCCTTCAGATAATTCCTCAAATGTTATCGACAATGGATACCATTTTAGACGCACAAAGGTCTAGGGGGCTTGAGACGGAAGGAAAATTAATAAAAAGACTAAAGGCCTTTATTCCACTCATTGGTCCTGCCGTTATGAATTCTTTAATTTCAACAAGGGAAAGGGCTATGGCCCTTGAAATGAGGGGATTTAATTCAAATATCAAGAAGACCTTTTAAATGAACATAATGAAACTTCTATGGATAAATTGATAAGATATCTAATTATTGCTTTAATCATTTTTACTATAGTTTGGAGGTTAGTATGGCTAAAATAGTTGTTGAAGGTTTAAAGTATAGATATCCTTTATCGAAAAAATTGGCTTTAAACGATATTTCTTTTGAAATAAATGAAGGGGAATTTATTGGAATTATAGGTGCCAATGGAGCTGGGAAATCAACCTTTGCCAGGCTCTCACAGGTATCGTCCCTTTATTTTTTAAAGGAGCCTATGGCGGAAGGGTAATTATAGATGATGTCGAAGTTGCAAAATCTAACTTAAGTGAAATATCCTTAAAGATAGGTATGGTTTTTCAAAATCCATTTACTCAAATAACAGGCTCTAAACTTACTGTATATGAAGAAGTTGCCTTTGGGCTTGAAAATATGGGCCTTGAAAGGGAAGAGATGAAAAGAAGAATTGATGATGCTCTTATGCTTTTGGATCTATATAGGCACAAGGATAAAAATCCCTTTGATTTATCAGGAGGGCAGATGCAAAGGCTAGCTATTGCAAGCATAATTGCAATGCAGCCTAAGATAATTGTTTTAGATGAGCCAACATCTCAGCTTGATCCGCAAGGTTCAAATGAAGTTTTTAAGGCAGTTTCCGACCTTAAAAGAAGGGGATAACCGTAATCATGGTTGAACACAAGGTTGAGAAGCTTTCTGAATATGCCGATAGAATAATGCTTCTTCACGATGGAAGACTAATCGATTTTGACACTCCATCAAAGATCTTTTCGAGGGATGATTTAAAGGATTATGGAGTTGTAGAGCCTGTTTTTACAAGGTATTGCAAAAAGATAGGCTTAAAGGATGAAAGGGGATTATATCCTGTTACTTTAGATGAAGCTGTTAATTTGGTGGTGAAAAAACGTGAACATAGTAGTTAAGGATTTATATTTTTACTATAAAGAAGGAGAAGATGTTTTAAAGGGGATAAACCTAGAGTTTGATTATAGATCAACTGCAATTATAGGTCAAAACGGTGCAGGAAAGACGACCTTTGTAAAGCTTTTAAAGGGTCTTTTAAAGCCTAAAAAGGGTGATATATTTATAAAGGGATTAAACACAAAGGAAACCACAGTTGCTAAATTAGCATCTATAATAGGCCTTGTTTTTCAAAATCCAAATGATCAGATTTTTAAGAATAAGGTTTTAGATGAGGTTATGTTTGGGCCATTGAATATTGGACAAGATAAGAATTTAGCCTTTGAAAATGCTAAAAAGGCCCTTGAACTTGTTGGACTTTTACAAAAGGCTGATGAAAACCCATACGACCTTACCCTTTCTGAAAGAAAGCTAATTAGCATTGCATCAATTTTAGCGATGGATACGGATATTATAATTTTAGATGAGCCAACTATTGCACAGGATTTTATATCAAGGGAAAAGATTAAAAATATAATAAAAAAGTTAAAGGAAGAAGGAAAGCTTGTTATTACCATAACCCACGACATGGATTTTGTTGCAGAAACCTTTGAAAGGACGATAGTATTCAACCAGGGACAAGTTCTTCTTGATGGCCCAACTAAAGAAGTTTTTTCAAAAGAAGACATTTTAAAAACAGCTCATCTAGAACCTCCGTATATAACGCAGCTTTTTAAAAGATTGGGATTTAGCGAGACTGTTTTGAATTTAGAAGAGGCTTTGAACTATAAAATTTTATAAGACAATGGGGATGTGACTTCCGTCTAGAATGGACGGAAGTTTTTTATATGGAAATAATTAACTAAATAATATATAATTTGTATTAGGTAATATTTTCAAAACAATATTAATTGGGGTGATGCTATGAAGTTGAAAAAATTATTAATTTTTCTTATGGTAGCTATTTTAACTTTTACATCTTCCTATGGGGTATTGGCTGCGACTAAGACTACAAAGACTACCAAACAAACCCAAAAGAAAACAATAGTTAAGCCAACAAATACAAAAAGTTCCACTTCAAGTGTTCTTTTAAAAAGGCAAGAGACTGAGTTGAAGAATAAGATTAATACTTACAAAATTAAAACAAATGATATTAAAGCTTTAATTGAAAAGGTAAAGGAAAAAGTGACAATATTAGATGAGAAGGTTGAAGAATTTAATCCTTTACTTGATATTTATGCAGAGACTTTTGAAGTTGATGAGGAAAGCTTAAAAAGCTTTCTGAAGATGAGATAATAGATGTTATTGAAAGGGTATTAGATATGAACGATGATGGGATTATTACAAAAGATGATTTAAAGGAAGCATTAAAAGGGAATTCATTATAGACGATAACATCGATTTTGATAAAGATGATATTATTTCAAGGGAAGAAATAGTTAAAGGATTTAAAGAAGGGATTCTTTTGGCAGAATGTGATATATTTGAAGCAAGTAGGAAGATAGCAGAGGAACACAATAAGATAAGAAATATTATCTATAGCGAGAATGAAAATTTAAAAAAGATTTAGATGAGATTTTAAAGTATGTTGAGGAAATTGATTTAAATTATATAACGAATTATACTTCAAATAAACAATTTACAGCAATGGCTTTAGATAAGAGAATAAAAGCTATCGATACAGAAATTTCAAAATTAAATTCTATAATATTAAAACTAAATAATTTAACAATGATTTTAGAAGAGCACATTGAGAAGATAAATACATTAATAGAAGAATATTCAATAAAATAATTTCCGCCGATTTAGGCGGAATTTTTGTATAAAAGAAGGATTTGTTACAAATATGTAGAATTTTTAATTGGGGGTGGTTTTGTGCAAACTTTAATGGTAGTTTTATTATCTTTAATTTTGCTAATTCAAATTATTGCTTTTTTAAAAAGGGTAGCACAAATATAGATCTTAATCAGTTTAAAGTAATGTTTGATAATCTTCAAAACAAATTAGAAGGAACGTTTAGGGATGAGATGAGCAAGAATAGGGAGGAAAATAATAAATTATCCTTCCAAAACAGGCAGGAGATGTCTCAAAACATCAAAAATATGTCGGATACAATAAATCAGCAGATAAATAGCATTTCAAACCTTCAAAAGGACCAATTGAATTTAGTTGTTAAGCAGCTTTTAGAGCTTTTAAAGACAAATTCAGAGGGTCTTGAAAGGATAAGACAATCGGTTGAGAATAAGCTTCAGCAAATACAAGAGGACAATAACAAAAAGCTAGAAGAAATGAGGGCGACGGTCGATGAAAAACTTCACAATACATTGGAAAGAAGACTTGGGGAGTCCTTTAAAAACATAAGCGAAAGGTTAGAAGCCCTTTATAAGCAGCTTGGGGAGATGCAGAGCTTAAACAGCGGTATAAACGATTTAAAAAGAGCCCTTACAAATGTTAAAACAAGGGGTATATGGGGTGAAATACAGCTTGCCAATATAATTGAGGAGATTTTTACAAGGGATCAGTATGATGTTAATGTTGCAACTAAAAGGGAAGCAGGGATGTAGTTGAATTTGCCATTAAGCTTCCTTCAAAGGATGATACTAAAAAGTATATTTATCTTCCAATAGATGCAAAATTTCCGCAGGAGGATTATCAAAGGCTTTTAGATGCTCAGGATTTAGGGGATAAGGAAGCCGTTGATGCTGCAAGAAAACAGCTTGAGACAAGGATAAAGGGGAGGCAAAGTCTATATTCGAAAAATACATAGATCCACCTAACACAACGGATTTTGCTATTATGTTTCTTCCAACCGAAAGCTTATTTGCGGAGGTTGTAAGAAATACGGGGCTTATAGAAACACTTCAAAGGGAATATAAGGTTATAATAACAGGACCAACTACTATAACTGCCCTTTTAAATAGCCTCCAAATGGGCTTTAGAACCCTTGCAATAGAAAAAGGTCCAGCGAAGTTTGGCAAATATTAGGGGCAATAAAAACTGAGTTTGGTAAGTTTGCAGAAATACTTGAAAAAACCCAAAAGAAGCTTCAAGAGGCAAGTAATAGCATAGAAAACGCAACCAAAAAGACAAGGACAATAGAAAGAAAATTAAAGAAGGTGGAGGAGTTACCAATTGAAGAAAGTCAAAAGTTAATTGAAATTGATTTGGAAGATGAAGAGGAAACGGCATAAATAAAAGCACTTTATAGGATATTTATAATCATCCTATAAAGTGCTTTTATCTTTCTAAAAAATAATAAATGCAATTGGTGAAACTATTATTAAGGTCAAAACAGTTCTTTCAAACCAAATCACGAGTATTTCAGGTATTGTAATTGGTATTTCGGTTGATAAAATGCATGGTATTGAAGCCGAGAAGAATAAAATTGCTGATATTGAAACAACGCCAATTATGAATTTTGTTATTAGTGGTGCATTAGCAGCTAACAAAGCTGGTAAGAACATTTCTGCGATTTCGACGCTGCAGGCCTTTGCTGCAAGCATAGGCTCTGGAATTCTAAGTAGTAATGTAAATGGGTAGAAAATATAACCTAGTATATCAAAAACAGGTGTATATTTAGCAAGCACAAGTCCAATAAGGCCGATCGACATTATAGTAGGTAAAATATTTAAAGTCATTCTAAAACCATCTCTTAAATTGATATAAATATTTTCAAAAATTCCAGGTGCATTTGATGCAGCTTTTATAGCTTCGTCAAAAGCATTTTTTAATAAATTATTCTTATAATCTGGCTCAGGATCTCCTTTCCCATTTATATAGCTATCATCCTTATTCTTAAGCGGATAAAGCCTTGCAGTTATTGCCGTAACTATAAAAGTTACAACTAACGTAATCCAGAAAAATTTATTCCAATGTTCCATAAGTCCTAATGTTTTTGCAACTATAATCATAAAAGTTGTTGATACTGTCGAAAATCCAGTAGCAATAATTGCTGCTTCTTTTATAGTATATTTTCCTTCCTTAAATACCTTGTTTGTTATTAGAAGTGCTATAGAATAACTACCAACAAAAGAAGCAACGGCATCTACTGCTGATCTTCCTGGTGTTTTCCATATAGGGCGCATAATTGGTCTCATTATAACTCCTACAAATTCTAAAAGACCATATCCAACAAGGAAAGCCAAGAAAACAGATCCGATTGGGACAATAATACCAACTGGTATTACAAGTTTGTTGTATAAGAATGGTCCCATGTCAGCTTCAAATAACCATTTTGGTCCAACTTTAATATAAATGAGCAAACCTACAATAAAACCTATAACTTTTAAAATTGAAAAAGTTAAGGTTAGCTTATCTTTGTTCCATGTCTTACGATAAAATGGCATTAATGCACCTAAGAAAAGAACAATTAAAGCATAGAAAGAGGCAAGAGCTGGTAAATTGTTTCTGATGTAAGTTACTATGTGGTCAAGAGGTATGGTTGTGCTTTTGTTAATTGTAATACTAACAAAAAACATGAAGATACCAATAAAGCTGAAGATTAGAAATTTTAATAGGGACGTTGTTCTGTTTTCTGTTTTGAGATTAATGTTGCTTTGCATAATACCCCTCCCATTTATTAACTATATTATTATAATATTACATCAAGAGCGTCTAAATTTCGTCTAATTTTATTATATAGATAATATTTAGTTGTTAAGTTATAATTTTATTAGAGTTTTATGACGGGTGGGGGATGAAGCGTGAAAAAGTAATTTTAAGCATTTTATTTTCGGCCTTTGTTTTTAGTAGTATTGAGGTTTCAGGAAAATTAATTTCTGGACAGCTTAATGCCTTTCAAGTAACCTTTGTAAGGTTTTTGATAGGTGCTTTATTACTTTTTCCTTTTGCCATAAGGGATATTAAAAGGAAAAAATTAGTTTTAAAAAAGACGATTTTTGTTTCTGTTGCTTGAGGGATCCCTTTGTATTCCTATATCAATGGCTCTTTTGCAGCTTTCGGTTTATTTTACTAAGGCGTCAACTGCAGCCGTCATGATGAGCACAAACCCTATTTTTATGGTTATTTTTTCATATTTTATATTGGGAGAAAGGATAAACAAAAGAACAATAGGTGCTATAATAATAAGCTTTATTGGGGTTTTATTTATATTTAATCCCCTTAAAATTAGCTATGATATTAAAGGAATGCTTATTGCACTTTTAGCAGCAGTAACCTTTTCTTTATACAGCGTCCTTAGTAAGAAAAGAATATCCATATACGGTGGATATATATTCAATTTTTTAGCTTTATACTAGGGGATATAGTTTTACTTATTTTACTTCTTATGTTTAAAGTTCCAATACTTCAAGGCATAAATTCAAAGAACATCTTAGTTTTAATTTACATGGGGATATTTATAACAGGATTAGGATATATATTCTACCTTTATGCCATTCAAAAACTAGTGCTGCGATATCATCCTTTGTATTCTTTATCAAACCAGCCCTTGCCCCTATTCTTTCTGTTCTTATGCTTGGTGAAAAAATATCGTTTAATGTTTTATTGGGGATAATGTTTATAATTTTAGGAACGGTTTTTGCCTTTGGGGATAAATTGAGAATTAAAAATTAATTTGAGGGGATCCTTTATGAATGCTACCTTTTTAAAGATTTTAGCCATAATTTTTATGCTCATTGACCATATTGGTGCTTTTTGTTTCCGAATGTTTTAATTTTTAGACTTATAGGAAGACTTGCTTTTCCCATATTTGCCTTTTTATTGCCGAAGGATATAAGAAAACTAGTGATTTGACATCGTATTTTGGCAGGCTGTTTGCTTTTGCTTTAATATCACAACTTCCCTTTTCAATGGCAACGGGGAGTAAAACATACCTTAATATTTTCTTTACCCTTGCATTAGGACTATATGCAATTTATATTTATGATAAAAGGAATGATTTGAGGTTAGTATATTTAATAGCTGTTCTTGCTCAATATGCAAATACCGATTATGGCTTTTTGGGGTTATGCTTATTTTTATTTTCCATAAATATAGGGATAACTTTAAAGAGATTGTTAAATGGTTTTTTATATTAACAATAGCTTTTCAAGTTATGATAGATGTTAATTTAGCTTCATTAGGGTTTAAAGAAATGATTGCCCATGCAGGATTTTATCAATTCTTATGGATGGGCTCATTAGTATTTTTAAAACAATATAATGGAGAAAAGGGAAGAGGGCTTAAATATTTATTCTACCTATTCTATCCCTTCCATCTTGCTATAATTGCGATTATAAGAAACTACTTGAGGTGAAAATATGAATGAATTTGGAATTTCAAATGAATTATTCAATGATATAATAGGAATACTCAGTAAAAGAGATAGTATTAAGTTGGCGATGATTTTTGGTTCAAGAGCTAGGGGAGATTATAAGAATAATTCTGATATTGATATCTGTGTTTTTGGTGATATTACACCGATTGAATTCAACTTAATTATTGATGAATTGAAGGAACTCAATACTCCTTTGGATTTTGATGTTGTTAATTTTGAAAAAATTAAGAAGGAGGAATTGAAAAAAATATATTAAAAGATGGAGTGATGATTTATGAAAGAAAGAATAATACACAAATATGAGGATTATAAAAATGCTCTTAATAGACTTATTGAGGCTTTAAATTTTGAAGAAGTAAAAGACATTATAATCGATGGAATTATACAAAGATTTGAGTTTACATTTGAATTGAGCTGGAAATTGATGAAGGAATTTTTAGAACATGAAGGAATTGAGGCTAACAGCCCAAGGAGTGTTATAAGAGAGGCTTTTAAAACAGGACTTGTTGATAATAATGTATATGTTAATATAATATCTAGAAAACAACAAGAGTAAATTTAAATAGAACAAATATAATGAATAATTTTGGAGGTATGAATATGGAATATAATCCAATATATAATTTATATATTTTAATCATATCATTTACTATATATTTTACAGGGAAAAAGGCAATTAACGATATATTAAAGGACAAGCAAGAATTAAAACTTTTAATAAAAGAAGCTATTAAGGAAGGAATGAAAGAAATATATTGACGATATCTAAATACTAAATAAGATAAGTTAAATTTTTAGATGATTAAGTAATAAAACTGGGAGGATTATTTTTATGAATAAAATTATAAAAGGATTAATAAGTGTATTCGAAGCATTATTATATAACTTTCCAGGATTTGTTATAATGGTAATAACATTTTATATTATTTTTAAATTATCAGTAAAAAATGCAATAAAAGAAACGATAAAAGAAATAGTCAAAGAAATTAGGAATGAGAATATAGAAGAGACAATAAAAGAAACGATAAAAGAGACAATAAAGGAAATAAAAAGCGATAATGGGGAGTTTAAATAATTTTGTATAAATAAATTAACACTTCTTTCTTTAAAGAATAGGGACGGTTCTTAATTTTTGATTGTATAAAAATTAAGAACCGTCCCTATTTATTTGTTAAGGAGGTGAGAGAGATGGCAGTTACAGCAGTAAAGGTTACTTCAAATGTTGTTTTTAGGGTAAAGCTTGGGGTTGACCAAAACGGCAATGACATCGAAAGGGCTGTAACACTAAGAAGGGTAAAACCAACTGCAGCTGATCAGGACGTTTTTGATGTTGTTGCAGCCATTGAAACATTACTTGAAGGACCAATTCAAAATGTTGTAAGACAAGACGTATCACAGCTTATTAATGCTTAATGGGGATGGCCTTTTTAATGCTTAAAGAAGGGAGGGATTTTGATGAAGACTTTACAGATGGTTTTTCAAAATACAGCAGGTAGGAATGTTTCAATAAACATCCCTTATGTTAAGGATGGAATAACGACAGAGGAAATAAGAAATTTAATGCAGCTCATATTAGCAAAAACATATTTGATTCAACAGGCGGAAATTTAGTTTCGATAATGGGGGCAAGCGTGATTTCAAGGGATGTTACTGATTATGCCGTAAGATAAGGGTGATAATATGGATGGTATTTTAAACCAGATAGCCAATTTAGGCTTTTTAATACTTTTTACAATTTACTTCCTTATAAGGATTGAATATAAATCAGAGAAATTACAGGATAAAAGAGAACTATTGAAGACAATTAAAAGATTTAAAATTAATAAATTAAATAAAAGATAGGTGAAAATTAAACTCATCTTTTGTCTAAGACTAAAATATTAAAAAGGAGGCGTTGGAATGCCTAAAATAGGAGATATAACTGCGCTTAAAGGTTCAATAACAGCACAACAAGCATCTGAAGCAATTTATAGAATAGATGAAGCATTAAAGATGATTAACACCCCTTCAGTAGTTAATAATGTTTTTGGATTTTTGACGAGTTTTTATAACGATCCTGTATCACCGGTATTGAGTTTAGGAAGTGCTATATTAAGTTTTGGAATGTCAGCAGTAATATCAGATCTCAATACACAAAGAAATTTCTATGTAAGTATATTACAAATGTATGCAGACAATCTTAATCTAATAGGAATACAGATTAAACAAAGGTATATCTATAGAAAATGTTTAGATGAATTCGGATGATATTTATATGGAACTCCAGAAATCATTGCGTTCCACTATCCTGGTGGATGGGAATACGTATAACAAAGCAAAGAGCAGAGATATTATTGAAAAACTAAAATATAGTATAGAACTAATATAACTTGTAAATAATTCTAAATAAATTAAAAACATCCTTCTGGGTAATAGTAATAGTTAAATATACCACCAGAATAAAGTTTTTTAATGTTATGTAAAAAATAAGAAATATATAGATTTATAAAAGAAAATAATCTTAAAATTGTTTTTGACATTTACAATATACTAAACGAACTTTTAAAGAAATTAGAACTTTTAAAAAAGTTTGATCAAATAATGTTAAGCTTATAAAGGGAGCCAGAGCTATCTTAGCTCCCTTTAAATTATTAACCAAAAATAATTCCGAATATTATCAGTGCTGAAAAATTGTATAATGAGAATCTTATAAGGTATATTTTCTTTTGTGCTTTATAATTTTCAGTATAAAATTTATATGAAATTACGCTGGCAAGGGAGGCGATTAACGTTCCCATACCTCCTATATCAACTCCAAGAAGTAGTTCCTTATAATTGTTTGTAAATCCAGATAAGAAAATGGCACAGGGCACATTGCTTATAAATTGACTAAGAACTATTGAGGATATATACGTGGCTTTTGGTCTGTTTAAAACTTTACCTAATATATTTTTTATAATTTCAAAATGCGAAAGATTGCCTATGAATATAAAGAAGAAAACAAAGGTTAAAAGAAGGGCATAATCTACTTCTTTAAAAAGGGTTTTATCTAATACTAAAGTAATAAATATAGTTATAGTAAAGGCTATTTTGTAGTCTAAGTAGTTGAAAATTGAAAGAAGGATTAAAATAAAAAGTAGTATAAATATAAAGGTTCTCTTTTTATCCTTTATTTCAACTTCTTCAATATGAAAATCAATTTTTTGTTTGGGATTATAAAGTTAATTAAAATTAAAGATACAAGCCCTAAAAGGACAAAGGGAAGCATAATTTTTATAAATTCATAAAGATTTATATTATACTTAGAATACAAAAAAGATTTTGCGGATTTCCCATTGGTGTTAAGCTGCTTCCTATATTTGCGGCAAGTGTTTGAAAAATTATCACTTCAAGCGGATTTATGCTGGATTTTCTTGCGATGATCAGCGTCAATGGCACAAAGGTTATAAGGGCAACATCGTTCGTTACCAACGTGGAAAAGAAAAATGTTATAAGTATCAGCATTAAAGATACAATTCTTTCGTTGTTAAACCTATCTAAAATTTTTATAGATATCATTTCTAAAAGTTTTAGCTTTTCAAAGGCCTCCACAACTATCATTAAGTTAAAAGAGAAATCAAAACCTTAAAATCTATGTATTCTATTTTAGGAAGGCTAATAAATGAGGTTATTATGGCAAGTATAAAGGATATCAAAAGAACTATATCTTCCTTTGCTTTGTTTATAAACTGATTTATCAATTTTAATCCCCCTTGTAATATAATCCATAATGATTATATATTATATTATACCTTTTTCCAATATTGATTAAGAAAGCGTCCACACACTCGTGACTTTAGCCATGAGTAAGGACGCTCTAATAATAACATCTATTATTTGTGTATCATAACTTATATTAGTTAAAAGTTTGTTTTGTGTAACAACATATGTTACAATAACTATGAGGTGAAAGTATGGAAAAAACTTTTAAATTTAGGCTTTATCCTAATAAACAACAAATAGAGCTCATAAATAAAACCTTTGGTTGTGTTAGGTTTGTATATAACTACTACCTTGCTAAAAGAGAAGAAATATATAAAACTCAAGGTATAACATTTAATTATAAAGATTGCTCTGCTGATTTAACAAAACTAAAACAAATTAATATATGGCTAAAAGAAGCAGATAAGTTTGCACTTCAAAATTCGCTCAAAGACTTAGACAAAGCATTTAAGAATTTTTTGAAGGTAGAGCAAATTATCCAAAGTTTAAGTCAAAGAAATGTAAATACCAAAGCTATAGAACAACATTTACAAATAACAACATTGAAATTAAAGGAAACAAAATCAAACTACCTAAATTAGGCTGGGTAAAGTTTGTAAAATCAATGGAAGTAGAGGGTAAAATACTAAATGCAACTATAAGTAGAACTCCAACGGGGAAATATTTTGTTTCAATTTGTTGTAGTATAGAAAAAACTACAGAAAAGTCTAAAACTAACAAAGTAATCGGTATAGATTTAGGAGTAAAGCATTTTCTGATAGATAGTGAAGGCAACAAAATATCCAATCCTAAATATCTTATAAAGTTAGAAAAAGACTTATTAAGGAACAAAGGAAGCTTTCTAAAAAACAATTAGGTAGCAATAACTTTAAGAAACAAGCTAAGAAAGTAGCCAAAATACATGAGAAGATAAGAAACCAAAGGAAAGATTTTTGCAAAAGTTGTCCTCTAAAATTATAAACGAAAACCAAGTTATAATTTTGGAGGACTTAAAGGTTAAGAATATGTTAAGAAATAACAAACTATCAAAGTCCATATCAGATGTAGCATGGTCAAAATTTGTAAACATGCTTGAATATAAAGCATTATGGTATGGAAGAACAATAGTAAAAGTAGATATGTTTTATCCATCAAGTCAAATATGTAATGTATGTGGTTATAGAAATGAAGAAGTAAAAGACTTAAACGTAAGGGAGTGGGAATGTCCAATATGTAGGACAGTCCACGATAGAGATGTAAATGCAAGTAAAAATATATTAAAAGAAGGAAAGAGGATATTAGGCATAGCATAAGTAAAAACAGTAGGGTAGGGACTACCCGAATTAACGCCTGTGGAGATAGTAGGTTACGAGGTTGATGAAGCAGGAATCCTGCGACTTTAGTCGTGGGAGGTTCAATTTATGATATAAGAGTATTAACATATTAAGTGAGTGAATACTCACTTCTGGAGGTGATAATTTGACTGATAATAATATTAGGGAATTTGATGATGAAATTCCTGAAAAAAATTAAAAATACTTGAGGCTGCAATTAAGGTTTTTTCTGAGAAGGGATTTGAAGGAAGCAGGACAAGCGAAATAGCAAAAGAAGCCAATGTGGCGGAAGGGACAATATTTAAATATTTCAAAACAAAAAGGATATTCTGCTTAGTCTTCTTTTACCCCTTACGTTAAAATTCATAAAACCCTTTGCTATGAAATCAGCAGAGGAAATATTAAATAAAGGAAAAGATGAACCAGTTGATGAAGTTTTAAAAAATCTCTTGCTTGATAGATTGCATCTTGTTAAAAAGAATATGCCCCTTGTTAAAACGGTGGTTATAGAGTCCCTTTATCATGAAGAACTTTTAGTTCCCATTAAAGAAAAATTGGCCCCACAGGTTATAGAGCTTTTAGATGGGTATATAAATTACCATAAAGAAAAGGGAGACTTTAAAGATTATGATACGAGATTTATAACAAGAACAATAATGAGCATGCTTTTAGGATATGTGGTTTTATCTTCAGCTTTTCCTGAGTTTTTCTCTTTAGATGAGGAAGAAAAGGAAATAGAAAATATAGTTAACGTTTTGATAAATGGAATTAAAAATGGAGGGGTATGATATGAAAAAAGGATCATTCCAATAATTTTACTTTTGATTACTTTATCCTATTTTGGTTATAAAAAAGTTTTAAGCAAAACATCAAATGAAAACACATATTATGGAATTGTTGAGGCTGAAACTGTAAATGCATCTTTTGAAATTGCAGGAAGGATAAAGGAAATATTTGTTCAAGAAGGACAGGAAATTAAAGAAGGAGATAAATTAGCATCCCTTGATTCTAAGGAAGGTGAAATTAAATTCGAAATAGCAAACCTATCGAAAGAAGGTGCCTTGAACGAACTTGATAGAGTAAAGGAAGGAAGCAGAAGGGAAGAAATAGATATTCAAAAGGCTTTAGTTGAGCAGGCAAAATCCCAAGTAGAACAGGGACAGGCTCTTTTAAACCAAGCAAGAAACAATTTAAACATCGCTAAAATAAACTTAGATTATAAACGAAAAATATATGAAGATTATAAAGAATTATACGATAAAAATTCAATATCAAAGTTTGAACTTGATAATGCAAAAATCAATTGGATTTAGCCGAGAAAAATTATGTAAACGCTAAAGAACAGCTTAACTTTGCACAATCGCAGGTTGAATCTTTTAATGCTAATCTTAAAGCTCAGGAGGCAAAATTAAAGCTTTTAACAAGCGGTGCAACGGATAATATGATAAAGAGCGCAAGCATTGGTGCAGAGCAGGCAGAGAAAAATCTGGAGCTTTCTAAAATAAACATTGATAAATATACTTTAACATCTCCAATAGATGGAATAGTTGAAACTGTAAACTATAACAAAGGAGAATTCCTCCAAACTGGAAGCCCTATTGTTACAATACTTGATAAAAACAACATGTATGTAAAAATATTTGTTCCTGAAAAGGTTCTTCCCGATATTAAGCTTGGACAAAACGTTATTTTAAAAGCGACTTTATGAAGGATAAAAATATTAAAGGAGAAATAGTATATATCTCGCCTGAGGCTGAATTTACGCCCATGAATATCGTAACTAAAGAAGATAGAACAAAGCTTGTTTTTGCCGTTAAGGTTAAAATATTAGACCATTTAGATTCCGTAAAACCAGGTATGCTTTTGGATGTTTTACTAGATTGAAGGTGATGCTATGGAATACGCAATATCGGTTAAAAACCTTACAAAAAAGTTTGGCAATTTTACTGCAGTAGACAATCTTTCTTTTGATATACCAAAGGGAAAGATATTTGGTTTTTTAGGACCAAATGGTTCGGGAAAATCGACCACGATAAGGATGATCTGTGGCGTTATAACTCCAACATCAGGAAGCGGCAAGGTTCTTGGATATGATCTTATTAAGGAAGCGGAGAAGATAAAGCAAAATATAGGATACATGTCCCAAAAGTTTAGTTTGTATGAAGATTTAACTGTTGAGGAGAATCTTGATTTTTACGGCAGTATTTATCAAATTCCTAAAAGGGATTTAGAATTACGAAAAAAGAGCTAATAGAAATGGCTGGTTTAAAGGGAAAGGAAAATTCCCTTGCAGGGACACTGTCCGGTGGATGGAAGCAGAGGCTTGCACTTGGATGTGCTCTAATCCACAGACCTAATCTTCTAGTTCTTGATGAGCCTACAGCAGGGGTTGATCCTGTATCTAGAAGGGAGTTTTGGCATCTTGTAAGCAGATTAGTTAAAGAGGGAATAACCGCTCTTGTTACAACCCACTATATGGATGAAGCATCTATATGCGACATTATTGGATTTATTTATAACAGCAAACTTATAACTATTGATACGCCAGAGAATTTATACAAAACCCACGGCACAGAAAATCTTGAGGATATTTTTATTAAATACGTTAAAGAACTTTCAAACAAGGATGTTGTATCCTCCTTTAAGGAAATAAAGGCATCAAGAAATGGGGATGAAAAAATGAATTTTAAAAGGATGCTTACAATTACAAAAAAGAATTTATACATTTAAAAAGGGATAAGGCAAGCCTTGCAATAGCGATTATGATGCCTATAATGATGCTTATTTTGTTTGGATTTGCAGTAACATCCGATGTTAAAAACGTTAAACTTGTAGTATTCGATGGGGATAAAACAAAGGAAAGCAGGGCTTTAATTGAAAAGTTTGCAAACTCAAACTATTTTCAAGTAAGCGATATTGTAAATAACTACGATAAGGTGGAAGAATATATTGATAAAGGTGATGCAAAGGTTGGCCTTGCCATTCCTGATGGATTTGCAAGGGATGTAAGAAGGAAAGAGGCACCAAAGGTTCAAATACTCGTTGACGGTTCAGATCCTGCCATTGCAAGGACGGCAGCAGCCTACTCTATGATTATTGCCAACAACTATTCTTTGACTATTAGTGGAATAAAGTCAAGTCAGCCCTTTAAATTAGGCTTGATTGATGCAAGGGCAAGGGTTTTATATAATCCTATGCTGGAAAGTGCAAAGTTTAACGTTCCAGGAATAATTGGCCTTATACTTCAAAACATAACCGTTATTTTAACTGCCTTTGCGATGGTTCGTGAAAAGGAAAGGGGAACAATAGAACAGCTTATAATGACTCCGGTAACTTCCCTTGAGCTTATTTTAGGAAAGCTTATTCCGTATGTTTTAATAGGATTTTTGGACTTTTTATTTGTATTAGCTTTAGGCTATTTGATTTTTGATGTTGCAGTAAGGGGAAGCCTAATTCTTCTCATATTCTTTGGATTGGTATTTTTAATTAGTGCCCTTGCGATGGGAATGTTAATTTCAACTATAGCAAAAACTCAGCTTCAAGCTATGCAGGCAGCTTTTGCAATACTTTTGCCTTCGATATTGCTTTCGGGATTTATTTTTCCAAGGGAGTCCATGCCTAAAATAATTTATTATATTGGGAATTTGTTCCCAATAACATACTTTTAGAGATACTAAGGGGAATAATATTAAAAGGAATTGGCATTGACCTGCTTTATAAAAATATGTTATCATTATTTGCATTGACGTTTATAATAGTATTAATTACAATGCACAAGTTTAAAAAGACGCTGGATTAGGAGGAAGGCTATGAGGCTAAGACATAAGCCGTGGGCAAGGCCGGAGCTTGAAGCATGCCCCTTTGTAGTGACTCAGCCTAAGGAATATAGGGGAAAATGGAAGGACGTTTTTGGGAACGAAAATGACATTTACCTTGAGCTTGGCTGCGGAAGGGGTAGATTTATATCAGAAAATGCAGCCCATTATCAAGACAAAAATTTTATAGGCATAGACATTAAGGATGAAGTTTTAGTTTATGCCAAAAGGAAGGTTGAGGAAAAATTTAAGGAAATAAATAAAGAAGTTTCAAATGTTCGCCTTATAATAGGTGATATAATCTATGTTGATGAGATGTTTGGCAGGGATGAGATTTCAAGGATTTACTTAAACTTTAGCACCCCTTGGCCAAAGAAAAGGCACAACAAAAGAAGGCTAACCCATCCAAGGTTTTTGGAAAAATATAAAAACTTTTTAAGAAGGGATTCTGAGATTTGGTTTAAAACGGATCATGAGGAATTTTTTAACGACTCTATTGCCTATTTTCAAGAGATGGGTTTTGAGTTAAAATATATAACATATGACCTTCATAACAGCGATTTTAAAGAAAATATAATGACGGAATACGAGATGAAGTTTTCCTCCTTTGGGCAAAGGATAATGTTTTTGATTGCAAAGTATTAAAACTTAATAAGACAGTTCGAAACCATCCTGTCTCTAAACAAAACTATGGGCCTGGTGCTGGCATAAGCACTAAAGGGCCATTTTGGCCCTTTTAATTCATAGGGGCAGGTCTGCCCCTTTTTTATTGGAGGTGCAAAATGAGAATAGGAATAACAACTACAGCTCCAATTGAAGTTTTATATGCAGCAGGTTATAAGGTTATTGATCTTAACAATGCATTTATATCTTCTAAGGACTATTCAAAATATATTGAACTTGCTGAAAGGGACGGCTTCCCTAAAAGCCTTTGTGCCTGGATTAAAGGAATATATGGTGCATGTATTGAAAATGATATTAAAGAAGTTGTAGGCGTTGTTGAAGGGGACTGTTCAAATACTAAGTCATTGGTTGAAGTTTTTAAATCAAGAGGAATTAAAATTTATCCCTTTTCATACCCTACCCTTCATACAAAGGAGGAGGTTAAAAGAAGCATAGATGAATTTTTAAGGCAGTTTAACGTAACCCTTGAGGAAGCTGAGAATGTAAGACAAAAACTAAATAAGGGAAGATTTCTTGCAAGGGAGATAGACAAGCTAACTTTAGAGTTTAAAGCAACTGGCTTTGAAAACCACCTTTATCAGGTATCCTTATCAGACTTTGATGGGGATGTGGAAAAGTTTATTAAAATACTTGAAGGCAAGGTGGAGGATATAAAAAGAGAAATCCAAATCCTAAAAAACTAAGGCTTGCCTATATAGGGGTTCCGCCTATGACGGGGGATTTATACGACTTTGTTGAAAATTTAGATGCCCAAATCATCTACAACGAGGTTCAAAGGGAATTTGCCTTTCCAAGGTTTGATGAGGTTAAGGATATTTATGAGCAGTATTACGACTATACCTATCCTTATAGCTTAAGCTTCCGATTAAAGGAGATAAAAAGGCAGATAAAGGAAAGAAAAATAGATGGGGTAATCCACTATACCCAAGCCTTTTGTTATAGGGCAATTGATGATATCGTCATTAAAAAGGAGCTTGATGTTCCTGTTTTAAACATAGAAGGGGATAAGCTAAACGCCCTTGATGCAAGGACAAAGATACGAATTGAAGCATTTTTGGATATGCTGAAGGATTTAAAGGAGGATTAAATTGAGGATATTAGGAATTGATTTGGGATCAAGATTTGTAAAGGTTGCACTTATGGAGGAGGGTATTATAAAGGAAAAGTTTAAAATAAGCACCGTAAAGTTTTATAAGGAATACTGTAGGTTCGACGGAAGGCTTAAAGTAGACTTTGAAAGGCTTGGAGTTTCTAATTTTGATATAGGTGTTTCAACGGGATACGGAAGAAACAATGTCGATATAGAAAGCTTTAGGATAATAAACGAACTTAAGGCCCATGCCTATGGTGCTATATATCAAACAAACCTTAAGGATTTTATTCTTCTAGATGTTGGAGGACAGGACGTTAAGGTTATAAAGGTTGAAAAGGGAGTTTTAACTGACCTTGAGCTTAACGATAAGTGTGCGGCTTCCTGCGGAAGATATCTTGAAAATATGGCAAAGATACTTGAAACCGACCTTGATGATTTATCCAGATTTTTCAAAGACCCCGTTGAATTAAATTCTACATGTGCAGTTTTTTCTGAATCTGAGCTTATCGGAAAAATTGCAGAGGGACATTCCTTTGAAAGTCTTTGCGCAGGGGTAAACTTTTCTTTATACAACAGGCTAAGGCCCCTTCTTTCAAAGTTTAAAGGAAGGCTTTTACTTCTTTCCGGTGGAGTTGCTAAAAATAGAGCCCTTATAGAATACCTAAAGCAGGATTATGATGAGATAAAGGTGTTGGAGGATCCAGACTTTAACGGAGCCATAGGCTGCTGCTATTTTGGAAGTTTAAAAGGATAAGGAGGAGTTATTATGACAAAGGCATTGGTGTTGGCAAGCGGAGGGCTTGATAGCACAGTTTTACTTTCAAAGGTTGTAAAGGAATATGGATGTGAAAACGTAACTGCCCTTAACATATTTTATGGGCAAAAACACAAAAAGAAGCTGAATTTGCAAAGTATCAGGCTGAAAAATATGGAGTAAATTATATTACAGCAGATTTATCAAGCGTATTCAAGTTTTCAAAGGATTGTCCCCTTCTTGAAGGCAGCGAAAATGAAATCCCCGAAAAATCTTATGCAGAGCAGCTAAAGGAGATGGGAGGACAAGGAACGGTTTCAACCTATGTTCCCTTTAGAAATGGACTATTTTTATCCTATGCTGCAGCCATTGCAATTCAATTTGGAGCATCTAAAATTTTTTACGGTGCCCATTCTGACGATGCGGCAGGGAGTGCATACCCCGATTGTTCAGGAAGTTTTATAGAAAACATGGCAAGGGCTATATATGAAGGAACCGGCGGTGAGGTTTCCCTTGAGGCACCCTTTTGGAATTTAACTAAGAAGGATATCGTAAAGATTGGACTTGATTTAGGTGTTGATTTTGCTCATACATGGAGCTGTTATAAGGGAAAGGAGGAGCCCTGCAGAAGGTGTGCTACATGCATAGACAGGGAAAGGGCCTTTGAACTTAATGGAATTCAAGATCCACTTATTAGGAGGTAATAAAGTTGAAAATAACTGTAACAAAGGAATTTACCTTTGATTGTGCCCACATGCTCTCTAATCATGAGGGGATATGTTCTAATCTTCATGGTCACACATATAAACTTGAAGTTACGGCCGCAGCAGGGCTTATAAAGGAAGGCTCATCCCAAGGGATGGTTGTGGATTTTGGGGATTTAAAAAGCATCGTAAAGGAGCTTATTGTGGATAAATTTGATCACTCGTTTATATTTTGGGAAGGTGGCTCTGAGGCAGAAAAGGAAATTGCAAGGGTAGTAGAAGGCTATGGAATGAGGATAGTAAAATTTAATGAAAGGCCAACGGCAGAGAATATGGCAATCTTTATAATAAAAACTTTAAATGAACATCTAAAAGATAGCCCTGTCAAGATAGTTAAAGTTAGGCTCTATGAAACTCCAACTTCCTTTGCGGAGGTGAAGGATGATGTATAGGGTTAATGAGATTTTTCATTCTGTTCAAGGGGAGGGTTCCTATTTAGGCTGCCCTGCAACTTTTGTAAGGTTGTCAGGCTGCAACTTAAACTGCCCCTGGTGCGATACCGACCATTCTGAAAAGGAATTTTTAACTGCAAAGGAGATAGCCGATAGGGTAGAATATGAAAAGGTCATTATAACAGGTGGGGAGCCTACTATTTATGATTTAGAGCCCCTTTTGTTGGAGCTTAAAAAAGAGGAAAAAGACGATGCTGGAGACAAACGGGACAAATTCGACGGATAATATAAGGCATTTGCTTGATTGGATAGTATGTTCCCCAAAACCAGAGACTAATTGGATTATAAACGAAAGATGCCTATTTGATGAGTTAAAATACGTAGTTGATGGCAATTTTGATCCTGAAATTCACATTCCAAAGGGGATAAAGGAAAAGTATAAGGATAGAATTTGGCTGCAGCCGGAGAGTAGTAATTTTAACCTTCGTTCAAAGGAGGCCTTCTACTTTGCAATGAAGGATCCTTCTTTAAGGGTTGGTCTTCAGCTTCATAAGATAATAAACGTAAGATAGAGGTCGCTATGATGCAACCTCTATCTTTTGAATAAGAAGTATGTTGGAATTGGTTTTTGCATATTCGACTAGCTCATCCGTAAATCCGGATTTTGAAAATAGAATATAATATTTATTAGGATGATTAAATAATGTTGATTTTTCCATCAAATCCCTTAACGTTTCCATGCCTACCAGTTGATTTTTCCATTTGCATTCACCAAATATTATATTATCTTTATTTAAGGCCACTATGTCGATTTCTTCTTCTCGTTTTTTATATGGATTGTTTCCCCACCATTTACCTATTTTTTCTGCGATAAAGGGAAGCTTTTTATCCCTATTTAAAAGTTTGATGTAATCAAGACATATATCTTCATAGACTAAACCTAAGAAATCATTCATAAAGGGTTTGATTTTTTCTTCTATAACAAAATCAATTAAACCTTGTTCTATCAATGATTTATTATAAAATACAAATCTATACCAAAATCTAAAAAAGTTGTCTTTTATTCTATATATGCTTTTTCTACTGTTTTCTTTTATATCTATAGGGGTTATTTTTTCAATTATTTGCAGGTCTATAAGGGTAGAAATATATTTTGCACATTTATCGTTTTCTATTCCAACTTTTGTTGAGATTTCGTTAAGTTTGCTGGCCCCATCTGCTATAGCCTCAATAATGGAATTATAAAGAGCTGGCTCTCTAACTTCTTGCTTTAAAAGTAATTTTGGTTCTTCAAACAGGTATGAGGTTTTATCTAAAATTTTATTTTTTATATTCTCAAATATATTTAAACTATCATCGAAGTTTCTAAGATATTGAGGGACACCACCCAATATTCCATATGCAGCAACATTTTCTTCGAATGTATATCTTGGGAAAAATTCTGTGCTTGTGAAAAAATTAAAAGGTTCGATAAAAAATTGTGCTGTTCTTCTTCCATATAAGGGACTTTTGTAGCTTAAAACTTCTTTTTCTATAAAACTCATAGATGAGCCGCAAACTACAATGAATAGTTTCGTATCTTTAAGATGATGATCGATTAAATTTTGTAACATGTGAAGGCAAACTTTTGTTGGCATTTACAAGGTAAGGGAATTCATCGATCACAAGAACTAATCTTCTATCCTTTGAATTTTTGCTAAAAAAGAAATGCCTTTTCCCACGTTTCAAATCGGCTTACTAATCCGTCAAGGCCAAAATATGATAGTATCTTATCTGAAAAATTTTCCAGAGCCATTTTATCATTATATTCTTCAGCAACAAAAATATTGATGGTTTATCTTTACAAAATTCAGCAAGTAATGTGGTTTTACCAACACGCCTTCTTCCATACATAACAATAAATTGAAACTTATCTTCGATGTATAATTTATTCAATGAATCTAATTCGCTTTTTCTTCCAATAAACATAAAATCACTCCTTTTTATTAACTCGTGATTTACTAACTCTAAAGTTAGTTACTTTAGAGTTAGTAAAATTGTAGCATATTTCATTGATTTTTTCTACTATGTTGTAATTATATTTAATGTTCATAAGCACAAAATTTGAGTATAATATCTGTGGGGTGATATTTTGAATAACATGTGGGAAGAGTTCATTGATAGACTACGAAAATATATAGATAAGCATGTATCCGACAAGGATGATGCGGAGGATTTACTTCAAGAGGTTCTTATAAAGATATATAAGAATTTAGACAACTTAGAGCAGGAGGAAAAGGTATACCCTTGGATATATCAAATAGCAAGAAATTCCATAATAGATTATTATAGAAGGAAAAACAAAATGACTTCAAACTTAGAATTGGAAGATATAGCAGTATATGACGGTGAAGAATCCTCTAATGAGGATATTGCAATTTGCATAAAGAACATGATAAATAGCCTTCCGGAAAAATATAAACAGGTTATCATTCTTTCAGAATACGAAAATCTAACATACAAGGAAATAAGCCAAAGACTTGGAATATCAATATCAGGGGTAAAGTCAAGAATTCAAAGGGCTAGGAAACTTCTAAAAAATATGCTTTATGATTGCTGCAATTTAGAGCTGGACAGCTTAGGGAATGTAATCGATTTTCAGCATAAAACAAAGGACTGCAAATTTTGCTAAGAATAGGGCTAAATTTGAGTCCTTTTTTATTTTTGCGTCTTTATATATGCCAATATGAGTTAAAGGGAGGTTTTTATATGGAAAACAAAAATAAAAGTTGCTGCTCTTGTGGCTCAGCATGCTGCGGTGAGGTTAATACAAAAGTTAATAAAAGAAAATTAGTTATCGACTTTCTTTATCTAGATCTAACTTCTTGTGACCGCTGCATGAAAACCGATGATACCCTTGACGAAGCATTAAATGAAGTTAAAAGGGTATTAGAAGCTACAGGAATAGAAGTTGTTGTAAATAAGATAAACATTACGAATGAAGATTTGGCTAAAAAATACAAATTTGTAAGCTCACCAACAATAAGAATCAATGGCAGGGACATTCAAATGGATATAAAGGAGAGTCCATGCAAGGCATGTGGGGACCTTTGCGGTGATGATGTTGACTGCCGCGTATGGGTTTATCAAGGGAAGGAATATGATTTTCCACCTAAGGAAATGATAATAGAATCAATTTTAAAGGCTGTATATGGTGGAAGTGAAACTGTTAAAGAAGAGGAATACGTAATGCCAGAGAACCTCAAAAGATTTTTGATGGAATGAAAAAAGATAAAGTGGCTTTACAGATAGTCTAGTTAACGTAGCAAAGGAGAATAAAAATTTGATATTAAAAAAGTTGCCGTAAAGGGGCAACTTTTTTAATATTCTATCCTTTGGCTTTCTTCTGTAAGCATATTTTTATAAAGAGTATAATAGTAACCCTTCTTTTAAGAAGCGTCTCATGGTTTCCATCTTCGATTATTTTACCGCCCTCTATTACAAGTATTCTATCTGCATTTCTTACTGTTGAAAGTCTATGGGCGATTACAAAGCTTGTTCTTCCCTTTAAAACCCTTTGAATAGCATCTTGAATTATATGTTCTGTATGGGCGTCAACGGAAGAAGTTGCTTCATCAAGTATAAATATAGAAGGGTTTGAAATTACTGCCCTTGCAAGGGAAATAAGCTGCCTTTGCCCTATGGAAAGCTTACTTCCACCCTCGCCAACTTCAGTGTTGTAACCCTTTTCAAGCCCCATAATAAAGTCATGGGCATTTACAAGCTTTGCAGCTTCAATTATCTCATCCATTGTAGCGTCAAGCTTACCATATCTTATATTGTCGGCAACAGTTCCGCTGAAAAGATGGGGCGTTTGAAGGACATAGCCTAGGCTAGAGTGGAGGACTTTAAGGGGAATGTCCCTATAATCCACCCCATCTATAAATATCCTGCCTTCTGTTGGCTCATAGAAGCGGCAGATAAGATTAACTATGGTTGTTTTTCCAGAGCCGGTTTCACCAACAAGGGCTATTGTTTGTCCCTTTTAACCTGTAAATTAAAGTTTTCTAAAACCCTTTCACCCTCTTTGTATTTAAAGCTTACATTTTCAAATACTATATCCCCTTGTATTTTAAAATCCTCTAATTTCCCTTCATCCTTTATTTCAGGTTCTGTGTTTATAAGGTCTATTACCCTTTCTGCTGCTGCTTGGGCTGAGATTAGCTCTGCCGTAACCCTTGCAAGTTCCCTTACAGGCTCGAAAAATTGAATTGAGTAGGATATAAAGGCTGCAAGGGTTCCAAAGCTTATCAAATTCATATAGGTATATTTTCCACCTACAACAAGTATTACTGCTGTTGATATGCTTCCAAGGCTTATTACAATAGGCATATAAATAGAGGAAAGAATAGCAGCCTTTATTGCAGCGTTTTTCATTTCGGATGTTTCAAGCCTAAATTCGCTAATATGCATATTCTCTGTTGAGAGTATCTTCGACGTTTTAGCTCCCATTATTGCCTCATTAAAAGAGCCTGTTATTTGGGAGTTTAGTTTTCTTACTATCCTATATTGCTTTAATATTCTTTTTGAAAGTATATGCTAATTACAAACAACACAGGTATTGCAAGTATTATAAAAAGGGCAAGTTTAATATTTAAGGTTAAAAGATAAATTAATATAAACGTCATTATGGATACTCCCCAAACCATGTCGACTATTCCCCAGGCAAGGGTATCACCAAGCTTTGAAACGTCGGAGGTCAACCTTGACATTAGATATCCCGTCTGGGTGTTATCGAAAAAGGAAAAAGACAAGTGTTTGCAGCTTTTCAAAGGCAGATTTTCTAATGTCGTGGCAAAGGCCCATATCTACCTTTCCTGCAATTGCTATTAAAAGATATACGTTAATGGTTTGGAAAATAATTAAGATTGAATAAAAAAGTATGAATTTATAAAAACCTTTATAGGTTCCCTTTATTACGAAGTTATCTATTGCGTATTTAGAAAGATAAGGGAATGTGGCATCGATTGCCCCTACAAATACCATTATCATGATAAGAGAAAATATTTCTTTTTTATATGGTTTTAAAAAGGATAAATATTTTTTCCAAAGCTTAAGGTCAAAATTGTTTTTATATTCCTTTTCTTTTATTTGAGCCATAATATCACCGCCTTATATTGTCTTTTCAAAGTCCCTTTCTATTAAGGATTGGATTTCCCAAACCCTTTTATAGAGTCCCTCCTCCTTTATAAGCTTTTCGTGGTTTCCTATGTTTGTAACTTTACCCTTATCTAAAACTATTATAATATCAGCATCCTTAACGCTGGTTATTCTGTGGGAGATTATAATCGTCGTTGTATTTTTGCTCCTTTCTTTAAGGGCGTTTCTTATCTTAGCTTCAGTTTCCGTATCAACGGCACTTAAGGAATCATCAAAGACAAGGATTGGATAATCTTTCAAAACCGCCCTTGCAATAGTAATTCTTTGCCTTTGACCGCCTGATAAGGTTATTCCCTTTTCACCAACTAAGGTGTCATATCCATCCTCAAATTCCATTATTGTATCGTGGATGGATGCGATTTGTGATGCTCTATATATTTCTTCAAGCTCTGCATCGGGATTTGTTATTGCTATGTTTTCTTTGATTGTTTTGGAGTATAAAAAGGCATCCTGAGGAACTACTCCGATTTTTGTCTTATAAATGACTTTGATATATCTTTAAGTTCTATCCCATCTATTTTTATTGAACCTTTTTGTAGTCGTAAAGCCTCAATAAAAGGGATATTATTGTTGATTTTCCTGAACCTGTGGAGCCAAAGAAGGCTACCGCTTGTCCTGCTTCAATTTTAAAAGAAATATCCTTTAAAACATAATTTTTATCATCAAATCCAAAGGTTACGCTGCTAAATTCGATATTCCCCTTGATTTCAATATCTTTAATTCCTTCATCAAGGTTTTCCCTATCCTGAGTTAGTATTTCGTGTATTCTTGAAAGGGATATGGTCATTTTGCCCATGTCGGAAAGAATTCTTCCCATCTGCCTTACAGGCCAAAGGAGCATTCCTTCATAGCTGACAAAAACGAGCAAGGTTCCTATGGTGATTTTGCCATTTGCAGCAAAGTATGAGCCAATAAGAACCACAAGGGCAGTTTGAATCATACAAAGGCAGTCTGAAAAGGACCAATAGTTTGCAAAAAGCTTTATAAGATTATAGGTAAGGTCCCTGTAGGTTTTGTTTTTTTCTGCAAATTTTTTAATTTCAAACTCTTCCCTTGCAAAGGCCTTTACAACTCTAATTCCTGTAATGTTTTCTTGAATTACCGTTGAAAGTTCAGCCTCTGCCTCATCGCTTCTTTTAAATTGCCTTTGAACCCTTGTAAAAACCAAAGGGCAAAGGCGAAGATAATAGGAACTATCAATGTTGCAACAAGGGCAAATTTTACATCCAAAGAAAACATTATGATGAGTATAAGGCTAAGAAGTATAACTGTCCTTCCTATTTCAACAAACTGGTTTGCTAAAAAATTTCTTATGGTTTCAACGTCGGAGGTGCATCTTTGTATTATTTCCCCGATGGATATTTTGAGTAAAATTCATATTTTGCCCTAAGTATTGTTTCGTATAGACTGTCCTTAAACCTCTTTGCTATGTTTTCTGAGGCTTGGCTTGACCATTTTCCTTTAAGATAAAGAAATAATGCGTTAAGTAGGGTAAGTAGTATTACCAAAAGCCCCATAATCCATAGATTTTTTAGAATGTAATCTCTACCGCCTAAAGAATCTACTAAGTTTATCATTAGTTTAGATGTTATAGGCTTTGTCCCGATTATCGAGTCAACGGTTAGTTTTATAATAAGGGGAATAAGGACGGAGAATAAAGCCGAAAGACCCGTTGCAATTATTGAGGCAATGTATTTTAGCCTAAAGCCCTTTGAAAAATCAATTAAAAGTCGATATTTCCTCATGTCATCACCTTCCTTTAAACATAAAAAGGCCATGGGATAGCACACCCATGGCCTAGATTACTTAATATTTTTTAAGGCAATATACGCGAAGGCATAGGTTGCACTATCTTTTTATTTTTAGTATTAAATTTAATTTTTAAACTTCCTATAAACATTAACATCTGTGCAACCTCCCTTCATAAATATTTCTTTTTATAGTATAAAATAATTTTTAAAAAATTTCAACAATTTTTGATATAATGCCATAAGTTGCTATGTGTTATAAGAAAATTATGGAAATGTCAAAAAGTCAAAATGTCAAGAGGCAGGCACTTTACATTTTATAATTTTTGAATTATAATAATTTTAGAAAACTAAATAAAGGACACTGGGGGAGATGGACGAGGCCATCTGAGAGTAAGGTCCGATGAAACCTTAGACCCTTTGAACCTGATCTGGATTATACCAGCGTAGGGAAGTGGGAAAATATGCACTACTCTATTTTGCTGGGTAGTGCTTTTTGCACTACCTTTACGCTGGGGTAGTGCAATTTTTTTAAGGAGGGAGATAATGGCATTTTTAAACGATGAAAGGATTAGCTTTAATGGGACGGTTTTAGAACTTTTAAAAAGGGAGGGATATGATGTAGAAAAGGTTGTTGTTTTACTCAATGGTGAGATCTTAAAAAGAGACCTTTGGGATGAGGTTTTCTTGAAGGAAGAGGATTATTTAGAAGTTGTAAGTTTTGTTGGAGGTGGTTAATGTGTCTTTTGTAATTGGTGGAAAAACTATTAATTCAAGGCTTTTTGTAGGGACAGGAAAGCTTCCAAGTTATGAAATGATAAAAGATATAATTAGGGAAGCCCAAATAGATGTTGTTACAGTTGCTGTAAGAAGGGCCCATAGAGGTGGAGAAAGAGAAAACATTTTGGATTATATTCCAAAGGAAACCATAATAATGGTAAATACATCCGGAGCAAGGGATTATAAGGAGGCTGTAAAGATAGCTTTAATCGGTAGGGAACTTACAAATTCTAATTGGATAAAGGTAGAAATAGAGGCTGATACTAAATATCTTTTGCCTGATAATGAAGAAACCATTAAGGCCTGTGAAATATTAGTTAAGGAGGGGTTTAACGTTTTCCCTTATATTTCCCCGGATCTTATAGTTGCTAAAAAACTTGAGGATATTGGAGTTAGTGCAGTAATGCCTCTTGGTTCACCTATTGGAACCAACAAAGGATTGGTGGCAAAGGAGCTTTTAAAGGCTATAATAAACGAAGTAAAAATTCCAGTCATAGTAGATGCAGGAATAGGAAGGCCCTCCCATGCGGCAGAGGCTATGGAACTTGGAGCCGAAGCTTGCCTTATAAACACCGCTATTGCAACAGCAAAGGATCCTATTAAAATGGCAAAGGCCTTTAAGATGGCGATAGATGCAGGAAGGCTAGCTTGTGAAGTAGGAGTTTTAAAGGAAAGGGAATATGCCGATGCATCATCACCTTTAACGGGATTTTTAAGGGGTGTTTAATATGTTTAATTTTGAAGAAATAGCCCGTCTTTATGAAGAAAATAAAAGCAAACCTTCAAGGGAGGAAGCTATTGAAATTTTAAATAAGGAGGATTTATCCGATAAGGACTATATTAAACTTTTAAACTGCGATGCTTTAGATATATTAGAGGTGGCAGCGAGGAAGGCAAAAAGGCTTACAGAAGCTTATTTTGGTAAAAACATATTTTTATATATTCCTCTTTATATCTCAAATTATTGTTCATCTGGTTGTATTTATTGTGGGTATTCATGTTTTAACAAAATAGAGAGAAGAAGGCTCAGCTTAGATGAAGTTGAAGATGAGATGCTGGCTATAAAGAGAAAAGGATTTAACAGCATATTACTTTTAACGGGGGAGGATGATACAAAGGAGGGGTTTGAATATTTAAAATCGGCTATAAAAATTGCAAAAAACATTTTCCTGAAATTTTCATTGAAACAGGTCCTTTATCCTTTGAAGGATATAAGGAACTTGTAGATGAGGGACTAGTTGGGGTTACTTTATACCAAGAAACCTATGACTTAAATACCTATGAAGCTGTCCATTTAATAGGAAGGAAAAGGAATTTTGTTAAAAGGTTAAATGCCATTGAGGAGGCAATAAGGGCTGGAGTCAAGGAGGTAAATATAGGTTGTCTTTTGGGACTTTCAAATGATTTTAAAAAGGATGTATTTTTAACTGCTATGCATGGCAAGTATCTTTTAAAAAATATCCTAAAATAGAGCTTTCTATATCCTTCCCTAGGATAAGGCCCTTTGAAGGAATGAATTTTATCTATACAAAGGTTGATGACTTGCAATTTGTAAAATTTATAGTTTATACAAGGCTACTATTAAAGCATGCAGGTATCAATATTTCAACAAGGGAAAGTAAAGAACTGAGGGATAACCTAATAGGCCTTGGTGTTACAAAGATGTCGGCGGAGTCTAAAACCGGCGTTGGTGGATATGTAAAGGATAATCCCTCACCAAAGCAGTTTGAGGTATCTGATGATAGAAAGGTTGAAGAAATCATTATGTCTATAAAATCCAAGGGATATAATGCAGAATTTACAAATTGGGTGATGTTATGACCTTTAGAGAAATTTTATTAAATTATCTTTCTGAAAAAGAGCTTAAAAAATAGAAAAGACGAAGGTAATTGTTATAGGCTGTGGAGGTTTAGGTTCTAATATTGCTAAGTTATTGATTAGGACAGGCTTTTTAAACTTAACCCTTATCGACTTTGATGAAGTGGAGCTTAAAAACTTAAATAGGCAGGACTTTTATTTAGAACAGGTAGGCAATAAAAAGGTGTATGCATTAAAGGAAAACCTATTAAAGATTAATAAGGATGCTTTAATAGAAACACTATGCCTAAAAATAACAGAAGATAACCTAAATTTATTGAAGCAGGCAGACATAGTCGTAGAGGCCGTTGATAGGGTAGAGTATAAAAGGATGATTTTTGAATATTGTCTTTCAGAAAAAATAAGGGTTGTATGTGCTTCAGGTATTGCAGGGTTTGGGGACGGAGAAGGAATAAAAATAAAAAGGGGTAAAAATTATTCAATAATTGGGGATTTTAGAAAATCTATAAGTGAGTTTAGTCCCCTTTCTCCTAAGGTAACTGCTGTTGCCAGCTTGCAGGCCGATGAGGTTTTAAGGATGGTGATAGGAGATGAAAGCTGAAAAATTAAGGCTTTTAAAGGAATACAATCTTTACTGCATTACAGCAGAGAATTTATCTAGGGGAAGAAGCAACATAGAGGTAGTAGAAAAAATGCTAAAGTCGGGTGTGAAGATAATTCAATATAGAGAAAAGAAAAAGACCCTAAGAGAAAAACTCTTAGAGTGTGAAAAAATAAGGCAAATGACATTAGATTATGGTTGCATATTTATAATAAACGATAATATAGAAATTGCAAAGATGGTTTTAGCCGATGGAGTTCATATAGGTCAGGATGATTATCCATTAGAGAGGGTAAGAGACTTTTTAGGAGAGGAATATATAATTGGCCTTTCCACCCATTCGAGGACTCAGCTTTATGATGCCCACAAAATAGGAGCGGATTATATTGGTGTTGGCCCTATATTTAAAACCTTTACCAAGGAGGATGTGTGCGATCCTGTTGGATTTGAATATTTAGATATAGCAGTAAAAGAGAGCAAAATCCCCTTTGTTACAATTGGAGGGATAAAGGAAAACAATATGGAGGATGTTTTAAAAAGGGGAGCAAAGTGTATAGCAATGGTAAGTAAAATAGTTGGGGCAGAGGATATCGAAGGAAAGGTTAGAGCTATTTTAGATAAGCTAAATAACTGGAGGGATAAGAATGAAAACTCAAATGGATTATGCTAAGGAAGGGATACTAACGGAGGAGATGAGAATTGCCATAGAAGTTGAGGAGATGGATGAAAAAATTTTTTAGAGTTGATAGCAAATGGTAAGATAGTAATTCCTGCAAATAAAAACAGAAGAAGGTCAAAATATTTTGCAATTGGAGATGGGACAAAAGTTAAGATAAATGTTAATATTGGTGTATCCAGCGAATGCGGAGATTTTAAAGAGGAGATTGAAAAGTTGGAGCTCTGTAAAAAATACGAAGTCGAGTCGGTTATGGATCTTTCAAGTGGGAAAAATTCAAAGGAGTTTAGAAAATATCTTTTAAAAAACTATGATTTCATAGTGGGGACGGTTCCGATATATGATATTGCCATATTACATGAGGATTTTACAAAGGTTGAAGCAAGGGAGATGCTTGAGCTTATAGAGATGCAGGCGGAGGAGGGTGTGGACTTTTTACCCTTCATGCGGGAATTACAAGAAAAACTCTAGAGAGGTTTGAAAAAATAGTAGAATAATGAAAATAGTATCCCGTGGAGGCGGAATGATTTATAACTGGATGATTAAAAACAACAGGGAAAATCCCTATATGAATACTTCGATAATATTTTAGATATTTGTAAAAAACATGACGTAACCTTAAGCCTAGGGGACTCCCTAAGGCCTGGATGCATATTCGACGCTACAGATGCCCTTCAAATCGAGGAGCTTATAAATTTAGGTGAGCTAACAAAAAGGGCGTGGGAAAAGGGAGTTCAGGTCATGATAGAGGGTCCTGGCCACATGAGGGCAAATGAAATTGCAGCAAATATGCTCCTTGAGAAAAAACTATGCCATGGAGCACCCTTTTATGTTTTAGGACCTTTAACAACAGATATAGGTGCAGGATATGACCATATTACAGGAGCTATGGGAGGGCTGATTGCAGCCCTTAATGGTGCAAACTTTTTGTGTTATGTAACTCCTGCTGAACATTTAAGGCTTCCGAGCATAGAGGATGTTAAAGAAGGAATAATTGCCTTCAAACTTGCTGCCCATTCTGCTAATCTTTCAAAGGCTTTTAAGAAAGCCCTTGAAAGGGATTATAAAATGAGCTTGGCAAGATCAGAGATGAATTGGCAGGAGATGTATAGATGGGGAATAGATGAGGAAAAGATGAGGATGTATAAGAAGGATGAAAATAAATACTGCACAATGTGTGGAAAGCTGTGTCCAGTAAATAATGTAAGATAGCCATGGAAGAAAACAAAATATATAAATAATATCAAGATATATATTCGTATATTTTCGAAATATAACAAAAAATATTTGACATATTTAAGGATATATTCTAATATGAAATTAGAAAAGAATACAGGATCATCCATATAATCTGGGGAATATGGCCCTAGAGTCTCTACCGGGCAGCCGTAAACTGCCCGACTATGGATGAGTCAATAGGTTATTCCCTTTTAGGAATAGGTATCCCCTTTTGACTCTTCCATGGTCAAAAAGGGATTATTTTTTAGGGGAGTGTTTTATGGAAAGGTTAGAAAAACTCTATGAAGGTAAGGCAAAGATAATTTATAGGACAAGCGATGAGGATAAAATAATAGCCTACTTTAAGGACGATGCCACAGCCTTTAACGGACAAAAAGAGCACAAATATTTGAAAAGGGAGTTCTTAACAATACCATATCTTCAATTCTATTTGAACTTTTAGAAGGCAAAGGAGTAAAAACCCATTTCTTAAAACAAATCGATAAAAGGCAGCAGCTTCTTAAAAGGTTAATATAATTCCCTTGAGGTAATAGTAAGAAATATCGCAGCAGGAAGCATGGCAAAAAGGCTTGGAATTGAGGAAGGGACAAAACTTAATACAACCGTCTTTGAAATTTGCTACAAAAACGATGAACTTGGGGATCCTTTAATAAACGACTATCATGCAGTAGCTCTAGGAATTACAACCTTTGAGGAGCTTCAAAATATTTATGATTGTGCTGGCAAAGTTAATGAGTTCCTTAAAGAGTTTTTCGATGAACTAGGCATAGACCTTGTTGACTTTAAGCTGGAATTTGGAAGGTTTAGGGATGAGATTTTACTTGCCGATGAGATATCCCCGGACACCTGCAGATTTTGGGACAAAAATACTAAAGAAAAGCTTGACAAGGACAGATTCAGAAGGGACCTTGGAAACGTCATTGAAGGCTATAAAGAGATTTTAAAAAGGATGAAGGGAGAGGTAAAATGAAGGCTTTAATTGATGTTACCTTAAAGGAGAGCATTTTAGATCCACAGGGGGCAGCGGTTAAGGAGGGACTTTTAAAGCTAGGATACCATGTTGAGGGAGTTAGAATTGGAAAGCATATTGAGGTTGAATTAAAGGATATGGATATTAAGGAAGCTGAAGGGATAATCAAGGACATGTGTGAAAAGCTTCTTATTAATCCAGTTATAGAAACCTACACATTTAGATTTGAGGTGTGATTATGAAGGCAGGGGTTGTAGTTTTTCCAGGTTCCAATTGTGATAAGGATGTATTCGATGTTTTAAAGTCTTTAGATGTTGATGTTAAATATATTTGGCATGATGAGGGTAAAATCGATGTTGACCTTTGGTTTTACCCGGAGGATTTTCCTATGGTGATTATTTAAGATGTGGTGCCATCGCAAGGTTTGCGAAGATTTTAGAGGGAATATATGAGTTTTCTGAAAGGGGCAATCTAATCCTTGGTATTTGTAACGGGTTTCAGATACTGACTGAATTAAAGCTCTTACCCGGCGCCCTTTTAAGGAATAAAAATTTAAAGTTTATATGTGGCGACTGTCAGCTTATAGTTGAAAATAACAATACTCCCTTTACAAGGTTTTATGAAAAGGGAGAGGTTGTAAATTTTCCAATAGCCCATGGAGAAGGAAACTATTTTATAGATGATGAGGGCTTAAAAGATTAAATGAAAAGGGACAAATAGTTTTTAAATATAAAAATAATCCCAACGGTTCTATAGAGGATATTGCAGGAATCGTAAACGAAGGGGCAAATGTATTAGGCCTTATGCCCCACCCAGAAAGGTCATCGTCAAAGCTTTTAGGATGTGATGATGGGATAAGATTATTTAAAGGGGCTATAGAATTTTTAAAAGGCTAAGGAGTGTTTCTATGAATAAAGTGTATCTACCACCTTCAAGGATAGGGGTTATAGGGGAGGACAGCTTGGTAGGATGCTTGCCTTTGAGGCCAAAAGGATGGGGTATGAAGTTTTTGTCCTTGATCCTAAGGAAAACTCACCAGCAGGGCAGGTATCAGACTTTCAGTTTGTTGCAAGCTTTGATGATTTTGAAGCCCTTTTAAGTTTAGCCCAAAAGACAGATATTTTAACCTATGAATTTGAACACATTAATGTAGAGCATCTTTTGAGATTAAAGGAAATGGGATATAAAATATACCCTTCACCAGAAACATTAAAAATAATTCAAAATAAGTATCTTCAAAGGGAATATTTAAAAGGCTTGGTCTTCCTGTTCCTAAATTTAAAAGGGTTGAATCCTTTGAGGACTTAATTATAAAGGCAGGACAGTTTTCTTTCCCCCTTATGTTAAAACATGCAAGGGGAGGATATGATGGTAAGGGAAACATCCTTATAAAAGATCAAAAGGATTTAGAGGAGTTTAAGAACTTTGATTTTAAAAGGGAAATTTTTATAGAGGAATATATTCACTTTAAAAAGGAAATATCAATAATACTCTGCAGGAATTTAGATGGCGATTTAAAGTTTTATCTACCCTTTGAAAACTATCATGAGGACAGCATTTTAAAGATTACTAAATGCCCAGCGGATATAAAAGAGGATGTAAAGAAGGAGGCTATAAATATCGCAAAGGCGGTATTAGAAGGCTTTGATGATGTTGGAGTATTCTGCATCGAAATGTTTTTAGACTATGATGATAGGATCTATATAAACGAAATAGCACCAAGGGTTCATAATTCAGGGCATCTTACCATCGAGGCCTGTGTCAGCAGTCAGTTTGAAAACCACTTAAGAAGCATAGCAAATTTACCATTAGGTTCGACGGAGCTTTTAAAAAGGGCGGCCATGATTAATATCCTTGGGGATAGAAAATTAACGGGAAAATATACAATAGAAGGATTTAAGGAGCTACTAAAGATGAATGGAATATATGTTCATCTTTATGGAAAAGACTTTGTAGACAATAAAAAGAAGATAGGTCATGTAACGGTCATCGGTGAGACTGATGAGGAGATAAATGAAAAAATAGAATTTGTTAAAAACAATTTAAAGATAGGTGAGTTTAATGGGTAAGGTAGCAATTATAATGGGAAGCATTTCTGATTATGAGGTTATGAAGGATGCTGAAAATATCTTAAAAAAGTTTAATGTAGATTATGAGATTGATGTAGTATCAGCCCATAGGACCCCTGAAAAGATGTTTTGCTTTGCAAAGGAGGCAGAAGTCAGGGGAACTAAGGTTATAATTGCAGCAGCCGGAGGGGCTGCCCATCTTCCCGGAATGGTAGCCTCAATATCCAACCTTCCGGTTATTGGAGTTCCTATAAAGGGCAAATCCTTAGAAGGGCTCGATTCCCTTTTATCAATAGTTCAAATGCCAAAGGGAATTCCCGTTGCAACAGTTGCCATAAACGGTGCAGCAAATGCTGCAATATTGGCTGTTAAAATACTTGCAACCTTTGATGAGGATTTAATGAATAAATTAAAGGACTACAAGAGGGAACTTGAAGAGGACGTATTTAATATGTCTAAAAGGTTAATTGACGGTCAATTAACTTAACAAGGAGGATTGCTATGCTAACATATAAGGATGTTGGTTTAAATAAAGAGGAATACGATTTGATAGTTGAAAAATTAGGAAGAATTCCAAACGATTTAGAGCTTTCGATGTTTGGAGTTATGTGGTCGGAACACTGTAGCTACAAAAATTCAAGGGCCCTTTTAAAGCTTTTCAACACTAAAAGCGAAAGGGTGTTACAGGGCCCTGGGGAAAATGCAGGGGTTGTGGATATCGGAGATGGACTTGCAATTGCAATGAAAATAGAAAGCCACAATCATCCGTCAGCCGTTGAACCATATCAAGGAGCTGCGACGGGAGTTGGAGGTATTTTAAGGGACGTATTTACAATGGGAGCAAGACCTATTGCAAATCTTAATTCTATAAGGTTTGGGAGGCTTGAGCTTGAAAAAACAAAGCATCTTTTAAAGGGAGTTGTAAAGGGAATAGGAGACTATGGAAATTCCGTTGGTATTCCAACGGTAGGTGGTGAGACGGTTTTTAATGAATGCTATAACGATAATCCCCTTGTAAATGCCATGAGCGTAGGACTTCTTAAAAGGGAAGACTTAAAAAGGCGGCAGCAAAGGGGTTGGAAACCCCGTCATGCTGGTTGGACATACAACAGGACGTGATGGAATGGGTGGGGCAAGCTTTGCCTCTTGTGATTTAACTAAGGAATCGGAGGAAAAGCGTTCAGCTGTTCAGGTGGGGGACCCATTTATGGAAAAGCTTCTTTTGGAGGCCTGCCTTGAGCTAATTAAAGAGGGATGCGTCGTTGGGATACAGGACCTTGGTGCGGCAGGGCTCACATCTGCAAGCTGTGAGACTGCCTTTAGGGGAGAAAGCGGAATAAAAATAGATGTTACAAAGGTTATTACAAGGGAAAAGGGAATGAACCCCATTGAGATTATGATTTCCGAATCCCAGGAGAGGATGCTCGTTATAGTTGAAAAGGGTAAGGAAGATAGGGTTTTTAAAATCTTTAACAAGTGGGGACTTCATGCATCGGTAATAGGAGAGGTTACTGACGATGGATTCGTTTCAGTTTATGAGGGAGAAAGGTTAGTTGGACAAGTGCCAGCAAAGCTTCTTGCCGATGGCGCACCAATTAATTTAAGACCCTTTAAAAGGCCAAAATATATGGATGAGCTCATGAATTTTGATACCTCAAAGGTTGAAAAGCCAAAAGATTTAAAGGAGACTATTTTGAAGCTTTTAAAATCCCCTAATATTGCATTAAAAAGTGGGTTTACAGCCAGTATGACCATCAGGTTAGAAACAGCACGTTATTAAACCCGGTGGGGATGCAGCCCTAGTTCTTGTAGATGGGACAGATAAGGGAATTGCCCTTACGGTGGATTGCAATGAAAGATATTGTTATCTAAACCCTTACGAAGGGGCAAAAATAGCGGTTTTAGAGGCTGCAAGAAATATAGCAGCAACTGGAGCAAGACCGATTGCTATAACCGGCTGTTTAAACTTTGCAAATCCAGAAAAGGAAGAAATATATTATCAATTTAGGAATTCCATATTAGGAATAACAGAGGCATCAAGGATTTTAAATACACCTGTCATAAGCGGAAACGTGAGCTTTTATAATCAGTCGGAAAAAATGGCAATTCATCCTACACCTGTTATTGGAATGCTTGGACTTTTAGAGGATGCAAAAAGCACACGACTATAGACTTTAAGGATGAGGGTGATGTAATAATTCTTGTCGGTGAAACAAGGGATGAAATAGGCGGAAGTGAATATTTAAAGGTTATATTTGGCATCGAGGCAGGAAGGGTGCCGGAGGCTCAAGTTGAGATTGAGAAAAACACAATTGAAGCGGTTTTAAAGTGCACAGATGAGAATCTTTTAAAGAGCTGCCATGATATATCCAATGGAGGCTTTATAGTGGCCCTTTTAGAGTGCTGTTTTAAAAATGAAATGGGTGCAAAACTTAGCATAAATACAGACCTTAGGGAGGATAGATTCTTATTCTCTGAAAGCCAGGGAAGGTTTATTTTATCCTGCAGAAAAGATGCTGCTGATAAGGTAATATTAAACTTTAGAAGATATGGGGTTATGGCAGAGGTTATTGGTGAAACACAAAGGGACAAAGTGGAGATAGAGCTTAACGGAAATAAAGTTTTAGACATAGAAGTAAAAGAGGCTAAGAAGGAATGGGAAGGTGGCCTTGTATGTTTTGTGGAGTAGATAAATTTAAGGAAGAGTGTGGAGTTTTTGGAGTTTATTTAACTGAAGAAAAGGAAATAGCAAGAACTGTATATTACGGCCTTTTTGCCCTTCAGCATAGGGGACAGGAAAGTGCAGGGATGGCTATATCAAGTGGGACAGACTTTATAGTCCATAAGGATATAGGGCTTGTATCGGAGGTTTTTACAGAAGAATTTTTAAATACTAAAGGATTTGCCGCAATAGGCCATGTAAGGTATTCAACAACAGGCGGGACAAGGAAGGAAAACGCCCAGCCCCTTTATAGTAAATACAAACTTGGTAACATTGCAATTGCCCATAACGGCAACCTTGTCAATGCAGATATCATAAGGGAACTTTTAGAAGAGGCGGGGGTTATATTTCAAACAACAATAGATACAGAGGTTGTATTAAACCTTATAGCAAGGGCAGCAAAGAAGGGAATAGAAAGGGCAGTATTTGACGCCATGCAGGCGATAAAGGGTTCCTACGCCATGCTTATACTAACCGATGATAAATTGATTGCCGTAAGGGACCCCACGGTATAAGACCTTTATGTCTTGGGAAAATAGATGGAGGATATGTTTTGGCATCTGAAAGCTGTGCCCTAGATGCTGTCGGTGCTGAGTTTTTAAGGGATGTTGAACCTGGTGAGATAGTGATAATAGATAAAGAAGGAATAAGGAGTCTTAATTTAATAGAAAAAACAAAGCTTGAAACCTGTGCCTTTGAATATATTTATTTTGCAAGACCCGACAGCATTATAGATGGAATTAGCGTTTATGAGTCGAGGCTAAGGGCAGGAGAGGAGCTTTATAATGAAGCACCTGTTGAAGCGGACATTGTTATCGGCGTTCCAGACTCAGGAACCTTTGCTGCAGTAGGTTTTTCAAATGCTTCAAAGATACCCTACGGCATAGGCTTTGTAAAAAACAAATATATTGGAAGAACCTTTATTCAGCCTAAAAGCGAAGAAAGGGAAAGGGCGGTTGCCATTAAACTAAATCCTTTGAAGTCAAATATAGAAGGGAAAAGGGTTGTTTTGATTGACGACTCGATTGTAAGAGGAACTACCATGAGAAGGCTTGTAGATTTATTGAAAAAATCGGGGGCAAAGGAGGTTCATGTAAGGATTGCATCCCCTGTTGTTGCATACCCTTGTTACTTTGGAATAGATACCCCCTATAGAAGTCAGCTTATAGGAGCTAATAAAGATATTGAGGATATTTCCAGGGAAATAGGCGCAGATTCTTTGGACTTTTTAAGCATAGATGGTCTTTTAAAGGCATTAAATAGGGATGGTTTTTGTTTAGGATGTTTTAACGGAACATATCCGGTTTCTGCACCCCTTGAGGCGGATAAATTCCAGTTTGAAAGGAAGGAATAGTATGAAATATAAAGATTCAGGAGTTAACATCGAGGAGGGCTATAGAGCTGTTAATCTTATTAAGGACATGGCAAGGAAAACCTACAGTAGTAGGGTTTTAAACGGAATTGGAAGCTTTGCGGCCCTTTACGATATAGGAGGGTATAAAAATCCTGTCCTTGTTTCTGGAACAGATGGGGTTGGAACAAAGCTTGAGATTGCCTTTAAGATGAAAAAATACGATACAGTAGGCATAGACTGCGTTGCAATGTGCGTAAATGATATATTATGCCGCGTGCAAGGCCCCTTTTTTCCTTGATTATTTAGCCTGCGGGAAATTAGATGCTGAAGTTGCAGCACAAATAGTTTCAGGTGTTGCAAAGGGATGTGAAATTGCAGGTTGTAGCCTTATAGGCGGTGAAACTGCCGAGATGCCGGGGTTTTATAAGGAAGGGGACTATGACATAGCAGGCTTTGCAGTTGGAGTCGTTGAAAGGGACAGAATAATAGATGGAAGCAAAATAACAGAAGGGGACGTTTTAATAGGAATTGAATCCTCCGGCCCCCACAGCAACGGCTACTCTTTGATTAGAAGGATTATAAAGAATTTAGATGCAGAATTCGAAGGAAATAAAATAGGAGAGGTTTTACTAACACCAACCACTATATATGTCCCTTATGTTCTTCCCCTTATAGAAAAATACGAAATAAAGGGAATGGCCCACATAACAGGCGGAGGATTTTATGAAAATATTCCAAGGATGTTTAAGGAGGATTTTACGGCGGTTATCCATAAAAATTCCTTTAAGATTCCCAAAATATTTGAATATATAATGGATAACGGGGTTGAGGAAAGGGAGATGTTTAACACCTTCAACATGGGAATTGGATTTGTTTTGTGTGTGGATAAAGGTTTAGCTAAAAATATAGTTGAGGATTTAGAAGGGATGGGTAAAGGAGCGTATATAATCGGCCATGTTGAAAGGGGCGGTGATGGCGTTTGCATAAAATAGCAGTTTTAGTGTCTGGAAGCGGTTCTAATCTTGAGGCTATTATGGATGCAATAGATTATGGTAAATTAAACTGCAGCATTGAATTTGTAGTTGCCGACAGAAGCTGTTTGGCCATAGAAAGGGCAAAAAAAGGGGGATAAGAACTGCAGTTTTAGATAGAAGGGGATTTGGTAAAGAGCTCTCTCAAAGGATATTGGAGGTAATAGGAAAGGATTTAGACCTTTTAGTCCTTGTAGGCTTTTTATCCATTTTAGAGGGAGAGATATTAAAGGTTTACAAGGATAAAATAATAAACATCCACCCCTCCCTTTTGCCTAAATTCTCAGGAAAAGGGATGTATGGGTTAAGGGTGCATGAGGCTGTTTTAAAGGCAGGAGAAAAGGAGAGCGGCTGCACCGTCCATTTTGTGGATGAGGGTGTGGATACCGGAAGGATAATCCTTCAAAAAGGGTTCCTGTTTTAGAAGAAGATAGTCCTTTCGATTTGTCAAAGAGGGTTTTAGAGGAGGAACACAAACTAATTGTTGAAGCTATAAAAAAGGTATTGGAGGGATAGTATGAGGGCACTTATCAGCACTTATTATAAGGATGGGATAGAAAACCTCTGTAGATTCCTAGCTGATAGAGGCGTTGAAATAATTTCAACAGGTGGAACCTATAAATTCTTAAAGGATAAGGGAATACCAGTTATAGAAACAAAGGAGATTACAGGCTTTGAGGAGATACTCGATGGAAGGGTGAAAACCTTACATCCTAACATTCATGGGGGAATCCTTGCAATTAGGGATAATAAAGAACATATGGAGACGATAAAACAAAAGGGGATAGGGACCATTGATTTTGTTATAGTTAACCTTTATCCATTTTTGAAAAGGTTCAGGAGGATTTATCCTTTGAGGAGAAGGTTGAGTTTATAGATATCGGAGGCCCTTCAATGCTAAGGGCTGCAGCTAAAAACTTTAAGGATGTTGTTGTCCTCTGCGACTATAGGGATTATGATAAGGTTATGGAGGAGATTGAAAGGGATGGAAATGTAAGCTATAACACAAGAAAATATCTTGCAGGTAAAGTCTTTAATTTAACATCAGCCTATGATGCGGCGATTTCTAATTTTCTTCTTGATAATCCTTATCCGGAATACTTATCCATATCATACAAAAAGGAAGCAGAATTAAGATACGGAGAAAACCCCCATCAGACGGCTGCCTTTTATGTTAAAACTGAAGGCTCTGGTGCTATGAAGGATTTTGAAAAGCTAGGAGGCAAGGAACTTTCCTACAACAACATAAAGGATATGGATGTTGCGTGGAAGGTTGTTTGTGAATTTGATGAGGTTGCCTGCTGTGCAGTAAAGCACAATACACCCTGTGGAGTTGCAGTAGGTAAAGACTCCTATGAAGCCTTTTTAAAAACCTTTGAATGCGACCCTGTTTCAATTTTTGGAGGAATAGTTGCATTAAACAGCAGGGTTGACAAGAGGACAGCAGAAAAGATGGTTGAGATATTCCTCGAGGTTATAATAGCTCCTGAATATGATGATGATGCCCTTGAGGTTTTAAAGGGAAAGAAGAATTTAAGAATAATAAAGGCAAAGGTTAAGCCTCAGGATAAATATGAAATGGTAAGCGTAGATGGAGGAATTTTAGTTCAAAGTGTAGATAATAAGCTAGTAGATGAAATAAAGGTTGTTACAGAAAGACAGCCAACAGAGGAAGAAATAGAGGAAATGCTCTTTGGAATGAAGGTTGTAAAGTATGTTAAATCCAATGCCATAGTTGTGGTAAAGGATAAAAGGGCAGTTGGAATTGCAGGAGGGCAGGTAAATAGAATATGGGCAGCCTGCCAAGCCCTTGAAAGAGGGAAAGGTGCTGCTGTTTTAGTTTCTGATGCCTTTTTCCCCTTTAGCGATGTCGTTGAGGAGGCTGCAAAGCACAATATTAGAGCAATAATGCAGCCGGGAGGTTCCCTAAGGGATCAGGATTCAATTGATGCCTGCAACAAATACGGCATTTCAATGGTTTTTACAGGAGTTAGACACTTTAAACATTAAAAACTTAAATCTTAAGTGCCTGGCACTTTAGGAGGTGATCGGATGAAGGTTTTAGTCATAGGTTCAGGTGGAAGGGAGCATGCAATAGCATGGAAGATAGCTAAAAGCCCCCTTGTAGAAAGGGTATTTGTTGCCCCAGGAAACGGCGGAACCTATATGGAGGCAAGATGTGAGAATGTTCATTTAAAAGGCATAGATGATTATGTTAAATTTGCCAAGGAAAAGCTTGTAGATGTTACTGTTGTAGGGCCTGAGGCACCTTTAGTTGAGGGAATAGTTGATGAGTTTAGAAGGCAGGGCTTAAAAATATTTGGTCCCTCAAAGGAGGCTGCAAGGCTTGAGGGAAGCAAAATATATGCAAAGGAGTTTATGAAAAGGCACGGCGTAAGGACGGCGGAGTATGAGGTTTTTATGATCTAGAAGGGGCAGTGGAGTATATTAAAAAATGCCGATATCCCTGTGTAATAAAGGCTGACGGTCTTGCCCAGGGAAAGGGCGTTGTTATATGCAGTTCCTTGGGGAGGCAGAGGATACCTTAAAAAATTTATGGTAGAGGATGTTTTTAAAGGTTCTGGAAAGAAAATAGTCATTGAGGAATTTTTAGAAGGAGTTGAGGCATCAATCCTTTCAATAACCGATGGAAAAACTATTATTCCCTTTATATCTGCAAAGGATCATAAAAGGATATTCGACTGCGACAAGGGACCTAACACAGGCGGAATGGGTGTTATCGCACCTAATCCCTATGTTACTGATGAAGTTTTAGAGGATTTTAAGAAAAATATTATGCTACCTACATTAAATGGGATAAAGGAAGAAGGACTTGATTATCATGGCATAATATTTTTGGAATTATGATAACAAAAAGGGAGTTTATCTTTTAGAATACAACGTAAGGATGGGGGACCCTGAAACTCAGGCCCTTCTTCCCCTTATGAAAAGCGACTTTTTGAGCTGATTTTAAGGGCTATTGACGGAAAATTAGAGGGATGCAAAATAGAGTGGGAGGAAGGATTTTCCTGCAATGTAGTTGCTGCCTCAAAGGGATATCCAGGCGATATTGAGAAGGGATTTAAGGTTAATATAGGCGATGTTGAAAACAAAATATTCATCGCCGGTGCAGAATTTAAGGATGGCAATTTAATCACAACAGGTGGAAGAGTTTTATCGGTAACAGCAGTAGCTGACACCCTTGATAAGGCAAGGCAAAAGGCCTATGGGGATTTGAAAAGGATTTACTTTGAGGGTATGCAGTATAGAAAAGATATATAGGGTTAGCAAGCAAACATTTTTGTTGTCGACCCCTAAAATGCAAAACTATGGGGGTCGACAGCAGGCTTTAACCCTTGAAAAATCTAGAAAGTTGATCGAATGTTACAAAATGGCATAGTGTAAAATTATTGTAGGACGAAAAAAGACAAAAATTTAAAAGAGACAACCCCTGTGATAAAATAAAAGTGAAAAAACACACAAACCAATAAGGGGTGTCTCTTTTGAATAATATTATACAACAACATTTAATAAATTTCACTACTAAATTAATAAAAAATGTTGAAGAAACTATATCAAAAGAATGGGATCTAACAAAACTTGTTGATGTAGTTAAAAAAATGACTGATGAATTAGGAGCAAACATAATAAAGGACTTTTTAGAAGAATTAGATAAAACGATTAAAGAAGATGAAAAAAGGAAAAAGGGATGGGTAGTAGAAAGGAAAGACAAGAAAAAGATTGTAACAATGCTAGGCGAAATAGAATATGCAAGAACGTATTACAAATCTAAGAAGAATGGGGAATATAGATATTTACTTGATGAAATTATAGGGATAAGCAAACATGAGAAGGTAGATAAAGAAGTAAAGATAAAGCTGGTGGAGAACGCAATTAATATGTCCTATGAGGAGAGTAGTAAAATAACATGTCCGGAGAAACTAAGTAGACAGACAGTATTTAATGCAATAAGACAGGTAGGAGAAGTAGAAGTAAAAGGGAAGTAAAAGAAAAGAGGAAAGTAAGGGTGCTATACATAGAAGCAGATGAGGATCATGTGGCATTGCAGGATGGGAAGAAGGAGATGCCAAGGCTTGTATATATACATGAAGGAAGGCAAAGCAAAAATGGGAGAAACGAATTAAAGAATGTATATTACAAAGCATACGTTGGTGTAGAAGCTGAAGAAATATGGATAGATGTAGCGAATTATGTGTATGACAATTATGAAATAGAGAGCATAGAAAAGATATACATAGCAGGAGATGGAGCAAGATGGATAAAGGAAGGAATGGAATGGATTCCGAAAGCGAAATTTGTATTAGATAGATATCATTTGAACAAATACATAATAAGAGGGACAGCAAAGCGAGAAGAATATAGGCAAAAGATATGGGGAGCGATAAATGAAGGGGATAAGAAGGTTTTAAGGGAGATATTTAAGGAGTTAATAAATATAGCAGAAACTAAGACAGAAAAGGAGAGAGCAAAAGAAGCAAGGAGATATATATTAAATAACTGGGAAGGGATAGTAATATATAAAGAGGACGAGGATGTAATAGGATGCAGTGCAGAAGGGCATATAAGCCATGTATTATCAGCGAGATTAAGCAGTAGGCCATTAGGATGGAGTAAAGAGGGATTAAAGATAATGGCAAAGCTAAGGGTATTTAGCAGGAATGGAGGTAATTTAAGGGAAATAAGTATATACAAGGAAGATGTTGAAACATTTAGATTAAATAAAAGAAGATAAAAGAAACAATTAAAAGAATAAATAATTCTTCACGAGAAGGAATAAATAATATAACAATATTAAACATTGGAAAAGTAACACCGATGTATAAGATATTAAAATCAATTAAATATGAAAATATAATTTAAAGTTTAAAAGTTTACGAAAGTCTTGATTTTAAACATTTTAGGGGGTTGTCTATAAAAAATTAACCTACAATATCTTGACACTATCCAAAATGGAAACAATTTGACTTTATAATAGAATTCAGATATAATAAGGCTTAATGAGAGTTTTTAGCCTACCTATAAGGGATCGAGACTGAAATGGACATAAAGAATAGTAATTGTTACCTTTTTTGTTTTTAGCCTACCTATAAGGGATCGAGACATTTTTAAATATTATGTTTAAATAGTTATATTTAACGTTTTTAGCCTACCTATAAGGGATCGAGACTTAAGTTTTGTAAAATCAGAAAAAATTCTGCCTAAATGCGTTTTTAGCCTACCTATAAGGGATCGAGACTGAATCATAATTCCCGTCTTTTATAACAGCGTAGAAGGAGTTTTTAGCCTACCTATAAGGGATCGAGACTTTCCCGCATATCTGTGAACTGCAATGATAATTTTAGCAGTTTTTAGCCTACCTATAAGGGATCTAATCAAGATTGGTGGGTAGAGGATTGAGCCTGAAAAATTATATTTATATCTATGGGTGGCTTTATGTATGAGGTTTTTAATTAAATAGATTAGGCAGTATTATTAAAAATAAAAAAGCCCTTAGCTTTAGAAACTAAGGGCTTTATTGAGACACACGGCATAGTCAAAAGATGGAAGTGAATACTCCTGCACTTTTCTATTTTATTACTTTATACCTATTCCTGCCTTCTTTTTTAGCAAGAAGCATAGCGTCCTTTATTTTATTTATTATCTCATCATCATAACATGACTTTTTGTAAAATATTATAAAATCTTAATCTTAAGTGCCAGGCACTTCGTAGAAGTATTAATTAATCATTATTTGGAAATTACGTTTTTAAATTAGGTGGTGAATAATAAAAATGAATAGCAAGAGGGATTCTGAACATTTTCGAGGATGCCTTTTAGGTGGGGCAATTGGTGATGCATTAGGATGGCCGGTTGAGTTTTTAAAAAGAGATGAGATTATTAGAAGATTTGGCAAAGAAGGAATTGTTGACCTTATATTGGGTAAAAATGGTAAAGGCGAAATAACTGACGATACCCAAATGACGCTTTTTACAATCGAGGGCATATTACGTGCAAAAACAAGATTTGCCTTAAAAGGTATATGCCATCTTCCATCCGTCGTTTATAATGCCTATAGGCGTTGGCTTATAACTCAAGGATATACAAATCTAAAGGACTATGATTTTATAAATAGTGGATGGTTAATAAAAGTAAAGGAACTTCATGTGAAAAGAGCACCGGGAATGAGCTGCCTGTCTGCACTTTTAAATGGCAAAATCGGAACAACAAAAGAGCCGATAAATAATAGCAAGGGCTGTGGTGGAGTTATGCGTATCGCACCAGTAGGACTATTTTATGCCAAAGAATATGCCTTTGACGTAGCAGTAGATATAGCAGCACTAACCCACGGACACCCAACAGGTTATTTATCTGCAGGTGCCCTTGCATACTTAATCGCTTTAATAATTGAAGGTGAGGAATTAGAAAACGCTGCTAATAAAACAATGAACAAACTAAAAGAATATGACAATTGTGAAGAGTGCTTTAACAGCTTATCAAAGGCGATAGAACTTACATATAGCGATGTAGAAGATATTGATGCAATTTCTCAGCTTGGTGAAGGGTGGGTTGCAGAAGAGGCTCTTGGAATATCGGTATACTGTGCATTAAGATATAAAAACGATTTTAAGAAGGCTATAATTACTTCCGTTAATCATGATGGAGATAGCGATAGCACAGGTGCAATAACAGGCAACATTTTAGGTGCATATTTAGGTGTAAATAGTATACCAAAAGAGTGGATTGATAAAGTAGAACTAAAGGATGTTATAATAAAGATAGCTGACGATTTACTAATAGCAAATAAAGAAGATATAAATGAAAATTGGTGGGAGTGTTATCCTGGGTATTAAATAAAGGGAGCTTTTTATGAACCTTGTAGCCTTAACAGGTGCTGGAATATCAAAAGCAAGTGGCATTCCAACATTTAATGAGATGGGAAACTTAAGAGAGAAGCTGAGCAGATCATTTTTCCAAAATAACCCTGAAGAGTTTTATAAAATATTAATTGAAATGAAAGAAAAAATAGAAAGAGCAGAGCCTAACCCTGCTCATATTGCACTTGCAAAATATAATGTTCCAATTGTTACTTGGAATCAATTATAATTGAATATGCTAAAAAGCAAATTAATTTTGAATATTATGTAGATTATGTCACAAAATATTCTAAAATTAAACTACCAGAGGCGTTATTTAATAATATTGAAAATGACGTAAACAAACAGATCATGCTTGCAAGATTTTTGATAAATTATTTAAGGAGCATAGCTATGAATAAAAATAGGCCGTTAATTATAACATTTTTGGATATATAAGCTTATTAGCTGCTTTGCTAGGGATAGTGGCACTAATTCCAGGATTTTTGGAACGTTTTAATTTTACTGTTATACAACTACCTATTTTTATAAATAGTATAACAAGGGCGTTATTATCTTTAATTCTTTTAATTGCATCCTATGGTTTTTTAAAGCTTAAAAGATGGGGCTATTGGTTGATGATAATTTATGATTTTTTCTAGTAGCATATATTGCTTTTTATAATAAGCATCTTATTGCATCTACAAATGTTATTATAACTATTATACAATTGATATTTATTTTGCCGACAAAAAATATTTTTACGAGTCAAATTAAGAAAGATTATGATTTTTGAAGAATTTTAAAGGTTTGGTGAAGTTAATGAAAAAAGTAGATTTCTATTTTTTTAGGAATTTTTATTGTTTGTGTAATTGTTTATAATATGAATAGTTTTTATTTTTCAATTTGGGAAACAGGTCTAAACTTACAAAGTATAAAAATTTTAAAATCAGGAGTTAATGCTAACCGTAGTGAATTTAAGATTATTGCAGCAGAAACCAAAAATAAAAATATTAAATAGTAAAACCCCATGATGTTAGGCTTTACGCCTTAACATCATGGGGATTGTTTTTCTTCCAAAGAATAAATACAATTGCTGCAAGTATTTCGATTGTTACGACATAAATGAATATATAAAGCTTTGAAAAGTCATATAAATAGCCAATGATTGTGCTTCCTAAAAGCATTGAAACTCCATATACAGTGTTGAATATTCCGTAGGCTTTACCTCTGTTTTTGATGGGGATTATATCTGCAATAACTGCTTTAATCAATGTTTCATGGATGCTCATAACACATCCCCATAGGGCAATGGCGATTATAGCTAAAAGGGAACTTTGGGAAAAACCTAAAAAGACGATGGGGATGCTTAATATAGGTATTAAAATTAATGTTCCCAAGCCTTTTTATCGTAATATTTACCTACTAATACAGCAAAGGCGCCATCTAGTGCCATTGCAAGGGCATATAAAGTAGGAATTATGGCCTCTGATAATACTTTTTGCTTCATCAAATGATAGGATAAAACAGGGAAGTTTGCAAATCCTAAAATGCTTAAAAAGATAAATAAAAGATAATGCCAAAAGCTTTTAGATAAACTATCATTTGATATGTTTTTACTGTTGACCTTTGAAGCCTTTTCAAAATCCTCCTCCAAATCCTGGGGGCTTGGGAATTTATATCTTGTATATAACACAACGGCTACTGTCAAAATTGCAGGAATCCACATCAAATGAAAGCCTATTTTGTAGCTTCCATAAAAGGAAAGGGCCAAAGTAAATATCATAGGACCTATTATTGCACCTAATTGATCAAGAGCTTCGCTTATTCCAAAACCAACCCCAGTTCCTACGTGTTTTGTGGCGTGGGATAGCATGGTATCCTTTCCGGGATTTCTTATTGCCTTACCAAGGCGTTCAAGGATTATAAACAAAGCTGCTATTTTCCAGTTACCGGCAATGGCAAGGAGGGGAACGGAGATTAAAAGGCCATAACCTAATATTGCTGCAGCCCAGTTTTTTCCTGTCCTATCCACAAAATAACCTGATAAAATTCTAAAGGCATATCCTAAAAATTCGCCAAAACCGGTTATAACTCCTATATAAAGGGCACTTGCACCGAGAAAACCTAGATAATTTCCATATACGCTTCTTGCACCTTCATAGGTTATATCCCCTAAAGCGCTAATAAGTCCAAACAAGAATATAAATTTTAAGGCTTCCTTTTTCTTATTTGAATCTAAACCCATTTTCCTCATCCCTTTCATATACAATATTTCTAAAATCATTTAATAAAACTTTGCATTTTTCTAAGGCTTCAACAGCCTCATCTTTAAGGGGCAATTAAAATAATCCTTTTTTCTATTTTTTAAACCATTTAAAAAGCTTTTCAACTTCCTCTTCATTTTCATCAAGTTCTGCAAAGGTAAAGTTTTGCCTTTTTGTTTCTTTTTCTATTTCCTTCTCAAAATCTTTGCATTTTTCAAGGATTTCAATATAGTCTATTTCTCTTTCCTTGTTAAAGCCTTCTATTAATGCTTTGTTTTGTTCTTCGTCGTCTATAGTTATGATGCAGGTAAATGCCTTGCCTGAAGCTTCTTTTATCTGCTCTACAAGCTTTAAAAACTCATCCCTGCTTTCGTCGTTATCTGGAAGGATCCATATAGATTGAAGGACATTTAAGGAACCAATGGATTTTAATCTTCTCCACACGGCAACCCTGTTTTTTGAGGTTCCCTTGGAATCTGATAAATAAGTGCCCGCCAGTTCAATTAATCACCCTCCTTAATGTAACACTGGTTACATGTAATACTGGTTACTTTTATTATAGTATAGGAGAGCAATTATGTAAATATTGTTAAATTAAAATTTTGGGGGTTTTCTAATAAATTATTGACACAACCTTATATATGTGCTATCATTACAAAAAGAACCTTTAACTCTGGTCCTGTGAGGCCGGGAAGGTGGGCAAAGGAATACTTATATGTTTATAGGATTGCTATGCCTTCCCGCAAGGGAAGGCTTTTTATATAACCTTTAATTTAGCCCAGCGAGGCTAGAAAGGAGAGATAATATGTTAAAAGGAAGACATCTTTTAGACCCAATGGACTTTACAACTTCAGAAATCGACGAGATTTTAGAGCTTGGAGGAGAAATCTCAAAAATCCAGAAAAATTCTCAAAGGCATGTCAAGGAAAGATTCTTGCAACTCTTTTCTATGAACCCAGCACAAGAACAAGATTTAGCTTTGAGGCAGCGATGTTAAGACTTGGAGGGCAGGTAATAGGTTTTTCAGAACCAAATTCATCATCAGTAGCAAAGGGTGAGAGCATAGCAGATACCATAAGAACTATCGCTTGCTATGCAGATATTGCCGTTATGAGGCATCCTAAGGAAGGAGCTCCAAGGGTTGCAGCGATGTATTCTTCAATTCCAGTTATAAACGCAGGCGATGGAGGGCATCAACATCCAACTCAAACATTAACGGATCTTCTAACTATAAAATCTTTAAAGGGCACTCTCTCAAATCTTACCATAGGTCTTTGTGGCGACTTAAAGTTTGGAAGAACTGTCCACTCCCTAATTAAAGCCATGTCAAGATACGAAAATAACAAATTTATCTTAATTTCCCCAAAGGAGCTTAAGGTTCCCGATTATATAAAAAGGGAAGTATTAGAAAAAACAATATAGAATTTTTAGAAGTTGAAAGGATGGAGGATGTTATAGGGAAATTAGACATCCTTTATATGACCAGGGTTCAAAGGGAAAGATTTTTTAACGAAGAGGAATATTTAAGGCTAAAGGATAGCTATATCCTCGACAAGGCAAAATTAAAGGGAGCCAAAGAGGATATGATAATACTGCATCCTCTTCCAAGGGTTAATGAAATTGCAGTTGAGGTTGATGAGGATAAAAGGGCAAAATACTTTGAACAGGAAAAATATGGCATGTTCGTAAGAATGGCTCTTATAATGAAACTTTTGGGGGTGGAAGTATGCTAACAGTAAACAGCATAAAAAATGGAATAGTAATAGATCATATTAAGGCCGGCCTTGGGATAAAAATATTTAAAATGCTTGGGCTTGACAAGATAGATAGCGCAGTTTGTCTTCTAATGAACGTTCCAAGCGAAAAGCTTGGTAAAAAGGATATTATAAAGATAGAAAATGTAGTTGACATAGATCTTACAATCCTTGGGATACTTGATCCCAACATAACAATAAATGTTATAAAGGATGAGGTTATAGTTGAAAAGAAGAAGTTTGAGCTTCCAGAGAGGGTGGAAAATGTTTTAAACTGCAAAAATCCAAGATGCGTAACCTCTATTGAAAAATATATAGATCATGTCTTTTACCTTGTTGATAAGGAAAAGGGAGAATATAGGTGTATGTATTGCGATGAGATATATACCCTTTCGGAGGTTTGATTATGGAACTTTTAATAAAGAATGTTAATATTGTGGATAGCTCAAAGGCCTTCTGTGGAGATGTTTATATAAATAATGGAAAAATAGAAGATATAGGAATATTAAATAGGGACTGTGAAGTTTTGGATGGAGAAGGTCTATACCTTCTCCCATCCTTTGTAGATCTTCACGCCCACTTTAGGGAACCAGGATATGAATACAAAGAGGATATATTGTCAGGTTCAATGGCGGCGGTAAAGGGAGGATATACTGCCGTTAATCTTATGGGCAATACAAATCCTACCTGCTCTTATATGGATATAGTTGATTATGTCCTTGATAGGGCAAGAAGAATTGGACTTGTTGACATTCACCAAACCGTTACAATAACAAAGGATATGTTAGGAAAGGATATAGATCATCTTAAATTGATAGATGAAAGGGTTAAATTTATATCCGACGACGGAAAGGGTATAGTAAACAACAAAGTGATGCTCCTTGCCATGCAAGTTGCAAAGGAAAAGGGAATTACAGTGATATCTCATGCGGAGGATGATGAAATTTCAAAGATAGATACAAGGCTTTCAGAAAACTTAATGACAAAAAGGGATATAGAGCTTGCAAAGTTTACAGGATGCAGCCTCCATATAGCCCATGTAAGCACCAAAGAGGCGATGGAGGAGATAGCGACTGCAAAAGATAAGGGAATTAAGATAACCTGTGAAGTTACGCCCCATCATATTTTCGGAACAAGTAGTCTTAATTATAAAGTAAATCCACCATTGAGGGAAAGAGAAGATATAGAAGCTTTGATAAGGGCGATTAAAAGGGGATATGTAGATGCCATAGCAACGGACCATGCACCCCATACTAAAGAGGATAAGGAAAAGGGAGCTATGGGGATTTCAGGCATTGAAGTCGCCTTCCCTATATGCTTTAGGAAGCTTGTTCTTGAGGGCCATATAACTTTAAATAGACTTATAAAGATTATGTCTGAAAACCCTGCAAGGATAATGGGGCTTAACAAAGGAAAAATAGAGGTAGGATACGATGGAGACTTGGTTTTGGTTGATTTAAAAAGAATTATAAAATTGATCCATCAAGCTTTTTATCAAAGGGGAAAAACAATCCCTTCGATGGATATGAAGTTTATGGAAGGGTAGTTTCAACTATAAAGGCAGGAAAAGTTCTTTTTAGGGGTGATTGATTTGATTATAGATAGGTTATATGAAGCAGTAGAAAAAAGGGACATGTATGTGTGGGGCTTGACACTTCATTAGATTATATTCCAAAGGATTTTTAAACAAGTTTGCATCCCCTATGATGCTCTATTTGAATTCAATAAAAGGATAATAGATACAACGGAGGATGTAGTAGCCTGCTTTAAGGTTCAAATCGCCTACTATGAAGCCTTAGGAATAGAGGGAATGAAGGTCTATAGCAAAACTGTAAAATATTTAAAAAGTAGAGGGAATATAGTTATCGGCGATATTAAAAGATCCGATATTTCTGATACTGCAAAGATGTATGCAAGGGCTCACTTTGAAGGAGATTTTGAGGTGGATTTAATAACAGTAAATCCGTATATGGGAATAGATAGTATAATACCTTTTTTAGAGTATGTGGATAAGGAGAAGGGAATATTTGTCTTAGTAAAGACATCAAACCCCTCCTGCAAAGATCTTCAAACTTTATATGCAGGGGGAAAAAGGGTTTTTGAAAGGGTTTATGATTTCCTAAAGCCATATATCGAAAAAAATTTAGGTAAATACGGGTATAGTCCGATTGGTGCAGTTGTCGGATGCACAAACTCCGATGAGGCTCTAGATATAAGAAAAAAGTTAAATGGTATGTTCTTTTTAATCCCTGGCTATGGTGCTCAGGGCGGAGGGGCAGAAGACGTTAAAAGGCTTTTAGTAGATGGAAACGGAGGAGTTGTAAACTCATCAAGGGGGATTCTTTTGGCCTATAAAAAATACGAGGATGATTTCGATATTGCAGCAAGAAAAGAAGTTTTAAGGATGAGGGAGGAGATAACAAATGCAATACAAATCCCTTGATGTTTTAGAAAATGTAATGGTGGCTGAAAATATATATAAACTTACATTAAAGGGCGAATACGAAGTAAAGCCAGGGCAATTTTCATGCTAAAGTCTTGGGAGGATGAGCCCATCCTTTCAAGACCCTTTAGCATATACGATAAAGGAGAGGATTATATTAGCTTTCTTTATGAGGTTAAAGGAAAGGGAACGGAGAAATTATCAAGATTAAAAAAGGAAGATAAGGTTAAAGCTTTAGGCCCCTTAGGAAATGGAATGGATATATCAAGGATAAAGGGTAAAGTTGCTCTAATAGGGGAGGAATTGGGATAGCACCTTTGGCTTACTTTGCAAAAAAGATAGAGGCAGATGTTGACATATACTTTGGATTTAGGGATGAAGTATATGGGATAGAAAATTTAAGGAACAAAGAATTGTTTATAACCACAGAAAGTGGAAGGGTAGGTTATAAGGGTTATGTAACCGATATATTTAATCCTTTTGATTATAACCTAGTAATAACCTGTGGCCCTTTAGTTATGATGGATAAAGTTAAAAGGATATGCGAAAAAACTGCAACTCCCTTTATCTTTTGATGGAGAGCAAAATGGCCTGTGGAATAGGAGCCTGCCTTGTATGCACGTGTAAAACAAAGGATGGGATGAGAAGGGTATGTAAAGACGGACCAATATTTAAAGGTGAGGAGGTTCTTTTAGATGCTTGAAGTTACTTTATGGGGGAAAAATTTAAAAACCCTGTTATTGCAGCTTCTGGAACCTTTGGATTTGGAAGAGAATACAATGAACTTTATGATGTATCTATTCTTGGAGGAATTGCAACAAAGGGATTAACCCTTAAAAAGGGAAGGAAATGAAGGGGAAAGGTGCTATGAAACGGCATGCGGAATGTTAAATAGCGTAGGCCTTCAAAATCCAGGAATAGATTATTTTATAGAAAATGAACTTCCCTTTATGAAAAGCTTAAACACGGTTGTAATTGCAAACCTTAGTGGAGGAAGCATAGAAGAATATGTAAAGGGTGCAGAAAAGCTTGATAAAAGCGATGTAGATATAATAGAACTTAATATATCCTGCCCAAATGTTAAGGAGGGTGGAATGAACTTTGGAATAAAGTCAAAGGTTGCAAGGGAGGTTGTAAGGGAGGTTCGAAAAGTAGTTAAAAAACCTCTTATAGTTAAGCTCTCACCTAATGCTGAGGATATCGTCGATATGGCGGTATCCTGTGTAGAAGAAGGTGCTGATGGAATATCCCTTGTAAATACCTTTAAAGCTATGGCAATAGATATTTATAAAAGAAAGCCTGTGTTTAAAAACGTATTTGCAGGTTTGTCAGGACCTTCAATAAAGCCGATAGCCCTAAGGATGGTCTATGAGGTTTCAAAGGCAGTTGATGTTCCTGTTATAGGTATTGGCGGTATAAAAGACTACAAGGATGCAATAGAGTTTATGATGGCAGGGGCAAGCCTTGTGCAGGTTGGAACAGCAAATTTTATAAACCTCTTTGCCTGCATAGAGATTATAAAGGGAATGGAAAACTTTTAAAGGAGCAGGGGACAAACAGCATAGAAGAAATTATAGGGATAGTTTAATGGAGGGATAGAGATGGATGTAATGAAAATTCTTCTTGAAACCGGTGCATTGTTAGAAGGGCATTTTCTTTTGACTTCAGGAAGGCACAGCGATAGATTTATAATGTGTTCTAAGCTTATGATGTTCCCGGATAAAGCTGAGGTTGTTTTAAAAAATGTGGTAGAAAAGCTAAGGGATGTTGAGTTTGATGTGGTTGTTGGTCCTGCGATGGGGGAGTTTTGGTATCCTATGAAATTGCAAGGCAGATGGGAAAGGTAGCTATGTTTACTGAAAAAGAGGGCGAAGGTTTTGTCTTAAGACGAGGATTTGAAATAAAAAGGGGCAAAAGGTGTTAATAGCAGAGGATGTTGTAACAACAGGGAAATCCTCGGGAGGCACCATAGAAGTTGTAAAAGCATTGGGAGGAGAAGTTGTTGGAATAGCCTGCATAGTGGATAGAAGCAGCAGGGAATTTGAATACCCAATATACAGTGCCATAAAGCTTGATATAGAAACCTATGAAGAAGCAGATTGCCCCTTATGCAAAAAAGGAATCCCTTTAATAAAGCCTAAAACACAAAAATCTTAATCTTAAGTGCCTGTCACTTAAGATTACTGCGTAAAATTTAATTGACATTATTACTAATTAGTAGTATATTAATTATATGAATAGGAAGTCTTATGGAGAAATAAATGATATTAATTTGAAGACCCTAATTGCAATCAGCAGAAGTTATCAAACAATATTAAAAAGATTGAACAAAGTATTTAAGGAAGGAGGTTTAACTCCGTCTCAATTTGGTGTTCTTGAGGCATTATACCACAAAGGCGATTTAAGAATCGGGGAGATAATTGAAAAGATTCTTTCTACAGGCGGTAATATGACAGCCGTTATCGATAATCTTGAGAAGAGTGGAATGGTTAAAAGATACCAGGATCCTAATGACAGAAGAGCATCCATTATAAGTATTACTGAAAAAGGCAGAAGAAAAATAGAAGAAATTTTTCCAATTCACCTCGAAGAGCTAAACAATGCTTTGATCAATCTTTCATTAGAGGAAAAAAAATTTTAATTAATCTACTTAAAAAGCTTAACAATAAACTCTAATTTTTTATCAATATGTTACTAATTAGTATATTTTGAATTAGTAGAAATAAGGTTTAAAAATAATATATTTAATAAAAAATATAATAAAAAATATAAAAGGAGGAAAAGTAAATGAGAAAGGTTTTATACATTACTGCAAATCCTAAAAAGTCGAAAATTCTTTTAGCCTTTGGGCAGGTGAAGAATTTTTAAAAAATTACAAACAAAATAACCCTGAAGACGAAATTAGGAAGATTGATGTCTATGCTGAAAACATCCCTTTAATTGATGCTGATGTTTTAAATGCATGGGGAAAGTTTCAAGGAGGTGCATCTTTTGACGATTTAACAGAAGATGAAAAGGAAAAAGTTGCAAGAATGAATGAAATTGTAGATGAATTTATTTCAGCTGACAAATATATATTTGTATCACCACTATGGAACTTTACAATTCCACCAATGTTAAAGGCCTATATAGACAATATTTGTATAGCAGGAAAGACTTTTAAATATACTGAAAACGGTCCTATTGGTTTATTAAATGGCAAGAAAGCCCTTCATATACAAGCTTCTGGCAGCATCTACACTGATAGTCCAATTAAGGAAATGGAACTTGGAGATAGATACTTAAAAACAGTGCTCGCATTCATAGGAGTTAACGATTTCGAATCAATTCTTCTTGAAGGGACAGCACTTTTGCATCCATATGAGGTAAAAAACAAGGTGGAAGAAAAAATTAAAGAAATATCAAGAAGGTTTTAATTAAAGATACAGGCACTTAAGATTTAAGTTTTTAAACCAGGTTATCCTGGTTTATTTTTATTTTTGGGGTGTTATAATTTAAGTAGCACGTTAATAAAGGGTGATAGAAATGAAAGTTGCCTTCGTAGTTTATTACAGTAAGCTTAACAGAAATAGCTTTAATGCGCTTTCAGCGGCTCTTGGGGTTGATGAGGTTACAAAGGACATTCCAATATATTTTGTTAAAAAAGAAGAGGACTTAATAAAAGGCCTTTGTGAAATAAAGCAAAACTACGATATGACAGTAGTTGGAACATCCTTTTTACAACCCAAATTTGGGAGGTAAACGATTTAGTAAAAAGGATTAAGAATGATCATAAGGAGGTCCTTCTTATTGCAGGAGGACCTCATCCAACAGGGGATATTGAAGGAACGTTGAAGTTAGGATTTGATGTAGTTTTTGTGGGTGAGGCTGAGGATTCTATAGTTGAGTTTTTCAGAAGGATTAAATTGGATGAAGATTATCTTAATATAAAGGGAATAGCCTTTTTAAAGGATGATAATGTTTGCTATACAGGAAAAAGGGACTACGTTGACCTTGATAAATATCCACCCTTCCCATATATGCTTGGCAAATTTGGACATATTGAGATAACAAGAGGTTGTCCCTTTGCCTGCAATTTCTGTCAAACATCCCATATTTTCGGAGGAAAGGTAAGACACAGAAGCATAGAAAAGGTCCTGGAGGCCGCAGAGAGGATGATAAAAAGAAATTTAACGGATTTTAGGGTTATAACCCCAAACGCCTTTTCTTATCTTTCTGAGGATGGGAGAGAAGTTAACATAAAGGGACTTGAAATATTTCTAAGGGAAGTGAATAGACTTTATAAGCCTAAAGGGACCATAAATATAGGTTCCTTTCCCTCAGAAGTAAGGCCGGAGCATGTAAGGGAGGATACGCTTGAGCTTTTAAAGACATATGCAGATAATAAGAATATTATAATAGGGGCACAAAGCGGTAGCCCTTGTATATTAAAAAATTCAAGAAGAGGACATACCCTTGAGGATGTTTATAGGGCGGTTAAACTATCAGTAAAATATGGCTATATCCCTGATGTTGATTTTATATTTGGTCTTCCAGGAGAAACAGAAAGGGACGTTTTAGATACCATTAAATTTATGAAGGAACTTGCAAATTTAGGTGCAAGGATACATGCTCATACCTTTATGCCCCTTCCCCAAACAGCCTATAGCAAGGAAAAACCAGGGAGGATAGATCCTAAGATAAAGGAAACTATAAGCAAAATGTTAAAGGAAGATAAAAACGTAGTATTTGGAAACTGGACGGTTCAAGAAAGACAAGCGGAGAAAATATATAAATATCTAAATTATGGAATTATTTAGTGGTAATATTTTATAAAAATACGATATAATAATTATCAAGGATAGTTTAGGGGGAATTTTTATGGAAAAAAGATTATACAGGTCAAGGACAGATAGGATGATAGCTGGGGTATGTGGAGGTATTGCAAAGTATTTTGACATGGACCCAACAATCGTAAGGCTTTTATGGGTGCTTATTGTAATGCTTGGAGGTTCTGGGATACTTGCCTATATTATTTGCTGGATTGTTATTCCTGAGGAGCCAATAGGCTAGCTATTTTGGATTAGCCTTATATAATAACTTATTACGATTTGGGGGATTAATTTGAAAAGGATTATTAAAGGGGGATTTATATACCCTGCTGTTGGACAACCCTTTAGGGGGATGTATTAATTGAGGACGGGAAAATTAAAAAACTTGCAGAGAACATTGAAGAGGACTGCGAAATTATCGATGCTTCTGGAAAATTCGTATTTCCAGGGTTTGTCGATGCCCACAGCCACCTTGGATTATTCGAAGAGGGGGTAGGATCTATTTATCAGGATGGAAACGAAGCAACGGATCCTGTAACTGCCCATGTAAGGGTAATAGATGCATTTAATCCCGATGACAGTGCAATTGAAAGGGCCTTAAGTGGGGAGTAACTACTGTTATGATTCTTCCTGGAAGTGCAAATCCAATCGGAGGTCAAGGGGCAATATTAAAATTAAGAAGCAAAATAGTTGATGAGATGATTATAAAGGAACCAGCAGGTTTAAAGATGGCCCTTGGAGAAAATCCTAAAAGGGTTTATGGAGGTAAAAATCAAACTCCTTCCACAAGGCTTGGGACAGCAGCAGTTATAAGAGGATATTTTATGAAGGTTCAGGATTATATAAAGAAAAAGGAAAACGCACAAAAAGAGGGAAAGGAATTTACAGAAAGGGATATAAAGCTTGAAATAGGAGAAAGGGTTTTAAAGGGTGAGATTCCAGCAAGGATCCACTGCCATAGGAAGGATGATATATTAACAGCTATAAGGATAGCTGAGGAATTTGGCTTTAAGTTTGTTTTAGAACATGGAACAGAAGGATATAAGATTGCTGATTATTTAAAGAAAGAAAACGTTCCTGTTGTCGTTGGACCGTTATTTGGATTTAACACAAAGCTTGAGCTGAAGGATAAAACCTATGAGGCTATTAAGATTTTAAACGAAAAGGGCGTTTTAATTTCAATAATGTGTGATCATCCTGTAATCCACTTAGAACATGCTAATATTCATGCAGGTGTTGCCTTAAGGTATGGTGCAAAGGAGGAGGATCTAATTAAAATGCTTACCATAAACGGAGCAAGGATCCTTGGCTTGGAGGATAGGATAGGTAGTATTGAAGAAGGAAAGGATGCTGATATAGTAATTTGGAGCCACCATCCCTTTGACTTAAGGGCAAGGGCGGAAAAGGTTTATATAGATGGGGAATGTGTATACAGTATATAGGGCCTGATAATTTATCAGGCCTTTATAAAAATTTGGGGGAGTATTATGGAAGTTTTAGATAAGATAAAGGGTTTGCAGCCAATCTTTTGGGAAAATCCAAAAAATTAAATGCCGATGATGCATTAAAGAAAATAGATTTAACTTATGAGGATATCCTTGAGGCTGAGGATAGGCTTAAAAGGTTTGCACCTTTAATAAAAAAATTATTTCCTGAAACGGAGGATGGGATTATTGAATCACCTTTGGTTGAGATAAAAAATATGAAATTGGAACTGGAAAATAAATACAAAAAGAAAATAAATGGAAAACTATTTTTAAAGTGCGATAATTATTTAAAGGTTGCAGGTTCCATAAAGGCAAGGGAGGAATTTATGAGGTTTTAAAACATGCCGAGGACCTAGCAATGGAAAATAGATTGTTATCAAAGGATGATGATTATTCAAAGTTATCTGAGGAATCCTTTAAAAAATTTTTCTCAAATTATAAAATTGCTGTAGGTTCTACCGGGAATTTAGGTTTATCTATAGGTATTATGGCTTCGGCTTTAGGTTTTAAAGTGGATATTCATATGTCCCATGATGCTAAGGAATGGAAGAAAAAGATCCTAAGGGATAGGGGATGCAATGTTATTGAATACAAGGAGGATTATACAAAGGCAGTTGAAGAGGGAAGAAGGCAGTGTGAAGGTGATAAAAATGCTTATTTTGTGGATGATGAAAATTCAAAGCACCTTTTTTGGGATATTCTGTAGCAGCCCTAAGGCTTAAAAGGCAGCTTGAAGAGTTAGGAATAAAAATAAATAAGGATAATCCTTTATTTGTATATTTGCCCTGTGGGGTTGGAGGAGCACCAGGTGGAATAACATTTGGGCTCAAACATGTATTTAAGGATGATGTTTTCTGCTACTTTGTAGAGCCAACCCATTCACCCTGCATGCTTTTAGGCCTTGTAACAGGGAAACATGAAAAGGTGCATGTTAATGATTATGGAATTGATAATAAGACGGAAGCAGATGGTCTTGCAGTTGGATCGCCCTCAAAGCTTGTATCAAAAATAGCAGAGATTTTAATTGATGGTATCTATACAATTGAAGATGATGAACTTTTTAAACTTCTTGCCCTTTTAAAGGATAGTGAAGATATTAAGATTGAGCCATCAGCGGCGGCTTCATTAAAGGGTCCACTACTTTTAGAAGCATCCCAAAATGCAATTCATATAGCCTGGGCTACAGGAGGAATATTTGTTCCTGACGATATTTATGAAAAAATGTATATTAGGGGTAAGAATATTATTTGAAAAATTGGATAAAATAAATCATATAATGTATTGAATTATGTTTTGGAAGGGTTGCTATGAAAAGAACTATTTTTCTTTCTTTAATTTTTCTTGTTCTTTTTACATCTGTTGTTTTTGCTCACAAGCCTATATTTGAAACAAGGGATACTACCTTTGAAAAACCAATTGTTGTAAAGGACCACACTATAAGTTATGCAATTTATGGAAGCCTTGATAAAATCGATGACGTAGATTTTGTAAAATTTGAGGCAAAAAATAAGGATCCTTTGTTTGTCCAAATGACAATTCCAATCATTAAAGGCAATGAGGATTTTAGCCCCTCCTTTGCTATTATCGGAAAGGGCATAAAGCAGAGGGATAAGCTACCCTTTGATATTCCTGAAGGGTATGGAAGTTTAGTAATAAAGCCTTCACCTAAGGAATACTTTTATGAAAAATTTACCCAGACTAAATACTATATAAGGCAAACTATAAGGGGAGAAATTCCTGAGGATGGAGAATATTATGTTGCAGTCTTTTCAGATGGCGAAAAGGGAAAATATTCCCTTGCAATTGGTGAAAAGGAAAAATTTACAGTTGTCGATTGGTTAAAGATGCCTTTTATTTATGTAGTGGTTAAGTATTTCTTTAACCCATTTGCAACGGTTGCAGTCATAGGTTTTATTATTATATTAATCTTCTATATAGTTAAAGAAGAAGGGCCTAAATTGGCCCTTGATTATTCTGCAAGTGTTTTATGAACATCCTTTAAAAGACTCCTTATAGGAAGCTTTTGTGGGCATACATCTTCACATTTTCCGCATTCTTTACAGTTTTCAGCTCTATTTTCTTTATTTATGTAGTTATTGTAAACTTTTCTGCTTCCCTCTAAATCGTTGTATATGAAGGCACATGTTGTAAACTGAAAAATTCCTTGGAATATCAACACCAAAGGGGCAAGGCATGCAGTATTTGCAACTTGTGCAGCCAATTTGGTTAAGGCTTTTATATGTTTCCTTCACCTTTTTAATTAATTTTATTTCCTCCTCATTTAGAGAATAAGGATAAGCATCATTGATAACCTTTAAGTTTTCCTCTACCTGTTCAATTGTGCTCATTCCGCTAAGTAACAAAGATACTTCTTCAAAGTTTAGGACATATCTTAATGCCCATTCGGCAGGTGTTCTTTTAACATTGTGTGAATTCCAAATATCCTTTACTTTTTCTGGAGGCTCCTTAGCAAGTTTCCCTCCTTTTAATGGTTCCATGACTATTATAGAAATTCCTTTAGAATGGGCATATTTTAGTCCTCTTAATCCTGCCTGTTCATCTTCATCAAGATAGTTGAATTGGATTTGTGAAAAGTCCCATTCAAAGGCATCTATTATATCTTTAAAAACATTGAATTCATCGTGAAAAGAAAAACCAATTTTTTTAATTTTACCTTCATTTTTTGCCTTTACTAAAAAATCTAAAACTCCAAGGTTATATACCTTTTCCCATGAATTTTTGAAAGGGCATGAAGAAGATAGCAGTCTATATGGTTAGTTTCTAATTTATTTAGCTGTTCATTTAATAATCTTTCAAAATCATCCTTTTCATTTACAAGCCAAACGGGCATTTTAGTGGCAAGTAAAACTTTTTTCTATAACCTCCCTTTAAAACTTCAGCAGTAAATATTTCACTATTTCCCTTATGATAAGGATATGCTGTATCTATGTAATTAACTCCATTATCAATTGCATATCTTACCATTTTAAATGCCTTTTCCTTATCTATTTGCCCCTCATCACCATTTAAAATTGGAAGTCTCATCATTCCAAAACCTAAAGCAGAAACTTCAAGGTCCTTTGCGAATTTTCTATATTGCATAACAACCCTCCTAAAATTCATATGGTTTACAAATTATCTCTTTGATTTTAGTTTCAAATATTGATGCTGCATGGGAAGGCCTTATCACAACGGCAGTATCAGCGCCTTCTCCTGTTCCTCCTATTGCTATTATATCTTCACCGTAGGGGATTAGCCCAGCATCAAGGGCCATAATTGAAATTTCTACAGCAACTTTAACACCTTGTCCGAGCATTCTAAGTGTATGGGCCATAATTTCAACAGGATATATGCCAGCAAATTTTTTGATATTCCCCTTTCTGCACCAGACAAAACATGGGTTCCCGTATAAACTTTAAATCCAAGCTTTTTAAGATCTTCTATTGTTTTTTCATCTATTTCCATAACTCCAGGTTCTTCAAAACCATTTACATGGGTTATAACTATAATATTTTTGCCACTACCAGCTAAAAACTTTGCAGTATATCCTGAACAGGATGCAACGACGATATAATCTATGCCCTTTTCTTCTGCAACCTTTAGGGCAAGTTCTATGGTTTTTGCTGTATTGTGCCTTCCTGCGGTTTCAAAATACATTTTAGCACCTCCTACTTTTATTTCTTAATAATAATTTTAATATATTTTTGCCAAAAAATGAAAATAGAATTTTGTTGTTTTCATTTATATAATAGTGTTATAATGTTTCATGGAGGGATTGTCATGGAAAACGATAAGGTTTTTGATCTTCTAACCAAATTGTATAGCGAAATGCAGAACGGTTTTAAAGAAGTTAATAATAGACTAGACAGGGTAGAAGAAAGACTAGACAGGGTAGAAGAAAGGCTAGACAGGGTAGAAGAAAGGCTAGACAGGGTAGAAGAAAGGCTAGATAGGGTAGAAAAAGACTAGACGGAGTAGAAGAAAGACTAAATAAGGTAGAAAACAATCAAGTGACTATGGAAAATGAACTAAAAGAGATGAAAAAGACTTTGTTTGATGGTTATGTGCAGAACACAGAAGCCATAAAAAGATTGGAAGCAAAGGTTGACGAGCTTTCTGAAAAAGTTGATAGGCATGATATTAAAATTCAAGTTATAGAGGGTGGAAAATCATCAAGAAGAAAGGCTAAATAACAGGGGGATAATATGAAACTTTTACTTTTATGCATAGTAGGGTTTGTTGCAGCCTTTGTGGATTCCATTGCAGGTGGTGGGGGACTTATTTCTGTTCCAGCCTTTATGCTCTATGGTTTACCAACACATATGGTTCTTGGAACAAACAAATTCTCTGCTACGACGGCATCTTTAACAAGTTCAATCAAATACATAAAATCAGGAACTACAAATAAAGAATTACTTAAATATTTATCGCCTATGACCTTTATTGGAGCTGTCATTGGCGTAAACTTAGTTTTAAAAATAAACCAAAGGTATCTTTATGCTATGGTTTTAATCCTTGTTCTTTTTGTTGGTATATATACGCTTTTTTCAAAAACGATTGGTCAAGAGGATAATTTTAATGGTTTAAATAGAAGAAACCTATTATTGGGTATGATCTTAGCATTATTTATAGGTGGGTATGATGGCTTCTTTGGACCTGGGACAGGCTCCTTTTTGATTTTTGGGCTTATAAATATTTATGGTTTTAATTTTTTAAATGCTGCAGGAAATGCGAGGTTTTTGAATTTTTGAGCAATATTGCTTCTTTAATAGTTTTTGCCTACAAAGGAATGGTGGATTATAAGATAGCAATTCCAGTTGCTCTATTTATGATTATAGGAGCGCGCCTTGGAACTAAAGCAGCACTTTTTAAGGGATCTAAATTTATAAAACCTATATTTGTAACGATGTCTATTTTAGTTGCTTTAAGGATGCTATATAATTTTATAAACATATAAAAAGCAGGCAGATGCCTGCTTTATTAGTCTCCAAAGGATATTCCAACGCTTCTTGCAACCTGAACAAGTTCTCCATTTGGATCAACGTATTTTTCTTTTCCTATAACGTCCTCAAGTGGAACATATGATATGTCGTCTCCCTTTAGACATACCATGTTGCCGAATTTTCCTTCTGCTATAAGGTCAACGGCTTTAACTCCATATCTTGTTGAGAGTATTCTGTCGTATGTTGAAGGTGAACCTCCTCTTTGAACATGGCCCAAAATAGTTGCTCTTATTTCATGAGTTTTTATTCTTTGTTCAAGTTCATTTGCAAGTTTATGGGCAATACCTCCAAGTCTTATTGGGTCTGGGCTGTCCTTTACTATCTTGCTGACTACAACTTCTCCTCCTTTTGGCTTTGCGCCTTCAGCCACAACAATTATGCTAAACAATCTTCCCATTTTTCTTCTTTCTTCTATTTTTTCAACTACTTTATCTAAATCAAATGGTATTTCAGGAATTAGTATAACATCAGCTGAACCTGCAATTCCTGCATGTAGAGCAATCCAACCTGCATTTCTTCCCATAACTTCAAGTATCATAATTCTATGATGGGATTCAGCTGTGGTATGTAGTCTATCTAGGGCTTCAGTAACAACTTCAATTGCAGTGTTAAAACCAAATGTGTAGTCAGTTCCACCAAGGTCGTTGTCGATTGTTTTAGGAACTCCAACAACCTTAACTCCCTTTCTTGAAAAATCCCTTGCACTTGTTAAAGTTCCATCCCCACCAACAACAACTAAGGCATCAACGCCTTCCTTTTTCATGTTTTCAATTGCAACGTCGGAAACGTCCTTTTTAACAATTTGACCATTTTCTTCAACTTGGTAGTCGAAAAGGTTATCTTTATTTGAGGTATAAAGTATTGTTCCTCCTTTGTGAATAAGCCCAGTTACACTATCTAAAGTAAGAGGAATAAAATCGTTTAGATAAAGCCCCCTATAACCGTATTTGTAGCCAATAACTTCATAGCCGTATTTTAAAATTGCAGTTCTTGTTACAGCTCTTATTACTGCATTCAAGCCAGGGCAATCTCCACCACCAGTTAAAATAGCAATTTTTTGATTTGCGACATTAATTACACCCCCGTTATTAAAATCTAACTTATATTATATATTGTTCAAATAATATATAAAATATTTATTATATTCAAAAAAGTTATTTATTATTAACAAAAAAGTCGATTAAGAAATAAGATGGATTTTTTGTCGATAAATAACCTTTTGAAATATTTATTATTTGTGTTATAATTAAAAAAGATTACTGAATTTAACAGGCAGACCTCTTTAACTTGGGAAACCAGGTTAAAAAAAAGAGGTGGAATGCCATGAGGATTTTGCGCGAAAAAATTGAATACTTAAGAAGGAAGATGGATAGAAGATTAGAAGAAAAAATTTTATTGTTGATGATGAGATAGTTAAGTTAAGCCAATTATTGGATAAGTTTATCGCAAAATATCAAAAAAGGCAAACGAAAATAAATAGGGGATAGCCCCTATTTTTGTTTGTCCTTCTATATAATGTAATTGACAAATTAAAATAATCAATTATAATAAAATTGTAAACATTATGCACCCGTAGCTCAGCAGGATAGAGCAACGGTTTCCTAAACCGTGTGCCGGAGGTTCGAATCCTCTCAGGTGCACCAGATCAAGCCTTCGGGCTTGATTTTTATTTTTAAGTGGTGATTTTATGAATCATGAATATTTTATGAAAATAGCCATCGAAGAAGCCAAAAAGTGCCTTTTTTAGATGAGGTTCCCGTTGGAGCTATAATAGTTAAGGATGGGAAAATAATAGCAAGGGCTCATAATTTAAGGGAAACCTTAAGGGATGCCACAGCTCATGCTGAAATCCTTGCAATCAATGAGGCATGCATGGCATTAGGGGATGGCGCCTTTTAGACTGCACTATGTATGTAACCCTAGAACCTTGTCCGATGTGTGCAGGAGCCCTTGTAAATTCTAGAATAAAAACTTTGATTTTTGGGACTAGGGATCCTAAGGGAGGGGCCTGTGGAAGTTTATATAACATTGTAGCAGATGAAAGGCTCAATCACAGAATAGAAATCATTGAGGGAGTTTTACAGGATGAGTGTAGTAAACTCTTAAAAGAGTTTTTTAAAAGCAAAAGAAAAAGGATTGATAATTTTATATAAAAATTGTAATATATATTTAGTATGGAGAGATGGCCGAGAGGTCTAAGGCACTTGACTCGAAATCAAGCGTGGGGCAACTCCACCGTGGGTTCGAATCCCACTCTCTCCGCCAATGTCCGGCTTTTGCCGGATTTTTTATATATTTAAAGGAGGAATAGTATGAAGGTATATATTACCTACCAGATCCCAGAAATTGCAGTAAGATTATTAAAGGAGCACTTTGAAGTTGAGGTAAATAGAGGAAAGCATTTAAGCAAGAAGGAACTTATAGAAAAAATAAAGGATGCAGATGGAGTATTATGTCTTTTAAATAATACTATCGATGCAGAAGTTATGGATAATGCTAAAAGGATAAAGATTTTTGCAAACTATGCGGTAGGCTTTAATAACATAGATGTTTTAGAGGCTAAAAAGAGGGGGATTATCGTTACAAATACGCCGGATGTTTTGACAGATGCAACTGCTGACCTTGCCTTTACTCTATTGCTTTCTGTTGCAAGGAGAATAGTTGAGGCGGATAAATTTACAAGGGAAGGTAAATTTACAGGGTGGGAACCTAATTTATTTTTAGGTTGTGATATAAAAGGTAAAACCTTAGGCATAATTGGCGCAGGAAGGATTGGTAAAGCCTTTGCTAAAAGAAGTATGGGATTTGACATGAAAATAATATACCATAACAGGAGAAGGGATTTAGAATTCGAAAGGGATTTTAACGCAGTTTATGTAGATAAAGAAACTTTAATAAAGGAATCTGATTTTATCTCACTACATGCACCTTTAACAGATGAAACCTATCATATTATATCTGAAAAAGATTTTGATATGATGAAAGAAACTGCAATTCTTATAAACACTGCAAGGGGACCTCTTGTTGATGAAAAGGCTCTTGTAAAGGCGTTAAAGAATAGAAGAATATTTGGCGCAGGTCTTGATGTTTATGAATTTGAACCTCAAATTGAAGAGGAACTTAAAAGTATGGATAATGTTATACTTTTACCTCATATAGGCAGTGCAACAATAAATACAAGAAATGAGATGGCTCGCCTTGCTGCAGAAAATATAATAAGGGTATTAAAGGGTCAGAAGCCTTTAACACCCGTTGTATAGATTACTTTTTACGTTTTGCTAAAGATAAAATAGCACCTAGGGCTATCGATAAAAAGGATGCCATTAATACTCTGTATTCAGATGGAAGTAAAAAGGTTATTGTATGAGCAGGAATCCAAAAGAACGGGATGGTTTTTAAAACTACAAAACTAATAAAGGTATTCCAATCTATTTTTGATATAACATCATTAAGTTTAACCTTTAATATTTTATTAAGTTTACCCTCTCCAAGGTCTATAAAGGTATCGGTTATTCTGTGGAGGGCCATAAAGGTTGGTGCAAAAATAAGGTTCATAAGTGCACTTGTATAAAATGCCGGCCAGAACCTTAAACTACTCTTAGGCAATAAGCTTTTTTCTATGCAAGCACTAACTCCGGAAGAAAATAGATCAAAAACAAGGGCAAAGACCATTCCTAAAAAGCCCCAGATTATAAACCTATAAATTAATCCATGGGGTTTTTTATAGTCCCCCGTTTGAAGTCTTATGGCTAAAAGTTCTCCCATTGTAGCAAGGATGGATACCTTTATAAATCCCATAATATAAGGGTGGGACTTTGTAAGAGTAACAAAAGCAACATGAGTTGGTTTGTAGATTAGAATAAAAATAACTAATAAAAGAGCGGTAAGCCATAGAAAATCCTTTTTCTTCATCTTTATCCCCCTAAATTTATTGAAATTTTTGTATTTTCCAATATTATATCATATGTGGGACAACTTAAACAATTTTTAAAAGGTTGAGGGGAAGACTATTATGATAATTGAAAAATCAAAAGCTAAGGATGTTTTATTGGTAGATGACTCAAACTTAATACAAGTTTCTTTAAAAGAAATTCTTCAAATGGAAGGATATTCCGTTGAGTTAGCTTCAAGTGTGGATGAAGCTATAGCTGCGATAAAAAGAAAAAATGGCGAGTTTCATCTTATTATTCTTGACGTTCATCTTCCCAATAAAGATGGATTTTATTTGGTAGAACTTTTAAGGAAAGATGAAGAGTTTAAAAATTATAAGAATGTTCCAATTATGATGTTAACTTCTGATGCTACAATGGTTACGGTTAAGAAGGCTATAGAAAAGGGAGTTAATGATTACCTTAATAAACCCTTTAAAACATCTGAAATTTTAAAGAGGGTGGAAAAATTAATATTAGATAAAAAAGAAACAAATTATAAAAAGTTAATTGATGCTCTACAAAATGAAATAGAAAGGGCTAAAAGAGGGAATTATAATTTAACTTTGATTATTGCTAGCTGCGAAAGCGAAAAGGATATAAAGATTAATGAAATCATAAATGATATATCAAACAGGTTAAGGAAAGTAGACACCGTTCTTGAACTTGGAACTTCAACTTTTTGTGCGATATTGCCCTTTACCGGGTTAAATGGAGCACAGGTGGTAATCGATAGGATAAAGGAATATCTTATTGGAAAGTGGTATATTGGAATATCCGAATATCCATCCGAGGCAAAAGATGCCCTTGAATTATATAAATTGGCTAAAGAAAAAATAACAAGGGAAATAAACCAAGAAATAAATAAGATAGAAGAAGAAAAGGCATAAGCTTACAAAAATTGTTATTGAATTATTTCGTTAAATATAGTATAATCTATAAGTGCCATATGGAGAGATGTCCGAGAGGTCGAAGGAGCACGACTGGAAATCGTGTGAACCCCTATAAAGGGTTCCGCGGGTTCGAATCCCGCTCTCTCCGCCATGGCCGTGCTAGACGGGGAGGTAGCGGTGCCCTGTAACCTGCAATCCGCTATAGCAGGGTTGAATTCCTTGCTGAGGTACCTGCCTGTGGGGACTGCCCCTGGCAAGTGGTGTTGATAACTGGGTCCTATGCAACAGAAACCTGTGAACCCCGCCAGGTCCGGGAGGAAGCAACGGTAAGCAGGCACTTCTGTGTGCCATGGGGAAGCCTGGTTGGAGCTAACTACCAGGGTAACGCCTGTAGGTTTATATCAAGGCAAGGTGCACGGCCTTAAAGATCTGGATTGCCAGGTCTTTTTTATATACAGACATCAAGCTGGTGCTAAGTCACCAGCTTAATTTTTAAAGGAGCTGATTTTATGAGAATTGCTCTTTATAGAAAATGGAGACCTCAAAACTTTGACGAAGTTGTCGGACAGGAGCCTATCGTTAAAACTTTAAAAAATCAAATAAAAGCTGGACATATATCGCATGCTTATCTTTTTCAGGAACTAGAGGAACAGGTAAAACATCGACAGCAAGAATATTTGCAAAGGCTATAAACTGTTTAAATCCAATAGATGGGAATCCATGTAATGAGTGCGAAATATGTTCAGGAATAAACAAAGGAACATTACTTGATTTTATTGAAATAGATGCTGCATCTAACAATAGAGTTGAGAATGCTAGGGATCTTATCGATACTGTTTCAATTCCTCCTTCAAAGGCAAAATACAAGGTATATATAATAGACGAAGTTCATATGCTGTCAACTCATGCCTTTAATGCTCTTTTAAAAACCTTAGAGGAACCCCTGAATATGCTGTATTTATATTAGCTACAACAGACCCTCAAAAGGTTCCGGTAACTATTTTATCAAGATGCCAGAGGTTTAATTTTAAGAGAATTAAAAAGGATGAGATTAAGGAAAGACTAAAGCTTATTGTAAACGAAATTGGAGTAGAGATTGAAGAAAATGTTTTGGATCTTATAGCTTCAAATTCTGATGGTGCATTAAGAGATGCCTTGTCTTTACTTGATCAATTGGTTTCTACAGTAAGCGGCAAAATAGATTATGAAAGCGTTATATCAATACTAGGTTTAACATCAAAGGAAAATATTTTTAAACTTGTTGATTTGATAATTGAAAAGGATATTCAAAATTCACTGAAACTTGTAGATAAAATTATATTAGAAGGTAAGGATATAAACAATTTTATAGAAGAAATTATTGCTCATCTTAGAAACCTTTTAATGGTTAAAGTCTCTAAAAACCCTTCAGAGATTATAGATGCAAGTATAGATTATATAAAGGAGCTTAAAAATCAAGCAGGCAGAATTTCAAGTGAAGAAATAATGAGGGGGATAAATATATTTATAGAGGCGGAAAACGATGCAAAAACATTTATGCAGCCAAGGATCGCCCTTGAGATGGCGGTGATTAAGTTTTGTAGAATAGAATATGACACTTCCTTAGAAGTTATTTTAAATAGATTAAATAGATTAGAGGAAGCTATAAAATCTGGAAATGTAACTATAAATGTAAATTTAAAGGAAGAACACAAAAAGAGACAAAACAAATATTAAAGGTAGAAGAACCATCAAAACAGGAGGCAAAGGAGGAGGCTGCATTAACTGTTGATGTTACTTTAGATGAAGCTAGAATAGCATGGCAGGATGTTTTAAATTATTTAAAAGTAAATAAAAGGATGAGCCTTGCTTCCCTACTTAATTTAGGGGATGTTACATCTGTAAAAAATGGGGAAATAACTATAACCTTTGAAGGTAAATATGCCTTTTCAAAAAGAAAATCGAAGAGGGAGACAATAAAAGTTTATTATAGAGGCCTTCTCTAAGGTTTTAAGAAAACCAGTTAAGATAAGACTTGAGGTTAAAGAGGAAAAGAATGATATAGAGGAAGCTATTAAAAAGACAAAGGAAATTTTTGGTGAGGATATAGTTGAAGTGGTTGAGTAAATTAATGGCTTGGAGAGATATAAAAAAAATGGTATAATTTTTAAAGACCCACATTCAAGTATTTGCATATAATAATATAAAGGCTACAAGGAGGTTTTAAAATGTTCAAGGGTGGAATGCCACCAATGGGAGGCGGATTTAATAATTTAATAAAGCAAGTTCAAAAGATGCAAAAACAAATAGAAGAATTTCAGGAAGAACTTCATAATAGAACTTTTGAAGCTTCAGTTGGCGGTGGTGCTGTAACTGCAGTGGTAAACGGTAAAAAGCAGCTTCTTGAAATAAAGATAAAGAAAGAAGTTGTTGATCCAGATGACGTTGAAATGCTTCAAGATTTAATACTTGCTGCAGTTAATGAGGCTACAAATAAAGCAGAGGAAACTGTGACAAGCGAAATGGCAAAGATAACTGGTGGGCTTCAAATGCCAGGTCTTTTCTAATGTGGGGTGATTTTTTGAATTTTTATCCCCATTCCCTTTTGAAACTTATTGATGAGTTTACTAAATTTCCAGGAATAGGGCCAAAGACTGCCCAAAGATTAGCCTTTCATGTTTTAAACATGGATGAAAAAGATGTAGAGAGTTTTTCAAAGGCTCTTGTAGATGCAAAAAGAATATAAAGTATTGTTCCGTTTGTGGTAACCTAACGGATGTGGATCCATGTATAATATGCAAGAATACAGAGAGGGATAAAACAACCATCTGTGTTGTTGAAGAACCAAAGGATGTTATCGCAATGGAAAGAACAAGGGAGTTTTTGGGATATATCATGTGCTTCACGGTTCTATCTCTCCGTTAGGTGGGATTGGTCCGGATGATATTAGAATAAAAGAGCTCTTATCTAGAATTACTCCTGAGGTTAAGGAGGTAATACTGGCAACAAATCCAAATGTTGAGGGTGAAGCAACAGCAATGTATATTGCAAGGCTTTTGAAACCTTTAGGAGTAAAAGTTACAAGAATAGCCCATGGAATCCCGGTAGGCGGGGACTTAGAATATGCCGACGAAGTGACTTTAAGTAAAGCATTAGAAGGAAGAAGGGAAATTTAAATCCCTTCTTTTTGTGTCTTCCTCAAAAAACTCCTTCAATTCCAATTAAACTCCTTCAAAAGAAAATAAAGTCGTTCAAAAGGGAAGAGTAAATTTAAGGCTCTTCCTTATAACCAACTATTTTTTTAATGCTCTTTGCACAGCATCTTTAGATGTTCCCCAAGGAGCATCGGCATTTAAATAATCAAACTTTTTAATAAACCACTGAATTTCCTTTTGTAATTCCTTTAAACTTTTGTTTTGAATTTCTTTTGTAACTTCAATAAATTCATTAATTCCCGTTTCGTAAGTATTATGATGATTACAATATGATAATATTAATAAATAATGATTTTTACAAAAACCTTTACAGGTTTTATATAAGGTTTTAAAATCCTTTTCCCTAATCCAAAGATGGATTAAAATGCCTATATTATCAATGATATTGGTATAAATTTTATTACATATAAAGCATTCTTGATTATTATCATATCTAATATTGTTGTGGGGTTTAAATATTTTGCGAATTAAAGAATCTTTATTTATTGATTGAGCACTTTTTTCAACATTATTTATTTCAATATCTATTATCTTATCTAGAATCAATGCTAAACCAAGCTTGTCATAGGTTTGATTAAGCTTTTCAAAATGCCGTCTACAAAATAAAAATTCATTCCCTAGTTTTGTGTAGAATTCGGAATCCATTACCATTTCTCCCAATATAACTTCTATTAATTGCCTTTCATATTCATTTTGAATTAAACACAGGGGACATTCAGCTGTTTTATTTTCAAAGGCCTCATAAACTCTTAGTTGTTCAATGGATAACTTCATAGCTTTCACACCTTTGTTGAATATTAAAACTCTTAATTATTATATATCAATAATCTGTTTAAATCCACCACATTTTGGGAATAATAACAGATAACATAGGGGAGGTGGATTTCTTATGGAAATGAATATAAAATTTGCTGAAAAGTTAAATATTGCCAAGGAAAAGGTCAATGAAAATGATGCATTAAAGGATGAATTCAAGGCTGCAGTTTTAGAGCTTGAACTTATAAGAAATTATATAAATTATGTGGATGATCCTGACCTTATAGAATATGCAATTTATGCTGAAAAGGCAATTCAAAAAAGGATTGCATACATTTTAAAGAAGTTAAGGTAATAATATTTTTTGTTTGAATAAATATGATTTAAGGGGGGATTTCTATGATGTTGAATATAGATCAAAGTATAATTTATTATTTAGGTGTAGTTATATTTTTAATTTTATTGGTCCTTTCAATGAAATTAAAAAATCTGATCATCTTTAAAATAATTTTAAAAACAGCAATTGGGGGACTTATTGTTTTTGCTATGAACATATTACTCAATCTTTTTCAAATGACTATACCTCTGAATTTAATAACATCGTTTTTAGTCGGAGTTTTAGGTATACCAGGGCTTTTATTAATATTTTTAATTAAATATATAGTATATCCGTTATAAAAAAATAATAAATATTTTTTATAGGATTCGCCTGATATGTCGAATCCTTTTTATTTTTGAAATTATTGACTTTAAATGTAGGGTTTGTTACAATCTATTTGATGCCCTGTTATATTTTTGACTATTCTTAATTTTACTATTTTTAAAGAACTGTTATTAATTAATAATTATTATGTTATACTAGAATTTCTTTTAAATGAAGGGAGGAAAAAGTAAAATGGGTAAGCTAGTTGAAATTCGTTGGCACGGTCGTGGTGGACAAGGTGCTAAGACAGCTTCATTACTTCTTGCAGAAGTAGCTTTTAATACCGGAAAGTATATTCAAGGTTTCCCAGAATATGGTCCAGAAAGAATGGGGGCTCCAATTACTGCTTACAACAGAATAAGCGATGAGCCAATAACAATCCACAGCAATATTTATGAACCAGATTATGTGGTTGTTGTTGACGAAACATTAATCAAGTCAGTTCCAGTTACAGCAGGATTAAAGGAAGGTGGAGCAGTTATAGTAAACACTGCAAAGTCACCTGAAGAAATTAAAAAGGAATTAAACTTCAACGGAAAGGTTTACACAATTGACGCAAGAAAGATTTCAGAAGAAACACTTGGAGCATACTTCCCAAATACTCCAATGCTTGCAGCAGTTGTTAAGATTACAGGTGTTATTCCAGTTGATGTATTCTTAAACGACATTGAAGCTTCATTCAAGCATAAGTTTGCAAACAAGCCACACGTTGTTCCAAAGAATATGGAAGCTGTGAAGAGAGCACTTGAGGAGGTGAAGGGAAATGAATAATAGAAAGATGAATATAACACCAAACACTACTTGGAAGGAAACTACACCAGGTGGAGTAATTCTTGATGCTGGTAATGCAGAGGATTTTAAAACTGGTGACTGGAGAGCAATGAGACCAGTATGGCATGAAGATAAATGTAAACACTGCCTACTTTGCTGGGTAGTATGTCCAGACAATTCAATCCTTGTTGAAGACGGAAAGATAAAGGGATTTGATTATGATCACTGTAAAGGATGCGGAGTTTGCACAAAGCAATGTAAGTTTGGCGCACTTGACTTCGTTCCAGAAGAATAATGAGGGGAGGATTAGGATATGGCAAAGAGAGTTTCTTTAAGTGGTAACGAAGCAGTTGCATTTGGTATGAAACAGATAAATCCAGATGTTGTTGCTGCTTTCCCTATAACACCATCAACAGAAGTTCCACAATACTTCTCACAATTTGTTGCTAATGGAGAAGTAGATACAGAATTCGTAGCAGTTGAATCAGAACACAGTGCGATGTCAGCATGTATAGGTGCTGCAGCAGCAGGTGGAAGAGTTATGACTGCAACAGCATCAGCAGGTCTTGCACTTATGTGGGAAATGCTTTATGTTGGTGCATCAATGAGACTTCCAATGGTTCTTGCTGTTACAAATAGAGCACTTTCAGGACCAATCAATATACATAACGATCACTCAGATACTATGGGTGCAAGGGATTCAGGTTGGATTCAGCTTTATGGTGAAACAGCACAGGAGGCATATGATAACTTAATTCAAGCAATAAGAATAGGGGAACATAAGGACGTTCAACTTCCAGTTATGGTTTGCTATGACGGGTTTATAACAAGCCATGCAGTTGAAAACCTTGAGATGCTTGATGATGAAGAAGTTAAAAAGTTTGTTGGAGTAAAAGAGAAGCTCCATTTGCTTTAATTGGACAAGACCCAGTTTCAATGGGACCACTTGATCTTCCAAACCACTATTTTGAACACAAGAGACTTCAAGCGGAAGCTATGAAGAATGCAAAGAAGGTAATCCTTGAAGTTGCAGCAGAATATGAAAAGTTAACAGGAAGAAAATATGGCTTCTTTGAAGAATACAAAATGGAAGATGCAGAAGCTGCAATAGTAGTTATCAACTCTACTGCAGGAACTGCAAAGTTCGTTGTAGACAATTTAAGAGCACAAGGCAAGAAGGTTGGCCTTATAAAGATTAGAGTATTCAGACCATTCCCAGCAGAAGAGCTTGCAGAAGCTCTAAAGAACGTTAAGGCTGTTGCAGTAATGGATAAGGCTGATAGCTTCTCAGCAGCAGGCGGTCCATTATTTGCTGAAGTTAGAAGCGCTATGTATGGAAGAGCAGATGGAAAGATAGTAACTAACTATATATATGGCCTTGGTGGAAGAGACGTTACTACAACTCAAATTGAAAAGGTTTATGCTGACCTATTCAATGCAATTGAAACAGGAAAATATGAAGTTTACAACTACTTAGGTGTAAGAGAATAGGAGGTGTTTTTATGCCAAATTTAAAGGAGCTTTCTAAGAAGAAGGTTAGATTTACCGGTGGACATAGAATGTGTGCAGGTTGCGGAGCACCAATGGTTGTTAACTGGATACTTAAGGCTCTAAAGGATGATGAAAGAGCTGTTATTTCAAACGCAACTGGATGTCTTGAAGTTTCATCATGTCTATATCCATATACAGCATGGAAGGATTCTTGGATTCATACAGCATTTGAAAATGCAGCTGCAACTGTAAGTGGTGCTGAAGCTGCCTTCAAGGCGATGAAAAGAAAGGGATTGGTGGATGGCAAGTATAAGTTCATAGCATTTGGTGGAGACGGTGGAACATACGATATCGGTTTACAAGCTTTATCAGGTGCTATGGAAAGAGGGCACGATATGCTCTATGTATGCTATGACAACGGAGCATATATGAATACTGGTATCCAAAGATCATCAGCAACTCCACTTGGTGCAGATACAACAACTTCACCAGCAGGAAAAGTAAAGCCTGGTAAGGAACAGTTTAGAAAAGATTTAACTGAAATTATGGTTGCACATAACCTACCATATGTTGCGCAATCAGTTCCTGTAATTCCTGGAACTCCATATATGTTCGACCTTTATAATAAATCAGAAAAAGCATTTAGTATTGAAGGTCCTAAATTCATGAATGTATTAACTCCATGCCCAAGAGGATGGAGATGCGATACAGCAACTGAGCTTGAACTTATGAAGCTTGCTGTAGAAACTTGCTTCTGGCCACTTTATGAAGTAGAAAACGGCGAATATAAGATAAATTATATACCAAAACAAAAGTTACCAGTAACAGAATGGTTAAAACCACAAGGAAGATTTAAGCATCTATTTAAGCCAGAAAATGAACATATAATCCAAAGAATACAAGAAGAAGTAGATAGAAGATGGGAAAGACTTTTATTCCTTGCAAAGGTTAAATAAAAAAGCTTCGGGCATTTGCCCGAAGCTTTTTTATGTGATAGGGGTATTCTCTAAAGGGTTAAATATATTTTGGTTTATTTTAAATATAACATAAATGATAATGATTGTCAATACCATATTTCTTTCTAACCATGCATTTAGAAAATATTAAAAATATTTTTAAATTTTCGAAAAATTTGAAGGAAAATTTTGTTTATTATAGAAATATAAATTAGATATAATCATTTTTTTAAAGGAGGAGGTTTTATGTCAAGAAAGGGTCTTCCAGAAGGCGCTTATGGTCTTAAGGAGGGACAAAAGTATGTGCCCTATATTCCATCAGAAAAGGTTATGCCTGAGTTTACTGCTTTGTCAATAGTTGTAGGTATACTTTTGTCCATCATATTTGGTGCCGCAAATGCTTATCTTGGACTTAAAGTTGGTATGACTATTTCAGCATCAATACCAGCGGCAGTTATTTCAATGGCAATAGTTAGAGTTGTTTTAAGAAGAAAGTCAATTCTTGAAAACAACATGGTTCAAACTATCGCATCAGCTGGTGAATCCCTTGCGGCAGGTGCAATCTTTACACTTCCAGCATTATTTTTATGGGGAGAAAGTCCAGATGCATTAACAATGGGAATAATTACATTTGTTGGTGGTGCTCTTGGTGTTCTTTTCATGATTCCTATTAGAAGATATTTAATTGTTCAAGAACATGGAAAGCTTCCATATCCGGAAGGAGTTGCTTGCGCTGAAGTTTTAGTTGCAGGTGAAGAAGGTGGAAC
>NZ_CP118396.1:2455000-2457500 GCF_028872215.1 Caloramator sp. Dgby_cultured_2
AAGTAGGTGAGAATCCTACTCGCCGAAAGCCTAAGGTTTCCTGGGGAAGGTTCGTCCGCCCAGGGTTAGTCGGGACCTAAGCCGAGGCCGAAAGGCGTAGGTGATGGACAATCGGTTGATATTCCGATACCACCTGTAGCCGTTTGAGAGAAGGGGTGACGCAGGAGGATAGGCTGAGCGCACGGATGGAGATGTGCGTCCAAGGCGTAAGGCATGCTCTATAGGCAAATCCGTAGAGCTAAGCTGAGCGCTTAAGGGGAGCCGCAAGGCGAAGCAGCTGATTTCACACTGCCGAGAAAAGCCTCTATCGAGGAAGCAGGTGCCCGTACCGCAAACCGACACAGGTAGGCGAGGAGAGAATCCTAAGGCGAGCGAGAGAACCCTCGTTAAGGAACTCGGCAAATTGACCCCGTAACTTCGGGAGAAGGGGTGCCTGCGAGAGCAGGCCGCAGAGAATAGGCCCAGGCGACTGTTTAGCAAAAACACAGGTCTCTGCTAAGTCGAAAGACGAAGTATAGGGGCTGACGCCTGCCCGGTGCTGGAAGGTTAAGGGGAAGGGTGAGAGCTCTGAACCGAAGCCCCAGTAAACGGCGGCCGTAACTATAACGGTCCTAAGGTAGCGAAATTCCTTGTCGGGTAAGTTCCGACCCGCACGAATGGCGTAACGACCTGGGCGCTGTCTCAACGAGGGGCTCGGCGAAATTGTAGTGCAAGTGAAGATGCTTGCTACCCGCGATTGGACGGAAAGACCCCGTAGAGCTTTACTGTAGCTTAGCATTGGGTTTTGGTATTGTCTGTACAGGATAGGTGGGAGGCTAAGAAGTAGGGTCGCAAGGTTCTACGGAGCCGACGTTGGGATACCACCCTGATGATACTGAAGCCCTAACCGGAGGCTTTGAAGCAAGTCACGGGACATTGCTAGGTGGGCAGTTTGACTGGGGCGGTCGCCTCCTAAAAGGTAACGGAGGCGCCCAAAGGTTCCCTCAGCGCGGTTGGAAATCGCGCGGAGAGTGCAAAGGCAGAAGGGAGCTTGACTGAGAGAGAGACATCTCGAACAGGGACGAAAGTCGGGCTTAGTGATCCGGTGGTTCTGAGTGGAAGGGCCATCGCTCAACGGATAAAAGCTACCTCGGGGATAACAGGCTGATCTCCCCAAGAGTCCACATCGACGGGGAGGTTTGGCACCTCGATGTCGGCTCGTCGCATCCTGGGGCTGAAGTAGGTCCCAAGGGTTGGGCTGTTCGCCCATTAAAGCGGCACGCGAGCTGGGTTCAGAACGTCGTGAGACAGTTCGGTCCCTATCCGTCGCGGGCGTAGGAAATTTGAGGGGAGCTGTCCTTAGTACGAGAGGACCGGGATGGACGAACCTCTGGTGCACCAGTTGTCATGCCAATGGCACAGCTGGGTAGCCAAGTTCGGAAGGGATAAGCGCTGAAGGCATCTAAGCGCGAAGCCCACCCCAAGATGAGATTTCCCACGCGGAAGCGGTAAGACCCCTGGAAGACTACCAGGTAGATAGGCCAGAGGTGTAAGCGTCGTAAGGCGTTTAGCTGACTGGTACTAATAGGTCGAGGGCTTGATCTTATTGTGCAGTTTAATCCGGTGGTGATAGAGGTAGGGAAACACCCGTTCCCATTCCGAACACGAAGGTTAAGCCTACCTACGCCGATGGTATTAGGCTGGAGACGGCCTGGGAGAGTAGGTGACTGCCGGGTAAATTTAAAGCCTCAACCGAAATGGTTGAGGCTTTTTATGTGCGCCCGGCACTCTGGCACTTAAGTTTAAGATTTATTGTATAAAAAATTATTTTGGTTAAAGCTATTTTTGAGGTGAGTTTATGAAACTTATATCAGGAGAACTTTTTGGAGTAAAGATGGAATTCCTTTTAAATATGAATATTTAGATAGGAACGTAAAATCAGATGTAGTTATAATTGGTGGAGGGGTTAGTGGTGCCCTATGTGCCTATTATCTGTCATCATCTGGTCACGATGTTTTGCTTATTGAAGGAAATATAATAGGCTATTTCAGCACTAGGGCGTCTACATCTATACTTCAATATGAAGTAGACACTAATTTGATAGGTCTTAGTAATGTCCTTGGTGAAGAAAATGCTGTAAAGGTATTTAAAATGTGTAGCAATGCAGTTTATGAAATAGGGCAAATAATCAAGGAACTTGATAATGACTGTGAATTTAACTTTAGAAAGAGTCTTTTGTATACTGATAAAAATAAAGACATAAAGCTACTTACTAAAGAATATGAACTCAGAAAAAATAATGGATTTAAGGTTGAACTTGTTGATAAACAACGGGCTAAAGATATGTTCTCCTTTCCAATGGAATTAGGCATATTGTCAGATGAAGGCTCTGGTGAGATAAATCCTTACCTATTTACACATTATCTTATTAGAAAGGCTTTTAATCGCGGTATAAAGGTTTATGAAAATACTTATATTAGTAAAATAGAATTTAAAGGCAATGAGGTTATTCTAACAACAT
>NZ_CP118396.1:2462500-2597500 GCF_028872215.1 Caloramator sp. Dgby_cultured_2
CTACTCGCCGAAAACCTAAGGTTTCCTCGGGAAGGCTCGTCCGCTGAGGGTTAGTCGGGACCTAAGCCGAGGCCGAAAGGCGTAGGTGATGGACAATCGGTTGATATTCCGATACCACCAGTAGCCGTTTGAGAGATGGGGTGACGCAGGAGGATAGGCTGAGCGCACGGATGGATATGTGCGTCCAAGGCGCAAGGCGTGCCTCCTAGGCAAATCCGGGAGGATAAGCTGAGTGCTTGATGGGGAGTCGTAAGACGAAGCAGCTGATTTCACACTGCCGAGAAAAGCCTCTATCGAGGATGCTGGTGCCCGTACCGCAAACCGACACAGGTAGGTGAGGAGAGAATCCTAAGGCGAGCGGGAGAACCCTTGTTAAGGAACTCGGCAAATTGACCCCGTAACTTCGGGAGAAGGGGTGCCTACCGCAAGGTAGGCCGCAGAGAATAGGCCCAGGCGACTGTTTAGCAAAAACACAGGTCTCTGCTAAGTCGAAAGACGATGTATAGGGGCTGACGCCTGCCCGGTGCTGGAAGGTTAAGGGGAAGGGTGAGCGAAGCTCTGAACCGAAGCCCCAGTAAACGGCGGCCGTAACTATAACGGTCCTAAGGTAGCGAAATTCCTTGTCGGGTAAGTTCCGACCCGCACGAATGGCGTAACGACCTGGGCGCTGTCTCAACAAGGGACCCGGCGAAATTGTAGTACAAGTGAAGATGCTTGCTACCCGCGATTGGACGGAAAGACCCCGTAGAGCTTTACTGCAGCTTAGCATTGGGTTTCGGTATTGTCTGTACAGGATAGGTGGGAGGCAGAGAAGTAGCGTCGCTAGGCGCTATGGAGCCGACGTTGGGATACCACCCTGATGATACTGAAGCCCTAACCGGAGGCTTTGAAGCAAGTCACGGGACATTGTTAGGCGGGCAGTTTGACTGGGGCGGTCGCCTCCTAAAGAGTAACGGAGGCGCCCAAAGGTTCCCTCAGTGCGGTTGGAAATCGCGCGTAGAGTGCAAAGGCAGAAGGGAGCCTAACTGTGAGACTGACAAGTCGAGCAGTGACGAAAGTCGGGCTTAGTGATCCGGTGGTACCGAGTGGAAGGGCCATCGCTCAACGGATAAAAGCTACCTCGGGGATAACAGGCTGATCTCCCCAAGAGTCCACATCGACGGGGAGGTTTGGCACCTCGATGTCGGCTCGTCGCATCCTGGGGCTGAAGTAGGTCCCAAGGGTTGGGCTGTTCGCCCATTAAAGCGGCACGCGAGCTGGGTTCAGAACGTCGTGAGACAGTTCGGTCCCTATCCGTCGCGGGCGTAGGAAATTTGAGGGGAGCTGTCCTTAGTACGAGAGGACCGGGATGGACGAACCTCTGGTGCACCAGTTGTCATGCCAATGGCACAGCTGGGTAGCCAAGTTCGGAAGGGATAAGCGCTGAAGGCATCTAAGCGCGAAGCCCACCCCAAGATGAGATTTCCCACGCGGAAGCGAGTAAGACCCCTGGAAGAACTATCAGGTTGATAGGCCAGAGGTGTAAGCGTCGTGAGGCGTTTAGCTGACTGGTACTAATAGGTCGAGGGCTTGATCTTATTGTGCAGTTTAATCCGGTGGTGATAGAGGTAGGGAAACACCCGTTCCCATTCCGAACACGAAGGTTAAGCCTACCTACGCCGATGGTACTAGGCTGGAGACGGCCTGGGAGAGTAGGTGACTGCCGGGTAAATTTAAAGCCTCAACCGAAATGGTTGAGGCTTTTTACTTGTGGTGCCTGGCACTTAAGTTTAAGATTTTACTGTTTTTTATGATTTTCAAACTGAGTAATTACCCTATCAAGTTTTTCTTCGATGGATTTTAATTTTTTAGTATGTTTGTTATGTATAAAAATGCTATAATTAAAATTATTATAGGTAGTCCTATGTTTGTTAAAAGAGCTAAAATATCGATTAAATTCATTTGATATCCCCCTAAATATATTATAAAATATATTAACAAATTACACAATAAATGTAAATACTTTGATAATGGATAATACATAAAAAGACTAAATAAAATTAGGAGGTGAAGCCTTTTAGGCGGACTATGAAGGAAATCAAACTACATGGAAATAGTATAATAATTGGGAAAGATTCACTAGAATACATTAAAGGATTGCAAATAAAAGGGCCTTTATTGTAACTGGTGGAAATTCGATGTTTAAAAATGGCGCTATTGATAGACTTACGAATATTTTAAGAGATGTAGATGCTGAATATGAATTATTTTGCAAAGTTAAAAAGAACCCATCAATAAATACAGTATTGGATGCTATAGAAAAAATGAAGGAATTTCAACCGGATACAGTAATAGGAATAGGTGGAGGCTCTCCTATAGATGTTGCTAAAGCTGCTGCAGTGTTTTATGAATATCCAGAACTTGATATAAAGAATCCTGATAATTTGATCCTTCCTAAAATGAGAAAAAAGGTAAGACTTATTGCAATCCCATCAACATCAGGAACGGGAACTGAGGTTACAAGGGCATCGGTGTTAACTTATGATGATATGAATTTAAAAATAGGGTTAAAGTGTGATGCCTTTATACCTGATGTCGCTGTTTTAGATGCTGCTTTAACTCTTTCAATGCCCAAAAGCATAGTAGCGGAAACTGGGATGGATGCCTTAACCCATGCAATTGAATGCTATATAAATAAAAATATAGATGAATTTACTGAAGTTCTAGCTGAAGGTGCGATAAAAGGCTTAATTAGATATTTGCCTTTATCTTATGAATATGAAAACTATGATTTTAGAGAAAAGGTTCACATATACAGCTCTATGGCAGGATGTGCCTTTTCAAATGTTGGGCTTGGCATGGCCCATGGAATTTCCCACGCATTAGGTGGCAGGTTCGACCTTTCCCATGGTCTTTTAAACGCTATTGCCCTTCCTTATGTGCTTTTGTTTAATTCAAGGGATGAAAAGGTAAAAGAAAGATTAAATAACATAAGCAGCATGATAGGCAATGATATAATAGAAGAGATAATAAAGCTAAATAGAAAGATAGGCATCCCTTTATCGTTAAAGGATGCTAGCCTTGATGAAGGAGAATTTTTAAATGAATTTGAATCATTATTAGAAAACTCTATGAAGGGGTCAACAAGGGTAAACCCTGCTAAGGTTACCCTTGATGATATGAGAGTAATCCTAAGGTCTATTTATTATGGCAGATTAGAGGATTTGAAAATCCAGTCATAGGCTGTAAGTGCAAGGGCACATGATGCTTTTATCATCATGTCCTTTGCATAGTTTTTTATTGTGGCTTCTTTAAATTCTATGGTTCCATACCTTTCACCATTTTCACATATTCCAATATAAGGATGAACTGTAGGAATCCTATGACTTATAAGGCCTATGTCTAAACTTAAAGCTGAAGATAACGGACCATGGATGTTTATTATGCCGCATTCCTTAAGATTATGGGAGGTAAGCTTTATAAGTTCAACATTTTTCTTAAAGGGCATATAATCTGCTTGAACTTTATAATCAAAATCACATGAGTATACTTTAGAAATAAATTTAGCACTTTCTATTATTTTATCCTTTATCTTTTCAAGAACCATCATATCGGTGGCCTTTACTCCAATTGTGCATTCTGATTTTTCAGGTATTATGAAGATATCTTGATTGTCGCAGTTGATGACGTAATTTACAAGATGGGAATTAAATTCGCTTTTAAGATCCTGAATGATATCTAAAAATTTAATTATAGGATTTAAAGATGATATTCCTTCATTAGGGTTAAGATTAAAACTTGCTCTTTTTCCAGTAAACTCAAATTTCATTATGCTCATGGCCATTGAGCCTACGCTTTCGTAAGTTTTTCACCTGGATGGGCACAAATTATTAAATCCAAGTCATCAAATATATGCCTATTCGATAAAGTAATTTTTAAGGGTAAAGATTCTTCCTTAGGAAGTCCATAGATAATTATTTTAGAATCAATTTTATCTAGGATCCTAGTTAAGCCTAATGCGCCGCCTATATTCATTACGCATTGAATATTATGACCGTTTGTATATCCTTCCTTAAGGGCTTCAAACTCGCAAAAAAGCCTATTTTCTTGCTGCCATTTCCTATTTCCGCAATAAATGTGTTTTCTATTTGCTGAATGTTATTGTTAATGAAAAAGCCATTTTCTTTTAAAAATGTTGATAGAATATTAAAGGCTTTTTTTCGTGATCTTTATCGATATTAATGTTATATAAGTCATCTAAAAGTGCATATAGCTTATCCTTTGAGCTTTCAATATAACCCTTTATTAGATTCCTTTCGATATTTGACATAATTTCACCTCAGGAATATTATTTACATTAATAAGAAATATATGCCTAAGATGTTCACAAGTTTAACGCAATATGATATATTGAAAATAATAGAACTAAGGAGGTTTCTATGGATACGCCGCTTATTAATGGTTTGTTAGAATATATTAGTCAGAGGAATGTTCCCTTTCATATGCCGGGGCATAAAAATAATGCTAATGAATTTAAAGAGCTAAATATAATTCAGGACAATATTTTTAAAATGGACCTTACTGAAGTTGAAGGAGTTGATAATCTCCACTCACCAGAGGGAATTATAAAGGATGCTCAGGGAAACTTTCTAAATGTCTTAAGTCTAAGGAAAGCTTTATGCTTGTAAATGGAAGCACTTCAGGGATTTATAGCATGATTCTTGGCCTTACAAAGCCTAAAGATAAAATCATAATTCAAAGAAATTGCCACAGATCCGTTTATTCAGCAGCTTTCTTGGGTGATTTAGAAGTTGAATATATAAATCCTTCGGTATTAAAGGATTTTAACATCCCGGTTTCAATAAACTTAGATGAAGCCTTTAAGGTTATAGAAAAAAATAAGGACGCAAAGGCTATAGTAGTTACTTATCCTACATATTACGGAACGTGTTTGGATTTAAAAAGGCTAATAGAATATGCCCATAGGTTTAATATACTTGTTTTGGTGGATGAGGCCCACGTGCCCATTTCCCCTTTAACTCTAAACTCCCAAAGAGTGCGATGGAACTTGGTGCTGATGTTTCTGTCAATAGCTTTCACAAAACATTGCCATCTTTAACACAAACGGCTGTTTTAAATGTAAATCATGGAGTTGATTCAACAGGAATAAAATATATGCTAAAAATTTTTCAATCTACAAGTCCTTCCTATATATTGATGTCCTCGATAGACGCTGCAAGAAGCATTATGGAGGGGAAGGAGAAAGGCTTTTAGATGAGGTTATTGGATATATTGAAGATTTAAAAAGGGATATAAGGTATGTTGATGGCTTTAAGATTTTAGATGAAAATTATATCGAAAAAGCAAATATTTATGACATAGATAGAACCAGGATAGTGATAAATTCAAATTTAGGAGGGAAAACTTTAGAAAGCATTTTAAGAAGAGAACACAATATTCAAGTTGAAATGTCGGATCTTTACAACATAGTTCTTATTGGAAGCGTCGCAGATAAAAAGGAATTTTATGATAGTCTAAGAAATGCATTGTTAAAGATAAAAGATAAATTTCAAGGACACAAAAATACTGATTTTACAAGCAAAAATGTTAACTATCAAAAAGTCCTATCCCTTAGGGATGCCTATTATATGCCTAAAAGACGGGTAAAGATTAAGGAGGCAAAGGGACTAATAAGCGGAGAGATGGTGGTGCCATATCCTCCTGGTATTCCAATATTAGTTCCGGGGAAATTATAACTCAAGATATAATAGATTTAATAGATGAGTATAAATCAAGCGGAATAACCTTAAACGGAATAGACGATGTAAACGGAGAATATATTTTAGTAGTAAACGGAGGGTAGTAAATGGGAAAACTTATAATAATAGATGGAACAGATGGAAGCGGCAAAGCAACTCAAACCCAAAGGTTATTTGAAAGGTTAAAGGCGGAAGGAATAAGGGTAAAAAAGTTGAGTTTCCAAACTATAAAAGTGAATCAAGTTCCTTAATTAAAATGTATCTTAATGGAGATTTTGGCAAAAATCCTGAGGATGTTAATCCCTATGCGGCTTCATGCTTCTACGCTGTCGACAGATTTGCAAGCTACAAGATGGAATGGGAGGAGTTTTATAAAGCTGATGGAGTTATAATAGCAGATAGATATGTAACATCCAATATGGTCCATCAGGCAGCAAAGATAAACGACTTAAAAGAAAAGGTATACTTTTTGGATTGGCTTTATGACCTTGAATATAATAAATTTAATCTTCCTAAGCCGGATCTTGTTATTTTTCTCGATGTTCCTCCGGATATAAGTTTAAATTTAATTAAAGATAGACCGAGCAAAATGTCAGGGGACATTAAAAAGGACATACATGAAAAAATTCAGAATATATTTTAACATCCTATAAGAATGCTGTTTTTGTGCTGAAAAATATGGCTGGAGGAAAATTCGATGCTATAGAGACGGAAACTTAAGGACTATTGAGGATATACATGAGGATATTTATAAAGAAGTTAAAAAAATATTATAAAGGGGTGTTTTTATGAAGCTTGTTATAGCGATAGTTCATGACGAGGATGCTTATGAGCTTGTTGACAATATAACGGAAAAAGGATTTCAAGTTACAAAGCTTGCAACGACTGGGGGATTTTTAAAATCAGGAAATACTACCCTTATGATAGGCGTTGAAAAGGAAAGGGTAGAGGAAGTTCTAGACATCATTAAAAATGTATGTAAGACTAGAAAAACCATAATATCTGCTCCATCACCTGTTATGGGAACAGCTGGAGTTTTTGTTCCTAATCCTATGGAGGTTACAATAGGAGGAGCAACTGTCTTTGTTTTAGATGTCGATAGATTTGAAAAATTTTAGGAGTGATTTGGCTTGTTTGAAGTAGTTGGACAAAATAAACTTAAGGAGGTCTTTGATAAAATATTAAAATTCGGTTCCCTTGTAAATTCTTATATTTTAAAGGGACCTGAGGGAATTGGAAAAAGGAATTTTGCCCTTTATATGGCAGCTAAAATATTATGTAAAACCAACGATGCCTGTGGAGTATGTCCTTCATGTATTAAGATTAAGCATTTCAATCATCCTGATGTCATCATACTTTCAAAAAAGGATAAAACTATAGGTGTTGAAGACATAGAAGAAATTATAGAAAGGATTCAGATAAAACCCTACGAAGGGGATAAAAAGGTGGTTATAATAGAAAACTTTGAAAATACCACTATTCAAGCTCAAAACAAATTTTTAAAGACTTTAGAGGAACCCGTAGAGGACACAATAATAATTCTTACAGCTAATCACTTAAATTCAGTTTTGGAAACTATAATTTCAAGGTGCCAAATTTTTAGTTTAAATAGAGTGGATAGTGAAGAAATACAAAGATATTTGATTAAAAGGGAGTAAACAGCGAAAAGGCAAGGGTTATAGCAAAACTAAGCGATGGCATAATTGGAATAGCTGAAAAATATTTAAATGAGGAATATGCTAATTTAAGAAACGATGTAATAAACATTGCCACCAAAATTACAAATATTGAGGGTTTGGAGATGACGGAAATAGTAAGATTCTTTGATGATAAAAGGGATTATATTGATGAAATACTGGATATGCTAATAACATGGTTTAGGGATGTTTTGATGTATAAGATCACTTACAATAAGGATGTTCTGATAAATGAAGATTATTTTGAAAGAATAATTGAAGAAAGCAAAATACTTTCTTATAATAAAATAAATGGGATAATTGATATAATCAAAAGAACAAAAGAAAAACTGAACTATTATTCAAATTATCAACTTACAATCGAAGCAATGCTTTTGAATATACAGGAGGTTTAATATGGTAACAGTAGTAGGCGTAAGATTTAAAAGGGCCGGTAAGATATATTATTTTGATCCAGACAACTTAGACATAAATATAGGGGATTATGTTATTGTTGAAACAGCTCGTGGTCTTGAATACGGTGAGGTAGTTATCGGGAAAAGAGAAGTTCCTGAGGAGGATATTGTAGCTCCTTTAAAAAAGGTGTTGAGGGTTGCAACCGATGAGGATAAAATGAAACATTTAGAAAATAAAGCAAAGGAAGAGACCGCCTTTGATATATGTCTTAAAAAAATAGCTGAGCATGGTCTTCCTATGAAACTGATTGATGTAGAATATACCTTTGACAACAATAAAGTTATATTCTACTTTGTGGCAGAGGGAAGGGTTGATTTTAGAGAGCTTGTTAAGGACCTTGCTGCTATTTTTAGAACTAGAATTGAGTTAAGGCAAATTGGGGTAAGGGACCAGGCAAAGATGGTTGGAGGCCTTGGGCCCTGTGGAAGACCTATGTGCTGTGCCCATTTTTAGGGGAATTTGAACCTGTTTCAATCAAAATGGCAAAGGAGCAGAATTTATCATTAAATCCATCTAAGATATCAGGCGTTTGTGGAAGGCTTATGTGCTGTTTAAACTATGAACAGGAAACCTACGAAGAAATTCGCAAAAAACTCCAACCATTGGTTCTATTGTAAGGACCCCTGATGGCGAAGGAGAAGTTGTAGAAAACAGCATCGTTCATGAAAGGGTTAAGGTTAAACTTAATAAGGAAAACGAGGTTGAAATAAAGGCGTATTCAATATATGATGTGGAACTTATTGAAGGAGAATATGAATTTAAAGAAATATCGGAGGAAGAATTGAAGCAGGAAATAGAAGAAATAGGAGAAGAGGGGTTAAACGACCTTTAGAAGAGTAATTGGAACATTTGACATTTATTTTATTTGTGATAAAATATATTTGAAAAGTGATAGGGGGTGAAAATATGGCATACAAAATTACAGATGCTTGCATAAACTGTGGAGCATGTGCAGCTGAATGCCCTGTTTCATGCATAAGCCAAGGAGATACAATCTATGTTATCGATGCATCAGCTTGCATAGATTGTGGAAACTGCGCTAATGTTTGTCCAGTAGGAGCTCCAGTTCAAGAATAATACATAAAAAGGCTGCTGATCTTCAGCAGCCTTTTTGTTGGCATAAAAAGGATTTCTAAAAAATTACAAAAAATTTGTGCGTCATTAAAATAATATATATAATTATAAATAACTATTATGTTAATAATAGTTAACAATTTTAAATAGGAGGATTTATTCATGGCAGTCAACCAAGCATTAATTAAAAGCAATTCTGAACTAAAAGCTGCAGCAAGAGAGCAGTTAAAGGGAAATTGGGGAGTGTCAATATTAATTTGCGTAATAGCAGGACTTATAGGAAGTCTTATTGGATTTATTCCTTATGTTGGGCCGGTTTTAGGCATTATAATTTCTGGACCACTTGCCCTTGGGCTTGCTATAAGTTTTTTAAAATTAGCAAGAAGAGAACCATTTAAACTTGAAAATTTATTCGACGGCTTTAAAAATTTTAAAACGGCATTTTTAACCCAACTTCTTATTGCTATATTTATTTTTTATGGACATTGCTTTTTATAATTCCAGGAATTATCGCTGGTTTCAATTATGCTATGGCTTTTTATATAATAAGTGATAATCCTGAAATTGGCGCAATGGAGGCCATAAGGAAAAGTAAAGAAATGATGCGTGGCTTTAGATGGAAGCTATTTAGCCTATATTTTAGTTTCATAGGTTGGACCCTTTTATGCGTCCTCACACTTGGCATTGGATTTTTATGGTTACAACCGTATATAAATACATCTGTTGCAAATTTTTATCAAAATTTGAAGGAAGTTTGTGCAGATCAAAAGGAAAATAAGATACCTCAAGAACAAGAAAATATGCCTACAGATGTAGAATGATGGGTAGATACAAAAGTATCTACCCTATCTTTATAAGGAAAAGTATACTTTTTATTAGCTTTAAATATGCTATAATGTATGAGAAATCGTTTGCATAAGGGGGATTATGATGAAAAAGAGATGACAGCATTTTTATTAGTTTTTTTATTATTTTATTAGCCTTTATTTTTCTAAGGAGTAGGTTGGGATCTAAAAGTTCAATAAAAGTATTTAAGGAAGGGAATCGGATAGTTATTAAAAAGGGAGAGGATATTAAAATAATAGAACTTTATGATGATAATATCATAAGAGTTGATTATCTTCCTAAAGGTGAAGAAAGCCAGGATACATTGGTAATTCAGGGTTTTCAGTCACAAGTTACAAAGATAGATTTTGAATTTAATTCAGGGGATATAGAATTGAATGGTTATAGGATAAATATAAACGAGGATACAGGAATGATTAGCATATTTGATGATGAGAATAAATTGATATTAAAGGAAGATGAAAAAAATACATATAAAGACAAGGTAAAATTTATCCACAATGCAGGGGATAACTTTTATGGAATAGATAGTTTTAATGTGGATCAAAAATCAAGTTTTAAACTAATATTAAGAAACAGTGGGGAAATGCAATTGCAGGAAAACAAGGACATGCAGGTGGGCCCTTTGTATGGTCAACTTCTGGTTATGGCATTTTAGTTGATTCTGATTCAGAAGGGGCATGGTTTGATATAAACGATGAATATGTTGAGTTTTTAGGTAATTCTAAAAGGGATTTTGAATATTTTGTTTTCCTTGGGGAGCCTAAGGATATATTTAGGGCTTTGTTTAAAATAAGCGGAAGATATCCTTTATTTCCTAAATGGTCGATGGGATTTATGAATACTGAGTGGGGAATAGATGAAAGGGAGCTTATAGAGACTATAGATACATACAGAAAAAGGAAATTCCTATAGATGCATTTGTCCTTGATTTTGATTGGAAGGCGTGGGGAGAAGAATTAGGGGAATTTCGATGGAATCAAAATAAGTTTCCAAACGGTCAAAGTGGAAGGTTAGCGGAAATTTTAAGAAAAAAGGAATTAAACTTGCAGGTATCTTTAAACCAAGGATTCATATTGATACAAAATCAGGTAAATTTGCTTTAGAGAAGGGATATTTTGTTGACAAGAAGCCCTATGAGGATTATTTTTCAAAGAAGTTAGTTAATGACCTTGACTTTTCTAAAGAGAAAGTTAGAAAATGGTTTTTGAAAATACAAAGGAGGCCTTTAACTCAGGAATAATAGGCTATTGGAATGATGAGGCGGATGAGGTTAACAATACCCAGTTTTTAAATATGCAAAGGGCCCTATATGAAGGACAAAGGGATTACACTAACAAAAGGGTATGGTCTTTGAATAGAAACTTCTTTTTAGGTTCCCAAAGATATTCCTACGGAATTTGGTCAGGGGATATAGATGCATCTTCTTATACTATGGCAGCTCAAAGGGAAAGGCTTTTAAGTTCAGTGAACATTGGAGCTGTAAAGTGGGGAATGGATACTGGAGGATTTAGAGGGAGCCTTCAGAGGAGACATATATAAGATGGGTTCAGTTTAGTGCCTTTACACCTATATTTAGGGTGCATGGAGATTTAAATCAGCAAAGACAGCCATGGGTATTCGGCAAAAGAGCAGAGGATTTATGTAGAGAAGCTATAAGATTAAGGTATAAATTAATTCCGTATATATATGCCTACGAAAGAAAACTTTATGATGAAGGATTCCCCTTGTAAGACCTTTGGTATTTGATTATCCTAAGGATAAAAATGTAATAAACTATGTGGATGCATGGATGTTTGGGGAATATCTTTTAGTGTCTCCTGTTGTTGAGGAGGGGCAAACAGAAAAGGAAATATATCTTCCTGAGGGGAATGGATAGATTATTTTAAAGGAACAGTATATAAAGGTGGACAAAATATTAAATATAAAGTAAATTTAGATACCCTTGAAGATATTCCTCTTTTATAAAAAAGGTGCCATAATTCCAACGCAGGATGTAGTAAATTATGTTGAGGAAAAGAAGATAGAGAATATTTATTTAGATATATTCCCGGATTATAAGTGGAGCTTTTTGACTATTACGATGATGACGGAGAAACATATAACTATGAGAAGGGAGAATATTTTAAACAAAGAATAGGTGCTATAGATGCTAAAGACTATGTTGAAGTAAATATATCAGAAAAAGAAGGAAGTTTTGTGCCACATTTAAAATATTATTTGATTAGACTACACAGGAATAATTTAAATGAAGTTAAAGTAAATGATATAAGCATTACTAAATTAAATAATTTAGAAGAGCTTTTGAGCTTTGAAGGAGAAGGGTATTTTAAGACAAGGGACAAATTCGGAGAAGTATTATGCATTAAGATAAAGACAGGTCTGAATAAAAATATCATTATAAAATAAAGGGAACGCTTTAGCGTTCCCTTTATTTTTAAGGCATACAAAGAGGTGCATAAGAATAATTATTTATGAGAAAACAAATCCTTTGGAGGTCTATATGAATTATATTTATGTTTATGCTCTTTTAATACTTTTGGGAATTGTGATTTTTTTAGGGTGTGTTTTTATAAAAATATAATTTTAAAGTTACAAAGGTGAAACCTAAGCTAACTTTAGCGATTTTAACTAAAAATAATGAGAAGTTGTTAGATACGATTTTAAATTATGATATTAGTTTTTGATGAGATATACATTTTTGACATCGGTTCTATCGATAATACTTTAGTAGTAGCAAGGGAGCATTCGAAAAAGGATAAAAGGATAATAGTAAAGGATATTAAAAGGGCAAGCATGTATAATGATTATTATAGCATAATAAGAAATAGTCTAAAGAGCGATTCGGTATTACTCCTCAATCTTATCGGCATCGATAAAGAAAATCCCCATGTTTATATTCCGGATATCTTTAAACCCATTAACGAGTTTAAAAATAAAGCAAAAATAAAGTTGGATTCAAGGATCAATGGGATATTTTTGCTTGAGCATGATATGCTTGAAAGGCAAAAAATAACTTGATTTTAAATGAGTATATTCAAAGGGCTTTAATAAATATAAAAGAAAGTTTAAAGGTGAATTCAAAATATGGTGAAAGGGATGAAGAAATATCTTATATCGATAAAGTAATCTATGAGATAGATCTTTTAATAAAGCTTATGGGGATTACCATAAAAAATGATGGGGAATTAGATGAGAACTTAGCAAAGATATTCAAGGAATACAGTGAAAAAAATAGGGTCCTAATTAATTTCAAAATAATTGGGAAAACGAGGTATTTCAATGAAACTATAAATAATTTAATATTGCAAATTGTTCAAGAACTTCTCTATGCGGTGTTTCATTTTAATTATTCTATATATCTTGATGTTTATGAAAGATATGGGAAAATTTATTTTCTTATGTTGAAGTTTGATTGGATAGGTAATTTTGAGGATTTTATAAACAATAAAAATAGCCTTAGCTATTATGTTTTGCAATCAATTAAAAACAGATTAAATTTAATTTCGGGAGACTTAAAAATAAAGAATAGGGGTAACAAGGTAAATATTTTAATTGAAATACCTGTAAAGAAAATAATAAAAGATATCTGCAATAGATAATATTAATCTTGAATAAGCACAAAGTAATTATATCCTACATAAGCTAATTTAAGAAGGAAGTTTATGGAGGCTTAAAGTTGATTGGAATTTTGTGTAATAATTCAGATATGGATTTTTTAAAGATTTTGTTGAAAAAAATGTTAAGAATGAGGAAGTTTTGATTTTTAATATACAAGATTTAGACTATGAAAAAACAATGTAAAAGGAATATTAATTAAAAAAGATATTATAATATATGACTATTTCAAAATACCCGATATAATCTTTAATTTTTCAATCCAGTATAATAGATTAAATATTAAAAAGCTAAGAAATTTAGTTGAAGATGAAAAAATTAAAGTGTTCAATTCTAGCAATAATGTTAATCAATACATGATTTATGAGATATTAAATTCAAATGAAGTTTTTAAGCCCTATATTAAGAGTTATATGATCAAAGATAAAAATACTATCTTATTAGAGGCGAATTTTATAAAAAATAATATAATTATTCCTATTAAAGGGACAAAGAATTTTATTTATATTGAGAAGTCTGGAGAATATTATGAGATTTATAAAGAAAACAATATTGAAGAAGTGTCAAAATTAGGTTTTAAAAATAGTCTAAATAGGGTTCTTAAAAAGAAAAGATTTTTAGTTATAGATTCACCTAAATTGATTAAGAATAATCAGCCTTTTATTATTAGAGTATACCTTCAATCAGATAAAAAACAAAGCCTAATACTTTATGAGATACCCTTGTTTGAAAAATATAACTTATCATCAAATATTACACAATTAGTTGAGGTATTAAGCATCAAGATGTTTGACTATATTAAGAAATTTTTACCAAATTTATTTTTGATTTATTTCGATTTTATATTTGATTTAGGCGAAAATCCATATTTTTTAAGAATGGGAGGAGCAGATATAAGCTTATTTAATGATAAGATAAAAAATGAAATATATAAAAATATTATTGAATTAAGCTTTGCATTAGAATAAAGGGGAGCTTATTATGTGGGTTGTTTTTGAAACTGTTAATGATGGAAGGTCGGTAATTTATCTACCCTTTGATAATCTAAAAAATTATATGCAAGTCCATTTTGGTAAGAATAGAGAGATTGCTAAGGTTATAAGAATAATGGGGAAGAACTTAAATTCTACCTACGAAAATCCTATAAAGATAAAAATAAGTTCCTCCTTAAAGGAAAAATTATTAATTAAAGAAACGTTAAAATATAGATTAATAGTTAAAGAAAATTCGATAATAATAGGGCCTGTTATAGGATTTTTGCTTGGCAGCCACAATAATTTATATAGTCCTATTCATATGGAAAAATATTCAGATAGATTTGGGATATATGATAAGGTTGGAGGATTAATATATGCCTTTTCACCTAACACTGTCGATTGGGAAAATAGAAAAATATATGGACTTTATTACAACATTAATAATTTAAAATGGGAATATGGCGTTTTTCCATTCCCTGATGTCGTATATAGAAGAAATTTTCATTCAAGTAATTTAATTATTAAAAGATTGAGATTAGAACTTAATGATAGGGTGTTTAATTCCCATAGATTTAATAAATATGAACTTTACGAGTTTTTGAGAAAGGACGATTATTTTAAAAGATATTTACCTTTAACAAAAATATCTAATGAAGAAAATGTAATTTTTATGTTGGAGGGATTTGAAAAGGTAATTTTTAAACCTATAGATCTTTCAAGAGGAAGAGGTATATTAATAGCTGAAAGGGAAGGAGATAAAGTAAAAATATATGATTATAGAAAAAAGGAAGATAGCATACTTAAAATAGAAAAAAATGTTTTTATGAACTTTTTAAAGGAAAACAAATTGTTAAGCGATAAATATTTAGTTCAACAATATATTAAGCTTAAAAAATATAAAGACTGTTTTTTGATATTAGAATTGTAATGCAAAAGGGTGAGAACAAAGCATGGGACTGTTCCGGGATTGAATGCAGGGTAGCCAAGATAAATACCATGGTAACAAATATCTCAAAAGGAGCTACTGCCCATAGTATAGATAGCGTTTACAAAAGTTTATTTAACGATAGAGCTGAGGAGGAAAAGAGAAACTTAATCGATTTTTGCAAAAATTTATGTAGTTATTTAGATACTATGGGTGAAATTTTTGGGGAATTTGGGATAGATGTTGCTTTAGATGAAGAAGATAATTTCTGGGTTATAGAGGTTAATGTTTTCCCAAGCTTTAAAGGATTTAAGCAGATGGATTATTTGACATATTTAAATATTAGATATAATCCACTTCTTTATGCAAAATCATTAACCGAATTTGAAGGTGATTAGATGAAACTTAAAATTATTCAAAATAAGGGCTGTATTTATTTTCCTGAAGAAATTCAAGAAAAATACAATTTAAATGAAGAAATTAAAATTTGCCATGGTAAGTTAACATCAAGGGCTATTATAAAAAGCACAAAAGAAGAATTAGCTATAAGTCAAGATTTAGCAGATTTATTAAAGATAAAGGAAGTCGATTATGATTTTAAGATAATAAACAGTGAAATGATTATTTTAGGACCGGTTGTAGGAATACTTGCAAAAAGGAATTTTTCCGCATTAACTTTAAAATATTTAAGTAGGATGGAAAGATTTGCAATAAATTGCACCAAGGGTTTATTAATAGTCTTTTCCTTAGATAAAATAAAGGATTCTTTCGTTAGGGGATATTATTTTAATCCAGAAAAAATAAATTTGAGGAGGCAGAACTTCCATTCCCTTTATCTGTTTATAGAAGGATTGGTTTAAGTTTGTTTGAAAAAAACATGTTACAATCCATTATAGGGAAAAGTTATTTTAATAGTCATTTTTTAAATAAATATGAGGTATATAAGTTATTATCGCAATTTGAAGATCTAAAAGCACACATCCCATATACAATTCTTTATAAAAATCCTAGTGATTTATTTGAAATGATAGATAAATTTAAAATAATTTATGCAAAGCCTATTTTAGGGCTTCAGGGAAGGAAGGTATATAAAATTTCAAAGGAAGAAGGATATATTAAATTAAGATTTAGAGAAGAAGGATTAAATAAAATAGCAATAATAAATATCCATCAGGCAGATGTAATCGATGAATATATTAAAAGTGGAAATTTTATTCTTCAACAGGGTATAGATTTAATTCAATATGAAGGTAGGAGTTTAGATTTAAGATGTATAATGACAAAGGATAGAAGCAATACTTGGATTTTAAATGGAATTGTAGTAAGGGTGGCTCCACAAGGCAGTATTGTAACAAATGTTTCAAGCGGTGGAGGAGCTTATATGTTTGAGGACTTTTGTATAAATAACATGGGATTTTCGGATGTTTATACTTTTTACTCAAGGAAAAGATAGATATTTTTGCAGGAGGATTTGTGATTGCTTGGATAATTTGGGATATAATATGGGTTATTTAGGGATAGATATTGGAGTTGATAAATATCATAATGTTTTTTGATAGAAATAAACTCGAGGGATCCTGATGCAACCATTGCTTTAGATGCACAAAATACTCTTTTATATTATGATATAAAGGCTAATATAGTGGATTATTTGAATTATCTATCAGGTTTTGGGGATGGTTAGATGATTTATAGAATAGAATTCAATGAGGATATATATGCTTTATTACCCTTTAAAATTGACTCTATCGAAAAAATATATATTTCGGCAGTAAAAATGTTAAAGTAAAATTAAGATGGGGTAAAGGATTAAAAAATAAAATAATTTTTCCTAAATCTTTGAAGGAGGAACTTTTAATTAAAGAAAAATTATTATATCAAATTATTATTGGAGACTCTATAAAAATAGGTCCATTGATAGGAATTTTAGTAGACAAAAGGACAGAAACATTGAAGAATAATCTAGATGATTATATTTCATATTTTTTACTTTATAGTAGATTTTATGGAGTAGTTTTTTATTTGCTCTAGATGGAATAGATTTTAAAAGGGGACTGTTACGGGATTTTATTTTAATCCCTTTAGTGATAATAATTTTATTTATGATACTTTGCCTCTGCCCTACTTTGTATTTAGGAGAATAGGATTAAATGAAAAACAAAGGGAATATTTATTAAATAATACTTTACTTTATAATTCATATTACTTTGATAAATGGGAATTCTATAACTTAATTAAAGATAAAGTAAATACGCCTGAGACAAAAATTTATAACAAAGAAAATTTACAATTCATGTTAAATCAGTATAAAGAAGTGTTTTTAAAAAGCAAAACGGAAGTATGGGGATTGATATATATAAAATAATAAAATCGCAGGAAGAATATATGTTAAAGGGTAAATTTGACAGATCATATTCTTCATATAAAAGTTTAGATGATTTGATGAAGACATTAAATTTGAAAGGTTACCTTATTCAAAGAGCTGTGAAACCTATTAAGGACGAAAACAGGTGTTCAGATATAAGAGTTATAATGCAGAAGGATGATACTTTAAAATGGAAGTTAGTGTCTATGATAGTTTACCTTGGAAAAAGAGACGGAATTTGTTCAAACTATCAAAGGTATGGATATACATTAAAATTTGAAGAATTTTTGTTGATAAGTTGGGGTTAGGGTATGATAAAGTATTTAGAATAAAAAAGGCTATAGAAGAGGAGTGCAAAAAGGTATGCAATCTTATGGATACTATCGGAAATTTTTGCGATGTAGGGATAGACGTTATAGTAGATGAGGATTATAATATATGGATAATCGAGGCAAATAAAAGGCATGATCATAGAATGGTTTTATCTTTAAATGATAAAATAGGCTATTACCAAATAAAAGGCAACCCAATTAAATTTGGAGTTAAAAAAGCGGGTTTGAATTATTTTAATAAAAATTAATTTTAAAAGGGAAAATAATATACAGAAGAAAATGAAGGGGTGATTATATGCATGAAATTTTTAAAAGAAGAAGCATAAGAAAATATCTTGATAAACCTGTTGCTAAAGAGGATATAGATGACCTTTAAGGGCAGCTATGGCAGCACCGCCGGCAGGAAATGAACAGCCGTGGGAGTTTATAGTTGTTGATGATAAAAATGTTTTAAAAAGAATTGCAGATGTTCATCCATATGCTAAAATGCTCTATGAAGCTCCTGTTGCTATAGTAGTTTGTGGCGACTTAAATAAAGAAAAGTATAAGGGTTTTTGGGTTCAGGATTGTTCAGCTGCAACTCAGAATATCCTGCTTGAAGCAACGGATAAGGGGCTTGGAGCTGTTTGGATTGGAGTATATCCAGATGATACAAGGGTTAAGGATATATCCAATATCTTCGGTATTCCATCAAATGTAATCCCATTATCCATAGTAGCTGTAGGATATCCTGCTCAGGAAATGCAGGAAGTTGATAGGTTTGATCCTCAAAAATACATTATAATAAGTGGTAAAGGTCCAAATTTTTGGGCCTTTTTTATTTGAATTTAACTTTATTAAAGGATAAAATGTAAATAAAGGGGGATTATGATGAGGGCCGACTATGCTATTTTAAAATATCAAAAGAAATTTATTTTAAATAGGTTTAAAGCAGTAGAATATTCTGAGGGAGCAAAGGAACATATAGATGAACTTGAGAAAATATTTAAAAGGGATATAAATAAACCCTTTGAATATTTTTATTATTTTAAACTTAATAATAGCAAATACTGCTTTGCAAGAGCCTTTTCTAAGGAAGGAAGTAGCAACGATTATACCGTAGAATGCCTTTTATTTGACGATATAGACTTTTATCCCTTTAAACTTTTTGATTGCAAAATAGAATATTCTCAATATGCGGATATAACTTTAAATGAGTTTAATCTTGAGGCTTTGAAAACTATTTCGGAGAATAGAGGGATTTACATTTTAATTTCCAAACTGATAGATGGAGAAAAGGTTAATATAATATTTGACGATTATAAAACTTTGTTAGTAGCGTTATATCATGCTTTTCCAGTAAAATTTGCAAAGGATATATATTTTACAACAGATGAGGCTTTCCCTAAAGAGGTTGATATAAAATTTGTGAAGGGAATAAACACTTCAAATGCTATTAATTTAAACGAAGGTAAAATTTTAAAAGGCAGGGGATATGAGGTTACTAACTTGATTGAACTGGCATATACCATTAATATAAATTATCTATTTGATTTTCATAGTTTTTTAGAACAATTTGAACTTAAAAAATTGGCCCTGATATAGATAATCTATATTGGTTATACAAGATGATAGGAATGGATGTAAAGGAAATAGATAGGGAAATTCTAATTAGAATTATAGGATTTTCCTTTAATTTACCTGATGAAAATATATTTGAAATCTTTAAGTCATTAGAAAAAAATTTTGAAGTATTAATAACAAAGCTTAATGTTTATGATTGTGATGTAATGCTAAAGTTTTTAATAAAGAATTTAGATTCTGATAATTTATTTGTAATTCAAAGAAGCCAAGAGCTAATAACATTTCTTTTAGATGAGATGATATTAAAGGATATAGACTTAAATTCTTTTATCGATAAAGTTGATGAATTGTTTAATATTATAAAGGATAAAGGACTTTATTTTATCAAATCAAACTTAAAGGAAGAAAGAATAGAATTTATCAATGCAATTTTAAATAAAATCGAAGATTCAAAAATTCACTACTTTTATTTATACATTACAATTAAATCTCTACTTGAACTTGATTATACCTTTGAAAAGGCTTTAAAAAATGAAGGGATAAGAAGTTTAATAGAAAAATCTTTAAATGTAATATTTGAGGATATAGATAAGAGCAAGTCTTTATTAAATTTGGTATCAAATAGTCCGGAGTTTTTTAGCAATTTATTTATTATTTTATTCGACAAGTCTGAGAATGAATTAAAACAAGCTGCTCTCATTGGAATTTTAATTTCAATTATAGATCAAAAGGATGAATTTATATCCTACCAGTTAAGAAGGGAAATAAAAAACAAAAATTCTGAAGTATTATATGAAGAATTTAAATTAAGGCTTGAAAATGTGGAAGACAAAGTGAAGTTTTTGAATTTTATACTGAAAATGTTTTAGAAAAGTTCGATGATTTTTATAGAGAATATTTTGAAAAAATTTTAAAGGATTATTTGTTAGAATTAAATGATGAAAATGCATCAAGGGAAGTAATAAAAATAATAAATAGGGTAATAAATGAAAAATTACTGCTTAGCGATGATGCAACGAGGATGCTTATTGAGTTCTTTGAAAAACATTATGATTTTAAAGATATAAACGAAGTAAAGGATATTGTTAAATGGATAAAGTTAATTAAAAGAATAAGAAAAATAAACACTAGCCCAGATGTTACTTCTTTACTTGATCTTGGTATATTTTTAGAGGAAGGCAAAGATGCGAGGACAAAAATAAATGATTTGATAAAAAGTTTTGGTAGGATAAACTTTCTTACAGGAGATAAATATAAGAACTTTCTTTTATGGACATTACCTAATATTTTAAGATTAATAGAGGATGTGGAAGACCATAAGTCCATAATTTACTTTTATAACCCAGAGGATGAATTGGAGTTTTATAAGTTTTATACAAATAATATTTTTAAATTCTACGAGGAAAACAAAGAGGCTGGCTATCATGTATTGCTTACTTTTTTAGTTTATTTTTACTTTTATATTGAACCTAAATACAGGCTTTATGGTGAGGAAAATAAGGTTGAAGAATTTAATGATTTTCTAATTCTAATGTTTTCAGAATACAAGAATATTTCAATTGAAAAATTTAATCTTGATATAATAAACGAATTTGAAAGCAGTGGACTTAGTGTGCCTATAATGTGGAAGAATATTTATGAAAAACTATTAAAGAGGTAGGGTGGTTTTGTGGAAGATTTAAAATTTGCAATAGACATAGGGACAAGAACTGTTATAGGAGTTGCTTATTATGTTGAAGATGGGAAAAGGATAATAAAAGATATAGAAATAGAAGAACACAAAAAAGGTCCATGTTTGATGGACAAGTCCACGATATTGCAGCAGTTTCTGAAGTTGTTTTAAAAGTTAAAAATAAATTAGAAGAAAGGTTGAACATAAAGATTGAAAGGGTTTCGATTGCAGCAGCAGGTAGAACCCTTAAAACATGTAAGTATAAATTGGATAAATACTTTGAAACTAATACCTTCATTGATAAGCATATTATAGGCCAAATTGAGATGGAGGCCCTTCAGGGTGCCTATAATATGATGGAGAAGGATAATTCTGATGAAGAATTCTATTGCGTAGGCTATACCGTCGTGAACTATTATCTAAATGATTATATTATTATGTCTTTAGAGGGTCATAAAGCCAATAAAATTTCTGTTGAAGTCCTTGCAAGTTTTCTACCAAGGTCAGTTGTCGATGGATTATACGAAGTTATAAATAGATGTAATATGACGGTTGAGAACCTAACATTAGAACCCATTGCCGCAATGAACGCAATAATACCTAAGGATCTGAGGCTTTTAAATCTAGCCCTTGTGGATATTGGAGCTGGAACATCCGATATTGCAATTACAAAGGATGGAACCGTAGTTGGATTTGGTATGGTTCCCTTTGCAGGGGATGAGATTACGGAGGCTATATGCCATTATTTGGTGGTAGATTTTAATACGGCTGAAAAAATTAAGATGGAAATGGGGACAAGGAAAAAGGAGATAAAATATATAGATGTTTTGGGAAATAAAAAGATAATAAAGAAGGAAGAGCTGCAGGAAGCAATAAGAGATGCTCTAAAAAGGATGGGAATGTTGATTTGTGAAAAAATAATTGACTTAAATGGGAAATCCCCTAATGCTGTCTTTTAGTAGGAGGAGGCAGTAAAATAGGCGGTATATCAGAATGTATATCCCAACAATTAAATCTTCCAAAGGAAAGGGTAGTAGTTAAAGGCCTTGAAGCTGTTAAGGGAATTATTAACATGAGCACAAAAAGCTTGGCCCTGAGGGAATAACTCCGATAGGTATTGCTTTAACTTCAACTAATGTAAATACTTTTATTGAAGTTAAAGTTAATGGCAAAGAGGTGAAACTTTATGGTGGAAGAAAAATGAAGATTTCGGATTGTTTAGCTCAGGTAGGATTAAGTTCTTTAAAATTGTTTGGAAGAAGCGGAAAAAGTTTAAGCTTTAAGTTAAATGGGGAGCAAAAGAAAATATATGGGGAAAATCCAACTCAAGGATTAATATTGTTGAATGGTGAACTATCCAACATAATGGCAGAGGTTAAAGATGGGGATGAAATTATCGTAAAAGAAGCAGTAGATGGGAAGGATGCGAAGGCTTTTATAAAAGAATTTATAAAGGATGGTCAAGTTGCCTATGTAAATTCAAAATTGGTTGATTTAAATTATGAAATAAAAGATGGAGATGAGGTAACAATAATAGATAAAGAAAACTTTATTAAAGTTAAAGTAAACAGTAAAGAAATAAAGTTAGAAAATAAAGAGGATGGTTATATATTTATAGATGTTTTTAATTACATAGATTTTGATATAAAAAGTGTAAAGAATGTTAAACTTCTTCTTAATGGAAGGCAGGCATCCTATACGGATAAAATATATGATGGGGATGAAATAGAAATACAATTTACTTAAAACTTGACCAAATAATGGAACAAAATTTAAAAAATGCTGTCTAATTTAGTGAAGAAGGAATAAAGAGGTGAAAAAATGAGGCTCCCCATAAGATTAAGAAACTTTTTAACAATAATGATTATAATTTTGCTTTTTCCTATAGTAGTTTTTGCCAATGCAACATATAAAGATATTAAAGTAAAGCTGGCAGCTCAAAATAGTCCCTCATTGCCATCAGTAGGTAGCTATGAAAATTTTATTAAACTATTAGAGAAATCTGAAAAAATAAAACCCTTCTATAAGCTAACCTTCACGACGGATGAAAGGGCATTAAAAACAGCTGCTGCTGACTATTCTAACACAAATGTTCAAGTTGAAGGCGTGGATGAATCGGATATTATAAAAACAGATGGTGAATACATTTATCAAGTCAACAATGAAAGATTGTTGATAGTTAAAGCTTATCCCGCTGAGGAAATGCAAGTCGTAAGTCAAATTAAGTATGACCTTGGTGCATTTTATCCTAACGATTTATATGTCTATAAAAACAATTTGGTAGTGATTGGTAGAAAATATGTTAATATAAGAAAAGAAGGAAGCCCAGTAGAAGGCGGAAAAATAATTAAAAACGTAATTAGGCCAATAGTTATTACAAAACCAGTTACAAAAGTTTTAGTTTATGATATAAGCAACAAAAAGAATATTAAGATTAAAAGAACTATAGAGGTTGATGGTGATTATCTAACATCTAGGATGATTAATTCTAAGTTTTATATGATAACAAATAAATATCTTTATGATTACAGGGCTAATCAAGATATAAAACCTATGTATAAGGATAGCGTATATAGAGCAGGTAGAGAAAATGAAATAGACTTTAAGGACATAAAATATTTCCCTGGATATGTTGAACCTAATTATATTTTGCTTTCTTCATTTGATATATTAAAGGATGATAAGGCAGACATTCAGACATATTTAGGTTCAGGTCAAAATGTCTATGCTTCATTAAACAATATTTATGTTGCAGTAAGCGAATATAGTTATCAAAATAACAACACTATAATTTACAAGTTTAATATTAAGGATGGAGTAAGGTATACAAATAGTGCAAAGATTCAAGGCATGCTTTTAAATCAATTTTCCATGGATGAATACGATGGTTATTTCAGAGTAGCTACCACTAGTTTTTCAAACGTTATAGGTGGGGATACATCTAATAATTTATATATCCTTGATGAGAATATGAATCTTGTCGGAAAGCTTGAAGGCTTAGCTGAAGGTGAAAATATTAAATCAGCAAGGTTTTTAAAGGACAAGGTATATTTGGTAACCTATAAAAATATTGACCCATTATTTGTAATTGATGCGTCTAATCCAAAAGAACCTAAAGTATTAGGATACCTTAAAATACCTGGATTCAGCACCTATCTACATCCCTATGATGAAAATCATATAATAGGCTTTGGAGTAAACACAAAGGATGTAGAGATTACGGGATATGATGGCAAGCCTTTTACTACAACTATAGAAAGTGGATTAAAATTATCTTTATTTGATATTACGGATTTTGAAAATCCGAAGGAACAGGATACAATTATAATAGGAGGAAGGGAAGCTATTCAGAGCTTTTATATAATCATAAGGCACTACTTTTCTCAAAGGAAAAGGACATTTTTGCCTTCCCAGTTACTATATTTGAAACTGCAAATTTAGATAAACCTTTTGATTATGGAAAGTTTAGTTTTCAAGGAGTATATATATTTGGTGTAGATGTAGAAAAAGGATTAAATCTGAAGGGCAAAATTACACATATAACAAAATTTGGTGATGATAAATATATTGGATTTGATTATAATGAGGCAATTCACAGAATGATATATATAAACGACGTAATATATACCATTTCAGATAAGTATATAAAGGCAAGCGACATTAACACCTTCGAAGAAATTAATAAAATTGAATTAAAATAAGGCACTTTTAAGGTGCCTTATTTTGTTGACTTAATCCTGCAATATTGATATAAATAAATTTAGGTGATGATAATGATTTTAATCCAGTGTGCACTATATTCCGAGGCTAAGCCTTTAATTGAAAAGTTCAGGCTTTCTAAAAATATGAAGGAAAATTATTTTGAAGTTTTTGAGGGGATAATATAAAACTTATTGTATCCGGATACGGTAAAATAAATGCAGCAGCATCTGCAGTTTATTTTATAACAAAAACAATTTAGAATGTGAAGCCTTTGTTAACATAGGAATTGCTGGAAGTTTAAAAAGAAAAATAAGGGAGGCAGTTTTAATAAACAAGATTGAGGATAATGATACAGGAAGAAGCTTTTACCCTGATATATTAATAAAACACTCCTTTGATGAAGGAACTCTCGAGACTTTTTCTAAGATAGTTATAAAAGATATGGTGGAGGACTTATGCGATATGGAGGGTAGTGCTTTTTCGAAGCCTTAAGTAAGTTCCTACCTCCCCATAAGCTTCAAGTTATTAAAATTGTTTCTGACAATCTTGATGGAAAAAGACTAAATCATGACTTTGTGTATGATGTTATTAAGGACAATATAGAAAAGATTGAGGATTTTATTGTAAAGCTTTATAATGCAAATAAAAGGGAAGAATTTTTGGATGACAAGGATGAGACAATTTTACAAGGGATTTCACAGAATTTGAATCTAACGGAATTTCAAAAAACGAACTTATAAAGCAATATATTTCCTTTAAAATTAGGGAGAGGACATTAATATTTTAGAACCTTTTTACAAATTAAAGTAAAAACAAAAACGAAGGGAAGAAATATTATAATGAAATCATCAGAACTTTATCTAAATAGTTTTTCCCATATATATGTTGAAAGGGATGTTTTTGAACATGAAAAAACTACTGATATTTTAAGAAAAGTTGTAAATGGGCAGGTTATAGTTATAGATAATTATAAAGATGTATTTAACAGGCCCAAGCAGGATTTTTAGTTCAAAAGAAGAGTCAAAAGTTAATTTTAGCTAAAAAAGAGATGAATTCTTATACAAGGGTTCTGAACTTTGTGAAAACTTTGGATATAAATATTTCTTTTATACATCAAATATTTTAAATTGCATTTATGATTGTGAGTATTGCTATTTAAGGGGACTATATAACTCATCGAATATTGTCATTTTTGTTAATATTGAAGATTTTTTTAGGGCAATCGATGAAGAAACTAAGGATAAAAAAATTTATGTAGCACTTTCCTATGATTCTGACATTTTAGCCTTTGAAGGTTTAACAGGTTTTTGTAATGATTATATTGATTATGCCAAAAAGAATAAAAATGTCCTGTTTGAGATAAGAACTAAAAGTTCAAACTTTAATTTAATTTCACAAATTGATATTCCTCAAAATATTATTTTGGCTTGGACACTTTTGCCTGATGATGTAATTAAGTTTTATGAAAATAAAACGCCATCTTTAGATCTAAGGCTTAAGGATATAAAAGCTGCTCAATCAAAGGGGTTAAGGGTTAGACTTTCTATTGAACCTATTATAAAGGTTAGGAACTTTGAGAAGATTTATAAAGATTTTATTGAAAAAGTCTTTAAGGAACTTGATAAAAATCTCATTAGGGATATTAATGTTGGTGCCTTTAGAATGAGTAAAGAACATATAAAAAGAATAAGGAAATTAAATCCTTATTCTAAAATATTTTCCTATAAATTTGTTAACAAAGAAGGATATGTAAGTTACGATGATGAAGAAAATTTAAGGGAATTTATAATATCTGAATTAAAGAAATATATAGAAGAAGAAAAAATTTATTGAATAAATTCGAAGGTATATGCCTTTTTGACAGGTCTTTTTACAATCCAAGTGGATTTAAGCCCTTTTGGGAAAGTCACTAGGGTGTTTTCATCGATATGAACTTCTTCATAGTCTGTTTTAACGATAACTTCTCCTTCAAATATGTAGCAGGTTTCAGTTTCATCATATTCCCAATCAAATGTTGAAACATCGCAGCTCCATCTTCCCCATGTGTCAATCCCAAGTTTTTGCTTCTTCAAGACTCATTTTTCTTTTTATTATTTTTATCATATATAACACCTCCCTAAGTAAATTTATAATGCAAATAAAATAATTTTTCAATAGAAATAAAAAGGCTGCCTTTGGGCAGCATTAAGCCATTTTTATAGCTCTATGTGGACATACTTGCACACATTTTCCACAACCAACACATTTGTTTGGGTCTACCTTTGGTGTTGATGCACCAAAAAGCCTTTTACCTCTTGTGTTATTGCTCCAACTGGACAAACCCTTTTTGCAGGACAGAATGGTGATCTATCGCATATATTAGGATCAACGTAAGCTTTTTTCATAAAACACACCTCCTACAAAATTATACCCCTGGGGGAATGCAAAAGTATTATATAATATATTTAAAGAAAATGCAATATAAAAAAGGTGGTAATTATGAAAAGAATTATTATATCATTAATTATTTTTTGTTTTTAGGATTTGAAGATATTAAAGAAATCAATATAAATGCCATTGGCGATTGCACTCTTGGTAATTATTATGGTCAGGACTATAAGTATAGTTTTGATTATATATTTGATACAAAGAAGGATTACTCTTATTTTTTAAAAATGTTAGAGGATTATTTAAAAAGGATGACTTGACAATTGCCAACCTTGAAGGACCCCTTACAAATTCAAAGGATTTAAAGATAAAGAATGCTTCGATTAGCTACAATTTTAAAGGCAAAAAGGAATACGCAAAAATATTAAAGGAAGGGTATGTTGATGTTGTTAATCTTTCCAATAATCATATCTATGACTATGGGAAAAAGGGATACGAGGATACATTGGCTGCTCTAAAGTCAAATGGCTTAGATTGGTATGGCAATGGAAGAATTTTAATCAAAAATGTAAAGGGAATAAAAATAGGAATATTAGGTTATAAATTGTTTGGTTTAGAAAAATTAAACGTTAAAAGTTATAAAGCTTATTTATTAAAGGAAGTTCAAAAAGTAAGAAAAAACTGCGATTATTTGATAGTTACCTTTCATTGGGGCGAAGAAAATGAATATTTTCCTAATAAAATTCAAAGGGAGATAGCCCATTTTTTAATCGATAATGGTGTTGATTTAATATTAGGACATCATCCCCATGTTCTTCAAGGAATTGAAAATTATAAAGGCAAATACATTGCTTATAGCTTAGGAAATTTTTGCTATGGAGGAAATAGAAAGCCAAGGGATTTTGATACTGTCATTTTAAATATAAAAATAAAATTTAGTTCCCAAAATAAAACTTTGGGAACTGAGATAAATATTATTCCTTGCTCTATATCGTCAACAAAAAATATAAATGATTATTGTCCAAAGATATTGAACGGGCAAGAAAAAAATAGGGTTTTAAATAAGATAAAAAGTTTGTCTAAAGATTTAGGAGAATATTAATTTCCTTAGAAACCTTTTAAATTACTACCTATTACCATTTTTGCAAAGTATTTTTATGCTGTCAAATAAAAATTATAGGGAATAATAAAATTAAAGCCATTTATTAAGGCTTAGGAGGGATAATATGTTAAAGATTGTTAAAGTTTTAAGGGATAATGAAGGCAAAATTATATCTTATGAGCTAAACAGTGGAGAGATAGTAAGTCAAAGCGAAGCTGCCCAAATGGTTAAAGAAGGAAAAATAAAAGGTGCTATTTTAGGCGTTGATGAATATGGACATCCAGCAATACATTCAGTTTTAGGCTCAAACAGGTTTGACGATGTAGAAAATTTACCTGAAGTATAAATTAAAAGAGGGGAAATCCCCTCTTTCTTATTTTTCTTCACTGAAGGTAAGTTTTAAAGCTATCTTTTTCCCATTTCTATATATTACTGCATCAACTGTATCCCCAGCTTTATATCTAGATTTTACAGCATCTACATCCTTAAGGCTTTTAATTTCTTGCCCTGCAAGCTTTATTAAAATATCGCCTGCTTGTATTCCTGCCTTATATGCACCCGTATTAGGAGTTACGCCTATAATATAGACACCCTGCGGAATATTATACATTTTTGCAATAGTTTCAGTAATTTCTCTTCCGGATATTCCTATAAATGGTCTTCCTTTTACGTATCCAAACATAACAAGCTGATCTATTATTGGTTTTGCGTCGTTAATAGGTATTGCAAAGCCTAAGCCTTCAAGGCCTGTTGAGGATATTTTTACAGTATTAATTCCAATTACTTGTCCCTTTGAGTTTACTAGCGCACCACCACTATTTCCAGGATTTATTGCGGCATCGGTTTGAATCAAGTTTAATGTTCTATCATCTATTTGGACTTTTCTGTTTACAGCGCTTATAATACCTGCTGTTACTGAACCTGCAAAATCAAGACCTAAGGGATTTCCTATTGCAACTGCAAGCTCTCCAACTTCAATGCTACTTGAATCCCCAAGTTCAGCAACAGGAAGATCACTAAGGTCTACCTTTATTACTGCAAGATCAGTTTTCCTATCTCCACCTATAAACTTACCTTTAGCCTGTCTTCCATCTGGTAAAAACACCTCTAATGTAGTATACTTACTATAAGAATTTTTAGGGTCTGCGTATTCTACAACGTGGTAGTTTGTCATTATATATCCATTCTTATCAAAAATTATTCCTGAACCTTCGGATTTATTCTGTGACATTACTTGATTTATTCTATTTGGAATTGTTATGGACATTCTAATTGCCACAATAGATGGGGAAACCTTTTTACTATTTGAGGAATAGTAAGGCCTGTATTGGTATTTGTTATGTTTTGGGATGTTGTAAGGGTATAATTTGTGCTAATAGGTTGATAGGGTGTATAATTTTTATTAGTTTTATTGTAAAATCCAAAATAAAATATAGAACCCATAATACTTGTTGTTAATAAAGAAGAAATTAATGCAGTAGTAAATATAATCTTAAAATTTTTCCTCATGCTCCCACCTCCAAGCCTTATATTAAAATTATAAATTGAAGAAAAGGTGGAAAAAGTATTAATTTTTGTTAATGATTTGATTTTTATGCTTCTATAATATTATTATATTTTACAAAAAATATTTACAAGGAGGATAACTATGGAATTTAATGTTAAAACTAACAAAAGGGAGGAATTTATAAACATTACTTCCTATATAAAAGGAGCAGTTAAAGAATCTGGAGTTAAAAATGGAATAGCAATAATTTTTGTTCCCCATACTACAGCAGGGGTTACTATAAATGAAAATACAGATCCAGATGTTACAATCGATATGATAAATGGCCTTAATGAAATCGTTCCAAACCTTAAAAAATTTAGGCATATTGAGGGAAACTCTGATGCCCATATAAAAGCATCACTTATTGGTTCTTCAGTAACTGTTATAATAGAAAACGGAAACCTAAAGCTTGGCACATGGCAGGGGATATATTTTTGCGAATTTGATGGACCGCGACTTAGAAAATTTTATTTGAAAATAATAAATGAATAAAAACTACATAATTTCTCCACATATGCTTGCTACAATACCATCAAGAGGTGAAATTTATGATTTTGATATTCTTAATATTGATTGGTGTTGTAGCATTTATTCTAATAGATGAAAGGAAGTGATTAAATGTTTGGAGGATTTTGTAGAGGATTATTTGGATATGGACTTGGTGGAAGTTATCCATTTTTCATGTTTTTTATGATGATGGCCTTAGTGCTTGTTTTAATAATAGGCATTTATTTCATATTAAAAAGACCTGAATTTAAGCCTAATAAAGACGATGTGTTAGAGATACTAAATAAAAAACTTGCAAATGGTGAAATCTCAGAGGAAGAATACTTTAGGAAAAAGAAATAATTTATAAAAAATAGCGGCGCTATGCCGCATTTTTATGGCTTTCCAAGCCATTAGTTTGAACATCAGCCGCCGCCAAATTGATTTGGAATTACAACATCAGAAGGATTTACTGATGAAACGTCATCTACAACTTTTATCACTCCATTTAACATCCCCATCCAGCAGCTAAATACAATATCCCCTTCTTCTTGTGGGGTAAATTCAATTATGTTTTCACCCTTTGTAAGCTCCCTTTCAATTCCTAAAGAGGGTATAACTATTGCATTGTTGCAGGATGTTAATTCTTTTCCGTTGATTATAAATTTTACAGGGATCCCCTTTTGAACTATGAAAACATTAGGATTATATCCGCTATATGTGGCATCCATTCTTATTACCTGGACATCATTTTCGAACTGTGAGACTGAAGCTTTAGTGTTTGGCGCAGTATATTTTAATGGGTTTATATTAATTCCAGCAAGGGCAAAACTTCTTGATAGCATTATAAATCCTAAAACCATCACAAAAATACCGCTGTATTTAAACATTTTCTGGGAGGAGTTTTTGTTAATTAAGGAGGATATAATGCCTAAAGTTAACATAATAGGAATGGTTCCTAAGGAGAAAACAAACATTGACAGTGCACCCTTTATAAAACTTCCTGTTGAAAGGGCATAAAGCTGCATAGCTTGAAGGGGACCGCAGGGCATAAATCCATTTAATAAACCAACAATAAATGGGGTTTTGCCACCTTTGATTCCTTTAATGTGGACAGGCGATAATATCCCTCTTAAAAATTTTATCCCGAAAAAATTTAACCCCATAATTATCATGAAGATGCCAGCTAAAGCCATTATAAACGCCTTTGCATAAGGACTTAGACTAAAAATAGAACCAACAGCTCCTATTATCCCACCCAGTATTGTATATGAAATAACTCGGCCTGAATTGTATAAAATTGCAGGAAGAAACTTTGAAAACCTATTATTTCCATGAAAACTAAATGTTTGGCTTAGCATTATTCCTCCGCACATTCCTACGCAATGGAGGGATGTAAATATTCCAATAATGAATAGGATTAAATATGTTACCTCCCCTTCAAGGGCGGAGGTTATATTAAACATATTGGAAAGCCTGTATAAAAGAACCATGATTAAGATTAATACAACAAGTTCTAAAATTTTTTCTACGTTATCGACTTCAACGCTGTAACCAGCCTTTTTGATAGCAATTTTAACCTTTTCAAGATTACATAGTGAGTCATCAAACTCGACAGTAACATCTCCCATTTTATAGCTTGCCTTAACAAAAGTGATTCCATCAAGTTTTCTTATTTCATTTTCTATCTTCCTTTCACATGAGGAACACGTCATATCGTTGACTTTGATTCTATGGATTCTTATCCCATCTTACCACCTCCAAAAACATATTAATAAATTTTTGTGTGTTTTTATGAAGAATCTTCAACAAAAGTTCATAAAATTAGGTTAATATAAATTTAGGAGGTGGGCACATGAACAAGGTGCTTATAATTGAAGACGAATATAAAATAGTCGATGTTTTAGAGGCTTATTTAAAAAAGGAAGGATATATTGTATTTACAGAAGCTTCAGGACTTAAAGGGTTACAGGCTTACTTAGAAAAACAGCCTGATATAATAATACTTGACCTTATGCTCCCTGATCTTACAGGGGAGGAGGTTTGCAAAAGGATAAGAAAAGAATCAAAAGTTCCTATATTAATGCTTACAGCAAAGTCTATGGAAGAGGACATTTTAAAGGGATTTGATATTGGAGCAGATGATTATGTAACAAAACCCTTTAGCCCCAAGGAAGTTGTTGCAAGGGTAAAGGCACTTATTAAAGGTCAAAGGATGAGGTTTTACCCTTAATAATTTATGAAGGTTTGGAAATAGACTGTGAAGGACGCAGAGTTAAATTAAATGGGGAGGAAATAGATTTGACACCAACAGAATTTAAGATACTAATTACTATGGCAAAAATGCAAAAAAGGTTTTTACAAGGGAGGAGCTTATAAACAACGTGTTTGGAATGGATTATGACGGATACGATAGATCAATAGATACCCATATAAAGAATTTAAGGCACAAGTTAAAGGAGGACCCTAAATACCCCAAATATATAAAAACGATAAGAGGATTAGGTTACAAATTTGGTGGTGAATAGAATGAAAAAAAGCTTAAAAAGGCAATTAACTTTGTCTCATCTAATGCTTAGCATTTTTAGTATTCTTCTTATTATTATATTAACTAATTATATTTTGGAAAGGCAGTTTAGGGATTATATTATCAATAACATAAATAATAAAACAATAGAGATTTTGAATTCAGTTAAAGAGGAATATAAAGACGGAAAATGGGACGTAAAATCCATTGAAAGCATAGGTGTATCTGCATTAGAAAATGGTATGATACTAAAGCTTGTAGATAATCAGGGAGAGTTATTTGGGATGCTCATCTTCACAATAGCGGGCAATGCCAAAATATACTTGACCATTATTCAAAAATTATGATGAAAAGGTATCCAAATTTTAATGGTGGATATAAGGAGGAAATAAAAAAATCTACTCAGAGGATCAATTTATTGCAACTTTATATATAGGATATTATGGCCCCTACTATTATACAGATAATGATATAATGTTCTTAAATACTTTAAATGGGGTTTCTATTGTTGTTTCTATTTTAGCTATACTATTTGCACTTTTATTTGGTAGTTTGATTTCTAAGAGTATAGCAACTCCAATTATGAAAGTCTCAGATTCTACGAACTTACTGTCGAGGGGGGAATTTAAAAGTTTAGATTATAAATCTGAAATTTTGGAGATAGATGAATTAATCAACGCAATAAATTTACTTTCAAAAAGCTTGATGAACAGGAAAAATTAAGAAAAAGATTAACCCAGGACATATCTCATGAACTTAGAACGCCCATAACAACCATAAAGAGCCATGTGGAGGCTATGCTTGATGGGATTTGGCAGCCGACAGAGGATAGATTAAGAAGCTGTCTTGAGGAAATAGAAAGATTGAATAAGTTAATCGGGGATATTAAACTTCTTGCAGAATATGAAATCGAGGAAAGAATTGAAAAACATGAACTAAATTTAAGGGATTTGATAAAGAGCATAACCTTAAATTTCGAAAAAAGTCTTTTAGATAAAAGATTAGTTTTAGAAACTCACCTTGAAGATGTGTTTTTATATGCAGATAAAGATAAAATCACACAAGTTATTATAAATTTGTTATCAAATGCAATTAAATATTCAAGGGAAGGTGGCAAAATTTATATTGAGCTCAAAGGAACTAGTGAAGGCGTTTTTATTAGAATAAAAGATGATGGTATAGGAATTCCTAAAAAGATTTACCATATATATTTGAAAGATTTTATAGGGTAGATCAATCAAGGAATAAAAAAACAGGGGGAGCTGGTATTGGCCTTTCTATTGTAAAAAGGATTATTAACATGCATAACGGTGAAATATCAGTAAAAAGCGAATTGAATAAGGGAACCGAGTTTATTATAAAGCTGCCCTATAAATAAATTTTTTATTTTTGTTATAATAAGAATAATAAATACAAAAATGGGGTGACGATATGAATAGGATAGGTAAAAGAATTGAAGAGGCAAGAAATAGATCTTCAATCAGTGTAAAAGAACTTGCTAAAAAGCTTGGTGTTTCTCCAAACTATATAATGGAAATAGAAATGGGGAAAAAATAATTAGCGAGGATATGATAAAAAGGATTGAGAAATTGCTAAATGTTAGTTTGAATGAAGATTTATATGATGAAGTTGTTGAACCAGTTGAAAATATAAAGGATTATGAAAACCTTCCAGTAAATAAAGAGATGGAGGAGGCTTTTTCAAATATATTAAAGAAAATTCCCGTGTGTGATGTTTATTTTAAAGAGATATATGAATACAAAATGCTTCCTATAATCGATAAAAAGATTGAGGGATATAATGCTGAGAAAATAATTTTCATAAAGGCTCCAGACGATTCAATGAGGGGATTTAGGATATTAAAGGGAGATAATATAATGATTTTTAAAACCTCTGAAATAGAAAATAACTCTATATGTCTAATAGAGATTGATAAAAAAGAATGATAAGGCAGTTAAAAAGGCTTGATGCAAATAAAGTATTATTGGTAAGTCATGGCAATGATTTAAAAACTGAAACTTTAGATGTTAAATCTTTCACAAGTGGTAGGTAAATGTTTAAAGTTAGAAATAGATTTATAATGTTAACTTTTTAGCATCTTTTTTAATTTTTATTAATATTATAAATTAAATATTTACTAAAAAAGTATAACAAATATTTGAAACATCGGGATTTTTAAGAGAATTATGCATACTTGACGAACATATTCTGCCCCCTTTTGATATTTTCTGACGTTATTTTCGTAACAAAGTAGTTTAATTAATAAAATTTTACAAATTTTAAATATTGAATTATTCTGAAAAATGAAGTATTATTATTTTTAAGTTTAAAAATTAGTCAGGGGGATGTAAATGTCCGAAAAAGAGAAAACTGGGGAAGCAAATTAGGACTAATATTGGCAATGGCTGGTAATGCGATAGGTCTTGGAAACTTCTGGAGATATCCTTACCAGGCTGCAAAAACGGTGGAGGAGCCTTCATGATTCCATACTTTGCAGCACTTATACTTCTTGGTATTCCTCTAATGCTTGTTGAGTGGAATCAAGGAAGGTATGGCGGTAAATATGGTCATGGAACATTAGGACCAATGGTTTACCTTCAGGCAAGGGAAGGCGCAAATCCAAAGGTTGCAAGGATTCTTGGTGGACTTGCTGGTGCCTTAGCCCTTGGAGTTACTGTTCTTCTTAACTCATATTACAATCATATAATTGGTTGGACATTAGGATATGCCTTTGAAACTGCAACAGGCGGCTATATGGATAAGGCTATAAATACTGGTGAATATTTCGTTAAGTATATCCAAAGTCCAGGAAAGGTTATGGTATTCTGGCTAATTGCCCTTGCTGTATTAGGATTTGCAGTTATGAGGGGTATCCAAAAGGTATTGAAGCTTGGGCAAAATTCATGATGCCAACTATTTATGTGTTTGGTATTATTTTGATAATAAGAACTCTAACCCTTGGTGCCCCAGTTAAGCCCGAATGGACTCCAATTGCAGGACTTAACTATATCTGGTCACCAAGATGGCAGGATCTTAACTGGACAGCAGCCCTTGCTGCAGCAGGACAGATTTTCTTTACATTGTCCCTTGGTATGGGAATTATCCAAAACTACGCATCCTATTTAAAGCCTGAGGATGATATAGTTCTTTCAGGACTTGCAACGGTTTCATTAAATGAGCTTGCTGAGGTTATTTTGGGCGGAACAATCGCAATTCCTATAGCTTATACCTTCTTAGGACCTGAAGGATTAGGAGCGGGCGTTGGTTTGTCCTTTATAGCCCTACCAAATATATTCAGACAAATGGCGGGAGGACAAATATTTGGAACCTTCTGGTTCTTGCTACTATTCTTTGCAGGTTTTACAAGTGCTATAGCTATGTATAATTATCTAGTTGCCCTCCTTGAAGAGGAAGCTGGAGTTCCAAGAAGAGTAGGTTCGGTATTAGTATTTGTAATATACATTATATTTGGACTTCCAGTTGGACTTGAACCAATCCTTACAAAAACAGCTGACCTTGCATACCTTACAGAGCTTGACAACTGGGTTGGAAGTTATCTTCTTGTAGTTCTTGGACTTCTTGAAGTAATAGTTACTGGATGGCTTCTTGGATTAAAAGGACTTGAAGAAATGAACAAGGGAAGCTTCTGGAAGGTATCAAAGACCTTCTACAACGTGTTTATCCAATTCTTGACTCCGGTTTCAATAATAATACTTCTTGGTTTCTCAACAAGAGACTACTTTAAGGCTGGATACTTCAAGTGGATACCAAGCTTTGTTGAAAAGACACCACAACTTGTTCCATGGGTTTTAGCTGCAAGATTTGTAATGTTTGCAGTTTTAATCATTGGATTTATTCAGGCTTATAGAAATATCGGCAAGAAATATGGACAGGAAATTTATGAGGGAAGAGTCCTCGTAAGGAGGGATTAATATGTCAGGTGCGGCATTAACCTTCATGATTTTAGCTTGGGGTGTTATTATAGTAGCTGTTGGTGTTACTTTAAGTTCACTTTTAAAGCATAGCAAATAATAAAATGCCTCCCAAAAGGGAGGCATTTTTGGAGGGATTATATGGATAAAAACTTATTAAAGCTCTTAGATGATATTAAAATAAAACTTCAAAGGAGTAATTTAAAAAATAGCGATAAATATTTAAAGGATATTGACGCTATAAAGGAAAGTTATAAAGAACTTCAAGTAAAAGAAGAAAAAAGGATAATTTATGAAAGCATCCTAAATATGGGGAAGGATTTATTAAAGGAGGATAAGGATTTTAAAAATAAATTGGAGCTTTTTATAAGATACTGTAATGCTGCAGTTTATGATTTCAACGATAACATAAGGCCTTTAAGAAGGATTACTTTGAGCTTTACTATAACCAGTATGCTCTTTATGCTATTAGCCCCGCAGTATCTTTCTTATTTACTCCCTCTTCTTATGATTTTGCCTATATTTTTAGGGTTAAAGGGAATGAGAAAAAGAAGCTTAAACGGACTTATTTTAGGGTTATCAGTTATGCCGATATCAATTTTAAATTCAGTTATTATTATAAGAAATGCCTATCTTGTTAGAAATAATTTTAATAGTTTTTTATTAGATCTTTCAAAGACCTATGGAAGATCCTTAGAATTTGTTAAGGGACTTTTTATAATCTCAACCATTTTAGGTATTATAATGCTCTTTACATCGATCTATACTATTTATCTTGGATATAAATATAAAAAGATGTTTGTGTAGGCTGATATATCAGCCTTTTTATTTGCACAAAGAGGGAAGAAGTGGTATATTATAATATAAGCTGAAAATTTAGGGTGATGGTTATGGAAAGGATAGTAGAAAAGGTCAAGACAAATTATAAAGAAATAGCTTTAAGGTTGCTGTTTTTGCTTTCCATTGGAGGACTTACAAAGATTTATGTTATTTTAAATAACTATAGGGGAAGGTATATCATCTTAAAACAGCATTAGATACTATAATCCCCTTTAATAAATATTTTGTAGTTCCCTATCTTTATTGGTATATTTATATGGCTGTTGTCTTTGTGTATTTTGCTGTAACAGACGGGAAAAAATACTTTAAGCTTCTTTCTGGAATAATAATAGGAATGGCTTTATGTTTTGTTATATATTATTTTTTCCAACAACTGTTCCAAGGCCTCTACTTAAGGGGGACGATATATTTATAAAGGCTGTAAATTTTATATATAAAAGGGACAACCCATATAATTGTTTTCCGAGCATTCATGTTTTAGATTCCTTTTTAGCAGCAGTTTATATCAACAGAGAAGAAAATATCTCATATAAATTAAAAATTACATCTTCAGTTATATCCTTTTCCATAATTTTATCTACCCTTTTTATAAAACAACATTACGTTTACGATGCTTTATCTGCAATGGTTTTGGCATATATTATGTATTATTCTTTAAATTATGCAGCTATAGTTGAAAAAATCAGGCAAAAACCTCTATTGAGATTAATGAATAAAGGCACCTTAATAGGTGCCTTATTCCATACTGCTTTTTATAGCTTCGTTAATGTCTTGAATTTTAATATTTTTATAGAAGTAATTTAGAATTTCTTGATATGTTTTTCCTGAATTTGCAAGATTCATTGCAGCATATTGGCTCATTCCGACACCGTGGCCATATCCACCGCCAAATATGGTTATACTTTTAATTCGTGTCTGACCATATATTCTATCTATTATAAAGAATGGTGAAGGAAGACTTTTAATATTTTTAAGTTTTAACCCAGAAATAGTTTCAATATCAAATTCCTTTGGAGTTATGATAAATTTTATATTTGAAGGACCAATTATTTTATACTGTTTATTATCGGTAATTATAATCATTTCCTGTGGAACTCCGCTTTTGCTACGCTTTGATATATAAATATCCTTAATTTTTCCTATACCTTCTTCGGATAATGTTGCCTTTTTATATATGTTAAGGAACCATTTTTCCTTAATGTTATCCGGATCCTTTAAATATCTATTATATATATTTTCGCTTACTGCTTTATTTAGTTCACTATAATCGATGGACACCTTCCACCTAAAATAAGGAGAAGAGGAATCTATAGCTTTAACGGTCCAATCCTTGAAAAATTTTGAGGCATTCTCTTCTGAGGATATTTCGCTTATATTCTGATCGGTATAATTGTTAAAATCTAAGTATGGCTTTGGATTGTAATTTTTAACCTCTTGATAGACCTCATCATAGGCTGCACCTAAACCGCAGGAGGTTGAATAATATTTAGCGTCTATGATTTTTCCATCATAAGTTAAAACTTCTCCTTTAGTTTCTTCTATGGCTTTAATACAAAGATCGTTTGTAGGTCTTTCGTTATAAACTTGGCTTTGCGTTGTATCGTCTATATTAAAACCATGTTTTGAAAATCTTCCACCAAGTATTTCAGATAGGGCATAGGTCCTTGCTGCCACCGACTGAACCTTATATCCTTCTATTCCGCCGTATCCAGGCATTTCAGATGGGACGACGTATTTTAAATAATCCTCTATATTTATTTCGTTTATAATTCTAAGGCTTTTGTCCTTTAGGAATATTTCTAAATTTCCATAATATTCGGGAGTATATCCGTTTTCTCTTTTAAGGATGTAATAAACACAGGATTTTCAGATGAAATGAAAATCCTTTTATCGGTTATTATCATGTCCTTTCTTTTTGATAAGAATCTTTAGGAGATTCAATAAGTATTTTTATTTTATTGCCTAATACTCTAAAGCTTGCAATTTCTTTTTCTTAACATCTATTTCAAAGTCCTTAGAATATATCCTAAAGCCTTTTTGGATGTAATTGTAATAAGGTTATGGTCATAGGAGGAAAAGTTATAGGTTGATAGACCAACTCGTATTTTATCTATAATAGGGAATTCGGTAAGGATAATTGCTTTAATAGTATCTTCATCCAATATAAATTGATAACTCGATTGGCCAACTATTAAAAAGCTTTTTTGGCCAGTTTATAATTATCGTTGTCTTTTATATAATAATTTATATTTTGGGATATTTTATATATAGTGTCATCGATATTTATATTATTTATATCTTTAGAATATACCTTGCCTGATATTGATTTCAAAGGCTTAAAATAGACAGTTCTAATCCCCTTTAACTTTATTTTATAAGCTGCCGCATCGATAAAATCCTTTTTCTTTATGTTTACCCATTTTATGTTTTTATCATAAATTATTTTTAATCTGTAATAATTTTTAAGTTCCTTTTTTCTACAACAAGACCACAATCGATGTCAACTGGGAAAAAAATAGAAAATATGCAAGGATTGATAGCAAAACAAATGTTAATGGGATTATATATCTTAAAGGACTTTTGCTTTTCCTTTTTCTTCTCATATCATCACCTCAAACTTTTACTGTATTTATTTTACAATAATATTTTACTTTATTAAAGGGAATTTTTATTGTTGTTTATAAAAAAAATGCTAAAATAATTTTAGCCTACATCCTTTTGGAGTGGGACTTTATAAAAAGAGGTGTTTTATATGAAAATCGGTTTTATTGGCGCTGGAAAGGTAGGTTCTGCCTTTGGACGCTATCTTTATGAAAAGGGTTTTAAAATTACAGGGTATTTTAGCAGGACAGAAGACTCAGCAAGAAAGGCTGCTGAGTTTACTAAGTCTAGTGTTCTTTCAATTCAGGAACTTGCAGAGGAATCAAACTACATATTCATAACAACACCGGATGGTGCCATATCAGAAGTTTGGGAAAATCTTAAGAAATTCAATATTAAAGGAAAGAAAATATTTCACATGAGCGGATGCCTAAGCTCTGATGTTTTTAATGGAAGCATGGACTTAGGCGTAGATTCATATTCTTTTCATCCCTTATATCCCTTTACAGATAAAAATTGCTATGACAAATTGAATAAAGTTATATTTTCCTTAGAAGGGGAAAATATAGAGAATATAAAAGAATTTTTAGACAGAGCAGATCTTAAATATTTTCTTTTGAACAAACAAGATAAGGTAAAGTATCATGCAGCGGCAGTTTTTGCGTCAAACTATTTAGTTGCCATATCAAAAATTGCTAAAGATTTACTTTTAGAATGTGGAATCAAGGAAGAATTTATTATAGATGCTATTTATCCCTTGATGGAGGGGCCCTTTTAAATATAAAGGAAAAGGGGATAGAGGATGCCTTGACGGGACCTATTGTTAGAGGGGATTATAAAACGATAAATATGCATTTAAAGAGTTTAAGGGAGTATAAGGATATTTATAAAAAACTCGGACTTGTTGCCCTTGGTATTGAAAGGGAGAAATCTTGTGATGATGAAAAGGCAAAAATCTTGATGAAATAGAATTTTTACTAAGGAGTGAAGAAATATGAAAAGGACAGTATCAAGTTTTAAAGAAGCAAAACAAAAGGGACAAAGGCTTACTATGCTTACGGCCTATGATTATTCTATGGCAAAACTTATAGATGAAGCAGGGATAGATGGGATTTTAGTTGGTGATTCATTGGGTATGGTGGCTCTTGGATATGAAAACACCTTATCAGTTACCGTCGATGATATGGTTCATCACATAAAGGCAGTTGCAAGAGGGGCGAAAAATGCCCTTATAGTTGGGGATATGCCTTTTTATCCTATCATATATCAATTAAAGAATCTATAAAAAATGCAGGAAGGTTAATTCAAGAAGGAGGATGTCATGCTGTAAAACTAGAAGGTGGAATTGAGGTTTTAGATAAGGTAAAGGCGATAATAAAGGCTCAAATTCCGGTTATGGGCCATATTGGATTGACTCCTCAGTCGGTAAATATGCTTGGGGGATTCAAAGTTCAAGGAAAGACTAAGGAGAGTATAAAAAAGCTCATAGATGATGCAAAATACTTAGAAGACGCAGGAGTTTTTGCGATTGTTTTAGAGGCAGTTCCAGATGAGGTTGCAAAATTAATTACGGAATCCATATCAATCCCTACTATTGGAATAGGTGCAGGTAAATACTGCGACGGACAAATACTTGTTGTTAACGATATGCTGGGACTTTTCAGCGACTTTGTTCCTAAATTTGTAAAAAATATAGAAATCTTGGCGATGAAATTAAGGGAGCAATAAAGGAATATATTGAGGAGGTTCGAAGGGGAGATTTCCCAGAGGATTCTCACTCATTTAAAATAGACAAAGACATAGTGGAAGAAATAAAAAGGCTTTATTAGGAGGTTTAAGGATGGAAATAATAAGAAGTGTAATAAAAATGCAGAATAAAGCAAAGGAGCTTTTAAAGGAAGGAAAAACTATTGGATTTGTTCCTACCATGGGATATCTTCACGATGGACATAAAAGCCTTATAGAAAGGGCACGAAGGGAAAATGATATTGTTGTGGTAAGCATTTTTGTTAATCCCACTCAATTTGGCCCTAATGAGGATTACGATAGATACCCAAGGGATGAGGAAAGGGATAAAAAATATGTGAAGCAGCAGGATGCGATATAGTGTTTATTCCCGAGAGGGAGGATATGTATGGAGAAAACTATTCAACATACGTTGAAGTTTTAAACTTAACTGAGGGGCTTTGTGGTGCCTCAAGGCCAGGACATTTTAGAGGCGTTGCAACGGTTGTAACTAAGCTTTTTAATATTGTAAAACCAACAAGGGCATATTTTGGGCAAAAAGATGCTCAGCAGCTTGCGGTAATTAAAAGAATGGTAATGGATTTGAATATGGATGTAGTAATAGTTCCTTGCCCTATAGTTAGGGAAGAGGATGGCCTTGCTATGAGTTCAAGGAATACCTATCTTAATGAAGATGAAAGAAAACAAGCCCTTGTTCTTTATAAATCCCTAAAGCTTGCGGAGAAAATGATAATAGATGGTGAAAGGGATGTAAAAAGGATAAAGGATGAGATGGTAAATTTAATTAAAACCTCAAAGGATGCTGTAATAGATTATGTGGAATTTGTCGACAATCAAAATTTAAAGCCTGTAGATAAAGTAGAAGGAGAAGTTTTAATAGCTCTTGCAGTAAAGATTGGAAAAACAAGGTTAATAGATAATACAGTTGTTAGAGCATAAGGAGGATGACTATGCTTTTAAATATGTTAAAATCTAAGATACACAGAGCTACTGTCACTGAAGCCAATTTAAACTACGTAGGAAGTATAACCATAGATGAAGATCTTATGGATGCGGTAGGAATATTGGAAAATGAAAGGGTCCAAATAGTTAATATAAATAATGGTAAAAGGCTAGATACCTATGTAATTAAAGGTGAAAGAGGTAAAGGAGATATCTGCCTTAATGGAGCAGCCGCAAGGCTTGTTCATCCAGGGGATAAGATTATAATAATGGCCTATTGCTTTGTTGATGAAAAGGAAGCAAAAACCTAAAGCCTAAGATTGTTCTTGTTGATGAGAATAACAAAATAGTAGAATTCTTACATGAGGAGCCTAAAAAATAGTTTAAGCACCCCTTAGGGTGCTTTTGTTATATCTAGGTGAAAATTTTTTATCCTTTCAATTTCCTCCTCCTTAGCTCCCAAAAGATATAAAGCCTTAAAAATATATTCATCTGCCTTTTCAGAGTAAAATTCAGGTGATGTTGCGGCTGTTATAAGGTCGATATTTTCAAAATAGGGAAGCTTATCAAAGGTTAATACAAAATAATCTATAGTTTGTTCACCAACCCTTGTTAAAACATCAAAGGTATAGTGGATTAGATTTTCTTCAACTACTAATGATTTTAAGAGATTTTGAGGGACAAATTTTTTGTAGACCTTCTCGTCCTTTAAATCATATGAATTATCAGGAACAACCCAGTAAATTTCATTTATAAAACCGTCCCTGATGGCATACCACATATAGTCGTCGCAGTTCATATCTAAATCCTTTAATAGGGTAAGATCCTTTTGTTTATTTCTATAAAGGTCGCTGTGGGCATCGATGTGGATTACGGTATTATTTGTAGTTCTTTTTATCCACCAATATGTGTAGGACTTTTTATGGTTTGTAAAAAATTTTTTTCCTTTGAGTTTAGCAAACCATGGTTTTGTAGGTTGGATACAAAGTTATAAATATCATCTATAAAACAGCCTTCACCTTTATATAATCTTTTGTTGTTTTCACCTTCTTGTTTTATGGGTTTTATTAGAAAATCTAAATCTATATCAACATAAATTCCCATTTTTTCACCTCTTTAGTAGTTGATTATAATTGCGTTTTGTGTGATAATTATTTAGTAAAATATGTAAAATAAATTATCTACAAATTCCAGTTGAACCTTCTCAGTTTTGATTATTAAAGCGTCCTTACTCGTGACTTTAGTCATGAGTAAGGACGCTTTAATAATAACATATATTATTTGTGTATTACAACTTATATTAGTTAAAAGTTTGTTTTGTGTAACAACATATGTTACAATAACTATGAGGTGAAAGTATGGAAAAAGCTTTTAAATTTAGGCTTTATCCTAATAAACAACAAATAGAGCTCATAAATAAAACCTTTGGTTGTGTTAGGTTTGTATATAACTACTACCTTGCTAAAAGAGAAGAAGAATATAAAACTAAAGGGATAACATTTAATTATAACAAATGTTCTGCTGACTTAACTAAACTTAAACAAACTAATACATGGCTAAAAGAAGCAGATAAGTTTGCACTTCAAAATTCGCTCAAAGACTTAGACAAAGCATTTAAGAATTTTTTGAAGGTAGAGCAAATTATCCAAAGTTTAAGTCAAAGAAATGTAAATACCAAAGCTATAGAACAACATTTACAAATAACAACATTGAAATTAAAGGAAACAAAATCAAACTACCTAAATTAGGCTGGGTAAAGTTTGTAAAATCAATGGAAGTAGAGGGTAAAATACTAAATGCAACTATAAGTAGAACTCCAACGGGGAAATATTTTGTTTCAATTTGTTGTAGTATAGAAAAAACTACAGAAAAGTCTAAAACTAACAAAGTAATCGGTATAGATTTAGGAGTAAAGCATTTTCTGATAGATAGTGAAGGTAACAAAATATCCAATCCTAAATATCTTATAAAGTTAGAAAAAAGACTTATTAAGGAACAAAGGAAGCTTTCTAAAAAACAATTAGATAGTAGTAACTATAAGAAACAAGCTAAGAAAGTAGCAAAAATACATGAGAAGATAAGAAACCAAAGGGAAGATTTTTGCAAAAGTTGTCCTCTAAAATTATAAACGAAAACCAAGTTATAATTTTGGAGGACTTAAAGGTTAAGAATATGTTAAGAAATAACAAACTATCAAAGTCCATATCAGATGTAGCATGGTCAAAATTTGTAAACATGCTTGAATATAAAGCATTATGGTATGGAAGAACAATAGTAAAAGTAGATATGTTTTATCCATCGAGTCAAATATGTAATGTATGTGGTTATAAAAATGAAGAAGTAAAAGACTTAAACGTAAGGGAGTGGGAATGTCCAATATGTAGGACAGTCCATGATAGAGATGTAAATGCAAGTAAAAATATATTAAAAGAAGGAAAGAGCATATTAGGTATAGCATAAGTAAAAACAGTAGGGTAGGGACTACCCGAATTAACGCCTGTGGAGATAGTAGGTTACGAGGTTGATGAAGCAGGAATCCCCGACTTTAGTCGTGGGAGGTTCAATATAAAATAGTTTTAAACCTATGCTTTAAGGAGATGGGAATTTGAAAAAAGGGTGTTTTTATTTTGCTTTATATTCTTTTTCTATTTAATATAGATATTAAAGCATCATCAAATAAATATTATAACAAGTTTTATGACTCATTAAAATATTCTCTCCTGCACAAAAAAATACCATAAAATTATCTGGCTATGATTATACAAAATTTAATATAAATGGAAATGTGAAAAAAATAATGTTGACGTATAAGAATGCAAAGTATATAGTAACGAACGTAAAAACGGTGAAGAAATCAAGGAATTTAACTTATATTTATGTTAAATATAAGGATGCAAATTATGTAGCAAACACAAGGAGAGAATTTGATGATATTTTGCTTAAAGTAATAAAATCTGGAATTACTTCAACATCTATAAAGATAAACGGATATACAAAAACTATAATTTTGAAAGGATAATAGACTCTTTAGATTTATCAAGTTCAAGTTTCTTTTTAACTGGTTTTTCCTATAAGGTATATCAGCATGGTTTGATTCCAAATCAAGTTATAGTAGATTTTACTTTTAAATATAATGATTTATCACAGTATAGGTATCCTAGTCAAAAATATGTTTTAAAAAATAGGTCAGATTTATATAATGCTATTAAAGATGAACTTTATAATTTAAGCGACAGGATTTATCTTCAGTTTGCCGATGCTATGATATTTGAAAAACCAAGTATAGTTTTTGACTATATAACTAAGGTTTTGGAGGATTATGGTGAATTATATTATATTAAATCCTACGGATATATATCTTTTGGTTCAAATGTTGTGGTCTTAATAAATTATACCTTCCCAAGGAATAATATTAAATATATGCGTCAGCATGTAGAAATAAAGGCAAAGGATATTTTAAGCAGGATAATCAATGATAATATGTCGGAATATGAAAAGGAACTTGCCATTCATGATTATCTTGTAAGTAATACCAAATATGATTATGCAAATGTTATAAAAAATACTGTTCCAGATGAATCCCATACATCCTATGGAGCTCTCATAAAAGGTATTGCTGTCTGCGATGGATATGCTACGGCTTTTAATATACTTTTGAGAATGGCGGGAATTGAAAATAAGATAGTTTATGGCTTTGCAAATGGAGTCCCCCATGCTTGGAACTTAGTAAAGTTGGATGGGCAGTGGTATCATGTTGATGTTACTTTTGATGATCCTGTTGTTAACGGTGGCGAAATGGATATAATTTCCTATAGATATTTTAACGTCACTGATAATCAGATTTTAATTGACCATAGCTTTGACAGAACACGATATCCAAAATCATCTACAATTCCATATACACCTTTAAAATGAGGCGTTAGCCTCTTTTTTCTTTTATTTTTTAAAAAAGGTGTATAATATAAATGCGAACAAATGTTCGGGTGGTGGTGATGTGAGAAGGATTTTGCATGTAGATCTTAATGCTTTTTATGCTTCTGTTGAAGAGGCGAAGGATGAAAGTTTAAAGGGGAAGGCTATTGCAGTGGCAGGAGATAAGGACAAAAGAAACGGCATTATATTAACGGCCTCTTACGAAGCAAGGAAATTTGGTATTAGAACCGGTATGACAATTCAGGAGGCTAGAAATTTATGTCCTAATATTATTTTTATTAAACCTCATTTTAAAGACTACATGGATTATTCTAATAGAGTAATGGACATTTTACGGGATTATACTCCGGATGTTGAGGTATTTAGCATTGATGAGGCTTGGCTAGATGTTACTGGGTGTGAAAGGCTATTTGGTGATGCTAAAAAAATTGCCGATACTATAAGGGAAAGGATAAAAGGGAACTTAAGATAACAGCCAGCATAGGTGTTTCTTATTGTAAACTTATGGCTAAAATGGCTTCGGACCTTAAAAAGCCTGATGCTACAACGGTAATAGAACCGGAGGATATTAAAGAAAAAATATGGCCCCTTCCAGTTGAAGATTTGTTTGGCGTTGGAAGGAGAATGAAAAGAAAACTCAATAATATTGGTATATTTACAATAGGCGATCTTGCCAATATGCCTATGTCTGTTATAGAAGATAAGTTTGGAAAGGTTGGCAGATACCTTTGGAAATTTGCTAACGGAATAGATGACTCTAAAGTAAACCCTAATTCAAGGCAAATCAAAGGCATAGGTAATTCCATAACTACGCCGAGGAACGTTGTTAATATGGAGGAAGCATCCGAGGTTTTAATGGCTCTTTCTGAAAGTGTAGGTAAAAGGCTCAGAGAACATGGACTGGAAGGAAGTATCATTGAAATTATTATAAGATATTCAGACTTTACAACAATAATAAGACAGAGAAAACTGTGTTTTTTACGGATATTACATATGAAATATATAAATCTTCCATGAAACTATTTAATGAAACTTGGGATGGAAGACCTTTAAGGCTTTTAGGTGTTAGAATAACAGGGCTTAAAAGGTGCGATGATTTTAAGCAGATAAGTATATTTGATGATGACAAAAAATAAAATATGAAAAAATAGACAAATGCATAGACTTGATTAGAGAAAAATATGGATATAATTCCGTCATAAGAGCAAAGCTTTTAACCAATGAAAGCTATAGAATGATAAAAATAGTTTCTGATGAGGAGTGGATTCCTATGCAATCCTACAACAAAGGTGGTGGACAGATATGAAGATGGTTAGAGAAATTGTAGATGCAATAGTCTTGTTTGAAAAGAATAATGTAAACCCTATGTTTATATCATCAAGCAGGGGCAATATTAAGATAAACAAGGTAATTAAAGTCTTCAAGGAAAGGAGAAACTTAAGGGATTGCTATATTTATATATGCTTGGTAGAGGGGAGGCAGGACCCAATAGAGCTAAGATGGGAGGTGGAAAGCAATAAATGGTATATGGAGAAGATATGACTAAGAAATACGAATTATACAATAAATTATGTTTTATAAATTTTATACATTAACGAACTATACATAAAATCCAATAAAAAAGTTGACTATTTTTAGTTGCCATGATATTATAGTAAATGTGATTTAGGCCATCCATATAATCCTAAGGATATGGCTTAGGAGTCTCTACCGAGGGGCCGTAAACCCTTCGACTATGGATGAGCTAGGGGTATTGCCATCTAGCTCTCCATAGCTAGATGGCAATTTTTGTTAGGGAGGGATTGTTGTGATGACGACGGCAACAAAAAAGGATTCTTAGAGAGGATTTTTCATTTAAGTGATGCTGGAACGGATGCTAAAACTGAAATTTTAGCAGGAATTACAACATTTATTACAATGGCCTATATTATATTTGTAAATCCTAATATACTTAAGTTTGCAGGAATGAATAGCCAAGGAGCCATCGGCGATGCAGCGGCAAGTTTTAATGCTATAAACGATCCGGTTGTAGCTTCCGTCTTTGCAGCAACGGCAATTTCAGCAGCAATAGGAACATTTATAATGGCTCTTTATGCAAATGTGCCCTTTGCACAGGCACCAGGTATGGGGCTTAATGCCTTCTTTACCTACAGTGTTTGTATAAATCTTGGTTACACATGGCAGGAAGCTTTAGCGGCAGTGTTTATTTCAGGTGTCCTTTTTATAATAATTACTGTAACATCTTTAAGGGAAAAGATTGTTGATGCTCTTCCTAAGAATCTTAAGCTTGCTATATCAGGAGGTATAGGACTTTTTATAGCTCTAATAGGCTTAAAAAACGGAAGTATAGTTGTAGACAACCCTGCCACTCTTGTTGGTTTTGGAAGTTTTACAGATAAGCATGCCCTTTTAACTTTGATTGGAATTATAATAACTTCTATATTAATGGCAAGAAGGGTAAAAGGTTCTATTTTAATAGGAATAATAGCAACTACGATAATAGGAATTCCAATGGGAATAACGAATATTTCTGGAGTTAAGATTTTAAGTATGCCTCCATCCCTTGCACCAACATTTATGAAGGCTGATTTTAGAGGACTTTTAGGGGTAGGAGGAGCAGGTCTTGTTGGTGCAATAAGCAGTGTTATAATGGTGGTTATATCCTTTAGCTTAGTTGATATGTTTGATACTATAGGAACTTTAGTAGGAACTGCACAAAAGGCTAATATGCTAGATGAGAATGGAAGAATGAAAAACATGAATAAAGCTCTCCTGGCAGATGCAGTTGCAACTTCTTGTGGTGCTCTGCTTGGAACAAGCACAGTAACCACATATGTAGAGTCAACAGCAGGCATTTCAGAGGGTGGAAAGACTGGACTTACATCCTTTACAGTTGGAGTTTTATTCTTACTTTCGCTATTCTTTGGCGGAGTAGTAGGTATTGTTCCTTCAGAGGCTACAGCTCCAGCCCTTGTTATAGTTGGAGTTCTTATGATGGGAGCAGTAAAAGATATAGATTTTAACGATTTTACAGAGGCACTGCCAGCCTTCTTTACAATTGCTATAATGCCCTTTAGCTATAGCATTGCAAACGGTATAGCAGCAGGAATCATATTCTATCCAATAGTTAAAATAGTTACAGGTAAAGGTAAAGAAGTGCATCCTATTATTTATGTCTTAGCTGTGTTGTTTATATTAAGATTCACAATGTTCCCCCATTAGATTTTTATATAAAAGTGAGGCAAAGAAAATTTCTTTGCCTCACTTTTATATTATGATTTTTACATTTTCACCGCTATGACTTACTATATTGACAAGCTCTAAACCTTTATATTTTTTAAGCTCATCAAAGGCTATACATAGAGCATCCCAATCTAAAGAATTTACATATTTTAGATCTTCTTCGTCAAGATATTTGCTTGCAACTTTTTTACCTAACTTAAGGGAGAGTTTAATAATAGATATAGGTAAAATAATTGGAATAGTAAATTTTGATTTTGGAGTTTTAATAAAAATTTTCATAATATCACCTATTCAATGGTAACCTCAACTATATCGCCCTCTGCGCTTTTTACATCCACTATTTTCCCAATCACAGAGGCATCAAGAGCTTCAATTAAGGCATTCATATCTATATTTGTGATTTGATCACCCATTGTTATTGGGAATTTCCCTGTAGCCTTTAAGATTGCTTTTGCTGCCTTTACTGGAAAGTTTACGTTTACATTGTCACCTTCATGGGATAGAACCTTAACCTTTAGAATTTTGTTGTCATAGTCATTATTGCTTTTTTCTTCCCTTTGATAAAGGGCATCGATAAGTTCTGCTGCCTTTTCCTGAGATATCTTCCCATCACTTACCATACTTAAAATCCTTAAAATTTCATCCTTCATAATATCCCCCTCTTTAATTAATCCTTTAACATTTTAATAGCCTCATCGGGTGTTATTTCACCCTTTTCCAGCATATCAAGGACGTCCTTTTCCTTTTCAGATTTTTGTTTGATAGGGTAACCAAGGGCTAAAATTACTTCGTCGAGTTTCGAACGAGCAGTTGGATAGGATATGGAAAGTTCCTTTTCAACATCTTTAATATTTCCCTACATTTTATGAATACTTCTACAAAATCCAGCTGTTCTTTGGTTAGATATGAGAGATTAGAAAGTTCAAATTCGTTCTCAATTGTAGTTCCACATTTTTTACAGCTAAGTCTTGTGATTTTTAATTTAGAATCGCAAACAGGACAACGAGTGATTATCTTGTATCCCATATTTTCACCATCCTTGATTTTATTATAGCACTTATATTAAAAAAATCAATATATATATTAAAAAAATTAAACTAAAAATTAAAAAAATTAATATTATAATTAATTTATTGAAGAAATAAAAAAGCACAGTATATTGAATATACTGTGCTATAAACCAACATTAGGCATAAAGCTCTTCCTTTTGATCAAGGACCATTTGTGCGATATTGTTAGCATGGTCGCCTATTCTTTCGAGATTGCTTAATATATCAAGGAATACAGTTCCACTGACGGGGTTGCATATTCCCCTTGATAATCTATCGATATGATCTTCTCTAAATCTTTTTCAAGTTCATCTATTTTCCCTTCTGTTTCGATTACATCTTCTGCCTTTATAAAGTCAGTATTCTCAAGAGCCTCAATTGATGAGTCGATAGCAAATTTAACTGTTTCATACATTTTTGTAAGCTGCGATATTGCAGACTCTGAGAATGGGAGCTTGTTATCAATCTTATATTGAGCAAGTTCAGCAAGGTTGTCTGCATGGTCTCCAACTCTTTCTATATCGTTTACGACGTGGAAAAGCCCAGATACAAGCTCCGATTGTTCTTCTGATAAAGAGGTATTTGAAAGAGCAACCATGAAGCCAGTTATTTCTCTTTCAAGGAAGTTGATGACTTCTTCTGTGTTGAACACTTGTTTTATAGCATTTTCATCTTCGTTTATAATAGCATCTATTGCAGTTGAAAGATTCTTAGATGCTAATCTACCCATTCTTATAACTTCTTTTACAAGCTGTCCCACAGCTATTGATGGAGTTTCTAAAAGTCTTCTATCAAGATGTTCTAATGTCATGACATCTTCCTTGTCTTCTTTTCCTGGTATTAACCAATTAACAAATTTAACAAGAAAAACTATGAATGGAGCTTGTATTAAAGTATTTGTTATATTGAACATAGTATGGGCATTTGCTATTTGTCTTTTAATATCCCCACCTAATACAGGGATTAGTTTTACAACAACAGGAAGTATAAGCATAAATATTATAGTTCCTATGATATTAAATGTTAAGTGTATAAGGGCTGCCCTTTTAGCGTTTTTGCTTGTTCCAATACTTGCAAGAAGAGCTGTAACACAAGTTCCTATATTATCACCAAATAGTATCGGAAGAGCAACAGCAAGAGGCATTGCATTAAGCCCTGCAAGAGCCTGTAAAATTCCGATTGTTGCACTACTGCTTTGAACAACTGCTGTCATTCCAAGTCCAACAAAAACCCCCATTATTGGATGCTGTCCGATGGTAGTTATCAAATTTTTAAACTCATCAAGTTCAGTCAGTGGCCTCATAGATTTTTCCATTATCTTCATTCCAACGAAGAGCATACCAAAACCGAGAATTATTCCACCAAGATCCTTCGTTCTTTTTCTTTTTCCAAACATAACCATTATAGTTCCAATAGCAAGCACTAATGGGGCGATGTCTGTAAGCTTGAATGCTATTAACTGAGCTGTCATTGTAGTCCCTATGTTTGCACCCATTATAACCCCGCTGCTTGAAAAAGGTCCATAAGTCCTGCGTTCACAAATCCTACCGTCATAACGGTTGTTGCACTACTGCTTTGAATAATTGCAGTGACAAAGGCACCCACTAAAATCGCAAAAACTCTGTTTCTTGTGAGGGTTTCAAGGATCTTTTTGAGCCTATTTCCAGCAGCCTTTTGCAGGCCATCCCCCATTGTTTTCATACCAAAAATAAAAAGGCCAAGTCCTCCAAGAAGCTCAAATATGTTTTTCCAACTCATACTATACCTCCATTGTCTGTTAAAAATAAGTTAACACCAGGTTAAATTATAGTAAATTTGCAGTAAAGAAGTGTTAAATTCATGTTAAGTTTATGTTAATTATGTATTTGAAATTATTGTTAATGCCGATTAAATCCTGATATTTGGATTTAAAGGCAAAATACTACTTCAGCAAAATAATTAAGCTGCCCACATGGGCAGCTTAATTATTTTGTTGCCATTTCTAATGCTTTTTAACAGCTTCAATATAGCTCTTTGAACTTCCTGTTACACCAGCAACTGTTTCAACATCAGCTGAATTTTTTCAACGAATCTTTTTGCCATTTCTTCGTTTGCAGCCTTAGCTTCTTTTAATGGGTATGTTGCATAATCTTTAAACTTGCCGTCCTTACCTACTTCTTGGAGGACAACATTTGTTATTTTATCATCCTTAATTGTAACATATGCAAGTGCATAGCCGTTTTGTGCAGATTGATCTGAAGTTGCAAGGAATGTTCCATCAAAGTATTTCTTTCCATCCTTTTCTTTGCTTGCCTTTTCAAGTGCCCTTGAAACTGCTTCCTTATACTTTTTGGAACTATTTGTTACACCAGTGTAATCATCAACATCAGCTGAATTTTTTCAACGAATCTTTTTGCCATTTCTTCGTTTGCAGTTTTAGCTTCTTTTAATGGGTATGTTGAATAATCCTTAAGTTTTCCATATTCATTAACTTCATATAATTTAACTTCAGTTATTTTATCATCCTTTATTGTAACTTCTGCATAGGCAAAGCCACGAGATTCTGGAGTAGCATCTGAATATCCAATGTATGTGCCGTCGTTGTATTTTGTGCTTGTTGCAGTGTTGGCATTGTTATTTGTGTTGCTGTTGGTATTGTTGTCTGTTTGCTTTGAACAAGCTGCGAATAATGGAATTAATAATAACATTGATAATACTAAAGCTAAGAATTTTTTCATAAATATCCCTCCTGTTTGTTAAAAAATAAACTGCAATATACAACATCTTCCAAGAATATTTTAACATAGTTTAAAATTTATTTCAATTAATAATTTTTATTGAAATTATTTTTAAAAAGATTTAATATAATATTAACGAATTAAATACGGGGGTGATTTAATGACAAAAAAATAGTGATCCTGGGTGCCGGGTATGGAGGTGTTAGGGCTGCAAAATTGTTAAATAAAAGACTAAAAAACATGATGTAGAGATTAATCTCATAGATAAAAATCCATACCATACCCTTATGACTGAACTTCATGAGGTTGCTGGAGGAAGGGTTGAAGAGGATGCTGTAAAAGTGGAGCTAAAAAGATTGTTCCACAGGAGCAAGGTTAATGTTATTGTTGATCAAATAATTGATGTTGATTTTAAAAACAGGAGATTGACATCAAAGGAAGCAATTTATGAATATGATTATTTGATATTAAACATAGGAAGTGAACCTGCTTTCTTTGGAGTTAAAGGTGTTCAAGAATACGGTTTTACATTATGGTCTTTAGAGGATGCTAAAAATATTAGAAGACATATTGAAGACATGTTTGAAGAAGCTTCAAAAACCACAAGCAGCGAAGAAAGAAGAAAATTATTAACCTTTGTAGTAGCAGGTGCAGGCTTTACAGGAGTTGAAATGGCAGGGGAACTTGCAGAATTTAAAAAAGAATTGTGCTATAAATATAATATAGATGAAAAAGAAGTTAGAGTAATGATAGTTGAGGCTTTAGATACCATACTGCCTACTTTGAACGAAAAACTTATTAAAAAGGCAAGATATTATATCAACAAGTTAAACATAGAGCTAAGAACCTCATCTCCTATTGTTGAAGTTTCCGAGGATAAGGTTGTCCTTAAAAATGGAGATGTAATTAATACTAAAACCCTTATTTGGACATGCGGGGTTCAAGGTAATTCATTTGCTTCTAAGTTAGATATAACTTTGGGTAAAAGAGGAAGAATTTTAACGAATGAATATATGCAAAGCGTTGATTATGACAATGTTTATGTTATTGGCGATATAACATATTTTGAAGAAGATCAAAAACCGGTTCTTCAGGTTGTTGAAACTGCTCTTCAAACTGCGGATGTTGCAGCTGAAAATATAGTTGCAGATATCAAAGGCAGTGAAAAGAAAAGGTTCAAATCAAACTATCATGGCTTTATGGTATCTATAGGTTCTAGATACTGCGTTGCAACCTTGATGAATAAAAATGTTACAGGATTTTTTGCAATGGCAGCAAAACATCTTGTAAATATGCATTATTTATTTGGAATCGGCGGATTTTTATTGATATGGGACTATTTTAAACATCATTTTATGGACATTAAAAATAATAAATCTATGGTTGGAGGACATTTTGCTTCTAAAACGCCTACTTTCTGGCTTGTTCTTTTAAGATTATTTATAGGAATAATGTGGTTGATAGAAGGATTGGGCAAAGTAAAACAAGGCTGGCTAAGTCCAGATAAAATATTTATTGTAACAGCTTCAAGTGTTTCTGGAGCATCCCAAGCAACAGAGGCTGTTGCTTCGGCATCCCAGGCAGTAAGCCAGGCTGTTCCACTTTTAAAGCAGCCACCTGAATTTTATCAACAATTTATGCATATATTTGTTGAGCCCTTTGCTTATTATTTTCAAGTGATGGTAGTATTAGCTGAGATAGGAATAGGTTTAGCATTGATAGCAGGTCTTTTTACAGCATTAGCATCATTAGCATCGATTTTCTTGTGCTTTAACTTTATATTGTCTGCTATGGCAGGTAAGGAAATACTCTGGTATATATTTGGCGCTATAGCCCTTTTAGGAGGAGCTGGACGTTCCTTTGGACTTGATTATTATGTAGTTCCATGGTTCTATAAATGGTGGGAAAAGACTTTTAGAGGTAAATTAAACTTTAAATCTAAAAGAGGGGAATATATGAAAAAGCATGACATATATATAATAGTTATTACACTCATAATAGCTCTTTCCATCCAAGGATTTTACATGTTTAGCAAAAAGGAAAAGGTGAATACGTTCACATATATAAGGGAGGAAAATTATATAAAAGCTTAAAGCTAAGTGAGAATAATAAAGTTGTAATTACGGATGGGAAAGATATCAATATAATCGTAATAGAGAATGGATGCGTTTACATGAAGGAAGCAAATTGCCATGACGGGCTATGTGTAAAGATGGGTAAAATCTCAGGGGCAGGGGAAAGCATTGTTTGCCTGCCCCATAAAATTGTTGTTGAGATAGAAGGAGAAAAAAGGATATAGATGATTCTACGTATTGAGGTGGCATCATGAAAACTAGAAGACTTGTATTTAGTTCAGTTTTAATTTCAATTGCACTTTGTCTTTATATAATTGAAATGTATATTCAATTGCCATTTACCTTTCCAGGTGCAAAAATAGGTCTTGCTAATATTGTTACTGTTATCTCTTTATATATTTTAACTCCATACGAAACACTTTTAATTGTTATAATAAGAGTAGTATTGGGTTCTATTTTTAGCGGAAATTTATCTTCTTTTTGTTTAGCGTATCTGGTGCTATCCTAAGTTTTATTATGATGCTAACTTTACTTAAAATTAGCAAAAATATATCCCCAGTTGGAATAAGTATGGTTGGAGGAATATTTCATAATGTTGGACAAGTTCTAGTTGCTATGTTTATATTAAACAATATCAATATTTTTGGTATTTGCCATTTTTATTAGTTACAGGGCTTGTTACAGGAATATTTATAGGATATGCAGCAAACTTTTCTATTGAACATCTTAGAAGAATACAATTTAAGATAGAAAGGTGATCAAATGTCAGGATTTTGGGATAATATTGATTTTGTGAGGGATGAACTTCAGAAGGTAAATAAAATAATTAAAAGAAAAGTAAGGTGCAGCGAAAAAACGATAGAAAGTGCGTTGATAGATATATTTGACAATAACGGAAAAATGCTAAGACCTGGATTTGTTATCTTGGCTGCGTCATTTGGGGAATATGATTCTGACAAGATGACTCAAATTGCTGCAGCTGTTGAAATGTTTCATAACGCAACTTTAATTCATGATGATATACTGGATGATTCTAAGATTAGGAGAAACATGAAAACTGTTCAAGAAAAATATGGAAAAGAGGCTGCCGTTCTAATAGGGGATTTTCTCCTTTCAAGGTGTATGAGTTTATTGACGGTTTGCGATCAGGTTGATACTATAAAGGGCGTTATAAGAAGCATGGAAAGGCTAAGCGTTGGAGAGATAAATCAAATGATGACAAAGAAAAGAACGGATGTTTCTATAAATTCTTATCTAAAAAGGATTGCTGCAAAAACAGCAATATTGTTTTCCCTTAGCTTTTTTATAGGAGCTGTGGAGTCTAGGTGTTCAAAGGATATTGCTAATAGATTAAAAAAATAGGATTTGATCTTGGAATGGCTTTTCAAATAAAGGATGATATATTGGACTTGATAGGAGATAGGACTTTTGGAAAAAGCATTGGACATGATCTAATGGAGGGAATTTATACTCTTCCAGTTATTTATGCATTAAGACATGATAAAGAGCTAGAAGAAATTTTAAGCAGCGATAAGATTGAAGACTTAAATTATTTGATCGACAGAATAATTAAGAACGGTGGAATAGAGTATTCTGAAGGACTAGCAAAAAGATATACAAGTAAAGCTTTAAAAAATATAGAGACTCTTCCTAATAATAGCTCTAAATTGGTTTTAAAAGAAATAGCATTACAACTTGCTGAAAGGAAATATTAAGATAATTAAAGGATTTTAATTTTTCTTGGCAAATAACAAACAAATAAGACTAAAATAGTAGTTTTAAGAGCTTTTAATTTTCAGAATTTGGAAGTATAATAAAAAAACATATAAGGGGGTTTATTTGTTTGTTATATGTTTGGATTATAATAGCACTTTTAGGAATATTGACAGATATCCTGACAAGTGCTTATCTATTTTTGCCTTCACGATAGGGGCTATTTTTGCCATTGTAGCTTTAATTTTTAATGCCTCAAATTTAATTCAGATTATAATTTTTTCAATTGTCAGTGCTTTAACTTTAGGAATAAGCTATCCTTTTATCAAAGAGACCTTAAAAAAGACTGTAAAGAGGACCTTGAGGATGGAAGAGGAATATATAGGAATGGAACTTACGGCAGAAGAGGATATAATTGATAAGGCTCATATTAAAATTAACGGAATTTATTGGCTTGCTAAAAATACTGGGGAGATAATAAAAAGGGGAGAAAGGTTTAAGATCATAGGCATAGAAGGAAGTAAGTTTTTAATCCAAAAAGTAAGGGGGAAAAATATGAATATCATAGCTAATGTTTTTTGGTGTTAATTGTATTTATAGTTTTAATTGTTGTAATTTCGTCAATTAGGATTGTTAATACTGGTTATTTATACGTGGTTGAAAGGTTCGGTCAGTTTCACAGGATATTGGAGCCTGGGTGGCACTTTATAGTTCCAATTGCTGATTTTGTTAGGGCAAAGGTTTCGACAAAGCAACAAATACTTGACATTGAACCACAATCGGTTATCACTAAAGATAATGTAAAAATTTCTATAGACAACGTAATTTTTTATAAAGTAATGGATGCAAGGGCAGCAATTTATAATATTGAAAATTACAAAGCGGGTATAATTTATTCTACAATAACTAATATGAGAAATATCGTAGGAAATATGACCCTTGATGAGGTATTATCAGGTAGGGATAAAATTAACAATGAACTTTTAAGGGTTGTTGATGAAATTACAGATGCTTACGGTATTAAAATACTTTCTGTTGAGATTAAAAACATAATTCCTCCAGCGGAAATTCAACAGGCAATGGAAAAGCAGATGAAGGCAGAAAGAGATAAAAGAGCAGCAATACTTCAAGCAGAAGGTGAAAAACAAAGCGCCATTGCAAAGGCAGAAGGGTTAAAGCAGGCTAAAATTCTAGAGGCAGAAGCAGAAAGAGAAGCAAATATAAGAAGAGCAGAAGGTCAAAGAGAAGCACAGCTTCTTGAAGCAGAAGGTAGGGCTATGGCAATAAGAAAGATCGCAGAAGCTCAGGCAGAAGCCATTAATCTTGTAAACAAGGCAATAATTGAATCGGGAACAAATGAAGTAGTTATAGCACTAAAGCAGGTTGAAGCACTACAAGAGATGGCTAAAAATCCAGCAAATAAAATCATACTTCCCAATGAAGCTATATCAAGCCTTGGCAACATTGCAGCAATTGGAGAAATGCTTAAAAATAAAGGGATGCTCAGCATCCCTTTATATATTTTGCTTCGAATTCTTCCTTAGGCAAAGGTTTATCTATAAGATATCCCTGAATTTTTCAACATTAAGTTCCTTTAAAATCTCAAGTTGCAATTTGTTTTCAATACCTTCAACAATTACACTTAATTTTAATGAGTTTGCCATTGAAATAATGGCCTTTATTATTTCGATATTTTTTTCATCTTTTATGTTATTTATAAGGGATCTATCTATCTTTAATATATCTATAGGGAGTCTAGCTATATAATTTAGAGAGGAATAACCTGTTCCGAAATCATCTATTGCAATTTTTACACCTAATTCCTTTAATTTATTTAATATTTCTGCTACCCTTTCTAAATCTTCTAAAGCTTCTTCTTCAGTGATTTCAAGAATTACATTCTGAGGGAAAAAGTAAACTTTGTGATAGTGTCTTTAATGAACTCTACAAAGTTTTCATCTATAATTTGTTTAAAAGAGGTATTAATTGAAATTGAAAAATTTTCCACACCTGAATCCATCCAAATTTTACATTGTTTAATTGAATTAGTTAAGACAAAGTTATCTATCTCGGGAAGTAATCCTAATTCCCTTGCAATTGGAATAAACTGATTAGGTGGGATAATCTTATTATCTAAACTTAATCTAACTAAAGCTTCTGCACTACAAACTTTATTTTCCTTTAAACTATAAATAGGTTGATAGAATATAATAAATTCATTATTTTCTATACATTGTTTTAATTTGTTGCTTAAAGTTAAAGTGGTTAAAGCCTTTTCATTTAGTGCAGGATTGAAATATTGATATTTTAATTTTTTCTTTTTACATTCATACATGGCTATCTCAACGTTTTTTAGTAAACTTTTAAGAGTAGAACCATCCTTTGGAAATTCGGCTATTCCTATGGATGCTTCAATGTATAATTTGTCTGATTTTAAATGCAAAGGTTTGGATAATAGGTTAATAATATCATTAACTATATTTTGAATTTGAAAAGTGCCGCTCAGGTTTTCAAGGATGATTAAAAATTCGTCGCCCCCTATTCTTGCTATAAATTTATTCTTTTTTATATTATTTTGTAATTTCTTTGATAAAAACTTTAAAACTGCATCGCCTAAATCATGTCCATACATATCGTTTATATTTTTGAAATTATCTATATCAAGCAAAATAGCGTAAAAGGGTCTCTTAGCATTTATCAATTCTTCAATGTGTTTTACGGCTTTTAGCCTATTTGGAAGTTGAGTTAAACTATCATGATATGCAAGATAGTAAATATCATCAAGGCTTTCCTTTAATCGTTTTGACGTTAGTTTAAATTTATCCAGCATAGAATTAATGTCCCTTGATAAAATATCAATCTCATCATCACCGCCAATAGGTAGGCGAAGTTCAAGATTTGATGTTTTTTCAATAGTATTAATTATATCCTTAATCAGCATTATCCTGTTGAGGATGGATTTTCTTAATCTAAAAACAAATATCAAGATGGATGTAAGAACTAATAACAGAGAAGTAAGGGAAAAAACATGATGTTTTTTATAGCTTCACGATAAAAAATCCTTTCAAATCTAATTGTAAAGGACACCGAGGGATGATTAAAAATATTTTTAAAAGTGGTTTTAGCATAAATTAAATTATCATTGAGTTTTAAAGATCGATCAAGAAAATTAGTTTTTTCTATAGAGTCTATATTAACTGTCAGATCATTATCTATTTCACGAATTTCTTCCTTGTTTAAATATTTACCAACTATAAAATACCCTTTTGGCGGAGATGATGCATTGCTGTCTTGAATTGTTTGAATGCTTAATAAAACTGGTGTGTTATAAAGGTTTTCTACGCCTAAAGTATCTTTACCAATTGATAATATATATTTGTTTATTAAAGGAAGTATACTTGTTTTTATCTTTTTGTTTAAAAATTCATCATCATAACTATTTTGGTTATATCTTTCATATATAATGTTCCCACTTTTATCGGTAATAAATAAAAAGTTTACGCCGTTTTTATCAAAGGAAATATCGTAGTTGAAATTTGAATTTATATATTCGGAATTTTGTTTCTACAAATTTATAAGTTTCATCCCACTTTGAATAATCAAGGGATAGGCTATATAACATATGAGCTTGTTTGTTTATATAGATTTCTAAGCGATTTATTTTATCATAAGCTATTTGTTTCTCAAAAGTTGTTACAGGATCAAAAATATATTTTTTAAAAATAAAAAAAGTTAAGACAAGCACTATTAAAGCCACTATACTAATATCTTTTGTCAATCGCTTCTGTATCTTCATGCGTTATCCTCCAAAAGTTAGTATTAAGTAATATTATACAATAAACAAAAATTTATGAAAATATTAATTTTGTGAAAATACAGATATTGAATTTTACTAAAAATTATGATATTATTTTTTAAGGAAACGTTTCCAAGGAGTGATTTTATGTCAGTTACAATAAAGGACGTAGCAAAAAAGCAGGTGTAGGCCTAGGAACCGTGTCAAGAGTTTTAAACAATCATCCTTCGGTCTCTGAGGAAACAAGGAAAAAAGTTTTAGATGCTATTAAGGAGCTTGATTATAATCCAAATGCAATAGCAAGAAGCTTAAAAGTAAAATCTACAAAGTCTATTGGTGTTATGATTCCTGATATATCCAGTGCCTTTTATCCTGATATAGTAAGGGGCATAGAAGATATAGCAAATGAGTATAAATATAACATAATACTTTTAAATACAGACCTTAAAAGGGAGAAGGAAAAGGAAGCCCTTATAATGCTCAAAGAAAAAAGGCAGATGGAATTTTGTTTATTAGTAATACAATAAGCGAAAAATTAAAAAGGGATTTTAAGAAGGTAAACATACCTATAGTTTTGATAGCCACAAAAGATGATGAAAGTGAATTTTACAGCGTTACCATAGATAACGAAAGGGCAGCCTATGAGGCTACAAAGTATTTAATTAAATTAGGCCACAAAAGGATTGCCATGCTTGCAGGGAAAAAGGAAGACCCTAATGCTGGAATTCCAAGAATAAACGGATACAAAAGGGCACTTGAAGAAAGCGGCTTAAAATTAGATGAAAACATCATATTTTACAGTGATTATAAATTTAAAAGTGGATATCAAAATATGCTAAAAGTTCTAAAGCTTAAGGACAAGCCAACTGCAATTTTTTCAGCTTCAGATACCATGGCTGTTGGTGCTGCATCTTGTGCGATGCAACATGGCTTTAAAGTCCCTGATGATTTTTCAATTATAGGTTTTGACGGAGTAGAACTTGCAGAATACTTTTATCCTCCTATAACTACTGTAAAGCAGCCAAGATATGAAATGGGAGCAAAGGGGATGGAGATGCTTATAAAAATACTCCAAGGAGAAGATGTAGAAAGGGAAGTTCAACTTGATTTTGAATTAATTGAAAGAAGCTCTTGCAAAGTAAAGGGGAAAGTTGATGAAATTTATTAAAAAGTATTATTTTGAACTTCTTTTAATTTTACCGCTGGCTTTATATATCCTTGGCTTTACTATTTTTCCTATTTTAAAAACCATTTTGTTAAGTTTTCAAGATAAAGATACAGGGGCATTAGGTTTTTCAACTTATCAGTATCTTTTTGCTAAAAAGGATTTTAATATGGCAATATTCAACACGATTGCAGTTACATTGGTAGGGCTTACATTTCAATTAGTTGTAGGTTTATTTATTGCAATGGCTCTAAAGTATGATTTCAAAGGAAAAGGATTAGTAAGGTCCCTGGTTTTACTTCCAATGGGGGTGCCAACACTTGTATCAGGTGTTACATTGCTTTATATATTTGGAACGCAAGGATATTTAAACGAATTGTTATACAGGCTCGGTATAATAACAAAGCCAATTGCGTGGACATCAGGAGGTATAAAAATATATTCGTCATAGCCTTTGCGGATTCTTGGAAGGTATTGCCGGTTGTAGTATTACTTCTTTTAGCTGGCTTGGAATCGATTCCAAGCGATGTTTATGAAGCAAGTGCAATTGATGGTGCATCAAAAACCCAAACATTTTTCTATGTTACATTGCCTCTTTTGAAACCCTCCATCACAATGACTATGATACTAAGGGCTGTAGATTCATTTAGAATATTTGAACTTCCAAAGATTTTAGCAGGTAGAGTTACTCCATTCCTTGCAACCTATGCCTATGATGAATATTCCTACAACAACCTAAATGCATCAGCAGCAGCATCGACGATATTGCTACTTATCATAATAATATTCATGGTATTATACTTTAGATTTGTGGATAGAGGGGAGGGAGTAAAAGGTGCAAAGTAAAAAAATCATTAGCAAATTTTTCTTCTACCTTGGAATAATACTTATAGTGCTGTTTATGACAAGTGCCTGTTTATATACTTTTTAGAGTTTCCTTTGCTGTGCCTGAGGATGTTTTAACATCTCATCCGAAGTTTTTAATTACAAGGTTTGAGTTTAAACATTGGGAGCAGGTGTTTAAATCAGGGAATCTTTGGCCTCCCCTCTATAAGAGTTTTATAGTTGCGACACTTACTATGATTTTAGCTTTGATTATTGCTGCACCTGCTTCCTATGCAATTTCTAGATTTGATAGGAAGATAAAATATGCAATAATTCTAACTTTGTTCTTTACGAGGATGTTCCCAAATGTAGGTATAGCACTGCCAATATCTGTTACCTTTTTAAAGTGGAACCTTATGGATACAAACTTAGGACTTGTTATGGCACACTTAATAGAGCAGCTCCCGTTTATTGCGTGGATATTGGTTTCAACCTTTGAAACGATTCCGATTGATCTTGAAGAGGCAGCATCAATTGATGGTGCAGGTAGAATAAGAACTCTACTTAAAATAGTTCTTCCAGTTGCAGCACCAGGGCTTGCAGTTGCAGCTATGTTTACATGGCTTAATTCATGGAACGAGTTTACTTATGCCCTTTATTTATCTCTTACAACAAAGACATTACCGCTACAAATTTATTACTACGTTTTAAGAGGTGGTTTCTTCCAACAGGCAGCCTACTCAACGATACTTACAATACCAGTATTGATTATTACATTTGCCCTCCAAAGATATATAAGATCAGATTACCTTGGGGGAGCTATAAAGGGTTAATGACTGCCTAAGGCAGTTAATATAATCATATAAAAAGGGGGAATCTTGATGAAATTTAAAAAACTTGTAGCACTTGCTTTATCTTTATTTGTTGTTTCAGGTTTCTTTGCAGGCTGTGCTAAAAGGAAGCTCAGCAGCCTACAACATTAAGAGTTACAATGGGTCTTGGTGAAGAAGAATGGAAGGTTATGAGGGAGGAGATATTCCCAGCCTTCGAACAAGCAAACAATTGTAAAATTGAAGCTATTCAAGTTGAATCAGGGGACGTTGTAAAGAAATTAGAAGCAATGAAACAGGCAGGAAAGATGGAAATTGATCTTATTGCACAGGATAACATGGCTCTTGCGCCACTTGTAGAAAAGGGACTTGTTGAAGATATTTCAGAATTTAGAAGCAAAATTCCAGCTGAAATAATTCCTTCACTTGTTACAGTTGGTGAATTTGATGGAAAGCTTTATTTCTTCCCATTCAGACCAAATGTTGAAATCAATTTCTACAATGAAGCTAAGTTCAATCAATATGGATTAAAGCCACCAACAAACTGGGACGAATTATTACAAGTTGCAAAAACATTAAAGGAAAAAGAAGGCGTTGGTAAGGTAGGTATTAAGGCTGTATTTGACGGAAATACAACTGTTCAATTATTCGAATTCATAAGACAAGCTGGTGGAGACCCACTTGTTCTTAATGATGAAGGAAGCATTAAGGCTTATACATTCTTGAAGGAACTTTGGCCATACCTTTCACCAGACTCATTAAAGGCTGACTGGAACACAACAAATAGGTTTATTGCTGAAGAATCAATGTATCTTGCAGCTAACTGGCCATTTGGTGTTAACGTAATTGTTAAGGATGGCGGAAAGAAGGAAATAAAGGCTTATGGTGGATTCTCAGGACCAGTTAAGGCTTCAAAGGTCCTTGGTGGAGACGTTCTTGGTATTCCAGTTGGATCACCAAACAAGGAACTTGCTCTTAAGTTCATCGAATACTTAATGTCAAAGGAAGTTCAAGAAAAACTTGCTTCAAAGCTCGGCTGGCCATCAGCAAGAACAGATGCTTATGGTCAAGTTGAAGATTGGCAAAAGCCATATTTTGATGCTATAAACGAAGCTATGAAGGTTGCTGAACCAAGACCAAACCTTGTTTACTGGGCAGATGTTGATAAGGCTCTTAACGATGCATTAAAGGAAATAGTTATCGACGGTAAGGATGTTAAGGCTACATTAGACAAGTATCATCAAAAGATTGAAGAAGCAAAGCAAAAAGCAGGTAAGTAATAATTTGGCATGCCCTAAGGCATGCCAAATTTTAATAGAAAGGAGATGTTGCAATGAATGAAATAAAGAACGATCTTTTAATAGATGAATGGAAAATAGTTGAGAAAAATTTTAATCTAGAGGGCAGCAAAAAAATGAGACAATTTTCTCAATTGGCAACGGTTATATTGGAATGAGGGGAAATTTTGAAGAAGGCTTAAAGGATAAAAAATATACAGTAGAAGGCACATATTTAAACGGTTTTTATGAAACCCATGAAATAAAATATGGAGAAAAGGCCTATGCCTTCCCAGAGATAGGTCAGACTATGTTAAACGTCATAAATTCAAAGATTATAAAAATTTATGTTGATGATGAAGAATTTAATATGATGGATTCAGAAATTTTAGATTATGAAAGGGTTTTGGATCTTAAGGAAGGAGTTTTAAAAAGAAAAGCTGTATGGAGAACTAAAACAGGTAAAGAATTGGAATTAAATTTTGAAAGATTGGCAAGTTTCGATGATAAGCACCTTGCAGCAGTAAAAGTTTCAATTATACCTTTAAATTTTAGTGGAAAAATTAAATTGGTTTCGTTAATAGATGGAAACGTAAAGAATCTTACTGCTGAGGATGATCCAAGAGTAGGTTCGGGACTTTCTGGAAGATCCCTTGAAATAATAGAAAAAAATATTGAAGATGACGAAATTTCAATCCTTTCAAAAACAAAGAATTCTAACTTTAAACTTTTATGTGCAGCCAAAAATTTATTTACAACAGAACAAGATTATACAGTAAAGAGCATTGAGGATGAATATATAGTTGGAATTGAATACGAAATAAATGGGGTTGAAAAGAAAAAAATAGAATTTATTAAATATATATCCTACACAACAACAAGGGACTATGATGATGAAATTTTTAATGTGAAGGATAGGGTGCTAAAAAGGGCAGTTAAGATGGGTTATGAGAATATCAAGAAAAATCAAATAGAGTATATGAAAAGATTTTGGGAAAGTGCAGATGTTGAGATCGAAGGGGATGCTAAACTTCAGCAGGGGATAAGATTTAATATGTTCCATATTCTTCAATCAACAGGTAAGGATTCAAAAACAAATATAGGAGCAAAAGGCCTGACTGGAGAAGGATATGAAGGACATTATTTTTGGGATACAGAAATGTATATTATCCCAATGTTTATATATACAAAGCCTGAGGTAGCCAGAAAATTATTAGAATATAGATATAATACCTTGGACAAAGCGAGGGAAAGGGCGAGACAAATGTCCCATGAAAAAGGTGCTCTTTTCCCATGGAGAACAATAAACGGTGAAGAATGTTCGGCTTACTTTCCAGCTTCAACTGCACAATATCATATAAATGCTGATATAGCATATGCTATTAAGAAATATTATGAGGCAACTTTAGACGAAGAGTTTTTAATAAAGTATGGGGCAGAGATACTATTTGAAACTGCAAGGATTTTTGAGGATCTTGGTCATTATGTTGAAGGCAAGGGCTTTTGTATAGATGGAGTTACAGGTCCAGATGAATATACAGCAATCGTTAACAACAACGCATATACAAACCTAATGGCAAAGGATCATTTGAGTTTTGCAGCCTATGTAGCAGAATATTTGAAGAAAAACTTTAATGATGAATATCAAAGGATAAAAGAAAAAATAGAACTTGATGAAGAGGAAATAGTAAGATGGAAAAAAGCAGCCGACAATATGTATATTCCATATGATGAAAAATTAAAGATCCATCCGCAGGATGATAGCTTCCTTAGCAAGAAAATTTGGGACTTTGAAAATACCCCAAAGGAAAATTACCCTCTACTTTTGCACTACCATCCTCTTGTGATTTATAGGCACCAGGTTTGTAAACAGGCTGACTGGGTTTTAGCCCTATATTTACACAGCGATAAATTTACTAAAGAACAAAAATTAGGGATTTTGAATACTATGAGAAAGTAACAACCCATGATTCTTCATTATCTCCCTGCATTTTTAGTATTGTTGCCTGTGATATAGGATATATAGATAAGGCTTATGATTACTTTATGAGAACGGCAAGAATGGACCTTGATGACCACCATGGAAATACAAAGGATGGAATCCATGCAGCTAATATGGCAGGGTCATGGTTAGGTATTGTGGCTGGTTTTGGAGGATTTAGAGCCTTTGAAGATGAAATTTTATTTAGCCCAAGGATCCCACAAAATTGGAATAGATATTCATTTAAGATAAACTATAGACAAAGACTTATAAAAGTTGATGTAAATAAAGAAAAAGTAATATTACAATTAATAAAGGGAAGCCCTATTAAAGTTAAGCTGTATGATAAAGAAGTTCAGCTAGAGGATAAAATCGAAAGAGATTTAGCGAATTAAAATAGCCTTTAGACTGCTTATGACAAGAAAAATCAGGCTGATTACCCCATAAAGAGGATAAATTAGTCTTATAAGACTAGAAAAACTAATAAAAGCGAAGGGAATTGAAACTGATATTATTATAATTGCTGTCTGGCTATAATTAAGCTTAAAAAGATGTTTTAGTCTGTTTGAAAGGGAATAGATATCGCTAATTTCAGTTGAAATCATTTCAAGCCAAATAGCAATCAAAAGATTAATAGGGAGTATTTTTCCATAGAATCTTGCAATATATATATTTGGGACTTCTTTGCTAAAACTTTGAGGATAATAGCACAAAAGGGAGTAGTTTATTATAAGTGCTATAAAGGTTAATATGAAACTTCCTAATATGGAGCCTTTAATAAAGGCTCCTTTATTTTTATTTCCTCCATCATTGGTGTAAATACTCCAACTAAAGACATAATATTGAAGGAGGCATATATAATAGAAGAAACTATCCAATTTGTTTTAAAGGGTTTGTAGATATCAATGATATGATAAAATGTGTCCTTTTCCGAGAAAAAGACTAAGATTCCAAGTATTATTATGTTGATTGTTGAAAAGGGAACAACTAAGGAGTTAAATTCAATAATACCCTTTGTTGAAAAGAGGGAGATTAAAAGCACAACTATACAAACCAATATTACAGCAAATCTTTTATCGATATGGAAATATTCATAGAGCATCGTCGCAGAACCTGAAATCATAATAACATTACTGGAAAACACAAAAAAGTATAAATAGAATCGCTCAAGAATGAAAATTTCCCAAATACAAAATCTAAAAAATCCTTATATGATTTAAATTTATATTTATTAGATAATTCGATGATTATTATTGAAAAAAACATATATAAAAATAAACATAAAAATATTCCCCAAAAACCATCGACTCCATAAACAGTAAAAAATTGCAGTATCTCCTGACCGGAAGCAAGGCCAGCACCTATAATCGTTCCAACAAACACAAAGGCGATCTTTAATATGTTCATTTTATCACCTTAATATTATTACAAAACTATATTTATGAAAAAACCTAATAATAATGAATCCTTTGAGGAAAAATAAATAAAAAAGGTAGGTGATGATATGAAAAGGATTATAGCGATATTTTTACTATTGTCCATATTTTTTCTAGTTGGCTGCCCCGATAAGAATGAGAAATCAGATACTAATAAAACTGAAGTAAAAAGTGACAAACTGGACAAAAAAGTGCAGAGGAGTTTTTAAATAATTACATGTTCCACGCAATGCAAAGAGATATAAATGCGATGCTATCCTACTATAGCCCTAAGCTTAGGGAAAACTATAAGGAACTTCCTAAACAGGAAAATCCAAGACCAGTTGCTTATAAAATAGAAAAGGAAGGCTTTAATGAAGATGAGTTTACAGTCCATATATTTAGTTCTTATTCTAACTTTCCTTACTTTTCTGAGGATGTTTTCAAATATAAAATAATTACTAAGGATAGCAAACTTATGATAGATGAAATTAAAAAGGATAAATCTACTGAGTATTTTGCAAAGGGAAATATTCTTTATAAAAAGAAGATGAAAAGTCTAAGGCTGAAGCTATTATCTCCCTTGAGGATTTACCCAATTTTACATCTGCTCAAAACATGCTAACTCCTGAACAAAAGTTTAAAGTCCCTAAAAAAGATTTGGTCCTTGTGCATCCTCCCCCGAAGGGGACATGATTGTCATATCAAGCATTGATAAGGATTCTTTTTGGGGATGGTAAACCTTGAGGAGGAAACCTTTAAGGTATCTCAAGGAGGTGAGCAGGGTCAACAGGAGGGGCAAGCTGCCCAGCAGGCACAACAGGAAGGACAGGAGGAGGAGGGAAAAAGGGAGGTAAAAATAAAGTCCATAGATTATTTCCTTGGTAAGGTAATAAATTTAATAGCCTTTTCACCGGATGGTAAAAAGTTTTTAGTTGAGATTGAGGATGAAAAGGGAAAAAGGGAAATTAAAGCATATAACAGTGAAGATGGTTCAAGTATCGACATGCCCCTAAATTCTCAATTTAAAGGTGATGTTTTTTCTTTAAGGGACCCCTTTTTTATATCTGAAAAGGAATTTGCCTTTAGCGTCGATGTAAAGGCTAATGCAACGGATGAGGAAAAAAGACTTAAGGGAGACTGGATTTTTGACATTGAAAATAAAAATTCAGACAAATCAAACAATTTTGATTGGAATTTTAAAAATTTCAAAGTATAATATAAATAAAGAAAAAAATTGGGGTGGGTTTATGAATAGGGGGAATGAAGTTAAAATTATTAATTTCAAATGGCTAAGATTTAAAAAGAAGCTTAAAAATTTTTTTAGTTTTTTGTGCCTGCAAAAATTGTGATAAAGCAAAACAAAAGAATTCCCAAAGGATTCATAAGGTAATATAACTTTGTTTAAATTGCATATTTTATTCATATACCTTATATATTTAAGGTCCTTTTTTGTATGCTATGATGTTATTAAAGTCTTATATTTAAGGGGATCTTTATGGCTAAAGTTGTATTAAAGAATGTTTATAAAGTTTATCCAGGTAATGTTACTGCAGTTAAAGATTGTAATTTAGAAATTGAAGATAAGGAATTCGTAGTTCTTGTTGGACCTTCAGGATGTGGAAAATCAACAACTTTAAGAATGATTGCAGGCCTTGAAGAAATTTCATCAGGTGAGCTTTACATTGGAGACAAGCTAATGAACGATGTTGCACCAAAGGATAGAGATATTGCAATGGTTTTCCAAAACTATGCTCTTTATCCACATATGACTGCTTATGAAAACATGGCCTTTGGATTAAAGTTAAGGAAAGTTCCCAAGGATGTAATCGATAAAAAGGTTAGAGAAGCTGCAAGAATACTTGATATTGAACATCTTTTAGATAGAAAGCCAAAGGCTCTATCAGGTGGACAAAGACAAAGAGTTGCCCTTGGAAGAGCAATAGTTAGAGAGCCTAAGGTATTCTTAATGGATGAGCCTCTATCAAACCTTGATGCAAAATTAAGAGTTCAAATGAGAACAGAAATTTCAAAGCTTCATAAGAGATTAAATACTACATTTATATATGTTACCCATGACCAAACAGAAGCTATGACGATGGGAACAAAGATAGTTGTAATAAAGGATGGAGTAATTCAGCAAATTGCTGCACCACAGGACATTTATGAACATCCTGCAAACCTATTTGTTGCCGGATTTATTGGAAGCCCACAGATGAACTTTATCGATGCAAAGATTGTTAAAGAAGGAGATAATTTATTCATTGTATTTGGCAATGTAAAGCTCCCTATTCCACAGGATAAGGCAAAGGTTATTGAAGAAAAGGGCTATATTGGTAAGGAAGTAATCTTTGGTATAAGACCAGAACATATAGATGATAGCACAGATTTCATAACTGCACATAAGGAAAGCATAATTGAGGCTAAGGTAGAGGTTATTGAGCACATGGGTGCTGAAACATATCTTTATGTTGTATGCGAAGGCAAGAATATAACAGCAAGAGTTGAGCCAACAAGTAAGGCAAAGGTTGATGAAACTATAAAACTTGCTATAGATATGAACAAGATGCACGTTTTTGACAAAGAAACTGAACTTGCTATTTGCTAAGGAGGATATTTATGTCATTCTGCGATGATTTATATTTGGCCTTAGGATATGAAATTGGGTTATACGATATAAATGGCAATCTCAAAGAAGGAAAAGATATAGGGTTTAAGGACGTTGATGATATAGAAATCGGTGACTTTACCTTTATTAGGATAGGCGATAATATATTATCAATTAAAGGTAAATTATCGCAGGATGCCTGTAACCTTGTAAAGCTTTATTTTAGTTTTTATAAAAATAAAGAGGCTGCAGATGTTCTGCAGCCTCTTGAATATATTCTAAAAAACGATGTTCCTAAAGAAAAGCTAATAGGAAAGTTTTTAAATAAAACGACGATGTATATAATGTGCCCTATTAAGTATTTCAATATAGTAGAAAGTATTTACGATGGTTACGAGGCAGAACTTGTAAAGGATGACGAGGGCATTTATATAGTAAAAGAAATTGAAAATTTTGAAGAGGAAGCAGAATCCATTCTTGAGGAGTTAAAGCAGGAAGGTGCTAATAATGTAATAATAGGCTCGGGAAGACAAGTAAAGGGTGATTATACTATAAAAAATTCAGCTATTCATGCTAAAACATCCTGTCTTCTTGCGAAAAATTTAGGATACAATGAAGGAATATTCCATATTGATAAAATGATTCTTTATGGTATAATTTCTGAGGGTGATATGTCTAAAATAGATTTTTATCTAAATGGCGGGTATGAAAATTTTTATGATGTATACAGAGATAAAGAGCTTATAAATACAGCAGAAGAGCTCTTTAGGTGCCATCTTAATATAAGTGAGGCATCGAGAAGGCTGTATCTTCATAGAAATACGCTTCTTTATAGAATTGAAAAGATTAAGGCTATAACAGGACTTGATATTAAAAAATTTGAAGAGGCTGTTGTATTTAGGACCGTTATTTCTATTTTTAAATTAAAAAGAAAGTAGGGGAAGGTAATGGTTACAATAAAGGATGTAGCAGAAAAAGCTGGAGTATCCCCATCGACGGTATCAAGAGTAATATCGGACAGTCCAAGGATAAGTGAAAAACTAAGGAAAAGGTAAGGCTGGCGATGAAGGAATTAGGATATCATCCTAATGCTATAGCAAGAAGCCTTGTAAACAAGACGACAAAAACTATAGGAATAGTTATGCCACGTTCTGCTGAACATGTCTTTTGAATCCCTTCTTTCCAGAGGCGCTAAGAGGCATTGCAAAGTGTGCCCATGATGAAGAATATTGCCTGCTTCTTACTACAGGCAATACAGAAAAGGAGCAGATGGAATCTTTAAATTCCATTGTTTTTGGTGGAAGAGTAGATGGGCTTATTTTGATGTATTCGAGGGTAAACGATGCTATTTTAAACAAAGTTATGGAGCTTAACCTTCCTTTTTCGATGATAGGAAGGCCCTATAATGATGAAAATATAAATTTTGTAGATAATGATAATGTTAAATCTGCCTATGAAGCAACAAACTTTTTAATAAAAAAGGGACATAGAAGGATTGGGCTCATTAACGGTTCTTTAAATCTTGTCGTTTCATTAGACCGATTTGAAGGCTACAAAAAGGCATTAATTGAGAATAAAATAGAACTTGATGAAGGTTTATTGACCTCCAGCGATTTCGTTCAGCAGGGTGGATATGATTGTATGAAGATAATTTTGTCAAGTCCTAAGCCACCTACAGCTGTTCTTGTTACAGATGATTTAATGGCCTTTGGTGCTATAAGGGCTGCAAGAGAACTTGGTTTTAAGGTTCCTCAGGATATATCTATATTGAGCTTTAACAATATACCCCTTGCAGAACATGCAACTCCGCCGTTAAGTTCTGTTGATATCAATGCATATAAGTTAGGATTCGAAGCAGCAAGGCTTGTTATCGACGAAATAATGGGAAGAAATGAAGAAAAACAGAAAATTATAGTTGAAACAAAACTAATATCAAGAAAATCAGTAACAAATTATAAGGCAAAATAATGTAACCCCTTTAAAGGGGTTTTTGCTTACTTTAAGGAGATGATAATGTGAATATCGCTTTGTTTCCTTCCGTAAACGATGTTGATAAGGAATTTTTAAGGGATAAAGATGTAATTGTAATAGACGTTTTAAGAGCTACATCGGTTATTACAACAGCTATATATAACGGTGCAACTGTTTTTCCAGTATTAGAGGTGGAGGATGCATTAAAGTTTAAGGAAGAAGGATATCTTTTAGGTGGTGAAAGAAGGGGACTTAAAATCGATGGTTTTGATTTTGGAAATTCACCCTTAGAATATAAAAGGGAATTTGTGGAGGGCAAGAATATTGTTTTTACGACCTCAAATGGAACAAGAGCAATATATAAATCCTTTAATGCTAAAAATATCTATATTGGGTGCATGCTGAATGGAAAGGCTCTTGTAAAAAAGTATTCGAGGATAAAAGGGATATTGCCATAGTTTGTGCAGGAACTTATGGTAAGCTTTCTTTAGATGATTTTATATGTGCAGGGAAAATAATATATGAATTTTTAAAACTTGGGAATTGCAATATTGATGATATATCAACTGCTGCTTATATTGCCTATAGGGATTATAAAGGAAAAATATTAGAATATGTAAAATATGCGGGACATTATAATTATTTGATTTCTATAGGTTGTAAAGAGGATATAGAATATTGCTTTATGGAAGATATATTGGATGTGGTTCCTGTTTTTAAGGATGGAAGGATAGTAAAAATATAAGGCTGCATTGTATGCAGCCTATATTATTTGAAGTATAAGGAATTTTAAGTATAGGGTTTCACCGGAGTTCCAAAGGATTGGATGGTCCTTGGATTGGGTCCTATATTCAACTTGCCTTATAGTTTTTTGGCATCTATTGCAGCATCCATGATAACTTGATAAAAAGCTCTGGGGTTAAATGATGTGAACAAGAAGCTGTTACCAAAAATCCTCCGGGTTTTAAAAGCTTCATGGCTCTTAAGTTTATTTCTTTGTATCCCCTCATTGCACTTTCTACTGTATCTTTACTCTTTGTAAAGGCTGGTGGGTCAAGGATAACTACATCGAATTTTCTTCCTTCCTTTGACCATGGGTGAAGAACATCAAAGGCATTGTGGGCTTCAAATTTACATATATCCTGGAACCCATTAAGTTCAGCATTTTTTCTTGCAAATTCAACGGCATGTTCAGAAATATCTATTCCAAGAACACTTTTGCACCATATCTTGCGGCATGCAGGGAAAATGAGCCGGTATGGCAAAAACAGCCTAAAACATCAGCATCCTTTACAATGTCCTTAATGGCAGCTCTATTTTCCTTTTGATCTAGGAAGTAACCTGTCTTTTGGCCGTTTTCTATGTCAACATAGAATTTAACGCCATTTTCTTCGGTAATTATTGTAGTATCAAAGGGTTCTGTTAAAAATCCCTTTTGTTGATTAAGCCCCTCAAGTTCCCTAACAGGAACGTCGTTCCTTTCATATATGCCCTTTGGATTGAAGATTTCCTTTAAAACTTTTACTATAATATCTTTGTATTTATCAATTCCAAGGGCAAGGGTTTGGACAACAAGATAATCGCTATATTTATCAACGATAAGGGCAGGAAGAAAATCAGCCTCACCAAACACTACTCTACAGCATGTGGTTTCTATAACCTTTTTGCGATAGTTCCAGGCCTCTAAAATTCTTCTTCTGAAGAAATCTTCGTTTATTTCTTCATCTTTGTTTCTTGTTAGTATTCTTACTGTAATCTGGGATTTAGTGTTTATGTAACCTTTGCCTATAAATTTGCCTTTAAAATTGTAAACTTCAACTATATCTCCGTTTTCAAAATCGCCTTCTATTTTATCGATTTCACCAGAAAAAATCCAAGGGTGCCCCATTTCAGCTCTTAATCCTTTTTTAGATTTTAGAAAGACCTTTGCCATGAAGATTCCTCCATTTGTTTTTTAATTATTTTTATGTTTATTTACATAATCTCTAATAATCATCATTTCCTCAGATTTTAGTGCTATAAACTCACCACCTGCAATATATTCTCCATCTTCAACTTTAGTCCAGACGATTTTTACCAATACTCTAAATGGTATATTATCCTCTATTCTAAAATAAAATGATAGAAAGCTTTCATTTGGAATAAAGAAATTTGACCTTACACATATACCAGCTTCAGAAATATCACACACATAAAGCTTAGCATTATCATCAAGAAAAGTTCTTTTTCATTATTTAAAATTAAGGTAGGATATAGAATTTGACAGTCCATTTTGACCCTTTCAAATTTTCTACGTTCTTTATAATCCATATAACCACCCCAATCCCTATCTATATTTTTATTATACATGAGAAACAATATACATTAAATATAAAAAATTGTAAAAAATAAAATTAGAATGGAGGGATTTTATGACGAACTATTTAGGAGTTAAAACTTTTTTATAATGCTTGCAGTAGATATACTAATTGTTCTTGTTACCTTCTTTTTGTTTTCTAAATTAATACCCGGCGAGAAAAGACATAGGATATGGGAAAAATATATAAGCTCCTTTTCAAGGTTTGTAATTTATCTTTTTTAGTTACGGTTATAATAAACGTAATAACAGCTTTAATAGTCTACTCTTTAAGATATCAAAAATACTTAAATTATATTGCCCCAGCAGTTCAATCTGTTCTTATAGGGTTTATTGCTTCATGTGTTCCAAGGCGTGGTGTGGAGGAAAAAAGTCTTAAGCCTATCAACCCATAAATAAAACCCATTCACCAGACAATGGTTGATCTCAATTTCAAAAAGTAACGCCTAATATATGTGGCACTTTTAGATGAAAAATCTAAAAAGTGCCCTATATTTTTGACTTTATTGAATTTATATATCCTTCTTGGTATAATTTAAGAAAAAGAAAGGGGAAGGTGTATGAAGGTTGTTGCCTTTAACGGAAGCCCAAAAAGGAAGGAAATACATATCATGCTATAAAAATTGTAGCAGATGAACTTGAAAAGGAAGGAATTGAAGTTGAAATAGTCCATGTTGGAGATAAAATTATAAGAGGCTGCATAGCCTGCGGGATGTGCTACAAAAATAAAAATGAAAGATGCATAACGGATGATGAGGTAAATGAATGGATTCAAAAGATGAAAAACGCTGATGGGATAATTTTAGGCTCACCAGTTCACTATTCCGGCATTGCTGCAACCATGAAGGCCTTTTTAGACAGAGCCTTTTATGTTGCATCAGCAAATGGAGGGCTTTTTAGGCATAAAGTAGGAGCTTCAGTAGTTGCTGTGAGACGTTCAGGTGGGGTTACAACCTTTGAACAGCTTAACAATTATCTTCTTTATTCAGAAATGCTCATTCCAACGACAAACTATTGGAATGTAATTCATGGTGCAAAACCTGGGGAAGTTTATCAGGATGAAGAGGGAGTTCAGATAATGAGGATCCTTGGCAAAAACATGGCATGGCTTTTGAAATTAAAAAGAGTGGAGAAGGTATAGTCCTTGAGCCTGAAAAGGAGAAAAAGATTTTTACTAATTTTGTTCGCTGATACTAAATAGGCAAAAATTCCACAAAAAACACTTGAAAAAATAAAAAAATGTCTTATAATTTATTTTGTCGATAGCGGGGTGTGGCGCAGATGGGAGCGCGCGTGGTTTGGGACCATGAGGTCGCAGGTTCAATCCCTGTCACCCCGACCATAGGTTTAGCCTTAAGGCTAAACCTTATTTTATAATCTCATAAGGAAATTTTTACCGGGGCGTAGCGCAGGTGGTAGCGCGTGTGGTTCGGGACCATAAGGTCGCAGGTTCGAGTCCTGTCGCCCCGACCAAAATGGCCTGTGGCTTTATAGCTTACAGGTCTTTTTTACTTTCACTTATTAAGAATTTTATTTACTTAAATGACTAAAAATTTTTATATATTGGTAGGAAATAAACACATTATGGAGAATAAATTTAGTAAGAGATAAAAAATGTGAGGTGGCGATATGGATAATCATAAAAGAACAGCAATTATAACGGGTGGAGGTCAAGGAATAGGAAAGGGAATAGCTAAAAGACTATTAAAAGAAAATTATAACGTCATAATTGCAGAAATAGATAAAGAGGCAGGAGAAGAAACGGAAAGGGAATTGAGCTCATTAGGCAACATTAAATTTATTCACTGCGATGTATCGAAGGAGGATGATGTTAAAAAACTTATTAAAGAAACGGTAAAAAATTTCGGTGGAATTGACGTTTTAATAAACAACGCTGCAATTTCAATAAATAAGTCTATAACAGAACTTAGCCTTGATGAGTGGAACAGGGTAATTGGAGTAAACTTAACTGGTGCATTTTTGTGTTCAAAATACTGTGCACCCTACATAAAAGAAAGAAAAGGTTCCATAATAAACATAGCTTCAACAAGGGCCTTCATGTCGGAATCGAATACCGAGGCCTATTCAGCATCAAAGGGGAGTATTTGCCCTAACCCATGCCCTGGCCATAAGCCTTGGACCGGATGTAAGGGTAAACTGCATAAGTCCAGGATGGATTGAAGTTAGTCACCTTAAGAAGCAAAGCCAACGATATATTGCAAATTTAACGGAAATGGACCATAAGCAACACCCAGCAGGAAGAGTTGGCAACGAGGATGATATAGCATCGCTAGTTTTATTTTTAATCGATCCACAAAATTCCTTCATAACAGGTGCAAATTTCATAGTTGATGGAGGCATGACAAGGAAAATGATTTATGTTTAAAAATAAATAATTCATAGAAAGAAGGTCTTATTATGACAAAAGGTGCTGTTGTTTATTTTTCCCTTGATGGAAATACTGAGTTTGTGGCAAATAAGATTACTGAAAGGACAGGATTTGAAATTATAAAGATAAAGCCCTTAAAAGAGTTCAAGTATAAAGGATTTTGGAAGTTCTTTTATGGTGGCAAGATGTCCCTTTTTGGTGAAAGGCCGGAGGTTGAGAGGGTGCCTAATTGGGAGCTTTACGATACTATATTTTTAGGGACTCCAATTTGGGCAGGAAGACCTTGTCCATATGTCCTATCTTTTATTGAAAATCATCCTTTTAATGAGAAGAAGATATACCTATTTTCAACCTTTGCAGCGGACGAGAAAAAGGCTTATGAATATTTCACTAAAAAATGAATTTGATTATTTCTGATGAAATTGGCTTTAAGGATTCTTTTATAAAAAATAAAATAGAAGTTGAAAAAAGAATAGAGAATTGGCTCAAGGGGCTCATATGAGCCCCTTGTTTATTGCACCCCAAAGATAAAGGGATAATATAGTTCTGTAGGGTTTAATGTAAAGCTATAATTATTTTATCATAATTTCTACTTTTATTTGACAATACTAATATCAAATATTATAATTTTATATAAATATTAAAAGACTATGATGGGAAGAGTAGATATGGGAAGTAGTCATAGCGAGTCGGTGGCGGTGGAAGACCGATACGAAGCCCATATTGAAGAACATCCCGGAGTTTCTTACCGAAATCGATAGAGAGTAGGCTAAGACGTGGCTGGAACGTTAAATCCAGGGGGTATGTTAGTACCTTCAAAGAGGCCATTTTGGCAATTTGGGTGGCACCGCGGAAGTTAAGCCTTTCGTCCCATTTAGGGATGAAGGGCTTTTTAATTTGGAAAAATATACAGGAAAGGGAGGATAAACATGTTTGAGGTTGAAGTAAAGGAACTTTATAGACATCAAGAAAAGTATCTAAATCAAGAGGTTAAAGTTAGCGGCTGGATAAGAACAGTTAGAAGTTCTAAAAGCTTTGGATTTATTGAGCTTAATGACGGAACCTTCTTTAAAAATCTTCAAATTGTATTTGACGAAAAACTAGATAATTTTAAGGAAATTGAAAAGCTTCCCATTAGTTCATCAATAACTGTGGAAGGTAAGTTAGTTGAAACACCTGGTGCAAAGCAGCCCTTTGAAGTTCATGCGGATAGGATAGTAGTTGAAGGATATTCCCATTCTGATTATCCGCTACAAAAGAAAAAGCATTCCTTTGAATACCTAAGGACTATAGCCCACCTAAGACCAAGGAGCAATACCTTTTCAGCAGTATTTAGGGTAAGGTCAGTTGCAGCCTATGCTATTCATAAGTTCTTCCAAGAAAGAGGCTTTGTTTATGTTCATACTCCAATAATAACAGGAAGCGACTGCGAAGGCGCAGGACAAATGTTTAGAGTAACTACCCTTGATCTTAATAATCTTCCAAGAAAGGAAGATGGTTCAATTGATTTTTCTGAAGACTTTTTGGCAAGGAAACAAATCTTACAGTTTCAGGACAATTAGAAGCAGAAGTTTATGCCCTTGCCTTTAAAAAGGTTTATACCTTTGGACCAACCTTTAGAGCAGAAAATTCAAATACACCAAGACATGCATCGGAGTTTTGGATGATTGAGCCAGAGATCGCCTTTGCTGATCTTAACGATTACATGGACCTTGCAGAGGATATGGTTAAATATATAATCAGCTATGTTCTTGAAAATTGCCCAGAGGAGATGGAGTTTTTCAATAATTTCATTGACAATACATTATTTGAAAGATTAAATAATGTTGTTAATTCAGAATTTGCAAGAATAACATACACAGAAGCAATAGAGCTTTTGAAAAAGTCAGGAGAGAACTTCCAATTCCCAGTTGAATGGGGATGCGACCTACAAACAGAACATGAAAGATATATCACAGAAAAAATATTTAAAAAGCCAGTATTTGTAACTAATTATCCAAAGGATATAAAGGCCTTCTATATGAGATTGAATGATGATGGAAAGACTGTTGCAGCTGCAGACCTTTTGGTTCCTGGAGTTGGAGAGATAATCGGAGGAAGCCAAAGGGAAGAAAGATACGATGTGCTTTTAAATAGAATAAGAGAGCTTGGAATGAAAGAGGAGGACTACTGGTGGTATCTAGAACTTAGAAAATACGGTGGAACAAAGCACGCAGGATATGGCCTTGGTTTTGAAAGAATGATAATGTATCTAACAGGGATGAGCAACATAAGGGACGTTATCCCATTCCCAAGAACTCCAAGAAATGCAGAATTCTAAAGTGACAGGCACTTGACATTTTGACTTTTTGACATTACTATAATTTACCAACACCTTTTTAGATGAAAAGTCTAAAAAGGTGTTTTTATTTATATAATATACTTGAAAATAATGGTAAAAGGACTTAAAATATTATTAAAAGACGTGCACAAATTGTGCACCAATGGAGGGGTTGGGATGAAAAGATTTGCCTTTATTATTCATCCAATTGAATATACTGATGTTAGCAGAAAATTTAAGTTTCTAAAAAATCTTTCAGAAAAAAATGTTGAGAGGATAATAAAATTTTTACCTCCTATAAAAATATCTAAAATAACAGGGATAAAAAGTGAGCTTTCAGAAACTGAAGGTTATTTTATTGCAGTTCCTTTAACATCAAATCAGATGTTATCCTTACCTGAAGACTATGTTTTAAAAAGAATAATAAGGGCGGCAAAGATGGCAGAAAAATTGGATGTTGACATTGTAGGCCTTGGGGCTTTAACATCGGTTGTTGGGGATGCAGGAATAACAATCGCTGAAAACGTAAACATCGCGGTAACATCTGGAAATAGTTTAACCGTTGCAACAGCTGTTGAAGCAACCAAAAAGGCAGTTGATATTATGGGTAAATACTTAGATGAATGCAATGTTGCTGTAGTAGGTGCAACAGGATCCATTGGAAAGGTTTGTGCAGAACTTTTATTGCCGGAGGCAAAAATATGTTCCTTGTTGCAAGGAATATGGAAAGGTTAAAGGAATTTGCAAATAAATTAGAAGGAAATTACAACAAAAAGTGTATATAACTTCGGATATAAAGGAAGCCCTGCAAAATGCAGACGTTGTTATAACCGTATCAAGTTCTAAAGATGCCATTATCGAGGCAGAATATTTAAAAAAGGGAGCAATAGTTTGCGATGTTGCAAGGCCAAGGGATGTTTCAAAGGATGTAGCAAAGAAAAGGCAGGATGTATTAATAATAGAGGGTGGAGTTGTTGAAATCCCTGGAGATGTAAACTTTAATTTTAACTTTGGTTTTCCACCTAAAACAGGATATGCCTGCATGGCTGAAACCATGCTTCTTGCTTTAGAAGGCAGGATTGAAAACTATTCCTTAGGAAGGGATTTGAGCCTTGAAAGGGTTAAAGAGATACATAATCTTGCTAAAAAACATGGATTTAAACTTGCTGGATTTAGAAGTTTTGAAAGGCCTGTTACAAAGGAAGACATCGAAAGGGTAAAAAGATTAGCCTTTTCAAAGTATAAGCCCTGCATTATACAGGGCTTACTTTTTAAAAACATTTCACCGATTTTATAAACATCTCCGGCACCCATTGTTATTAAGAGGTCTCCTTCTTTTAGTTCGCCTTCTAAATAGCTTAATATTTCATCAAAATCCTTGATGTATATAGAGTCAACGCCGTGCTTAACAACTGCATCCGAGAGCATTTTAGAATTTACAAGTCCGGTATCCTTTTCCCTTGCGGCATATATATCGGTAAGAATAAGTTTGTCAACTCCTAAAAAGGCAGTTGAAAATTCATCGAATAGAGTATATGTTCTTGTATATGTGTGGGGCTGAAATACGCAATATATTCTTTTATGAGGATAGTTTTTAGCAGCTTTAATTGTAGCCTTTATTTCGGCAGGATGATGGGCATAGTCGTCTATCACAACTACTCCATTCTTTTCACCTTTTTCTCAAACCTTCTGTGGGTTCCCTTAAATTCTAAAAGGCTATTTTTAATTGTTTCAACATCAATTCCTAAAAAGTGCCCACAGGCGATAGTAGCTAGAGCGTTTAATACGTTATGTTCACCAGGAATAGACAACTTAAAATCGCCATATGGTTTATCGTTTAGATTAACTTTAAAGGAGGCGCATCCCTTTTCGTCATACTTTATATCTATTGCCTTAAAATCTCCCCTGTTTATCCCGTAGGTTAATTTATTGCATTCTAAGTCTTTAAAAATTTCTATGACGTTTTCATCTTCAGCATATCCAACAACAAGACCATCCTTAGGAATAAGTTTACCAAATTTTAAAAAGGCCTCTTTTATATGATTGATATCCTTATAATAATCTAAATGGTCTGCATCTATGTTTAAAATTACACCAATAAAAGGATAGAATTTTAAAAAGCTTTCTTTATATTCACAGGCTTCTGTAACAAAGTATGGACTTTTACCTACCCTAACATTTCCACCTAATATATCAACCTCTCCACCTATCATTAAAGTAGGATCAAGATTAGCCCTAAATAGCATCAATGAAACTAAAGAGGTTGTTGTGGTTTTACCATGAGTTCCAGCAATTGCCACACCTTTTTGTATCTTTTCATTATTTGTCCCAAAAATTCGGCTCTATCGTAAATGATCAAGTTCCTACTTCTTGCCTCCATAAGTTCAGGATTATCATCCTTTACAGCTGCAGTATAAACGACAATATCTGCATCTTCAATATTTTTAGTATCGTGTCCAATAAATATTTTTGCACCCATTGCTTGTAACTTATCAGTAAGGTGGGATTTAGCCCTATCAGAACCAGAAACCTTGTAGCCGTATTCTAAAAGTATTTCAGCAAGGGCACTCATGCTTATTCCACCAATTCCAATAAAATGAACTTTTTATCAAAATCCCTTTCAAGATCAAACATCCTATCACTCCTAAACAAAATTTACATAACATTATTTTATATTTTAAATTATAATATATCAATAAAATATTGGTAATCGTTGAAAATCAGACTCGTTTTTTTACAATTAGATTAGATAGTTTAGAATTTGCCATTATAAAATATGTATAAAAATAAAAAATTATGATAAAAATATTTAAGTGAATAGGATGTGGGAAAAATGGAAAGACTAAACAGGAAGGAAAGGGTAGCGGCTATACTTAAAATATTATCAGACAATCCTAACAAAGTAATAAGTTTAAGTTTTTTTCAAGAAAACTTTAATATGGCTCGATCAACTTTAAGTGAAGATGTTACTATACTTAAAAAAGTTGTTGAGGATATTGGAGTTGGAAGCGTTGAAACTGTGGCTGGGCCAACAGGTGGAGTAAGGTTTGTGCCTTCTTTAAGGGAAGAGGATAAACAAAGCTTTTTAAAAGAGCTTTGTGAAAGTTTAAAGAATAAAGACAGAATTATGCCTGGGGTTTTTTATATACGAACGATTTAATTTTTTCTCCGGATATTACAAATAAATTAGGCATTATTTTTGCAAGTTACTTTAGGGATAAAGAACCCGATTATGTTCTTACGTAGAAACCAAGGGTATTCCAATAGCCATGATGACTGCAAGATACTTGAATGTTCCTTTAGTTATAGTAAGAAGAGAAAACAAGGGGGCAGAAGGCCCTACTGTAAGCATAAATTATGTTTCAGGTTCAAAAAGGCAAATTCAAACCATGAGCCTTCCTAAAAGGGCAGTAAAAAGGGAAGCAAAGTAGTATTCATAGACGATTTTATGAGGGCCGGGGGACAGCAAAGGGAATAATAAAATTAATGGAGGAGTTTGAGTCTAAAGTTGTCGGAGTTGGAGTATTTATAGAGGCTAAGACTGAAAAGAAGTTAGTTCAAGATTACATATCTCTACTTATATTGAATAATGTCGATGAAGAAAGGGAAATAATTGATGTAAAACTTAAAAACAATTAATTCTCCAATTTAACTTGGAGAATTAATATAAAAATTTTTCGAAATATTCACAATTTTAAGCAGGAATTTGAAAAAAATGAAGAATATATTAATTAAGCAACATGGAAGGTGGTGAATTTTATGCAAATTACCGATGTTAGAGTAAGAAAGGTTATGAACGAAGGGAAAATGAAGGCTATTGTATCAGTTACCTTCGACAACGAATTTGTGGTTCATGACATCAAAGTAATAGATGGACAAAATGGATTATTCATAGCAATGCCATCGAGAAAAACACCAGATGGTGAGTTTAAGGACATTGCTCATCCAATAAACACACAAACAAGAGAAAAGCTTCAAGCAGCCATCCTTGCAGAATATGAAAAGGTAAAGAACATGCCAGAAGAAAATGAATAATCATAAAAGGAAGTGAAATACTTCCTTTTTATTTTTGTTAATTTAATTGCAATAATTTTGTTAATACAATATAATATATAGGGTAGAAAAATATCGAATTGAGGTGCAGAATATGAATAAGTGTTATGGTATTATATTAGCCGCTGGCGAAGGAAAAAGGATGAAATCCAATCTTCCTAAAGTTTTACATAAGGTTTGCGGCAAATCCATGATAGAGCATGTTATTCATGCACTTGATTCTGTTGTCGAAGACTTTACTATTGTTGTTGGACATGGTGCCGATAAGGTTAAAGGATACCTTGGTGATAGATTTAGTTATTCATATCAGGATAAGCAACTTGGGACAGGTCATGCGGTAATGTGTGCAAGTGAATTTTTAAAAGGTAAAAAAGGGACAGTAATTATTCTTGCAGGAGACACTCCACTTATTACATCTAAAACCATATCAGAGGTTTTCCAGTATCATATTGAAAAGGGATATTCTGCGGCTGTTATAACAGGTGTTGTTGATAATCCAAAGGGGTATGGAAGGATTGTAAGGGATTTTGAAGGTAACCTTGAAAGAATAGTTGAAGATAAAGATGCAAATGAATTTGAAAGGCAGATTAAAGAAGTAAATTCCGGGGCATACTGTTTTGATATAGAATTCCTTTTAGATTCCCTTAAGAGATTGAATAATAACAACGCACAGGGCGAATATTATCTAACAGATGTAATAGAGATATTAAAGTCAGATGGCAAAAAGTTGGTGCCTATGTAACTGATTTTGAAGAATTTACAGGTGTTAATTCAAGGGCGCAGCTTTATGAGGCAAGCGTTATAATGAGAAAAAGGATTATAAATAAATTCATGGATGAAGGAGTAACCTTTATAGATCCAAATAATACTTATGTAGATTCGGATGTTCAAATAGGAAAGGATACAATAATTTATCCAGGAACAATACTCGAAGGGAAAACAATAATCGGTGAAAACTGTATAATAGGACCGAACACAAGGCTTGTGGATGTTGAGGTTGAGGATGATGTAATGATTCAAAACTCAGTTGTTTTAGAAAGTAAAATAATGCAAGGGGCTAATGTTGGACCATTTGCTTATATAAGACCTGAAAGCGTCATTGGCAGAGATGTAAAAATTGGAGATTTTGTTGAAATTAAAAAATCAACAATTGGAGATGGAACAAAGGTTTCACATCTTACTTATATTGGTGATGCTGAGGTTGGAAGGGGATGCAATTTTGGATGTGGAACTGTTGTTGTAAACTATGATGGAACAAAGAAACATAAAACAATAGTTAAAGATAAGGCCTTTATAGGCTGTAATACAAATCTTGTTGCTCCAGTTACAGTTGGGGAGGGTGCTTATATTGCCGCAGGTTCTACAATAACTCAAGACGTTCCTGATGGAGCACTTGCAATTGCAAGGGAAAAGCAGGTTAATAAAGAAGGATGGGTGCAAAAAGAGGAATTTGGAAAAAATAGCTTAGGAGGAGTTAAAGATGTTTGGACATGGTAAGCACATCAAAATATTTACAGGAAATGCTCATCCAGAGCTTGCGAAGGAAATAGCTGATATCGTAGGCGTTCCGATGGGAAATGCTGTTGTTGGAAGATTCAGCGATGGCGAAATTTCTGTAGATATCAATGAAACTGTCAGAGGTGCAGATGTTTTTGTTGTTCAATCCACATGTGCACCTGTTAATGACAATTTAATGGAACTTCTTATAATGATTGATGCCCTCAAGAGAGCTTCTGCAGGTCGGATTACAGCTGTTATACCATATTATGGTTATGCAAGACAGGACAGAAAAGCAAAGGCAAGGGATCCAATTACAGCGAAACTTGTTGCAGACATTTTAACAGCTGCTGGGGCTAATAGGGTCCTAACAATGGACCTTCATGCTGCACAGATTCAGGGATATTTTAATATTCCGGTTGATCACCTTCTTGGAGTTCCAATCCTTGCAAAATACTATCAAGAAAAGAATTTTAATGAAGATGAAGTGGTAGTTGTTTCACCTGACCTTGGTAGCGTTACAAGGGCAAGAAAATTTGCAGATAGGCTTCACGCACCAATTGCTATAATTGATAAAAGAAGACCAAAGGCAAATGTTTCAGAAATAATGAATGTCATCGGAGATGTTAAGGACAAATATGTTATTTTAGTAGATGATATGATAGACACTGCAGGAACTATTACTAATGCAGCAAATGCCCTAAAGGATATGGGGGCAAAGGAAGTATTTGCATGCTGCACCCATGCGGTATTATCTGGACCAGCTGTTGAAAGAATTGAAAAATCAGCAATTAAAGAACTTGTAGTATTAAACACAATTCCTCTTCCACCAGAAAAACATCTTGATAAGATAAAAGTTTTATCTGTTGCACCTATTTTTGCAGAGGCAATAAAGAGAATATATGAAGACCTTTCCGTAAGCAGAATATTTGAGTGATAGGCCGGTTTAATCCGGCTTATTTTTTAGTTACTTCTTTAATATTTTAGTGTAAAGAATTATAATTTATAGTAAATATTAGTTTTATTGGGGGATTTGATGAAGAGGGTTTTGATTGTGGAGGATCACGAGGAAATCAGGGGATTTATAAAAATAAATTTAAAAAGAGAAGGATATGATGTCCTTGAAGCGGAGGATGGGGAAAAGGCGCTGGATATATTAAAAAGAATGATGGTATTGATATAGCTATTGTAGATTTAATGCTTCCTAAGCTAGATGGATTTTATGTTTGCAATAAGATTAGAGAAAAGGATCCTTTTATAGGAATTATTATACTTACGGCAAGATCTCAAGAGGCTGATAAGATAGCTGGATTTTCAAAGGGTGCTGATGATTATGTTGTAAAGCCCTTTAGCCCAAGAGAATTAGTTGCAAGAGTTGAGTCACTTTTTAGAAGGGTTTCTATGATTAGAAGAAATAACAATGAAATTTTTATGTATCCTTTTAAAGTTGATTTTAACTCAAGAAAATTTTTTAAAGAAGACAAAGAAATTGAACTTACCCATATTGAATTTGAACTTTTAAAATTATTCATTAATAATCCTAATAGAGCTTTTAAAAGGGATGAAATTTTAAACATAATATGGGGCGAAGACTATATTGGAAGTTATAAGATAGTTGATGTTAATATAAGTAGGCTAAGGCAGAAGATAGAAGATGACCCTACATGCCCTAAATACATTAAGTCTATAAGAGGATATGGATATAGGTGGGAAATTAAGTAATAGGGGGCTAAAGAAGGTGAAATCTTTAATCAAAAGGATTGTTTTATTATTTTTGTGTTTATTTTTCAATCTTGTAATTTCCATGAAGAAAATATTATTGTAAAGCCTATGATTCCTAAAGAATACGAAATGGCAATTGGTAAAATAAAATATTTTGTTGCTCCTAACTCAAAATTAACTTCTCCAATAGATGGGGAGAACAAAAACTCCATTTATTTGTTAGATTTTGATGGAGATAAAAATAGTGATATAGTTTATTTCATAAAAACTTCGGATTTGTTTTCACCTTTAAAAATAGGGCTTATCAAAAGTTCTAGTTTTATTAATGCAGTTAGTTATGGATTTGTTGGAGACGAAATTCATAAATTTTATTATTCAGACTTAGATAAAGATAAAAAGGTGGAGTTTATTATAGGGAACTATAAAAATAATTCGAAGGAAGTTTTTATATTAAAGGAAATAGAAGGAATATTAAGAGTGGTATTTAAGTCGGAGTATGAGGATTTTGCTATTAATGATATAGATGGGGATGGGACAGATGAGATATTGCTAATAAGAAAAGACGAATTTCCCTTTTAAATATATTAAAGGCTGAGGGTGAAAAATTTAACTCTTTATATGTAGTTCCTTTAGACAAAGGAACAAAACACTATAAAAATATAACCTATTGTAAATTAAATAAGAGCCAAAATGGAATAGTTATAGATAGTTTAATAGGAGAAGAATTAGCACTAACTCAAATATTAGTTTTAGATAAAAAAAGATAAAAAATTTGTTTTTAAACTCCCAAAATCATATATGTGAAAATGGAATAAAGGCTTATTATATAAAATCACAGGATATTGATGGAGATGGATTTATTGAAGTTGCGATGCCAGAGATTAATAACAGTTTCCAGAATAAAAATATTTGGATTAACAACTGGTATAAGATAGATGAAAAGGGAAATTTAATCTACTCCTGTTCTACCTATGGTGATGATAGTTATTATTTTCTTATTCCTAAAAAATACAAAATAACTTTATAATTAAATATAATCAGAAGGACTATGAAAGTGTATCCTTTTATTTAAAGGATTCAAATAAATATCTTTTTTCTTTATATAGGATTAAGGAAGGAAATACAATAGATTTGGCGGATAAAATTAAAATATTGGATTATCTGAATTACAGAGTATACATAAATTATGATAAAAAGATTTTTAATCCGGATGAAATAGAAAAAATATATTCATAAATAAGGAATGATTTAACATGACGGGGATTAAGAAAAGGTGGGTTAAGGATTACATTATAGGGATTATAGTTATTTTAATAGTTTTCAATCTATCCTTTGCCCTTATCATAAGAAACTATTATTATTCAAGCTTACGACAGCTTTTGATAAATAAAGTTAATACATCTACGGAGTTTTTCAATAGATATTTCACAGATAAAGAAAAAATAACTTTTCTTCTTAAAAATTATGTTGAAGATTATTCCTTTGATGAGGATTTTATTATTCAAGTTTGGGATACTAAAGGGAAAGTGCTATTTTGTTCTAGCGGATTAAATTACGCTGAAAATCTTCAATCAGATTATATTCTTGCTCTTCAAGATAAGGTTCATTCTTCTATATACATAAACAATATAACAATGGAAAAATTAATAGCAGCATCAGCTCCTATAAAGGTGGATGGTTCCATAGTTGGAGTTTTGAGAATAATAACATCCTTAAGGGAAGTGGATTCTAGAATAAAATATTATATAACCTTTGTTATTTTTATTAGCTTTGTTTTAGTGATATTTCTATTTATTTTGAGCTTAACCTTTAGTAAAAGCATAATAGAACCTATAAAGGATATCAACGAAGTTGCAAAAAAATGGCAAGGGGTAATTTCGATGTAAAAATAACCACAAAATACAACGATGAGATTGGAGAGCTGGCAGAAACTTTAAATTATATGGCAAACGAGATTAAAAGGATGCAGAATTTAAAAAGTGAATTTATATCATCGGTATCTCATGAACTAGGAACGCCTTTAACTTCTATTAAGGGATGGAGTGAAACTATTTTGACAAGTGATTTTAATGACTTAGAAGAGGTAAAACAAGGGTTAAAGATTATTACAAAGGAAGTAGATAGGCTTTCAGACATGGTTGAGGATCTTCTTGATTTTTCAAAACTTGAAGGGGAAAGATTAAATTAAGCCTTGAAAACTTTAGTTTAAATCAAGAAATTCATGATATTTGTAATCTGTATAAAGGGAAGGCTAACAATAAAGGTTTAAAAATAACTGAAGAATTGGATGAAAATGATATTATTTTGGCTGATAAATTTAGAATAAGACAAGTAATAATAAACCTTATTGATAATGCTGTAAAATTTTCAAAGCAAGACGGGTCAATCTTAATAAGAACTATAAGGGAAAAGCATGCAGTAAAGATAATTGTGGAAGATGATGGTATAGGAATACCAATTGAAAAGATAGATAAAGTAAAAGAAAAGTTCTATAAAATCGATATAAAAAAGGAAGGAAGCGGACTTGGGCTTGCAATATGCGACGAGATAATCAGACTCCATAAAGGTGATATTGTTATAGAAAGCAATGAAGGATTAGGAACCAAAGTAACAATATATTTGCCACAATCTGAGGTAAGTTAATAAAACTTACCTCATTTTTGCAATATAACAAATTACTTATTTCCTTTTTGTAAAATTCTAAATTGTTACCATATTGTTACCAAAAATATATATATTTTTAATAAAATTTATATTAAGAAGAACAATTTAAATTTTAGGGGGATAAGATGAAAAAAATCTTAAGTGTTTTTTAGGGATTTTGATTATGGTTGGGACATTTTCATCATGTTCAAAGCCTTCTTCAAATCAAGGAAGTTCTGACAACAAGTCTTTAAACAAGAGTCAAATTGAGATAATTCAAGCTACCAATCCAGAAAAACTTCCACAGGTTGCAAGGGATAGAAAGGATACTTTAATAGTTGGAACTACTGCACCAAATGGAACCTTTAATCCAATTTATTCAGGCAGTTTATACGATTCATGGGTATGTTCTTTGATTTTCGATGGACTTATTAGCAATGACGCTGAGGGTAATCCAATTCCAAATGTTGCGGAAAAATGGGATATATCTGAAGATGGTAAAACATATACCTTCTATATAAAAAAGGAATTAAATTCCATGATGGAAAGGAACTTACAGCTGAAGACGTTGCCTTCACCTTCACAGCTATCTGCGATCCTAATTATGATGGTCCAAGAACAGATGCTGTTATGTATTTAGAGGGATACGAGGAATACAATAAGGATAAAGAAAATAAAGTAAAGGAAGTTAAAGGAATAAAGGTTATCGATCCATATACAATACAATTTACTTTAACAGAGGCTCAAGCACCTGCTATTTGGAACTTTGGATATGGAATACTTCCAAAGCATTATTATGGTTTTGAAAAGGGAAATATTAAAAAGCTTAAAGACCTTTTCTTAAAACCAATGGGATCGGGAGCATATACACTTAAGAATTACAAACCAGGTGCAGAAGTAGTATTTGAAAAGAATCCAAACTATTGGAAGGGCGAGCCAAAGATTAAAACTATAGTTATGAAGGTTACAAACGCAAATACAGTAGTTCAAGAATTAACCTCTGGTAATGTAGATATAGATGCTGTAGGTAAGCCAGAAATGGTTGAACTTATAAAGCAGGCGGGATTTTTCAACATATATAGCTATCCTTCCAATTCCTATGGGTATATAGGATTAAATCTCAGGGATGAAAGATTTAAGGATAAGAGAGTAAGACAAGCACTAATGTATGGACTTGATAGAAAAGGGTTTATAAACGCTTATTACAAAGGAAACGGTCAGGTATGTAATGCACCGGTTTCACCAGTTTCTTGGGCATATACGGATGAAATAAACCAATACGAATATAATCCTGATCTTGCGAATAAACTCTTAGATGAGGCTGGCTGGGTAAAGAAGGAAGATGGGTTTAGATATAAAGATGGCAAAAATTTATAATTCATTGGATGACCTATACAGGAAGCAAATATGTAGAATCTTTAATACCTATTGTTAAAGATAATTGGGGAAAACTAGGAATAGAAGTTGTTCCAGAACTTATGGAATTTGGAACATTGGTTGAAAAGGTTTATGACAAAAGGGAATTTGAAATGTATAACATGGCTTGGTCCCTATCGATTGACCCAGATCCATCAGGAATATTCTCAAAGGCACAGGATGTTCCTGGAGGAAACAATTCTGTTGGCTGGGTAAACGAAGAATCTGAAAAACTTATGAAACAGGGTCTTACTGAATTTAATCAGGAAAAGAGAAAGGAAATTTATAAACAGTGGAATAAGCTTGCAAATGAAGAATTGCCATATCTTTTCTTGAGCTATAACAAGGATAATGTTGCTGTAAGTTGCAGGGTTAAGGGAGTAAATCCATCACCATATATAGATTGGACATATGATATTCAAAATGTTGAAATAGTTGATGTTAAATAAAAATTGCCCGGCAATCGCCGGGCAATATTTAGGAGGTAGGACGATGAGGCAGTATATTACCCGAAGATTACTTGAAATGATTCCTGTTCTTATAGGTATATCTATACTAATTTTTGTTATTTTTCAATTGGCACCTGGAGACGCGGTGTCAGCAATAGTTGATCCAAAGACATCAGCTGAAACTAAAGCAAAGCTAAGAGAACAGCTTCACTTAAATGAACCGATTCTTGTTCAGTATAAATATTGGGTAATGGATATCTTAAAGGGTCAATGGGGAGAATCCTTTTATTATAAGCAACCTGTTTCAAGGGTTATAAATTCCTTTATATGGAATTCTTTTTATCTTTCTTTAGCATCTTTTTTGCTAAGTGCAATTCTTTCTATTCCAATCGGTGTTTTATCAGCAACAAAACAATATTCAAAATTTGATTACATATTTACAATATTTGCCTTGATAGGTATTTCGATGCCCTCATTTTTCTTCGGGCTTTTACTTATAAAGTGGTTTGCAGTCGACCTAAAGTTATTTCCAGTTTCAGGAATGACTAATCCAGGAAGCACAGCAACGGGCTTTGCTTTATTTAAAGAAGTTATGCATCATATGGCACTACCACTAATAGTTTTAACCCTTGGAAGCCTCGCGGGACTTATGAGATATACAAGATCAAGCATGCTGGAGGTTATAAGGCAGGATTATATTAGAACAGCAAGGGCAAAGGGATTAAGGGAAAAGGTTGTCATATATAAACATGCCTTAAGGAATGCCCTTATTCCTGTTGTAACGATTTTCGGAATGAGTTTGCCAGGACTTTTTCAGGGGCTATTATTACGGAGCAAATATTTAATTGGCCTGGTATTGGGCCTATTGAACTTCAGGCAGTAAATACAAGGGATTATCCCCTTTTGATGGGTATAAATATGCTTCTTGCTCTGTTAACTTTACTTGGTAATCTAATTGCGGATGTTACTTATGCTTTAGTTGACCCAAGGATAAGGCTAAAATAGGGGGATTTATATGCAGGCTGTTCGAAGTGTAGAAGCAAAAATAAGAGAAGAGAAAATATTAGGACCTTGGCAGCTTGCTTGGATTAGATTAAAAGGAATAAGCTTGCAATGCTTGGACTTTATATTTTGATATTTATGGTGCTTCTTTCAGTTTTTGGACCAATGATATCACCATATAATATGGAAACATTAGATCTTAGCAATATTTCTGCACCTCCTTCTCTGTCCCATCCCTTAGGAACAGATGAGGTAGGAAGGGATGTTTTAACAAGAGTTATGTATGCCGGGAGAATATCTCTATCAGTAGGAATAGTAGCAGTTTTGATAAGTGTTTTAATAGGGAGTATAGTAGGTGCAATATCTGGTTATTATGGTGGAATTATTGATGCTGTTTTGATGAGAATAGTAGATATATTTATGTGTTTCCCGTTTTTGCCACTTCTTTTGATGGTGGCTGCTGTTATGTCGGATTATAAAATTCATCCTAATTATAGAATTTATGTCGTTATGTTTATTATAGGAATACTAAGTTGGCCTGGACTTAGTAGAATAATAAGAGGTCAGATACTTTCCCTTAGAGAGCAGGAATTTATCCAAGCTGCGGAAGCGTTGGGGTTAAGGGATAGAAGAAAAATATTTAGGCATCTTTTACCAAACACCTTTAGTTCGATTATCGTTTCAGCAACATTGGAGGTTGCCGGAGCCATTTTAACTGAATCGGCTTTGAGCTATCTTGGACTTGGAGTTACACCTCCAACTCCATCATGGGGCAATATGGTAAATGCAGTCACAGATGCTTATGTTTTTCAGTTTTATCCTTGGCGATGGGTTCCCCAGGAATATGTATTTTTATAACAGTTATGGCAATAAATTTATTAGGTGATGGTTTAAGGGATGCATTGGATCCCAAATTAAAACGCTAGGAGGGGGACAAAATGGACGAATTATTAATAATAAAAAATTTGAAAACATACTTTTATACCGATGAGGGGTTGTAAAGGCAGTTGACGATGTCAGTTTAAGGATAAATAGAGGACAGACTCTTTGCATAGTTGGCGAATCAGGCTGTGGGAAAAGTATAACTGCAATGTCAATATTAAGATTAATACCCGATCCACCTGGTAAAATAGAAGGCGGGGAGATAATATTTGAAGGTAAAGATCTCTTAAAGCTTTCAGATGATGAAGTAAGAGAAATTAGGGGAAATAAAATTTCTATGATATTTCAGGAGCCTATGACATCTTTAAATCCTGTTTTTACAATAGGTAATCAAATAATAGAAGCCATAATGCTTCATCAAAAACTAGATAAAAAGAAGCAACTAAAAAAGCGGTTGAGGCTCTAAAACTTGTAGGTATACCACGAGCAGAAGAAATAATAAATGCATATCCCCATGAACTTAGTGGTGGCATGAGACAAAGGGCTATGATTGCAATGGCTATGGTTTGTAATCCTACTCTTTTAATAGCAGATGAACCAACAACAGCCCTTGATGTAACGATTCAGGCCCAAATACTTGACTTGATGAGAAAATTAAAGGAGGAAACAAAAACAAGCATTATGCTTATAACCCATGACTTGGGTGTTGTGGCAGAAATGGCAGAATATGTAACAGTGATGTATGCAGGTAAAGTTGTTGAGGAGGCTGATGTTATTGAACTATTTAAAAACCCTAAACATCCTTATACATTGGGCTTATTAGAATCAAAGCCACAAATACACATTGATAAAGAGAAGCTATATTCTATTCCTGGGCAGGTTCCTAATCCCTTTAATTTACCTAAAGGATGTTATTTCTTCCCAAGGTGTGAAAAAGCGATGGAAATTTGTAAGGAAGTTATGCCAACGTTAAAGGAAGTTGGAAATGGACATAAGGTTGCCTGCCACCTTTATGGGGGTGATAGTAATGAATGAAGTTATACTAAGTGTTAAAAATTTAAAAAAGTATTTTCCAATAAGGTCCGGTGTTTTTCAAAAAGTTGTTGGGCATGTAAAGGCTGTTGATGACGTTTCTTTTGAGCTAAGAAAAGGTGAAACATTAGGTCTTGTTGGCGAATCGGGATGCGGAAAATCAACAACAGGAAGAACTATATTAAGGCTTATAGAAAAAACTGAAGGAGAAGTAATGTTTGAAGGCAAGGATATTTATAAGTTAAGTAGAGAAGAATTAAGAAAATTAAGACCAAATATGCAAATTATATTTCAAGATCCATATTCATCCTTAAATCCAAGGATGACAGTAGGAGAAATAGTAGGAGAAGCCTTAATTGAACATGGTATGGCAGATAAAAATACAGTAAAGTCAAAGGTTGAAGAGGTTTTAGAGATGTGCGGATTAAGCTCATATTATATAAAAAGATATCCCCATGAATTTTCAGGTGGGCAAAGACAAAGGATTGGAATTGCAAGGGCACTTGCACTAAATCCTAAATTTATAGTGTGTGACGAGCCGGTTTCGGCATTGGATGTTTCAATACAGCCTCAAATAGTTAATTTGCTATGTGAGCTTCAACAAAAGTTTAATTTTTCTTACCTTTTCATTTCTCATGATTTAAGTGTAGTAAAGCATATAAGTCATAGGGTTGGGGTTATGTATCTTGGTTCATTAGTAGAGCTTGCTGATAAAAAGAAATTTTTAAAAATCCAATTCATCCTTACACAAAGGCCCTTTTATCAGCAGTTCTAGTTCCTGATCCTACATTGAAAAGGGAAAGGATAATACTTGAAGGAGATATACCAAGCCCTGCAAATCCGCCAAAGGGATGTAAATTTCACACAAGGTGTCCATATAAGATGGACATTTGTAAAGAGGTAGCACCAGAATATAAGGATATAGGTAATAACCATTTTGTTGCATGTCATTTAGTTGGAAGGTGATTATATGGAAAAGGATAAGGAAGATTTAAAGCTTGAATGGAAGGATATTTTGGCCATAATGATTGCTCAGTTTGAAATATTAATGCCACTTGTTCTTATCTTTTGGTTTATACTTTGGGTAGTTTTAAAAATAATTACTATAACTTGGGTGAAATAACTAAGGCTGCCTAATGGCAGCCTTTTTATTATACTATTCCTTGAGCAAGCATTGCATCTGCAACCTTTACGAAACCAGCGATATTTGCTCCAACAACAAGGTTATCCTTATATCCATATTCTTCAGCCTTTTGGCTAGCATTCTTGTAGATATTTACCATTATGTTATGGAGTCTTTGATCTACTTCTTCAAATGTCCATGATAATCTTAAGCTGTTTTGTGACATTTCAAGGGCGGAAGTTGCAACTCCACCTGCATTTGCAGCCTTTGCTGGTGCAAATAATATGCCATTATTTAAGAATATTTCGGTAGCTTCAAGAGTTGATGGCATGTTTGCACCTTCACCAACAGCAATAACTCCATTGCTTACTAATGTCTTTGCTGCTTCTGCATCTATTTCGTTTTGAGTTGCACATGGAAGTGCTATATCGCATTTTACATTCCAAATATTCTTATGACCTTCATGATATTCAGCACTTGGATGGAATTTTATGTATTCTGAAATTCTCTTTCTTTCAACTTCTTTTATTTGCTTTATTGTATCAAGCTTAATTCCATCTTTGTCATATACATATCCGTTTGAGTCGCTCATTGCAACTACCTTAGCACCAAGTTGCATAGCCTTTTCAGCAGCATAGATAGCAACATTTCCTGAACCTGAAATTACAACAACTTTACCTTTGAAGGAATTTCCTTTAGCATTTAACATTTCTTCAACGAAGTAAACAAGACCATAACCTGTAGCTTCTTTTCTTACTAAACTTCCACCATATGTTAATCCTTTTCCAGTTAAAACACCAGCTTCATAAGCGCCTGTGATTTTTTATACATTCCATAGAGGTAACCTATTTCTCTTGCACCAACTCCTATATCACCTGCCGGAACGTCGATGTCTGGACCTACGTGTCTATATAATTCAGCCATAAAGCTTTGGCAGAATCTCATTATTTCTGCATCTGATTTTCCCTTAGGATCGAAGTCTGAACCGCCCTTTCCACCACCAATTGGAAGGCCAGTTAATGAGTTTTTAAATATTTGTTCGAAACCAAGGAATTTGATTATGCTTGCGTTAACTGATGGATGGAATCTAAGTCCTCCCTTATATGGTCCAATTGCGCTGTTGAATTGAATTCTAAATCCTCTGTTTACGTGAATCTTGCCATTATCATCAACCCATGGAACTCTAAACATAATTTGTCTTTCTGGTTCGACAATTCTTTCTACTATTCCAGCTTCGATATATTCAGGTCTTCTTTCGAGAACTGGAACAAGGGAGTCAAGAACTTCCTTAACTGCCTGATGGAATTCAGGTTCATTTGGATTTCTCTTTACCACTTGTTCAAATACTTGATTAACATGTTCTCTTGCGTTCATAAAATGCGCCTCCTATGTAAAAATTATCTATAAATATAATAGCACATGTTAAAAAAATTATAAATATTTTTTAAATAATCAATCATAGTGTAAAATTATTGTAGGACGAAAAAGACAAAAATTTAAAAGAGACAACCCCTGTGATAAAATAAAAGTGAAAAAACACACAAACCAATAAGGGGTGTCTCTTTTGAATAATATTATACAACAACATTTAATAAATTTCACTACTAAATTAATAAAAAATGTTGAAGAAACTATATCAAAAGAATGGGATCTAACAAAACTTGTTGATGTAGTTAAAAAAATGACTGATGAATTAGGAGCAAACATAATAAAGGACTTTTTAGAAGAATTAGATAAAACGATTAAAGAAGATGAAAAAAGGAAAAAGGGATGGGTAGTAGAAAGGAAAGACAAGAAAAAGATTGTAACAATGCTAGGCGAAATAGAATATGCAAGAACGTATTACAAATCTAAGAAGAATGGGGAATATAGATATTTACTTGATGAAATTATAGGGATAAGCAAACATGAGAAGGTAGATAAAGAAGTAAAGATAAAGCTGGTGGAGAACGCAATTAATATGTCCTATGAGGAGAGTAGTAAAATAACATGTCCGGAGAAACTAAGTAGACAGACAGTATTTAATGCAATAAGACAGGTAGGAGAAGTAGAAGTAAAAGGGAAGTAAAAGAAAAGAGGAAAGTAAGGGTGCTATACATAGAAGCAGATGAGGATCATGTGGCATTGCAGGATGGGAAGAAGGAGATGCCAAGGCTTGTATATATACATGAAGGAAGGCAAAGCAAAAATGGGAGAAACGAATTAAAGAATGTATATTACAAAGCATACGTTGGTGTAGAAGCTGAAGAAATATGGATAGATGTAGCGAATTATGTGTATGACAATTATGAAATAGAGAGCATAGAAAAGATATACATAGCAGGAGATGGAGCAAGATGGATAAAGGAAGGAATGGAATGGATTCCGAAAGCGAAATTTGTATTAGATAGATATCATTTGAACAAATACATAATAAGAGGGACAGCAAAGCGAGAAGAATATAGGCAAAAGATATGGGGAGCGATAAATGAAGGGGATAAGAAGGTTTTAAGGGAGATATTTAAGGAGTTAATAAATATAGCAGAAACTAAGACAGAAAAGGAGAGAGCAAAAGAAGCAAGGAGATATATATTAAATAACTGGGAAGGGATAGTAATATATAAAGAGGACGAGGATGTAATAGGATGCAGTGCAGAAGGGCATATAAGCCATGTATTATCAGCGAGATTAAGCAGTAGGCCATTAGGATGGAGTAAAGAGGGATTAAAGATAATGGCAAAGCTAAGGGTATTTAGCAGGAATGGAGGTAATTTAAGGGAAATAAGTATATACAAGGAAGATGTTGAAACATTTAGATTAAATAAAAAGAAGATAAAAGAAACAATTAAAAGAATAAATAATTCTTCACGAGAAGGAATAAATAATATAACAATATTAAACATTGGAAAAGTAACACCGATGTATAAGATATTAAAATCAATTAAATATGAAAATATAATTTAAAGTTTAAAAGTTTACGAAAGTCTTGATTTTAAACATTTTAGGGGGTTGTCTATAAAAAATTAACCTACAATATCTTGACACTATCATAATCAATTAAAATTTTGTTCAAAAATGGCATATTGTATTAAAATTAAAATAATGAGAAAATAAATTAAGGAGGTTGATATAATGGAAAATAGAATTCTAATTGTTGATGATGATGTCAATATTTGCGATCTTTTGGAGATATATCTTGAAAAGGAAGGGTATAAAGTTTATAAAGCTAACTCAGGAGTTGATGCTCTTAAGATTTTTAGGGAAAGGCAACTTGATTTAATAGTTTTAGACGTTATGATGCCAGGCCTTGATGGTTATGAAACATTAAAGGAAATTAGAAAAACTTCTGCTATTCCTGTTGTTATGCTTACAGCAAAAGGAGAAACCTTTGACAGAGTTTTAGGGTTAGAGCTTGGTGCAGATGATTATATTGTAAAGCCATTTGAACCTAAGGAACTTGTTGCAAGAATTAGAGCGGTATTAAGAAGATATAAACCTCAAGTTCAGAAAAAATCCCTTGAATATAAGGATTTAATAATTGATGCAGATTCATTTATTGTTATATATAAGGGTCAGGAGATGGAGTTTCCTCCAAAAGAGTTTGAACTTTTATATTTCCTTGCGTCAAACCCCAACAAAGTTTTTACAAGGGACCAGCTTCTATATGAAGTTTGGGGGTATGATTATCCGGGAGATTCAAGAACAGTTGATGTCCATATAAAGAGAATAAGAGAAAAGCTTCCAGAGCATGATGAATGGCAGATTAAAACTGTTTGGGGCGTTGGATATAAATTTGAGGTGAAGTCATAATGAAAAAAGTTTATTTGCAAAGCTAATAATCACTTATTTTGTAATTTTAGCTATATCCTTTAGTTTGGTTGCTATTTTTCTTTCGCAATGGTTTTATAATTATTCAGTTAATCAAAAAGCTGCAACATTACTAAAACAAGGAACCGTATTAAAGGATATTGTTTCAGACTATTTTGATAGAAAAATCAGCAAGAAAAAGCTAAAGGATGAGCTTTTATTAATAGACAGACTTGTAAATGCAAGAATATGGGTGGTTGATAAATATGGGTATATCTATGCTTATACTGAACCAACGATAGACTATGAAAAACAGCTAACCTTTACAGAATTCCAAGATGTTATTTCTGGGAAAATTGTAATAAAAAAGGATAGCTTTAAAGGTATATTTAAAAAGCCAATGCTAACGTGGGCATTCCAGTTTATGTAGATGATAATGTTTTGAGTGCAATTTTTTGCATACCTCACTTGATGAAATAAGATTTGCCCTTAAAAAGGTATATATTGTTATATGGATGTCGGCTTTTTGCAACTGTCATCTCTCTTTTCATTATTTTCTATATTTCCGAAAAAATATTGATAAGGCCTCTAAGCAAGATAAATGATACTGCAAAGGCTATATCAAAGGGAGAATTCGACAAAAGAGTTGACATAGACTCAGAAGACGAGATAGGAAAACTTGCAAATTCTTTTAACTATATGGCTGATACATTGAAGAATTTAGAAAACATGAGAAGAAATTTTATTGCAGATGTATCACATGAACTAAGGTCACCGATGACATCCATTAACGGATTTATCTCTGGTATGCTTGATGGAACTATCCCAATGGAAAAATGGACAAAATATCTGGAGATAGTCCATGACGAGATAAAAAGATTAATTAGACTTATTAATGATCTTTTAGATCTTGCAAGCTTAGAATCAGGAGAATTTTCATTAAAAATAGGGATATTTGATATAAATGAGCTTATAAGGCAAAGAATTATTAAATTCGAAGATAAAATAAACAAAAAGAAAATAAATGTAAATGTTTATTTAATTGAAAAAGAATGATGGTTAAAGGGGATAGGGATAGGATCGACCAGGTGTTGACAAATATAATAGATAACGCCATTAAGTTTGTCCATGAGGGTGGCAATATTGAAATCTGAACAGAAATAAAGGAGGATAGACTTTTAGTGAGTATCTTTAATGATGGCCCCCCAATTCCTAAAGAAGATATAAAGTATATTTGGGATAGATTCCACAAGGGCGATAAGTCAAGGACAAAGGGCGGAGGAACAGGGCTTGGACTTTCTATAGCAAGGCAGATTATAAATAAACATAACCAAACAATTTGGGTTGAGTCAGGTGAAAAGGGAACAAAATTTACATTTACATTAGAAATTTCATAATTTTTATTTATTTCAAATCTTATTCATACTTTCTTAAAAATTGGAAGATAGAATATAAAGTGAGGAGGTGTAATTATGGAGTTTAATGAAAATAACTGGGGAGTGGAGTAAAATTCGTGGAAGAAAGAAGACCTAAAAGGTTTTTAAGGGCTGTTGGCATTATACTTTTAGTATTTTTTCTGCTTCTTTAGGAGGAATACTAGGCGGATATTATGTTAAAAAGAATTATGAATCGAATTCTTCAGGAATTACACTGCCTAATTTAACTCAACAAACAACATCCGCGCTACCTAAAAATTCTATAAATAAAGTTGCAGAATTAGTTGGACCTGCTATAGTTGGAGTTAATAATAATGTAGATACATTGTTTTGGGGAAAGCAAAAGCAAGGCTCCGGTTCTGGAATTATATTTGACAAAAACGGTTATATCGTTACTAATTATCACGTAATTGAAGGGGCAACCGATGTTACTGTAACTTTATCTGGAGGCAAAAACTTCCTGCAAGGATTATAGGATCAGATTATGAAACAGACATCGCAGTATTAAAAGTTAATGCCACTAATCTTCCTGTTGCTAAATTTGGTGATTCATCAAGCGTTAGGGTTGGAGATATAGCCATTGCAATAGGTAATCCACTTGGAGAGGAATTTGCAGGAAGTGTTACGATGGGAGTTATAAGTGCTATAAATAGGGAAATTACAGTTGAGGATAGAAAATATAAAGTTATTCAGACAGATGCTTCTATAAATCAAGGCAATAGTGGCGGTGCCCTTTGCAATGAAAATGGAGAAGTTATAGGTATTAATACATTAAAAATAACATCAGCTGAAGGTATGGGTTTTGCAATACCTATAAATGAGGCTAAAAAATAATCGAAGAATTGATGAAACATGGCTATGTTTCAAGGCCATATATAGGAATCGCAGGCACGTTTATTGACGAAGAACAGGCAAAAGAATATGGAGTTCCTGTAGGTGTTGGTGTTCAGGAGGTTGTAAGGGGAAGCGGTGCTGACCTTGCTGGAATAAGACCTGGAGATATAATCGTAGAATTCGATGGTAAAAAGTTAACTAAATTTGAAGATCTACAGGAGGCAAAGGAAAAACGTAAGGTTGGGGACATAGTAAAGGCTAAAGTATGGAGGGATGGAAGATATTTTGATGTTAGAATAAAACTAACAGAACAAATTAGATAGGCTGCATATGCAGCCATGTTTTTTTGAATAATTTATGGTAATATTTTTAATGGAAATATAAATGGCGAGGGAGTGAGAGGATGTATCTTGTAGTTGGACTAGGAAATCCAGGAAGGGATTACGAAAAAACAAGGCATAATGTTGGTTTTGAGGTTATTGATAGATTGGCTGAAAAATTAGGAGTAAGTGTTAACAAAATAAAGTTCAAAGGTTTATTCGGGGAAGGAATTTTTGATAATAAGAAGGTATTACTGTTAAAACCCTCAACCTTCATGAATTTAAGTGGAGAGAGCTTAATAGAGGCTGTTGAGTTTTATAAAATTAATGTTGAAAATATTATTGTCGTTTATGACGATGTTGATATAGATGTTGGAAGGTTAAGAATTAGGCCTAGCGGAAGTGATGGTGGCCATAATGGAATGAAAAACATCATATATCATCTGCAGGATAATAAGTTTCCAAGGGTAAGAATTGGAATAGGTAAACCCAAATTTGATATGGTATCCCACGTTCTTGGAAAATTTTCAAAGGAGGAAGAAGTTTTAATAGAAAAAGTAGTTGATGCTGCTTCTGATGCTGTCTTGGAAATAATAAAAAATGGTATTCAAAGTGCCATGAATAAGTATAACTCCTTCGATGCAGGCAAAAATAAAGCTTAAGGGGGTGAAGTTTTGAAATATAAGGGGTTATTGGAGGTATTATTAAAAAATAGAGAATTTAATGAAATCCTAAAGGCTATAGAAAATAAAAATACCCCATGTCAAGCCCACGGCCTTTCGGAATCTCAAAAGGCCTTGGTTTGTTATTGTCTTTTTGAAGTTAAATAGGCAAATGCTTATTTTATCTTACAATGATATAGAAGCTAAAAAATCTACGATGATATTAAAAATTTTGCAGACCAATGCTATTATTTTCCTTCTAAAGAACTCGTCCTTAATATAGACGTTACATCCTTCGAGATAAAATCAGAAAGATTAAAGATTTTAAAAAAGATTTTAAATGGGGAGAAAGTAATTGTTGTATCTACTATTGACTCTATTATGTCTTTAATGCCACCTAAGGATGTTTTAAAAAACAGTTTTTGAAGATAAATGAAGGTTTGAATATTGAGGTTTTAGACTTGGTTTCTAAATTATATGAATTGGGTTATGAAAGAGTTGATATAGTTGAAGGGAAGGGACAGCTTGCCCAAAGGGGAGGAATAGTTGACATTTTCCCAATTGATAAAGAGGAGCCGATAAGAATTGAATTTTTGATGATGAAATCGATACGATAAGGACTTTTGATGTCCTAAGCCAAAGGAGTATTCAAAGGATAAGTGAAATTATAATAAATCCGGCAAGGGAAATTCTACTTGATGATGCTGCCTTGAAAAGAGGATATGAATTAATAAAAGAGGATTTAGAAGCAAAACTTAAAAGTTTTTCAAAAAGAAAAAGGATGAAGCTAATTTACTAAAACAAAGATACGAAGAAATTTTAGAAAAGCTTTCTAATTTAAAATATTTTGAAGGAATAGATAGTTTTTGCCTTATTTTTACACATATAATTCAAACCTACTAGATTATTTTGATGATCCTATAGTCATATTAGATGAATCCTCAAGGATTTCACAAAGAATTTTTCTGCTTATGAAGATTTTCAAGAGATGTATAAAACTATGCTTGAAAATGGGAATGCTCTATCAAGACAGGGAGAATTTTTATTCATCCTGAAATCATACTTGCCAACTTAAAAGGAAAACAATTGGTTTCTTTTAACATGCTTCCTAGGATTGTAGAGGATTTTAAACCTAAGGCTATAGCAAACTTTAATGCCATTGGACTAAATTCCTATGCCGGCAATTTAGAATATCTTATTGAAGAACTAAGATTAAAATCAAATAGAGGATACAAAATATTAATATTTACTCCCACAGAAGCTAAAGGACTAAGGCTTAAAAATTCATTAAAGGAAGAAGGTTTTAATTCTGTTTATAAGGAAGATATAGATGAGCTTATTGAAAATGTTATAACAATAACAACAGGAAGCATATCAAAGGGGATGGACTTTCCTGATATCAAACTTTTGATTGTTTCTGATACGGAAATACATCCAAGCAAAAACAAGTAAAGAAAAAACAAAGGAATCAAGGTCAAAGAAGATTGATGTATTTACTGATCTTAAGGTTGGAGACTATGTTGTTCATGAAATACATGGAATAGGAATATTCAAAGGAATAAATGAGCTTGTTATTGAAGGTATAAAAGGGATTATTTAGTAATTCAATATCAGGGTAATGATACATTGTATGTTCCTGTAGAGCAATTGGACATTATTCAAAAATATATAGGTGCAGATGATAATCCTCCTAAAGTTAATAAGCTTGGAAGTTCAGATTGGATAAAAACCAAAAACAAAGTAAAGGCTTCCCTAAAGGAGATGGCGGAGGACCTTATAAAGCTTTATGCCGAAAGAAGCAAAATTCAAGGACATGCTTTTTCACCCGATACTCCATGGCAAAGACAGTTTGAAGACGAATTTCCATATCAGGAAACAGAAGATCAACTCAGGGCAATAGAAGAGATAAAAGGGATATGGAAAGTCCAAAGCCTATGGATAGGCTTCTCTGTGGGGATGTAGGCTATGGTAAAACCGAAGTTGCTATGAGGGCAGCATTTAAAGCAGTGATGGATGGCAAGCAGGTTGCTGTATTGGTTCCTACGACTATACTTGCAGAGCAGCATTACAACACTTTTCTTCAAAGATTTAAAGGTTATCCGATCAACATAGATATGATTAGCAGATTTAGAAATCGGCAGGAACAGAAAAGAACCCTAAAGGAACTTGCAAATGGTAACGTAGATATTATTATTGGGACACATAAACTTTTAAACAAAGAAGTAAAATTTAAAGACTTAGGACTATTAATTATTGATGAGGAACAAAGATTTGGAGTTAGCCATAAGGAAAAGATAAAAGCCTTAAAAAGAATATAGATGTTTTAACATTAACTGCAACGCCGATTCCAAGGACCTTGCATATGTCCTTAATTGGTGTTAGAGATATGAGCATAATAGAAACCCCTCCTGAGGATAGATATCCTGTGCAGACCTATGTTTTAGAATATAATGAAGCGATAGTTAGAGAGGCAATTTTAAGGGAAATTTCAAGAGGTGGTCAGGTATTTTTGTTTACAATAGAGTGGAAACTATTATTGATATGCAAAGGGAGATATCAAAGCTGGTTCCTGAGGCAAGGATAATAATAGCCCATGGACAAATGAACGAAGAAGAACTCGAAGATGCAATAATAAGTTTTATTAATGGTGATGCTGAGATTTTATTATGCACAACGATAATTGAAACAGGAATTGATATGCCTAATGTTAACACATTAATAGTCTATGATGCAGACCGAATGGGACTTTCTCAGCTGTATCAGTTAAGAGGGCGAGTTGGAAGATCTAACAGGATCGCATATGCATACTTTACCTATAAAAGGATAAAGTTCTTTCTGAGGCTGCAGAAAAAGGCTTAAGGCTATCAAAGAATTTACTGAGTTTGGTTCAGGATTTAAAATTGCCATGAGGGACCTTGAAATTAGAGGTGCCGGAAGTCTTTTGGCACAAAACAGCATGGCCATTTGGCAGCTGTTGGGTATGACATGTATTGTAAACTCCTTGATGAAGCTGTAAGGGAACTTAAAGGGAGGTAAAGGAAGAGGAGATAGAAACGCAGATAGAACTTCAGATAAATGCCTTTATTCCTTCGGAATATATAGAAGATGAAAAATTAAAAATCGAGGTATATAAAAAGATAGCTTCCATTTTTGATTATGAAAGCAAGATGGATATAATTGATGAGCTTATAGATAGATTTGGTGATGTTCCAAAGAACGTAGAAAACTTAATTCAAGTTGCCTATATTAAGGCTTTGGCTAGGAAATTAAAGATAACAAATGTAAAGCAAATCGATAAAGATGTATTCTTGCACTTTAAAAATGCGGATGTCTTAAGTTTAGAACTTCTAAAGGAATTAAATATGAAGTATAATAATATCATTAGTTTTGGAAGCATCAAAGAGCCAATTTTAAAAATAAAAATCAATAAAAATAGTGAACTTTTACAGGTTCTGACCAACATTATGGAAGATTTTTGCAGTTTGCAATAAATTACAAAATAGTATATAATATTTGATAAGTTTGAAAAAGGAGAGGATGGGCGTGAATTTAAAAAGACTTTCTATCATTTTAGCAATTACGTTATTTGTCAATTTATTGGGGGATGTGAGCTTATATCAAAAACTGAAGAGGGAGAAAAGAAAACAGTAGTTGCAAAGGTTAATGGAGAAAAAATAACAAAGGGTGAGTTTGAAAAAATATTTCAATCTCAACTCGTTCAATATGAAATGATGTATGGACAGGATTTTGCGACAAAAAAGAAAACGAGGAACTTATTAAAAATATTAAAGAGGATTTATTAAATGAGCTTATAAATGAAAGAATTCTTCTTCAGAAGGCAAAGGAACTTAATGTTCAGCCTTCACAGGAGGAGATAGATAAAGAAGTTGCTAAGGCTTATGATGAAGCGGTTAAGCAGGCAGGTGGAGAAGATAAGTTTAATAAGACACTTGAAGCTTTTAAAATGACTGTTGATGATTTTAAAAATTACATGGCCAATAGAGTAGTTATAGACAAAGTTTATGATGAAATAATTAAGGATGTAACAGTCAGTGAAGATGAACTTTTAAAATATTATAACGAAAACATGTATGATTATACTGAAAAACCAAACAAGATGAATGTATCCCATATACTTGTTGAAACTGAGGACACTGCAAAGAAGGTTTTAGAAGAGCTAAACAAAGGGGCAAAATTCGAAGACCTTGCTAAAAAATACAGTATAGATCCCGGTTCAAAGGACAAAGGGGAAATCTTGGAGATATATATTATAATGATGATAATTACGATAAGACCTTTTAACTAATGCAATTGCACTTCCAGTTGGGAAAATAAGCCCGATAGTGAAGACACAATTCGGATATCATATTATAAAAGTAAACAAGAAAGAAGAATACAGATTAAAAACTTTTGATGAAGTAAAGGATCAAGTTAAAGAAGTTGTTTTGGAACAAAAGAAGGCGGACAAAATAGACGAAACATTTAACAAGTGGAAGGAAGAAGCTAAAATTACAAAATATATTGATAGATTATAATCGAAAACAATTAAAGCAAGGGTTTTTACCCTTGCTTGTTTTTAAAATTAATGTATAATTATAAAAAATAATGAATAAATATAATAAGAGGTGATAATATGAAATATATCTATGAAAATGATTCAAGGGACGTTTTAAGAAGCAATCAAAGGAATATGCCTAATTCTTGTTCCTATTGTATATATAAGGCAAAGCCCTCTACATCCCAGTTTAGTTGCAATATTTGTCATTTAAAATACCTCCCCAAAAGTAGTTTCAGGAAAATCCCTGAAACTTTTTTGCCCATATACATTTTTGGTATATTTTTGAAAATTTGAGAAAATTATAAATAATAGAAAATAATAAGAAGGAGGGAGAAAATGAAGGCTACCGGTATTGTAAGAAGAATAGATGATCTTGGCAGAGTGGTTATTCCAAAGGAAATAAGAAGAACTTTAAGAATTAGAGAAGGAGACCCTCTTGAGATATTCACTGATAGAGAAGGCGGAATAATACTTAAGAAATATTCCCCAATCGGTGAGTTAAGTGAGTTTGCAAAGGAATATGCTGAAGCTTTGCAAGGTCAGGTTAATAGACCGGTTTTAATTTGCGATAAGGATTCAATAATTTCAGTTGCAGGTGCTAATAAGAAGGAATATATCGACAAAAGAATAAGTGAGGACCTTGAAAGGATAATGAGCGAAAGAAAAACGGCAGTATATAATGCAAAGGAAGGTGGAAGGGCCTTTGCACTTACTAAGGATGAGGAAGATGACGTAGATTATACTGCACAAGTTATAGCTCCAATTATTGTTGAAGGGGAATCGATTGGAGCTGTTATTATAATGTCTAAAGAAGCAAATGTAGCAATGGGTGAGATTGAAAGAAAGCTAGCTGAAACAGCAGCTGCATTTTTAAGCAAACAAATGGCATCTTAACATAATAAGAATCCTCCTATTTTTACATAATTCGGCCATGTAAACTTTTGTTTATATGGCCGAATTAAAATGGGTTGGTTAGTGCTAATTTAACCATTACCTAAATATTATTTAATTGAAGATGAAAATAGGGGGATTTTTATGCCCAAAAAAGCATCATTAAAGGGACAATCATCTTATCCTTAACAGGAATTATTGCTAAATTTTTAGGTTTTTTCTTTAGAATACCATTGATTTATTTAATTGGTGAAGAGGGAATAGGAATTTATCAGATAACATATCCTTTGTATACTTTTTTACTTGCAATATCCTCTGGCGTTCCTATTGCCCTTTCAAAGATGATTTCGGAAAGATTGGCAGTGAATAAAAATAAAGAAGCTAATATTATATTTAGAAGCGCTTTACTTTTGATGTTTTTAATTGGTTCATTATCAAGTTTTATATTAATTTTTTTGCAAAAGACTTTATTCGAATATTTAATTGGAATAATAAAGTGTATTATTCAATTTTAGCAATTGCTCTTGCACCCCTTTTACTACAGTTTTATCAGCCTTTAGAGGATATTATCAAGGAATTCAAAATATGTTTCCGGCAGGTTTAAGTCAAATAATTGAACAAATTGTAAGGGTGTTGGTTGGAGTTGGACTTGCTTATATTCTTTTACCATATGGGATTGAATTTGCTGCCTCAGGTGCCTCCTTTGGTGCTACTATGGGAAGTTTTATTGGACTTATATTTTTGATTATTTATTTTAATAAAAGTAAAATAATTTATAACAAAAATGAATGTAGTAAGGATTTTTTCATATAACAGCTGAAATAATTAAAATTGGAATTCCCATTTCAATTGCCCAGACCATAGGCTCAATTATGGCTCTTATAGATTCTGCATTAGTTGTTGGACTTTTAAAAGCCTCAGGATTTGATGATGTGACTGCAACATCCCTTTATGGACAACTTACAGGAAAAGCATTTGTTTTAATTAATGTTCCGCTAACAATATCAGTTGCAATTGCCCAAAGTATAGTCCCGGCCATTTCTGAAAGTTATGCAATTAAAAGCAGGATCAAGTTAAATCATAATATAAACATGGCATATAAAATGGCGATGATTTTAGCCTTGCCTTCTTGTGCAGGGCTTTATACCCTTGCAAGACCTATTTTAAGTTTAATATTCCAAGGTTTAGATGGTGGGTGGCAAGTTTTACAGATTTTATCTATATCCGCTTTTTTATTATTTTATCCCAAACATCAACCAGCATCTTAAATGGACTTGGTAAAACTTATATCCCTTTATTTGTTATGCTCATAGGGTCTTTACTTAAGATTATATTTTCATATATGTTAATACCTACAAATTTAAATATACTTGGAGCTGCATATAGCACTCTTATAGCATATTTTGCTATTTCAGTTATTGATATTATTTTAGTAATAAAATATACTAATGTTATAGTAAACATTAGAGAAGTTGTTATTTATCCCCTTTTGAGCACTTTAGTTATGATATTTGCTGTTATCTTTTCTTATTTAGAGCTCAATAAATATATAGGAGTTAATTTGACAACTGTTATTACAATTTTTATAGGAGGAGTAATCTACTTTCTTATGCTTCACATAACAGATACATTTAATTTCAAAGATATAGTGAAACTTATTAAAGGTTAATTTATGATTAACTTTTTATGCGAGGTGTTTACATAAGATGATTAAAATCGTTGGATTAGGACCAGGTTCAATCGATGATTTAACTTTAAAAACCATTGAAACATTGAAAAATGCAGATAAGGTATTTTTAAGGACGCATAAACATCCAAATGTCAATTATTTAAAGGAGATAGGAATAAAATTTGAAACATTTGACAAATATTATGATGAGGGTAATGATTTTGATGAGGTTTATGAGAAAATAGCTAAAAAAATAATAGAGGAAAAGGAATGCGTTTATGGTGTTCCAGGACATCCGTTGGTTGCTGAAAAATCCGTTGAACTAATTTTAAAATATGCCAAAGATAAAAATATTGATGTAGAAATAGTTCCTGCATTAAGTTTTATAGATGCCCTTTTTAATTCTTTAAAAATAGATCCTTCAAATGGATTTAAACTAATAGACGGGTTAATGCTAGAAGAACATAAACCGGATCCTAAAACCTCAAATGTCATAACACAGGTTTACAGTAGGTTTATAGCAGGAGAAGTTAAAATAAAGCTTATGGAATACTATGATGATGAACAGGAAGTTTATGTGGTTAGAGCTGCTGGGGTAAAGGAGCTTGAGAGAATTGAAAAGGTAAAGCTTTATGAGATAGATAGACTTGATTTTATTGATTATTTGACAACCCTTTATATTCCACCAGCTAAGAATAAAAAAGAAAGGATTTTAATGATTTAGTTGATATTGTTGAGTTTTTAAGGTCGCCAAAGGGATGCCCATGGGATAGGGAACAAACCCATGAAAGTTTAAAAAGGTATTTATTGGAGGAATGTTATGAGATAATAGAGGCAATAGATGAAAAGGATTATGAAGGCTTATGTGAAGAACTTGGTGATATGCTTTTGCATGTGGTATTCCATTCACAGATTGCTAAGGAAAACGAATATTTTGAAATTTGGGATGTAGTAGATGGAATTGCAAATAAAATGATAATAAGACATCCACATGTATTTGGAGGAGCAAAGGCTAAAACTCCTGAAGATGTAATGGAAATTTGGGAAAAGAATAAAATGAAGGAAAAGGGAGTAAAAAATTATACCGAAAATATTAAGAAAATACCTAAAACTTTACCTGCCCTAATGAGGAGTTTAAAAATACAAGAAAAGGCAGCGGAGGTTGGATTTGATTGGGATGATGTTGAAGGTGCCATTGATAAGGTAAAAGAGGAATTGAATGAACTTTTAGAGGTATATAAATCGCAAAAAATGGAAAAATATTAGAAGAAATTGGAGATTTGTTATTTGCAGTGGTAAATGTTGCGAGATTTTTAGGAGTTGAACCAGAAACAGCCTTGACAAAAACTGCAAATAAGTTTATAAATAGATTTGAATATATAGAAAAAATTCACATAAGTTCAACAAAAGGATAGAAGAACTTACTTTAGAAGAAATGGATAAGCTTTGGGAAGAATCAAAGAAATTTGAGGAATAATATAAAAAAATATTAAAATTAGCAGGATTTTTGATTTTGTGAAGAATAATAAAAACATGATATAATTTAGCTAAATCCTGCTTTATATATTAAATTTTTCAAGGAGGGAAAATAATGAACAAGGCAGATTTAATTTCAATGATGGCAGAAAAGAGTGGTTTAACAAAAAGGACGCTGAAAAGGCTTTAAAGGCTTTCATCGACAGCGTTCAAGAGGCACTTGCAAAAAATGAAAAGGTTCAACTTGTTGGATTTGGAACATTTGAAGTAAGAGAAAGAGGAGAAAGAAAAGGTAGAAATCCAAAGACAATGGAAGAAATCGTAATTCCAGCTACAAAGGTTCCAGTATTTAAAGCAGGAAAAGAATTAAGAGAAAATGTTAACAAATAAAACAAATAAAAAAATCAGGTTTTAAAACCTGATTTTTTTTGGAAGGATGGACATTATGAGGCTTGATAAGTTTTTAAAGGTTTCAAGGATTATAAAAAGAAGAACCGTAGCAAAGGAAGTTTGTGATAGTGGAAAAGTTCTAGTGAATGGAAGGGTTGCAAAACCAGGAACCGATTTAAAAGTTGGAGATATAATAGAAATCCAATATGCTTCAGGAAGTGTAAAGGCAGAAGTTTTAAGTATTCAAGAACATGTAACAAAAGAAGCAGCAAAGGAAATGTATAGAATAATAAGTGGGAAGGAAATAGAATGACTTATCAACAACCTGTGGATAAGTATGTTAATAAGTTGTGATATAATTGTTGATTTTAATTTGCATAATTTCCACAGTTTTAGCTGTAACCTTTTTATAAAAGGATTTAATATGTGGATAAATTATGGAATAAAGCGTATGCCTCCTTCATATTAATTTATATGAAGGGGGTATTTTTATGGAAAATGGTAAGATAGTTAAGGATCATAAAATTTATATTGATAATAGAAAAAAGATTGATATAACTGGGGTTAATACTATATATACCTTTAATGAAGAACAGGTCAGTTTATCGACTATAATGGGAAACTTATTGATCAGGGGTAAGGACCTTAAGGTTAATAAGTTAAATGTTGATACAGGAGAGGTTTCAATAGTAGGAGAAATAAATTCCTTAACTTACATCTCTAAGGATGAGAATAGAAGTGAGAGCTTTATTAAGAAGCTTTTCAAATAATTAAGGTGATGTGAATGGTTTTAGATATAAACACTCAATTTGTATATTTTTTTCAAATGTCCTGTGTGGAATATTTGTTGGTTTATTATTTGATATTTATAGAGTAATAAGGGGATTTAAAACGCCAAATAAGATATTAACTGCAATTTCAGATATACTTTTTGGATCTTTGCATCCCTCTTAACTTTTACTTTTATGCTTATAACTAATAACGCCAACTTAAGATACTATACTTTTTAGGGCTTTTTTAGGTTTATATTTTTATTTCTTATTTATATCAAGGGTATTTATTGGTTCGTTGCGTTATATAGTTTACTTTATTATAAAAACAGTAAGGTTATTTTTTAGATTCATTATTACTCCCTTTGTTTTGTTAAGGAGGCTGATTTTTAATATCAGTTTTCTTATAAGAAGAACAGGAAGATTAATTTTAGGTAAAAAATTATAAAAAAGCAGGAAATTTAATTTATTTATAGAATATTATATATTGAACAAAAGAAGAGGGGATGCCTATGAAGAAAAAAGAAACATTAAAAAGATTATTTGGGGATTAGTATTTATTATGTTTGGTTCAATTTTCGTTAAACAGCAAATAATATTATATAGATTGAATAAGCAATATAAACATTATAATGAGCAGCTTCAAAAAGTAAAAGTTATAAACTCTCAACTTAAGGAACAACTTAAGGAGGCAAAAAGGCCTGAACATGTAGAGAAGCTAGCCAGGGAAAAACTTGGTTTGGTAAAACCGGGAGAGATCTTATTTATCGACAAAAACAAAAGAAGATAATTTGACTTGGATTATATAATTTTGTATAATTATATCATTAAAATATATTAAGGAGGAATTCTTTTAATATGACCTTAAAGGTAGGAACGATTTTAGAAGGAACAGTAGTAAACATTACAAATTTTGGAGCATTTGTTGATGTATCAGGTAAAACAGGTTTGGTTCACATCAGCGAGGTATCTGATACTTACGTTAAGGACATCAGGCAGCATCTTAAGGAAAAGGACAAAGTAAAGGTAAAAGTTATTGCAATCGATGATGATGGCAAAATAAGCCTTTCAATTAAGCAGGCTATGCCTAAATCATCAAAGCCAATTGAAGTTGATTGGCAGAGCGAAAGAAACAAAAATAATGGACTTTCTTTTGAGGAAAGGCTTGCTAAATTCTTAAAAGAAAGCGAGGAGAGAATCCAGGACATTAAGCATAGAGAAGGCAAAAGATATGGAACAGTATCAAGAAGATAGAAACTCAAGGTGTTTTACCAAACGTAAAACACCTTTTTATAATAAATAATAAGAACTTACTTCTACAATATATTACCATAAAAATTTTATAAAAAAATTAAAAAATACTATTGACGAAATAATAATAGCATTATATAATAAGTATTGTCGATGCGAGATAACAAAACTGAATGCCGGAGTGGCGGAACAGGCAGACGCACAGGACTTAAAATCCTGCGGTCCCTAAAGGACCGTACCGGTTCGACCCCGGTCTCCGGCACCAATGTCGCGGGGTGGAGCAGTTGGTAGCTCGTCGGGCTCATAACCCGAAGGTCGAAGGTTCAAGTCCTTCCCCGCAACCAACATGGCGGCGTAGCTCAGTTGGCCAGAGCAATCGGTTCATACCCGATGTGTCAGCGGTTCGAATCCGTTCGCCGCCACCATACTTAAGCAGCTTAGGCTGCTTTTTTATTTTTGTAAAAAGAATCAATAAATCATAAGCTGATTTGTTGAAAATATTTGTTATTAGAATAAAATTTCCGTCGTATTTTTATGGTCTATGAAAATATTCTTATTTTTTTACAAGATCAAAGTTGAATTTTTATATAAAAAGGAGGAAGAAAACATAATTGGCTTAAAATAAAATAATCTGTCAATATTTTTGTATGGAAATAAAAGGAATAATGACAAAATATTCAGCATATATTTGATATAATAACCTCACAAAAATATGTGAGGTGGTTTTATGATAGAAAGGGAAGTTCTACATAAAAAAGATGTAAAGGCGTTAAAAAGAGAAAAGTTAAAAGCACAACATTTATTACTGCTTATATTTATTTTCTTTACCTCAAGAGTTCTTTTTTAAGGGAGATAATGCCCTTTGGAATAGCACTTTTAATTGCTTCAACTATGATCTTAGATAAGGAATGGATAATGGTCTGTGGACTGTTTTCTGTTCTTGGTTATTTAACGGAAAGTAATGTTCTAGCTGCCAAGACACATATTTTTCTTACTGTTTGGGTTATGATTTTAAATCTATTTATAAAGAGTGAAAAGAAAAGATTATTTATTCTTTTAGCATCAACCTCCATATTAAATGTTTTGGCTTCTGTTTTTGCTCATAAGTATTTTTTAAAGAATTTAGTTCTATACGATGTTATGATATCTTCTTTTGAATCTTTAATTATTATTTCATCAGCCTATTTGTTTACATATGGTTTAGCATATTTTTTCAACAAGAAAAATGTAGAGCTTTTAAAAGAAGAGCTAATTAGCCTTGTATTAATATTTTTAATATCCTATGCAGGATTGTGGGATATTAGCTATAAATATGTTTCTTTAAAATCTGTTTTGGCGGTTTTAGTTATATTGACATCTGCCTATATAAAAGATGGACAAGTAGCAGCTTCAGTTGGCCTTTTGCTTGGATTGGTTTCAAGTTTTGCAGGAAATATTTCGGTTTATTTAGTCGCTGTATACGGATTGTGTGGTCTTGTTGCTGGTGCGTTAAAGGATTTAGGTAGGATAATTACATCTGTAGCCTTTATGATAACTTCAGTTGTAGTAATGATGTATGCTAATAAGGTTGATGTTTTATTTACTTTAGAAGTTAATATACTATTTGCGTCAATTATTTTTATTTTATTACCTTCTTCGATATTGGATAAGCTAAATTTAGCTTTAGATTTTGAAAATAAAAGAGAAGTTCCGCAAAAATTATATGTTGAAAGAATAAAGGATTATATAAATGGAAAGCTTAATATAATTTCTAAATCCTTAAATGGTTTAGCCAGTGTTTTAGCAGAAAGGTATGAAAATAACCTATCCAAGGTCAACGAAGTAAAGGGAACTGTTGAAAAGATAGCAAACAAAGTTTGCTCAAATTGTGAAGGAAGGCATTTTTGCTGGCAAAGGGAAACATATTATACTTATGATGTTTTTGTGAAATGCTAAGAATGGCAGAAAAGAATGGTAAATTAGATATAAAACAAGTTCCGAATTCCTTTAACTTAAAATGCGTAAAGCTCAATGAGATAATAAGACAGATAAATTTTGAAATGGAAATTATAAGACTAAATAACAGATGGAATAAAAAACTTTTAAATTCAAAGATAGTATTAGCAGAGCAGATAAAGGGAATTTCTGTTGTTGTTTCAGATCTTGTAAAGGATATAACTAAATCTGTGGAATTTAAAAATGAATTGGAAGATAAAATATCAATGGTGTTTGATATCAATGGAATAAAATATAACGATGTTATGGTTACAAAAACTCTAATAATAAATATGAAGTAACTATATATGGGGTTCCATGTCAGGGTAAAACATCCTGCAGCAGTGATGTTCCAAAGCTTGTTTCACAAGTGTTGGGGAAAAGGATGATTAGAGAAAATGCCATGTGTAAATTAGATGAAAACAATAAAATGTGCCATTATAAACTCATTGAGGCAGAAAATTATGGGGTTGCATCTGCTGTTGCAAGGTTTTCTAAGGAAGAAATTTCAGGAGACAGCTATTATTTTGGGAATGTAGCTCCAGGTAAATATATCATAGCCATAAGCGATGGAATGGGAAGCGGGTTTGAAGCTGCTATGGAGAGCAACACAACCATAACTTTAATTGAGAAGTTTATGGAGGCAGGATTTGATAGAAATACTACTATGAAGGCAATCAATTCGATTCTTTTATTAAAAAACAACAGCGAATCCTTTGCAACTGTGGATTTAGGTATTATCGATTTATATGAAGGTATAGGAGAATTTATAAAGGTTGGCGCGGTGTCAACATTTATTAAATCAGGCTTTGATGTTGAGATCATAGAAAATAAAAATTTACCTATAGGTATAATTGAGGATATTGAGATAGAGAGCGAAATCTATCAGTTTAAAAATGGAGATATGATTATTATGGTTTCTGATGGTGTTATCGATGCTGATAATGAATTAAAGGATAAATGGATAAGTAAGTTATTAAGGGAATATAGTGGGGGTAACCCAAGGGACCTTGCTGATTATATATTACAAAGGTCCAAGGAAAAATATGGGGACAATATAAAGGATGATTTAACGTAATTGTATCAAAAATATGGAAGATGTAAAGGAACCTTTTGGTTCCTTTATTATTGTCTATTTTTGAGTATTTGCTATTATAAAAAGAAAAAGGTGATGCTATGCTTGATAAGGTTTTAAATTATGTAAAACGATATTCTATGATAAAGGATGGAGACAAGATTGTTGTAGGCTTTTCTGGTGGCCCCGATTCTACTGCCCTATTACATATTCTTATTCAATTAAAGAGTATCTTCAATATCGAAATTTTTGCTGTTCATATAAATCATATGATAAGAGATGAAGAGGCCTTTAGGGATGAGAAATTTGCGAGGGATTTTTGTAAAAATTTGGTGTTCCCTTTTATTCATTTAGGATAGATGTTTTAAGTTTAGCAAAGGATAAAGGATTGTCTTCTGAGGAAGCAGGAAGATTAGTAAGATATGAATGCTTTGAAAAAGTTCTAAAAGAAGTTGGAGGAAATAAAATAGCCCTTGCCCATAATAAAAATGACCAGGCGGAGACGATGATAATGAAGTTTTTAAGGGGCTCAGGGCTTAGAGGAATTAGTGGAATAAAACCTATAAGAGGTAACATTATAAGACCTTTACTTATTTGTTCAAGGGAAGAAATAGAGGAATATTGCAACAAAAACAGTTTAAATCCTGTCATCGATAGCACCAATAGAGAAGCAATATATTTAAGAAATAAAATAAGGTTAGAATTGATTCCTTATATAAAAGAAAATATAAACGAAAATATAATAGATAATCTTTTTAAGTCATCGGAAATTTTAAGGGATGAAGATGAATATATTGAAATGGAGGCAATAAAGGCTTATGAATCAGTAAAGGCTGATGAAGGAATTTCCATAAGTAAATTTAAAAAACTTAACATAGCGATACAAAGAAGGATTATCAGAAATATGATAAAGGATGTTAAAGGTGATTTAAATGCCATTGAAAACATTCATGTTGATGATTGTTTAAAGCTCATTGAAAAAGGGAAACGGGTAAAAGAATAAGTCTGCCAAAAAATTAATTGCGGAAATTTCCTATGATAATTTTTATATAAAAAAGAAAAACAAATCGAAAAAAATGGCTTTGAATACAGTATTATTATTCCAGGGACGATTATAATAGATGAGCTAAATTTAAAAATTTCGACAGAGCTAATAAAAAATGAAGGAAGTTTGAAAGATAGTGCTTTTATAAAGTATTTTGATTATGATAAAATAAAAGGTGAATTAATAGTTAGAAATAGAAAAGAAGGGGATTTTATTTATCCTAAAGGATTAAATGGAAAAAAGAAAATAAAGGATTTGTTTATTGATAGCAAGATCCCAAAGGATAAAAGGGATGAAATTCCTCTTGTTGCATTAGGCAAAGAAATCCTATGGGTTTATAATATTAGGGATACTAAAAATTATAAAATCGATGAAAATACAAAAATGTATTAAAATTAAAAATTGAAAGGGGATAAATGATGGAAGGTGCTATTGAAAAAGTATTATTAACAGAAGAAGAAATTAAAAAAAGGGTTAAAGAACTTGCAAAGGAGATTGAGAAGGATTTCCCACATGGTGACTTGATTTTAATTGGAGTTTTAAAAGGATCAGTAATTTTTGTTTCAGATCTTATGAGGGCTCTTAATTTAAAGGTTACTATGGATTTTATGGCGGTTTCCAGTTACGGACTTTCATCTGAAACTTCTGGTATAGTTAGAATATTAAAGGACCTGGATTTTGATATTGAAGGTAGGGATGTTATTATCGTTGAGGATATAATAGATACTGGGACTACCTTAAAATACTTATATGAATATCTTAAGGCAAGGCATCCAAGAACATTAAAAATATGCTGCCTTTTAGATAAGCCCGATAGAAGAAGGGTAAATATAGAAGGGGATTATGTAGGCTTTAAAATACCAGATGCATTTGTAGTGGGGTATGGACTTGATTATGCCGAGATGTTTAGAAATTTACCATATATAGGTATATTAAAAGAAGATATTTACAAAAAGTAAACAATCGTGTATATTAAAATATTATGGTAACACACAGCGAAAGGGGGCCTAGAATGAATAAAAATTTCTTAAAAAGTGCAAGTGCATGGCTTCTAATAATAATGGCTTTTTGTTGCAATGACTCTTTTAGATGGTGGAACAACTAAGAAAAGCGAAATAGTTTACACTGAACTTATAAACGAAATTGAGAGAGGGAATGTAAAGAGCATATATATTGACATAGATACTGGTAGTGCTTCAGGGGAATTTAGAGATGGAACCTCCTTTACTACCACAGTTAATATAAATACGACGGAATTTGAAAAGATAATAAACGAATATAATAAAACTCATGCTCAAAAAGTTCAGTTAAAATATGTTCCACCTTCAAAATTTCCATTTTGGGTTTCTGCTCTGCCCAATATAATAATGGTAATAATGCTTATTGTTATATGGTTCATTTTCCTTCAACAGGCCCAAGGCGGCGGTGGAGGAAAAGGTGTAATGAATTTCGGTAAAAGCAGAGCAAAACTTGTTACAAATGATAAAAAGAGGATAACCTTTGATGATGTTGCAGGAGCAGACGAAGAAAAGGCTGAGCTTCAAGAGGTTGTGGACTTTTTAAAGAATCCAAGAAAATATATTGAGATGGGAGCAAGAATTCCAAAAGGAATACTTCTTGTTGGACCTCCAGGAACAGGTAAGACCCTTCTTGCAAAGGCAGTTGCTGGAGAAGCTGGAGTTCCCTTCTTTAGCATAAGCGGTTCTGACTTCGTTGAAATGTTTGTAGGAGTTGGTGCTTCAAGAGTTAGGGACCTCTTTGATAATGCAAAGAAAAATTCACCATGTATAGTATTTATAGATGAAATTGACGCTGTTGGTAGACAAAGAGGTGCTGGGCTTGGTGGAGGACATGATGAAAGGGAGCAAACTCTAAATCAACTTCTTGTTGAGATGGATGGGTTTGGAACTAACGAAGGTATAATAGTTCTTGCTGCGACAAATAGACCTGATATTTTAGACCCTGCCCTTTTAAGACCAGGAAGATTTGATAGACAAATTGTTGTAAATACTCCCGATGTTAAAGGAAGGGAAGAAATATTAAAGGTTCATGCAAGGAATAAACCTCTTGAAGCCGAAGTTAATTTGTCAATAATAGCTAAAAGAACACCTGGTTTTACAGGAGCTGACCTTGAAAACCTTATGAACGAGGCAGCACTTTTAGCAGTAAGAAAGGGAAAAAGGCTTATAGGTATGGATGAGCTTGAAGAGGCTATAACAAGAGTAATTGCAGGACCTGAGAAAAAGAGCAGAATCATGAGTGAAAAGGAAAGAAAGCTTACTGCATATCATGAAGCAGGGCATGCTATTGTAATGAAGCTTTTACCTAATACTGACCCTGTTCATCAAATCAGCATAATACCAAGGGGAAGAGCAGGAGGATATACTTTAGCCCTTCCACAGGAAGATAAGTATTATGCTTCCAAGACAGAATTAGAAGAAGAAATTGTAAGTCTTTTAGGTGGCCGTGTAGCAGAAAAGCTTGTTTTAAACGATATATCTACAGGTGCTAAGAACGATATCGAGAGGGCAACAAATATAGCAAGAAAAATGGTTATGGAATATGGTATGAGCGAAGTTTTAGGACCAATTGAGTTTGGAACAGGCCACGATGAAGTATTCTTGGGAAGAGACTTTGCAAAGACAAGAAACTACAGCGAAGAGGTTGCAGCTCTTATAGATAAGGAAATTAAAAGAATAATCGAAACTGCATACAAGAGGGCAGAAGAACTTTTAAAGGAAAATATGAATAAACTTCATAAAGTCGCTGAAGCTCTTCTTGATAAAGAAAAGCTTGAAGCTGACGAATTTGAAGCGATTTTTAATGAAGCATAAAACCTCGGGATTTCCCGAGGTTTAAATATGATTGGGGGAGAAAATTGAAGGAGGAGCTTTTTGATAAAATAAAAGTCGGACTTAATTCTGTTATAGAAACTACAGTTCAGGAAAAAGACTCTGCAGCAAACTATGTAAATGGTTTTATAGACGTTCTGTCGACTCCATCTCTAATAGGACTTTTGGAATGTGCAGCCAAGAATGCTGTTGATCTGCATCTTCCAACAGGTTATTCGACAGTTGGGATAAAGGTAGATGTAAGGCATCTAGCAGCAACTCCGATTGGAATGAAGATTAAGGCAATAGCAGAGCTAGTTGAGGTGGATGGGGAAAGGCTTATTTTCAAGGTTGAAGCCTATGATGAGATGGAAAAGATAATGGAAGGAACCCACGAAAGATTTATAATAGATGTAGATAGGTTCATGCAGAGGGTAAATAATAAGGTTAAATAGGGTGCTTTGGCACCCTTTAATTTTAATTGTAAAATTAAAATGTTTAAGTTAAAATATTTTAAGGAGGTGTTTGTTATGATAGTTTCCCATATTGATGATGTAAAGGGGATTGAGATCAATAACGACCTTGTAAAGAATGCTGTTAAGAAGGTCCTTATAACACCTAAGGAAGGTTGGGAAGGATATGTCATGAGGGTTTTTGAATTGTCAGAGGGTGGATTTACTCCAAGACATACACATCCTTGGCCACATATAAACTATATTCTTGAAGGAGAAGGAATTCTACATGTTGAAGGTAAAGACTATGAGATAAAGAAGGGATCCTTTGCATATGTTCCTTCAAATGCTTTACATCAGTTTATGAATAAGGGTAAAGAAACGTTAAAGTTTATCTGTATAGTTCCAGAAGAAGGAGATATTTAGTATTTAGGAGGTTGCTATGCTTTTAGTTTTTGACGTTGGAAACACAAATATAGTCGTAGGAGTATATGAAGATAGAAAACTTTTGGATGTTTGGAGATTATCAACCAATCCCCCAAGGACTTCCGACGAATATGGAATGATTGTAATAAATTTGTTTGAAAAGGCAAACTTAAATTATAAAGATGTTGATGCCGTAGTGGTTTCATCTGTAGTTCCAAATATAATGTATTCATTGGAACATATGATAAGAAAGTATTTTAGCGTTGAACCATTAGTTGTAGGACCAGGTGTAAAAACAGGGATTAATATTAAATATGATAACCCAAAAGAAGTTGGGGCGGATAGAATAGTTAATGCTGTTGCGGCATTGGAGATATATAAAAGATCTTTAATAATAGTAGACTTTGGAACAGCAACGACATTTTGTGCGGTTGGAGAGAAGGGGATTATTATGGAGGATGTATATCCCCTGGAATTAAAATATCCAGCGATGCACTATTTGAAAGGGCTGCAAAGCTTCCAAGGATTGAACTTGTAAAGCCACCAACTGTTATTTGTAAAAATACTGTAAGCAGCATGCAGGCGGGGATAATATATGGTTATGTAGGTCTGGTTGATTATATAGTAAATAAGATGATGGATGAAATGATAAAACTTGGCGAAAAGAAACCCTATGTTGTTGCAACAGGAGGTCTTGCAAAATTAATATCCTCAGAAAGCAGGACTATTCAAGAGGTTAATCCAATATTAACATTAGAGGGTTTGAGGATAATTTATGAAAAAATAGGTGATGATGATGAAAATAGGAAATTACATAACACCTAACAATGTATTTTTGGCACCAATGGCTGGAGTAACGGATAAGGCCTTTAGAATTTTATGCAGAGAATATGGTTGTGGATTAGTTTATACCGAAATGGTAAGTTCTAAAGGATTGTATTATGGCAGCAAAAACCAATTTACTTTTAGATATAGATGATAAGGAAGCCCCGGTTATTGTCCAAATTTTTGGAAGCGATCCTGATATTATGGCTGATATGGCAGAGCAAATAAGCGAGAATGAAAAGGTAGTTTCTATTGATATAAACATGGGGTGTCCTGCACCTAAAATAGTTAAAAATGGTGAAGGAAGTGCCCTAATGAAAAATCCTGAACTGGCCGAAAGGATTGTTAAAAAAGTTGTTTCAAAATCTAAAAACCTGTCTCTGTCAAGTTTAGAAAGGGATGGGATGAGAATTCAGTAAATGCCATTGAATTTGCTAAAATGGTGGAGGCAGCAGGGGCATCTTTTATTGCAGTTCACGGCAGAACAAGGGAGCAGATGTATTCAGGACATGCTGACTGGGATATAATAAGAAGGGTCAAGGAAGCAGTTAAAATTCCAGTTATAGGAAATGGAGACGTTGTGGATGAGGATAGTGCAAAAAAATGTTTGATGAGACTGGATGCGATGCCATCCTTATAGGAAGAGGAGCTTTAGGAACCCCTTGGATATTTAAAAGGATAATATACTATTTCGAAACTGGACAAAAATTCCCGACATTTCAATTGAGGAAAAGTTTGATATTATATTAAGACATCTTAAAATGGCTGAGGAATTTAAAGGAAGACAGGGAATAATCGAGATGAGAAAACATATTGCCTGGTATTTAAAGGGGCTTAAAAATTCCACTTATGTTAAAGATATGGTAAATAGGCTTGACCAAAGAGAAAAAATTGAAGAAGTTTTGATTGAATATAAAAACTCTGATTTAGATACTACATTTTGTAGTATCTTTTTTATTGTAAAAATTGCAAAAAGGTATAAAATGTAATTGAGCACATCATGTGCACGGGAGGGATTTTATGGACTATGTAAGGATAGGAGATAAGGTGATAAGTATATCAAAAATTAATTCAACAATTGATGAAATATTAGAATTAAGGTGCAAAGGGTATTCACAACAGGAAGTTGCAAAGATACTTAATATAGATAGGACGTTTATATCAAGGCTAGAGAGTATAGGAGAGGTGAGAAAGGGAGGTAAAATTGCAGTTGTAGGATTTCCTGTTGCAAATAAAGAGGAGCTTGAAAGGGAACTTAAAAAAACAGGAGTTGATTTTATTTTCTTACTTACAGAAGAAGAAAGGCAAAGATTTGTAAAGGATCAAAGTGGGCTTGAACTTGTTAATGGGCTTTTTGATATTATTTCTAAAGTAAGGAAATATCAGCATTGTATTATTTTAGCCTCAAATGCAAGATCAAAGCTTTTATCAGCCTTATTAGATTGCCATGTTTATACGATTGATATAGGCAAGTCGCCCTTAAAAGAAGATGTATATGTGGATGTTAATAGTGTTTTAAAAATTGTTGAAAGTATAAAAGAGTAGGAGGATTAAAATGAAGCATATTGTTTCTGTAAGTTTAGGATCTTCTAAGAGAAATCATAGGGTTGAAACTGAGCTTTTAGGTGAAAATTTTATAATAGAGAGAATAGGAACAGATGGTGATTTTAACAGGGTTTTAGAGCTTATAAGGGAAATGGATGGTAAAGTCGATGCCTTTGGAATGGGTGGCATTGATTTATACTTATATGCTGCAGGAAAAAGATATGAGATAAAGGATGCCATTGTTATTAAAGAGGCAGCCAAGAAAACACCAATTGTGGATGGTTCAGGTCTTAAAAATACACTTGAAAGAAATGTAATAAAATACATAGATAAAAATATATTTAAAATTAAAGACAAATCGGTCTTAATGGTTAGTGCAACAGATAGATTCGGAATGTTAGAGGCTTTTTATGAATTAGGGGCAGAGCTAATTATTGGGGATTTGATGTTTTCCCTTGATATTCCTATACCTTTAAAATCAGTTAAAGTATTTCAAGCCCTTGCAAAGGTTATTTTACCTATTGCTACAAGGATGCCCTTTGAAAAACTTTATCCTACAGGTAAAAGTCAAGAAGAAAGAACACCAAAACATGAAAAATATTTCAATGAGGCTGATATAATAGCTGGGGATTACCTTTTTATAAAAAGATATATGCCTGATAATTTAGAAGGAAAAATAATTATTACAAACACAGTAACAAAGGATGATATTGAAGAATTGAAAAATTTAGGTGCTAAAATGCTTGTAACGACAACACCAGAATTTAATGGAAGATCCTTTGGAACTAATGTCATGGAGGCAGTATTGGTTTCAATAATGCAAAAGAACATTGATGATATAACACCAAAGGACTATGAAATTTTACTTGAAAAACTTAACTTCAAACCAAGAGTAGTTTATTTAAACGATGAATTTGTAGATGCTAAGGCTAATATAATTTAATAAAACAATTTTAGGAGGCAATATTTGAACAAAATTTTGGTATTAAATAAGGCATCTTTAGAAGAAATTAATATTGTTCATCCTTATTTTAGCAAGATTATTGGTATAAATAAGTTATTGCTTCCGTATAAAGAAAGGGAATATAAATTAAAAGATGTTAAAGCGGAAATTGTAAAAATACCTGATGGGTTAGAAAATATTAAATTAAACATAGCAATAAAAAGGTTTGGTAAAGAAAGCATAGTGCTTTCAAAGGATTTAGGGATCAACATTGACTTAAATTTTATAATTTCATGCCTGATTAGAGCTTTAGATATTTTTACGATAAAACATGGATGCGATTTAAGACTGAACGAAGTCCTAATTGCTGATGCAGAAAAAAGTTTAGGAAAAATTTGTTTTAGATATTTATTAAACTTTGCACGGCGAATAATTTTGCTTGCAGATAAAAGGGAAAACTTAATTAAAGATATGGAATTTGCATTAAAAAATTATGGAATATCAGTAGCTGTAATAGAAGATCCTATAAAGGCAGCTAATTTATGCCAGGCTATGATAATAACGGATAAGAGGTATGAAATTTTGATAGACCCGAAAAAGCCAACACTTTTATTAAATAAAACAATTTGTCACAATGGATTATGCTTTGATGATGTTGATATAACATTGGATGAGAAGGACTTTTACGATAGTATTTTAGCGCAGGGTTTTTAGAAATGAAGGGCTATGAAAGGATATGGAAAAACGCTGAAGAAGAAGGATTTAAAATTTCAAAATTTAAATTACAGAATAATTTAATAATGGAAATATAATTACAAAATATGTTGACATAACAATTAGTGTGATTTATAATACCATATAACGAATATTAACAAGCACTATAAAGATGTCTTTATAGTGCTTGTTATTAGTTTATTTAAGCCTTCTCCTAAGTTATTTAAAAATTAGGGGAATTACATAAATTAATGTGCATATAATATCTATAAATCCTAAGCAAAAAGAGGGGAGAGTATTTATGGGCGATAACAAACAAGTGATTTTAACATACGAAGGAGTTAAAAAGATAGAGGAAGAACTTGAATATCTAAAAACCGTTAAAAGAAAGGAAGTTTCACAAAAATTAAGACAGCTATTTCCTTTGGAGACTTAAGCGAAAATTCAGAATATGATGAAGCAAAGAATGAACAGGCGTTTGTTGAAGGTAGAATTGCAACTTTGGAAAACATGTTAAAGAATGCAAAGATAATCGATGAGGACGAAATAAATACTGAAGTTGTTTCAATTGGTTCAACAGTTAAGGTTAAGGACTTGAAGTATGGAGATGAGCTTGAATTTACAATAGTTGGTTCAGCAGAGGCAGATCCAGCTAAAATGAAGATTTCTAATGAAGCACCAATAGGAAGGGGACTTTTAGGCAAAAAAGTTGGTGACAAAGTAGAGATTCAAGTTCCAGATGGAGTTGAATCTTTTGAGATATTAGAAATAAAAAGGCATTAATGGAGGGTGAGCTATGGCGAATACTAATGAGGAACTTAATCAACAGGAACTTCAAAATCTTGAGGCTGAGTATAATGAGTTAATGAAGCAAAGACTTGCTAAGCTAGAGGATTTAAGAGCTAAGGGTCAGGATCCATTCCTTATAACAAAATATGATAGAACTCATACATCAAAGCAAGTAAAAGACAACTATGAAGAACTTGAAGGTAAGGATGTTAAAGTTGCAGGAAGATTGATGACAAAGAGAATACACGTAAAGCTGGTTTTGCTGACATTCATGACAGGTATGGTAAGCTTCAGCTTTATGTAAAAATTGATGACATAGGAGAAGAAAAATTAAAGGCATTCAAAACTTTGGATATTGGTGACATCATAGGAGTTGAAGGAACAGTATTTAAAACTAAAACTGGAGAAATTTCGATCCATGTTAAGGACTATATATTGCTAACAAAATCCTTAAGACCACTTCCTGAAAAATGGCATGGGCTTAAGGACCCGGATTTAAGATACAGACAAAGATATGTTGATCTTATAATGAATCAAGATGTAAGAGATACTTTCTTTAAGAGAACTCAAATTATTAGAGCTATAAGAAAATTCCTTGATGATAGGGACTTTATCGAAGTTGAAACACCAGTATTATCACCAATTGCAAGTGGTGCTGCAGCAAGACCATTTATAACTCATAGCAACGCCCTTGATATTGACCTATATCTTAGAATTGCTACAGAGCTTTACTTAAAAAGACTTATCGTTGGTGGATTTGAAAAAGTTTATGAAATGGGTAAAAACTTTAGAAATGAAGGAATAGATATAAGACATAATCCTGAATTTAATATGATAGAAATTTACGAAGCCTATGCCGATTATAATGACATGATGGAGCTTACAGAAAACCTTGTGGCATTTGTTTGTCAAGAAGTTTTAGGAACAACTAAAGTAAACTACCAAGGAACAGAAATTGATTTTGCTCCACCATGGAATAGGCTTACAATGAAGGAAGCGGTAAAGAAGTATGCCAATGTGGATTTCGATGAAATAAAAACAGATGAAGAAGCAAGGGAAATTGCAAAGAAGTTAAATGTTCTAGATGAACTTAAGAAGGAATTAAAGGATTGCACTAAGGGCGATATATTAGTTGCAGTATTTGAAACATATGCAGAAAAGCACCTAATTCAGCCTACATTTATTTTAGATTATCCAGTTGAAGTTTCACCGCTTACAAAGAAAAAACCTGACGATCCTATGTTTACAGAAAGATTTGAAGCATATGTATATGGTAGAGAAATAGCAAACGCTTATTCAGAATTAAACGACCCAATCGATCAAAAGGAAAGATTCCTACAACAATTAAAAGAAAGGGAACTTGGAGACGATGAAGCTTATATGATGGACGAAGACTTTATAAATGCCCTTGAAATAGGTATGCCTCCAACAGGGGATTAGGTATAGGAGTGGATAGACTTATTATGTTCTTAACTGACTCATATTCAATTAGAGACGTAATCCTCTTCCCAACAATGAAACCGACAAAGTAAATAAATTTAACATAAAAGGCAGGAGTTATCCTGCCTTTTTACATTCTTTTAATTTGTCGTCGACCTCCAATCCTGCAAAAAGTGCCGGGGATCGACGACAAAAGAAAATGAGATTTATCAAGGGTTTAAAGATTTTGTTAACAAAATATTCACAATTGACAAAATCTTCAAACCCAGTTATAATAAGTATTGAACGGGTTTATAGCCTACCTATAAGGGATTGAAACAAAAAAGTATTGACAGAAATTTTTTAATTATATAGTTTATAGCCTACCTATAAGGGATTGAAACACTTTTTGACCATCCATTATCTTTTTCCTCATTTTCGTTTATAGCCTACCTATAAGGGATTGAAACATTCTTTTCTTTTTTAGCGATTTCCTTTTCGGAATCGCCAGTTTATAGCCTACCTATAAGGGATTGAAACGGGTATTTGCAAGTGAAAGTGATAAAGAAAAATATAGTTTATAGCCTACCTATAAGGGATTGAAACCAGGACACCGAAAGGCTTACAGGTGCGCGCCTTTAGTTTATAGCCTACCTATAAGGGATTGAAACTCTATTCTTTTTCATACAAAACGAATGGGAAATTTATGTTTATAGCCTACCTATAAGGGATTGAAACTTGTAAGTCATCATGCTAATAGTAAGTCCTGGTTGAGTTTATAGCCTACCTATAAGGGATTGAAACGCCCTTCTGACTCAAGCTTGTCCAATATACCAATGCGTTTATAGCCTACCTATAAGGGATTGAAACTTTGAAAGGCTTAGAAAATGGGAAGATAATTTAATGAGTTTATAGCCTACCTATAAGGGATTGAAACTAATTGAAAAATCAATTTCTTCTTCAATAAGCATACTGCGTTTATAGCCTACCTATAAGGGATTGAAACAAATTTCCCTACATTGAAGGTATAAATTCCTATCAATGTTTATAGCCTACCTATAAGGGATTGAAACTTCCAAAATGCTCCATTGTTTCGTGTAACACAATACCGTTTATAGCCTACCTATAAGGGATTGAAACTCATTTACATAATATAAAGTTTCAATAGGATTTAAGTTTATAGCCTACCTATAAGGGATTGAAACCAGGATAATCAAATTTTATAATTCTATCCCCAATCTTTGTTTATAGCCTACCTATAAGGGATTGAAACATTTATCAGGCTCATTACTAACTTTATCCAAAAAAGTTTATAGCCTACCTATAAGGGATTGAAACGATTTTCTCAAGGCTTCAACAACAGAATTTAGGATTTTGTTTATAGCCTACCTATAAGGGATTGAAACAGTGACCCTGCCACCCCAGCTGAAGTAGTTTCACTTGTGAGTTTATAGCCTACCTATAAGGGATTGAAACACATTTTCAATAATATTTATAATTTTGTTAAAATTTATGTTTATAGCCTACCTATAAGGGATTGAAACACGAACCGACTCGGTTAGCTTTCGACGAGCCGACTCGGTGTTTATAGCCTACCTATAAGGGATTGAAACCATACAAAACAAAAGGGAAATTTAGTAACTCATCTAAGTTTATAGCCTACCTATAAGGGATTGAAACTATAGAAGCTGAAGTCAAGACTTTAAAAGATTTAGAGTTTATAGCCTACCTATAAGGGATTGAATTTTAATGTGCGTGCTAGTCTAACCTTAAACATCATGTTTATAGCTTGTCAATAAAGGGCCGAGACTTTGAAAAGCAAGTGAAATATGGGGATATTCTAGATTATATTTATAGGGATAAAGGATAATTTTTTATAAAAAGGTATTGCAAACAGAAAAAAATCTGCTATAATATTTTGTGTAAGCGTTCCACGGTAGCTCAATGGTGGAGCATCCGGCTGTTAACCGGAGGGTTGGAGGTTCGAGTCCTCTCCGTGGAGCCATTTTATTTTTGTTTAAGGTTTCAGGACAAAAATTCCATTGACAAAGCAATTAAAGCATGGTAATATACACAATGTCGTTGATGATAAGCAAAAACCTCTTGACATTATATTGAGAGGTTGTTATAATATAAAATGTCGTTTGACCTTTGAAAACTGAACAGTGGCGAAGCGACCAGCAGTAATTTTTAAGGAAGCTAAGGATTTAAACATAAGAGTTTGATCCTGGCTCAGGACGAACGCTGGCGGCGTGCCTAACACATGCAAGTCGAGCGGAGGGGATAGGAGCTAGCTTCATGGTACCTCAGCGGCGGACGGGTGAGTAACACGTGGGTAACCTGCCCTTGAGAGGGGGATAACAGGTCGAAAGGCCTGCTAATACCGCATAACGCTAAGATGCATCGCATGGCGTCATAAGCCAAAGGATGAATTCCGCCTCGAGGATGGGCCCGCGGCCCATTAGCTAGTTGGTGAGGTAACGGCTCACCAAGGCGACGATGGGTAGCCGGCCTGAGAGGGTGGTCGGCCACACTGGGACTGAGACACGGCCCAGACTCCTACGGGAGGCAGCAGTGGGGAATATTGCGCAATGGGGAAACCCTGACGCAGCGACGCCGCGTGAGCGATGAAGGCCTTCGGGTTGTAAAGCTCTGTCTTCCCTGACGATAATGACGGTAAGGGAGGAGGAAGCCACGGCTAACTACGTGCCAGCAGCCGCGGTAATACGTAGGTGGCAAGCGTTGTCCGGAATTACTGGGCGTAAAGGGTGCGTAGGCGGCTCTTTAAGTGAGGTGTGAAATCCCTGGGCTCAACCCAGGAACTGCACTTCAAACTGGAGAGCTAGAGTGCAGGAGAGGAAAGCGGAATTCCCAGTGTAGCGGTGAAATGCGTAGAGATTGGGAGGAACACCAGTGGCGAAGGCGGCTTTCTGGACTGTAACTGACGCTGAGGCACGAAAGCGTGGGGAGCAAACAGGATTAGATACCCTGGTAGTCCACGCTGTAAACGATGGGTACTAGGTGTAGGAGGCGAAGCCCTCTGTGCCGCAGCTAACGCATTAAGTACCCCGCCTGGGGAGTACGGTCGCAAGATTAAAACTCAAAGGAATTGACGGGGGCCCGCACAAGCAGCGGAGCATGTGGTTTAATTCGAAGCAACGCGAAGAACCTTACCAGGGCTTGACATCCACCGAACCCTGTGGAAACACGGGGGTGCCCTTCGGGGAACGGTGAGACAGGTGGTGCATGGTTGTCGTCAGCTCGTGTCGTGAGATGTTGGGTTAAGTCCCGCAACGAGCGCAACCCTTGCCTTTAGTTGCCAGCAATTCGGTTGGGCACTCTAGAGGGACTGCCTGGGTTAACCAGGAGGAAGGTGGGGATGACGTCAAATCATCATGCCCCTTATGCTCTGGGCTACACACGTGCTACAATGGCCGGTACAATGAGTTGCAAACCCGCGAGGGGAGCTAATCTCAAAAACCGGTCCCAGTTCGGATTGTAGGCTGCAACTCGCCTGCATGAAGCCGGAGTTGCTAGTAATCGCGGATCAACATGCCGCGGTGAATACGTTCCCGGGCCTTGTACACACCGCCCGTCACACCATGAGAGCCGGCAACACCCGAAGCCAGTGGGCTAACCCGCAAGGGAGGCAGCTGTCGAAGGTGGGGCTGGTGATTGGGGTGAAGTCGTAACAAGGTAGCCGTAGGAGAACCTGCGGCTGGATCACCTCCTTTCTAAGAGGAAATAGCTCTCGCTGTTTAGTCTTCAGGGACCGTAAGGTTCTAAGTTCTTTGAAAACTGCACAGCCAAAGGTAACAAGTTCTTTGTAAGATCAAGCTACAAAGGGCGCATGGTGGATGCCTTGGCACCAGGAGCCGAAGAAGGACGTGGTAAGCTGCGAAAAGCTGCGGGTAGCCGCAAACAGGCTGTGATCCGCAGATGTCCGAATGGGGGAACCCACCTAGTAAACACTAGGTATCCTTAACTGAATCCATAGGTTAAGGAGGGCACACCCGGGGAACTGAAACATCTAAGTACCCGGAGGAAGAGAAAGAATAATCGATTCCCTAAGTAGCGGCGAGCGAAAGGGAAGAGCCCAAACCAGAGGAAACTCTGGGGTTGCGGACAGGTCATAACGGTTTAAAATCTCTAGTCGAAGAGGCCTGGAAAGGCCGGCCACAGAAGGTAATAGCCCTGTAGGCGAAAGAGAATTTAAGCTAGACCTGATCCAGAGTACCACGGGACACGTGAAACCCTGTGGGAAGCAGGGAGGACCACCTCCCAAGGCTAAATACTACCTGGTGACCGATAGCGTATAGTACCGTGAGGGAAAGGTGAAAAGAACCCCGGGAGGGGAGTGAAATAGAACCTGAAACCGTGTGCCTACAAGCAGTCGGAGGGCGTTAAGGCCTGACGGCGTGCTTTTGTAGAACGAGCCAGCGAGTTACGGTATGTAGCGAGGTTAAGCACTTAAGGTGTGAAGCCGTAGGGAAACCGAGTCTGAAAAGGGCGAAAAGTTGCATGCCGTAGACCCGAAACCGGGTGACCTATCCATGGACAGGGTGAAGGTGAGGTAAAACTCACTGGAGGCCCGAACCACGTTGGTGTTGAAAAACCATGGGATGAGCTGTGGATAGCGGAGAAATTCCAATCGAACTCGGAGATAGCTGGTTCTCCCCGAAATAGCTTTAGGGCTAGCCTCGGGTTAGAGACGTGGAGGTAGAGCACTGAATGGGCTAGGGGCCGTCTAGGTTACCGAACCTTATCAAACTCCGAATGCCATGATCTTGATGCCCGGGAGTCAGACTACGAGTGATAAGATCCGTGGTCAAAAGGGAAACAGCCCAGACCATCAGCTAAGGTCCCAAAGTGTATGTTAAGTGGAAAAGGATGTGGGATTTCCAAGACAACCAGGATGTTGGCTTAGAAGCAGCCATTCATTTAAAGAGTGCGTAATAGCTCACTGGTCGAGAGGTCCTGCGCCGAAGATGTCCGGGGCTCAAACATACCACCGAAGCTATGGACCCTAACGGGTGGTAGGGGAGCTTTCTTAGCGGGTAGAAGTCAGACCGGAAGGACTGGTGGACTGCTAAGAAGTGAGAATGCTGGCATAAGTAGCGAGAAATAGGTGAGAATCCTATTCGCCGAAAACCTAAGGTTTCCTCAGGAAGGCTCGTCCGCTGAGGGTTAGTCGGGACCTAAGCCGAGGCCGAAAGGCGTAGGTGATGGACAATCGGTTGATATTCCGATACCACCAGTAGCCGTTTGAGAGATGGGGTGACGCAGGAGGATAGGCTGAGCACACTGATGGATATGTGTGTCTAAGGCACAAGGCGTGCCTCCCAGGCAAATCCGGGAGGATAAGCTGAGTGTTGATGGGGAGTCGTAAGACGAAGCAGCTGATTTCACACTGCCGAGAAAAGCCTCTATCGAGGATGCTGGTGCCCGTACCGCAAACCGACACAGGTAGGTGAGGAGAGAATCCTAAGGCGAGCGGGAGAACCCTTGTTAAGGAACTCGGCAAATTGACCCCGTAACTTCGGGAGAAGGGGTGCCTACCGCAAGGTAGGCCGCAGAGAATAGGCCCAGGCGACTGTTTAGCAAAAACACAGGTCTCTGCTAAGTCGAAAGACGATGTATAGGGGCTGACGCCTGCCCGGTGCTGGAAGGTTAAGGGGAAAGGTTAGCGCAAGCGAAGCTTTGAACCGAAGCCCCAGTAAACGGCGGCCGTAACTATAACGGTCCTAAGGTAGCGAAATTCCTTGTCGGGTAAGTTCCGACCCGCACGAATGGCGTAACGACCTGGGCGCTGTCTCAACAAGGGACCCGGCGAAATTGTAGTACAAGTGAAGATGCTTGTTACCCGCGATTGGACGGAAAGACCCCGTAGAGCTTTACTGCAGCTTAGCATTGAGTTTCGGTATTGTCTGTACAGGATAGGTGGGAGGCAGAGAAGTAGCGTCGCTAGGCGCTATGGAGCCGACGTTGGGATACCACCCTGATGATACTGAAGCTCTAACCGGAGGCCATGAATCTGGTCACGGGACATTGTTAGGCGGGCAGTTTGACTGGGGCGGTCGCCTCCTAAAGAGTAACGGAGGCGCCCAAAGGTTCCCTCAGTGCGGTTGGAAATCGCGCGTAGAGTGCAAAGGCAGAAGGGAGCCTAACTGTGAGACTGACAAGTCGAGCAGTGACGAAAGTCGGGCTTAGTGATCCGGTGGTACCGAGTGGAAGGGCCATCGCTCAACGGATAAAAGCTACCTCGGGGATAACAGGCTGATCTCCCCAAGAGTCCACATCGACGGGGAGGTTTGGCACCTCGATGTCGGCTCGTCGCATCCTGGGGCTGAAGTAGGTCCCAAGGGTTGGGCTGTTCGCCC